>JALSQX010000105.1 GCA_026985075.1 Blastocatellia bacterium | reverse complement strand
CAACAATATCGCCACGCCACCATATTAATCCCCAATCCCCATCCCTACCAGGAAACGTTTCCCCCCAAAAACCGGAAATGTTGCCGCCTCCAAGGCGGAAACGTTTCCGGTTTCGACTCACTCCAGAGGCTCCCTCCATAGCCCGCCCCATCCTCCCCTTCCTCATCGCCGACCCGCCCCGATCATGCCTCGCAGCCGCTCCCGGTCGGCAATCTCCAGCCACCCCCGACGGCGCGTAATCACCCCCTGCCCCCTCAACTCGGCCAGATACTGCCGCATTTTGACAATGAGGTGATCGTCATGGTAGATTAATGCTGCCTATTTCACGAGCATGGAGGCGACGGTGACACGATGAGCATCAAGCCCGAGTTATTGGACATCCTCGCCTGCCCGGCGTGCGTCAAGACCGAACATGAACGGGCCAAAGTTCAATTGACCGCCGACGGAAAGGGATTGAAATGTCCCGTTTGCCATCGCGTCTACCCGATTCGCGATGGAATTCCGGTGATGTTGATTGATGAAGCTACGGTGGACGAATCGGAAGACTGATCCCTCCATCGACTGGAGCCAGATCCATCGCGTCTTGCTGGTCCGACTCCGTTCGATTGGCGACACCGTCCTGATGACGCCGTGCCTGGCGGCGCTCAAGCAACATCGTCCGGATGTCCATACCGCTGTGCTCCTGGAAACGCCGATCGCTCCCTTGCTGGAGGGGCACCCTCACGTCGATGAAGTCATCGTTCTGGATCGCCGATGGAATCAATTCAGCGATGGGCTGGAGCGGGTACGCCTGGCTCGGCGACTTCGGGCGGCGCAATTCGACATCGCCTTCAACATGCATGGAGGGACGACGGCGACGTTCCTCTGCGCGCTGGTCGGCGCGCGGCATCGGGTGGGGTATCGCGGATACGCCTATTCGTTCCTGCTCAATCACCGGGCTCCCGATCCGGATGTGATCTGGGGAAAACCGACAGTCCATTCGGTGGAACAACAGATCGGCCTGCTCAAGTGGGCGGGCCTGCCCGTGGAGCGCATCCCGGCGACTTCGCTATACCCGGGCGATCCGGCGTTCCACCGCGCGTTTCATCGACTGTCGCGAGCCGGTGTCCCCAGGCACTTCGCCCTCATTCATCCGGCGGCCACCGCCGATGACAAGCGCTGGCCGCCCCGCAAATTCGCCCAGGTGGTGAGATATCTGGCCACCCAGCACGGACTGCCCTCTGTCGCCATCGCCGCTCAACATGAAGACTATCTGTTACACAGCCTGAAGGGATTCGCCGGACAGAGCACGTTCACCTTCGCCGGCCTCCCCCTCAAGGAGGTGATGGCGCTCTGCGCGCTGGCGCGCATCTTCATCGGCAATGATAGCGGTCCCGCCCATATGGCCATGGCCATGCGCTGTCCCACGGTGGTCGTCTTCGGCTCGTCCGATCCCACCGTGTGGGGTCCCTGGGGCGAAACCCCTCACGCCATGGTCACGGCGACCCGGGATCTGTCGGGCCGGCGACTGTCGCCCACCGAGCGCATCGCCTACGTTCAAGTGGAAGACGTGCTGGATGCCGTCGATCGCGTACTGGCCGAGGCCGGTCGCACCTCTTCGACATCATCCTCATCATCGCCGCCGGGCGTCAGGCAGTCGACGCCTTGACGACCGGGTGGGTTCGGATGAAGCTATGAACCGACCGACTATATCCCTCCATCGCGTCAAACAATTGCTCGACCAGTTCGGCACCAAGCGCCTTCTGGTCATCGGCGATCTGATGCTCGACGAGTTCATCTGGGGGCGCGCCAGCCGCATCTCGCCGGAAGCGCCGGTGCCCGTAGTGGAAATCGAACGAGAATCCACTCACCTGGGGGGAGCAGGAAATGTGGTCCACAATCTTCGTTCGCTGGAGGCTGACGTCGTCGTCCTCGGCGTCGTAGGTCGCGATCGGGCGGGCGACCACATCGGAGAGACGTTGCGCAAGCTGGGCGCCGAGACATCCGGACTCCTGGTCGATCCTTCACGCCCGACGACGGTCAAAACGCGCATCATCGCTCATAATCAACAAGTGGTGCGGGCCGACCGTGAGAGCCGACAGCCGCTCAGCCACGGGTTGACCGAGCAGCTCATCGCTCTGTTCACCGAGCGGCTCGACGAGTGCGATGGCGTCGTCATCTCAGACTATGACAAAGGGGTCATCACGCCTCACCTCCTTCAGCGCATTCTGCCGCTGGCCGAGGCCGCCAGTAAGCCCGTGTTCCTCGATCCCAAGCTGCGCAATTTCAAACACTACTCGCCGGTCACGCTGCTCAAACCCAACCAGCGGGAGGCCGAACAGATCACCCATATTGAGATCGCCGACGAAGCGTCGCTGCTCGAAGCAGGGCGAACGATCCTCCAATGGCTCCGATGCCAGCACCTGCTCATCACCCGCGGCGAACTGGGAATGACGCTCTTTTCCGGTGACGGTGAGGTCACGCATATCCCCACGGTCACCCGCGAGGTGTACGATGTGACCGGTGCCGGCGATACGACCATGGCCGCACTGGCTCTCTCGTTCGTCAGCGGAGCGCCACCACTGGAGGCCGCCATCCTGGCCAACTATGCGGCCAGCGTGGTCATCGGCAAAGTGGGTACCGTCCCCGTCACGCAACAGGAGATCCTCACCACCGTCCGACTCACCGAGGCTGAGGGCGCGCAATGAGCGCCCATCGAGCGCTCCCCAACCGGACGGCCGATCAGCCTGACGGACATGCCGCCACTATTAATGGAGCGGATATGGAAATGGGGCGGCACGAGGGCCGCCCCTAGGGATAGGACTGGAGGAGTGACCGGGGGTGGCCACCCCTCCAGGGCTGAGTGCAGGAGGAGGGTTCATGAGACGAGCTGGAGCCTCGTGAGGGGATCAGGAAGCCACCGGCTCGTGCAACTCTGAGAATCAGGAACGAGCCCGAAAAGACGACGACCAATGAGGCGCTCGGATCGCCTCCGGTCAGACATGCTCCGCCACTCGTTCCTCATTCCCATTCCCTCCTAAGCCTGCTGGGCTACGGGCACCTCATCTCTGGACGCTTTCTGGCGCTCCGTAGCATAGAGCACTTTGTTGACGGCATGCAGATAAGCGCGCGCGCTGGCGTCGATGATGTCGGTGCTCGCCGCCCGGCCAGTGAACGTCCGGCCATCGAAATTGACATGAACGAAGACCTCGCCGACGGCGTCGCGCCCACCGGTCACCGACCGAATCGTATAATCGATGACTTCCCCGCGAAGTCCGGTGATGCCGTCGATGGCTTCATAGGCCGCGGCCACCGGACCATCTCCGGTCGCCGACTGGACGAAGACACGGCCATCCCGCTCCAGGACGACCGTCGCCGTCGAAGGTTTATGATTACCGGCCAAGGCCTGGACGAGGCGAAGCGAATACGTCTCGGGGATCTCGCGAATCCCATCTTGCAGGATGACGAGCAGATCTTCTTCGAAGATCTGCTTCTTCCGATCGGCCAGCTTGGTGAACAGCTTGTAGGCTTTATCCAACTCGGCCCGAGACAGATGGTAGCCCATCTCCTCGTAGCGTTTCTTCAATGCATGCCGCCCCGAATGCTTCCCCAACACCAACGTGCTCTGAGGCACGCCGACCGACTCCGGCGTCATGATCTCATAGGTCAGCTTGTGGCTGAGCACCCCATGTTGATGAATGCCCGCCTCATGGGCGAAGGCGTTCTTGCCCACGATGGCTTTATTGGGCTGGACCATGATGCCGGTGATGTTGCTCAACAGTTGGCTCGTCTTATAAATCTCTGGCGTCCGCACGCCGGTCGTGAACGGGAGCAAATCGTGCCGCACGTGCAGCGCCATGACGATCTCTTCCAACGAAGCGTTACCCGCCCGCTCGCCGATGCCATTGATGGTGCACTCGACCTGACGGGCGCCCGCCTGGATGGCCGCTAAGCTATTGGCCACGGCCAATCCGAGATCATTATGACAATGGACGCTCAACCGACAGCGATCGATGTTGGGCACGCGCTGGCGCAGGGTGGTGATGATTGTGGTGAACTCACTGGGAATCGTATAGCCCACCGTATCGGGGATGTTCACCGTAGTGGCTCCCTCTTCGATCACCGCCTGGACGACCTGACAGAGGTAGTCCAGATCCGTTCGCGTGGCATCTTCGGCGGAGAATTCCACGTCTTCGGTGAAACTCTTGGCCAATCGCACGGCCCGGCGAGCATCCTCGAGGACCTCTTCCCGCGTCTTCTTCAACTTGTACTCCAGATGAATGTCCGACGTGGCGATGAACGTATGAATGCGCGGCCGCCGCGCATCGGCCAGCGCTTCCCAAGCCCGTTCGATATCTTCGGGCACTGCCCGCGCCAGACCGGCGATGACCGGGCCTCGAACCTGGCGAGCGATGGTTCTGACCGCCTCAAAGTCTTCATCCGAGGAGATGGGGAACCCAGCCTCGATGACATCTACACCGAGCGCTTCCAGTTGTTGCGCCATCTTCAGCTTCTCTTCGACATTCATGCTCGCGCCCGGCGACTGCTCGCCATCGCGCAACGTCGTATCAAATATGATGACCCGGTCTGCCATATCGCGTGATCTCCCTGATTGCACCTCCCAGCCTCGCTACCGCTCGTCATGATACTTTAACAGGGAAACCGCCGTTTGTAAAATTTATTCTTTTTCAGTGACAATTAATCTCGTTTATGATAAAATGCGGCTCCCTGTGAGAAGAGACTGAACGCACCGAACGTCGAGGGAACGATGGAATTTGCTCAACTGGAGGCGCTAGTGACCATTGCCCGGGAACGCAGCTTCTCGCGGGCGGCGGAGCGGCTAGCGCGGACGCAACCGGCCATCAGTATTGCCATCAAGAAGCTGGAAGAGGAAGTGGGCGCGCCGCTGCTGGACCGGTCGCGAAAGAACGTGGCCTTGACCGACGCCGGGGAGGTGCTCCTCGAATATGCGCAGAAGATCATCAACCTGCGCAGCGAAGCGGTGAGCGCCATTGAGGAGCTGCGCCAACTCCACCACGGGAAAGTCACCATTGGCGCCAACGAGAGCACCAGTCTCTATCTCCTGCCCCAGCTCATTCTCGCCTATCGTCAGAAGCATCCGCGCATCAAGGTGGAGGTGTTCCGCACGTTTTCGGAGAAGCTGCCCAAGGCGGTGAAGGAGCATCGGGTCGACTTTGGTATTCTCTCGTTCGCTCCTGAGGACAGCGAATTGGAATCGTTTCCCATTCTGGAAGATGAGCTCGTGCTCATCATGAGCCCCCGCCACCGACTGGCCAAGAGAGCGGAGGTCACCGTAGAAGAACTGGGCCAGGAGACGTTCCTGGCGCACAATGTGCACTCCCCCTCGCGACAGAAGGTCGTTCAGCTCTTTCGCGATCACCGGGTCCCTCTCAACATCAGCATCGAATTGGCCACCATCGAGACCATCAAACGATTCGCCGAGATGGACATGGGGCTGGCCATCGTTCCTCGAATGTGCGTAGAGGAAGAGATTCGAACCGGGCGACTGGTCTCCGTCCCCGTGCGCGACATGGATATCAAGCGCACGCTCCGCGTGGTATATTTGCGAGATCGCGTCCTCTCGCACGCGGCCAGCGCTTTCCTGGAGTTAGTCAAAGAGCATCGGGTGCAGCCCAGGGAAGCCGTGCCCAAGGGATGCCAACGAGCGGGGGCTTGACGCCCGCCGGGGAGGGCCATCGGGAGGGGTCCGCTTCGATCTCCGATTCCATGTGCGAGGGGAGTTCAGCGTTTGCCCCTTTGGCGAGTTCGCCGGGTCGCTCGCCCATCTTTCAATTGACGGAGAAATGCCTCGCAGGGGAGCGTGTTGAGAACGTCTTCGGCGCGAGCCCATCCCCGCCGCGCCTGAGCGACGCCGTATTCCAGCACGGAGAAATGATGGCGGTTGTGGGCATCAGAATCGATCACCAGCTTCACACCAGCTTGCACGGCCAGGCGGATATGTTCGTCGCGAAGATCCAATCGTTCGGGGAAGGCATCGATCTCCAGGATGGTGCCCGTTTCTTTGGCCACCTTGATGATCTCCTCGATATCCACGTCGTACGGCTCGCGTTTTTGCAATACGCGACCGGTGGGATGGAAGAGGATATCGGCGTGCGGATTGCGCATGGCCCGAATGATGCGCGCCGTCATCTCCTCCCGAGACATATTGAAATGGGTGTGGACGGCGATGCCCACGACATCCAGCCTGGCCAATACGGCATCGTCGATATCCAATGACCCATCCTTGCGGATATTGACCTCCGCTCCTTTGAGCACCCGGAACCCCCGCAAGCGCCGATTCACGCGATCGATGGCGGCCATCTGCTCGAGCAATTTCTTCTCATCCGATCCCCGCGTCATGGCCAGATCGCGCGTATGATCGGTGATGGCGATGTACTGCAGACCGTAGGCTCGGGCCGATTCCACCATCTCTTCGATGCTATTGGCGCCGTCGGTCCAATTGGTCTGCACCTGGAGGTCGCCGCGCAGCGCGCCATAGGGGATGAGCCGCGGCAGACGCCCCTCCTGCGCGGCCTCAATTTCGCCGCGATTCTCTCTCAATTCCGGAGGGATGTAGCTGAGCCCCAATGCCTCGTAGATCTCCTCCTCGGTCCGCCCGGCAATGAACCGAGTGCCGCGAAACAGTCCATACTCATTGAGCTTCAGGCCCATCTCCTGAGCGATGCGACGGAGCGCAACGTTGTGGTCCTTGCTCCCGGTGAAATAGTTGAGCGCCGCCCCGAAACTCTTCTCGGGGACCACCCGCAGGTCCATATCCAGTCCATTCTTCAGCCTCACGCTGCTCCGCGTCTCGCCGTGACTGTAGACGTGCATGACCTCCGGCATGGAGACGAAGAACTCCATGATCGGCGCTGGCCGCTTGGAGATGACGAGAAGATCGGCATCGCCCACCGTCTCTTTTCGACGGCGGATGGACCCGGCGATTTCCACTCGTTGCACCTCCTTCAGCTCGCGCAAGCGTTGGGCGATCTCTTCGACCAGCGGCCATATCTCACCGAGGAGAAATCGCTGGGCGTGCTGTTTGAGAAACTGCAATCCCTTGAGAATCTTCTGTTCGGTCTTCTCGCCGAAATGGGGGAGGCGACGAATCTTGCCGGCGCGGGCGGCCGCTTCGAGTTCGTCGAGGTTGGTGATGCCCAAAGTCTCGTAGAGCGCCCTGACCATCTTGGGCCCCACGCCTTCAATGGCCGTCAGACCAATGACGTCGACGGGGATTTTCTTCTTCAACTCCTCGTAGTATCGCAATCGCCCGGTGGTCAGTAATTCTTCGATCTTCTCGGCCATGCTCCGCCCCACGCCGGGAATCTGCTGGAGGGCTTTCAGCCCGCCACGGGCGTAGGTCTCGCTCACTGGCTCGACGGCGGCCTCAATAGCGTGCGCGGCCTTCTCGTAGGCGCGCGGTCGAAAAGGATCCCCTTCCATCTCCAAATAGAGTGAGATTTCATAGAGGATGCGAGCGATCTCTTTATTGGTCATAGGCTCTTCATTCCGCGATCGGATTCTCTCTCCGATAATAGCGAGTTCCCTCGATGGGAGCAAGGAAGAGGTCATGAACGTCGCCGGCGGCGGGAGACTCGGCCAGGGATTGCCTCGACGACGGAAATCGAATACCCTACCCCGTTTAAAAAATCTTTCGGTGCGAAGGTGCTATGCTCATCGACATCGTCATCCTGCCGGGGGACGGCATCGGTCCTGAGGTCGTGGCCCAGGCGGTGAACGTCCTCCACGGCGTGGCCGAGCGATTCGGTCACCAACTGCATCTCAACGAGTACGCTATTGGGGGCGCGGCGCTCCGATCGGTCGGCGTCCCTCTTCCCGAAGAAACGCTCCGCGCCTGTCGACAGAGCGCCGCCGTGTTGCTGGGAGCGGTCGGCGCGCCCGAGTATGATGACGCGCCTCCCCCTCTCAAACCGGAGACGGCGCTGTTGCGCCTGCGGCAAGAGCTGGGCACATTCGCCAACCTGCGGCCGGCGCTGGTTTATCGACCACTCTTGAACGCCTCCTCGCTCAAACCCGAAGTAGTCGAGGGAACCGATCTGCTCATCGTGCGCGAGTTGACCGGGGGCATCTACTTCGGCACGCCGCGCGGTCTCCACGACAATGAAGCGTACAATACCATGCGCTACACCCGATCGGAGATTGAACGCATTGCTCACGTGGCGTTCCGGGCGGCTCGGCAACGCCGTCGGAAGGTCACTCTGGTTGACAAGGCCAACGTGCTGGAATGCTCTCAACTCTGGCGAGGAGTCGTCGCCGAGGTGGGGCGACAGTATCCGGACGTCGAATGGACGTCGATGTACGTGGATAATTGCGCCATGCAGTTGATTGCCCGACCACAACAATTCGACGTCATTCTCACCGGGAATCTGTTTGGGGACATTCTCAGTGATGAAGCGGCCATGTTGACCGGCTCGATCGGGTTGCTCCCCTCGGCGAGCCTGGGCGAGGCGACCGGTATTTATGAACCGGTCCACGGCTCGGCGCCGGATATCGCCGGACAGAATAAAGCCAATCCCCTGGCCACGATCGCTTCGGCGGCGCTCATGCTCCGGCACAGTTTCGGGCTGAACGAGGAAGCGCGAGCCATCGAACGGGCCATCGAAGGCGTCCTGGAACGAGGCTATCGCACGGCGGACATTTATCGCGGTGAGGGTCAACTGGTGGGCACTCGAGAGATGGGCGATCAGGTGTGTCGCCTCCTCGCTCAAGCGATCGCCGAAGAATGACTGGCCGGGCCTTCGGCGCTTCTTCGCCCTTCTCTTTGGGAGCGCCCTCGGTCGGACTGCTTGTCACGCGTCTCGGGCATTCGGTATACTTCTGGCCAATGGCTCATGATGTCATCCGATTGCGAAACGAGGCGATGGAGATCTTCCAGGCGGGATTGAAGGCGGTCGATCCCGTGGGTGTCGTCAAACATCACCTCGCCCGACGCGGGCAGCATCTCCTCATCGACGATCGGTCTTATGATTTGACGGCGTACGAGGGCATCTACGTCATCGGGATGGGCAAAGCGGCGGCAGCGATGGCTCGGGCCGTGGAGGACGTTCTCGGCGATCGAATACGAGAAGGCCGGATCAACGTCAAGTATGGCTACGGGCTTCCCCTCAAAACGATCTGCGTGACGGAGGCTGGCCATCCTCTCCCCGATGAAGCGGGGCTCAAAGGAACCGAACAGATCATCGACCTGCTCCAGCGCACCGGGGAGCGTGACCTGGTCATCTGTCTCATTTCAGGGGGCGGCTCGGCGCTGCTGCCCTATCCGGCCGAAGGATTGACGCTGGGCGACAAACAACGCGTCACACAGCTCCTGCTCCAATGCGGCGCCACCATCCATGAGATCAACGCCGTGCGCAAGCACATCTCCCGGGTCAAAGGCGGGCGGCTGGCCCAGTGGGCCTTCCCTTCGGCGCTCGTCTCGCTCATTCTCTCGGATGTCATCGGCGATGATCTCGACGTGATTGCTTCCGGTCCCACAGTGCCCGATCGGACGACGTTCGCCGATTGCCTTCACATCCTGGCCAAATATGACCTGGAAGCCAAAATCCCGGCGCGCGTCCTGGACTATCTTCAGCGGGGAGCGCGAGGCGAGATTCCCGAGACCCCCAAACCATCAGATCCTCTGTTTGAGCGGGTCCAGAACGTCATCGTGGGAAACAATCGCCTGGCCCTGGCCGCTGCCCGCCGGCGCGCCGAGAACTTCGGATATCACAGTCTGATCCTGTCCAGCTTCATTCGGGGAGAGACCCGAGAGGTGGCTCACGTCCATGCGGCCATCGCTCGGGAGATCCTCAGCACGGGGAATCCGTTACCCCGGCCGGCATGCATCATCTCCGGCGGCGAGACGACGGTCACCATTCGCGGCGACGGATTGGGAGGGCGGAATCAGGAATTCGTCCTGGCCGCCGCTCTCGATATTGATGGGCTGAACGGCGTAGTCATCCTGAGCGGGGGGACGGATGGAACCGATGGGCCGACCGATGCTGCCGGAGCCATCGCCGATGGAACGACCGTCGCTCGCGCCCGTCAGCGGCGATTGGACCCTGAGCGCTATCTTCGGAACAACGACTCTTACCATTTCTTCGAGCAATTGGATGACCTGCTCATCACGGGGCCGACCTACACCAATGTCATGGACCTCCGGCTGGTTCTCGTAGGATGAGAGGAGGCAATTGATGCCACGGACCAAAATTGTGTGTACGATTGGACCGGCTTCGCGATCTCCCGAGAAGCTGGAGCACCTCATCGCCGCGGGCATGAATGTGGCCCGACTCAATTTCTCTCACGGCTCCCATGAGGAGCATGAAGAGGTCATCGTCCGGCTGCGAGAGATCGCCGCCCGGCTGGGTCGGCCGCTGGCTATCTTGCAAGATCTCGCCGGCCCGAAGATCAGGATTGGCGAGATCGCCACGGGCACCGTTCACCTGCAGGCGGGCGTCCGGTTCATCCTCACCACTGAGGCCGTGCCCGGCGACGAACACAGAGTCTCGATCACCTATTCGGCGCTCCCCCGCGACGTTCGGCCTGGGGATACGCTCCTATTGAACGATGGCGCGCTAGAATTGAGAGTAGAGGAGACGCGCGAGGACGAGATCATCTGTCGCGTGGTCGTCGGCGGACCGCTCAGTTCCCACAAAGGGATTAACGTTCCCACGCGCTCGCTCCGTGTGCCCAGCATAACGGAGAAGGATCGTGACGATCTCGCCTTCGGCCTGGAACGGGGCGTCGATTACGTGGCCCTCTCTTTTGTGCGCTCGTCCGCCGATGTGCTCCAGGCGAGACGACTCATGGCCGAGCGCGGGCGGATCGTTCCGCTCATCGCCAAGATCGAGAAACACGAAGCTCTGGCCCATATCGATGAGATCATCGAGGTGGTCGATGGCATCATGGTCGCGCGAGGCGATCTGGGCGTCGAGACGCCGCTGGAGAAGGTGCCCCTGGTGCAAAAGATGCTCATCCACAAATGCAATCGGGCGGGCAAACCGGTCATCACTGCCACGCAAATGTTGCGCTCGATGGTCAACAATCCCCGGCCCACCCGAGCTGAGGTCACCGATGTGGCCAATGCCATTCTCGATGGGACAGACGCCGTCATGCTCTCGGAAGAAACGGCCGTGGGAAAGTATCCCGTGGAGGCGGTTCAGATGATGGTGCGAATTGCCGAAGACGCCGAATCGGGATTCCCCTTCAGCGCCTGGGCGAGTCGGCTCGAGCCCGGAGAGCCGGTCTCTCTGCCCGAAGCGGTCAGTCGGGCGGCCTGCGCGCTGGCCGAGAATATTCGCGCCCGGTCGATCATCACTTTCACGCAATCGGGGAGCACGGCGCGATTGGTCGCCAAATATCGCCCGCGCCCTCCCATTCTGGCGCCCACGCCGCTGGAGGAAACCTACCGCCGGTTGGCGCTCATCTGGGGCGTCATTCCCATGCTCAGCGAGACGACACAGACGACTGATGAGATGATGGAGAAAGCTTTCGCCGCCGCTCGGCGGGCGGGTCTCGTCAAACGGGGGGATACGGTCGTCATCACCGCCGGCGTTCCCTTGGGCATTCCCGGAACGACGAACCTCATCAAAGCCGAGATTCTGTGAGATGAAGAAGCCGCGTCCTCGCTCAATGAAGACACGGCTTCTTTCATGCCTCTCTCAAGAGAACAGCAGGTAGGGCAGCCGAGCCGGGATCTCATATGGCAATGGGACATGAGTCTGAGGCGGACTTATTTTTTTTTGTTTCCACAAAAATCGCCCTCTGTGCCCGGGCCCACACTGGAAGGTGGATATATGATTCAACGAGTCGCTCGTGAGCTGACGCCCACGAGGAACATGATCAACGGTGCCCGTTGATGGCCGGCGCCACTCCGTTCACCAGACTATTCCGATAACCGCTTGAGCTTGAAATAGCCGAGTTCTTCGGTGAGCGTTGGCTCCCGCTGGGCCAGGAAGATCTCCGTGGCGAGTGAGCCGTCAGCCTGAGCAATGACGAAATCGAACGAGCGCTCTAACGTCCCGCCTGGCGTATTGACGGTAGCCGTCGCCGTTCCCGTCCCATTGGCGTTAACTGTATAGCTGCCCTGCGTCACCGTGGCGGGAATCACCGTCCGGCCGGGCGCCCCAGGAGCGAGGACCGAAGCGGGAACGTTCAACGTCAATGATCCGGAGGTGATATTGCCATTTCCGTCGGCGACCAGTATCCCCAAGGTCGCTTCGTCAATGCTCCCACCAGCCGTGACGAAGGCATACGTGCCCTGGAAGCTGGCGGCCGAAAATCCCGCCTGGGCGCGCGCTACCGAACTGTCGTTCCAATGGGATACAGCACTCATCGCGACCACGCCAAGACCAACCATGATGACCAGTACGACGAGGGGTCTTCGCATCAATAGTTTCACATTCATGGCCTTCCTCCTCTTAATCAGATTTTCTACTACCTTCCGCCTGAAAGCGCCGCTAGTATAGCATAGCCCCACTAGCTGAGGGAAGCACATTCCGGCCAGATCATTGTTCCAAAGAAGGTTCTGGGAAGGGGGAGCGGATCGAACCCGGATCGGCACGGCGAGAGGCGGGATTTGCATCAATGGAAGTCTCGCAGCTCGTCTGCGGGGAGGCCTCACGATGTCAGCTCGTTCATGGCATTTTCTTCCCTCTGTCTGGGAAGCTCCGCAGCTGGTCCGCGGGGAGGAGTCGGATTTCACGCTATGAGCGGGGAGCGTAACGATGTGCCTTTTGGGGTGATCTGTGAGAATCCCGCCGTTTCTGTGTCGATCGATGTGCTCATCGCCCACCGAGCCGGAACTTTTGTTTTCATCGGCACCAAAAAGTCGAAACGATCACCCGGCCAGCGCGCGACTTGAGGGCTTCCGATTTTTCGGATGGAATTTCCGAAAATTTGGAAACCGGCGACTCTCGGCCGAGAGCTAACGTTTTGATGTTGAGACGGTTGACTTTTTCCTCCCCCCTGGCACACAATTTGCATGACCTACATGGAGGATTGTGGAAGGCGAGAATACCCGTCTCGGTTTCCGTAGGGGCGTGGACGCAAAGGAGGACCAATGATGAAAACAAATCGACTGATTTCACTGCTCATTTTCCTCTTCTCCCCGATGATGGTCATGGCTCAGTCGCATGCGACGACGGCTGAGCTCACCGGAACGGTCACTGATCCCACGGGAGCGGTGTTGCCCGATGTCCGCATCACCGCCACCAACAGCGAGCGTGCTTTGGTCCGCACGGCGACAACCAACGAACGTGGAGAGTATCGCATCCTGTTACTGCCTCCCGGGAAGTACGAAGTCAAAGCCGAGGCCGAAGGATTCGTGACGCAGGTCAAGAAAGACGTTGAGCTCACCGTCGGACAAATTGCCGTGCTGGATTTCCAATTGGAAGTCGGAGCGCCCGTGGAGGTCATGGAAGTCACGGCTGCTCCCCAGTTGATCGAGACTGAACGCACCCAGCAATCGGATACCATCGAAGAGCGGTACATCGAAGCCCTCCCCATCGATCGCCGGGACTACCTCACGTTCACCTTGCTGGCTCCGGGCATCGTCGATTCGAATGCCTTCGCCGACAACACCGATTTCCGCGTGACCCAAACGCCGCAAAGCGGACTATCGTTTTACGGGAGTAATGGACGGGGCAATAGTATCACCGTCGACGGAGGCGAGGCGAACGATGAGGCGGGTGGCGTTCGGCCGACCGTCAGTCAAGAGGCCGTTCAGGAATTCCAGATCAATCGGAGCAACTATACGGCGGAGTTCGGAGGGGCGAGTGGAGGGGTGATCAACATCGTCACCAAGTCCGGCGATAATCAGTTTCGCGGCAGCATCTTCGGATTCTTCCGCCACGATTCGTTGGATGCCGCCGATCCCTTCGCCGTAGATCTGGTCAACGGACAGTTGGTGCGCGTCAAGCCGCCGTCGAACCGCCAGCAGTATGGCGGTACGCTGAGCTTCCCCATCACCAAGGATCGGACGTTCGTGTTCGGAGCTTTCGAAAAACTCAACAAGGATGAGTCGGCCGTGGTCCCCGTATTGACCGATTTCTCTATCTTCCAGCCGACGGCGGAACAGCGACAAATCCTCGATCAACTGCGAACCAATCCGAGTTCGACGCCCGTCGAGTGTCTGGGATCGGCACCTCCTTTCGTGCTGCTTCCGCCGGCAGCGTGCGCTCAGGTTCTGGAGGGCCTATTGACTGTCGATTCGCCGAGCACCATCGAACTGTTCAAACGCAACAGCGGAATCTTCCCCTTCGTAGCCAACAACACGTTGTGGTCGGTGCGCCTCGATCATCAGTTCGACGTCAATAATCAGTTCATGTTCCGCTATAACTTTGCCGAACTGGAAGAGCGCAACGAGAATCTCCGAGCGCTGGTCGGCTTCTCGCGGGGCAACGTCATCAAACAGTTCGATAGTACCGCGATGATCACCTGGACGCACGTGTTCAACCCCCAAATGATCAACGAACTCCGAGCCCAATGGAATTACAATACCTTCGACGTGATCCCCAACGACCCCATCGGGCCGGAATTGAACATCTCCGGATTCGGTTTCTTCAACCGCGACATTTTCCTGCCCAGCTTCACCACCGCCCGTCGCTATCAGATCGTGGACAACATGAGTTACACGCGCGGGGCTCACAATATGAAGTTCGGCGGCGAACTCCTCATCCACCGGAACGTGACCGAATCTCACACCTTCTTCGCCGGGCGCTTCCAGTTCGGTCCGTTGCCCGGGTTCGTAGTGAGTCCGCAGCTCCAGTCGACCTCGATCACCGGCTTGCAAGCGTTCGAGCTCGGCGCACCTCAGTTCTTCCAGCAGGGATTCGGTGATCCCACCGTCGATGCCACCCTTCCCTTCTTCGCCTTCTACTGGCAGGATAGTTGGAAGGTCACGCCCACGTTCACGTTCAACTATGGCCTCCGCTACGAATTGGACGACCGTCGCGATCCGCTCCCCACTGATACGAACAACTTCGCGCCGCGCATCGGATTTGCCTGGGACCCCATTGGGGATGGGAAGACGACCATCCGAGGCGGCTATGGCATTTATTATTCGCCCATTTATTTCCAGATCGATTACGTGGTCAATGCCTTGAATGCCATTGGCCCCAATAACTTCCGACAGATCGCCCAGATCTTCGTCCCATTGACCGGCGCACCAGTCATCAATCCGATGACGGGAAAGCCGCTCACCTCCGCCGACATCTATCAAACGCTCCTGGCTCAGGGCGTGATCGGCATTCCCTCACCGACGCGCTCCATTCAACCATCCGATTTGACGCAATTTGGCATTCAGATCACGCACGACGGTCCCATCCCACCGTTGACGGTGCTGTTCACCAATTCCGACGACTATGTCAACGCCTACTCCCAGCAGGCGAGCCTGGGCATCGATCGACAACTGGCCGGCAACTGGGCGATATCGGTGAGTTATATTTTCTCGCGGACGTTGAAGATCACGCGCGCGCGCGACAAGAACCTGCTTCCCACGGCGCCCATTGGCCCGCTGGGCATCCGACAATGGAATGTCCCGCCGTGCCCGATCGGTTGTTTCGTCGATCCGCTTCGACTACAGGACAACGTCTATGAATCCACGGCGCGCGCGTTCTATCACGGGTTCATCCTGGAACTGACCAAACGCTTCAGCCATCACGTCAGTCTCTCGTTCAGTTACACGCTGTCCAAAGCCATTGACGAAGTGACCGATTTCAACAGCGACTTCCAAGCTTCCGATCAAACCAACCTGCGGGCCGAACGGTCGTTGTCGGCATTCGATCAACGACACAAGCTGGTCGTCTACGCGGTGCTGGAGAGCCCCTTCCAAGGCGGTCCCGGCCGTCACCCGCTGGCTCGCGTGTTCTCCAGGTTCATGATCACGCCCATCCTGCGGGCCAACAGCGCCCGACCGTTCAACCTGCTCGTGGGATCGGATATCAACGGAGATCGGCACTCGACGACCGATCGCCCACCGTTCGCCGGTCGAAATACGGGCCGCGGTCCGAACTTCTGGACATTCGATTTGCGGGTGACGCGCCGAGTCGGTCTGGGATCTGAGCGACGGTACGTGGAACTCATGTTCGAGTCGTTCAATCTGTTCAATCGACTCAACTTCGCCAGCATCAACAATACTGTCGGGCTCATTGGTCCACCGTTCGATCTCCACGGGCGGAAGGATCGCCGACCGAGCGAACCGCTCGGATTCACCTCAGCTTTCGATCCTCGCCGCATTCAATTAGGTTTTCGGCTGGTATTCTGAGGTCAAATCCCCACTGAGTGGAGTGGACGTGAGTCTCCCTCAGGTGAGGCTCACGTTCACCCGCTCGTCCCCTCCGGCCACAGGGCTGAGGGGACGTGTTCATCGGCTATCCTCCCCCACTTCATGGCCCCTGGCTCTCATTTCACTCTGAGAGGCATGCCGTCAAATTGTTGAGTCTATATGGCGACTCAGCTTCATTCCTGGCCTCTCGCTCCACTCTGAGGGAGAACGCTGAAGGTCTTAACATCGCCCATCTGCCGGCCGAGCGAATGCTTGAGGGAATCCCGCCACACCGTGATCCTCAATCCGACTGTGCTTGAAGGCTCGCACTCGCCGAAACCGGACGATAAGTGCTCAACAGCCAATCGATCAACGGGGTGGTGACGCCGAACCGGGTCGTCTCATCCTGATAATGATGGAGGAGATGGTATCGCTTCAGATAGCGCATCCATCGCGTCCGTGGCGTGCGAAAGTGTATGGAGTAGTGGATGAATTCATAACAGATGTATCCGGCCCATGAGCCGGTTAAGACAATCGCCGCCGATGACCACTGTCGCCATAGAGCCCAGAGCAGGAGAAACCACATCACGCTCACCGGAATGCTCGTAGAGAGTCCAGCGAAGATGTGCCGAATATCGGTGGGATTCTCATGATGAGCCCAGTGAGCCGCATAGACGAACGCCCTCATGCGCGGCGAACGAGCCGGAAAGTGGAACAGGCCACGGTGAATCACATATTCGAGCAACGTCCAACTGGCCATACCGACCAGAAACAATCCTCCGCCTATCCAGCTCGACATCGAGGCATGGGCACCGGCCCCGATGAGGAGTCCCAGGCCAATGGGGGGGTAGAGGAAAAAAGGTTTGAAGTAGCGCCAATCGCCGCTCTTCATGATTGTACCCTCGCGCTCAGATTCACATCACTTATACCCGGTCTCCATTCCGGTTGTCAACAATCCATTCCGAGGTGGTGCACCGGCCGAGAGCTGGTCACCCTGACGAGGCGTGACGAACCCCTCGGGAGAAATCCCATCGAACGGCTCTCCTCACCATGAGCAGTGGGCGGACGATGCGTCTCTCGGGAAAGGATGTGTTTCTCCCCACCCGTGATCACCACACAGAGGGCGGAGCCAACGCTATCCACATCCGCTGGGGGCGATGCGGCACCCAAGCTCCATCTCGCCGAGCACTTTGGGAGGGTCTTTTTCTCTCCGGTGAGCCTGGGACCGATCGGCCGAGGAGTTGAGCCCAGGGTCTCGATCTGATATCTTTTCGATGGAGCGAGCGTGAGAGTCCCAGGGGAGGGAGTGATGCCATGACACAACGATGGTATTATCTGGCGAGGAGGATCGTTCTCCTTTCTATGCTCATGTCCGTGGCGACCGCCTGGGCGCAGGAAACGCCCACCAAACCAGCTCCGCCGTCGCCATCGCCCGAACAGAGTCCTTTCCGACAACTCGCCCAATCGATGGAGCGACTGAATGACCGCCTCGGCGAACTCACTGAGCAACTGAAGCGATTCCAGAAAGACCTGACCAGAGTGACCATTCTTTGGCAATCGGTGCTCTACGAACAACGTCGGATATTGTTAGAGCAACGGATGGCCGACCTGGAGGCGCGCCTCCAGGCCATCGATGCGCGGGTCGCAGCCATCAATCAACGACTACAACATCTGGATAAGGAGCTCATCGTGACGGGAAGCGCCTTCATCACCCAAGAGGAAGCGCGCGCGCAAATCCGCAAACAACTCCAGCGCGAGCTTCGCCAGCTCGATCAAGAACGAGCGCGCCTGAGTGAGCAAGACCACCAACTTCGTGAACAGCTCATAGAAGTCAAACGAACGATCGAGAGAGTCAGGAGAGAACTGGAAAAACTCGAACGGCAACGACGGCCTGAGCCTGAAACCGACGAATCGAAAAAGGAACCTTCGCCCTGAGCCCCAAGAGGGAGCCAAGACGTATAGCCCATGCAGATCTCTTCGGATGCGCAGAGCAGGAATGGCGTCCCCCGGCCAACGCCCCGCGAGAGGCAACGCGATAACATGCGCACCGAGGGTCTCTGCACCTCCGCCGTTTTGGCTCATCCCTCCTCAAACACCGTATTCCTCGCATCTCGAGCTCGGGCGAGGGCTAACTGGCGCTCGATGTACTGAGGCGACCCCCTGCGTGTTTCATCATCCATCGGTTCGCGCTTGCTCGAAGAGGCTCTCTGCTCCGGCGAACTCCCCGCAGCGGCGATACACTTCTCCGGCGAGGTATATCACTGTCGCTCGCTGGTCGGATTCAACGGTTCGTCCATCCAGCGCCTTGGTGAACCACCGCGTCGCCTCGCGGAGCAGGGCTCGTTCCTCATCTACGCGTCGTTCCCGGCGCGCGCACCAAACGGCTCTCATGAAAGTGTCAGCAATCCGTAAGGCCTGCTCACGCCACGTAGCATAATGAGCGGCAGCATCCGAATAGCGCTTTATCCCTGAGTCCTGAGGGTCCCGGGGGGAGATCCTCCTCGGACATGGTCTCAGACGGCTCATCGAACTCCTCGTCATAAGCGGCAAAATGACACTTAGGGCATCGGTGAAGGAAGTAGGGCAACGGATTCTCTCCTCGGAAATGTAGGCAGAAGTCCGTATCTTCCCCCCATGCCTATAAGAGGAGACGATCCGAGTGGAGAACACCAAGTGACATTGAGGACACAGCAGTGCTTTTCATGAGAGTGCCGTCATGGGCATCACCTCCTCGATTCACTCTCATGCACTCATCTGGGCGATTCTTCGATGAGCTGCTCATTCTCCTCCAGGAGATCGCTCTTATGCTCTCCTGGATGCGAGGCCAATGTCTCTCCGCAATGGACTACCTTCATTCTGATCACCGACGATTGGCGCGAGTTCCACAGGTGACACCCGACTCTGCTGGAAACAGCGCGGTGAAAAGATCCTCATCCGACAAGCACAGCATTGAGGGCAGATTGACCAGGGAAGTTGTGTGACCTACGGTCCGAAGAGGAGGAATCCAGTGTTGAGAATGTGCATAGTGGCATGGCCCGGTGAGGTGTCGGCGAGATCCTCGGGCTGTTTGGGGGTAGGCCCAGGGCCATGCCACTCAGGCTGGCGGGACTAAGGAGGTCGATTGAACGATTGGTTGGTTCCCGCCTCATTGCACCTCCACTTATATATAGACGCATTTTTGAGGGAAAATTATTCGTGCGGAGAAAATTTTTCTCCCTGTCAATCTTCCGGGATCGAGCCTCTCGTTATCGGATCGAAGTGGAGATCCAGGAAGCGCGGGGATGACTCCAATGTAAGGTCCTGCAGACAGTTTACTCGATCGATTCGAGGTAGTGGCGCAGGCCAGTTGGTTCTTTCACCCGCAACGCCTCGCCCTGCCCCTCGACCAAACCCTCCCGCCGAAACACCGCCAAGTCCTTCTGAACCGTGCGCACCGAAAAACCCTCCCCCCAAAGAGAAGCCCCACCGGCTCTCCACTCAGACTCAGCACGGGTGATCCAGAATCGCCTCCTCGCCCAAAAGGGCCGAAGACGTCCACAATTGCCACCTGACCGAGAAATCGAGCCGAACCACATAGACCAGGAATAATGCCGTAGTTGATCCTTACTGTTGCATTAACGCTTCTGACCTGCCCTGTTGTAAGGCTGGTTGTTCGCCCGCTCTTTTGCACGAATTCTGCCAGGACCGGATCTCGGGCTGTACCTACAGGCGGACCGATATCGAGAATACTGTTGGAGATCAGCCCTGTACTGCTGGCCACAAATGCGGCATCAACCAGATTGCTGCTGAACAGCCCAAACTGGATGGGAATAAATCGATCCAGATCACCAATGTCCGTTGCCGGGGTATTACACCCGGAGTCCAGTACTCCAGCCTGGAGCTGATCCGTTCCTATGGGAGCGCTGTTCGGACATCCCAACCCACTACCGGCGACAGCCACATGATTGTTGGTGATGTAACCGACTTGTCCAGTGTTGGGGTCTTGCGCCCGGAAGCCCAGCGTGCCAGCCGCGCAAAGAAGATCGTTGCTCGTCGATACGCCCATGGGTACCGGAGGTGGAAAGGTTTGTCGATGTTCCGGTCCATTATCGAGAGGTAAAGCTGTCAACGCCCAAAACTCGCCTTTCTCCTTGATGACCACCACGCGTACACCTTCGAGCTGATCTGGTACATCCCGCCCGGGTGTGGGATTGACCTCTTCGTTCACATATACATGCAACACGTACTCCTGACCTTCCTTCCCGATACCCACAGCATTGACGCCTGAAATTTCAAACAGCGCGTCTTCATGCCGCTTTTGGACTTGCTTAATTCGCTCAAACATGTTTGACGTTTGCGACTGCACCGGCCCAAGGCCGAGCACTAAGACCAATACCAGAGAGAACAAAATCCACATCATAGGTGAGGTGAGATGAGATGCCTCAGGTTCCACATAGCCACTCCTCCCTTTGCCAAAAGCTTGACATGACTCCAACATCACATCACAGCCTTTATCATATGCAGTCAAGGCACGCCACGCACCTGTCCCCCCCATCACCAACTCAATGAATTTCAACAAATTACATCGGAAAAATTGCGAATCTCCGGGAAGATGTCGCCCCTGGGTGGCATTTCCATATCGGTCGGCGTTGTGTGGAAGTCCAGCAGTCACGTCACTCATCCCCGGCCCCGGGGGGAACTGGGTGGCGCGGCCCGGGTTCGAGGTGGTTGTTTACGTAGGTGACTCGATGTGCGGGCGAGGTCTCCGGAGCGCGCCACCCAGGGAGGTTCAGAGGTGTCGTCAATGCCCGATTCGAAGTGTGTTGCATGCTGTGCCTTCATTACTAATAGACGTATTTTTGACGAAAAACGATTCATCCTCCTGAAAATTTTCTCGAAAAATCACCCAAATCTGAGTCAAAAGGCCCCGTCAGTGCAGAGAATCCGGCGATGGCCCCGGGGGGCCTCCCCGATGTGATTGATAGTTTGAGGGTTACATTCTTGCCCTGGAGTTCCCCTTTGGCACACCACTTGCATGAGCGGAGTAATGGGTATGTCATTCTCGGACTGAAGGAGGTGCACGATGAGCAGAAGCAAGAGACGGATGGCTCACTGGATGGCCCTCACGGCTTTCCTGTTCCTGGTCTTCGATCTCTCTCTCGGAGCCAAAGCCGGCCAGCACGCGCAAGATCACAGGGCGGTCACTGCGGTCGAGCGCCTCCCAGTCGCCGTGATGGAGCATCAGGATGAGCAGAATGCCACCTCGCCCTCTCCTTACGACACGTTTCCCACCAGCCTGCACGCGACCCGGCGAGGGAAAATCACCTGGTATAGTGCCGAAAATGGAGGCTTTGAAACGTTGACCGGGGTTCCCATCGAGCAGTTAACGTGCCTGAAGTGTCATCCGACCATTCCTCCTGAAGAATACGAACCGAGCTGCAACGATTGCCACCAGAAAATCGGCGATCCTGTCCCCGATCAAACGTGTCTCTCCTGCCATGGCCGACAGGCGCTGGAGATCAAATTCGGCTTCTCGGACGTTCACCGAGATGCTGGTTTCCAGTGCCGCGACTGCCATACATCGCGCGAAATGCATGGTGATGGCATTGAATATAGTTCCTGGCTCGCGCCCGGCGCGATGGACGTCAAGTGTGAGAACTGTCACATCCAGGAGGCGACTCAGAATGTGGCCCATATCATCCACTTCAGTTCGGTCGACTGCACGGCCTGCCACACCCAATCGATCATCACGTGCTACAACTGCCATTTTGAGAGCGAAGTGGCCGGCAATCGGAAGCGTCCTTTTGGGGTTCTTCGGAACTGGATCTTCCTGCTGCGCCGGGAAGAGACCGGAAAGGTTCATGCCGGTAATCTCATGACGATGACCTACCAAGGCAAGACATTTTATGCCCTCGCCCCGTATCGAGCCCACACCATCTCCCGAACGGCTCGCGATTGCGATGACTGCCACAATAGTCAGGCGCTTCGCGAATATGCGGAGACGGGCAAGATCACCGTCACCCGATGGGATGCTCAGAGCGGGCAGCTCATCCAGACAGAGGGGGTTATCCCCGTTCCTCCGGACTGGCAGCAGGCGCTCCAGATCGATTTCCTCGACTATCTGGGCGATCCGACCGCTCCTGAAACGGATCCTCAGCTGTGGGAGTTCTTGAAGACAGGGGCGGATGGGAAGCAGATGCTGTTTGCTCAACCTCTGACCAGCGATCAAATGAGAAAACTTCAGATGTTCGGTCGATGAGGCCGATGCCGCGCACTCCGGGCCTCTCATCCTGGGATGATGAGGCCCGGCTTTTTGATTTCAGGGACCGGAACTCGACATCCGCTGCTCGGGAACATCACGGATGACGAGATCGAATGTGGCCGGCGCCACTTTCCGGAATCGCTTCGAGCGGTTGAGCGTGACGGCTAAAGAAATGGTGGGGTGGTCGCCGTGGAATTCGAAGCCATTCTCCAACAGCTTGTTATAGATGGCGTTCACGTGAAGGGGACCTCCGGCTTCCCGCAACACGATGGTGGCCGCCTGGGTGGCCGTCAGATCGCGAAACCTCAGGCTCGTTGGCTTGATGTTCGATCGCAGTGGAGGTTTCTCATAGCGCACAGGGGGATGGGTCGATGGAACGCTCTCGGTAGACGCCGGTTCAGCGGTCGTCGAAGATGCACTCGGTTCGGGCAACCCGGGCACACGCTCAGCAACCGGAGTCCGACCGAGCGCCGCCTGCGTATGCTCGATGATGGCATCGAGCTCGGCGGCCCGCTGACGGAGCGAGCGAAGCTCTTCCTCGGCTTCAGCAATGCGTGCATGAATGGCGCGTCGCGTCGCCAGTGCTTCTCGAAGCGCCTTCTCCAGACTCAGTTCCACATCGTGTAGTGACATGACGCCTCCTCACAAAAGGATCACAGGGTATTGATCGTCTTCTTCTCTCGTCACACCAGCCTATTGAGCTTCAGTCCTCCCAGTGTTCATCGCCATCGAAATGCAACACCACCGGTTCGCCATCGAGCACCGTCTCCAGATGCACATCGCGGCCCCACATCTTGTAAATATATTCCATCGTCTTCTGGGCGTATTCCAGATCGAGCTCGGCGCCTTCAAATCGGTGGCGGAGGTAAAGCTCCCGATTCCGGTTATAGTCGCCGTCGAGGACTTCGATGTAGGGGAAACCGAAATTGGTCATATCGGCGACCAATTGATCGCGCACGTGCTCCCAGGTCTTATCAGTGATGACCCATTCCTCTTCGTCGCGCAGCTGGTAGATGTAGAGATCCAGTTCTTCCACCAGTTCCTTAGTCAGGTAGTTGCGGAGAAAAGAGATGTCGTTCTCCAACTCCCTCACCTCGAAGAGCTTCTGATGGCCCTCCCCAGCTCGACGGCCAAACCGTTGCTGCTCTTCGGGCGTTGGATGATCCCAGCGCCGTTCAATATCCTCCAGGATCTTGTATCCGATGTAATAGGGGTTGAGACTCCCTCGGTGAGGCGAAACGACGTGAGCGTGCAGATCCGCAAACTCGATGAACTCCTCGTCACTCAAATCCAGCTCCCGCATGATACGGGAATGCCAGAAACTCGCCCATCCTTCATTGAGAATCTTGGTCTGCATTTGAGGAATGAAATATTCCATCTCCTCGTGAATCATCCCCATCACATCCCGCTGCCAGGGTTCCAGTACGGGCGAGTGCTCCATGATGTAATAGACGAGATCCTTCTCCGGGCGCGGCGGTTGGCGATGTTCCCCCTCGTCTTCTTTGACCCGCTCTCGCTCGGCTTGCAGCTCTTCCAGTTCGAAGAGATCATCATAGGGCGTCCGCGGCCGCTGGGGGGCCGACGCGGGTTGTTCTTCCTCATCGTCGGACCGCTTTCGGCGAATGAAAAAATCAGGATCGATGTGTTCTTGAATCGACATCACGGCATCGAGGAATGCCTCCACTGTCTTCTGGCCATACTTGAACTCGTATTCGCGAATGCGGGCCGCATGGGTGGCCACCACATCGAGCATGTTTCGATTCGTATGGGAGAAATACACGTTGTTCTTGAAGAAATCGACATGGGCCATCACGTGGGCAATGATCATCTTGTTTTGGATCAGCGAGTTCCCTTCCAGCAGGAAGGCGTAGGCGGGATTGGTGTTGATGACCACTTCGTAGATGCGCGACAGCCCGAAGTCGTACATCATCTTCATCTTGTGGTAGGCCTTGCCGAACGTCCAATGCGAGTAGCGACCGGGCAACGCGTAGGAACCAATCTCATACATGACCGTGGCCGGCACGATCTCAAAGTTGATCGGATAGGGGTCCAGCCCGAGCTCGACACCCTTGTCCCAGATCTGTTCGATGGCCGCTTCGAGTTGCTGAAGTTCACGGTCGTACGGTGTGGTGGACATCATGTCATCCATTCCCCCAAGTGGGATTATACCCATTCACCTCGCTTGCCAAAGAAAGCCTTCAGTGCGGGATAGACATCCTCTTTGCTATCGATACGCACGCCGACGAAGCGATCTTTATTCTGGAGGCGCTCTTCGAAGATGGAGAGCAGGGCGCCGGATGCGCGCCGGTAGCTGGTGAACTCTTCCTCGCCAATCTCGCCATAGCCGAACAGGTTGCAAGTGGCGATGAGCTTATCGGCCAGACGGACGGCCTCATCATTATCCGAGTAGTAGTTGTCGCCGTCGGAGAAATGGAAGGGGTAGATATTCCAATCGGCGGGATTGTATCGCTCTTTGATGATGTCTAAAGCCAAGCGATACGCCGAGCTGACGACGGTTCCTCCGGATTCACCCTGGGTGAAGAACTCTTCTTCGGTGACTTCCTTGGCTTCCGTATGATGACTGATGAAAACGATCTTCACGTTATCATACTTCGTGCGCAGGAATCGGACCATCCAAAAGTAGAACGATCGCGCGATGTACTTCTTGAACTCGCCCATGGACCCCGACACATCCATCATAGCGAGGACGACGGCGTTGGATTCATATTTGATTTCTTCGTCCCAGGTCCGGAATCGCAGGTCCTCTTTCTTGATCGGTCCCATCCGGGCCTTGCCCGTCTCTTGAGCCATCCGCTTGAGGTTTTCCAAGATCGTCCGCCGCTTGTCCAGATTGGTCAAGATCCCCGTCCGCCGCACCTCATTGAATCGAATCTGCCGCGAGCGGATGGCCTGCTTTTTCTTCTCCTCCAGGTAAGGGAGGTGAAGATCATCGAAGACCATCTTGGCGATCTCGTCGATTTCGACTTCTGCTTCATAATAGTCGACTCCCGGACGATCACCGGCACCGGCGCCACGACCCGGTCCCCGTCCTTGACTTTCCCGCCCGATGACATCGCCGACCTTGGAATGGCCATCGCCCTGACCCACATGTTTCTTCTTGCGATGGTCGAAGCGAAACCGATACTCATCGAGCGAGCGAATGGGGATGCGCACCGTCTTTTTGCCATCCGAGAGGATGATCGACTCGTTAGAGACGATCGAGCCCAGATTCTTGCGAATGGCCTCCCGGACGCGCTCCTTGTGGCGCTGCTGGTCGATATATCCTTTGCGTTGCAGTGACCAATCGTGGCGTTGGACGCTCATATGACCTCCCTCCCTGTACGCACGGGACACAAAGACGGACGAGAGAAGAGGAGGGGGGGATTCACCCGTCGTCTCCTCTTCTCCGTTCTCATTCTTCTGGTCTCCCGTGGTCTCACGCTGGCATGCGGATTCCCCAGGCTGTCTCAGGCCCGTGACAGGAGCGAGCCAACATAATTGAGCAGGTCATTAGCACACACCGAGCAATAGCCGTGCTCTTTCACCAGCCGATCGATCACTTCGTTGATCCGGCGCAGTTGGTCGGGATCCTTCGTCTTGGAAGTAGTGGTGATCCTGACGACGTCCTTCAGATCGGCGAAAATCCGTCGCTCGATGGCCTCGCGCAGGCGTTCGTGTGAACGATAGTCGAACGTCTGACCCCGGCGCGCATAACTGGAAATGCGAATGAGGATCTCCTGCCGGAACGTGTTCTTGGCATTCTCGGAGATGCCGATCTGTTCCTCAATAGAGCGCATGAGCTTCTCATCCGGCTCGAGCTCTTCCTCGGTGAATGGGTCTCTGATCTTCTCCTTGTTGCAGTAGGCCTCCACATTGTCCAGGTACTTCTCAAACAGCGTGCGCGCCATCTCCTCGAAGGAATAGACGAAGGCGCGTTGGACCTCATTCTTGGCGATCTCATCGTATTCTTTGCGCACTAGAGAGATGAAATTGAGATACTTCTCCCGATCTTCGGCCGAAATCCCGGTGTGCTGATCGAACCCATCTCGAATGGCCCGCAGAGCGTCAATCGGCGTCAGACAGGTGATGCCCTCGCGCACCAACGCGCTGGAGAGTCGATTGATAACATAGCGAGGCGAGATGCCATCCATCCCCTCCCGCTCTGCCTCTTCCTGGAGCTCACGAATGTCCTTGGCCTTCAGGTCATCGACTTCTTGCCCATCATAGAGCTTCATCTTCTTGACCAGATCGACGTTCTGGCGCTTGGAGGGTTCCAGGCGGGTGAGCACGGCGAACATCGCGGCGACCTTGAGCGTATGCGGGGCGATATGAATGGTCTTGGGGATGTCGCTCTGGTTGAGCAGCTTTTGATAGATCTTCTCCTCCTCGCTCACCTTCAAGTTATAGGGCACCTTGATCATGATGATGCGATCTTGGAGCGCCTCATTCTTCTTGTTGGCGACGAAGGCGTTGTATTCGTTCTCGTTGGTGTGCGAGATGATGACCTCGTCAGCATAGATCATGGCGAAGCGGCCGGTCTTGATCGACTGTTCCTGCGACAGCGTGAGGAGCGAATAGAGGAACTTCTCATCGCACTTGAGCATTTCGATGAACTCCATGATGCCTCGATTGGCGATGTTCAATTCTCCATCGAAGCGGTAGGCGCGGGGATCCGATTCCACGCCCACCTCGCCAATGGTGGAGAGGTCGATCGAACCGGTCAGTTCAGTGATATCCTGACTCTTGGGATCTGAAGGACTGAACGTGCCGATGCCGATGCGTTCTTTTTCCGAGAAGACAATCCGTTCAACGAGCACATCCTCGTGGCGGCCGTGGTAGACATGTTCCAGATTATACTGACACCGCGGACAGAGATCGCCTTCGATGTAAATCCCATAATGGCGCTCGATCTCGGGCCGCAATTCGTGAGGGATGAGGTGGAGCGGTTCCTCGTGCATCGGGCACCCTTTGATGGCGTAGATGGCCCCCTCCTCGGTCCGCGTGTAGCGCTCCAATCCCCGCTTCAGCAACGCCACAATTGTTGACTTCCCACCGCCGACCGGCCCCATGAGCAGGAGAATCCGTTTGCGCACTTCCAATCGCTGCGCCGCCGACTTGAAATATTCCGCGATGCGCTCAATCGACTTGTCGATGCCAAACAGCTCTTCGGAGAAGAACCGGTAGCGGGTAACTTCTCCCAGTCCACCTTCGTTGATCTTTTCCACGCCCGCCGAGACGATCATATCCCAAATCCGCGCGTGCGCCAGGCGCGCCAATCGAGGATTGGCCGTCACCAACTCGAAATACTCACGGAAGTTGCCTTCCCAACGGAGTCGCTCGCGCTCTTGCCGATGGCTTTCGAGTAATCTGGCTAAATCTAGATTTCTCTTCTTCTCGTCCTCCATCTTTGCTCGCCTCCTTCCGTCCGCTGATCGCGGGCGGGACTGACTCAATATCAGATCGCTTCTCTTATTCGGACTGGAAAGAGCAGTTTGTTGCCTCGGAGCAGCCGGTCTCGACGAAGTTGTTGTGGCGCTTCGTCTCCAGCTGTGGTTTCCCTTGTCATAAGCATCGTCCGCCGGTTGACACCGGCACCTATAGTATACACGCAACGGCACCCCCGAATCAATACAACACGATGCGGGGCTGAACCGCCGCACCCTGAGCCACGATCTCGCCGATGGCGAGGAGGCGTCCTTCAGCATCCAGGAGTCGACAGTACAGTCCCGAAGCCGTTACTCGCCGCTCAATCGATCGCCCGTGCCGCACGTCTTCTACTTCGCTCGCAGAGAGAATGACGGCGGGTAAGTCCAAGGGGATCTCATCCAATGGGATGATGCGCTCGTTGGCCCGGCCCGCCGCGGCCAGTTGCTCGAACGCCTCCAGGCCGATGGCCTGCTCAAGCCGAAATGATCCCACCGCCGTCCGTCGCAACGCCAACAGGTGCCCGCCGCAACCCAGTTGTTCTCCGATCTCATGGGCCAGACTCCGAATATATGTTCCCGCCGAGCATCGGATGCGTACCGAGAAGTCCGCAGTCCCATCGGGATGACGGTGAAGAAAAACGCCTCCCTCCAGGAGGGGCTCAATGGTGTGAATGGTCACGAGAACAGCCTTCCGAGGAACATCTTGACCCCGACGCGCAAGCTTGTAGAGCCGAACCCCCGCTCGTTTCTTGGCCGAATACATAGGAGGGATTTGTCGCCGCGTCCCTTGCAACTGTTGCAACACCGCTTTGACCTGCTCTTCCATCACCTCGTTAGATGCGGCCATGGGGGATGCTGGTTTTCCTGTCCGATCATACGTGTCCGTAGCAAACCCCAGGCGAATCCGCGCGATGTACTCCTTGTCACTGCCTATGAAGAACCGTTGAAGCCGCGTCGCGCGACCCAAACAGAGGACCAGTACGCCGGTGGCCAAGGGATCCAGTGTCCCGGTGTGGCCGATTCGTCTCATCCCTAATGCTCGTCGGACTCGAGCGACGACATCGTGAGAGGTCAGGCCCTCCGGCTTGTCGATGATGAGTAACCCATCAACATCAGCCATGGATGCGCTCCTTGAGCAACACGCGAACACCCTGACGCCAGGTGTCGTTAATCCCGACTTTATAGACGGGAACCCGAGCGTCAATCCAACGGGCCACTACATCGAACGTCCGATGAAACCGTAATAGTGGAGAGACGAGAAACAAGAGCGCCGGCTGGTCAGCGATCGTCTTGCCGGGGAAATAGCCCCGTCGGCGGAAGTCGCCGCGACGACGGTGCCACTCCATCTTCAACCAGTAATCAACCCCCTGCATCGGTAACTCAACATCCTCGGTCACCTTCAGTTCGACAATGACCACGCGTCCTTGTTCGGTGATGGCCAAGAGATCAACGAGGCCGTACTCGTCGTCGCCATATGCCGGAATCTGAGGGTAGACGATGCGCGGATCCAGCCGCACATCCAGCACCCGAATATCCTCGCGAATGATCTCCTCCAACCAACGCTCGGCTTGCTGTCGGTAAATGGGATGCCACCGCTGGGGGCTCTCTGGACATCGAAGCCGCCGGACCTGATGAATGAGCGTCATGAGAGGCGCCAGATCAGTTCCCTCGAGGCGCTGTTTCTTCGCTCCCACGCCGTAGTACACCCGCTCGCCTCGCAACCGGGCCACTTCCAACCCACGGAGGCGGAGTGACTCCATCGAGCTTCCAGGCCGGCGGTACACCGTGAGTTCGGGAAAGTCTTCCAGCAACCGATCTCGCAGCGGATTGGCTTTGATCGGCACCTCCGGCCGAGGCAACCGCAGGCCAGAAGCATCAAAGAGCGACCCCTGATCGAAGGGACGCATGAACTTCGCTGTCGCCCATCGTTCATCAACCTCGTAGAGTTCCATCCTCAAAGGATGGGGAGGCGTGATCACCGTCAACCGACGAGCGAGCTTCATCGCTCGCCCCACTGGCGCCAGGAGCAGCAGTCGGTCGGGTTTTCGGTCCCCCTGACGACTGACTCGATCATACCAGATGATGGCCGCTGTGAGCAATCCATCAATCGCCGATGGGTCTTCCTGAGCGTTCACGCCAATGGCCGCGAACCGTCTTTGTCCCTCGGCGAGAAGTAATCGGGTATATTTGCCTGACAATTGCCGCCTATCATCACGGCGAGTCGATACCCGCTCGATCCGTCCCCGAGGGAATTGCTCTTTCACCCATCGGCACATGAGTTCCTGGAATCGACGACGACGCTCAATAACACCAGGTGTCAGCGGATCGGCCTCGCCTGGCAGTCGCAATTCCATGTGAAGGCGCTCTCGTCCCATCCGTCGACTCAGGTCGAGACAGAGGCGGTGGCCCCGAATGCGATACCCTTCGATCCGCCAACTCTCTGCAAAGTCTTCCCCCCAATAACTGAAGATGAGCTTGCCGAACTCCACCGTCACAGCCAAATTGTGGGAGGTCATTGAGGCCGAGGGGATGCCATCCTGGTGGCACTGCCAGCGGTCAGATTGACAGAGAAATTGCTCGATCTCATACTTGGCGCGCGCTATGTCGGTCAGCATCTCTCACCCTCTCGGGAATGGCCTCACCATCCCGCGTCCCTTAAGGTAGTCAGTTCGTATGAACATTGCAACCAAAAAATGGTTCCCGGAGGCACCACCCACCATGAGTCACCAACCGGTCGGAAAATGAACGGATGAGCCGTTGTGTGGGCGATGGGGTCCGGTCGTCAATGGGCTGCGGAGACCATGCTCGTCGTGGATCAAATCAAAAGATGTGAGAAGAGAGGGAGAACCGACGCCTCACATGACTTCGCCCCGACGGGGCGCTCGACTGAAGACATCCCGCCGGGGCGATCTAGTGGTTCCATCGCAGCCGAGCTGCAACCGACTGAGGAACCGTTAACCTCCCATTGACTATTCGCTTGGCACTCGTGGTGGCCTGGGTTGCTCAATGACTTTCAGTCAAGGAACAAGTGAGCTCGCTGATAGAGAATGGTCCCCCAGATGCCAAGCTCCGCCAATACTGTAAGTAGCGCCAGTAGCTTCATACTGCTTTCTCCCACCTGAATTTGGTCTGGACTCCCCACCACGGAGCCAACCGTATTTTATCAAAATGAAATACTTAGCGCAATAAAAATGTTCACGTTCACGAACACAACAAAACGTGGTACGCATTTCCGAAGAATTTCTGGTTGACTTCACCTAAGATTCCTGCTATCATAATGCTGCACCGGAATTGAGCCACAGAAGCCGCAGGCATATCTCTTGAAGAGCCCTAAATTTAGATCGGGCACTGAGAGATTCAGAGGTTGAATCCTTAACAGATAGATACCTGAGCAGTTAGCACAGATCGGCCGTATTCTCGTGCGCAGTGCCCCGCTGGGCATGCCAGCTTCCATATGCGGACAATAGACTGAATGGGATCAGATGTGAGAAAAAAAGGAGGGAAAGACAACGCTCATGAGGTGCATACCCCTGAATAGACTATTGAAGTTCGTTCGAGGTTCACTTCCTGCTGAAGAGACGGAGGCTGTCTACGATCATCTGCGAACCGGATGTCGCGACTGTCATGCGGCGCTGGAGAGAATCAAGAAGCAATCGGCAGTGACGGATTCACAAGATATTGAACCGTCTCCACGTGTCCTCAGCCTGCTGGATGAGCGGGGAACCGGGGCTCTCACCGATCGACCGAAGCGCATCCCGGCCGTCCTGATCGTTGATAGTGGGGCCGAGGGACGGCTGCTCGGATTTCGTGGTGCCGGGCCGGCATCCCGTCATTTGCTCTACCGGGCTGGGAACTACGATATCGACCTCTCCATCGACTATGTGGAGCAGACGCAGTCGACCAGCATCATCGGTCAGTCGATGCCACTCGATGCCGACTTGAACACCGTCGCCGAGGGAGAAGTCCAACTCTTGAAGGGTTCTCAGGTCAACTCGGTCACCAGGATGAACGAATTCGGCGAGTTCATCCTGGACGGCGTCCGGCCGGATGTCTATGACCTGAGACTCAAATTGAAGGATGAAGAAGTGGAGATCATCGGGTTGACCGTCTCGACTGGATGATCGGCGTCGGCCGCATGCAGGATACAGAGAGTCATGGACGTGGCAGAAGCGCTCACAAGAGAATCCTGGACTGACGAACAGTTCGTCGAACACCTGGCCGGCCTCTCGGAGATGGAGGAGATCCGGCGAATCCTCCACGCCGAACGAGATCGCCTCACCCCATCGGTCATCCAGATGCTCAGGGAAAAAGTCTCTTATTGGGTTAAGGCGGATATTTCTCGCGCCATGATCCTGGCTCAAGCGGCTCAGGAAGCGGCCACTCTGACCGATGATCCTCTCTGTCAGGCCATTGCTGACCATACATATGCACATGCACTGCACATATCCGGAGAACACACAGATGCTGTCCAATACTACGATCGAGCTGAAAAGGTTTATACTCGGCTTGGCTTAGAGATAGAAGCCGCGAAGACTTCACGCGCTAAGATTGGCGCCTTGATGTACCTCGGCGAGTACAAGAAAGCGCTCGATATTGCCGCCAAGGCCGGGCGGATTTTTCAGAAGCACGGAGAGGATCTCCTTCTGGCCCAGCTCGAGGCCAACGTCGGCTCGATTTACCATCGCCTGGATCGTTACCATGAAGCTTTGGAAGCCTACGAGCGCGCCCGGGAGATTTTCGCCGCCCATCACGATGAGCTGGCCTTAGCGCTCGTCAATTTCAACTGCGCCAATCAGTACACCTGTCTCAATGAATTCGATCAGGCGCTCGATCTTTATCGCCAAGCGGGATGCGTCTACGAGAAACTGGGAATGCGGCGCATGGTGAATGATGTTGAGTACAGCATTGCCTGGCTCTATTACCTCCGCGGTCATCTTCACGAGAGCCTCAAGTTATTCGCCCGGGTTCGCGATCGCTCTCTGGAACTCGATGATCGCGTCCTGGAAGCGCTCTGCGATCTGGATCTGGCCGAGGTATACATCCGGTTGAACGCGTATGAGGATGCCATTGAGTCGGCGAAATCAGCGGCCGAGAAGTTCACCGAGTTGAACATGACCTACGAGTACGTCAAGGCGAAGATGTATCTCGGCGTCGTTCATACGCAGTCGAACGATCTGGCCACGGCTGAACGAGAACTCCAGGAGGCACGACGCGGATTCCAGGCCGAGGGAAATGAGGTCTTCACGGCCGTCACCGACATCTATTTGAGCGACGTGTTCCGGCGGCAACACGAATGGACCCGGGCCGTTCAGCTCTGTAACGAAGCGTATCGAATCTTCAGTGCACATCAGCTCCCCGCTCAAGCGGCTCAGGCCCAGTTACAATTGGCTCGACTGATGCTGACCCTGGGCGAAATTACCGAAGCGCAGCAGCAGGCGCACTCCGCCATCGCCCGTCTCGACCAGATCGAAGCCCCCTGGCTCAAGTATCAGGGACTCCATCTATTGGGCAATGTTATGGAACAACGGGGAGATCGCCAGGAAGCTTACCGTTGCTATCGGCAGGCCGTGGAGCATCTGGAGAGCTTGCGCAGCACGATCCGGGTCGATGAGCTGAAATGCACGTTTCTGCGCGACAAGCTCAGGGTCTATGAAGACCTCGTCGAGCTCTGCCTGCGAGAGGGCACTCCGGATAAGGTGAACGAAGCGCTCTCTTATGTTGAGGCGGCCAAGTCGCGGGCGCTGGTCGAACTGCTGGCCACCAGTCAGTCCATTCGCGGCAAGGCGTCGACCCCCGAGGCTGAAGGCACCTATCGCCGATGGCAGCAACTGCGCCAGGAGCTCAACTGGTATTACAATCGCATGAATTACTACGAACTTCGGGCTCCTCAGCGCCCCCCCGGGATGAGTGCTCAACTGCGCCGAGAGATTCAAGTCCGAGAGCGTGAACTGGCCAAGTTGGCTCGTCGCATGCGCATCGAAGATGCCGAATACTCTTCGCTTCAGACGGTCTCCCGGCCCGAGATCGCGGAACTCCGCCAATGCCTGGCCGTCGACGAAGTTCTGCTCGAATACTACATCGTGAAGGGAAGCGTCAAGATCTTCGTCGTCACTCGAGAGGGCGTCCACATCGTTCACGATGTGACGACAGTGGGCAAGATCGCTCCACTTCTCCGGCGGCTTCGGTTCTATTTTGACAAGTTCACCCTCAGCGGCGAGTATGTGAACATTCATCAAACCAGTCTCCAGGCGGCGACGACGCAATGCCTGATGGCGCTCTATTCGGAACTCGTCGAGCCGGTGGTCTCATTATTAACGGGGAAAAAAGTCATCTTCGTTCCCCACGAAGTTCTGCATTACGTTCCCTTTCACGCTCTTCATAACGGTCAAGGATATCTGCTCGACGAATATGAGATCTCTTACTGCCCAAGTGCCAGTGTCTTCAAGCTGTGTAGAGAAAAAGCCGACCAACCGCGGCGAAGGGGCCCGGCGCTGATCATGGGCGTGCCCGACGAAGCCATGCCCTACATTTTTCAGGAGGTGGAGACGGTCAAGTCCTTATGGCCGGATGTCCTCGTGTTCACTGGCGCCGAGGCGACATTAGAGCGACTGAAACAGAACGCTCCTCAATGTCGCCTGTTGCACCTGGCCACGCATGGGGTCTTCCGCCGCGACAATCCCATGTTTTCGGCTTTGAAGTTAGCCGATTCCTGGCTGAGCTTCTATGACATCTTCAATCTCACCGTGAATGCCGACCTGGTCACGCTGAGTGCGTGCGAAACGGGAATGAACGAAATTTTTCCGGGGGATGAACTTTTCGGTCTCATGCGCGGTTTTCTTTATGCCGGCGCCCCATCGTTGGTGGTCAGTTTATGGATCGTCAATGATTGCTCGACGGCCGAGTTCATGAGATGCTTCTATTCGAATCTGAGGGATGGACTGCCGAAGCGAACGGCGCTGCGACGCGCCCAGCAGGATGTCCGGCAGAGGTATCCGCACCCGTATTACTGGGCGCCTTTCATCCTCATGGGAGCTCCGGCGTAGCGAGGGCTCGGAAGGAGGACAGGGTCTATGAATGTCACCAAGTTCAACGCACCACACAATCTCGATCAGCTCTCCACGCATGAGCGCATCCTGAGGCGAACCAGCGAAATCATCGAGCGCAATCGGCAACTGACGGCACTGAACATGATTGCCTCGTCGGTGAGTCAATCGCTCAATTTCAATGAGATTTTGACGACGGCCATCGAGCATGTCCTCCACCTGATGGAATTCGAAGCGGGCTGGATCGCCCTGCTCGATCGGGACGCAGAATGCCTCCTGATGAACGCCGCCCAGGGTCTCTCCGAACAATCGATGCGCCTCATCGAACGATTGCATCCGGATGAGGCCTTCATCGGCGCAGTCGCCAGGACGGGCCAGCCACTCATCGGCGAGATTCCGACGTCCTCGGGCGATCGCGTGGCGCAGCAGCTTCGACGCGAAGGATTCTCCTTCTGTGTGGTCATCCCTCTGAAGGCGAAGGGAAAGACGTTGGGCATTATGGGCCTCTGTTGCCGCCGCTTGCGATTAGTCGATCGCAACAGCAGCGACTTCCTCTCATCGGTGGGAGATGTCATCGGCGTGGCCATCGAGAACGCCACGCTTTATCAAAACATCGCCCGGTTGGCCGAGCAATTGAAGCAGCAATCGGATCAACTCCGAGCTTCCGAGCATAAGTATCGTTCGCTCATTGAGAATGCCAAAGACGCCGTCATCCTCATCCAGGATGGACGCATTCAGTACGCCAATCAAAGTGCTGCCGACATCAGCGGATATACACTGGACGAACTCTACCGACTGGACGACGTCCTCATCCTTTTGCGAGAACAAGATCGCGAACCGATGCGGCAACAGTGCGAGCAGTTGCTCCAGGGTGGAGACGCACCGACCTTCGACATCGTCGCTCGGCGCAAAGATGGCCAAGAGGTCTCTCTGGAAGTCCGTGGCTCACTCATCGAGTATAATGGCCGACCGGCCGTGCAATACATCATCCGCGACGTGACGGAGCAAAAAATCCTCAGAGAACAGGTGGTTCGCTCGGAAAAGATGGCCGCTCTCGGCCAATTGATCTCCGGCGTCGCTCACGAACTGAATAACCCCTTGACGGTGATGATCGGCTATAGCGAACTCCTGGGTATGGAGAAGAACCTGACCGGATCAGTCCGGCAAGGATTGGAGGTCATTCAGGAAGCCGCCCGACGGGCGGGAAAAATCGTCCAGAATCTGCTCACCTTCGCCCGACAACACAAAGCCGCTCACGTCAGCGTCAACATCAACGAACTGATCGAGCGCACGGTGGCTCTGCGCGAGTATGAACTGAACGTCAATAATATCGAAGTCGTGAAGGAGTTGACTCCCGATCTTCCCCGGACTGTAGCCGATCCCCATCAGCTCCAGCAAGTCTTTTTGAACCTCATCATGAATGCCGAGCAAGCGATGCTGGAGGCCCACGGCCGCGGGCGACTGATGCTCCGGACGCGATTGAAGCCGTCGCCTCCGGGAACCCGCTCTGCGGGTGATCCCTTCATCGAAATTACCGTTGCCGATGATGGGCCGGGCATCCCCCCGGAGAACCTCCATCGCATTTTCGAACCCTTCTTCACCACCAAACCAGTGGGGAAAGGAACGGGATTGGGCCTTTCTGTCTCTCACACCATCATTCAAAATCACGGCGGCCACATCTACGTGCAGAGCGAGCCCGGACGAGGAGCGACCTTCATCATCGAACTCCCCATCGTCCGGGAGAGCGCCGAGCAAGGTGAACCGAAAGTCGAGTTGCCCCCCAAAAAAGAGGTGAGCCCTAAGGATGTGCTGATCATCGACGATGAGCCAGGGATTCTCAATCTCCTGCGCCAGATTGTGCGAGACGAAGGACACCGGCCGGAGACGGCGACCAGTGGTGCTCATGCCTTGGAGAAGCTCCGGAAAAAAGATTACGATCTCATCTTCTGCGATATCAAAATGCCGCACATGGACGGCCAGGAACTCTATCGGGAGATTAAGACGCGCAATGGGGCGTTGGCCCGAAAGATCATCTTTGTGACCGGGGATGTGGTCAGCCCGCAAACGCGCGAATTCTTGAAACAATCGAACAGTCGATTCCTGGAGAAGCCATTCATCAACGAGGAGGTGATTCGAATCATTCGAGATGCGTTAGCCGATGACTCTTGAGGTTGCGCCGGCCTGGGCTCATGTGATTGCGCCAGTAGCTTCAACACTCCCACCACGCCAGCAATCATCCCAGGCCGGCCAACTCCCTCGCCTGAAGTCTCTCCTGCTCATCGTCAGTGGAGCCGGAACGCCGGAGAGCGAGGGTCATTCCAGGGCGCTCAAGGCGCTCTCAGTAATAATACCTGGCCCAATAGGTAATATCGCCAATTGTCGAAGGGGAATGAAAAATGAGACAATAGATCATTAAGAAGCTCGGTGAAGATGCTCGTGAGCACAAGACCGATCATGGAAGCTGACCACAGGTAAAGAAACTCATGGAGTGCGTATCTCTGGGAGATCTATGGAAGTTGGCTCGCGGCTCGCTCCCTCCGGACCGGGTGGAAGCTATTCGCTCCCATTTAACCGGCGGCTGCCAGAGGTGCTGCCGACGCTGGCAACAGCTCCTCACCGCTCACTCCCCTGATGACTCACCATCTGAGGCAACAGGGGCCTTCCGGAGAACCGGGGTCCCTTCGCGCTTACCGGGCCATTGCTCTCTGCCCGCCATCCTCCTGGTGGATAGCTTTGCTGAGGGCCGCCTGTTGGGATTTCGCAGCACGGGACCGACGTCTCGTCATCTGCTTTACCGCACTTCCCTTTTCGATATCGATGTTCATATCGACCGCGCTGACGAGGAGAGGTGCGTCGACATCATCGGTCAGGTCATGTCGCGCGAATCCGGATCAATGGCGCATATTGAGGCTGAGATCCAATTGCTCCGCGGTCCTCGCCTCATCCTCCAGACGAGAACCAACGAGTATGGTGAATTCATTTTCGATGACGTTCGAGAAGGAACCTACGACCTGCGCGTCGCATTCCCCGAACTGACTCTCGACGTCGCCGGGCTCAGCGCAACGTTATCCTCCCCTTAGCGACTATCCCTAGACGCATTGAGAATGGCATCGGCCACGGTGACGACCTCCTTCATCTCTCGAACATCGTGGACGCGCACAATATGGACGCCGCGAAAGATGGCGGCGACGACCGAGGCCGCCGTGCCCATGAGTCGTTCCTCGGGCGGCTTGTTCAGGATCTTGCCGATGAACGTCTTCCTCGACGTCCCGATCATCAAGGGCAGATTGAACCGGGCGAACCGGTCCAGATGATTGATGAGGGCACAATTTTGTTTCACCGTCTTGCCGAACCCGATGCCCGGATCGAGAAGGAGTTGTTCTGACGTCACTCCTCGCGCCTTGGCTTCGGCGACCGCCCATTCGAAATGAGCCTCGATTTCGGCGAAGATATCCGGACTGGGGGGAATCTTCTGCATCACTTCGGGAGTCCCCCGCATGTTCATGATGATGAGGGCCGCCCCTGATTGTCCGGCGAGATCGGCCAACCGGGCATCCTGTCGAAGACCACTCACATCATTGAGGATTTCCGCCCCGGCTCGCAGCGCCCGGCGGGCCACCTCGTATTTCCTGGTATCGATGGACAGGGGAACGCTCACTCGACCGATGAGCGACTCGATGACCGGCATGACGCGACGGAGTTCCTCTTCCACGGAAACGGGTCGCGCCCCAGGGCGCGTCGACTCGCCGCCGATATCGATGATGTCCGCCCCCTCGGCCTCCATGGCCAAAGCCCGTTCGATGGCTCGGCGGGGAGAGAAAAATTCTCCACCATCGGAAAACGAGTCGGGCGTCACGTTGAGCACGCCCATGATGAGCGTTCGCCGGCCTAATTCCATCGTCCGATGAGGCAATCGAAGCTGAAATGCGCGTCGCTCCATAACCGGATAATGGTACATTGAATCGATGCCCTCGTCATCCACCCCGCGGCTCATCCCGACGCTCCTCCGCAAGGGCGAGTCAGCCGAGACGCGCCCTCCCGAGGTGGCGGTTCATCGCGTTGAGAAATTCCGTCCAGGCACTTCTCAATTTCGTCATAACCACCGGATGACCCATTCGAACACTCATGAAGGAGGAGAGGTATTATGCATCGAAAAGCACTCTTTGTCTTGATTCTCCTGGTCACTTCGCTGGGGAGCGTCCACACGGCTGTGGCTCTCCCCGATCAACCCTCTCAGGATCAGCCCTCGGCCCAACCCTCACCACCACCTGATCGTCGAGCGGCGGTGGTGAGAGCGTTCCTCCGGCTGAACGACGATCAGTTCGAGAGTTTCCTCAGACTGTTGAGAGCCCGAGCCGAGACGATCGATCCGCTCCGAAGGGCCTGGGCCGAACAAACGCGCGAATTGGGAAGGCTCTTGCGCGCTCCAGATCCTGATCCCATCGCTGTCGGCAGCGTCGTGTTGACCATTCGCAGCACCCGACAGCAGATTGCCGATGCCGAAGACACATTCCGGAGCGGATTCATGGACATCCTCACCGAAGAGCAACGCCGACGGCTGGCCGGCCTCGAACGGTTCATCGAGAACCGGCTCGCCGCGCCGGCCTTTCTCTCGCTCGGTCTGATTGACGTGGGATTCGGTCCCGAGCCACGACGAACGATCATGAAGGCCCTGGGGCTCGATCTCCGCTGACCTGAACCATCGGGGGCGTGGGGACAGAGAGGTCTCAGCGGCTCCTCTCCCCCGCGCTCATCCGAGACGATGCCCGAGTTCGCCGAGCGAGGGTAACGTGGAGAAGATCAATCTATCACTGATGATCCCTTTATTCCAGGGAATCGCTCATGTACAAAGGCCCACCACGAAGAATGAAGTCGCGCGAGCTGCCAACTGGCGTCACCTTATTTTCACACAAGAGATAACTTGACCCCGAGTCTCGCCGATTCCGCGCTCGCTCCACCAGACGCCACGCCGGGAAAGACACTGAGGAGCTTCCTCGCGCCAGCTTCAGATCTCGGGAATCCCCACCAGCGCCAGCATGACCAGCAAGGCTCGTTTGAGGCCCAACTCCCGATTGGTCGCCTCATACCATTCATCCAACGTGTGGGGATTCCCGGCATTCCCTCCAGCACCCATAGCGATAGCTGGAATTCCCAGCGAAATAGGGATATTGGCGTCCGTCGACGCCCATTCGAGTTGAGGCTCGATGCCGAGGAGGCGAGAGGCCTCCTGGGCAATCCGGATGATATCTGCGTTGGGCGGCGTCTCTCCCGTTGGCCGATCGCCGAGACACCGAATGTCAAATGAGAGCCGAGTCCCCGTGGCGGCACAACGTGCATTCTCTTGCCGAACGGCCTGAGCCACCGCGCACTTCACATATTCGCTGATCTGGTCGAGGATGGCCGACGACGTGGACCGGATGTCGACATCCATGGATGCTGACTGAGGAATGGCATTGACGGACTGTCCTCCCTCAATGCGACCCACGGTCAGACTGGTCCGCGGTCGTCGGGGCAACGGATACTCCACCAGCTGCCTGATCACTTCGGCCAGCGGATGAATGGGATTGACGATGCCGAAATCGCCCCAACTGTGTCCTCCCGGACCGGCGATAGTGATGCGATACCGACGTGAACCGAGCGCTCCAGAGACAATACGCTCGACGCCATGCCCATCGAGCGAGATGAAGGCATCGGTCTTCTCGGCCCAACCATCGGCAGAGAAAAAGTGCCTCACTCCTCGCAAATTCCCTTCCCCCTCCTCGCCTACCGTACAGAGAAACACCAGCGTCCCAATGGTCGTCAACCGCACTCGTTGCACGACCTCGATCAGCGCCAGGAGGGCCACTAATCCGGAAGCATTATCGCCGATGCCCGGCGCATGGTATCGACCATTTCGACGGCGGACGCGAACGTCGACGCCCGAGGGGAATATGGTGTCCAAATGAGCTGACATGACGATCGTTGGCCTATCCGACCACCCCCGCCGGAGCCCCATGACGTTACCCACCGCATCTCTCCGAACCTCTTCCAATCCCAGCTCTCGAAATCGACGCTCGAAATATTGGGCCCGTTGTTCCTCGCCAAACGGTGGAGCGGGGATCTCACAAATGGCCACGTGTTCGCGCATGGTGGCGTCGGCCAAGGCGTCGATGATGTGGAAAGCGCGACGCACTGACGGCGCATCCAGAAGCTGAGCTATCTCCAATCGGTGAACGCTCGTCTCCTTCACCTCTCACACCTCTTCGTCTTTCCGCTCCACCTGTTCAGACCAGGCGCATGATCTCCTCTTCAGTGAGCACTCGGGATGACCGTTTGGCGTAATCGAGAATACGCTGGACGCGCTCTTCAGTCGGCTCGATGCCCCGCCGAGTTAACCAATAGATGACATTGGAGCGCCCGCTCACCGGACCAATATCGATGATCTGTTCTCGCCCGAACAGGTGGGAGGGAACTCCCGAGTAGACCGTATTGGCCAGGTGCAGGTCGTTCTTCTTCAACGCCTTGATCACGGCGGCGGCGTGAACGCCGGTGGCCGTGCGAAAGGCATCGCGCCCGACGACCGGATAGTTGAACGGGATGGGCACCTGACAGGCGCGGGAGACGGTCTCGCAATACTGAGGCAATTTGGAGAGGTCCCGATCGATATACCCCATGAGCTGGAGATTCACCAACAACTGATCCATGGGAACGTTTCCGCATCGCTCGCCGATGCCGAGAGCGCAGCCGTGAATCCGGTCTGCTCCTGCCTCCACAGCCGCAATAGCATTGATGACGCCCAATCCACGATCCATATGACCATGCCAATCGATCTTCACCTCTTCGCCCGTCGCCTCAATAACTTCCTTGATGAAGGCGACCAGCGCCGTGACGCCCCGTGGAGTGGCATGACCGACAGTATCGGCGAGGCACACGCGACGGGCTCCGCATTCAATAGCCGTGGTATACAACTTGCGCAGCGTTTCCGGGTCAGCCCGCGTCGTGTCTTCGGTGACATACATGACCGGGAGCCCATGTTTCACAGCGAAGGAAACGGCGTCTTCGGTCGCTCGCCGCATCATATCCAGCGACCAGCCCTCGGCGTATTGACGAATGGGACTGGATCCGATGAACGTGCTCGCCTCAATGGGCAAACCCACGGCCTCGGAAATATCAATGATCGGTTGGATATCAGCGCGGACGGTCCGTGCCGCGCAGTTAGGCTTTATAGGAAGGTGCGCCTCGACGATCTCCCTGACCAACCGGGTGACATCTTCGACGACGTGCGGCCCGGCGCCGGGCAAGCCCACATCGGCCGACTCAATGCCCAGATCGGCCATGAGATGAAGGATCTCGATCTTCTCATCAATCGACGGAGTGGTCACCGAGGGCGATTGCAACCCATCGCGTAACGTCTCGTCGTCGAACTCGATGTCGTACTTCTGGGGCCGATCGCCGCCAACAATATTCCAATCGTAGATCAGCGTTTCCTCACCCACAGCGTCTCTCCCAGTGAATTGGTGATCATCTCCTCCAGTTGATTTTAAAATTCAATCAGCTAGAATCTCCTTTGTCAACTGTGTGCTGAGGTGAGGTGATTGAGATGAACATTGTCAGAGAGCCGACAGGATGGATCGAAGTGATCTGCGGTGGAATGTTCAGCGGGAAAACGGAAGAACTCATTCGCCGACTCCGCCGCGCTCAGATTGCGCGACAGCGCGTCCAGATTTTCAAACCAGCCATTGATACACGATATGAGGAACATCAACTCGTCTCCCACAGTCAAATGCGCATCGACGCCGAATCGGTGAACTCGGCCCAGGAGATTATGGAGCGCGTGCGCGAGGACACCGAGGTCGTCGGCATCGACGAGGGGCAATTCTTCGATCTCGACCTCGTGGACGTGTGTAATACGTTGGCCAATCGGGGGAAACGAGTGATCGTCGCCGGTCTCGATCAAGATTACATGGGACAGCCTTTCGAGCCGATGCCTCAGCTTCTGGCCGTCGCCGAGTATATCACCAAGACGCTGGCCATCTGTGTCAAATGCGGCAACCCGGCTAATCATTCGCAACGGCTTGTGGAGAGCACTGACCGCGTTCTGGTCGGCGCCAGCGGCGTGTATGAACCTCGATGCCGCCGCTGCTTCGTCCCCGGAGCGGCCGCCGACCGCTCTGAGGCTCGACAGCACGCCTGAGCGTTCTCCGGGGCGATCCGCCTCGTTCTGCTCCGAGCATCGGAGCGAAGCAGGGGGATTTGCCCTTCCTGTCGGGCGCTCGCCGTTGACAATGGTGGATCGATTGCGTAGCATCTCTCCAGACTCATGCGGCGAAAACGAATGGGAGAAGGCATCACGGGAGCGATCGGTGTGATCTGGGGACTAGCGCTGATGGGGACGTTCTTCGCCCTGGGGCAAGGGCGTCTCGATTACTTGACCGAGCAGGAAGCCGATCGCGTCCGCGAGGCCCAGCGCATCGATTGGCGTGTTCGCGTCTTCATGAAGATCGCCGAACGTCGTCTGACGTTGGTGGAGTCACCCGAGCTGGAACAGTCCAAACGGGACGAGGCTCGGTGGGGTCCACTGCCGGCGGGCTCGCCGGCCGAGATGCTCAATCAATATCGCCGGGCCATCGAGGAGACGATCATCAACTTCGAGGACGCCTACGATCGCAATCCAGACGACAAATACATCCTGAAAGCGCTCAGCATCTTCCGTCAGCACGTCGAACACCACCTGGAGCGCCTGCGCGCTCTCCGCGCGCAGATCACCGATAGGGCGACGCAGCAGGCACTGGAGCGGGCTTTGGAAGATGTGGAGTTGGCCTATCAGGACGCTCGCCAGAGTGAGGAGCAACTCCGCCAGGAGAGGGAACAAAAGGAGAAGCAGAAAAAGGATGGCCGCGTCCGGCCCTCAAAAGCTGGGGGAAGATACTCCGGTCCCACCGGGGCGCCCAAACATCTTGGCCCCTGCGAGAATGGCTGGGAATGGGAGGCCGGCGTCCTGAGGCGTGAGCCCGGCCTGTGGCCCGGCGCGCTCTGGAGACCTCCACGGTCTGGTTGGCATACCATGCCCCGCCGGGAGGGTTGAAAAATGGAAACGGCTTGACTACAATGCTCCCGGACAGGAGACGAGGTCAACACGTGGGCTCAGCCATGAGGCGAGACTGGAATCGTAATTTGGAATTCCCAGGCGACGGGTTCACTGAGCGCCCGGTTCGCTCATTGACGTCAAAGCGTCGATGGGACTATCCCCTCCGCGAGCCTCGCACCGAGGCGAAGCTCGATCATGACTGAGAGAAGACCCCATGAAGCAGGAATTTTTCGTCTGGACCAATAAAACGCGCATTCCATCTATCTCAGACATCTGCGATGCCTTGGCGGCGGCTGGCTTTCCCTCGCGGGTGGCCGAGCAAGATGGCGGGGAAAATTCCTGGCATTGGAAGCGCCTGGAACTGGCCACCGAGACCGAAGGCCAGAGCCAGAGCTGCACAGTCACGGCGGCCACGCCATCCCGGGAAGACATTGAGAAGATGGTGGAAGATTATGAAGACCTTCCCTTTCAGGTGAAAGGGGCGGCCCGTAAATACACCATCGTGGGCGAAAGCGATGAGTACGGGCAACCGACCCTCTTTCAGTTGCGCGTGGTGGCGACAATCGCCAAGTTGACTCACGGCGTGGTGGAAGACCCGCAGGAAAGTGGCCTCATGTTGCTAGATGAGTTCGAAGCGTTCATCGCTTCGACGTGAACCGGTCATGAGCTCGATATTCATCCAATGAACATCGGCATCACCTGTTATCCAACCTACGGCGGGAGCGGGATTGTGGCCTCCGAGCTGGGGTTGGAATTAGCGGCTCGAGGACATTCGGTTCACTTCATCTGCGCCTCGCTCCCCACGCGATTGGCCGAACTGCCGGAACGCATCACCTTTCATGAGGTGGAGATGATGGATTATCCCCTCTTTGAGCATCTCCCCTACGATCTGGCACTGGCCACCAAACAGGCGGAGGTCGCCCTGGACGTTGGTCTCGATATTCTTCACGTGCACTACGCCATCCCTCACTCTATCAGCGCCTTCCTCGCCCGAGAGATGCTCAAACCGAACCATTCTCTCCCCATCATCACCACGCTTCACGGGACGGATATCACGCTGGTGGGGCGGGACCGCTCCTATTTGCAGATCACCCGATTCGGTATTCAACAAAGCGATGGCGTGACGGCGGTCTCCCACTATCTGCGGCGAGCGACCTGCGAGACGTTCGGCATTTGCCACATCCGAGTGATCCCCAACTTCATCAATCGAGAACGATCTCGACGGCGACCCAACGAGGCCCACCGCGCCCGCCTGGCTCCAGAGGGCGAAAAGATCATCATGCACATCTCGAACTTCCGGCCACTGAAACGAGCGCCCGACTGCATCGAGATCTTCGCCCGCATTCGCGAAAAAGTGAAAGCCCGGTTGGTCATGGTGGGCGACGGCCCGGATCGAGCTCAGGCCGAATGGGTCGCTCAACAGCGAGGGGTGGCTGATTTCGTGCACTTCGCCGGCAAACAACCGAACATCTCCGACTGCCTCTCGGTGGCCGACCTTCTGCTTCTTCCCAGTCAGATGGAATCGTTCGGATTGGCCGCATTGGAGGCCATGGCGTGCGAAGTCCCAGTCATTGCCAGCCGCGTCGGTGGACTCCCGGAGGTCGTCAAACACGGCGTCACCGGGTATCTCATCGAACCGGGAAATCTGGAGGCCATGGCCGAGGCGGCCATTCGCCTTCTCCGAGACGAGGAACTCCATCGAGAGATGGCCGAGCAGGCGCGCGCCTGGGCGGTGCATCGGTTCTCCAGCGACCAGGTGGTCCCTCTTTACGAAGCGTTCTATCGAGACGTTCTCCAGCGACGAACGTGAGATTGGGAGTCAGAGAGTCCTGCCCAGCGAGGGATTTTATGAATCAACGCGAAACCATCACCACCCTCATTCAAAACCTGGAAGCGACATTTGGCGTCCCTTTCCCCCGACGACGGGGAGATCCCTTGGACGTATTGATTGAAACGATCCTCTCTCAATCAACGACCGATAGTAATCGCGATCGCGCTTTCACCGAGTTGAAGCGACGCTTTCCCACCTGGGAGAAAGTGCGTCGCGCGCGTTCGGAGACGATCGCCAAGGCTATCCGCTGCGGCGGACTGGCCAACATCAAGTCGATACGCATCAAAACGATCCTCAATGAGATCAAACGGCAGTGTGGTGCGCTCGACCTTTCATTCCTCTGCCAGATTCCCGTGGAAGAGGCGAGGCGCTTCCTCCTCTCACTCGATGGGGTGGGACCCAAGACGGCCGCCTGCGTGCTGTTGTTCGCCTGTCAGCGCCCCGTCTTCCCCGCCGACACGCACATCCTGCGGGTGACCCGGCGCCTGGGACTCATCCCGGTCAAGTGTTCGGATGAGCGCGCTCACGAGATCCTCCAGGAGCTCATTCCACCGAAAAAATGCTACTCCGCCCACATCAACTTGATCCGTCTGGGCCGAGAGATTTGCCGGCCTCATAATCCCCGATGCGATACATGCCCACTCATCGAGTGTTGCGCTTTCGGCCAATCCTCGTCGATGCCATGAAGGGAGAGAGGTTCGACGTGGGAGTAACCCGGTACGGATCGCTACCCTCAGGGAATTGACCACTGGCGCCGTGAAGGGAGAGAGGTTCGGCGTGGGAGAGGCGCTTCTGTCGCTGACCTTCACCGGGGAACTATCGGTCCAGGGCACCGCGGGTCGCCATTCACCCGCTACGACGAGAGATCCCGACCATCGTCATCGCCTGACGGAGATGTTGAATTTCTTCATCCGTCGCCAGAGAGTGACCCGACTGATCCCCAACTCCTTGGCCGCCCGCTCCAGATTGCCGCGATTCCGCTCGATGGCTTCTAAGATAAGCTCCCGCTCCTTCTCATCGAGGGCTTTCAACCGGGGGCGACTGCTCCGCCCAGCCTCCAACTCGATGAGTTCCTCTTCCCCTCGACCGAGTTTGTCGCGGGCTGCCTCGCGGAGTTGAGGGGGGAGAAGATCCAGGGTGATCAACGGTCCCTCGGCCATGGTCACCGCCTGCTCGATGATGTGCTTCAATTCCCGCACATTCCCCGGATACTCATAGGCCAACAACGCCCGCATCGCCTCCGGCGCAATCCCCTCCACCCCCTTGCCCTCCCGCTCGGCATACACCTGCCGAAAATGCTCGGCCAACACCGGTATGTCACTCCGCCGCGCCCGCAACGGCGGCACATGAATCGTAATCACATTCAACCGATAATACAAATCCTCCCGAAACGCCCGCTCCCGTATCGCCTCCCCCAAATCCTGATTGGTCGCCGCCACCACCCGAATGTCCACCCCCACCTCCCGATTCTCCCCAATCCGCCGGATCACCCGCTCCTCCAACACCCGCAATAACTTGGCCTGCACACTCAATGGCATCGCCCCCACCTCGTCCAAAAAAAACGTCCCCCCATCGGCCTCCTCAATCAACCCCTTCCGACTCCGCACCGCCCCCGTAAACGCCCCCTTCACATGCCCAAACAGCTCGCTCTCCAATAACTGCTCGGGAAACGCCGCACAATTGACCGACACAAACGGCCGCCCCGCCCGCCGACTCAACGTGTGTATCGCCTTGGCCACCAACTCCTTCCCCACCCCCGTCTCCCCCGTCACCAATACCGTGCTCTCGCTCGGCGCCACCCGCCGTATCGTGTCCAGGACCTTCAACAGTTCGCTCGATTCACCAATGATGTTCTCCACGCCGAATCGATCGTAGAACTCGCGCCGGAGCAATTCGACTTCCTTGCGCAGTTTCTTCTTCTCCAGGACATTCCACACGCGAATCAGGAGTTCATCGTGCTGGAAAGGTTTAGTCACATAGTCGCAAGCACCAAGCTTCATCGCCTCCACCGCCGAGTCAATAGACCCGAAGGCTGTCATCATCATCACGTCGGTATGCGGATGTGCTGGCTTGATGCGCTTCAATAACTCCATGCCCGACATGGGCTCCATCTTCAGATCGGTGAGCACCAGATCATAGTCGTCTCGTCCGAGCAAGCGGAGAGCCATCTCGCCACTGGAGGCTTCTGCGACCTGGTATCCCTCCCCCTCCAACATCAGACGGAGGACGTCCCGAATGCTGGCTTCATCATCGACGATGAGAATCTTGAACATTCCTTCCTCTCCATCAGGGTGCACTTTTCATGAGTCACTCAATTATAACCTGAACAGGCGTCCAAGCCAAATATTGACAAACTTACACTTCCATCCATAGAATGTGATATAATTCGACTCGGGAATCAAGCCGGGTATCGGGCGTTTACCAGTAAGTAACAGAAGGGGTTCAACGATGGGAAATAACATTCGGACAGTTCTTCTCTTAGGTCTTCTCACCGGGCTCGTACTGGTAGCCGGTGAACTCATCGGTGGTCGTCAGGGCATGATCACGGCCTTCTTCTTTGCTGCCGTGATGAACCTCGGGGCCTATTATTTTTCTGATCGGCTCGCTCTCTCGGCGTATCGCGCCCGGCCCGTGACAGAGGCAGAGTTACCGCAGGTCTATCGGATCGTCCGGCGCTTGACCGAGCGCAACCATCTTCCCATGCCCCGCCTCTACCTCATTCCCAGCGCCTCGCCCAATGCTTTTGCCACCGGTCGCGATCCGCAGCACGCCGTGGTCGCCGTGACCGAAGGTATCCTGCGACTCCTCGATGAGGACGAACTCGAAGGCGTGCTGGCCCACGAACTGGCCCACGTCAAAAATCGCGATATTCTCACCCAATCAATTGCCGCCACCATCGCCGGCGCGTTGATGATGCTGGCCCGATTCGCCTTCTTCTTTGGCGGACTCGGCGGCGACGATGACCGAGATAACCCCCTGGGCGCCGCAGGAGCGCTCCTCTTCATCATTCTCGCGCCCATCGCGGCCCTGCTCATCCAGATGGCCATCTCCCGTTCGCGCGAATTTGAAGCCGATGCCACTGGAGCGAGACTGGCGGGGAGTCCCTATGGGCTGGCTCGGGCTCTGGAGAAACTGGAGCGTGGAACCGCGCGCCTTCCCATGCGGGAGGCCGATCCGGCGACAGCTCATATGATGATCGTGAATCCACTGCGGCGTGGACTGGTGGCCACGCTCTTCAGCACCCATCCGCCGACCGAAGAGCGGATTCGTCGATTAATCGGAATGCTCCCCGAAGGGGGAATGGAATGAGTTTCACGCAGGGAGAGCAGGATGAACACAGACAGAGAAAAGCACGAAACGCTCCGATCTCACACCCGCCCCGATGGCGATCGGGAAGATGTGGACGAAGGAAAGCCGCGAGTGGTCGACAAACGGCGATTCTTGCGGTTATTGGAGGAGGATCTCTCCACCGTGGAACCGGTGGAAGAACAGCCGCGATACCCATCCTATGTGGAGGAATTACAGAACAAGCTCAAGGCCAGCGAAGCGCGACTGCTCGAGTACGCTGAGCAGGTTCGCCAGGCGCGGCAGCAGATGCAATCAGAGGTGGAGGCCATTCGCGAGCGGTTGCGCCGGACCATGGCCGATCAGCTCCATCAAAGTAAAGCGCAGTTCATCGCCCGCCTTCTGGACGTCCTCGATAATCTCAAACGGGCCATCGAGGCGGGCCAACAAACTCGCAACGTCGAAGGCCTCCTGGAAGGGATTCGGGCCACAGCGGCCCTCTTCGAACGTCATCTGGAAGCCGAGGGCGTCTCTATCATCAATCCGCTAGGAGAACCATTTGATCCTCGCTTTCACCATGTGGTGGAGACGGTACCCGTCGAACCCGAGCGCGACGGCATGGTCATCGAGGTGCTACAACCGGGCTATCGGCTCGGAGAAGATACGCTCATTCGACCGGCCCAGGTGCGCGTGGGGAAGGCGCGAGCGACTGCTCCTGACGCGGCCGAATCCCCCCCACCGGCCGAGAAGAAAACGACTTTGGCTTAAGGAGGTGAAGGCACGATGGCAGGAAAAGATGTGAAATTTCACATGGACGCTCAGTCGGCCATCCTCCGAGGAGTCAACGCGATGGCCGACACCGTGTCGGTCACCCTCGGTCCGCGTGGACGCAATGTGGTGTTAGAGCGGAAGTGGGGATCTCCCCTGATCACCAAAGATGGTGTCACCGTCGCCAAGGAGATCGAGTTCGAAGATCATCATGAGAATCTCGGTGCCCAACTGCTCCGGGAAGTGGCGACGAAAACTCAAGACGAAGTCGGTGACGGAACGACCACGGCCACGGTGTTGGCTCAGGCCATCTTCCGCGAAGGGCTTAAAAACGTGACCGCCGGCGCCAATCCCATGGCTCTCAAGCGGGGCATCGACAAAGGGGTGGCCCGGGTAGTCGAGTATCTCCGGAACCGGTCCAAGAAGATCAAATCCAAAGACGATATGGCCAATGTGGCGACTATTGCAGCCAACAACGATCAACGCCTTGGCCAATTGATCGCCGAGGCGCTGGAGAAAGTGGGCTCCGAGGGGGCGGTGACCGTTGAAGAAGGGAAAGGGCTGGAGACGCGGCTCGATTTCGTGGAGGGCATGCAGTTCGATCGCGGATATCTGTCGCCCTATTTCATCACCGATCAGGAGCGGATGGAATGCGTTCTGGAGGATCCTTATATCCTTCTCTTCGAGAAGAAGATCTCGTCGGCCCAGGACCTCGTTCCCCTGCTGGAACAGGTTGCCCGCCAGGGACGAGCGCTGCTCATCATCGCCGAGGATGTCGAGGGCGAGGCGTTGGCCACGCTCGTCGTCAATAAACTGCGAGGAACACTGAAAGCCTGCGCGGTGAAGGCTCCCGCCTTCGGCGACCGACGGAAAGCCATGCTTCAGGACATCGCCATCCTGACCGGCGGTCGCGTCATCACCGAAGACCTGGGCATCAAGTTGGAGAACGTGCAGATCTCCGATCTGGGCCAAGCCAAGAAAGTCGTCGTGGAGAAAGAGGCGACGACGATCGTCGAGGGCGCAGGCACTAAGGCGGCGATCGACGGGCGCATCCAACAGATCAAGGCGGAGTTAGAAACGACGACTTCCGACTACGACCGGGAAAAACTTCAGGAGCGACTGGCCAAGCTCTCCGGCGGCGTTGCGATCATCCGCGTGGGGGCGGCGACCGAGACGGAGTTGAAGGAGATCAAGGCGCGCACTGAAGATGCCTTGAACGCCACGCGGGCCGCCATCGAGGAGGGTATCGTGCCTGGCGGTGGCCTCGTGTTGCTCAACGCCCAGGACGTGTTGAACGAAGTGGAGGTCTCCGAACCCGACGAAGATACCGGTCTCCACATCCTTCAGCAGGCGCTGGAAGCGCCCATGCGTACGATTGCCGAGAACGCTGGCGTCGATGGGGCGGTCGTCGTCAGCCGCGTGAAACAAACAGGCAAGAAGATCGGTTTCAACGCTGTCACCGAACAGATGGAAGATCTTGAACGAGCGGGGATCATCGACCCCACCAAGGTGGTGCGCGTCGCTCTGGAGAACGCGGCGTCCATCGCCAGTTTGCTCATCACGACCGATGTGGCGGTCACCGAATTGCCGGAAGAGGAGGAAGAGAAGGAGAAGGCGGCCGCCGGATATGAAGGCGAGGAATTCTGACCGCTGGAGAGGGACCCTCTTTTCTTGTCCGTGAGTCCGCTTGCTGGGGCAGAGAAAAGCGGGTCCTTCTCGAAGAGCGATGACACGAGAGCGCGAAGCGAACGTCGGCCACCATCAGGATTGATGGCAGTAGACGGTAAGTTGTGCCGGGCAGGGGCTGTTGGTATAATAAAATCTCTGGAGGATCGACATGATTGATTTCGGGCCGTATCAGTTTTCGGAGAGCGCCAAGCGGGTATTGTCGCGAGCTATGGAAGAGTCCCGCAATCTTGATCATAACTTCATAGGCCCTGAACACATTTTTCTCGCCCTCATCGAGGTCGAACGTGGTCTGTTCAATGAGGTCATGCAGAGTCTCAATCTGGACCCGGACACCGTCATCCGCGCGTTGCACGAAGTGCTCTCGGTTCCCCGCCAGTACACGGGCCGCGGTATGCGCGTGCATGCGGTGCGTCCATTACTTCGCATCGCTTACGATCGGGCTCGCCAACGAGGGCGAAAAGAGATCAACTCCGCCGATCTGTTTGTGAGCCTGTTCCAGAGCCGCGAAGGAGCGCCGGTAGAGATCCTGCGTCAACTGGGGGCTGATCCGGACATGGTGGTCAAGAAGATCATGACCCGGGTCCACACGCGGGAAGAGCGCGAGGAGCGCTACCGGCGAAGGTACGAACTCCCTCCCTACTTGAAACACTTTGGGATCAGTTTCAATAAGCTCGCCCGCCAGGATAAGCTCCCTCCCCTCATCGGTCGGGAGCGCGAGCTGCAACAAATCATGGAAATCCTCTGCCACCGGGAACGCGCCAACTCGCCGATGCTCGTGGGGGAGCCGGGGGTGGGAAAGACGGCGGTGGTTGAAGGCCTGGCGCGACTCATCGAACTGGAACCGGAGAAAGTGCCCCCGCGGCTGCGGAACGCCCATATTGTGGGTCTCCAGATGTCCGGCGTGGTCGCCGGAACGATGCTCCGAGGAATGTTCGAAGAGCGGCTTCACGGCATCATCAACGAAGTGAAGGAGCGAGAGAACATCATCCTGTTCATCGATGAAGCCCACACCATCATCGGCGCCGGGGCGGCTCTGGGCGTATCCAATGATGCCGCCAACATCTTCAAAGCCAGTCTGGCCCGAGGCGAGATTCGCATCATCGGCGCCACCACCATGAACGAGTACAAGGAGTACATTGCCGAGGATGAAGCGCTGGCGCGGCGCTTCCGCTTAGTGAAAATTGACGAACCCAACCTGGAAGAAACGCGCCAGATTCTCCGCGGGATCAAACCACGGTTAGAGCGAAATTACTCGGTGACCATCTCCGATGAAGCGATCGAGACGGCTCTGGAGATGGCGCCACGATACATCCGCAATCTCCACCTCCCCGATAAGGTCATTGGCTGGCTGGATACGGCGTCGGTCAAGGTGGAGATCAATCAACCCGATCAACTCATCGTCAAGCCGGAACACGTCATCGAAGTCATCTCGCAAGACGCTCGCATCCCTCGCGATATGATCTTTCGCGATGTGAGCGAGCGCTTCAAAGGAATGGAAGAAGCTTTGGCCCGCCGCGTCGTCGGTCAGCGGGAAGCCATCGAAGCGGTGGCCCGACGATTGCGGCTCAATAAAGGTCCGCTCAAAGAGAATTTCTATCGTCCCGATGGAGTGCTTCTCTTCCTCGGGCCCACGGGTGTCGGCAAGACGGAACTGGCTAAGGCTGTCGCCGAGTTCATGTTCGGCGATGAGCAGAAGATGATTCGCATCGATTGTTCCGAATATCAAGACGGAACCATCGGCATCGAGAAGCTCATCGGCATGCCTCGCGGCATCGTGGGGAGCGAGCGCGGCGGCGTGCTCACCGAACAGCTTCGGGATAACCCGTTCACTGTTCTGTTATTGGACGAAATCGAAAAGGCATCGACCTACCTGATGAATCTCTTCCTACAAGCCTTCGACGAAGGCTGGATCACCGATGGCCGTGGCAAGCGCGTCTATCTGTCCGATGCCATCATCATCATGACGTCCAACCTGGGCAGCGAAAAATACAGGCGGTACCTCAAACCGCTGGGTTTCGCGCCGCAGGATAAGTCCAAGATCGAGTCCATTAAACGAGAAATCCTCAAAGTGGCCGAAGAGCGATTCTCACCCGAATTCCGCAACCGGTTAGACGAAATCGTCGTCTTCTCGCCGCTCTGCCGAGAGGATGTCCGTCAAATCGCCCAAATGTATCTCCGGAAAGTGGAACACCAAATGAAGCAGGCCGGGAAATCGCTGCGCGTCACCGACGCAGCACTGGATCAACTGGTGGAGATGGGATACTCCGAGGCTTATGGAGCTCGCTATCTGAAACGAACTATCGACGAGCACGTCAAGCTCCCCATCACCATGATGTGGAAAGAAGGAGATGCGTTCACCGTGGATGCCAGAGATGGTGAGGTGGTGATATTCACCGAACAAGCGGATATGGCTCCCACAGTCAGAGTTTGAGCGACGAACGGGACGTGGACCAGAAGAGACCAGGACTCACCAGATACCGATATGCCCTGTTGATCGGGGTTTTCATCTGCTTCCCTCCTTCACTCCCGCTCGCTCACGCCCAAAACGATCGCGCTCCATCGACATCTCAGGCGCGCCAATTGCTCCACGCGGCCATCGAAGCGCTGGGTGGTGAGACGTTCCTCGCCCTCAAGACGATTGTGGGCAAGGGCATGTATTCGCAGTTTGACGAGAATGGGAATCTCGAGTTCCTGGCGAAATTCGTCGATTACATCGTTTACCCGGACAAAGAGCGGACCGAGTTCGGCAAGGGGAAAAACCGTTTCATTCAAACCAACATCGGCACCACCGGTTGGATTTACGATGGTCAGCAAAAGGCCATTCGCGATCAAACGCCAGAGCAGGTGGAGAACTTCCAACGCGGATTTCGACACAGTCTCGATAATATCCTCCGCCGCTGGCATCAATCGAAGCCCCCCCTTCGATATCTGGGCGAGCGCGAGATCTGGTTTCGCCAGCGCGGTCAGGGTGTCGAGATTCGCTTCACCCTTCCCGATGGGAGCGAAGATGTGGTCGAGGTGTATATCGATCCCCAAACGCATCTCCCGCTCAGCGTCGCCTACGGGAACGAAGAGGATCGCTTTTTCCTCTACCAGGATATCGACGGCATTCGCTGGCCATTTCGTATTGATCATTATCGAAATGGCGTTCAAACGTCGCGCATCGCCTATAGTTCGGTCGTGTTCAATCGCGCCGTCGATCCTCGCTTGTTCGAAAAACCCACGAATCCCAAGAAAGTGAAGTGACTCGACAGGCCCCCTCGAGGAAAGGCCCTGGAGGGCCATGAGGAGTCATAACTCATGCTTCAGGCCGCATGTGGGGAAAGAGAATCACATCGCGGATGGATTTTTGATCGGTCAAGATCATGACCAGTCGATCGATGCCGATGCCCTCGCCCGCTGTAGGAGGTAATCCATACCCCAGCGCGCGCACGTAATCTTCATCCATCATCATCGCCTCCTCATCCCCCCGCTGACGCAATTGCATTTGTTCTTCGAATCGACGACGTTGTTCCTCGGGATCGTTGAGTTCGCAGAAGGCGTTGGCCAATTCCAATCCGCCAACATAAAGCTCGAAGCGATGAACGAGTCGTGGATCAGTCTCGCTCTGTTTGGCCAGTGGACTGGCCTCGGTGGGAAACTCGATAATGAACGTCGGTTGAATGAGATGGGATTCGGCCACGTGCTCGAAGAGCTTCACCAGTCGCTGTCCGACGGGAGCCTGCGGATCGACCGTACATTCCACCGATTTCATGAGGGCCGTCAGACGCTCACTATCCCAGAGTTCTTCGGGACTCGGTCGTGACGCCGGATGAGGCCAATACGTGATGATGGCCTCGATCAATGTGAGGCGTCGCCAGGGGCGCCCAAAATGAATCGGTCGGCCATCGTAGATGATCTCCAAAGAGCCATTGACGTCTTCGACGACGTGAATGAGGAGCTCCTCGGTGAGATCCATGAGATCCTCGTAACTGCTGTAGGCTTGATAGAATTCCAGCATGGTGAATTCCGGATTATGCCGATGGGAGAGTCCCTCATTGCGGAAATTGCGATTGAGTTCGTACACCTTCTCGAACCCCCCCACCACGAGGCGCTTCAGATACAGCTCCGGAGCGATGCGCGCATAAAGATCGATGTCCAGCGCGTTATGGTGCGTTTTGAAAGGTCGAGCGGCCGCACCGGTGGCGATGGGAGTGAGCATAGGCGTCTCCACTTCGATGTATCCCCGCTGGTCGAAAAATGCTCGAATGGCGCGAATGATGCGGGAGCGCTTGACGAACACCTGTCGCGAATGGCGATTGACCATCAAATCGAGATACCGCAACCGATGCCGCAACTCGACGTCCTGAAGCCCATGCCACTTCTCGGGCCAAGGGAGGAAGGCTTTGGCGAGGAAAGCCAGTTGTCGAACGTGCACCGAAAGCTCGCCTGTCTTGGTGACGAACAAGTAGCCCTCGACGCCGATGATATCGCCGAGATCGAGCAATTTCTTGAACAGCACCCACTCGCGCTCAGAGACCTCATTGCTGCGCACATAGATCTGGAGTTGCCGATCACCATCCGAGAGGTGAGCGAATCCCGCTTTCCCCATCAGGCGCTGGGTCATCATCCGCCCGGCGATGCGGACCTCGACGCGATTCAGTTCCCGATTGATGCGTTCCAGCTCCTGAGGAGACCGCTGCCCGGCATAATGGCCGTATTGTTCGGCGATTTCGGTGATCGTATGGGACCGATGGAATTTGTGGGGGAATGGCTCGAATCCCAGTTCGATGATCTCCTGAAAGTTCTTTCGCCGTTGAACGACCAATTCGTTTTCCTCATCAAACAGTTTCATAGTCTCTCACCGATGAACGAGATACACTAAAGATGCCAATGCTAGCAGACGATGCCCGGTTTGTCAGCCTCCGCGTTGTGATCTGATCCCAGGATCAGTGGGAATACTCGACTCACGAGCACAACCATCATCGCCTCACCATAAGGAATCGCCTGACCGGATCCAGTGTCTCTCACGAAGGGGTTACTCAGAGGCTCTGAGTCTATCACGAAGAACGAAAGCCAAATGACGCAAGAGGCCCCCTCGCCCAATGTTCTGCCTGGAATCGCCCATGTCCCGGGGGCATTCAAGAAACGGAAAGGCATCGCCCCCCTTTCCTTCATGCTCACCACACTCGTCGATGGAGACGAACGAGTCGGTCAGCGACCGGATCCCATCTGCCGCAGGGCCTCATAGACGGCGATGGCCACCGCCGTCGCCAGATTGAGGCTGCGCACGTGAGGCGAACGCATAGGAATGGTCACGGCTCGATCCCAATTCGCCTTGAGCAGGGGCTCAGGCAATCCACGCGTCTCGCTTCCGAACACGAGACAATCGCCCGGTCGGAATGTCACCGAAGTATATAGCTTTTCAGCCTTGGTCGTGAAGTAAAAGAATCGGGCGTCGGGGAGGGCGGCATAGAGCGCGTCGATGGATCGATGCCGGCGCACATCGACATATGGCCAGTAATCGAGACCGGCGCGTCGAACGGCCTTATCGTCGATGCGGAACCCGAGCGCGCCCACTAAATGGAGTGGAATCTCGTTGGCCGCGCAAAGGCGAGCGATGTTGCCCGTGTTGGGATGGATCTCGGGCTCGATGAGGGCGACATGAAGAATGGGCGATGAGGCGCGCGACGGGACGGGTTCACCGACTGACGTCGCTTTTTGATCTCCCCGCACGTTCATCCCCTCGTGTTGATGCTCCCTGAGGAATTAGTATAAAATGGAGAAGATTTTATGAGCAATGGAGCGGACCGGCCTTCACTCACGCGAGCGTTTCGTGTCACGGAAGCGCGCAGTCGAGATGTTGGTCGTAACATCGCTCGTCTTGACCCTCAGGACTTGGAGGTGCTGGGACTTTCCCCTGGCCAGGCGATCGAAATCGTCGGACGACGTCGAACGGTCGCCGTGGTCATGCCCTCGCTCGATGCCGACCGGCAACCACAAACGATTCAGATTGACGGTCTCACGCGCGGCAATGCCGACGTCGATCTGGATGAGCAAGTGACCGTTCGTCCGATCGATTGCGCGGTTGCTGAGCGCATCACCCTGGCGCCAGCCTCTCGCTGGGATGATGAGCATATTCGTGGAATCGAAAAATACCTGGGAAAGTTACTCGACAACCTGGTCGCTGTGGAAGGCGATCTGATCCGCCTGTCACCATTTGGCATCAGCGCCCACGATTTTAAAGTCCTCGAATGCCACCCGGCCGGTCCCGTTCGCGTGAACCTGTCGACGACCTTCGAGGTGGTTGAGCGGGCGCCCACCGAGGCCACCGAACAACTTCTGGTCTACGAAGACATTGGCGGTCTCAAACAGGAAGTCCAGCGACTGCGCGAAATGGTGGAAGTGCCTCTGAAGCATCCCGAGATCTTCGAACGGCTGGGCGTCGTGGCTCCTCGAGCCATCCTGCTCAGCGGTCCGGCGGGCGCGGGGAAATCGCTCATGGCGCGCGTCGTCGCCGAGGCAGCTCAGGCGCAGTTTCTGGCCACCAGTGGGCCGGAGATCCTGAACAAATACTATCATCACGAAAAAATGCACCTCCACGACCTCTTCGAGCGCGCCGTCGCTCGACCACCGGCGGTGATCTTCATTGACGAACTGGAGCGCATCGCCTCTCAACAATGCCTGGCGGCGACGGAGGCGGAGAAGTACATCGCCACCGAACTGCTCACCCTTCTCGATCGACTCGAGCGAAACGGCCGCGTGGTCGTCATCGGATCAACGACGAGCCCTGATGACATCGATCCCACCTTTCGTCGTCACGGGCGATTCGAGCGCGAAATCGACGTTCAACCGCCGAACCACAAGGATCGGCGAGAGATCCTGGAGATTCACTCCCGGAGCATTCCGCTCGCCGAAGACGTTGATCTGGACCAACTGGCGGCGCTCACGCAAGGATTCGTTGGGGCCGACCTGAGCATTCTCTGTCAGGAAGCGGCATTCATCGCTCTGCGCCAGAAAATGATTGAGACCGGATATTGGGGCCAACCGAGTTTCGAGATGCTCGCGGGCATTCGCGTCACGATGGCTCACTTTCTGGAAGCGCTCCGCACCATTACGCCGTCGTTGGCTGAATCGGCGACCAGTGAATTCGCCGAGGCCAGTTGGGAAGATATCGGTGGTCTCCAGGAAGTACGCGAACAACTGATGGAAGCGGTCATCCGGCCCCTGCAATCGCCCCAACTGTTCACCCGCGTGCGCGCCCGGCCAGTCCGAGGCGTCCTCCTCCATGGCCCTCCGGGGACGGGCAAGACGCTGCTCGCTCGAGCGCTGGCTAAAGAGACGGGCATCACGTTCATCCCGGTCAAAGCAACAGACCTGATCATGGGAGACGTCAACCTCTGTGAACAAATGATCCGCGATATATTCGGTCGAGCTCGTCGGATGGCGCCTTCGATCATCTTCCTGGATGAGATTGATGCTCTCTCACCGACGGAGCACCGCAGCGATACGGTGAGCCAAGCCGAACGGGCGTTACGCCAACTGCTGTCCCAAATCGATGGCATTGAGCAGCTCCGTGGCCTCGTCGTCCTCGGAGCGACCAATCGCCTGGAGGCGGTCGATCCGGCCCTCTTCGAACACGGTCGATTCGATCTCCTCCTGGAAGTGCCCTTGCCCGATAGTGAGGCCTTGAAGGAAATCTTTCAGATTCACCTCCGCCATCGCCCCATCGCCGATGATGTCGATCTGGATGTGCTGGTGAAGCTGGCCGGTGGGTTCAGCGGCGCCGATGTGGAAATGGTCTGTCAAATGGCCGCCAATAATGCCATCAAAGAACTCGTCACCGAGAACCGATTGTCACAACAGGACCTCCTCATCGCCCAGCGTCACCTGGCGGCGGCCATTGCCGAGAGATGCAAGCAGAAGCTCGATTGACAGAGAGTGTGCGTCTCAGCGCTCATGGTGATGAGGGGAGCGGCTTCCCGGGATGCGCGCTCCAGGTTGTTCTCCAGTCCCTGATTGGCGCTCCCGCAGTGGGTTGTTCTCCTTGACGCCAGGGGGGGCATGGATTAACTTTAGGGGCTGACGACGTCGAATCCGGATTGGGTGGCTGAGAACTTCAACGCCAGATAAGGAGACACTGACATGAACAAGGTATGGAGATGGCCGCTCTTCACTCTTGTCGCATTGGTCTTGAGTCTCTCTTTCCATTCGATGGTTTGGGGGCAATCACAAGCTGCCACGGCCACCGTTCAGGGTACGATCTACGATCCCACCGGCGCCGTCGTCCCCGACGCCGTGGTGACGGCTCGACATGTTGATACGGGGTTCACCCGATCAGCACAGTCGAATCAGCGCGGTTACTATGTCCTCCCCCTCTTGCCGACGGGCGAATACACGATCACGGTGAGCGCTCAAGGATTCGCCGAAATGAAGTTCGAGCACGTCATCCTCCAGGTCGGCGATATGCTCACGCTCGATGCTCACCTCTCACCGGCCAGCATCAGAGAAGAGGCGGTGGTTGTAGCTGGAGAAGAAGTCCCGTTAATCGAACCGACGCGCACGCAACCGGGAACGGTGATCGATCGCACGCTGATCGACAATCTTCCCCTGAATGGGCGAAATTGGACCGAACTCGTCCTGCTCACGCCAGGGGTGACCGATGCTGACGATTTCGGGAACGTCTCATTCGGTGGGGCCGACCGCGTCTCGAACAATATTCAGGTTGACGGAGCCGACAACAACAATAGTTTCTTCGGCGAGATCCGCGGACGCACCCGGGCGCCATTTCAGTTCTCCCAGGAGACGGTGAAGGAATTCCGCGTAGCGCACAATACCTTCGCCGCTGAATACGGCCGGGCCACTGGCGGGATCGTCAATGCCATCACCCGTTCGGGGACGAACGAGTGGCATGGGAGCGGGTTCTATTACATCCGTGACGATGCCTTTAATGCCAACAACGTCATCAACAAATCTTCCATCCCACCGATCCCACGGCCCGACGAACGACGTCAACAATTCGGCGGCAACATTGGCGGTCCGTTGATTCGGGATCGGTTGTTTTTCTTCCTCAACTATGACCAGCAAATACGCGATGAACCGGTTGGCGTCATCCTCGGTCCGGAACTGGAAAATGAGATTGTCACCTTGCCGGAGCCACTTCGCTCGCAAGCCCAATCGTTCTTCTTCCCGTTGACTGGATCGCTCCCCCGAGATTTCGATCAGATCACTTTCTTCCCCCGGATCGACTGGGTCATCAATCAGAATCATACGTTGACGGTGACGCATAACTTCCAGCAGTTCGATTCCCGGAATGGGGTGTTCACCCGACCGACGACGGACGATTCGGTTTTTGCGAACGCCAAGAATTTCACCAACAGCTACACCTCGGTGATCACGCTGAATTCCGTCTTGTCCCCCAGCGTCATCAACGAATTTCGGTTCAATTTTGTCTTCGATTATACCGGCGATTTCGGTAATGCCCCGTTCATGCCCGATATTCGCATCCGCGGTTTCGCGCTGGGATCGCGCAATTTCCTCCAATCGCGGCCCGGCGAGTTCCCCGGTCGCTTCACCGAGGAGCGGCGGCAACAGTGGATCGACGGACTTTCCATCATCAAAGGTCGGCATACGTTTAAAGTGGGCCTGGATATCAACCGCGTGCAGGACGCCAACTTCTTCGCCTTGCAGGTCAGTGGGCGGTTCAGTTTCTCCAGCATCGCCGATTTTCTCCAAGGCAATTTCAGCAGTTATCAACAGCGATTCTTCGGTCCGGGATTGACGCCGCTGGTGAAACAAGTCTCGGTCGATTACGGCTTTTATGGACAAGATACGTTTCGAGTGAACCCTCGATTCACGCTCTATTATGGATTACGCTATGATCGGCAAACGCTCCCCGACCCTTTGGTGGTGAATCCGCTAGAGCCGCGAACGGGCATCATCAATGAGGATACCAACAACTTCGGCCCGCGCTTCGGATTCGCCATCACGGCGACGGAGGATGGCAAGACGGTCATTCGCGGTGGCTATGGGATTTTTTACGGTCGAACCCCGAACCTCCTGGTCAACGATGTGCTCACCAATAACAACGTGTATTCGTTCAACGTCTTCCTCAGCGCCGATGCCGCTCCGCAGTTCGGCATCACCTTTCCCATCGATGAGGTGCTGGCCGCCGGACCGTTCAATCTGCCCAACATTGAGTTTCCTCGACTGGAGGAGCCCCCGGGAGGGTTTGATCCCTCCGATCCCTTCGCCGATCTGCGCATCTTTGCGCCCGATCGCGTCAATCCCTACTTCCAAAAAGCCAATTTGGAAATCGAACGAGAAGTGCTCCCGAATACCACGGTTTCCATCGCCTATTTATTCACCAAAGGCACCCATATCTCCCGCGTGCGCAACGTGAACATCATTCCCCCCACGGGAACGGCGACGCTGTTGATACTGAGCGAGGATGGACGCAGCATCGTGCAATCGATGACCATCCCCCGTATCGGCGTCACCACCGTCTCCCTTCGTCCCAATCCCAATTTCCGCCAGATTCTCATGCTGGAGAGCGTGGCCAACTCTGTCTATCATGGGCTCGCTCTGCGAGTGAATCATCGTTTCTCGCATGGATTCGCTCTGCTGGCGTCGTACACGCTTTCTAAGAGCATCGATGACATCGGGTTGATCTCCGATCGGAACTCACTCGGCGGATTCTCCAATCTCCTCGATCCGTTCAACAGTCGATTGGATCGCGGATTGTCCGATCTGGACCGCACACATCGCCTGGTGATCAGCGGGGTTTGGCGAATGCCTTTCTTCAAGAACGCCAAAAATGGGTTCTTGCGTCACGGGTTGGGCGGATGGAGTCTGAGTGGCATCGCCCGGTTCGCTACCGGGCGCCCATTCTCGGCGGAGGCCGGGGGAGGAGCCTCGGCGACGGATTTCAATGAAGACAATGTCATCTTCGATCGCATTCCCTTCTTCGGGCGCAATACCTTCCGTGGTCCTGGGCAGAATCAGATCGATCTCAGTTTGCGCAAGCGCATCCGATGGGGAGAGAAAAAGTTCGTGGAATTCATCTATCAGGTATTCAATGTCGCCAATCATCCTCAGTTCTCGTTCGTCAATCGGAGTATGTTCGATTCGCGGCGTACAGGCGGAACGAGGAACCGACGCTTCTTCCTCATCCCCCGAAACGACTTCGGGCAACCACTCAGCGCTCGTCGAAACCGAGATATGCAGTTTGGTCTGAAGGTTTCGTTCTAGGCTCCAGGACATCGGCGGCGTTCGGCGGACCACGTCCGAGAGAGAACATGATGTCGGGGAGATGGCAAAGTCCGTCTCCCCCTCATCGCCGGATTGATGGCGAAATGAACGTGCCTCCAGTGACGGTGTGTTGGCCCCTCCCCGCAGGCCCGAGAAACACGCCGAAATGGTCAAGGACACGCTCCCCATTCTGACCGGCGATGAGGCGTCAAGGCACGGAGCCGACTACCGGTTGTGCCCTTCCTGTCTGTCTTTGGCCTCCTCTACGACTACCGGGCAAGGACACGAGCGCGTGGGAACGCCATCGATGCGAGTCCCCCGAAATTCTCGAGGTCTACTCTGGACCAAGGAATCAATGAGAGCACAACGCCCTTTTGGCCGCCAATCAAATGTCTCTGCGCTCACCGACGGGTCACCCAGGAGACGATGAACCAGATGAGGGTGATGACAACGCTGATCAGAATGCTCGTACCAAGGGGAAAGTAAAACGTGAAGTTATCTCGCTTGATGAGAATATCGCCGGGCAATCGCCCCAACCCAAGATGCGGGAAACGGCCGGCGAGCCAAATCACGCCGCCGATGATGATCAGGACGACGCCCATGAGGATGAGCGTTTTCCCGAGAGCAGTGAGACCGACATCCATCTTTTCACCCCGCCCTCTCCAGGGCATTGAAGAAATATCCGATCTCAAAGGCGGCCGTCTCGGGCGCATCCGAACCATGAACGGCGTTTCGCTCGATGGACGAACCGAGCGCGCGCCGAATCGTCCCTTCGGCGGCCTGGGCCGGATCGGTCGCCCCCATCACCTCGCGCCAATGCGAGATGGCCGATTCGCGCTCCAACAACAGCACCACACACGGCCCACTGGACATGAACGTGGTCAGGCTCTCGAAGAACGGTTTCTCCCGATGGACGTGATAGAATCCCTCGGCCTGTGATTTGGTCAGGTGAACCATCTTCATCGCTCGGATGGTGAATCGCTCCGCCTCAATGCGGGCGATGATGTCACCGATATGACCGGCAGCGACGGCATCCGGTTTGATGATTCCTAACGTTTGCTCCACCATCTTCTCTCTCCCCAACGTCTCAGTAGCCAGCGTCCTCTATTCCGCAGCGACGAGATATCCCCGGGAGTGCGGCGCTCTTCCAGAACCACATGTCGAAGCTCACTTCAGGACCGCGGCCACCGTCTTACCGATCTCGGCCGGACTCTCCACCACGTGGATACCGGCTTCGCGCATGGCTGCGAATTTCTCTGCCGCCGTGCCCCGTCCCCCAGAGATGATGGCGCCCGCATGCCCCATTCGTCGACCTGGCGGGGCCGTCCGGCCGGCGACGAAGCCGATGACCGGCTTCGACATATGCTCCTTGACGAACCGGGCCGCCTCTTCTTCAGCGGTCCCCCCAATTTCACCGATGATGACCACGGCTTCCGTCTGATCGTCTTGCTCGAACAACTTCAGCGCGTCAACGAAGTTCGTGCCCACGATGGGGTCGCCGCCGATCCCGATGCAGGTCGACTGGCCCAATCCCATCTCCGTGATTTGCCAGACCGCTTCGTAGGTTAACGTGCCGCTGCGAGAGACGACGCCGACGCCTCCTTCCCGATGGATCTGGCCGGGCATGATGCCTACCTTGCATTTTCCTGGAGAGATGACGCCCGGACAGTTGGGACCGATGAGTCGGGTCGAACGATCTTTCAGGAAGGCCATCACCCGAACCATATCCAACACCGGGATACCCTCGGTGATACACACCACCAGGGGAATCCCGGCATCGGCCGCTTCCATGATAGCATCGGCGGCGAAGGCCGCGGGGACGTAAATCACGCTGGCATTCGCTCCCGTCTGGCGAACAGCCTCAGCGACCGTATTGAACACGGGAACGCCTTCGTGAGTGAGACCGCCGCGACCCGGCGTGACGCCGGCCACCACGTTCGTCCCGTAAGCCTTCATCTGTTGGGTATGAAATGTTCCTTCCCGACCGGTGATACCCTGCACGAGAAGCCGCGTGTTCTGGTCAACCAAGATGCTCAATGTCCCATCCTCTCCTCAACATGATGCGCTCTAAGGGCAGGGACTATAGCACACTCTGACGCTCAGCGACAACCTCTCTATCGCGCGCCGCCGACGCATCGGCCCACCTCAGAGGCGGAATCCCTGAATCTCATTTCAGAGGCCTCCTCACCCATCCACCCGGAGAGGCGGGGCCTTCCAGCCACGCGCTGACGGCCTTTGCTAGGCGGTCTCCTCGGTTTTGTGCTACTATGTTCACCCAATCATCATTGCCAGGAGGAACGCTATGACGCAACACAGTGCCGGTTCGGATTTCGCTTCTGGATCTCCTCTGACCAGACTCTCCGAAGATGAGCTGTTGTTCCGCCAGACCGTGCGACAGTTCGCCGAGGGTCAGGTTCGCCCCCTCGTTGAGAAGATGGATCGGGAAGGTGTGTTCGACAAGGGTCTCATCGCCCAGTTCTTCCAACTCGGACTCATGGGCATTAATATTCCGGCGGAATATGGAGGGGCGGGCAGTAGTTTTTTCATGGCCTGCCTCGCCGTCGAAGAACTCTCCCGCGTGGATGCCTCGGCGGGCGTGGTCGTTGATGTGCAAAATACACTGGTCAGTAACGCCATCGAGCGCTGGGCCAATGAACAACAGAAGCAAAAATATCTCTCCCGATTGGCTACCGATACGGTAGGAGCCTATGCCCTCTCCGAACCGGAGTCGGGCAGTGATGCGTTCGCCCTGAAAACCCGAGCTCGCGACGAGGGTGATTATTATGTGCTCAATGGCCGCAAGCTCTGGACGACCAATGGCGCCGAGGCGGGTATCTTCATCGTCTTCGCGACGATCGATCCCGCTCGAGGATATAAAGGGATCACGGCCTTTCTCGTCGAGCGGGCGTTTCCCGGATTCGCCGTGGGGAAAAAAGAAGACAAGCTGGGGATTCGCGCCTCCAGTACCTGCGAGCTCATTCTTGAGGACTGTCGAGTTCCCAAGGAGAATGTCTTGGGCGAGGTGGGGAAAGGATACCGAGTGGCCATCGAGACGCTCAACGAAGGCCGGATCGGCATCGCGGCTCAGATGGTCGGCGTTGCTCAGGGCGCCTTCGAGCACGCCCTCGCCTATTCACAAGAGCGTCAACAGTTCGGACGACCAATCGCCGAATTTCAGGCCGTTCAATTCCAACTGGCCGAGATGGCCACCGACATTGAGGCGGCCCGATTGATGACCTACAATGCGGCTCGACTCAAGGATGCTGGCCAGCACTTCGTCAAAGAGGCAGCGATGGCCAAATACTTCGCCTCCCAAGTGGCCGAACGGGTGACCTCACAGGCGATCGAGATCTATGGCGGATACGGCTACACCAAAGACTACCCGGTGGAAAAATATTATCGTGACGCCAAGATCGGTAAGATTTACGAAGGCACGTCGAACATGCAGCTTCAAACCATCGCCAAGCTCCTCCTCTCCGGGCGGTGAATGAGGTCACCAGTTCCGGACGCTTCTCATCTTGAGCGCCGATAGCGCCGAGACCAGCTCAGGTGCGGGGTGATGGACGCGCTTGAGCGAAGGGTCGTGACAGCAATTCCCGTACGGTAGCCACGGCTTCGCCTTGAACCATGAAGTGAACGCCGGCCACACGGGATTGAAGCTGCCCGATGAGTTCCTCGGCGATGCGCATCCCTTCTTGTTTTGGTTCCCGAGCTTCGTGCATGCGCCGCCGCAGCGCCTCGGGAATGAGAATACCAGGTACCTCATGGTGGAGGAACTCTGCATGCCGACCGCTGGTCAGCGGCATGATGGTGACGAGCAATGGGATGGGAAACTCTCCGATTCGGTCGAGAAAGCGGTCGAAGATGTCAATATCGTAAAGCGGCTGAGAGAGCGCGAAGTGCGCGCCCGCTTCGACGCGCTCTTCGAGCTGGCTCACCTCGGCGTCCAGATCATCGGTGGCCAGATTCACGGTCACGCCGATGCGAAACGTCGTGGGCTGTCCAATGTCCTGTCCGGCCACCGTATATCCATGATTGAATCCGTGCAGAATCCGAACCAGCCCGGTGGCGTTCACATCGAAGACGGAGGTCACCTGGGGAACTTCTCCGGCGACCGATGGCTCGCCGGTGAGGGCGAGGATGTTTTTGATGCCCAGAGCAGCGGCGCCCAGCAATTCCGATTGGATCACATTCAACGTCCGATCCCGACAGGCGAAATGGAGGACCACCTCCATGCCTGTGTGGGATTGAATCAAATGCGCCAAGGCGACAGAGGAGAGGCGCACGCGGGGTCCGGGATTATCGCTCACGCTGACCGCATCGATGCCCAGCTCGACCCATTGGCGACAGCGATCAATGATGTCGGTACAATCGACGCCTCGAGGTGGCGTCACTTCCACGGTGACGACGAATTCCCGGCCCAGTTTCTCCTGGAAGCGCGTCCGTAATGGTACTCGCGCTCCCGGTTCCGGGGTGACCGCGGCGGGCACCGTCACTACGGTCGCGCGTTTTTCGCGAATGCGTCGGGGGATCTGCCCACGGACCACTTCGGCCATGGTGCGGATATGCTCCGGAGTTGTTCCACAGCATCCACCGATGATATTGGCTCCCGCCTCGACGAATCGGCGGGCGTACTCTCGAAGGTAATCGGGCGAGGAGAGATAAATTTGCCGCCCGGCGACGAGTTGAGGCAGGCCGGCGTTGGTCATCACCGAGACACGAAGGTCCGTCTCGCGCAAGAAGCGCTCCATGATGTCATAGGTCATCTGCGGTCCACTGCAGTTGACGCCCACGACATCAGCATCAGCAGCAGCCAGCGCTTCCAACGAGCGGCGGAGTTCATCGCCGAATTTCGAGCGACCATCCTCGAGAAAGGTCATCTGCGCGATGATGGGCGTCGCCGTGGACACGGTGCGCGCCGCCCGAATCGCCTCCAGCGCTTCCAAGAGACTGGGATGCGTCTCAATGATGATGAGATCCACGCCTTCCTCGACGAGGAGGCTCATCTGCTCGATGTAGGCGTTGGCCAGATCGGCGAGCGTCAAATTGCCATAAGGTTTCACCAGCGCCCCCAATGGGCCCACCGAGCCGGCGATGAATACCTCCTGACCGCTCGCCTGGACGGCCTCGCGTGCCAACCGCACGCCCGCCCGATTGATCTCTTCGAGTCGGTCTTCCACGCCGTACTCTCGCAACTTCATGCGATTGGCCAGGAAGGTATTGGTCTCGATCAATCGCGCGCCAGCGCGGATATACTCCAGATGGACCGAGCGCACCAAATCAGGATTCACCAGATTCTGCTCAGCCAGCGCATTGGGATCTACTCCGCGCCCGACCAACACCGTCCCCATGGCTCCATCGGCCAAGATGATTTCCTGATCGAGCAATTCGATGAATTTTCGTCTCATCGCCGTCCCCTCTGGCCACTCATGAACATAGCATTGCTCGGCGCTGCCGATCAACCTCCAGCCGCTATGTTTGGCACCGAGCACAGTAATATGTCGAGCGACCGTGTTGCTTGACTCTGCGGATTGGCGCTCCACAAACCGGACACGGCTCTCCCTGTCGGCCATAGACGCGGAACGAGTAGGACGCCGTCGAACGATGCTTGGTTCGCTTCGCTCCGATGAATTCCAGGTGGAGAGGTTCGGCCGATTGAGCGGCGATCGCCTCTCGCAACGTCTCCCGGATGCCCTCATATAGTGCCACCAGGCGAGCCTGAGATCTGGCCACGCTCTCGGCACGTCGCATGGGGCTCACCTTCGCCCGATGAAGCGCTTCGACGGCATAGATGTTCCCCAATCCCACTACCTTGGTTTGATCGAGCAAAACCGCCTTGATGGCGCGTCGGCTGCCCCGGAGCATCTCCTCCAATCGGCGAACCGTGAACGCCCGGCTGAGTGGTTCAACGCCCAACCGCCGCCATTCCTCTGATTGGTCGAGTTGCTCTGTTGGAATGAGACGGATGAGGCCCAGATTCCGAATGTCCGTGTATGCCAGTCGGGTTCCATCATCGAGAAGGAAGAGCACGCGCGCAGTTGGTGGAAGGGGTTGTGGCGACTCGGTATATACGAATCCTCCGGTCATACGCAGATGCACAACCACCGTCCATCCCCCCGAGAGATCCATGAGGATGAACTTGGCCCGCCGCCGAACTCGCCCGATGACGCGCCCGCGAAGGAGACGACAAAAGCGGGCCACCGATATGCATTGGATCGTTTGGGGGCGGAGGACGCGAACGCGGGCGATTCGTTTTCCCCCTACGGTCCGGTCGAGCGCCCGGACCACGGCTTCCACTTCGGGCAACTCCGGCATGTCATCGCCTCCTATTCGCCGCGCCAGCGGGCCGGTACGGCACTGGGACTGGCGATGGCGGCTAACCGCTCCAGTTCCGCCAACGCTCCCACAGCCACCAGGACATCACCAGGTTGAATTTCCGTCTCCCCCGTGGGATTGAAGATCATCTCCTCTCCTCCACGCTTGATGGCGATGATGATGACATCGCATTGCTGGCGAATGCCGGAATCCTTCAACTTTCGCCCGCCCAGAGGAGAATCCGGTCCGACCTCGACTTGCTCGATGGTGAGATCCAATCCCTCGGCCATGGTGGCCAACTCGATGAAATCGGAGACGGCGGGACTGAGTGCCGCCTGAGCGATACGATGACTGCCGATGATGACCGGCGATATCACTTTGTCCGCGCCAGCCTTGCGCATCTTGGGGATGGCCGCTTCTTCATTGGCCCGGGCCACAATGTAGATACGAGGATTGAGGCCGCGCGCCGTGAGAACAGTGTAGAGATTATCGGCATCCGTCGGCAGGCAACAGACCAGACTGCGTGCCGATTCTACGCCAGCGCTCCGGAGCACCTGTTCATCGGAGGCATCGCCGATCAACACCAGATGCCCCCGCTCCAGGAGCTTCTCGGCACGAGCCTCCTCCCGCTCGATGATGACGAAGGGAGCGCCTCGACGCTGCATCTCTTCGATCACATGCCGACCGACGCGTCCCGCTCCACAAACGATATAGTGATCACGCAGTTTGGCAATGTCTCTGAACACGCGACGCTTCCTCCCCCACGTGGAAAGGAGCTCTGATTGGAGCAACGCCTGCCCCGCCATGCTCACCGCAACGGCCAACACGCCAGCCGTCGTCCAGAACAGGATGATGGTGAAGACGCGACCGCCCGCCGAGAGCGGATGCACCTCGGCGAATCCGATGGTGGTCAACGTCAGGAACGTCATATAAAAGCAATCGAGCCAGTCCCATCCTTCGATCAGGTGGTAACCGACGGCTCCCACACCGTTCAGTCCCACGACCGCAATGAGTGCCCATCGAAACTTCTGCCACGGCGATATCATCGAACCAGCGACACAGTATTGGTGTCATGTTCAAAGGATGTCAAGAGGCCGATTTTTCCGGAATCCCGGCCCAGATGGCGATCCCATGCCGCTACCACTCGGCGAATCGTGCGTAGTAACGAGCCCGAAATCGACCGGCCTTCAGCGCCGCCACCAGTTCGGGAAGCGTCTCCATCCGCTCTTCGAACGCGGTGACGCACCGGCCGACTTCGTTCACCAGATGAGCCCCGCTCCCTCCGACGAGGCTCAATCCATGCGCTTCGGCCAATTGGCAGGCGCGAACATTCTCGTCCGAGAAACACCGTCCATTGAATCCTTCCACGATCCTCACGCCGGAGAGCGACAACACGCGCTCGCCCAGACTGGGAGACGTGCTCTTGAATGGATGAGCGGCGATGACCACGCCCTCCCGATCCAGCACGTATTGAACGAGAGCGGGAGCCGAGACCACGCCCGTGATCGGCTCTCGGAGCACCTGCCAGCCATCGTCCTCCAGGCCGAACACGAGGAGATGCCCCATATCGGTGGCGACTTCGATGCCGCGGAAGACGATGAGCTCCGTCCCCTCGGCCAGAGCCGCTGTAGCTTCCGAAGCAGCGTAGGAATCGTGTTCCGTGACGGCGATGCCTCCAAGCTCCAGCGCTTCCGCTCGGGCGATCAACTCTTCCGGCGCCATCACGGCATCTCCGGAAAAGACAGTGTGAACGTGGAGATCAACCAACATGACGATGCTCCTCGGGCCACATTCGGGGAACCGGCGTCTACTTGGTCTCGGCCGACGAGCGCTCGCCCATGAGGACAGCGCTCATCTCCTCATGAATGAGACCATTACTGGCCAGCACTTCCGGTTCATAAATAGTGAATGGGCGGCCATCGAACTTCGTCACTCGCCCACCAGCTTCCTCGATGATGAGCTGCCCCGCGGCCATATCCCAGGGATTGAGCCCCATCTCCCAGAATCCATCGAACCGACCGCAGGCAACATAACACATATCCAGCGCCGCCGACCCATCGCGGCGAATGGCCTGAGCTCGATTCATGAAACGGAAGAAATACTCGATGCTGGTCGGATCGTTCCGCACATTATAAGGGAACCCGGTCACCAAGAGGCTATCGATCAACCGAGGGACGCGGGAGACGCGAATGGGGCGACCGTTGAGCGTCGCTCCGCTTCCCTTCTCGGCAGCGAAGAGCTCATCGCGTATGGGATCATAGACGACGCCGAGAATGACCTCTCCCTCGCGCTCCACTGCCAGGCAGACGGCGAAGAAAGGATAACCATGGGCGTAGTTCGTCGTCCCATCGAGGGGATCAACGAGCCACCGGTAGGTGGACTCCGCTCGCTGATGTCCGCTCTCCTCGGCCAAGATATCATGTCTGGGATAATGGGCGGCGATCTTCTCCTTGATATACTGCTCCGAGAGAACGTCGACTTCGGTCACTAAATCCAATTGTGAACTTTTGTGAGAGATCTCGCTCACTCGCCCGAGATGTTGACGAAGAATGCCGCCCGCCTCCCGGGCCAACTGCACGGCGAACTCCATCATGCTCATAGACTCATCACCTCGACTCCCATAAAGTTCAAGCATAGCATAGCTGATCGGGCCAGCCAACCGGTCCCGAGTTCCAGTGACGAAACCGACGTTTCGGCTTCATCTGTGGCCGATGAGGTTGGTCAAACGCGATCATCTATCGCATAATAGTGAAGCCACGAACGCGTGGCCATCACCTGAAGGGAGGCGAGCGTCAATGAAGAGAAAAGAGTTTCACCTCACGACCCAGGCCGTCCATGGCGCTTCGGCGCCGGCCAAAAGGAACGAACCCATCGCCGTCCCCATCGTCCAATCGGCGACCTTTCGAACGGCTACCATGGACGAGCAGATTCGGCTCGGCGCCGATCGGGCCGATACGTTTTATACCCGCTACGGGAATCCCACCCACAGCGCCGCGGAGTCGCTGCTGGCCGCTCTGGAGGGCGCCGAAGCCGCTCTCCTGTTCGCCTCGGGCATGGCGGCCATTGCGACGACGCTCATGGCGACGGTTCGAAGCGGCGATCACATCGTCGCGCAGCGAGAGCTTTACGGGGGCACGTTCGACTTATTGAGCCGATGGCTGCCCCGATTCGGCGTGGAAACGACGTTGGTGAGCGCCACAGAGCCCGACGCCTTTGCACGGGCCTTGAGGCCCAACACCCGACTCATCTACATGGAATCGCCGACCAATCCCCTGATCCGGCTGGTCGATCTGGAGTCGATTGTGGCCATCGCCCGGGAACGCCATTTGCTCACCGTCATCGACAGCACGTTCGCCACGCCCATCAACCAGCGACCGCTGGACTGGGGCGTCGATGTGGTCATCCACTCGGCTACCAAGTATCTGGCCGGACACTCTGATGTCCTCGGCGGCGTCGTTTGCGGATCCGATTCGTTCATCGCCCGACTCCGGGAGGCGCGCATCGCCCTGGGTGGGGTGATCGATCCTCACGCCGCCTGGCTGCTCCTTCGCGGCCTCAAGACGCTCGCCGTGCGCGTCGAACGACAGAACGACAATGCGCTCCAGCTCGCTCGATTCCTGGAGCGGCATCCGCGGGTGAAGCGCGTTTATTATCCGTTCTTGGAGACTGATCCGCAGTATCCGCTGGCCAAGAGACTGATGCGCGGTGGTGGCGGCGTGCTGAGCTTCGAACTCGCAGGAACGGCCGACGAGGCGCGGCGGTTCGTGGACGCCCTCGAGCTCATATCGCTCGCTCCCAGTCTGGGAGGTGTGGAGACGCTGGTCACTCTTCCCGCTATCACGTCACACGCTATGCTGTCGGCCGAGGAACGCGCCCAGGCGGGCATCACCGATCAACTCGTGCGCCTCTCGGTCGGCATCGAACAAGGGACAGATCTCGTGGCCGACATCGAGCGCGCCTTCGAGGCCCTCTGAGGTCTCCACTCTCGCATCGTCGAGAGAGTCGCTTCACTCTCCAGGACGGGAGCGTTCCCCGCCGCTCAGCCTCCTCTCACTGACCGATGACGGCCAGGACGGCCTTGGCATCTTCCAGATTCTTGGGATTCTTGCCCAATTGGAGATATTTTTGCAGCATCTGCTTGGCGCGCGCTTTATCCTTCTTATCGTAGAAGTAGTGCATGCCCAGTTGATAGTAGGCCTCGGCGAACTGCGGGTTCACTTCCAACACCTTCTGGAAAGCCGCCGCCGCCAGATCCGGCTTCTCATCGGCCAGGAACTTCTTCCCCAGAGCGAACAGCTCCTGATCGACCGGCGCCGATTGATGCTCATACATCTCCACGTACACCCGCATTCCCTCACCATACTGGCCGTGCGTCAGGTAGAGTTGCGCCAGTTCCTGCCAATAGTTGCTCTTGTCCGGAGCCAACTCAATCGCTTGTCGATAGGCTTTGATGGCTTCATCGATGTGATTGAGTTTGGCGTGAGCCCGAGCCTCCTGAACGTAGAGCTGATCGAGGACCTTCTGAGGAACCAGGGGGCGAGCCGCTTCATATTTTTCCAGCGCCGCCTCGTACTGGCCTGCGTTATAGAGCTTGTCGCCCGCGGCCAGCATCGCCTTGGCCCGATTCAAGATCTCCGCCTCTTTGTTGTTCAGGATACGGCGTTTCAACTCCAGAAAGCCCTTATCCCCGGGTTTGAGAGTGAGACCCTTATCGACCGCTTCGACGGCCTCGTCGTACCGCTTGGAGTTGGCCAGGGCGACGGCCAGATTGTAGTAATTGTCGGCATTGTTGGGCTGGAGCTTGATGACCTCTCGATATTTGGCGATGGCCTCATCGAATCGTCTCTCCCTCAATGCCTGATCGGCTTCCGTCCCCAACCGGAAGATGGGCATCATCTCCAGGAGCTGTTTGGCCTGATCATAGCTTTGCTGGTAGAGATTGAGATTGGGCGAATCCTTGGGCAACAGCGCCAACTCGATACCATAGAGCTTGACGGCCTTGGCCAACGCCTGTTCCGCTTCCGCCCACTTACGCTGCTGAATATAAGCAATAGCCAGATTGCGCTGTGTATCCGGATTAGACGGGTTAATGGCCAGAGATTCCTTCAAGATTTTCTCCGCCTCGGCAAACTTCTTCGCCCGAAGGAGGTCGACGCCCTCTCGCAACTTATTGAACGCTCGCTGAATGAGTTCTTGATCCTCGAAATAGAGCTTCTTCTCGCTATCACCCGGTTTGCAGGTCAACGTGACCGCCGTTTCGGCCCCCCCTTTGAGTTCGACGTATTCATAGAGGGCGGGCTCGAAGCCCTTCTTGCGACCTAATACGCGATAATAGCCTTCGCTCAATCCCTTGAATGCCGCGATGCCATCGCGGTTGGATTTTCGGCTCTTGACCTCATTCGTGCCCAACTTCTGCACGAACACGCGCATCCCGGCAATCGGCTGGTTGGCTTGATCGACGCAGGTCACCTCTAAAACCCCTTTCTGGGCGAGAGCCAAGGAGGGGACGGTGAAGAAAAAAAACAGGGCGATAACACGCGTCATCGCCGTCGATGTACCCCGTTTCATGATCATCTCCCAATCGATGGAATGAACTGTAAATTCAAAAGCCTCAGATTATATTGCCTCCGTTTCATTTGGCAAGTGACGAATTCGTCAGCCCGGCTCCCGGCCACACCGAGGACGAAGGCGCCGCCGCGGCAATGGCCTGGACCTCACGATGACGTCTCCGGATTTCGCGGCGCGCGCCGCTTGCGATAGAACATCGAGCGATGCAGACCGGAAAGACGGGCGGCTTCGGCAATGTTGCCACCAGTCATCTGGAGGTATTTTTCGATCATTTGATTTTCCAGCTCGTCAATGTGATCCTGGGCGATGCGCAGAATGGCCGCGCGGCGACGTTGTAAGTCCTGATGACTTTCAGGCACCGACTGCAGATAATGGCGGAAGGGATTCTTCTCCAGGTCGATGATCCGTCGCGGCTCTCCGACAATATAGTCGGGGAGATCATCAACGGTGATCACATCGCCGGATCGAAGGAGCGCCACTCGCTGGATCAAATTCTCCAACTCGCGAATGTTGCCGGGGAAGTCATATCGCTCCAGGGCCAGCAACGCTTCCCGATCGAAGCGCACGCCGGCTGCTGAATCGCCGAGGAATTTGTTCAAGAAGAAGTGCGCCAACAGCACGATATCCTCTTTCCGCTCGCGCAACGGGGGCAATTGAATGGGAATGACATTGAGCCGATAGTAGAGCGCCTCCAGGAACGTTCCCTCTTCCACCATCTGTTTCAAGTTTCGACTGGTGGCCGCAATGACGCGGACGTCCACTTTGATCGTTTTCGTCCCACCCAATCGCTCGAACTCTTGCGTCTGCAACACGCGGAGGAGTTTGGCCTGGACGGGCAACGCCAGCTCGCCGACTTCGTCGAGGAAAATCGTTCCGCCATGGGCCAGCTCGAATCGCCCGATCTTGCGTTCGTGCGCGCCGGTAAAGGCCCCCTTCTCGTGACCGAACAGCTCGGACTCCACGAGTGTCTCGGGCACGGCGGCGCAATTGAGGACGACGAGCGGCTTGGAGGCCCGCGCGCTGCGGCGATGCAAGGCGCGGGCGATGAGCTCCTTGCCCGTTCCCGACTCGCCTTCGATCAGCACCGTCGCCGACGAATCGGCCACCTGCTCGACGATCTGGAGCACCCGTCTCAGCTTCGGGCTCCGACCGATGATCTCGGGGAAGCGACGCGCACTGTCGGCCTCCTGGAGCGCCTCATCGCGAGCCCGAATGGCCCGATCGAGTCGATGCGTCGCCTCCAAATAGACGGCGATGATCTTGCCGATCTCCTCCAGAAAATGCCGATCGGCTTCCGTATAGACGGCCGTCGCCGAGTTGTTCTCCAGATAGATGGCCCCGAGCATGGTCTCATCGACTTTGATCGGAGCCACCAGCGCACACCCCAAACGCATGTGAATGCTCTTCTCCTTCCACAGTTGGGGATCGGCCGAGGCATCGGCCAGAAGGAGCGCCTGGCCCGACGCGAACACTTTTTTCAACAACGTCCGGCTCAACGTATGCTCGGCGGCATCGAGCGCGCGCGTCTTGAAATTGCGGATGGTCACCACCTCCACTTCCCCAGGCTGCTCGCCCAAAAGGACGATGGCCGCTCGTTCGGACGCCGTCTCCTCGATGAGATCATCAACCAGGGAATTCAAGAATTCCTCGGCGGTGGCAGCGCGAAAATAGAGTTCGGCCAGCCGCTTGGCCAAGCGACCCACCCGGGCATCCTGGAGGGCCGGAACCAACGCTTCAACGGCCCGCCGAATCTCCTCCAGCCCACGGTGGCGAATGAGAGAGATGTTCTGCTCGGCGGCGAGCGTCCACTCGCTCACCTCATCCTCAGATGCCGCCGTCGGCATTCCGGCCATTCTTTGCTGAAGTGCTTCGAGACTCGTTTCGATCTGCTGGAGACCCTTCTGGATGAGCTCCAGAGCCGTCTTTTTTCCCTTCCTCATGCCCATTCCTCAAACTCAGGCTACTCCCTATGTAGCTTACCAGTCCCTCCGGAGAGAATCAAGGAAGTGACCACTCTTACTCCATCCTCCCGCCACCGAGCGCCTTCAAAGCGAGAGGAACACCAAAGGACCCGATGACGGGAGATGGGATCTGGAGTTTCGATAGAGCAAAATCCCCATCCGAAGTGATCCAGAAGCCGAGCCATATTGAGGACTCCGCGACCGGCATTCTCGCCGACACTCCTCCACCAAGAAGGGTGATGCTCCGGCTGATCTCGAACCAGGCGATCTCACCCAGGCGGCTCACGCGCCCGCCACCGGCAACAGGTGATGCTCCACGAAACTGAAATGACGATCCCTGCCCACGATGATATGATCGACCACGCGAATGTCCATGGTGCGCGCCGCCTCAACTAGCGTCCGAGTTAATCGCCGGTCATCTTCAGAGGGCTCGGGATGACCGCTGGGATGGTTGTGAACCAGGATGAGGCCGGCGGCGTGATGAGCCAGAGCCGCCTCGATGATGCGCCGGGGATAGACGACGGCGTGATCGACAGTCCCCTCGTGCACGATCTCGTGGTCGATGACCTCGTTCTTGACGTTCACATAAATGATCATGAACGCCTCGTGGGACAGACCCGACAACTTGGCGCGAGCGAAATCGATCACCGCTCGAGGTGATGAGAGTACATCACCTTGCTTCATCCGTTCGGCCATGTACTCGGCACAAAGCTCCCTGACCAGTCGAATGAGCGTCGCCGAGACGGGGCCGAGGCCAGAGATGCCCTCGATCTCCTTTTGGCTGGCATCGAGAACACCAGAGAGACTTCCGAAGCGAGCCATCAGGCCTTTGGCCAACGGCTTGACGTCCTTGCGCGGCAGCGCGTAGCTGAGCAGGAGTTCGAGCAACTCATAATCGTGAAGGGCTTCGGCGCCGGCTCTCTGGAAGCGTTGGCGCAACCGCTCTCGATGGCCGAGATAATGCGGCTTGTCAGGCGGTTTCGTCATCCCCATGCCCATCCCCCAACGTGGACGTCCCTCCCTCTCCATCGAGGCTGTGGGTGACGCCTGCCCCTATCTCTTAACCTACTCGCGCACAGAAGTCAAGGGAGTAGCGACGCCACGCCTCCATTGCCGGAGTCTGGCGCGCTCGAATCATCGCCTCTTTCCCTCCCCCCATCTTGCCAAGCTGTCAATTTAATGATAAAAGTTATTCCTAAGCCTCCAGTCGAATCCGTTGAAGAGCGTCGGAGATCGAACCCACGCTCTGGTGAAGTATTACTGGCGCCGTGGGAGGTAGGCCATGGGAATGAGTGGTTTGTGTTCACATGGCAAGGCATCCTCGGATGGCCGGGCGATCTTGATATTGCGCCCATGGTTTCAACATCGTACCCATTCTCCAGCGCATGCCGGTCAGAGGATCACCATCCCGGTGATGACATGTTCAGATCATGCGTCAGAAACACGAGGGGCAACGATCTGAAAGTCTGAAAGAACGATGAATGACGCGTTGGCTGATCATTTGACCAGGCTATTCCAGCTCGTCATGGAGACGCTCCGCCGGGGAGGTCCGGAGTTCAAGGCCGTGGTATCGTGCAATCCCAAAGGGCATCTGTCGCGACGCTTCGATCTCGCTGTGGAGAAAGCGATCATCTCCTACTGGGAAAAAACGGTTGACATTCCCGTGATTCTCCTCTCCGAAGAGAGTGGCGAACGCCTCATCGGTCGCGGGCGACCGCGCTATCGGGTCATCCTCGATCCCATCGATGGGTCGGAGAACGTTGCGCGCGATATTCCCCTGGCGGGCATGGCGGTGGCCGTGGTGCCCGCCGATCGTCCCCTGTCCATCGACAGCGTGGAATACGCTCTGATTGGTGATATCTGGCGCGGGGAAGCCATCTTGGCCAGAAAGGGACAGGGAGCCACTTATCGGGGGACCACGCTCCGCACCAGCTGGGTGACGGCCATCGAGCGCGCGCTGATCAGTTGCGAACTGAACCACTCCCTCGTGCCACCGTCGCTCTCCCTGGTGTTCCAGAGAGCGGCCGGCGTCCGCTGTTTTGGGTGTGCCACGGCGGCACTGCGCATGGTCGCCACCGGCGTCATGGAAGCGCACCTCGATCTCAGGGGGAGGCTCACCGCCGAAAACTTTCTCGCTCCCGCTCGGTTGATCCTGGAAGCCGGGGGCGTCGTCACCGATGAGAAGGGACGCGCATTGCCCGAGATCCCCGATCTGCAGACGGGATACACCCTGGTGGCCTCGGCCAATCGGAAACTTCACGACACGCTCATTGAGATTCTTTCGCTCACCGATCACGTTCATCAGGAGGTCGACGATGAACAGAGGCAAACACTCGGTCAAGGTCGTGATCTTGGCTGCCGGTGATGGAACGCGGCTGAGGAATGGGCGTCAGGATCTCATCAAACCGATGGTCACACTCTATGGACTGACTCTCATCGAGCGGGTCATTTTGGCGGCCAAGGAAGCCGGATTCCAACACTTCGTCGTTGTGGTTGGCTTCAAGAAGGAGGTTCTCCTCTCTCATCTCTCTCAGCTGGCGATGAAACATGGCGTGACGATTGAGACGGTGGAGAACCCCGATTGGGAGAAAGGCAATGGCACGTCGGTCTTCGCCTGTCGCCATCACGTCGACGGCGGATTCTACCTCCTCATGTGCGATCACCTGTTCGACCCCGCCATCCTCAGGGACCTGGCCGATGAATGTCAAGACGGGCACGATCCCGTGCTCGCCGTAGATCACCGCATTGACCAGATATTCGATCTGGAGGACGCCACTAAGGTTCGCCATGTCCGAGGACGGTTGGTGGCGATCGGTAAAACACTCACCTCGTTCAACGCCATTGACACCGGCATCTTCTATTGTACGCCGGTCATCTTCGAAGCGCTGGAACGATCCTTTCGCGACGGAGAGTATGCCCTCTCGGACGGCATTCGTCGGCTGGCCGAGGCTGGACGGATGAGAATACACGAAATCGGCGATCGCTTCTGGATGGATATCGACACCCCGGAGAGTTTAGAACACGCCAAGCGGCGGCTATTAGACGAGTTGCCTAAAACGGGCGAGGATGGGATGATCTCCCGGTTCCTGAATCGATCGCTCTCTACGCGCCTCACCGCTGTGCTCGCCTCCACTCCGCTCACGCCGAATATGATCACGCTGGTGAGCCTCTCGCTAGGCTTACTGGCCGCCACTCTGTTCGCTCGGGGGACGACCGGGTGGACGGTTCTCGCCGGCCTTCTGGTTCAATTCTCCTCGCTCATCGACGGATGCGATGGCGAACTGGCCCGATTGAAGTTCCAGGCGACGCCCTTCGGCGGTTGGTTGGATACGATTCTGGATCGGTATGTCGACGCCGCTCTCGTCGCTGGCATCACCTATGGATACTGGTTGAACCACCCCTCGGCATTCTGCTGGTTGGGGGGGATAGTGGGGGCTCTGGGATTTCTCATCACGAGCTACGCGCGGAAAGAGTACCTGCTCAGATATGGCGCGAAGCTCCCCAGGACGTTGTTGCAGATGTTGACCCGGCGCGATGTCCGATTGCTGGCCATATTCGCCGGAGCCCTAGCGGGCGTCCCCTACTGGACGATGGTGGCCCTCGGTCTGTTCAGTCATCTCTGGGTGATAGGGAGTTTTCTCTCCATCTACTGGCATGAGCAGAAACACCATATTACCCTGGCGCCACCGACGTCAGAGGAAGCCCTCTTGCCCGGACCCATTCTGCATCATGGTCTCAATCAGATACCGTCGATGAGAGAGAACTCCGTGAGTCAGACGCCCGCTTCCTGATCACGAGAAGGACGTTTTCGTCAACCCAGGTGATATTATTGGGATCAGAGAAGTGGCGTCGGAGATTCTGTGTGAATTGGCTCAACGACCGCTCGAACTCTTCCTTCGAATAGAAGTAGAATGTCGAATAATGACAGTGCTGCGCCTGTTCGACCAACCAGTCCAAGCTGGACACCCGCGCGTAGCTGAAAAACTCGACCGACTGCAGGCCCAACCCGGGCGTGGCTTCCACGGCGTCTTCCAACTGCTCTAACTCATATAGCCGCGTCTCCTTTTCGGTGAACAGGGGAAAATACTGACCCCAGATATTCCTCTCATTCTGGCTTCGCAACCGCGTATAGATGAACAGATATCCGTTCTCTTTGAGGACCCGAGCGGCCTCGCTGAGAAATTCCCGGAGAGGGAAGTGATGAATGGCGTTGAAAGTGAACAGGCAATCCAGCGACCGGTTCTCTAGAGGAAGGTCATCGGCGAACGCTCGCTGGACCTGGAATTGGCTGATCCGGTGATGATTGAGATAACTGACCAACTCGTCGAGCATCTCTTGATTACAGTCGATGCAGTAGAGGAAGAGCCGTGAGCCGAGATATTCAAAGAGCTTCACGTCGTAGCGGCCGTCTCCGCAACCGACGTCAGCCGCCTGAATGTGGGTGAATTTCCGCAACCGCTTTCGGATGTAGATGATCGGTTCGCTATCTGTTCGTCTCAAACTTCGATATCGACGCGCGATTCTGGAGAAGTGATAATGGATGTTCTTGGTCATCATTCCCCCACTCCCTTTTTTATATCAGAATCACCCCGAACCCACGAGGAAGCTCATCAAGGGCTCGGGCCCTTGCGCGTTCAACAAAAACCGCTGGCCACGAGGCCACCCCGATCGCTCCCCCGTCATGACCTTCGCCCAGAGCCCCCCGTCCGAGTTCTCGGACAGTGCCCCCTTCTCTCAGCCTCATCCGTCCAAGTTCGAATCAAGGCTTCTCCGAAGGGATGGAGAAGCATATGTGCCGTCTCACCTCAGCGGGTGAGAAGATGCCCGGCACGAAATATCCCTCGGACTACTATATAACCAAAACGGAATAAATCAGTTAGCGGCCTCAGGCGGGTCGGACGGTATTCAGAGGAGGATGAGACGCCACCCCTAGTGGATCTGGAAATAGTCTTCGGACCAGTCCGGATATTCGCCCCACCAGCTGCGCAATTGCTCGCGGAGAGCTCTCAGCATGGACCGAAACCTCTCAGATGTGACTTCGAGCTTTTCGAAGAAATCGGCCGGAACATACTCTGTGGTATGGACTTCCGAGTACACCTCGCAGAGCCGCATGTCATGATCCACATGATCATCCCGGCAAATGCCGAGGTAGGTGTCTCTGAATACCACGTAGTCGCCCTTCCTGACTGCCGAAGTCGCATTCAACCAGTTCAGTTTGTTGTTTGCCATTTCCTCCCCCGATATATAGTACGACCAATGGCCAGGTATTGCAAGGGCAGAACTTAGCGCTCGAGGCGAGAGGGTTCCGGAAGCCAGCCGGACTTTCTTTTTGTGCATCGAAATAGTATAAAGAGAGCATGAACAGAGATCCCCAACGGCGCCACGATCTCAAAATTGGCCTGGCCCTGGGCGGTGGTGGAGCCAAAGGAATCGCTCACATCGGCGTTCTCAAGGTGCTGGAGGAGTATCACATCCCCATCCACTGCATTGCAGGAACGAGCGTGGGTGCGCTCATCGGCGGCGCCTATGCCAGCGGCATGTCGCTCACCGAGATGATTCGCCTGGCCCGGAAACTGCGGTGGAGCGACCTGGGGAGAATCACTCTGTCCCGACTGGGGCTCCGCGACGGTTCGCGGATGGAGAGCTTCATTCGCCAACATTTCCCCGTCACCACTTTCGAGGAGTTGCGAATCCCTCTGGCCGTGGTGGCGACCGACATCTGTACGGGAAAGAAACGAATCATCAGGCAGGGGGATCTGGCGCGAGCCATACGCGCCAGTTGCGCCATCCCGGGATACTTCACCCCCGTCATTGAAAAGCCCAACCGAATGCTCGTCGATGGAGGAGTCGTAGAGAGCCTGCCCGTATCGGAACTCATCTCCATGGGAGCTGAGTGCACGATCGCCGTGGACGTCTATCCCTTCTCGCCGCTGGAGCATCCACCGACCAATCTGTACCAAATTCACATGCAAGCCATGTCGATCATGGGATACGTCTCGGCCAACCATTCGCGTAACATCGCCGATCTGTTGATCGTCCCCCCGCTGAATCATATTGCATGGGATGACCTGGATCGCGCCGATGAGATCATGGCGGCGGGCGAGGAGGCCATGCGCCGCGCCATGAAGAAATGCCTCCAATTATTGAAGAGAAAGCGACCCGGGCTATTGGCGCGGTGGCGGTCGGCATGGACCAGACGCGTGGGATCCGCCGCCGGATATCGGCAAGGGACGGAGCGATGATCTCCGTCAGGGCCGCTCAGGCACCTGGAATCAGAGGTTCGCTTCAGCTTCACTCCGCCGCCGTCAACGGTGCTCCGACCAGGCGCTCTAACACCCTGAGGGGGGATCTCTCCGGCAGAACCAGCGCCTCGTGAGGGACGATGAACGTCTGCTCCAGCGCAAACTGACCGGAAAGAACGGCATGGGTGACCATGTCGGTGAACACGATCCAGGTCGAGTGGGCTGGGAACGCCCACACGTGCTTGGGAGAGGAGGCCTGAAACTCCCTGTGCTCTTTCAAGTAGTGATGCAACCGTAACATGAACGCGTCATAAGGCGATCGGTGAATGAGCGGGAGACCCACTCGCCGTCCCGCTGTCGCGAGGGCGCGACCGAGTCTCCCCCAGATTGAGTGATGCCGTGGCGAGGGGAGAGGGAGCCCGGGCGTGCCGGCGAGCCGCTCGATCAGCACATCGCAGGTCTCCGAGGTCACCCAGTGCCGGGGGCGCGTAGGGTGGATATTGGTGAATACCCGGAGAATCCGCCCGCCTCCGGTCGGTCGCGTGGGGAAAGCGTCCACATGCAATAAGTCGTTGCGGGATCGAAGACGCAGTGGTCGCCCTCGTTCCTCCTGAGGTCGAAAGCTGGCATAATCCAACCGCCATCGAGAAGCATAGGGAGGGAGCAACGCGGCCATGAACCGGATCACGCGCCGCGAGTAGGCTCTCATCAACGATCGCAATCGCTCCTCTTCTTGGCGACTCCGCTTCACCAGGCCCGTGATGCGATCCTGATGCGGACGATAGGCGATATTCTTGTGATATCCGGCGCCGGCCTGTTGCTGAGTCAGGAGAAAGGCACGATCTTCCTCCGAAAGCTCGAAGGGAATCCGAGGGAAGAAGAGGATATGCCCTCGCTCCAACTGCTGACAGTACCATCGCCCGAGACCGGAATCGGGCTGAGAGGCGGCTCTCGTCATGTCAAAATCTTGAATGGTGATGAGCGCCATAGTCAGCGGAGAGATTCTAGTGGGCTGAAGAAAAAGGCGTCAAGGGACTCCTCCTCCACCATGACTCGCCGCCCCTCTCACAACGCACCCACAAACTTGTTGATTTTGTGCACCCCTTCTCCACTATGGCTCGCTGACCCGGCAAGGAGTCGAGCCTCTTCAGGATTCCTCGTCACCTGGCGCGCCGGAATCGGGAAGCACCTTGGCAACCCGTCTCGGCTGAGCTACACTTAGCTCTTGAATGGCAAGACGGGGATGACATCACATACGACGCCGACTTCAGAAGCAACGGTCAATGCGGAGCAACTCCGCACGCTGATCAAGGCCTTCCGGCTGGTCAGTGTCTCGCTCGACCTGAGAGAGACGCTCCGGGGCATCCTCAGGGCGGTGAAAAAGCTCATCCGGTATGATGCGGCGGGAATCTACGTCTTCGATCCCCTGACCAAATCATTGCGCGGCTATGAGGTCATCGGCTACGAGACGGACATCACCCAAACGGAACCATTCTATGCGGGCAAAGGGATCATCGGTCGCGTCCTGGAGACGGGCAAAGGGGTCGTCGTCGAGGACGTGACCACCGATCCATATTACATTCGCGCTCGAGAAGAGACCCAGTCCGAGCTGGCCGCGCCCATCGTGGGGAGCGGTGACCGTATCATCGGCGTCATCAACCTGGAGTCCGACCTGCCTCGCGCCTATACAGAGACCGACTTGCAGTTGCTCAAGATGTTCGCCAGCATGGTGGCCGTGGCCATCGAGAAGGCCCACCTGCACAAGCAGTTGGTGGAGACGCGACGACTCGAATATGAGCTTCAAGTGGCCAGTCAGGTGATGGAGAAACTCATGCCCGATCATCCCCCCCAGGTCGATAATTTCAGCATTTGCGGTCGATCGGTGGCCTCAGAGGCAGTGGGTGGTGATTACTTCGACTTCATCGACGTCGGCGATGGCCGATGGGGGATCGTCATCGCCGATGTGGCCGGGAAAGGCATCCCCGCCGCCCTCATCATGGCGAGTTTCCGCGCCTACCTGCACGCGTTGTTGGGCAACGACTTTTCCCTCCGGGGCGTCTTCGCCCGATTGAACCGATTGCTCTTGAAAGGAGAGGAGGGACGCCACTTCGTCACCGCCTTCTTCGCCGAACTCGATTCGGTGGAACGACGCGTCTTCTACGTCAATGCGGGACATAATCCTCCCCTGTTCATCCGTCCCGATGAACCGGCACAGCTTCTCTCTCGGGGAGGCATCCCTCTGGGTATCTTTGAATCGACGACGTACTCGGAAGACATCGTCTACTTCCGGCCCGGTGACACGCTCATCTTATACACGGACGGAGTGACCGAAGCGACCAACGATCGCGGAGAATTGTTCGGATTGAAGCGGTTGGAGAACCTCGCCCGTCAGCACAAAGGCACTTCTGCCCAGGAGCTCTGTCACCTCATCGTCGACGAAGTTAAGGCGTTCGCCGATCCGGAAAGACGCTCCGATGATTTCACCATCGTCGTGGTGCGCGCCCTTTGAGCTTCGCCCAGATGATGAACCGCCCGATCCTCTTCACCCCACGTTGATTACACGATACAATTTACCGATAGGCATATGAGCAAACAGAGAAAGAAGGATGTATCCGTCGAAGAAACACCAGGACGACCGGACCCCGAATCCGCGCCAGTCGAAGAAAAAGTGACCGGAAAAGAGAAGAGGGTTCACAACATTCCCATCCGTTCGGCGGCGGCCGTCGAGGAAACATCGCTCCCGGAGGCGGACGTGCTCGTCAAGGATATCGAGGATCAGCCCTCGGTGATGGAATTGCCGGTGCTCCCCCTGCGGAACACGGTCGTCTTTCCGAGCGTCATCGCCCCCCTGGTGGTGGGCCGACCGAAGTCGGTGGCCGCCGTGGAAGCGGCCGTGACCACCGAAGAGAAGTTTCTGGTGACTTTGACCCAGTTCGAACATACCAAGGATGAGGTCACCGGAGATGACCTTTACCACGTGGGCACGCTGGTGGTCATCACCAAGATGTTGCGGACCTCGGAGGACACGATTCAGATCGCCGTTCAAGGCATGCGCCGGGTGAAGGTAGTGACTTTCTTGCCGCATGAGGAGTATTTGAAGGCGCGCGTCGAGGTGCTCGAGCACCCCCAAGACGAAGGCATCGAAGTCGAAGCCCTCCACCGCAACATCCTCGGCCTGATTCAAAAGAGCTTGAGCCTGCTCCCCAATGTACCCGAGGGCGTGAGTACACTGTTCACCAGCGAGGAAGATCCCGTCGTCCTCTCCTATCGTCTGGCCACATTGCTCAGTCTGGATGTGGAGAAGCAACAGGCGCTGTTGGAAGCGAACACGCGTCGGGATATTCTGCGCGTGATGAACTCATACCTGACGCGCGAGGTAGAGATTCTGGAGGTCCGTCGAAAGATCGCCGGGGAAGCCCAGGCTGAGATGGATAAAGCCCAACGGGAATACATCCTGCGACAGCAGCTGAAGGCCATCCAGAAGGAGTTGGGCGAAGAAGAACCGGAGCTGGCCGAAGTGAACATGTTGCGGGAGCGCCTGGAGGCCGTCCAACTGCCGGATGAAGTACGCCGGGAAGCCGAACGGGAATTGCGGCGCATGGAGCGGCTCCCCTCGGCGGCGCCCGATTATCACGTCATTCGCACCTACCTGGAATGGATCTTGGAACTGCCCTGGTGCGTGAGCACGGAGGACAATCTCGATCTGAACCACGCCGAGCAGGTGCTCAATGAAGATCACTACGACCTGGAGGAAGTCAAAGATCGCATTCTGGAATTCCTGGCCGTGCTGAAATTGAAGCCTGACGCCAAAAGCCCCATTCTCTGCTTTGCTGGCCCGCCAGGCGTGGGCAAGACGAGCCTGGGACGATCCATCGCCCGAGCGCTGGGGCGCAAGTTCGAGCGCATGAGCCTCGGCGGCGTGCGCGATGAGGCCGAGCTGCGCGGACATCGGCGAACCTACGTCGGCGCATTACCTGGACGGATCATTCAGGCGCTACGCCGAGCGGGAACCAACAACCCGGTGATCATGCTCGACGAAGTCGACAAGCTGGGAATGGATTTCCGGGGTGATCCGGCTTCGGCGCTCCTGGAGGTTCTCGATCCCGAGCAGAATTTCAGCTTCCGGGATCACTATCTCGACTTGCCGTTCGATCTCTCCCGCGTCTTCTTCATCTGCACGGTCAATACCCTGGCCACGGTGCCGCCGGCTCTGCGCGATCGCATGGAAGTCATCCATCTTCCCGGCTACAGCGAGGAGGAGAAACTGGAGATCGCCCGACGGTATCTCCTCCCTCGCCAGATTGAACAGAACGGATTGAAGCCGGATCAGTTGGTCCTCTCCGATGAGGTCCTCAAGGCGATCATCAGCCGCTACACCCGCGAGGCGGGCGTGCGTCAGCTCGAACGAGCTATTGGAAAGATCGCCCGTAAGGTGGCGCGCCAGATTGCTCAGGGGAAGGCCACCACGGTGACGGCGCGACCGGAGGATCTGAAGGATTTCTTGGGCGTCGAGAAATTCTTCCAAGAGACGGCGCGGGCCTCGCTTCCGCCCGGCGTCGCCACGGCCCTGGCCTGGACGGAAGCGGGCGGCGAACTCCTGTTCGTCGAAGCCACCCTGCTTCCTGGCGGAAAGGGACTGACGCTGACCGGTCAACTTGGCGATGTGATGCAGGAATCGGCGCGGGCGGCGCAGAGTTATGTCTGGTCACACGCCGAACAGTTGAATATCGATCCCGAGCGGTTTGAGAAGGCGGGCGTTCATCTCCACGTTCCCTCCGGCGCCGTCCCCAAGGATGGTCCCTCGGCGGGCGTGGCCATGGTGGCCGCGCTGGCATCGCTGTACACTCAAAGACCGGTTCGCTCGGATACGGCGATGACCGGCGAGATCACGCTCTCGGGACAGGTACTGCCCGTGGGCGGAGTGAAGGAGAAAGTGCTGGCCGCGCGCCGGAGCGGCATCAAGCGCGTCATCCTGCCCAAGCACAACCTGCAAGATCTGGACGAATTGCCGCCGGAAGTTCGCCAGGATTTGACGTTCGTGTCAGTGGACACCGTCGATGAATTGCTCCAATCGGTCTTCGATCATCAATCGACGGGCACGGCGAAAAGGAAGCGACAGCGGACGCCGGCGCGCCCCACTAAGAAGTAAGGAGAAGAAAGATCGTGCCTCCTCATCGAGGCCCGGCCTCATCGTCGGATGACGGCTCTCTGCTCGGGCACTTTATGAGACATTTCCCACTTCATTCTTCATTCCCCACTCTCGTTTCCTCTCCTCCTCCCCCCACCTATTTGCATCTCATCCGCACCCGGCTGGAATTCAGTGTTGGTGATCAGTGATCGACCATCGGTCCGCAATCGAGTTCCATCCGCACCGGGCTGGAGTCTACCGAACACGTCCCACCTGTGCGGTCCCGCCCTGGCCCTCGCCCGGAGGTGCTCCATCTCTCACCGCCACACAGTGACGAGGAGCACGAGCGGGACGGATCGACGATGGAGTGAAACCGGGTTTTCCCTTCCTGGTCAGTTGTCGTTCTTCCCGACGGCCCCTAAAATTGGTGCTCGGTGAGAGCCATGCCCTGGTTGCTGCGAATGCTGTTCATCCTGACCTCTGTGGTCCTCCTCCTGTATGGCTATGCGGGATCGAGGCTCTATCAGGCGCTCGGGCAACTCACCTCCTGGTCGGAACCGCGCCGACTCGGGGCGATCATTCTCGTCACCGGCTTGATCAATGTGTACCCCTTGGCCATTCTCATGACATATCTTTGGGGATCCGAGTGGTGGCTCGTCGCGCTTCGTGGAGGGAACAAACTCGTAGATATGACGCTCACTTATCCTTTCTGGATCGGCCTGATCATCGTGGCCCAACTCTTCCCTTTTTTTCTGGCCATTGACCTCGGGTGGTTCGTCCTCTCGCTATTTGCGAAGAACTCCCCCACATGGATGGTCTGGCAGGCTCGGTTGGTCGTGCTGATCACCGGCCTGGTGACCGTTTATGCCGTGGCGCGCATCTCTCATGATACCTGGCATATTCGCGTGAGGGAGCGGATCATCGCATCGAATAAATTCTCCCCCGGGACTCCTGAACTTCGACTGGTCCACATCACCGACGTGCAGATGGACCCGCGAACCAGTCCCGAGATGGTGAGCGCCTTCGTGGAGAAGGTCAATCAACTGAACCCCGATCTGGTCATCTTCACCGGTGATCTCATCACCTCGGGAACAGCTCACATCGACCGTGCCGCCACATTGCTCGGGCGCATCCAGGCACGGTATGGGATCTTCGCCTGTCTTGGCGATCACGACGTCTGGGCCGATCCGGAGTGGATTACTCGCAGTCTGGAAGCGAATGGCATCCAGGTGCTGGAGGATGAGCATCGATGGGTGGAGACGGAGCATGGACGGATTGAACTCACCGGCATCACCAATGTATATCGTCGCCGACCTCAAGGGAATCGCCTTCGCCAGCTCATCCATGGCGATCGCGAGCGGTCATTCGCCATCTTCATCGCCCATCAGCCGTCCGACTCGCTGGTCAAGTTCGTTGCGGAGCGCGGATACGATCTATTCCTCGCCGGACATATGCACGGAGGACAAGTCGTGCTGAATTACTTCGGCTTCCAGATCAGCCCGGCGTTGCGGGATTCCTCCTACTTATCGGGGTTCTATCGGATTGACGGCATGGTGCTCAGTGTATCCAATGGGTTAGGACTCACATTTGCGCCAGTGCGATTCCGAGCACCGGCCGAGATCACGCTGCTCAGGATCGTAGCCTCGCCCTCCGGGGTCGATCGTTGAGATCGCGTTCCGCGACTGACGTCCTCTGCACGCAAGGTCCGACGCTTGCCGACCACTCGTGTTTGGTGTTTGGCGTTTGACCTTCTGGTCCGGAGATGGCCCGTGAAGATGGTTGGTCGAGACTCGTCCAATGAATGGTGTCTGGCCATCACACCGGCGCCAAATGTGGACAGACCGGTCCCGATCCGTCTTGCCTTCGTCTTCACCCAGTCGTAGAATTGCCTGCCCTGCGCGAAACAGCTTCACAATTCCTATTGGGAGGACATCTTATGCTCAAGAGAATGCTCACGACGCTCATCGTGATCCTGGCCGTCTCCTGGACGGCGGCCGGGCAGTCGCGGCAAGCTACCGATCGCGTCATCGCTATTCGAGCCGGACGCCTCCTCGACGTCGAGGAGGGGCGAGTCATCGAAAACGCCACCATCGTGGTGCGCGGCGAGCGCATTGAAGCGGTGGGCCGCGACGTGGCCGTCCCCGAGGGAGCCGAGATCATCGATCTCGCCCAACACACGGTCATGCCCGGATTCATCGACATGCACACCCACCTGACCGGTGATCCGAGCTACGGATACTCCGATCAGGCGCTCCACCAATGGCCGGGCTATTCGGCCATCGTCGGAGCCAAGAACGCGCGCAAAACGCTCTTGGCGGGTTTCACCACCGTCCGCAACGTGGGCGCTGGCGAATGGGCCGACGTCGCCTTGCGCGATGCCATCCGAAACGGGATCGTGCCTGGACCGCGCATGTTCGTCTCCGCCTATGCCCTGGGGATCACCGGAGGGCACTGTGATCGCAATGGATATCGGCCAGACGCTCTCAGCGAGCCGGGCGTCGAACGAGGCATCGCCAATGGCGTCGATGAGGTCATCAAGGCCGTCCGCTACCAGATCAAATACGGTGCCGATGTCATCAAGATTTGCGCCACCGGTGGCGTCCTCTCCGCCGGCGATGCCGTCGGTGCACCCCAGTACACATTCGAGGAGATTCGCGCCATTGTTCGCACGGCCGCCATGGCCGGTCGTAAAGTGGCCGCTCACGCTCATGGCAATGAAGGCATCAAAACCGCCGTGCGGGCGGGCGTAGCCTCTATCGAACATGGCTCCATCTTGGATGAAGAGGCGATCCAATTGATGAAAGAGCACGGAACCTATCTGGTTCCCACACTCATGGCCTTCGAAGCGGTGGTCAAGGCGGCGAAGGAGGGCAAACTCGCTCCCTGGTCGGCCAAGAAAGCGCTGGAGATCGAACCCTATGCTCGCCGCTCTATCCGCATGGCCATCCGAAGCGGCGTCAATATCGCATTCGGCACCGATGCCGGCGTTTTTCCTCATGGACAGAATGCCGACGAATTCCGCCTCCTGGTGGACGCGGGGATGACGCCTCTGCAGGCCATCCAGAGCGCGACCATTCAGGCAGCGCGGTTGCTCGGTCAAGAGAAGAATCTGGGCAGCATCGAGCCAGGCAAATGGGCCGATATCATCGCCGTGCGCGGTGATCCGTTGAGCGACGTCACCCTGCTCAAAAACATCGATTTCGTCATGAAAGCGGGCGTCGTCTACAAGCGCGATGGGAACGAAATCCCGTTCACTCCCTCCAAGTGAGGGGGCGATGAGATCTGACAAGCCGAGGAGCGAGACATGATGGGAGAGATGCACCACAAAAGGGTCATCGTCACCGGCGCGTCCAGCGGCATCGGGCGCGCGACGGCAGAACGATTCCTGAAAGCCGATGCCATGGTCACGCTGGTTGGCCGCCGCGCACGAGCGCTGGCCGAAGTCGCTGCTCTGGCGTCGGATCGGGCATATACCATCGTGGCCGACCTTGCCGATGAACGGCAGTGCCAGCAATGCATCGAACAGGCGGTCAACCACATGGGTGGACTCGACGTGCTCGTCAATGCGGCCGGCATTCTCAAAAGTGGAGATCTCGAAACCACCTCTCTGGAGCTGTGGGATGAGACCATGAACATCAACCTCCGCTCGATCTTCCACCTGATGAAACTCGCCGTTCCTCATCTGGAGCGCTCGGGCGGCAATATTGTCAACGTATCGAGCGTCACCGGCTTGCGCGCCTTCCCCGGCGTTCTGGCCTATTGCGTGAGTAAGGCGGCGCTGGACCAATTGACGCGATGCGCCGCCTTGGAGCTGGCGCCCAAAGGCATTCGGGTCAATGCCGTCAATCCCGGCGTCGTGGTGACCAATCTCCATCGCGCGGGTGGCATGAGCGAACGGGAGTACGCGGCGTTTCTCGAGCGCAGCAAGACCACGCATCCGCTGGGTCGGGTGGGAGAGCCTTGGGAAGTGGCCGAGTTGATTTATTTCCTGGCCTCCGATCGCGCCGGTTGGATCACCGGAGCGACGATCAGTATCGACGGTGGGCGCGCACTGACCTGTGCGCGCTGAGGAGGCAGCATTCCTCGACAGGGGTCGCGTTGGGAGATCGCTGTGACGCCTGCTCCTTGGAACCAGTCTCCGCCGACGAGATGAGCGGCTCCGGCAGAATCGGAGTCGCTGGGCCGATTCACTGCCGTTCCCGCACCAAACGCTGCCACTCTCTCTTGAAAGCGCGCCTTGCCCCGTGTTAGATTTGCTCTCACTTGGAAGCAAGGCAAAGCCACCCGGCCAGATGTCTTGGCATGGTTAACCTGATGTGTCCGAGGGAGCACGAATCATGGTCAAATCAGCATACGATATCGTCGTCCTTCCCGGCGACGGAATTGGTCCCGAAGTCATCGAGTGCGCCGTGAACGTCCTGAAGGCGACCGGACGCCTGTTCAACGTCACCTTCAATATCGAGAGCATTCCCTGTGGCGGACACTATTATCTTCAGTACGAAAAGGAATGGCCCGATGGCTCGTTCGAGAAGTGTCAGGCGGCCGATGCCATTCTGCTGGGCGCCGTCGGGCATGAAGTCGATGGTCGGCCGGTATTCACCAAGCCGGGCAAGCCATATCCCGAGCCGCAGTTGGCCGGTTTCGCTCAAGTCATTGGCAATCGCCAGAAGCTCGATCTCTACGCCAACGTGCGTCCCATCAAGTTGTATCCCGGCGTGCGGCACAAGATTCACGGCGAGTTCATGCAGGTTTGGCAACCGGGCAAAGTTGACTACGTCGTCGTCCGGGAGAATACCGAAGATGCCTATACCGGTGAGAGCCGCGCCATCGCCGACGGTCGCATCACGCCCATTCGGATCACCCGGAGAGCGACCGAGCGCGTCGTCCGATTCGCGTTTCATCTGGCGCGGCGGCGCGGGAAGCAAAAAAAAGTGACCTGCGTCGATAAATCGAACATCATTGGCGCACATCGCTATTTCCGTGAGATCTTTCGCCGAATCGGTGAGAGTGAATTCCCCGACATCCAATTGGACTACGCTTACGTGGACGCTTTCTGCCAGTGGCAGATTCGCAATCCGGAATGGTATGACGTGGTGGTGGCCCCTAACCTGGTGGGAGACATCATCAGCGATAACGGTGCCACCACGCAAGGCGGATTAGGTCTGGCGGCTGGCGGCAATATCGGCGATGAGCATGCCATGTTCGAGCCCATCCACGGGAGTGCGCCCAAGCACGCCGGAAAAGACGAAGCCAACCCCTTGGCCGCCATCCTGGCCATGCAGATGATGCTCGATTGGCTGGGCGCCAAACACGAGGATGGGCGACTCCAGCGAGCGGCTCAAATGGTGGAAGCGGCGGTGGCCGCCGTCCTGGAAGAAGGCGAGACGCTGACCTATGACCTGGTCGGTCCAGAGCGCGCGGCGAAATGCAGCGAAGTGGGCCGAGCGGTAGAGGCCAAGTTGAGAGATCTGGTCGCCGACTCGTCGCCTTCATGATGGAGCAACTCCGGTGGGGCGTGCGTCCATTCGAGTCACCGCTCTCATTCGAGGAGGAGCATCGCCCGGACATCACCTTCAACGAACCGTTCGCTTTGGGGTTGAGGATCGCATTATACTCCCTCGCATCACCTCCGGTTGACGCTCTCACTGACCAACCGTAACATTCTTCGCTCTATGAGACGATGCCCTTTCTCCTTTCGCTCACATCCGTCCCGGTTAGCCGGGCTTGTTGCGCTTCTTCTCATCACCTTCCTTTGGCCCAGTGCCCTTCTGACGGGATCTGAAATCAGACCCCGTGCGGTCATCTTATCTCTGGACGGAAACGCGTACTGGTTCATGAAGGCCCTGCGCGGCCGAGGTCGCGCGCCGACGCTCCAACACCTGCTCGCCGCACATCACTTCTCCTCGATTTATCCTTGTATTCCCAACTTCCCGAGTAAGACGGCGCCCGGCCATGCCACTTTATTCACCGGAACGTATGCTCACATTCATGGGGTGACCGGGAATCGCGTATTCGCCCTCCCGTTGAAAGAGCATGACCTGTTGAGGACGATCAGCGGATTCGATGGAACGGCACTCCTGGTCGAGCCCATCTGGATGACGGCGGCCAGACAGGGCATCAAAACGGTCGTCCATCAAGCGACGCACGCTTTTCCCCTGCCGGTCAAAGGCGATAAGGAGAGGCGTTTGATCTCTCGATTCCTGACGTTGGTGGATGGGTACGGTCAGCATTTCGGGCGGGATGCGGTGATCACCTTTGATGAACTCGAACCGATAGGCGAGGGTCGCTATATCCTGACCATTGGCCAATCCCGGTTTTTCTTGCGACAGGGGCGAGGAGAGAGGCTGCTCATTGCTCAGACAGAGGCCTTCCGCTCCTCACATCCGCTCGATCGTGGGATGGCGCACCGAATCCCCCTGACCATCAAAACGCCACGCGGACCGATGGCCTGTTATCTGGCCTGGCTCGACGGCTCGCTGAATGGAGAGGATCTCAAACTCTACCATAGTCGACCGAGCCGCCGAAAAAGCAATCGGGCCTCGCTCTTCGTCGAAGGACCCTCCCCTCCGCCATTCGTGCCCAATGGAGCCAGTCGCGCCTACGAACGCGGTGATCTGGGACGACCGTTGCCTCTTGGTGGAGACGGTCGCGCCGAAGAGCTCTATCTACAGACGCTTCTGGCTGTTGTGGAGAACGCCGAAGCTTTCTCTCTCTGGCTCCAGAAGAAGGTTGGACGGGGAGAACTGGAAATCTATTACCTGCCCATTCCCGACGAACCGTTGCACAACTGGGCGGGATTTCTCCTCCCCGAGAGCCCTCTGTATGATCCGGCGACTGCTGAAACGTACTGGCGGTTCATGGAAACGCTCATGGATCGTATCGCCCAATTCATCGATCGGGTGATCTTTCACGATGGTCAAAGCGTTCCCGAGGTCTTCTTCCTGGTCACCGATCATGGCATGGATTATGCCATCAAAGACTTTCACGTCAACGAAGCCCTCGCCCGGAAAGGATTCCTGACCAAGCGGGGACGGTTCATCGACCTGGACCGAACGGCCATCCTTTATCCTCCGGTGGAGGGCTTCTTCCTGAAGGTGAACGATGAATCCTATGTCCGGGGGAGGGTGGCCGAGAAAGAGAAGGATCGATTGCTGCTTCAGGTCACGCGCGCGCTGTTGACACTGCGAGACCCGACTGCTGGCCGGCTCATTGTCCGCAACGTCTGGCCCGCCCGTCTGTGGCAGGAAGTGGGCAGTGGAGGACCGCGCGGCGGCGAGCTCTATCTGGAACTCCAACCCGGCTATTATCCAACCTGGCGACTCCAGGATGGGAAGATCATCACGGCGCGCGAAGTCACCGCCAGTGGCGTTCATGGCTACTGGCCGTTTCGGCGCACGATGTGGGGAGCGTTCCTGATTGCTTCGCCATCGGTACAGTATCACATTGAGGGGAGCATTCGACAGACGCAACTCGTCCCCACGGTCACTCAGCTTCTCAACATTCACCCTTCTCGTGACGTTACCGCTTCCCCGCTGGCTCGTTGAAGAGGGAGAACGCTGCTCGGGCATCCGCGATGGTGAGGCTACATGAAAAATTTTTTCTCGGGGAAGAAATTCCACGTCTTTTTTGTCATACTTGGGGGAGAGGGTCGCGTGAACAGACGGTATCGAGTCATTCGGGGTGGGTCGGCGGCTCGACGAGAGTCACGGGAATATGCCACCTCGGACATGCCGAACTTCGAAGAAGTGGTGGTCTCTCATCTGGATAGCCTGTTCGCCCTGGCCCTGCGACTGGTTCGAGGAAGGCGAGAACGCGCCGAGGATCTCGTCCAGGAAGTCTGCCTGCGCGCTTTCAAGAACTTCCATACGGTGCGCGCGCCGGAGAAGATCAAGCCCTGGCTCTTCCAGATCCTGTTGCGAACGTTCATCAATGAATTTCACCGACAAAGCCGCCAACCATCCATTGTGGATATCGAACTGAGCGATGCCTTACTGGAATCGGCCAACCTCGAGTCGGTTCCCACTCCCGAGGAAGAACTGTTCGCCCACCTGCTGGACGGCGAGGTCCAGCGGGCGCTCGATGCCCTGCCCATCGAGTTTCGTACCGTGGTCTGGTTGGCCGACGTGGAGGAGTTGAGTTACAAAGAGATCGCCGACATCGTCGGCTGCCCTCTGGGAACGGTAGCCTCCCGGCTGTATCGGGGCCACAGCCTGTTGCGAGAGCAGCTCTGGGAGTACGGGCGGCAGCGGGGCTTCGTCGAACCGGAAACTACCCATCAAGAGTGGAGGTGAGCGAGCGGAGCACAGACGATGAACTGTGGGACGGCGAGAAAACATATTTATGGCATCGGCGCCATACGCTCGACGCCGGCCGAGCGCATCGCCGCCGAACGACACATCTCGCAATGCTCCGCCTGTCAGGCGTTTTTCGCTTCCGAGGCGCGGCTGCGGCGAATAGTGAAACAAGGGGCGAGCGGCCAGAAGGCTCCCGCCTCGCTGCGCGAACGCATCCTGGCCCGAATCGCCAGCGAGCGAGCGCCATCATTGATCCGGTCTTCCCAAGCCCGCTCGTGGCCGACGTGGGTTCCAGTGCTGGCTGCGGCGATGCTTCTCGTCGCGAGCCTGACCATCTTGTGGCTGCGACCAACGAACCGGATCACCCCGGGACGATTGATGCCCCTCTTGATCGCCGATCATCGAGAGAACGCACTCGATCAGATGCAGATTGTGACGCCGGATCACGACGCATTGCTGGCCTGGTTCCGGGAGCGCGTCGATTTCGCTTTTCGACTCCCCGTGACGCGCGCGCCCTCATTGATCGGCGGGCGGCTCTGCCATCTCCAGGGCCGTCGCGCGGCGTTGATCGCCTATCGACAGGCGCACCGCCGCGTCTCGCTTTACGTGTTCGATGGCCGTGATGTGGAATGGCCCGAGAAACGGCTCATCTCGATCGATGGCCGGCGCTTCCTGGTGAGCGCCGAAAGAGGATACACCCTCATTCTCTGGAGGGATCGTGGGCTTCTCTACGGACTGGTCGGCGATGTCCCTCGCTCGGATTTGCTTCAATTCGCGATGCAATTCTGATGATCCGGCGGACACAACCCAACTTGCACAATGAGCGAACCGATGGTCCCCCGGCCAAAGGTGGCGCAAGTGAGGAGCCTGTCATTCGCGAGCGAGCGAGTGGTTCAATCCTGTCGATGACGGTGGAAAAGGATATCGAGGGAATCCATCCCACTCGCCACTCTACTCGGGAGAGGAAAGGGTCATGATCCAGATGGCGTTGAGAAATCCTCACCTGGTGGCCGTCATCGCCCTCATCGTCGTGGTTCTGGGCGCGGTGAGTTACGAGAAAATCCCCGCCGATCTGCTCCCCATCTTCGAGACGCCGGCGGTGCAAATCGTGACCTTCTATCCGGGCATGCCACCGGAAGTGATGGAGCGGGATATCATGTCCCGCCTCGAACGGTGGACGGGACAATCGGTGGGCATTGAGCATCAGGAAGCCAAGGCCATGCTCGGCGTATGCATCGTCAAGGACTTCTTCCGCGAAGGGATCAGCCTGGACACGGCCATGTCCCAGGTCACCTCATACGCCGTCTCGGATATGTTCTATTTGCCGCCGGGCACCATCCCCCCCATGGTCATGCCGTTCGACCCCACGGCATCCATTCCGCTGGCCTTGGTCAGTATCTCCAGTCCGACCATGAGCGAGCAGGAACTCTACGATGTCGCCTACTTCGAGTTGCGCAACCGGCTCCAATCCATTCAAGGGGTCATCGCTCCGGCCGTTTACGGTGGCGTGCTCCGACGCATCCTGGCCTATGTGGATCGAGAAAAGTTACAGGCGCGAGGATTGTCGCCGATGGATGTCGTCAGAGCCCTTCGCCGCTACAACGTGTTGATCCCGGCCGGCGACGCCAAATTCGGCGACACGGACTATCAGATTTTCACCAACGCCATGCCCACGAGGGTCGCGGCGCTCAATCTCATCCCCATCAAAGTCGAGCATGGAGCTCCGGTGCTCATTCAAGACATCGGCAAGGTATTGGACAGTCATCAGATCCAGACCAATATCGTTCGCGTCAACGGTCGTCGGCAAGTGTACATTCCCATTTATCGTCAACCGGGCGCCAACACCATCGCCATCGTCGATGCCATCAAGGCGCGGCTTCAACGCATTCTTCAGCGACTGCGCGAGATGGACCCGCGAGCCCAGACGCTCGCTCTGGAAGTGGTCATGGACCAGTCGGTCTACGTGCGGCAAGCCATCACCGGGTTGCAGATGGCCGGCGGTCTGGGCGCCATTCTGGCCGGGCTGGTCGTCTTCTTCTTCCTGCGCAGTTTGCGATTGACCTTCATTATTGCTCTGGCCATTCCCCTCTCCATCCTGGCCGCATTCATAGGATTGTTTTATTCCGGTCACACGATCAACGCTATGACTCTGGGGGGCTTGGCATTGGCCGTCGGCATTCTCGTCGATCAGTCCATCGTAGTGCTGGAAAATACCATGCGTCATCTCCGGCAGGGGAAGACGCCTTGGCAGGCGGCCCTGGATGGCGCTCGCGAGGTCGCCCTGCCCGTTCTCGTTTCGACGATCACGCTGGTCATCGTGTTCTATCCGGTCGTCTTTCTCTCCGGCCTGGCGAAATACCTGTTCACGCCATTGGCGCTGGCGGCGACCTTCGCCATCGTCGCCTCGTACCTCATCTCCATCACCTTGATCCCACCGTTTTGCGCTCGTCTGCTGAAATCCAACACGCGATCGACGGCGCCGAGAAGGAGTGTGATCGAATTTTTGTCCAGAACCTACGCGCGTGGGCTCGAACGGGCGCTACGAGCCCGCCATCTGGTCATCCTGGGGGCGACGGGACTGTTCGTGGTCGCTCTCTTCCTGCTGAGGATGACGGGGACGGAATTGTTTCCTCGCGTCGATGCCGGGCAGTTCACTCTCTTTGTGCGCCTGCCCTCGGGGACGCGGATCGAAAAGACCGAAGCGACGATCGCTCGCGTGGAGAGGGTGCTCATGGACACTATCGGCCAGCCCGATCCCGAATACCCCCGTCAGGAACGACATCCTCGTTCGAACCTGCGTATACTGATCTCCAATATCGGCGTGCTCATGGATTGGCCAGCGGCCTATACCCCCAATACGGGTCCCATGGATGCCTTCATCCTCGTGCAATTGAAGGGCAAACGCGGCATGCCGAGCACATTCGATTACGTGGAAGAACTGCGCGCGCGACTCCATAGGGCATTCCCCGGCGTAGAATTCGCTTTTGACACCGGCGGCATGCTCACCACCGCCTTGAACTTCGGCGAGCCAGCGCCGCTGCATTATCAGGTGAGCGGAAGTAATGTGTATACATCCTACGAGATCGCGCGCATCATCAAGCAGGAGGCGGAACAGGTTGCCGGCACGCGGGATGTACGTATCGCGCAGCGACTCGATTATCCACTCATCGACGTGCACGTCGATCGCCTCAAGGCTGCTTCCCTGGGACTGACCATCGAAGACGTGATGAAGAACATCGTCACGGCGACCAATTCGAGCATCAATTTCGATCCGGCGTTCTGGATCGATCCTCGAAATGGCAATCATTATTTCCTGGGCGCTCAGTACTGGGAAGAGGACATCGCCTCGCTGGAGACCTTGAAAGATATTCCCATCACCGGACAGGGCAGCGATCAACCGGTTCTGTTGCGCAATCTGGCCCGATTCGATCGGAAGACGGGACCTGCCGTCATCACCCATCGCAATATCACCCGGATCATCGACGTCTACGCCGACGTCGCCCGCGATGCCGATGTGGGCTCGGTGGCTCGCGCCATCGAACGGCGACTCCGGAACAATAGTCGTCTCGGCCTCATTCCCCGGGAGAGCGAGCGTGGGTCTTATTACGAAGTCGCCGGGCCTCAATATAAGGGCAAAGGATATAGCATCGACTCACGCGGCGAAGTTCGAAGTATGCGTCAGGTGTTCAGCCAGTTCAGCGGCGGCCTGGTCATTGCAGCCATTCTCGTCTACCTCGTGATGGTGGCCCAGTTTCGCAGTTTCATCGATCCATTGGTGATCATGTTGACGGTGCCGCTGGGGTTCATCGGCGTCGCCTTCATGCTCTTTCTGAGCGGCACCCATTTGAGCATTCAATCGTTCATGGGCATCATCATGATGGTCGGCATCGTCGTCGAGTACAGTATCTTGTTGATCGATTTTGCCAACCGGGGGCGAAAGCGAGGTCAACCGGTACGCGAGGCCGTCCTGGAAGCGGCCCGGGTTCGACTCCGTCCGATCCTGATGACGTCATTGACCACTGTACTGGCCCTCCTGCCCATGGCCGTTGGTGTCGGTGGCGGCGATGCCAATGTTCCGCTGGCGCGCACGATCATCGGTGGCGTCGTGGGAGCCATGCTGCTCTCGCTGCTCATCGTTCCCGTGCTCTATACGGTATTCCAACGGGAGAGAAGCTCGACCAATGTCCATCAAGAATGATCCATCGTGCGGACAAGTCATGATGCAGAAAATGCCTTTGGCCTTGCCTGGGCTCATTCATTGTCTCAGAAGGAGGTCGACGGTGACGATGAAAAGACGCCTCCCGCTCGCGGTCGTTTTCGCATTCGTGGTCGTGGGGGGGAGTCTCTGGCTCGGCTGCGGAGGTCGTTCGGTGGAGACGCGCACCGGACTCCATGCACCGGCCGATGATACCGGAAGCGTGCCGGTGAAAGTGATCTATCCGGAGCGCCATGATCTGGTGCGGCGACGGGTCCTGCCGGGAAGCCTCGAACCGTTCGAACAGGTCACCCTCTATGCCAAGACGGCCGGATACCTGAGATGGATCAAGGTCGATATCGGAGATCGCGTCCGCCAAGGGGACGTTCTCGCTGCTCTGGACGTGCCGGAGATGGCCGAAGAAGTGAAGCAGGCCGAAGCCGATCTCCAACGGGCCCGAGCCAAACTCGCCCACGCCCGCGCCGAGCTGGATCGCGCCCGGGCCGATGCCCGATTGAAGAAGATCACTTATGAGCGTCTCCGGAGCGTTCGCCAAGAGGAACCGGACGTCCTCTCCCAGCAACGCGTAGACGAAGCGCGAGCGGCGCTCGATGTGGCTCAAGCGATGGTCGCTGTGGCCGAGAGTCAGATTGACGTCGCCGAGAGTGAGGTCGCCCGCGCCGAAGCGAACCGCGCCCGGCTCATGAAGCTGATGGAGTATGCCCGTATCCGCGCTCCGTTCAATGGCGTGGTGACCAAACGATACGTCGATCCCGGCGCTCTCATTCAACGGGCGCTCTCGCAAAAGGATGTGTCCCCGATTGTCACCATCGCCCGCGCGGATCGATTACGCCTCACTATCGACGTGGCCGAGCCGGACGTTCCCTATGCGCGGCCGGGACGCTCGGTCACCTTCACCGTGGATGCGCTCCCGGATCGGGTTTTCAAGGGAACGCTCACCCGCGTCGCGCGCGCACTCGATCCCCAAACGCGCACGATGAGAGCCGAGATCGACGTGGCCAATCATCGGGGATTACTCCACCCAGGCATGTATGCTCACGTCACTCTGGTTCTCGAGCGGCGCAAGGATGCTCTGACCGTGCCCGCCGAGGCTCTCATCATTGAAGGGGGACGGGCCTATGTCTATACGGTGCGCGATAGTCGCGCCCGGCGCATCGCCGTGGAACGAGGACTCGATGATGGCATCAGAGTCGAGATCGTCGATGGATTGACCGAGCGCGATCCGGTCATCATGAGCGGCCGTCAAGCGGTCCGCGATGGCACGCCGGTGACCATCACGCACTCATGATGAGAGACGGGCTTTCCGCTTCACCGATCAGTCCCAAGATGGATGCGTCGAGACGACGATGAATAGAGCCATGCGCGAGCTGCCGACTCGCGTTGCGACAGTACCAGAGGAGGACGGTGACGATGACGAGACGAAGAAGAGACATGGTGATGACGGCGCTGCTCCTGTTAGTCCTCTGCCTGCCCACCATAGCGCAAACCTCATCGCATTCCCTTCCGAGGTTGACGCTCGATGAAGCCATCAGAACGGCACTCCGGGAGCATCCTGACGTGAGGCAGGCGCGGGCCGCTCTGGAGGCAGCCCGCGCCCGCACCGCTCAGGCTCGGGCTGACTACTTCCCACACATCGACGTCTCGGGCTTCGGCAAGCAGGGACTCTCGGGAGCATCGGGGGCACTCGGCCTCAGCGGCCTGGTCACTTCGCCATTATTCCGCGACCTGGGCGCTTCGGCGGCTCTTTTCCAAAATATTTATGATTTCGGTCGCACGGCCCATCAGGTTAAGGCCAGTCGCTGGGCGGCCATATCGCTGGAACACGCCCTGGAAGCACAACGCGCCTGGGTGACGCTGAACGTGGAACGGGCCTACTATCGCGCCCTGCAAGCGCAACGATTAGTGGAAGTGGGCCGTAAGGTGCTTCAGGAGCGACGATTGACGGCGCGGCAAGCGGCCGCTTTCCATCGAGCCGAGTTGACATCCAAAGTCGATGTGACGTTGGCCGAAGCCAACGTCGCCCAAGCCGAACTCGACCTCATGCGGGCCGAAGAGCAATTGGCCACGGCGTTCGCCGAGTTGAATCACGCCATGGGCATCATCGGCCAACCGACGTATCAATTAGAGGAACCGGAAATCGTCATCGAACCTCTCCCGGACTTGGCCACGTTGCTCGACGAGGCCGAGCGACGGCGACCTGACCTGCTGGCCTTGAAAGCGCAGATTCGAGTCGATGAACAGATCGTCGCTCGAGCTCGAAGCGAACGCCGGCCCAGATTCGTCGGCCTGTGGAGCGGCGGCTGGGTTCGATTCAGCACGTATTCCATCGGCCGATTGATGCTCGGTGCGCTGGGCGTCTATGTACCCATGTTCACCGGTGGCCAGGTGAAAAACCGCATCAAGGAAGCCCAAGCTCGCCTGGAACAGACGCGCGCCGCCTACGAGAAGCTCGCCCAGGATGTGCGCCTGCAGGTGCAACGCGCGTACCGCGCTCTGATGACGGCGAGGAAATCGATCAGCGTCAACGAGCGACTCGTCGAGCGCGCGCGCGAGGCCCGCCGGCTCGCTCAACTTCGCTATCGCGCGCAATTGAGCTCATTCGTGGAACTCCTCTCGGCCGAAGCCGAAGCCGCTCGAGCCGAAGCCGCTTATGCGGAATCCCGCTACGCCTATAAGATCGCTCAAGCCCTGCTTCGTTATGCCGCTGGGAGGGCTCCTCGGCGCTGATCGGGACGAGGTACGCCGGATGGGTCATGAGCGCCACGGCCGTGCCAGTCGCAGACCGCCATCGATGATTCGCGGTCGGGAGTTCCCCACTCCCGGTCGATGCACTCTGGCGCATCGGCTCCATTGCCAATTCGCGTCCGAGCGATTACAGTAGATCATTCATGAGCGAAAAAAAGAGAGCGGCGCTCATCATCAGCCTCGGTTTTCTCCTCCTCGGTGGAGGAGTGATGATGGCGTTCATGTCGGCGAAACGAGCCCCCTCATCTCGCGGGACTCGTTTCAACGATGCGCAACGGAGTGATTCGATGATGGCCTTCATCGCTCGACAACGGCGTCAAGGCAAAAAGCCGAATCGACTCATTCGCGAAAAAAGTCCTTACCTCCTTCAACACGCCTTCAATCCCGTCGACTGGTATCCCTGGGGCCAGGAAGCATTCCAACGGGCGCGGAAAGAGAATAAACCGATCTTCTTGTCCATCGGGTATTCGACCTGCTACTGGTGCCACGTGATGGAGCGAGAGGTCTTCGAAGACGAAGAGATCGCCGCCCTGATGAACGAATATTTTGTGAATATCAAAGTGGATCGGGAGGAACGACCGGACGTCGATCGCGTATACATGACGGCCCTGCTGGCGTTGACCGGTAGCGGAGGCTGGCCGATGTCGATGTTCCTCACCCCTGACCTGAAGCCTTTTTACGGAGCCACCTATATTCCCCCGGAACGATTCCGCTCGCTCATCGAGCGCATTCACCAGCTCTGGATCACGGAGCCGGAGAAGATTCTCACTTCCAGCGAGCGACTCACCGAATTCCTCAAACAACGCGCGGTGGTGAGCGGTCGTCATGTCGCCCTGAACGAGACGATCCTCACCAAGGGATTCGAGGCGTTTCATGAACAATACGACGAGCAGTACGGTGGATTCGGCGTGAAACCGAAGTTTCCTCGACCGGCGACATTCTATTTTCTCCTGCGATACTCCCACCGATTCAACGAACCGAGGGCGCTTCACATGACGCTCTCCACACTGCGTCGCATGGCCCAAAGTGGTATCTACGATCACCTCGGAGGCGGATTTCATCGCTATGCCGTCGACCGGGCGTGGCGGGTCCCGCACTTCGAGAAAATGCTGTATGATCAGGCCCAACTCGTGTGCGCTTATCTGGAAGCCTACCAGATCACCCACGACGAGTTTTATGCCTCGGTGGCGCGCGACATCCTCCGTTACGTGCGGCAACACCTCACCAGCGAGAACGGCGGATTCTATTCCGCAGAAGATGCCGAGAGCGCCCTCGATCCGTCCCATCCCGAAGAGAAACGAGAGGGCGCCTTCTATGTGTGGACGCACGATGAGATCGAACGTCTTCTGGGAAAGGAACGAGCGGCCATCTTCAATTATTATTACGGCGTTCAGCCCGACGGGAACGTGCCCGAAGACCCTCATGGCGCTTTCGTCGGCAAGAACATCCTCTACGTGGCGCACACCGTCGAGGATGTGGCCAAACGCTTCCATAAGTCGAAACAGGAGATCGAGAAGTTGCTCGCCGAGGCGCGGACCCGGCTATTGGCCGCTCGCCAGCAACGACCGCGACCTCATCTGGACGATAAGATTCTCGTCTCCTGGAATGGGTTGATGATCTCGGCGCTCGCCCGCGCGTATCAAGTGCTCGGAGAGCCCGCCTATCTCCAGGCGGCCAAGAAAGCGACGACGTTCATCCTGACCACACTCTATGATTCCAAGACGGGACGCCTGCTCAGGCGGTATCGAGCAGGGGAAGCGCGCTTTGACGCTCATCTGGAAGATTATGCCTTTCTGGTGATGGCGCTCCTGGATCTCTACGAAGCGGATCTCGACATCCGCTGGCTCGAGCAGGCCGTTCAGCTCACCGAGCGGCAGATCCGCCTGTTCTCCGATCGGAAAGAGGGCGGTTTCTTCGATACGGTTCCCAGCGATACGCTTCTCGTCCGCACAAAAGAAGACTATGACGGCGCCGAGCCCTCCGGAAATTCGATCGCCGCACTGAACCTCCTGCGCCTCTCCGAGATGCTCAATCACCAACAGTGGCGCCGCATGGCCGAAACCACCCTGATGCTGTTCAGCGAGCGACTCGAGCAACACCCTCCATCTCTCCCTCAGATGCTCGTGGCGCTCGACTTCTATTTAGACAAACCGAAACAGATCATCATCGCCGGGAAGCCTGAGGGAGCAGATACCCGGCGCTTGCTTCGGGTAATGTATGAGCGGTATCTCCCGAACAAAGTTCTCCTCTTGGCCGACGGTGGCGCGGGCCAGGAATATCTCAGCCAGCGCATCCCCTTCCTCAAGCAGGTGAAAATGATCGACGGGAAAGCCACCGCTTACATCTGCCAGAATTACGCCTGCCAACTCCCCACGACTGATCCACAGATGGTGGCCAAGCTCCTGGAGGGAGAGAAACGCTCGTCACGCCAAACCCAATAGGCGATGGACATGCGGCCACTGTTCCCGACGAGGCTCTGGTGAGCTTCCGGCGAAAAAAGTGACTTCATATGAGATTCCGTCGGGCCAGGAATGAGAGCAGGAGTTCAGCCAACTCTGCCTTATAGGTGGTGAGTCGATGATCGCCATCTTTGAACAGTGCGAGAGTCATCTCCTCCCCTCGGCACTGCTCCACGAAAGCCAGCGTCTGTCGATAATCCACAATCGGATCTCGCATACCCTGGCCGATGAGCGTGGGCGTGCGATAGCGCCTGACGAGCTCAGCAACCGGATAACGCTCCATGTCGCGAATGAGCTCATAACTCAGTTCGACGCTTCCATATTCATTGCTGAACCGGATGACGCCATCCCTGGCCCACGCTGCTGCTCCTTCCGGACCAATGTGATCGAGGAATCCCCGACCGAACGTAAAGGACGGCGCGATGAGCATATTGGCCACAATGCGGCCCAGATGGAGCGCGGCGTACCATGCGGCGACCCATCCCCCCATGCTCGAACCGATGAGAACGATGCGACGATCGGCCGACGCGACATGCTCGACGACGGTATGGCAATCTTCGAGCAAGCGCGTGCCGGTCAGTTCTCGCATCGTGCCGCCAGATTGACCGTGACCGCGAAAATCGAACGTCACGAAGGTCACCCCACGTTGAACGAGCACTTCCTTGAAGAACCGAGCCTTTTCGCCCGCCTGATGGGACATGAACCCGTGCAGGAAAATCACTACCGTCGCGCCCGATGTCGTAGGAGAAGTGACAGTGACATCGATGCATTCCCCCTTCGATCCTACGCTCAATCGCATCCTGCCCTCCCTAACGAACGGCCATACGCTCTACCATTCAGGCGGTTGATTATGGGCCATAATGACCGTCAGGTGAACCCCCGACCGGTGATCAATGATAAAAAGAGGCTGCAAAAATGGCACAATTTGACTAGAATTGATGAGTGCGATATGAAGGACGGCAGGATGTGAGACGTCAAAGGGAGGAATTGATATGAGCGGCAGAGAACATGTACGACCCTTCGCCATCTTCGGCGTGCTTCTGACGATGTTGACGGCGACGGCTTGCTCAACGGGGGCTTCGGAGAATGCCACGCGCGCCCACGCGACCACCCGGTCCCCCCAATCACCATCGACGACCGCTGCCAGCGACCAGAACGGTCAAACGACTTCGTCCTCCGCCGCCGAAGGAGAAAATCATCCTCAGGCCGTTTTCTCCGAGACGACGTATAATGCTGGGACGGTGCAGGCGGGCACGGAGATCACCCATACCTTCCGCGTGGTCAATACAGGGAAGGCCGATCTGGTCATCGAACGCGTGAAGCCTGGCTGAGGATGCACGGTCAGCGACTTCACCAAAGTCGTGCCTCCTGGTCAGGAGGGAAAGATCACGCTCACCGTGAAGACGGATCGACTCCATGGGAACATCCAGAAATCGGCGCGGGTCTTTTCTAATGATCCCGTGCGACCGGTTGTCCAACTGTTCATCAAAGGAACCGTCACGCGGCTCGTTGATTTCGATCCTCAATACGTCTCACTGCGGATCAACAAGGGCGAACCCGCGGAGGCCAAGATCACCATCACCAATAATGATCGGACTCCACTGAAAATTCTCGACGCGGAGTCGAGCAACCGCGACTTCACTGCCCGGGTTCGGACGATCGAGGCGGGAAAACGCTACGAGGTCGATGTGAAGCTCAAACCTCAATCTACCGGCGGCCGGTATCACACCACGGTCACCGTGACGACCAATAACCAGAAATCTCCTCAACTGCGCATCCCGGTGATGGTCATGGTCACCGAGCGGGTGCAGGCACTGCCGGAGCGATTGACGTTCGGGCGCATTCATCGAGCTTCGCTGGCCAATAATCCCAACAGTCGTTTTCTGCTCAACCGGACGATCAGCGTCCGCAGTCAAACCGAGGGGTTCAAGGTCATCGAGGCGAAGTCGACCTTACCCTTCGTGAAGACGGAGCTCATCGCGCCTCAGCGCGATCGGTTCCCGTATCGCATCAAGGTGACATTGGCCCAGGATGAACTCAAGCCTGGCCCGTTCGATGGATTCATTCTCGTGCGAACCAACGACAAGGAGTTCGCCGAACTGAAGATACCGGTCAGCGGTGTCGTGGAATGAGACAGGAGGGGGGCCTCTTCCATCGAGCGGCCAGCAGAGGGAGAGCCAGCGCTCGCCTCCTCGGCGAGGAGGCGAGCCTCTCACGGCGTCTCGCCATCATCGGCCGACTCCATTGGGTGCCGAAGAAAGGTAACGGGGGCGGGCGACATGCTCTCCCGATGCCGCAGTACTCACCGATTTGCCGAGGTAGAAGGCGGGTTGTCCATCGGGGCGACATGATCTCTCGGTGCCGCCATGATCGCTGAAAGGAGCCGTCGCGATGTCGATGGTCGAGTTTCTCCTGTTCTTGATCGTCGCCGGACTGTGCGGGAGCTTGGGCCGCGCGTTGGTGGGATATTCCCGGGGAGGCTGTCTCATGTCCATCGTCCTTGGCTTCATCGGAGCCCTGCTCGGGCGATGGTTATCCGATCGCCTCGCTCTTCCTGACCTATTCACGCTGAACTTTGGTGGTCGGCCCTTCCCCGTCGTCTGGTCGATCATCGGGGCGGCTTTATTCGTCGGGGTTCTCAGTTTCCTGACGCATCGCGGTCGTTCATGAAGCACCCACTCGTATCTTCCCCGCTCGATCCCCCACCGCCGTTTTACTTTCTCTCCCCCGTACATTAAATTTATCGGCCCGATGAAACGGGTCACGCCTCATCGGGCTGGAGCGGTATGGAAATCAACGCCTCACAAGCCGAAACGACCGAGCGAGCTGGCCTGATTCGCGAGTTGAGTTTGTTCGACGTCACCATGGTCGGCGTCGGCGCGATGATCGGCGCGGGGATCTTTGTGCTCACCGGCATCGCGGCCGGGACGGCGGGACCGGCACTCATTCTGGTTTTCGCGCTCAATAGCGTGGTGACCGCTCTGACGGCCATGGTGTATGCCGAATTGGGCTCGGCGATCCCCGAAGCGGGCGGGGGCTATCTGTGGGTCAAGGAAGGGCTCCCCGCCTGGAACGCGTTCATGGCGGGTTGGATGAGCTGGTTCGCGCATGCCGTCGCCGGTAGCCTCTACGCGCTGGGATTCGGCTCCTATGTGGAACTCGTTCTCCAGGATGTGCACCTGACCGTACATGGCTTCCCCGCCGGTCTCCTGCACAAATTGCTGGCCGTGGTTGTAGCTCTCACGTTCGTGGCCATTAATTTCAAAGGCGTTTCCGAAACGGGCAAAGTGGGCAACCTGATCACCATCGGGAAGATTGTCATCCTCGCTATTTTCATCGTCAGCGGCCTGGTGACGATCTATCAGCATCCGGGGTATCTCACCAAGTTCACGCCCTTCGCCCCTCGTGGTCTCACCGGTGTCTTCATGGCCATGGGCCTCACGTTCATCGCCTTCGAAGGTTACGAGATCATCGTCCAAGCGGGAGAAGAAGTGAAAGAACCGAAACGGAACATTCCCAAAGCCATCTTCTTTTCGCTCGCCGTGGTCATTCCCATCTACATCCTCGTCGCCTTCACGGCCATTGGAGCCGTCAATCCCGATTCCGGAGAACCGACCTGGCAGTGGCTGGGAGATCACGCCGAACTGGGGTTGGCCGAAGCTGCCCGTCAGTTCATGCCCCTGGGAACGACTCTTCTGCTCATCGGGGGGCTCCTCTCCACGATGAGTGCGCTGAACGCGACGACCTTCTCGTCGACGCGGGTCTCCTTCGCCATGGGGCGCGATCGCAATCTCCCCGATTTCTTCGCCCGCATTCATCCGCGAACGCGGACGCCCTATTCAGCGCTCTTATTGAGCGGAGCTTTGATCATATTCATGGCCGTGGCCATTCCCATTCAAGACGTGGCCGCCGCCGCCGATGTGATGTTTCTCCTACTGTTCTTGCAGGTCAACATCGCCGTGATGACGATTCGCAAGAAATACGGCGATAAACTCGACTATGGGTATCTCATCCCGTTCCATCCGATCCTGCCCGCCGTCAACATCGGATTGATCCTCTTTCTGGCCCTGTTCATGTTCCACTTCTCGGCCCTGGCCTGGTTCTTCGTTCTCGGCTGGATGGCCAGTGGATTCATCATTTATGAGACTTATGCATCGCGCCGCGAACGCGAGAAGGAAGTGACCCCCATCGTCCTGGAGGAAAAGTGGGTGGCTCCGCCGGAGCGGTTTCGCGTCCTCGTCCCCATCGCCAATCCACAGACGGCGGAGACCATTCTGAAGGTGGGAGCCCGAATCGCCGCGCCGCTCAATGGCGAGCTCATTCTTCTTCACGTCGCTACAGTCGCTCCTCAGACGCCGCTCACCGGTGGGCACCAGGTTCTGGAGCGTATCCGTCCCATCGTGGATCAGGCCAAAGCGCGAGCCCGTCGGCTGGGTGTCGATACGCAAACGCTGGTGCGGCTCGGGCATCAGCCCTTCAAAGGCATTCTTCACACCGTCGAAGAACGAAAGGTCAAATTCGTCGTCATGGGATGGAGAGGGCGTCGCCGCGATCCCCACACGCTCATCGGGCGAAACATCGACGCCGTGCTCAAATATGCCCCCTGCAACGTCCTCGTCGTTCAACGGGGCGTCCCGGTGCCCGCTCGCCATATCGTCATTCCGGTGGCCAATCCTCAAACGGCCAATCTGCTGCTCGCCGTCGGGCGACTCCTGCTCGATGAACGCCATGCGGAGCGACGAATCACCGCTCTTCACGTCGTTCCGCCGGGTCTGCGCCCGGAGGATAAAGAGGAGCGGGTCCAGAAGATTCGAATTGCACTCGAGCGCCCGGCCTTCTTCGATCCCGAAGACGCGATCATTCCTCTCGACGGGAAACCGATCACGTTCACCGTCGTGGAGTCCGCTCGACTGCTTGCCACCATCGCCCATTATACCGAAGGCGCGGATCTCCTCGTCGTCGGATCATCCGAAGAGAGCTGGCTCCGGCGGCGCATCTTTGGCGAGAAGCCTTATCGGATCGCCCGGCGCTCGGCCTGTCCGGTGATCATGGTGAATCGGGAGACCCATCCGGTGAAATTCGGCATTCAGATGTTCTTTCAGTTCTTCCGCGAACTGGACGAGGCCGCTTCGAACGGAGCGGCCACAACTTAGGGGTGTTCGATCATGTCACGAGAAGACCTGGAACGCGCCGGATTGCTGCTCCCTCGCCACGAGTGGGGCAAACGACCACTTCGTACGCCGGTGAGTCGGCTGTGGCTTACGGTGATCGGAGGACTCGCCATTCTCTCTGTCGGACTGATGTACTGGGGTGATGGGGGGCGGTATACCTGGATCGGCGTGGGATTATTTCTGCTGGCGCTGTTCGGATTCACGATCTTATCGGCGCGGGCCGTTGACAAGCAGTGCCGCGCCTCATCGGGAGAGAACGCCCGACGCTCGGAGTGATCTGCGCGCTCTCAACACTCGATCGGCTCATTTCTTTTTCCGCTCGAGGAATCGCTCGATGCCGCGCTGGAGATCCTCGGTCAGGCGAGAGATGGTATTGATCTCGGCTCCCGTTTGCATGGCCATCTCGAAGCTCATGCCATCGATGCGATAGAGTAATCGCTTGGTGAGCGCCATCGCTGAAGCGCTATTCTGGACCAGCGTCTGTATGAACGCAGCGGCGCGCTCATCGAATTGCTCGTCTGGATACACGTGATTGATGAGGCCGATGCGCTCCGCCTGGCGGGCGTCGATGACCTGACCCCCGACGATGAGTTCGAAGGCGCGCTTTTCCGACACCTGGCGGCGCAGGATCGCGGTGACGATGGCCGGGACGAAGCCGATTTTCACTTCAGCATAGCCGAACTGCGCGCTCTCACTGGCCAGGACCAGATCGCACGCCGTCGCCAGACCGCATCCCCCGGCCAGCGCTCTCCCTCGGACCAGCGCAATAATGGGTTTGGGAAGCCGACGCATGGTGAGGAAGAGATCGACCAACCGGGTGGCGTCTTTCAAATTCTCCAGGATGGGCGCTTCCCGAATCCGATAGAGCGCCGAGAGATCGATCCCGGAACAAAAATCCTTCCCCGCCCCACTGAGGACGACGACCTTCACCGCTTCGTCTCCTCCGGCCCGGGTGAAAGCCTCGGTCAACTCTTCCAGAGTGAGATCATCCAGGGCATTGCGCTTCTCCGGGCGATTGAGGGTAATATGAGCGAGCGTATCTTTGATCTCGTAGAGAAGACGTTGGTACGTCATACTCACCTCGCGCTGTGATGTCCTCTCGCCGCCCGGCTGGGAGATCCCACACCGGTGAACCTGCTCAGTTCATCCGGTTCACTCTAATCCCAACCGCCGCGCCGTCTCCTCATCGATTTCGATTACCATGCGCAACAACGCTGTACTCAGCGTCTTTCCTTGCGCGTCAGTTCGCAATGAGATGGTACCTCCGCCACCCAGGGCGTGATGGAGCACGAAGTTCAGAGCGCCGAGATTGGGTAATTCATAGCGTTCGACATCTCCGTGACAGATCCCACGAAAATGCTCTTTGACGCGCTCGGCCGTGACGTGCTCCACGAGTAGCGGATAATACTCCGGCTTATAGGCGATGAGGCCAATATTGGCCGTATCGCCTTTATCGCCGGAGCGAGCATGGGCTAACTTGAAGAGCGGCACTCTGACCATGATCAGACTCTCCGGCGCTCGACTTACGACTCCACAATCTCAATCGACGGCTCAGCCTCTGATTTGGGAAGGAGGGCCGGCCAATAGGCGATGATCTCTTCCACGCGCGGGCGTCCGCCGGCGAAACCGGTGGCCGTCGGCGGTCCCGTCAGGATGAGCGGTGCGATCTCCCGCGTGAAGCGATCCACGGCCGCCCAATCGGTGCTCCGCACGCCAATGCGCAATTGAACCTCGGCGATGTCCGATGGCGGATCGGGGGCCAAAGGCCCGTGGCAAGCATTGACGGCGAGGAATTCCGTCAGTATTTCATCGAACTCGAGCCCGAGGTCGGCCAGTCGCTGGCGAACGATGCGATCGGCCTCCCGAGCCTTAGCATAAGCATCGGGCCAGCTATAGACCATCGTCCCCACGGCCTTGTAGCCGGCGAAATAACTGATGGAGACTTTGTAAAACGGCGTCGCCGGACGCCCCTTGACGCCGAAGACGCGGACGCGATTCTCCCCCACCTCCTCCAGTTGAATGGTGGTGAAATCGGCGATGCATTCGGGCGTGATGTATTGGCGAGGATCGCCGATCTCATAGAGCAGTTGTTCCTTGATCGTCGCCGGGGAAACGCGCCCGCCGGTCCCCTCATGCTTGGTGATGATGAACGAGCCGTCTTCTTCAGCTTCCACGATGGGAAAACCGATGTTGGCCAGATCGGGAATACTCTGCCAATCGGCCTGACAGTTGCCGCCGGTGCATTGGGCGCCACACTCGACGATATGTCCGGCGACCGTCCCCGCCGCCAGCTTATCCCACTCGTCGTCCTTCCAACCAAACTCGAAGATCATGGGCGCCAGCGTCAAGCCGGTATCGGTGCAGCGCCCGGTGATGACGATCTGGGCGCCCTGTCGGAGCGCTTCCACGATGGGCGCGGCCCCAAAGTAGACGTTGGCGCTCTGGACATGCTCGCGAATTGCAGAGAGCGGTCGTCCGGTATCCAGATCTCGCAACTCGTGTCCGGCATCGATCAGGGCATCGAGTCGATCGAGAATATCGTCGCCGGCGACGATGCCGATCTTGACGCCCCGGAGGTCCAGTTTCCGGGCGACGTCGATCACCGCCTCCGCGCAGGCCGATGGATTGACGCCACCGGCATTGGAGATGACGCGGATCTGCCGATCCACGCATTGGGGCAACAGGCGCTCCATGAGCGGCACGAAATCTTTCGCGTAACCCAGCCGGGGATCGCGGCGCTTCTGCTTCTGCATGATCGACATGGTCACTTCGGCCAGATAATCGAGCGTGAGATAGTCGATCGGGCCGCCCTCGACCTGTCGGATGGGCGCCTCGCGCCAATCGCCCCAGAATCCCTGTCCGTTGGCAATGCGAATCATGGTGATGGAATGCAGTCAATCCCCCGCCGATTCGGCGAGCACGCGCTTGATCATGTATTCGCACAAGTAGGGATTGGTGTGCCAGGTGAACACAAACCGCACGCGACCACTTCGATCAATGATGACCACATGGGGAATGGACCGCACATGATACGTGGTCATGCTCTGCTGGCCATTATCGATGGCCGTTCCATAGGGGAGAGAGTGCAGTTGCTTGAATCGAGCCAGAAACGCTTCCTCTTCGGCTGGCGATGCTTTGCCCACCTCGCGCCCGTTATATCCGTAATACCGGGTGACGGCCAGAATTTTCAGTCCCTTGGGCGTGTAGCGGGCATACCAATCCCGCAGATGAGGCATCAGCCCTCGACAGTCGGGGCACCAGGCGGCAAAAAATTCCAAGGCCACGACTTTCCCGCGCAGCGCGTCCAGCGTGGTCGGCGTTTCCTTGATCCACTTGACGACGTTCAACGGAGGAGCCGGTCGACCAACCATCTCCAGTTGTGCCATCGCCGTCTCTATCTGACCAATGGCCGTTCGTATGGCTTTGGGAGGTCGAGGCCCCGCCAACCGGGCTTGCCGGTCGAAGTACGTCTTCAGCTCATTGAGGAGTTTGGCCGCTTCCTCTCGACGTCCCACGGCCACATACAACTGGGCCAGCGAGCGTCCCGTCAGCCAGATGCGCGGGATGAGGCCGCTCTTTCGCGCTGCTTCCAGCGCCTGCTCTTCATGTTCTACCGCCCTGTCCAGTTCGCCACGTTTGGTATAGGCGATGGCCAGAAATTCGTGTCCCTCGGCGCGCGCCTCATCAGCATTGAAAGCGGTCGAAGGGATCTCGGCGAGAATGGATTCTGCCTCCCCCACGCGACCAGCCTCGCTCAACGTCCGGATCAGGTAGAGACGCGCCTGTTGCTTGGACTCTTCGATGAGCGATTTATCCTCGAGCACCTGACGAAACGTCTCGATCGCTTTATCAGTGTTGCCGGCGAGATGGTAGAGGTATCCGAGCCACACGCGGTTTTCGCCACTGGGATGCTGGGCCTCGACAGCCGCCGCATATTTGGCGGCCAGCTCTCGCGCTCGCCGACGGCGCGCCTCGGCCTCCGTATCGGAAATGTCAGCGCGATTGGCATCGGCTAACAGTTGAGTGACCTCCTGGGCATAGTCGGCGGGCGTTTGTTGAGCCCATGTGTAACGCCCCATAGAGTAGCCGATCAAGCCAAAGAACATGCAGAACAGGGCAAAGAGTTTCCGTTTCATACGTCTCCCTCTCCGAACGAGCAAGAAAGTGTATCATGAACTCCTTCGAAAATAAAAGGTGGGGCAAGATGGCATCTGGTACTCCATCCCTCAATGAGAAGCAGTAGAATGCCTCCCGTAGCGCTCTCAGTCGCACGGAAGTCGGCGCGCCGCCCGAATCATCGCCGCTCCCACCAGCACAGCCAGCCCGAGGTACCCGACTCCCACTCCCCACTGATGGAAGATCATCCGACCCACACCAAACAGGATGAGATAAACCAGTGCACAGCCCAGAATCCAGTTCATGAACTGTACGCGGAGCCCGCGCAGAGGAGCTTGACCGAGCTGCTGAGCGACGGGGCGCCAACCGGGACCGCGCGGGCGCACGCGTTGATAGAACCGGCGCAATGTCTCATCCGGCTCCGGAGAGGTCCACATCGTGACCCCGAGCCAGATCATCGTGGTGACCACAACGGTGATCAACATGGACAGAGCGAATCCACGCGGATCTTCGATGCTCAGCGATGGAAATGCCCGGAGGCCGAGCGTCACCGCCAGGGCGGCAACCATGGCGCTGATCTCCGACCAGGCATTGATCCGCCACCAATACCAGCGCAGGATATACACCAATCCCGTGCCCGCGCCCATGGCCAGAAGGAGCTTCCAAGCCGTTTGCACGGATTCCAGGTGATAGGCGACGAGCATGGCCAGAAGGGCGATGAGCAGCGTAGCCAGTCGAGAGGCGGTCACGTAGTGCCGGACACCGGCCTCTCGTCGCATGAATCGCCGATAGAGATCATTCACCAGATAGGACGCTCCCCAATTCAAATGCGTTGAGACCGTCGACATGTACGCGGCCAGGAAGGCGGCGAGCAGCAATCCACGCCACACGCTGGGAAGATGATCGACCATGACGAGGACATATCCGGCTTCCTTATCGCTGAGGTGAGGATAAAGGACCATCGAGCAGAGGGCGACCACAATCCAGGGCCAGGGTCGAAGCGTATAATGGGCGATGGTGAACCATAAGACGGCCAATAGACTGTGCGTCTCATCCCGGGCCGAAAACATGCGTTGGGCGATGTACCCGCCACCGCCCGGCTCTGCGCCCGGATACCAGGAGGCCCACCACTGCACGCCCAGATAGACGCCCAACGTCATGAGCGGCATCCAGGAGGAATCCCCGGCCGGCCACACGGCGAGCACTCGGTCGGCCTGACCATAGTATCGCTCGAGCCCGGCTCTCATCCCATCCAGCCCACCGACCGCCTGGAGGCCGAATACCGCGAGAGCCACCGACCCGATCATGGCGATGACGAACTGCACGGCATCGGTCATGAGCACTCCCCAGAGACCGGAGAGCACCGAATAGAACGTGGTCACGGCCACACAGAGCAAGATCGCCTGCCACTTGCTCACGCCCAGAGAGAGCGTCAAGACCTTGGCCATCCCCAACGTGACCCATCCCAGGATGAGACAGTTCATCAACACTCCGAGATAGACGGCGCGAAATCCCCTCAAGAGGGCGGCGGGCCAACCGGCATAACGGATCTCTACAAACTCCACGTCGGTGAGGACGCCGGCGCGCCGCCACAATCGCGCATAGAAAAAAACGGTGAGCATGGCGCTCATGACGAAATTCCACCACAGCCAATTGCCCGCAACGCCGTGCGCGGCGACCATACCGGTCACCGCCAAAGGCGTATCGGCGGCGAACGTTGTCGCCACCATGGAAGTGCCGACCAACCACCACGATCCTCGCCGCCCGGCGAGGAAGTATTCGTTCACGCTCCGGCCGGCGCGCCGCGCATACAACAGGCCGATGATCAGCGAAATAGCCATATAGGCGGCGATGATGAACCAGTCGGCTGCCGTGAGTCGCATCGATGGAGAGAACAACATTAGCATATGACGGGTCCTGGGCAAAGAACGGCGTCGCCCTCCCGGAGTGGAGATCACCGGACGGATCTTCCCCGATGACGAGGAGGCGCCCAGGGCCCATCGCCAGAGGCGATGTCCTCTCCCTTCAGAGGAGATCCCGTCTTTGCCGAGGGCCTCATGATCGAGTATGCTGATGGAGGATGGCCGGGAAGATCACCAGACGAGTGTTTCGTATCGATGATGAACATAAGGGGATGAGGCTCGATCATTTTCTCGCTCGCCAATTCCCGCAGGTCAGTCGCGTAGTCCTCCGGCGGGCCACCGCTGAAGCCCACGTCCGCGTCAACCGTCGGAAATCGAAATCCAATTATAAGCTCCGACCCGGCGATGTGGTGGAAGTTGAACTCGACACGACTCCCCATCCCGCCCTCACGCCCGAACCGATCCCTCTGACTATCGTCTTCGAGGATGAGGACATCCTGGTCGTCGATAAACCGGCGGGTATGCTGGTGTATCCCAATCGGACGACCAGATCGGGAACGCTCATGAACGCCCTCTGCGCCCATCTTCACCGGACGGCGCCGGGCCTGCGCCCGGGGCTCATTCACCGGTTGGACCGCCATACCTCCGGACTCCTCGTCGTGGCTAAGCACGAACGAGCTCATCGCACGTTGGCCAAACATTTTCATCAGCGGATGGTGACCAAGAAGTACCTGGCTCTCGTTCACGGGAGGCTCGACGCCGACGCCATGGACATCTCGCTACCGATTGGATGGGTGGCCGAGGCCTATCCGCACTGGCAGATCGTCGAAGAAGGTCGTGAGGCGATCACCCGGGTGCGCGTTCTGGAGCAACTCTCTGGATTCACCTTCGTCGAGGCCGAACCACGGACGGGACGCACGCACCAGATTCGCATTCATCTGGTGGCCATAGGTCATCCGGTTGTGGGCGACGCGCTCTATGGGAAGCAACAGCACGAGGCGTTTCTGAACATGATCGAGGAACGGGGCATTCGCTTCGATCGTCATTTCCTTCACGCCGCCTCCCTGGAATTTCGCCATCCGCGATCGGGCGAATGGTTTCGCTGTACATCGCCACTGCCGGACGATCTAGTACGACTGTTGGAGGAATTGAGAGCAACTAACCCGCAGACCACCGAGCCCTTCCATCGATGAGAGCCATCCCGGAAGATCACTCGTCCCAGGGGAACCGTCACTCCCCAGGTCGCCTCTGCTCCCTCACGGCGGTGGCGATGGGACGGCGCGGATCGGTGATCCATTCGCTCCAGGAACCCACGTAGAGGCGGCCTTCTCCCAAGCCGGCGTGAGCCATGGCTAACAGATTATGTGCCGCCGTCACGCCCGAACCACAGTAGAAGATGGCTCGCTCTGGCGGGAGATCTCCCAATACCGCTTGAAACCGCGCCCGTAACTCCTCAGGCGAACGAAAGCGCCCGCGCTCATCGAGGTTCTCGGCGAAAGGCGCCGAGACGGCTCCAGGAATATGACCGGCTATGGGATCAATCGGCTCGTGCTCGCCGCGATATCGTTCGGGCGCGCGCGCATCGATGAGCTTACAGGTCGCTCGACCGAGCATGGCCTCGATGTCCGCACTGGTGATGATCAGCTCCGGCCTCGGACGAGGCACGAACGTCCTCGGGGTGCGCGTCTCGATCCCGCTCTGCGCCGGCCGCTCTTCATCCCGCCACGCAAGCCAGCCTCCATCCAACACGGCCACCGCATTGTGCCCCAGCCAACGAAGCATCCACCAGAGCCGAGCGGCCACAGCTCCACCACTGTCGTCATAAGCCACCACTTGAACTCGCTCGTCAATACCCCATCGACCGAGCGCGCGAGCGAACCGGTCGACTTCCGGCAACGGATGTCGCCCCGTTCGCCCCGGGATGACGGGACCGGAGAGATCCTCGTTCAGGTGAGCGTATACCGCGCCGGGAATGTGGGCGCGTTGGTAATCGCGCCGGCCGCGCTCCGGATCGTCGAGCGAAAATCGGCAATCGACGACGGCCCAATTGACGTTGGCTAGATGTCGCTCTAGCTCGTCGGTCGAAATCAGCGTCATATACGGCATGGGCAGATTCTAGCTGGCTGTGTGAAGCAAGGCAATCTCCCCGGGCGCCTGTGGTGCAGCGGGCGGGAAGGCGCGGGTTGGGGGAATTGTGGATCAGGACGTGGATGACCACGGGTCCTGTCCGTGAGGGGTGAGAATGGCCCGCCGCTGGTCACAGCCAAAGGTGAATCGCCCACAGATCAACACAGCCAAAGGCGGGATTTGCGCAGATCCCTTATTGATCTGTGGCGATCCCGCCGGTTCCGTGCTCATCGGTGAGCTGTGTGAATGGCCCACAGATGTGCACAGCGAACGGCGGGATGCCCACAGATTTTCTCCCGGGGTTGATCTGTGTTGACCCCACCGATTCTGCCTTCATCCGCGTGGCATTCCTGAATCGTTCACTAATCTTCGCAGCCAAAAGCGGGACGGACATAGATATTCAGAGATGATCATCGAGGCAGAATGAGCGGATGAAACAGTCCCTCGACAAGATGCCGCGCCCGCACCATTCTGCTCTGCTTCAGCGTAGCGAGCCTTGCGCGTATCGCTCTGGAAGACAGGTTTTGACAGAGACAACGGCCCTTATGAAACGAACAGGCGACGCGGCCTTCACTTTTTCTTTCGCTCTAATTCCCGTCGCCGGAGTTCCACGCGACGAATCTTGCCACTGATCGTTTTGGGTAACTCTTTGACGAATTCGATCTCGCGGGGATATTTATAGGGAGCGGTCACATTTTTCACATGTTCTTGAAGTTCCTTGACCAGCTCGTCGGACGGCTGAGCATCGGGACTCAACACGACGAAGGCTTTGACGATCTGTCCGCGAACCTCATCCGGACTGGCCACCACCGCGGCTTCGACGACGGCCGGGTGCTCGACCAGCGCGCTCTCCACCTCAAATGGACCAATGCGATATCCGGCGCTGATGATGACATCATCGGCCCGCCCCACGAACCAGAAATACCCCTCCTCGTCCCGGTATGCCCGGTCTCCAGTCACATACCACTCGCCCCGCCTCGTCCGGGCGGTGAGCTCGGGATTCTTCCAGTAGCCTTGGAACAGAGACGGCGGGTGCCCTCGCACAGCGATCTCTCCTTCCTGGCCCGCGGGCAGCTCGTTCCCGTCCACATCGATGATGGCGACTTCATGTCCGGGCATCGGTTTGCCCATCGAGCCCGGTTTCGTCTCCATACAGGGAAAGTTGGCCACAAGAATGATCGTCTCCGTCTGTCCATATCCATCATAAATGGAGAGGCCCGTGGTCTCTCGCCACACGGCGATGACCTCAGGATTCAGCGGCTCGCCAGCGCTGACCACATGACGTAATCGAAAGGCGTATTTTCGCAAGTCTTCCCTCACCAACATGCGATAGGCGGTGGGTGGAGCACAAAAGACGGTGATGCCATATTGCTGGAGGAGGTGTAATGTCTGCTCGGGATCGAACCCACCCTCGAACATGAACACCGTCGCCCCCATATTCCATGGGCCGAACAACGTACTATAAGCGGCTTTGGCCCATCCCGTGTCCGAGAGATTCCAGTGCAGGTCGGAGGGCTTCAAGTCGAGCCAGTATTCTCCCGTCAACCGATGGGCCAGCGCATACCCATGATTGTGGAGCACCATCTTCGGCCCGCCAACAGTGCCCGAAGTGAAATAGAGGAGCGCCGGATCGCTGCTCCTGGTCTTCTCCACGCCGACCAACTCGGACGCCGCCTCGCGCATCGCCTGCTCGTAGCTCACCCAGCCGGATCGTTCTCCACCAACCAGAATCAAATGCTCCAGGGTTGGGCAGGTGTCTTTCACGGCTTCCACTTTATCGGCATTGGCCGTGTCAGTGATGATCGCCCTGGCCTCGGCGAGGTTGGCGCGATATTCGATGTCTTTCGGCCGGAGCATCGTCGTGCAAGGGGCGGGGACGATCCCCAACTTCATCAACCCCAGCATGACGACCTGCCATTCGGGACGGCGCGGTAACATCACCAGAACGACATCGCCTCTCTTCAGGCCCAGATGTTGCGCCACATTGGCGAATCGATTGGAGAGCCTCCGGAAATCGGCAAAGGTGAATTTCCTCTCCTCTCCCTCTCGGCTCAGCCAATGGAGAGCCAGTCGGTGCTCGTCGGTGGCCCACCGATCGACGACGTCCCAGGCGAAATTGAATCGCTCGGGAATGTCCCATTGAAATGTTCGAACCGTTTCTTCATAATTCTTCATGTTCGGTCCTTCACCGGTCATCCTCAACCCCTCCGGATGGCATTGCGTCGGCATCGCTCATCGCGATCACGCCGTCTCCGTTCTCGCTGCATCTTCCAGTCCAAGTTCTTTGATGGCCATCTCCTTCATTTTGAATTTTTGAATCTTACCGGTCACCGTCATGGGAAAGGTGTTCACGAACTTGATGTACTTGGGAATCTTGTATCGGGCGATTTTGCCGCGACAGAATTCCCGGATCTCTTCAGCGGTCGCTTTCTCCCCCGGCTTGAGTTGAATCCAGGCCATGACTTCCTCTCCATACTTGGCGTCGGGTACGCCGATGACCTGCACCTGGCTGATCTTGGGATGCGTGTAGAGAAATTCTTCCACTTCTCGAGGATAGATATTCTCTCCGCCGCGGATGATCATATCCTTGACGCGACCGGTGATCTTGACATAGCCCCGTTCATCCATGGTGGCCAAATCGCCCGTATGGAGCCATCCATCCTCATCAATGGCGGCGCGAGTGGCCTCCGGATTGTTGTAATACCCCTTCATCACCAGGTAGCCTCGCGTGCAGAGTTCGCCCTGAACACCACGAGGGACGATCCCACCGGTTTGAGGATCGATGATCTTCACTTCTGTATGGGGCAATGGGCGACCAACGGTGGTCACGCGCAGTTCGATGGGATCTTCGGCTCTGGTCTGTGTGATCACTGGTGAGGCCTCGGTCAGTCCATAGGCAATGGTCATCTCACGACAGTGCATGCGCTCGACCACTTTCTTCATCAACTCGATCGGACAAGGAGATCCCGCCATGATCCCGGTTCGCAGGCAACGGAGATCGAAGCGCTCGAATTCCGGATGTTCCAGCTCGGCAATGAACATCGTGGGGACACCATACAACGCCGTGCATCGCTCCTGATGGACGGCCTCCAGAGTAGCCAGAGGATCGAAATACTCGGCCGGAATGACCATGGTCGCCCCATTGACCACACAGACCATGTTGCCCAATACCATCCCGAAACAATGGTAGAACGGGACCGGGATGCAGATGCGATCCCGATCCGTCACGTTCATGGATTGCCCGATGAACAGCGCATTGTTGACGATATTATGATGGGTGAGCAAGGCTCCCTTGGGGAAACCGGTCGTGCCCGATGTATACTGGATGTTGATCGGATCATCGAATCCCAGAGAGGTCGCCCGTTCATCGAGCGTTTCGTCGGAAACCCGATCGCCCATGGCCAGCAGGTCCGCCCAACCGAGCATGCCCACCGGCTTTTCGTCCTCCCCGATGAAAATGAGATTCCTGAGATGGGGCAGCTTCTCTGACTTCAGTTCGCCCGGTTGAGCCCGTCCCGCCTCCGGGCATACTTCGTAGAGCATGGACACATAATCGGCGTCCCGAAATCCCTTGATGAGAAGGAGCGTCTGCGTCTCCGATTGTTTGAGCGCATACTCGAGTTCGTACACGCGATATGCCGGATTGATGTTCACCAGAATGGCTCCAATGTAAGCTGTGGCAAACTGCGTGATCACCCACTCGGCATAATTCGTGGCCCAAATGGCGACGCGATCGCCCTTCTCTACGCCGAGCGCCATCAACCCTCGAGCCACTCGACGGACGATCTCTTGAAACTCCCGATACGTATAGCGGACACCTTGGTGCCTGACCACCAGAGCCTCATTCTCCGGATGACGTCCTGCCGTCCTCTGGAGAACCTCGCCAATGGTCATCCCCCATAGCGGCGTCTGAGAACCTTCGCAGGCATAGCTTTTCATCGTCATTCCCCACACCTCCGAAGATGCATTATTGCCGAGTTCGCCCACTTTTCTCAACATGGAACCGCAATGGGTACTTCCGCGCTGGCGAGGATATTCCCTCACTGCGTCGATCGCTCGGCCAGCAGCCGGCACAGCCCATTCACTCGAAGACGCCATCTCTGGACCTGCCGCTCAATCGGAGGGCAGACGCGCGTGGACAACGAACATCTCCGCGAAGTGTGGTCGCCGAAATGACCCATCCGGAACACTCACAACCGGGCACAGACGGCCTTCACCTCGGTGTACAACTCCAACACATCATGTCCCATTTCACGTCCCCATCCCGATTGCTTATAGCCGCCAAACGGAAGCGCAGCATCGAAGATGTTGTAGCAGTTGATCCAGACCGTGCCCGCGCGAAGCTGCGCAGCGACGCGATGAGCTTTGCTGAGATCCCGCGTCCAGACGGCGGCGGCCAGACCGTAGATGGTGTCGTTGGCCGCTGGGATGAGCTCATCCATCTCCTCGAATGACATGGCGGTGACGACCGGACCGAAGATTTCTTCTTGAACGATCTTCATGTTCGGCCGGGTATCCACCAGGATGGTCGGTTCGATGAAATATCCCTTATCGCCCAACCGGTTCCCACCGACGACGGCCTTGGCTCCTTCAGCAAACCCTGATGCCAAGTAGCCACAGACCCGATTCAGTTGCTCCTCGGAAACCAGCGGTCCCATCTCCGTGCTCGGATCGAGTCCCGGTCCCACTTTGAGCTTCTTGGCTTGTTCGGCCACGCCCTCCACCACCTGGTCAAAGATGGCTCGCTCGACGTAGAGCCGCGAGCCGGCACAACACACCTGGCCGGTGTTGAAGAAAATGGCATTGGCCGCACCCTGGATGGCGACATCGAGATCGGCGTCTTTGAATACCACGTTCGGCGACTTGCCGCCCAGCTCGAGTGAGACTTTCTTGAGATTGCCGGCCGCCGCTTGTACGATGAGCTTCCCGACCTCGGTCGAGCCGGTGAAGGCGACCTTATCGACTCCCGGATGGGCCGCCAGCGCCGCGCCCGCCGTCTCACCATAACCGGGGACAATGTTGACGACGCCCTCAGGGAATCCCGCCTCAAGGATCAACTCGCCCAGTCGGAGGGCGGTGAGCGGCGTCTGCTCGGCCGGCTTCAACACGCTCGTGCAGCCGGTGGCTAATGCCGGTCCCAGCTTCCAGGCGGCCAATAACAGAGGAAAGTTCCAGGGGATGATCTGACCAACGACCCCGACGGGTTCGCGCACCGTGTAGGCGAAGTACTCCGCCCCCGGCGTGTAGGGCACCGAGAGAGGAATGGTGTTCCCTTCGATCTTGGTCGCCCAACCGGCCATATAGCGGAAGAGATCAATGGCCAAGGGAACGTCAGCGGCGCGAGCCGCGCTGATGGGTTTTCCCGTATCCAGCGTTTCGAGTTCGGCGAATTCATCCAGGTGCTCCTCAATGAGATCGGCCAGTTTCCAGATGAGGCGTCCGCGTTCGGATGGCATCATCCGACGCCATGGCCCGGACTCGAAGGCTCGGCGCGCCGCTCTCACGGCGCGGTCGATGTCCTCTTTATCTCCTTCGGCGACGTGCGTCAGGACCTCTCCCGTCGCCGGATCGAAGACGGGAAACGTCTTTCCAGAAGCAGCTTCGACCCACTGTCCTCCAATTAACAGCTTTCGTGGCTCCGCCAGGAACTGGCTCACCTGTGGATGAATGTGATGCTCGGGCTTCGCGACTCCCATAGTTCCCCTCCTTTGAACAGAATTGTGGTGCACATCTTCGCGCCCAGACCTTCATGCCGGGCGATACAGAGACCCTGTGGGAGCCAGTGGGGGCGCGTTCAATGAGGTCATCCCCGATGAGCGCGGTCACACGAGATTCAGCAAGATTCCCACCAACTCCCACCTGGCCCTCATCCAACCACTTAACGCCCGATCGTCATGACCCGCAGAGACGCAATCGATTGATCACCTCGGAGCTTGATCTTTTTGATCACTTTCAGACTCTCGGCATCGACGACAGCAATATCCGGTTGCGCCCCACCGATGTAGAGCTTCTTTCCATCGCTGCTGATGTTGACCACGTAGTATGTATGATCCAGATCGACGGTTCGCTCCAACCTCTTCTTCTCCAGATCCACGCGACTCAATGTCGTGTAGACGACATAGGCTTTTTTCCTTGACGGTGAGATGACCGAACTGAACATGATACGGTGAACCGTCTCCAGTTCAATCCATTCGGTTGACCCCGTCGCCAGATCGACGTTGACGATGCCCAGAAGAGGAGCGTCCGGCTTGATCCGATTCTCCACACTATAGACGAGCGAGATGACCCGCGTCTGCTCATCGTTCGGCCAGACGCTGAGAATATCGGGTTCCCCCCACCCGGTGATGCCGACGTGCTTCAGTGGGATCGTCTCTGTGACGCGTCCTCGCTGGAGATCGATAACATAAGCGTCCTGGGCGAACGCGTAGAGCTTCCCTCCATCCGGCGCGAAGGCGAGAATGGTGACTTGCCGGGGCATCATGATGGTCCGCAACGACTTCTTGGTGGACAGCTCGAACTCTTCCAGGCGGGTTGGTTGAACCTCCAGGCGGTCCAGGCCCAACCGCGTGGGAGCTTCGTAGACATACAGCCGCTCGCCGCTCGGATGGACCGCCAGGGCCATGGCTTTGACTCTCTCCGCTCCGTGCGAGAGTTCGATCGTGCCAATCTCTCGCCCGGCGTCCAGATCCACGATGGCGATGCTCTCCCACTTGTTGGTGATCACATAGGCCCGCCTTCGCGGAGGATCGATGGCAATCTGATAGGGATAGCCGGGACCTGACAGGGGAATTTCTCGGACGATCTCATCGGTGGTCCCATCGATGACGTAGACGAGGTTCGGATGGCTGGCGGCAATAATCCAATCGCCACCCGCCGCTTCGACTCGCAGAGACGGGAAGAATGTACTGGCGAGAAAGATTGAGACCACAACCAACGGGCTTAACGAACGGTTCATCGTTCTCATCCCTCCTCATCTTCCATCGCGAGAGACCCTCGGTGCATCTCCACTCCCCATGGCTCCCCCGATCAGCGATCGGAGTCGATTTCGGGGAACACGGTATCCAGTTTCCGCCAGTCCTGGATGACGGCAGCGCACTGATCACTCCAACTCGGATATGTGTTCAAGGTATCGGGCAACTGAGCCGGCCACCAACAGGGATCTGAGCAGCCGTAAAGATCGGATTCCATCGGCTGACACAGGTTGTTCACGCCGCCGAAGGGATCAACCTCCCAGCCGGGATCGAACGTCGCCGCACACCCCAGAGGCTGTTGCATGCCAACGACGTCGAGCGTCTCATCGTCCGAGAGCGAAGCAGCCATCTTCTTGGCTTTCTCATTGACAGGATCAAAGTGTTTCATAATCGACTCGCCTCGGTTCCAGATATTTGCGTATGAAACCGGGATTCTTCTGCATGATTTCCAGATAGATGCGCAACCCCGTCTCCATCCATTGTCGCAACAGATCACAATAGTGCAGATTCGGATGGAAGGGATCCCCATATCTGCTCAATGCTTCGTGATAGCAACCACCAGCGCACATCCTCCGAATCCAACATTGATGACATGCCGTTTGACGCGCGGTCCGAGCAGCGTTCAAAAACGTTCGGATGCGAACGAAAGAAGGACCTCCGTTTCCGACGTTCCCCAGAGGAGCGGCGCCCGGCGTCCCAGCGAATCGATGGCAAAGATAGATGTCCCCGTTGTGATCAACATCCAATAATCCCAGGCCCGCTCCACAGGGGAGGGTTTTACTCGTTCCCCGGGCGAAGTCAGTGATGATCTGGCTCAAATTCGAAAAACCGAGATACTCATCGTTCAACGCCTTCTTGAGGAACTGCTCGGCCAGTTTCTCAAACTCGTTGAAGACACGCTCCAGCTCGGCCTCGGTGAGCGTATAGCCCTGACTCGGCCCGGCGGTCACCGGCGAGAAACCGACTTCGGCGAATCCCAGATCGATGAGGTGAGCGAAGATCTCACCGACCGCCGTCACTCCTCTGGTGAGGGTGACTCTCGCCCCAATCGGTCGATCACGATAGGCGTCCAACAGGGCGCGAATGCGAGGCAGAATGACTTCATAGGTTCCGCGACCATTCTTGAAAACCCGACGGCGATCGTGAATCTCTTTGGGGCCATCCAGACTCACGGTGACGCCGAATCGATGGCGCTTGAGGAAGTCGATCACCTCTCCGGTCAATCCCGTCCCGTTGGTCGTGATGGTGAAATCGACGAACAGCCCGCGCTCGGTGGCTTGTCTCCGAGCGTAGAGAACGACGCGCTGGATGAGCTCAAAGTTCAACAGCGGCTCGCCACCGAAAAACACCAGAGTGACTTTTCGGTGAGAGCCTGCACGTTGGAGGAGGACGTCGACGCTCCTTTTGGCCACCGACCAGGACATCTGCTGCCCCGATTGGAGATCCTGGAATCCACCCCCATAGCAATAATGGCATCCCATGTTACACCGATTGCTCACGTTCAATACCAACGTCGTTAACGTCTCTCGATCCCCCAGGGGAAGCGCGTCGGCAGTGTGGCCGTTTTGCCGGCCATTGCCGATCACTCCCAACGATACGAGTTCGCCGAGTACATCCTGGAGTGCCTCCAGACCGTAAGTGCTTGTCAAATCGCGAAAGAGCGCTTCTCGCCGGACCGCGCCATGCCGCTTCAAATAATCGAGTACCGCCGATGAGACATCGTCCGGTTGGAAAAGAGCTGTGTGCGGGACGACGAGCAGATACGTTTTCCCTCCCACCGTGACCTGGTGGATGTTCTCGGACCTCAATCGAATCACGTTTTCGCTCATGGCGTCCGTCCTCCCTGTCACGACCCTCATCTGAGCGGCGGTTTCACCCATCGAGGCACGGTGACGATCAAGTACGCCCTGGCCTTGAGCACCTGGCCATCCGAGCGCCGAAACGACGCTTCGATCCAGACATCGCCGACGTTATTGGTTTGATATCGGCGCCGGGGGTTGGGCCCTTCATCGGCGGGAGTGAACAACCCATTCTGGTCGATAGAGCCCACAAACTCCACATCACGATCTCCCAGCCCGGTGGGAAATTCCTTCATTTCCCATCGTACGCTCACCGAGCCGATACGCAGATCATCGGCAGTCTCTTTTTGACCATCAGGACCATTGGAGAAGGCGATGGCCTCGAACTGCTGAAGTTGCTTGGGAGCCGTCGTCCCGCCGATGCGGGCTAGCGCTCGTTCTGGACGGATTTTGATATAGTCGATGTGATCGTAGACGACGAGATGAGCCCTGGCTTCAGCAGCGCCGACCCTCACCTCTCTCGGGCCGATGGCCGTTCGTTCATCGACGCGAATCCGAACCACGACGCTTCGTTCATCGGAGCGAACGATCTCTCGGATGGCGATGCCCTCCCCCAAACTGATGTCGGTCGGCCTGATGTGAGGCGGAAAATTCATCCCCCATATCTGGATGGTCGCGGGAGGTGCCCCTCGTCTCACCGCCGGAGGGTTCACGGCCAGAATGCGGGGCGTCTCTCCACGCCGAACGAGCGTCTCGTCGCCTCCGAGTTCTTCATGTTGAGCGAGAAACCACCGACCGGTGAGCGTTCGACCGTCATCGAAGAGATGGAGGACTTCTCTGATGCTCGTCCCATCATCCAGCTTCACGCTACTCCGCCAGGCGTAGCCCGCGTACACAATCACTCTCCCCTTCCCCGAGATCCGGCGGCCGTCGGCAAATTCCCATTCCAGAGTCTCCTCGTACTCGTCATCGCCGAGGTCGGTGAGCGTCACCTCGCCTCGGTACATGCCCCGGCCGGGCTGATAGCCGATGACGCCGAAGGTCCTTCCCAGAGGAGGATGGGATCGCTGCTTCCAACGCGCCCAGACCTCTGATTCATAGGGAAACTCCCGGGCGAGCTTTTGAGCCTCTTTCAACGCCTCTTCGAACCAGGCGATATTTCTCCCCCCCGCTTGATATTCGATGGTCGGGAACTGACCCAAATGAAAGTGGATGAGACGCGTCCATTCGGCCGGCGTCCGCCTCTGGAGAGCAATTCTGGCGTAGCTATGGCAACGGGCGCAGAGCATTCGCCTCTTCTCACTGGGCACCGCCTCGGTGAGCCAGTCTCGTCGCTCCACCAGATAGGCGAACGGTTTCACTTCCGCGGGAGCGAGACCCTGCTCACGGCTGAGGTATTTAATGAGCGCCCTCTTCTCATCAGGGGCGAGCCGAACGCCATGGAGGCGTTGCATTCGCGTGATGGTCATGTGCCAGCCTTCGGGGGTCTTGCGTTGGAACGCAATACGACTCAATCGTCCCGCCTCGTCGGGTCGATGACAAGGGGCACATTTTTCTCGCAGCACCGCGCGCCCATTGTCCCGCTCCCCCACGTGAACCCCCATGAAGAAGAGGACGCCCACTACGGCGAGGACGGTGCGTTTGGTCCGCTCCATGTCGAGCTCGCTGCTCATCCTCGACATCGCCTCATCCTCGCTCGAACCGTCACCAGATGAGCTTCAACCCGAACTGCAATTCACGAGGAATATACGCCTGCGTCGATTTGCCAAAAGTCAATGGATCTCCCGCCAGATCGTTATCCGGCAACCACAAGTTGACGCGGTTGAACAGATTGAACGCTTCGAATCGGAACTGCACCTTCCCCGCCTCGCCGAAGAACGGAACGTCAAAGTTCTTGAACAAGGAGAAGTCCACGCTGGCGAAGTCCGGCCCACAGAACGTATTGCGGCCAAGATCTCCCGGCACTCCCGGCTCGGGAATGGGAAAATCCGACGGTTTGAACAACCCTCGGATATAGGCGTGGGGACCGAGACAACCCACGGTATTTCCGAAAGCCGGAGTATTGGGGCGATCGTAAGACGTCGCCTGCGTGCCTCCGCCGCCATCCAGGTTATAATCGCCCACCGGAGCGAACGCCGTGTTGAACACGGTGAACGGACGTCCCGTCTCGTAGGAGATGACGCCGTTCAGTTGCCATCCTCCCAACAGGGCCCGGAACAACGGTCCGTGACTCCGAAACGCGCCGATCTCCCAGACGAAGTTGGCGGTGAATCGATGACGAATATCGAACGAGGAACGTCCTCGCTCCGCTGCTCGATTGGTCACATCGTTGGAGCCAAAGTAACCGGTGCCCGCGCCGATGAAGTCTCCGGCGAACGGATCATCCTGGTAGTTGAGCACCTTGCCGAACGTGTAGCTGGCCTGGATCAAATACCCGTGGCTGAACCGCTTCTTGATCTGCACCGTTCCACCATGGTAGATCGAGTCGGTATCCGTCGTCATATACGACACCCAGAGCAAATCGGGATTCAGTCGATCCTCAACCCCATCGAGCAGATCGCCATTGAAGCGATTGGGATCGTCCGCATAGGTGAGCTTGTGGCCGGCACTCCCCGCATAGCTCAATTCCAAAACCCAGTCTCGAGCCAGGGCGACCTGGAAGGTTAAGTTCCAATCCTCGGCATAGGGCGTTCGCAGGTTGGGATCGAGGAAGAAGGGGGAGAATCGACAGAGACTCAATCCCCCGCGAGGACTCAACGGAGCGGCGAAATCGGGATGCGGCGTCGGCGGGAACTTGATGACATCTTCGACCGAATACGGGATTGGCGCCTGACAGATACCGGCAATGGGCACGGCCACGGCGAAGGCTCCAAAGGGCGGAGTGAATCGGCTCGGCTCGGTGAGCAGATCCGAGTGAATGCGATCGTAATTGATGGAGAAACCTCCTCGGACGACGAACTGGCCAGCTCCCCGGGGATCCCAGGCGAACCCGAACGAAGGGGCAAAATTGTTGCGATCGGGCTTGTACATCTCCTCTCGGGGACCGAACGTGGCATTGGCGAATCGCTCGGCGAACGTGCTCCCTTCCCCGAAGTGAATCCCCGCCTGTTTCCCGTTCGTCTCCTTGATCACCCCGAAGTATTGATATCGCATTCCCAGATTGAGCGTGAAATTACTGGTCACCTTCCAATCGTCCTGAATGAACCAGGCGAAATCGCGGCGGCGGAAATGACGACGGCGGTTGGGACTGTCGATGATGCTCTGTCCGGTCATGGGATCGATATGTTGAAACTGCAAGTAGGGTTCGTCGTCGATGAAATCGAGCAAACTGGAGAACTCATACAATCCCCGACTCACGGCATCGAAAGTGCTGTTCTCCAGATCATGATTGTATTCCACGCCCAGTTTGATGCCATGAGCGCCGCGGGTGATCATCAACGTCTCCTTGAAATTGAACGCATTATCCTCGAAATCGAGGGGGATGAAGAAGTCCGCTCCAAACCCCAAGGTGAAATCATCCAGCAGCATGAGAGGAACATTCTCGGGAAAGGGCAGCGTCGTCGCCCGGTTGCGCAGGTAACCGAATCGAAAATTATGCACGAACGTGGAAGAGAACAGATGAACATGCCCCACCGCCAGATTCCCGACAAAACCGCTCAGAGGCCGCCGAAATCCGCGCAGGATGCGGCCTAAGCCGCCAATGGTGGTCAGTTCACCCACGCCAGTATTGCGCGGATGGAATCCCACCCAACGACCGAAGAGCTTGTCTTTCCCTTGATTGAAACTATGATCAAGCCGAATGAGATATTGATCGTTGGTGGTGGCATTGACCGCTTGACCGATCCCCACGCCAATGTCTGGGATGCCATCGCAGCCACTCCCCGTGTCGGGATCGCAGGGATCGAAAACGAACTCGCCCGGCTGCGGCGTTCCCAAATCCACCTCCGTGCCGGGAATGGGATCCGGGCCGGGAAAGTTCCGGAACAAGTAATCGGCTACGCTTCCCGGACGATTCGCCGCCACCCACTGACGGAGGGCTGGCGTCTCAATCTGAACCTTGCGGGTGATACCCCGGCGCTCGCGGAAGCCTTCATAGGCGAAAAACCAGAACGTGGCATCTTTTCTGATGGGCCCGCCGATACTGACGCCGAACTGATTCTGAATGTTGGGCACCGGTTTTTCCAGATCGAAAAAGTTGCGCGCATTGAGCGCCGCATTGCGGTGAAACTCCCAGGCCGAGCCATGCACTTCGTTGGTGCCCGATTTCGTCGCCACGTTAATGATGGCCCCGTAATTCCGCCCATACTCGCGATCGAAGTTGTTGGTCGAGACCTGGAACTCCTGAACGGCATCCAGAATGGGAGAGATGGCCGGAATCCCCCCGAGGCCGTTGTCCGTATTGGGCGCCCCGTCGAGCAGGAAGTTCGTCCCACGGATGCGCTTCCCGTAAGCGATGAAGCCGAGCTGGTACACCGAGTTGCTATAATAGGTCGGTATCTGGATTCGCGTCGGCGTCGTTCCCGGCTCGAGAACCGGAAGCTGATAGATGTTCCGTTTGATCAAGGGAAGCTCTTCGACCTGCCTGGATTCGACGATGTGCGTGATGCGCCCCTCTTCGGTATTCATCAGCGGCGCGCCACCCACGATCTCAACTTCTTCTTCCAGAGCGCCAATTTGCAGCGTGACGTCCACCCGGGTCGTCTCACCGACGTGTAAAATGACATCGGAGGTCACGCTCGTTTTGAATCCGCTTTTTTCGACTCGAACCGTATAGGTTCCCGGAAGCAGGTTGGGAATGCGATAGAGCCCGTCACTCGTCGTCATCGTTGTCCGCGTCTCGTTGGTGGCGACATTGCGCACGGTGACGGTGGCCTCAGGAATCACCGCGCCGGTGGGATCCACCACCGTACCGACCAACGTCGCATTGGCCACCTGCCCGTAGGCGGACGGAACCGGAGACGCCAGAATGATGAGCATTCCCACCATCAGCGTGATAATCAGACCATTTCTTTTCATAGCTTCCTCCCCAATCATGGCTCGCCGAGATGACGCGCTCATCCCGGTCTCTATGCTCTCATCCAAGAGGTCCGTCATCATCCGATTGTCATCGATGAGCCCTGCTGAGTTCGCGTCCACGAGATCATCCTCGCATGACCTTCCCTGTCTCGCTCACTTCCTACAACGCTCCCTCGAGTCACTTTGCGCCCTTTCTTTCCTTGCAAGCGTCGTGCCGAAAGTGGCCTGGGACCCTCGAGCTGAAGTAAGTTGTTGAGCGTGGCGAGCCTGCGGGAGCCTCGCCCCCTCTCCCGGGCGCCATGCCCGCACCGCCAACCTGTCACAGTGGTGACAGATGTCGCGTGACATTTGTCACCGGCAGTGTGACACCTGAATCGATCAAGACGGGCTCGCACCGAAGATCTCCGATTTGGAGATCGCATACTTTTTCATCCTGCGGTAGAGCGTCATCCGCGACACCCCCAATTGGCGCGCCGTCTCCGAGATGTTTCCCGAGTTCCTCCGCAACAGGTCGAGGAGGTCCTCGCGCTCTCGATTCCAAGCACTCGAGGATCGCCGCCACTCCTGAGAGCGCGTCGCTCCTCTCACCTCGGGAGGCAAATCCTGAGGACGAATGATGGGCCTCTCACACAGGGCGGCGGCTCGTTGGATCACGTTCTTGAGCTCGCGAATATTGCCCGGCCAGTGATAGGCGGTGAGCGCCGCCATAGCCTCTGGACCGAGACGGAGGGGCGCTCGCTCAAGTTGAACCGCTGTCGCTTCCAAAAATGCCTCGGCGAGGATGGGAATGTCCTCCCGACGCTCCCGCAATGGGGGTAACTCGATCGTCAGGACATTCAACCGATAGTAGAGATCATGACGAAACGTTCGCGCCTCGACCAATCGACGCAGGTTCTTGTTGGTGGCGGCAATGACGCGGACGTCGACAGTGGTGGGCGCGCTCCCTCCCAGTCGAACGACTTCCATTTCCTGAAGGACGCGGAGCAGAGCCACCTGCGCGCTGGCCGATAACTCACTGACTTCGTCCAGAAAGATCGTTCCCCCATGGGCCTCCTCGAATTTTCCTCGATTCCCTCCTCGCCGGGCTCCGGTGAAGGCGCCTCCTTCATACCCGAACAATTCGGACTGAATCAACTCCTGAGGAATCGAACCACAGTTGATGGCCACAAATGGCCCGCCCGCCCGCGCGCTGGCGGCGTGAATGGCCTGAGCAATCATCTCCTTGCCGGTTCCCGAGTCTCCGGTGATCAGAACCGGGAGGTTATTGCCCGCCGCCAGGCGCGCCAGCTTCAGCGCCTGTTTGATGCCCGGTGACTCTCCCAGGATATCGTCAAAGGCATACTTGACGCCCGCCCGCTTGATGCCCGCCCGCCGGACCGATGGCCGAACGGCATCATCGGCCGCCGCCTTCCGCGGGCGTCTCTCTCGATCGGGAATCAAGACGATCGCTCCGATCGTTTGCCCCTCCTGTACGATTGGGAAAGTCACCGTCATGAGATAGCGATCGAGTTGAGGACAGTAGATCTCTCGCTCCTGAGGCGCCTCCTGAGGGCGCGATTGATAGAGGGCCGGGAGCAAAACCTGTCTCAGCGGTGGGCAGGCATCCAAGGTATTGAGCTCCCCCTTCAACTGCAGGATGCGCGCCGCTGCCGGATTCACCTGCAATACTCTTCCCCGATGATCAACGGCCAACAACCCGTCAGAGAGCCGACCGGCGGCCAGATTGAGATAATGATGGAGGATCTGCTGATCCTTGAGCACCTGCAGCCGCCCGATCTCCCGTTCAATAGCCCGGGCCGCCGCGGCCACGACCAAAAGGGTGTGCGGATGGACCGTCTCCTTATAACCGGTCGCATCGAGGACGGCCAGGGGTTCGTGCGAGACGGGGTCGAGGATGGGCGCGCCAGAACAGACCCACGGATGCCAGGCTTCCACGTAGTGCTCTGAGCTGTAAATTTGCACCGGTCGCTTCTCGGCCAACGCCGTCCCCGGTCCATTATTGCCCACGAACTCCTCCTTCCAGTTGGCTCCAGGAACGAAATTGATCTCTTCCAGCGGCTCGCTGAGCGCAGGATCACCATCGCGCTCCAACATCCATCCATCAGCATCGAACAAGGCCAGCACGTGCCCGGTGTCGGCCAATATGCGCGTCAACTCCTCAAAGAAGGCGCGTCCGGCGTGCAGGGCTTCATTCCGCGCCCGTCGAACTTGTAGTTCTTCCGGGCTGAGCCGTACCGGGCTCTTCCGCAGGGCGGGATCGATCTGATAGAGATCGTGACAGCGATGCCAGGATTTCAGAATTTGAGGGCGAATCTTCCGCGGTTCGATCCCTTTGATCACATAATTGTTCCATTCGGCGTCCAGTTCGTGACGAATCTTGGCGATCGTCGTCGGAGCCTCGATCTGAAATTTCTCCATCATGGCGACCTCCCTCTCTACCTCTCACCTGAGGGATTGGAGCGGGCTTGCCGTCCCCCTTTCAAGCCTCGCCGCCGGCGTGATCGCCCGCCTCGGTGAGCCACCAAGAGCGATTCCTCGACCAATACTGGCGAGGCGCGGACGATGCTACAGCCGTAGAGGGATGTCCTCCGATCAGTCCGGTCCATCAAGCGTTCCTTTCGCCGCCTCGATCCGAGGCTTCTCCCGCTCCTTTCAGCGCCTCCCGAGGAAGACGCCTCTCAGGCGTCGAGTCGGACCTCGTGAGCCCGTGAAGATTCACCCCATCTGGGATCCGCATCCATCACCACGCCAACGAGCTGTTTCGTCTCACTTCGGGGATCAGTCTCAACGTCGCTATTCCACCCATTGGCCTACGGTGTTCACCGAATAGCTCCTCCCCCTACTCCTCTGGCGCTATTCTAAATGGCTTGGCTCACCCTGTCAACAAAAACGTTGGACAGGCCTGATTCCGGCGAAAGAGTGGCCTTCGGAACGGACGTTTTGATTGCCGATCGCTCGGCATGGACGTCATATTGAAGCGCAGAACTCCACGCGATAGTCCCCCTGAGGGTCCCGGGTGACCTCATCAGAGTCACTCGCTCGACGCCGGGCTCGTTGTGGTTCAGCCACCCCCACTGCCTCATACTCGAACCCCTCCGCTCCGCTGGTGAAATCGCAACATCCCGCGATGAACCCGTCGCTCGATGCGATCGTCACGAAACTGCTTCACCGCCCGCAGGAAAGCCCGACCGGCCTCCGAATCGATATGGTGATGGACTAACCACAGCGTGTATTCGCTATCGATGCCTCTCACCGGAAGAGCGACCAACTCGTCGTGGGCGAGCTCATCCTCCACGCAAGCGCGGGGGACGAAAGCGATCCCCAGGTTCGCGCTGACCAGCTTTTTGATCGCTCCCAAATCATCGATGGCCACAATCACATTGAGCCGGACTTGAGATCGGTCGAAGGCGTCCACCACTCGCTGGTACCAGTCGGAGCCTCGGTTGTACGCAATGAATGACTCGGTGCTGAGATCACGAAGATGAACATCCGATTGTCGCGTCAGCCGGTGTCCTGGACTCACGATGAGCACGACATCACCGTGACTGAGCACTGTCGCCGTGAGACCATTCTCCTGAGGCAGGAACGACGATATGGCGAACGTCAGACTCCCTGCTCGGAGATCGCGAACCATATCGGCCCACGATTTTCGGGATACCTCGACCTTGATGCCCGGATAGAGCTCGTTGACGGCTCGAAGAACCGGCGGCAATACGTGCAGGCCCTCCACGCCGTGGACGCCGATGCGAACTTGACCCCGCCTGATGCTCTGTATCGCCTGTAAATCGGCCAAGGCCTCGTCGCGAAGTTTGAGAAGCCGCCTGGCATAATCGAACAGAAGTCGTCCCGCTTCGGTGAGGACGTAGCTGTTTCGATTCGAGCGATCGAGTAGCGGCGAGCCCATCTCCTTCTCCAGTTTCAGCAGAGCGATGCTCACCGCCGACTGAGTGCGAAAGACGCGCTCGGCCGCCTTGGTGAAGTTTCCCTCTTCAACCACGGCGACGAACATCTCCAGTTGTTTGAAATCCATAAATCCTTTACCTCCCGAACGATGAGGGTATGGCCCGATGGTGCCTCCCACAGGCTGCACTCTGACCACGCCTCAGATGTGTGGGACGGTGCAGCGAATGGCGCCGATTATCGTAGGTGAATAATGCGAATGCTTAGGAAGAATACCGAGAGGATGCCTAACAGGGAAAGGGAAAGAAACGTCTTATCACTGATCACGCCGTGAGTCAGCACATTGGTGAAACATCCGGTCCGGCGACCGACCGGTGCGTTGAAGTGCGCTCGATGCCTCGCGAGGAGCTTCCTCCTCCAGCCGACCGGAAATGATGGGCGGGGGCCAGCTCCCCAAGCCACGATAAACGCCAACGTCACTCGATTCATAGGACCCCTCCTCCGGGCACGACACCGCTCCCCGGCCACGGGCCAGGGCCGCACCCGAATGCGACCAGCCGGATGGTCACCACCGTCTGGTAGCGATCTCTTCATCATGGCGCTATTCTAAGTATGAACCGACACGCTGTCAAGAAAATTTTTAATCAACGTTCGGTAAACACTCATCGTTGATCAACGTGGATTATTGCCCCCCGCGCCCATCCCTTGAAGGAACTCAAAAAAATGTTGACAGCTTTTCTCTCCCTGTGCTAGAATCGAGGTTGTACTTAACGAACGTTAAGTAATCGTACTTCATGAGAGAGTGAGAGCCTATGCCAATAACGGAACAGGAGTTGCTCCAGAAGATCGAAGCCGGTGAGACGATCGAATCGCCGGAAGAGATGACCGAGGAGTATCGCCAGCATCTCATCAATCTCATGTTGATGCAGGCGGATTCGGAGCTGTCCGGGGCCTACGGCTACGTCCCCTGGATCATCAAGGCGCCCACCATCAACGAAAAACTTATCGTAGCCCAGATCGTCAAGGACGAAGTCCGGCATGCCAAAGCGATGTACAAGTTATTGGCCGATCTCGGGGTGGACGTCGAAGCGCACATCCGATCTCAGAATCTCGCTCTGCGCGTCGATGACCCCGGTGCCGATCTGGGTACGGGACGGCTGACCCCGGATAAGCGCGTGAATATCTTTTATTACCCCATCGAGACCTGGACCGATTTTGTTATGTTCAACTTCTGCATGGACCGGGGAGCGGGCCATCAATTGGAGGATGCCAAACAGAGCAGCTACGGCCCCTGGGCGCGCACCATTCAGGGCATCTTCAAGGAAGAGATGATGCACGTCCACCACGGAGAAGTGTGGGTCAAGCGTCTGGCCGAAGATCCCGCCACCCACGATGAGACGCAGGAAGCCTTCAATAAATGGTATCTGCGCACGTTGAATATCTTCGGTCGCCCCAATTCCCCCAAGAATAAGATCTACCGCAAGTACGGATTGAAACGTCGGGATAACGACGAAGTCCGCCAGGCATTCATCGCCGAGGTGAAACCGTTGGCCGAGTCCTGGGGATTGCGCGTCCCGGAATGGACACCACCCTGGGAAGAGACGCAACAGGCTCAATCGGCATGAGGAGATCATCATGGGCAAACCCCTTCAGGGCGTGCTGGCCATGCTGGTCACGCCGTTCGATCCACATTATGAGCTGAACGAAGCAGCCCTGCGCCAGGAGATCGACTGGTGCGTCGCCCACGGCGCCAATGGAGTCGTCGCTACGCCCAGCATCGGTGAGTTCCTCCACCTGACGGAGAGTGAGCGCCTTCGGTGTTACCAGATCACCGTGGAACAAGCCCGACAGCATGGCGATCTCATCACCGTGGCCATGACTTCGGGAGCCACCACGCTGGAAGCGCTCAAGTACTCGCGGATCGCTGGCGAGATGGGATACGACGCGGCGTTGCTCATCCCCCCTTACTACTGGCGCTGCGGTGAGACGGAAGTCTATCGCCACTATGAGATGGTGGCCGGTGCGGGGGACCTGCCGGTGGTCGTCTATCACAACCCGGCGCTCAGCAAATTCCATATGAAACCTGAGTTCATCGGCCGCCTGGCCGATATCGATGGGATCGTAGCCATCAAGGAAGTGCTCACCGATCTGCAGCATCTGGAAGCGCTGTTCGATCATGCCGCCGGAAAGATCCGTATTCTGCAGACTTTCCGAGCCTACTTCATCGCTCGACTCATGGGCGCCGCCGGAGGATTCATCAATGTCTTCGCTGTCCCCGCCTGCGTGGCCATTGATCGTGCTCTGGCCGACGGAGACACGGCGCGCGCGCTGGAGATCCAACGGCGGCTCAATCGAGTTTTTCCTCGGGGAGGCGAAGAATCGCTCGGACATCTGGGTCATACCAAAGTCACCGCCTCGGTGGTCACGGGCATCGATATGGGCCCGGCTCGGCCACCCTATCTGGCGCCACCGGATGCCGAGCAACGGCTGCGTCAGCGCCTCCCTCAGCTCAAAGAACTCGTGCCCTGGGAGGAGGTATGTCGAACGTAACGTCTCAGCCCGGCGCCGCATCCCCGGCACTCCGTACCCAACTGTTCATCGAGGGCGCCTACGTTGATGCTCTGAGCGGCGAGACGTTCGAAACGCTCAATCCGGCGACCAATGAGATCCTGGCGCGCGTCGCCGCCGCTCAACGGGAAGATGTCGATCGCGCCGTTCGAGTCGCGCGTCGCGCCTTCGACGAAGGTCCGTGGCCGCGCATGAAGGTCGAAGACCGCAGTCGCATCATTCGCCGTCTCGGCGATCTCATTATGGAACACGCCGATGAACTGGCCCGGCTGGAATGCCTGGATGCCGGCAAGCCGCTCAAGGAAACGCGCGGGCATGATATTCCGCGAGCCGCCAATAACTGTTATTTCTTCGCCGAGATGGCGCCTCACTACGTCAACGAGGCTTATCCCACGCACGGTCAGTTCCTGGGCGAACCCGTGAAATTGCTGAGCTACACGCGTCGGGAACCCATTGGCGTCGCCGGCCTCATCACGCCCTGGAACTCGCCGCTCATGCAGGCGACGTGGAAGGTCGCCCCCTGTCTGGTCTGCGGCAATACGGCCATTCTGAAACCTTCGGAGATGGCGCCGCTGACCAGTCTCAAACTCGGCGAGCTGGCACAGGAAGCCGGCGTGCCCGACGGTGTGTTGAATATTCTGACCGGTCTGGGACCGGGTGCGGGTGCGCCGCTGACGGCCCATCCCCAGGTCGATCTCATCGCCTTCACCGGCGGCTGCGCGACCGGGCGGGCCATCATGCAGGCGGCTTCGGTGAACTTCAAGCGGCTCTGCCTGGAGATGGGGGGCAAATCGCCCAACATCGTCTTCGCCGATGCCGATCTCGATCTCGCCGTGCGCGGTTCGGTCCGGGCCATGTTTCGCCATGCCGGTCAGGTGTGTCTGGCCGGGACGCGGCTGTTCGTTCAAGAATCCATCTACGATCGCTTCTTGAGCGCGTTCGTCGATCGCGTGGAAGCGCTTCGCCTCGGCGATCCGCTGGAGCCCGACACCGATCTCGGGCCGCTCATCTCGCGCGCGCATCTGGAGAAAGTCATGGGGTATATTGAGCTCGGCAAGCGCGAGGGAGGACGTCTGCTCACCGGCGGGGAGCGTCCTCAGGATCCGACGCTGGCCCGGGGGAATTATCTCCGACCGACGATTTTCGAGAACATCCAGAATCGTACGCGCATCGCTCAAGAAGAGATCTTCGGCCCGGTTCTGGTGGTGATGCCCTTCAAGGAAGAGGAAGAGGTACTCCAGTTGGCCAATGACACCCCCTTCGGTCTGGCCGCTTTCGTCTGGACGCAGGACATCAATCGGGCCCTTCGGCTCGCCGACGCACTGAAAACGGGGATGGTGTGGATCAATAGCTTCTTCATTCGCGATCTCCATACGCCTTTCGGTGGCGCCAAGCAGAGCGGCCTGGGACGCGAAGGGGGACGCTACGCGCTGGAATTCTTCACCGAGCCCAAGTTCATCTGCATTCCGTATTGAGTTCTCGGGTTCACCCGATGGGAGCCCGATAGAGAGGGGAGGATGAGATCATGACCGATTATACGGTGGTCAATTTCGCCAACGTGATCCCGCCGGTCGTTCCCGGCGAAGATTTGAAGACGTTCGGCGGTCTCGGCTCGTTCGAGCATTACATTGAGATCCAGTATCGCGACACGCAGCAACTGCTGGAGAAACTGGAACGCGGTCGACGGGAATGCGATCCGCATTTGAGTCGGGAATACAAGGAAGCGATGCGACCCATCATGGTGATCACCTGCTGGGGCGAAGCCCAAACCGCCTCGCAAATCGCGCAAATCCTGACCAAGTGTAACATCCCCAAGGTCCAATATTATCTCTGCACGCACGCGCTCGATGAAACGCGGCACACGCAGATCGAGTGGCGGCGCATCACCGATCTGGGGTTAGCCACCGAACTGAACGTCCCTCGCGAACAGACGGATCTCTTCCGGTTCGTCAATAGCCTGCCGAGTTACATCGAAGCGCTCTATGGCCAAGTGTGCATGCTGGAGGGCTATTCGGCCAATGTGCTCTTCCGCGCCATCGCCGATCTGGCCGAGAAGAATGGCGATCTGGCGACGGCGGCGACCTACGAGCACGTCATGCACGACGAGACGCGGCACATCAGCACGGGCATTAAACTGGTCAAAGAAGAGATGGCCCGCGATCCCGATCTGAACACCTGGCGCATCCTCGAACTGGAACCCAAGATCCTCCCCATCCTCATCCGCAAGCTGGGACGCGATTCGGCCATTGCCAATGCCCTCTATAACGCGGGTCTCATCGAAGATCGCGCGGCGTTCGAGCAGAGAGGCTTCGATCTCTACATGAAGATTCGCCAGCTGGTGGGACTGCCCGAGCGAGAGATGAAACTGGAGGACTACGTGTGAAGGTGCAACAGGTCATCGACAAGGAACTGTGCATCTTCTGCGGGGCATGCGAAGCCGCCTGTCCCACCGGGGCGGCTCAACTCGCCGACCAGCTCTACGTGATCGATCCCGAGGTCTGCACCCACTGCCACGAATGTGTCGCCTTCTGTCCCACGGGCGCTTGTGACATCCAGATTCAGGTCGAGCAGTTCATCCCTCTGAGTCGATTGATCGATCCCGCATTTCGCCTCGGCGACGTCCAGGAGGTGATGGTCTGCTTCGATCAAGCATCATGAAGGGAGAGCCAACTCATGGGTGAGATTGTGGGAGCGCTGTTCACCACGCACATTCCTCGGCTCATGATTCTGGACGAGGAGCGGCGGCGGCGTTACATGGGAGAGAAGATGAGCAGCTTCTACGAGGCCTTCGACCGCGTGCGTCGGGAGAAACTGGCTCGGTTGGATTTCGACACGTTCGTCATCATCGACACCCACTGGTTCACTACCTTGGAATATGTCATCAACGCTCACGAACGCCTGGAAGGGATCTACACCTCGGAGGAAATCCCCTGGATGATTCACGAGTACGAATACTCCTATCCCGGAGATCCGGAATTGGCCTTCGCCATCGAACGAGACGCCCGAGAAAGCCTGAGCGGCATTCGCGTTCTCGCTTCCCAACACCGAGGTCTCCCCATCCACTATGCCACGCTGAACGTGATGCACTATCTCAATCCGGAGAGGGATAAGCGCGTGCTGCCGATCAGCGTCTTACAGACGGCCTCAGTCTTCAATGACCTGCGGTTCGGAGAGCACATCGGATCGGCGATTCGACGAATCGATCGACGCGTGGTGTTCGTGGCCAGTGGTGGTCTCTCCCATCGATTTCACCCTTACGATGTCATCCTGGATTACGCGACGGTCGATCCCGCGGAAGTATTCAGTCCAACGCATCGAGAATGGGATGAACGGATCATGGCTTGGTTCCGGGAGGGCCGACACGCTGACATCATCAACTGCGCCGAAGAGTTCCGGCGCCTGTGTACACCGGAAGGACGGTTCGCCCACTATCTGAACATGGCCGGAGCCCTGGGAGGTATTACCTGGAAAGCGCGCGGCATCCAATACGGGAACTACGAAAACGCGATTGGAACGGGGCAAGCCATGTTCTGGTTTGACATCGAATCATCACGATGATCGCCAGACTCACCATCATGCACTTCGACCCGACCCGGTTGGAAGAGGTCGTGCAGTTGTGGCAACGCGAAGTCATCCCCGCCGCCCGGGAAGATGAGGGGTTCATGGGCGGCTATCTCCTCACCAACGAGGGAGGACACGGGCTTTCCATCACCTTTTGGGAAACGGAAGCGGCGATGAAACGCACCGAAGAGACGGGCAAATATCATCAGGTGATCGGTAAGTTCGAATCGTTCTTTCGCGCCAAACCGAGTCGGATGCATTACCAGGTGAGCTTATTCTATGACCACTGAAATGACTCCCTATGGGTGGTTGATGACGACGCGCGCTCACCGCCGAAACAGCTTGACGAGGATCTCGATATGACCAACCAACCCGTGATCGTTGATGGTGTCCGTACGCCCATCGGGCGCTATGGCGGCGTGCTCAAAGATGTCCGCCCCGATGACCTGGCAGCTCTGGTCATCGCCCGCGTGGTGGAGCGTACGGGCATTCCCAAAGAGGAGATCGAAGACGTCTACTTCGGTTGCGCCAATCAAGCGGGCGAGGACAATCGCAACGTGGCGCGTATGGCGGCGTTGCTCGCCGGATTGCCCGAGAGCGTGCCGGGGGCGACGATCAATCGATTATGCGGTTCGGGCCTGGAAGCGATCAACCAGGCGGCGCGCGCCATTCAGGCCGGTCACGGCGACCTGTTCATCGCCGGCGGCGTGGAGAGCATGACGCGAGCGCCCTGGGTGCTGCCCAAGTCATCGGCGCCATTCGCTCGAGGGAATGCCACCCTCTACGATACGGCGCTCGGCTGGCGGATGGTCAATCCTCGACTGGCGGCGCTCTATCCGCCGCTGAGCATGGGGGAGACGGCGGAGAATCTCGTTGATCGGTACGAGATTCCACGTCACGAGCAAGACGCCTTCGCCCTGGCCAGTCACCAAAAAGCGGTGGCGGCCACCGAAGAGGGCCGTTTCCACGATGAGATCGTCCCCGTCGAAGTCCCGCAGAAGAAGGGCGATCCCCTCCTGGTGACCAGGGATGAGGGACCGCGACCGGATACCTCGCTGGAAAAATTGGCCAAGCTGAAACCCGTCTTTCGCCAAGGCGGCAGCGTGACGGCGGGCAATGCCTCTAGCCTCAATGATGGCGCGGCGGCCCTGGTCATCATGTCGGCCGCCAGAGCGCGCGCATTGGGGCTCCGACCGATCGCGCGCATCGTCACCTCGGCGGTGGCCGGCGTCCATCCCAACATCATGGGCATCGGCCCCGTCCCGGCGACGCGCAAGGCCCTCCAGCGGGCGGGATTGCGCCTGGAGGATATCGATCTCATCGAACTCAACGAGGCGTTCGCCGCTCAGGTGCTGGCCTGCTTGCGAGAATTCCAACAAGATGGTGGCGTGGACCCCTCTCGACTCAATCCCAACGGCGGCGCGATCGCTCTCGGACATCCTCTGGGGTGTAGTGGTGCGCGCATCATGGTGACGTTGATTCACGAGATGCGGCGGCGTGGCGCTCGATGGGGACTGGCGACCATGTGTATTGGCGTCGGCCAAGGCATCGCCACTATCGTTGAACAATACGGCTGATCGAAGATCGGCCCTGAACTCTTTCGAGAAATGGCTATGGGTTCTGAGCCTATCACGAACGTATCGAAATGATGTCGCGCAAGATGCCATCTTGCGCCACGTCGTTTCGGGGAGGGAGGAAGGATAATGGCTGTCGAACAGAAAAAACTCAAGCATGCTGTCGTCAAACCGGGGAAATTGTTCATTGGCGGGGAATGGCGCGATGCCGCCTCGGGAAAGACGTTTGAAACGGTGAACCCGGCCACCGGTGACGTGATCACCCAGGTGGCCGAGGCGGACGCGCCCGATATTGATCTCGCCGTGCAGGCGGCCCGAAAGGCGTTCGAGGAGGGACCGTGGGGACAACTGACGGCTCACGATCGCGGACGCATCGTGTGGCGCATCGGCGACCTGATCGAAGCGCACGCCGATGAGCTGGCCGAACTGGAAGTGCTCGATACGGGTAAGCCAATTCGAGAAGCGCGATACATCGATATTCCCATGGCGGCCAATTGCTTCCGCTATTATGGTGGATGGACGACCAAGATCGAGGGAGAGACGATTCCCGTCGCCGGTCCCTTCTTCAACTACACGTTGCGCGAGCCGATGGGCGTGGTGGGACAGATCATCCCCTGGAATTTCCCCCTGCTCATGGCCGCCTGGAAGGTGGCGCCGGCGCTGGCCTGTGGCAACACCGTCGTGCTCAAGCCGGCCGAGCAGACGCCGCTCACCGCCCTCCGATTGGGCGAATTATGCCAGGAAGCGGGCGTCCCCGATGGGGTGGTCAACATCGTTCCCGGATTCGGCCCCACGGCGGGAGCGGCCCTGGTCAAACATCCACAAGTGAACAAAATCGCCTTCACCGGCGAGGTCACCACCGGCCAGGAGATCATGCGCACTGCCGCCGAGACGCTCAAACCCATCTCGCTGGAGCTGGGCGGAAAATCGCCGAACATCGTCTTCGCCGACGCTGACCTGGATGCCGCCGTGAGAGGCGCCATCATGGGCATCTACTTCAATCAGGGCGAATGCTGCGCGGCGGGCTCGCGGCTGTTCGTACAGGAGAACATTCACGATGCGTTCATGGAGAAACTGGTCCAACGAGCGAAGACGCTGCGACAGGGCGATCCCTTCGATCCCGAGACACAAATCGGGGCTCTCATCTCGGAAGAACATATGAACAAGGTGATGGGCTACATCGATCTCGGTCGACGGGAAGGAGCGAAACTGGTGGCCGGAGGCGAGCGCGCCGGCGACCAAGGGTATTTCGTCCGCCCCACCGTTTTCGACGACGTGGATAACGCCATGCGCATCGCCCAGGAGGAGATCTTTGGACCGGTGGTGGCCGTCATTCCCTTCAAGGACGTCGATGACGTCGTCGAGAAGAGCAATGCCGTCATCTATGGTCTGGCCGCGGCGGTCTGGACGCGCGACATCAAGAAAGCTCACACACTCGCCCGCCAGTTGAAGGCGGGAACGGTGTGGATCAACACCTACAACGTGCTGGACACCACGTCGCCGTTTGGCGGCTATAAGATGAGCGGCTTTGGTCGAGAGCTCGGCCGGTACGCCCTCGACCTCTACACCCAGGTCAAGAGCGTCTGGGTGGATGTGAGCGAGTGACTCAAACGGCCACCGAGGATCGTAACGAATGGTTTGGACGATGGACGGAATGTGTTGTTGGCCAGCCCGGGGATATGAGGTATGAGCTTGAGCAACCGAAGTCCATGTGGCTCTGCTATCTGCTTTCAATACCATGAGAGGAGGATAGTGTATGACGAAACGAGCCTATTATCTCTCCAAGCCTTTTGTGAAGGTTCTCTTCGTCCTCTGTCTGTGCCCTCTGCTGGCGGGGGCACAGACTATTACGGGGACGATCTCAGGCACTGTGAAGGACCAGGCGGGCGCCGTCTTACCAGGAGTCACGATCACGGTGACGAATCTGGAAACGGGCATTGCCCGAACAACCACAACGGATAGCGATGGACGATATCACGTCCCGCAGCTCAGTCTGGGAGAATATCAGGTACAAGCGGAATTGGAGGGATTCAAAACCGAGGTTCGAACGGGGATTAAACTCACTGTCGGTCGAGAAGCGATCGTCGATTTCACCCTACAGGTCGGACAAATTACCGAGCAGGTGACGGTGAGAGGAGAAGCTCCCTTAGTAGAACGAACCACAGCGTCCATCGCCTGGCTCGTCGATGATATGAAGATTCGAGATCTTCCGTTGAATGGCCGCAGCGTGGAACAACTCGTCCTTCTACAACCCGGAGTTAATGTGATCGCTACGGCTTCCCGCAACTTCTTCGCCGGTCGAACGGTGAAGATCTCGTCCAGTGGAACCCGTCAGGACATGAATCTGTTCCTGCTCGATGGGACGGACATCAATGATTTCCGCAATCGCACGCCGGGGAGCGTCGCCGGAACGCTCCTGGGCGTGGAGACGATTCGAGAATTCAAAGTGTTGACCAATGCTTACACCGCCGAAGTAGGAAAAGTGGCCGGGGCGGTAGTCAATGCCGTGACCAAATCGGGGACCAACGAACTCCACGGATCAGTATTCGAGTTCCATCGTAACAGCGCACTCGATGCCCGCAACTTCTTCGATGCCCGCAAACCGCCATTCATTCGCAATCAGTTCGGGTGGACGCTCGGAGGACCTATTATGGAGAATCGCAGCTTCTTCTTCGGCGCCTATGAAGGTCTCCGAGAACGACTGGGGGTCACCCAAGTCGGGATCGTCCCCGATGAGAATGCGCGGCAGGGTCTCCTTCCCGATCCGGAGAACCCCGGTCAACTCAAGAACGTCGGAGTGGATCCGGCCATCAAACCCTATCTGGATCTCTTCCCTCTCCCCAACGGGAGGAATTTCGGCAACGGAACGGCCGAATGGCTCGGTTCAACACCTCAACCTCAGCGAGAAGACTTCTTCCAGATTCGCATCGATCACCAGTTCTCAGCCAGTGATTCGTTCTTTGCTCGGTACACGTTTGATGACGCCGAAGGGGATCGCCCGCGCCCTGACCTCCCCCTCATCACGATGGCCGAACGGTCGCGCAATCAATACGTGACCGTGGAATATGACCGGACGATGTCGGCCGCACTGTTGAATACGTTTCGTTTCGGTTTCAATCGCTCGTTCAGCTTCTCGGAAAATGCTCCCCGGGTCAATATTCCACCGGCATTGAGTTTCTTGCCGGGTAAGCCATTCTTCCGGAGCGGCGGGATCATCATCCCTGGAGCTGTATCGCCGCTGATTGGATTCATCATTGATCCCATTCGCGATGTGCTCAACTTATATGAGTGGTCTGATGACCTCACCTATACTCGCGGCCCTCATTCCATAAAGGGGGGCGTGAACGTCAAGCACCTGCGATTCAACACCCTGTTCTCGTTCAATGATTCGGGGGTCTACGTCTTCCCGAGCTCGCCGGTCTGCCCCCAGTCGCCGCTAGAATGTTTCCTTACCAATCGACCGACGCTCTTCCTCGGCCCGCTCCCTGGAAGTGATAATGACCGCTCTATCAGGGAGTCCATGTTCGGATTTTACATTCAGGATGACTATCAGGCGAGTTCCCGATTGACGCTGAACCTTGGACTGCGCTACGAGTTCACGACGAAACCAAAAGACATCTTCGGCGAAGCGACGAATACCTATGATCGGCAGGGTGAGGCCATACAGGGAGAATTCTATCTCAACAGGAACATCTCGCTGCATAGCTTTGCCCCTCGATTCGGGTTCGCCTGGGATCCCCTGGGCAGGGGGAAGACGTCTATTCGGGGAGGATTTGGCATCTACTTCCAGCAAATCACTCCCTTCGATCTCTTCGGACCGATTGGAGGCGGGGCTCCGGTGCGTAAGCTGGCCACGCTCATCGCCCCTCCCTTCCCCGATATTGTCCCCGCTCTTGAAGAAGCAGCGGCCAGGGGCGTGCCACTCATCAACTTCCCAGCGCCTCTGACCAATACGCCTTATGTGATGCGGTGGAGTTTAGATCTTCAATGGGAGTTCGCTCCGGATACGGTGTTCAGTGTTGGCTATGCTGGTTCCCGCGGCGTTCACTTGCTCCGGGTATTCAACGGGAACACGGCTTTCCCCGAGTTCCTCCCCGATGGTCGCAAGTTCTGGCCCGAGGGTGGGTCGCGGCGCAATCCTCGCTTCGGAGCGAGTCGGTGGACCGTCTCAGACGCCAATTCTTTCTATCATGGTCTCATCCTCAGCCTCAACAAGCGACTGAGTCGCGGCCTCCAATTTCAGGTCTCGTATACGGTCCAGAAGTCGATCGATGATACCTCATCTCTGTTTGCCTCGGACTCCACCGGCGAGAACGTGGTGAGCATCGATCCCGATGATCGGCGATTGAACCGAGGACTGTCCAGTTTTGATGTTCGACAGGTCCTGGTTTTCAACTACACTTACGATCTTCCGCTGGGACGGAACTCAGAGGGTGTTGCCCGGAAACTCCTGGCGGGATGGCAAATCAACGGGATCACCACGATCCAGTCAGGGTCTCCGTTCACCGTGGAACTCACCTTCAATCGCTCTCGGAATGGAGGTGCTCCGGGCATTTTCAGCGACTTGAGTGAGCGACCGGACCTCCGTCCGGGATTCAGCAACAATCCGATCCTTGGTGGTCCCGATCAATACCTTGATCGTCGAGCATTCGCTCTGCAACCAGCGGGTTTCTTGGGGAATCTAGGAAGGAATACCCTCATCGGGCCGGGGCTGGTCAACGTTGACTTCTCCCTAGTGAAAAAGACGACCATCCGAGAACGCGTGGACGTTCAATTTCGCACCGAGTTCTTCAATCTCCTCAATCGAGCGAACTTCGATCTCCCTATTCGCACCATCCCGGCGTTCGATGCTCAAGGCCTCCCGGCGGGGCCCCTGGGACGAATCACGAGAACGAGAACGGCAGCACGACAGATTCAATTCGGACTCAAGATTCTGTTTTAGGAGATCATCGATGTTCAGAATCACACATCACGCTGGGCTCCCCCGTTCGGTATGTCATTACCGATGGACGCCGTCATACTGGAGCGCGTCAAGACGATCCTCCTGGTCGAAGAGTCACGAGCATAGCTGGAATCCTCCATCGGCGACGCAGCCGATAGACCGGACAGAGCCTGGCGATGAGCGCGAGATGCGCCTTTCGCGGGACGTTCTGATCAGTCATGAAGGGGCTCTGGGAAACGCCCCTTCGTGGCTCGATCGGGCGTCTCACAGTAGCTCTACGAAGAGGCGACGCATGCCAGACCAATGACCAAGGAGGTATCGATATGAGACGGACTGTCCTTCTCTTTATGCTTGGCGGGGTTCTCCTCGCTCTGGGCGTTCCCCGGGCGGCGAGAGCCCAATTGACCTATGCCACCGTCACAGGAGTGGTCACCGATGAGCAGGGCGCGGTTCTCCCCGACGTGCAGATCACGGTGAGGAATGTGGCGACCAATGAAACGCGGCAGGTGATGACCAATCAGAGTGGCCTCTACCGGGTGCCCAATCTGCCACCGGGAGAGTATGAAGTCAAAGCCGAACGCCAGGGATTCAAGACAGACGTTCGCCGCGACGTCATCCTCCACGTGGGCGATGTGTTGCGCATCGACTTCGTGCTCCAGGTGGGCACGATTGAGGAGGTCATTACGGTGACCGGCGCGCCCCTGGTCCAGACGGAAGAGGCGCGACTGGCCGGCCTCGTCGCACCTCGTCAGGTGACCGATCTCCCGTTGAACGGGCGCAACATTTACCAGCTTCCCGTATTGGAAGCCGGCGTCACGCCATTGAACGCCAACGTCGCTACGCCGACCAACAATAATTCCTATACGCTGGCGTTCACCACCTACGGCAAGCGACTGCGGTCGACCAATTACATCCTCGATGGCGTGCCCAATAACAACGACTACATTGGCGGCTTGCCCGCCATTACGCCGACGGTGGATGCCGTCGAAGAGTTCGAGATTCAGACCAGCAACTTCTCCAGCGAGTTCGGGCGTAACTATGGAGCCATCGTCAATGTGGTCACCAAATCCGGCGGCAACGCCATCCACGGGACGGCGTGGGAATTTCACCGAAATTCGGCGCTGGATGCCCGGCGGTTCTTCGATGGGAAAGACCCCGCGCCGCTCTTACAGAACCAGTTCGGTTTCTCGCTGAGCGGGCCGATCCGCAAAGATCACACCTTCTTCTTCGTCTCCTATGAAGGCTTTCGCGGCCGTCGCGGCGATAGCGTGTCGTTTCAGACGGAGACGCCGGAACTGCGCCAATTCGTGTTTCAGACGCGACCTGACAGCATCGCTGCCCAACTGTTTCGCGACTTTCCCGGCCCACCGCCCATCCCGGGTACGGAGCAAGACATCGGCTCGCCGGCTCCGGGAGAATTCGCCATCGGTCCCCCCGATGGCATTCCCGACATCGCGTTGACCTCGGGAACGGTGAGCGATGCCCGGAACACCGATCAATTCATGATTCGCATCGATCACAACTTCCACGAGGGGCGAGATAAAATCTTCGCTCGCTGGATTCACGAAGACGAGCGCAGCACCGGCGCCGTCCCGTCGGTGAACGCGCCGTTGGAACACATCGTGCGCGGCTTCCGTCATCCCTTCGATGGCATCTTCTCCGGCGTGGCCGTCGGCTGGACCAAGCTCTTCGGCGCCAACGTGGTGAATGACTTTCGCTTCGGCTTCCTGCGCGTGCGGGCCACGCCCACGGCCAGCCCGGCGGAAGTGCCCAACATCATCATCGATGATGGAACGGCGGGATTCGGTTCGACGTTCCTCCTGCCGGTGAATTTCCCCATGAACACCTTCGACTGGAAGGATAATGTCTCGGTGACGGTGGGCAGCCATGGCATCAAATTCGGCGTGGATGTGACCTACTTCCAGGAGAACAGCGATTTCACCATCTTCGGTCGCGGGATGTACGAATTCGCCAGCCTGCTCGATTTCATCGACGACGAACCGTTCCTCCAGGTAGCGCAGATCGATCCTCAGACGGGCGATTTCATCCGCAACATTCGACACTTCCGTCGCTGGTGGATTGGGGCCTTCTTCCAGGATAGCTGGAAGGTCACGCCCCACTTCACGTTCAACTATGGCCTTCGCTATGATCTCTACACGGTGCCCACCGAGCGGGATGGAAAGCTCTCCAACATCATCTTCAATGGCGGCGACGATATTTTCTCCCGGTTCGCTCAAGCCAGCATCGGCCAGGTGAAAGACATGTACGAGGGAGATCACAATAACTTCGCTCCTCGCCTGGGGTTGGCCTGGGATCCCATCGGTAGCGGCAAATTCGTCATTCGCGCCGGCTTCGGCGTAGCCTACGATCAGATCTATGAGGACGCCTTCGCCGAACCGGCTCGCTTCCAACCGCCATTCAATGCCATCGCCATTGCCCTGCCCATCTTTGGTCTCGGCACGAGCATCTCCTACACCATCCCGGCGACGCCGAGCGATAATTTCCGACTGGGCATGAACGATCGTGGGGGATTGAACGGATCGCCGATCTTCCCCTTCCTCATCGATCCTCATATTCGCACGGGATACGGAATGGACTGGTTCCTCAACATCCAGTGGGAATTCCAGCCCAACTGGATGATCGAACTCGGATATACCGGGAACGCGGCTCGCAAGCTCCTTCGGAGCGAAGATTTCAACCGCGTCAACGGCGATCTGCTCGATGGCGTCGAGAACCGCCTCAATCCCAACTGGGGTAATAGCTTCTATGTGGGCAGTGATGGCAATGCCAACTATCATGGCGCGACCGTCCGGCTGATCAAGCGGTTGAGCTCGGGATACAGCCTGGAAGTCAATTACACCTTTGGCAAGGTCATCGATGAGCAATCGGATCCCTTCGCCGGAGATATCGACAACTTCGGCGTGGGCTATGTGGGAGCCCAGGACATCACCAATCGCTCGTTGGAACGGGGACGCGCCAACTTCGATGTGACGCATCGGTTGGCCATCAATGCCGTCTGGGAACTCCCCATCTTCAGGAACACGGCCGGATGGCGCGGCCAGGTGTTCGGGGGATGGCAAGTGAACACCATCGTCACGCTCCAATCGGGCAAGGCCTTCGGTGTGTTTACGACCGCCCCATTCGATATCGATCCGGAAACGGGCTTGCCCACCGGCGATTTCAACGCCGATGCCGGCGGCGGGACGCAGGGCGGGGCGTACGATCGTCCCAATACGCCGGCGTTCGGAAATACCAATAAGGGCAGCAGCCGCTCCGATTTCATCAATGGTTTATTCAAGGCCAGCGACTTCCCCATTCCGGAAGCGGGGACGGTTGGCGATCTGGGACGGAATACGTTCGAAGGACCGGGATTCGCCACCGTCGATTTCTCGCTGTTCAAGATCTTCCGATTCCCCGCACTCGGCGAACAGGGACGCATCGAGTTCCGCGCCGAGGCGTTCAATCTGTTCAATCGGGTGAACCTGTTCTTGCCGGGGAATGATCTGGCCGATACGCTCACCTTCGGTAAATCGACGCGCACCTTCCCGGCGCGCGAGATTCAGTTCGGTCTCAAGTTCATTTGGTGAAGAGCGAGAAGCCGAGCGCCGAGAGGTGAAGCGTCGCTCGAATGAACGTCGCTTGAGCGAGGTCAGACAAACTGTCGCCCTCCAGCCGGTTGGACAACCGGAAGGGCGGCAGCCTATCCATCGGTCTCCGGTCGCTCACGACCTCGCGCCCGCTCGATTGACCACGTGAAGCGGTCGAGTGGCTCGCTGCCATGCATTCGGCGCGTCCTTCGACCTTCATCCGGAGGTTCGTGGTGAGATTCTTTGAATATTACGCTCCCAAGACGCTGGACGAAGCCATTCAGCTTCTGGTGCGCCATGGGGAAGGCGCCTATCCGCTGGCCGGCGGGACGGATCTGGTGACCAAGGCGCGATACGGGCATCTTCGGCCGCGGGTGATCGTCAATCTCAAGCGCATTCCCGGTCTGAACGACATCGCGCCCGAAGAGGACGGCGGACTTCGCCTCGGCGCACTGGTCACTCTGGCCGAGATCGCTCGATCCCTGCTGATGGGCGAGCGGTATCCCCTGCTGGCCCAGACGGCCAGGAAGATGGGATCGGTGCTCATCCGCAATCTGGCGACGGTGGGCGGCAATCTCTGCAATGCCGCGCCTTCGGCCGACATGGCGCCACCGCTCATCGCCCTGGGAGCCGAGGCGGTCATCGTCGGACCTCGAGGCGAGCGCCGCGTACGGCTGGAGAAGTTCTTCCATGGTCCGGGTCAAACCGAGCTTCGACATGGCGAACTGCTCACCGCCATCCGGCTTCCTCCTCCTCGCCCTCGAACGCGCGGCGTCTATCTCAAACACATCTATCGGCAGGCCATGGACATCGCCATTGTCGGCGTCGCCGTTCTCCTGCAATTCGATGAACAGGAAGCAATTGCCGAAGACGCTCGCATCGTCCTGGGAGCGGTGGCGCCCACTCCTCTGCGCGTCCCCGAAGCAGAGTCGGTCCTGATTGGCGCCCCGCTGACTGAGGATCGTCGACTGGAGGCTGCTCGTCGAGCAGCTCGAGCCGCCCGTCCCATCGACGATACCTACAGTTCGGCCTGGTATCGCCGCGAGATGGTCGGCGTGCTCACCCGACGAGCGCTCGAACACCTGGTCTCTCATTCTCCAGAACGATGAGGCATGAATGCCAGATGAGCATCTGGTTCTTGCACATTCACTTTGGAGGTTCCATCGGTGAAATATCCACTCACACTGAAGGTCAACGGCGAGACGTATAGACTGGAGGTCAAACCCCATCGCTCTCTGCTCGAAGTGCTGCGCGATGAACTGGATTTGACGGGAACCAACGACGGCTGCCGCACGGGCAACTGTGGTGCGTGCACGGTGCTCGTCGATGGCGCGCCCATTCCCTCATGCCTCATGCTGGCTCTGGACGCCGAGGGTCATGAGATCACCACCATTGAAGCGTTGTCGGCCGGGGGTGAACTTCATCCGCTCCAACGCGCGTTCGTCCAACGGGGAGCCATTCAATGCGGCTATTGTACGCCGGGAATGATCCTCTCGGCCTACGCCCTGTTGCAGGAAAATCCCCGTCCGACCGAAGCCGAAGTGCGGCGAGCTCTGGTCGGCAACTTATGCCGTTGCACCGGGTATGTGAAGATCATCGAAGCCGTACTGGCCGCAGCCGAAGAGATGGCGTCGGCGGACGTGGGCTCGCGGTGATTGATCATCGCTCAACACATTTCACCGATAATCGGCAGAGAGCACGGCTCACCACTCGCGGGAGGAAGCCATGAGCACGTTCTCCATCATCGGCAAGCGGATTCCCAAACCGGATGCCATCCCCAAAGCGACGGGACAGATCATCTATGGTCACGACGTCAAAGTGCCCCGCATGCTCTATGGTAAGATCTTACGGAGTCCTCTTCCCCACGCGCGCATCCTCCACATCGACACCTCGCGGGCCGAGCGCTTGTCCGGCGTGAAAGCCGTGATCACGGCCAAGGATCTCCCACCCCGGCGCTTCGGATACGGACGCGATCGAACGCCGTTGAAAGGAGACAAAGTCCGTCGCTGTGGGGATGAAGTGGCCGCCGTAGCCGCCATTGATGAAGATATCGCCGAAGAGGCTCTCGAGCTCATTCGCGTCGAATATGATCCGCTTCCGGCAGTGTTCGATCCTCAAGCCGCCCTGCGACCGGACGCCCCCCTCATCCATGAAGATCGCGAGAGCAATCTCTTCCGTCACCAGGAGTATGTCCACGGCGAACCGGATCGCGCCCTCGAGGAAGCCGATGTCGTCGTCGAAGATGAATTCGATCTGGGATACGTTCAGCCGGCGCCACTGGAGACGAGTTTCTGCTTGGCCGCCTTTGATGCCTCCGGCAAACTGACCGTGTGGAGCACGACGCAAATTCCTTTCCTCCTCCAGAAAGACCTCTCCGAAGCTCTGGGTATCCCGGGGCGAGACATCCGCGTCATTCAGACGGCGATCGGAGGGAGTTTCGGCCGCGGATTAGACATGTACTCGTTCGAACCCATTTGCGTCTGGCTCGCTCGGAAGGCGGGACGGCCCGTCCGGCTGGCGTTCACTCGCCAGGAAGAGTTCGCCGTGAGCGAGGCCCGTCAGTCCATGCGCATTTGGGCGCGCGCCGGAGCCATGCGGGATGGTCGGTTGTGGGTGAGGGAGGCCAAGGTCCTTCTGGACAACGGCGCTTACGTCTCGTGGGGGACGGTGACTACGCTGGTACTCATGGAAACCATCGGCTCTCTTTATCGCGTTCCTCACGCGCGCGTGGTCTACGACAGCGTTTACACCAATAATCCGATCACCGGTGCCGTGCGCGGATTCGGCAATCCTCAGGGCACATTCGTCGTCGAAGTGCAGATGGACCGTCTGGCCGAGGCCATCGGCATGGATCCTCTGGAGTTCCGCCTGCGCAACGCCAATCGTCCCTTCGAGGAGACACCTCAAGGAATCAAGATCACTACTTGCGGCCTGACCGAATGTTTGGAGGAGGCGGCGCGGCGAATCGGGTGGAGCGAGAAGAGGGCAGCGCCTTCGCGCCGCGGAGCGATCGCTCGAGGCGTGGGCATCGCCGCCACCATGAATGTGGGTGGCGGCGCCCGCATCTACCGCAGCGATGGATGTGGCTGCATCGTCAAGGTAGACGATTTCGGACGAGTGACCGTGCTCACCGGCGCGACGGAAATCGGCCAGGGCTCGGACGTCGTCGTGGTCCAGATTGTGGCCGAGGAACTGGGCATCCGGCCAGAAGAGATCACCATCGTGAACGATGATACGGCGGTCACTCCCTGGGACGTCGGCGTTCACGCTAGCCGCACGACGTTCATCGCCGGCAATGCTGCTCTGCGCGCAGCGCGACAGGTCAAAGCGCAAATTCTGGAGACGGCCGAGGAGTTGCTCGGCGCATCGGCGGCCGAACTCGAACTCCGCGATGGCTACGTGAGGATTCGAGAAGCGCCCGAGCAGCGCATCCCCTTCGACAAGGTCGTGCGGGCGCGCCATTTTCGTCAAGGCGGTCAGGTGATCATCGGTCACGGTTGGTACGATCCCCATAACGAGATGCTCGGACCCGATGGGAAAGGAAACATCTCGGCCACCTACGGCTTCGGCGCTCAGGCGGTGGAGGTCGAGGTCGACGTCGAGACCGGGAAGGTGCGCCCGTTGCGCGTCGTTTCGGCTCACGATGTGGGGCGGGCGATCAATCCCATGTATGTCGAGGGGCAGATCGAAGGCGGCACGGTGATGGGGCTGGGGTATGCGCTCAGTGAACACCTTCAGGTGCACGAGGGTCGCGTCCTGAATCTCACGCCGTTCGATTATCGCATGCCCACCATCATGGATGCGCCCCCCATCGAGACGGTCATCATTGAGACTGACGATCCGGAAGGCCCTTTCGGCGCCAAAGGCGTGGGAGAGATGGGAACCAATCCTACGGCAGCGGCTGTCGCCAATGCCATCTATAACGCCATCGGCGTGCGCATCAATAGCTTGCCCATCACGCCTGAGAAAGTGCTGCGCGCCCTCAAGGAGCGTGGCTCGTGAGAAGCACCCCCTTAAGAGGAGCAAGTGACCGATGAAGGCGAGGATGTACGAACCGGAGGCGGAAACGCTCGATCGCCAGACGCTCGATCGCCTCCAGCTCCATCGCCTCAAAGAGACGTTGCGGCGCATTCACGCCCGGAATCCGAATTACGTCCAACATCTCGGGGGACGCGGGGCCGACGAGATTCGCTCATTAGAGGATCTCCAGCAATTCCCGTTCATCACTAAGGAGGATCTGCGCCAGGCTCACCCGTTCGGTTACGCCTGCGCATCACAAACCGAGTTCGTGCGATTCCATATGAGTTCGGGGACGACCGGCACGCCGGTCCTCTGTCCCTACACGGCGGCTGACATCGAGCAATGGGCGGGAGTCATGGCGCGTTGCCTCACGGCGGCGGGAGTGACGCGGGATGACGTCGTTCAAATCACGCCCGGGTTCGGTCTGTTCAATGGCGGTTTCGGTTTCCACTATGGGGTCTCGGCCATCGGCGCCATGATCATCCCCATCGGCGCCGGTCGCAGTCGGCTGCAGCTTCAGTTCATGAGAGAATTGGGAACGACGGTCATCACGGCCATCGCCTCCTATCCGCTCCGCCTCATCGAGGTTGCTCGACAAGAAGGCATCGATTTCCGGCGCGACACCCGCCTGCGGGTGGGCGTTTTCGGAGCGGAGATCTGGAGCGACGAGATGCGACGACGCATCGAACAGGAGATGGGCATCGAGACGTTCGACATCATTGGCATGACCGAAACCGGCGGCGTGGGCATGGGGATCGATTGCTCAGCTCACCAGGGCAATCATGTCTGGGAGGATCATTATCTCGTCGAGATCGTCGATCCGGACACGGGTGATCCCGTTCCCGATGGAGAATTCGGAGAGATGGTTGTCACCACGCTGACTCGGGAAGCTCTGCCCTTGATCCGCTATCGCACGCGGGATATCACCCGGATTCTCAGTCGCCAGCCCTGCGCGTGTGGCCGCACGCATTTGCGCGTGGATCGCATCATCGGTCGTACCGATGACATGCTCAAGGTGAAGGGCGTCAACTTCTACCCAAAACAGATTGAGAGCGTCCTGTTGCGCCATCAGGATGTGGCTTTCGACTATCAGATCGTGTTGGAGCGTAAGGGAGGTGCCGATCACTTTCGCCTCGTGGTGGAGACATCGCATCCCGAAGATGAAGGATTGGCACGCCGGCTGGCTGGCGAGATTCAAGATCTGCTCGGGCTCACCCCCGAAGTCGTGCTGGTGACCATCGGGCATATTGAGCGACAACCGGGGAAAGCCGTCCGCGTGGCGGATCGCCGCGGTAGCGAACACGAGGAGTGAGCGATGAGAGATCAAAGCCAAAGGCGCCGTACTTCCGGCTCGCTCGATGCACTGCGTGGGTGCGTCATGTGTACGTGAAGGACGTCTCATCTCAAGGCGGAAAGAAGGCCGTAGGGCATATCTGGCGGGCACCCGGCCTGATGAAACCGCCACGGCGCGAAGCTCTTCAGAAAGAGCGATGATGACTCATTGGCGATCAGAAAAGCCGGCCATGTCCAGAGCGTGGATGCCCACGGTCAGCTTCATTTATACCCCATGAGCATGGACAATGACATATTACAGGGCCTGATGTGGAACTCCGAGAGCGGGCGGTTGAGCTTTCGCGAGGTCCGCTATCTGCTCATCCGTCCTGAGACGGTGGTGGCCATTCAAAAAGCTGTTGAAGAAATTATGGGAGAGCGAGCGGGCGAACTCTTTTATGCCGGAGGCTTCGCCGGAGGCTCGCTGTCGTCGCGACGTTACAAAGAGGTCTTCGGCTACAGCGATCGACAGATCGTCGATTTCATGTGCCGCATGGGGGGGCAGATTGGCTGGGGCCGGTTTCAGCTGATCGAACTGGATGTTGCTGCCGGCCGACTGGTGGTGGACGTGTACGACTCGCCATTCGCCGAGGCCTATGGTCCGGCCGGTCACGCCGTCTGTCACCTCATTCGCGGCGTGCTCGCCGGTTTAGCATCGGGGCTGTTCGCGGCTGACGTGGAAGCAATGGAAGCTCCCTGTGTCGCTCAAGGTGCTTCATGCTGCCAATTCACCATCCAGCGAAAGTGATCATCGATCCATGTCAGACCAACCACATTCCACATCAGAAGATCCGAACGCGCTGTCGCACATGCGCGAGATTATCGACGCTGATGTCTTCGCCCGGCGACTGGGAATCGAGTTGCTCGAACTCGGCCCCGGCTACAGCAAGATGTCCATGCACGTCACTGACGACATGATCAATTTTCACGGCACAACTCATGGTGCGGCCATCTTCGCTCTGGCCGATGCAGCGTTCGCGGCGGCGGGCAATTCCCGCGGCCGCGTGAGCCTCGCCCTGCACGTGGCCATCAACTACCTGGCGGCGACCGAGCCGGGAGAAACGCTCTATGCCGAGGCTCGCGAGGAATATGCAGGGCGACGGACGGCCCTCTACCGGCTCACGGTGACCGACGCCCGAGGTCGCCTCATCGCTTCCTGCCAAGCGCTGGCCTATCAGAAGAACGAATGGTGGACGGAGCCACCGGCCGAGGAGTAACTCCATGGACCCGAATCGAGGACCACGCCTGAATCCCCATATTGCTTCGGCTCCGCTGTACACGCCGGGCACTGCGGTGGAAGAAGTCGCCGCTCGCTATGGCGTGGCCGAGGTCATCAAACTGGCCTCTAATGAGAACCCACTCGGTCCCTCACCGCGTGCCGTGGCCGCCATTCGAGCGGCCTTGCCCGAACTGTTCCGCTATCCTCGGATCGCCGATGACGAGCTGCGCGCTCGCCTGGCCGAGCGACTCGGTCCGGCCATCGGTCCGGAACATATTGCCACGGGGAATGGAGCGACTGAACTCCTGGCGCTGATCAGTCAAGGATTCATTGACGAGGGCGATGAAGCGATCATCTGTCCGCCGACCTTTCCCATGTATGAAATCTTGATTCGGCGCCGAGGGGGACGACCGGTGCGCGTCAACCTGACGGTCGACTACGAATACGACGTCGAAGCCATCCTGGCGGCGATCACACCGCGCACGCGCCTCATTTTCATCTGCTCGCCGAATAATCCGACGGGAACGATCATGACGCAGACCGAGGCCGATCGGCTCATGGCTGGCGTCCCCGATCGGGTGGTGGTCATCTTTGACGAGAGCTACCTGGCTTTCGTCGACCGAGATGATCATGTGAAGGCCATCGATTATGTGCGCGCCGGACGCACCGTCATCCTCCTCAGGAGCTTCTCCAAGGCTCATGGTCTGGCTGGTCTGCGCGTGGGATATGCCATCGCTCATCCCACGCTGGCCGAGTATCTGTGGCGATCGCGCCTCCCCTTCCACCTGGGCAGTCTGGCCCTGGTGGGAGCAATGGCCGCTCTGGACGACGTCGACCATGTCTCCCGCACGCGAGCGTTGATCATCGCCGAACGGGCGAAATTAGTGGATCGCTTGAAGGCACTCGGCCTGTTCGTCGTTCCCAGTCAAAGCAATTTCATCATCTTTCGGCCCGGCTACGATCCCCAAACGGTCTACGAGCATCTCCTGCGACGCGGCGTCATCGTGCGGCCGGCGGACTTCTTTTACATGCCGGAATTCATTCGCGTTTCCGTGGGGACGCCCGAACAGAATGCGCGCTTCATCGCCGCCTTGAAGGACGTTCTGGACGTGCTGGCTGCCGGCCAAGCCGAGAGAAGCTGATGAGGAGTGTGGAATGACGTCTGAGACGGTCACCGTGTTGAGTCTGGAACAGGCGCTGACGCTGCCCTTCCTCACCTATCGTCTCGTCCAGGAAGGGATGCGGGTGATTCGCGTGGAGCCTCCGGGACGAGGGGACCCCAATCGTTACGTGGGGGAAAATGTCCTCGGCGAGGAAGGGATGAATAGCTATTACTTGCCATACAATGTAGGCAAGGAGGCCATCACACTCAATCTGGCCACTGAGGAAGGACGCCATATTCTCCATCAGCTCATCGCTCGATTACCGGTAGATATTTTCGCCTGCAACACCCTGCCCCGAAACTACCGGAAACTGAGCATCGATGACGAGACACTTCGCCGGATCAAACCGGATATCATTTGGGTGGGCATCACTGGATTCGGTCCCGGGACGAACGAGGCCGCCTACGATCCTGTTCTTCAAGCTCGCGCTGGATTCATGGATCTCACTGGAGAACCGGATGGCCCTCCTCAAGTCTTCGGTCTCCCCATGGTCGATCTGGGCGCCGCCGAACACGCCTATGGACAGGTGATGAAAGCCCTCTATCATCGAGCGATCTCTGGAGAAGGAAGTCGCATAGACATCGCCATGTACCGGAGCGCCGTCTCCTGGATGGTCATTCCCATCGCCATGGCCCGCAGTTTTGGCCAGGTGATGCGCCGTCGAGGCAACACGCATCCATATTTCGCCCCCGTCTCAGTATACCCTACGGCCGATGGCTATGTGTACATCGCCGTGGGTAGCGATCGGCAATGGGAACACGTCGTTCGACTTCCCGGCTTCGAGAAGCTTGATCGGGAAGCGTATCGGCATAATGCCGGACGGATCGCGGCCAAAGAGACGCTCCATCACGAAATAGCCGAAATCACTCGCCGGCGCCCGACCGAGGAATTGATTGCTCTGTTCACCGAGATTGGCGTCCCCATCTCTCGCGTCTGTACGGTCGCCGACGTCGCCGGAGATCCTCATCTCGCCGCCGATATGCTCCGCGCCCGCGATGACCGTACGGGCGTCGAGGTCGTGCTCCCCCCACCGCCGGTGATGACGCCATTTCTGCGAAAGCAGGGATTGCAGCTTCGTTTTCCACCCCGCCTCGGAGAGCACAACGAGAACGTTTATGGCGAAGCCCTTGGGTATGCACCGGAGCACGTTGCCACTCTCCGAGCCCGAGGCATCGTTTGATCTCGATGAGCCTCCCATGAGCGAGGGACGGATCGATGAGAATGGTGCCTGAATGACCGACACGGAGAGGGATTATGGATTTTCGTCTCAGTGAGGATCAAGAGTTGTTCCGCCGCACCGTGGCTGAGTTCGTGGATAAAGACGTGATCCCCGTCGCCCAGAAACTGGACGAGCGGGAGGAGTTCCCCTGGGAACTGTTCCGCAAGGTGGCTGCTCTCGGCTGGCTGGGCGTGCGCTATCCGGAAGCCTATGGCGGAGCGGGCGCTGATAATCTTTCGTTCAACGTGATGTGCGAAGAGCTGGCCCGCGGATCGATGAGTCTGGCCGCCGTCGTGGCCATGCAGGGGCTCATGGGTACGGACTTCATATATCGCTTCGGCACCGAGGACCACAAGCGACGGTTGCTCATTCCCGCTCTGCGGGGAGAGAAGATCGGCACCATCGCCATGACCGAGCCCGACGCGGGCTCCGATCTCGGGGCTATTCGAACCACGGCAGTCCGCGACGGAGAGACCTATGTTCTGAACGGCACCAAAATGTGGATCACCAGCGCCACCGTCGCTGACTTCTTCACCGTCGCCGCCAAGACCGATCCGGACGCTGGTTTCAAAGGCGTCGATCTCTTCCTGGTCGAGAAAGGCACGCCGGGCCTGAGCGTCGGGCGACAGATCAAGAAATTGGGCACGCGAGGATCGGAGACGTCGGAAGTCGTTCTGGAAGATGTCCGCGTACCAGCGGAAAATCTCCTCGGAGGCAAAGAAGGCAGTGGCATGATGCTCCTCCGGGGCATCCTCGATCAGATCCGCGTGATGACCGGTGCGCTGAGTGTGGGGCTGGCGCGAGCTGCCCTGGATGCTGCGCTTCGATATGCTCAGCAACGAGAAGCCTTCGGCCGGCCCATCATCAAGTTCCAGGCCATTCAACACAAGCTGGCCGAGATGGCCACTCAGTTAGAGGCGGCTCGAACGCTCGTCTACCGCGCCGCCTGGCACATCGATCAAGGAGCGCCGGACGCCAAGCTCTCCGCCATGGCCAAGCTGTTCGCTTCGGAAATGGCCAATGCCGTGGCCGATCAAACGACTCGCATCTTCGGGGCCTATGGCTTCGCCATGGAATACGACGCTCAGCGCTACTTCCGCGACGCTCGCTTCCTTCTCTACGGTGGAGGGACGTCAGAGATTCTCAAGAATATCATCGCTCGAGAACTCACGCGATAGGAGCCCTATCAGTTCATTCAGGAGCACCGACGATACGGTCGCCAAACGATGGGACCCCACGCTCCCAGAGTGCCATCATAGGACATTCGCGAGGTGAAAATCATTCGGGAGGAATTGCAGATGTCAAAGAAGAACGAAACACTCTGCTCCTCACCTTGTGTAGAGGAACGCCGCACGCTGCTCAAGGCGGCTCTGGGGATAGGAGTCGGACTGCTGGGATGGAAGACGAGCCGGACCCTAGCATGGTCTGGCGAACCCCTCCCCCGGCGAGGGGATCTCCTGGTTCACGCGGTTGGAGATCGATATGGAACAGTGGTGAGCGTAGAAGATCTCCCCCCGGGAGGGCCGCCCATTCTGGCCTATCCGATGGACCCGCGATCGAAAACGATCAAGGCCGAGCGCATGGATAGCCTCATTCTCGTCCTTCGATTCTCGTCCAATGAGCTGGCCGATGAGGTTCGCCGTCACTCGGCCGATGGCGTCATCGCCTACTCGGCGATTTGCACTCACGCGGGTTGTCCGGTGAATGGTTGGGTTGCTGATAAACGTCTCCTGCGGTGTCCTTGTCACCGAGGACTCTTCGATCCTCGACGGGGCGGGATGGTGGTGAGCGGACCACCACCACGACGCTTGGCCCTCCTTCCTCTGAGGCTCGAACGGCAGAACCTGATCGTCGCCGGAAGGTTTATTGGGACGATCGGCCCCCTGTCTCGAAGTGTTTGAGTGTCCGCTGTGTTTCCCGTTGAAATATGTCCAGGGGGGCGTGTACGATCTTGATCGCCACGATTCCCCTGATGCTCTCAGGGGATATTCGATCCGGTGGAGGGATCTATGAGTTATCAGGCTCGTGGCCGCACATTCGATCAGTTTGAGCTCGGCGAGGTCATCGTCACCGCTCGGCGAACCATTACTGAAGCGGACATCGTCAACTTCGCCGGCCTGTCCGGCGATTTCAATCCGCTGCACACGGACGAGGAATTCGCCAAGCAGACACCGTTTGGCCAGCGCATTGCTCACGGAATGCTCGTCGCCTCGGTAGCGACGGGATTGGCCAATCAGTTGGGTGTATTCGAAGGGACGACGCTGGCGCTCCTGGAGCAAACGGTTCGCTATAAGGGGGCCGTTTTGCCTGGCGACACCATCCATCTGGAACTCCGAGTCGCGGAGAAGAAAGAGTCATCCAAAGCGGATCGGGGCATCATCACCTTCGAGACGCTGATCAAGAATCAGCGGGACGAGACGGTGATTGATGGTCGATGGATACTACTCATGCGACGGGAGTGAAATCCCATGAACAGGAGGTGGGCTCATGCGTTTGAAAGATCGCATTGCTCTCATCACCGGGGCTGGTCAAGGCATTGGTCGAGCCACAGCCATGCGGTTCGCCGCCGAAGGGGCGCGGGTGGCGGTGAACGATGTGGATCAGGGTGCTGGCGAACAGACGGTCGCCGCCATCGCTCAGGCGGGCGGTGAGGCCTTGTTCGTCCCCGCTGATGTGACCGACCGCGCTCAAGTGGAAGCCATGGTCCAGACGATCATCGAACGGTGGGGACGGCTCGATATTCTCATTAACAATGCCGGCATCACCCGCGATGCCCTGACCGTGCGCCTCAAAGACGATGAAATTCAGAAGATGGATGAGGCGGCCTGGGATGCCGTCCTGACCGTCAATTTGAAAGGGACCTTCCTCTGCGCGCAAGCCGCCGCCGTGCCCATGATCCGGCAAAACTACGGGAAAATCGTCAACACCGCGTCGGTGGGCATGTGCGGCAACATCGGTCAGGCGAACTATAGCGCCTCGAAGGCGGGCGTGGTGGGACTCACCAGAACGCTGGCTCTGGAATTGGCGCGCTATAACATCAACGTCAATTGCATCGCGCCCGGCGGCGTGAAAACGCGAATGACCGCTGCCATCCCGGAGAAGATCATGGATGGGCTCTTGCAACGCATCCCCTTCCGACGCCTGGCCGAACCCGAAGAGGTCGCCGCTCTTCACCTATTCCTGGCCAGCGATGAATCAGCCTACATCACCGGTCAGGTCATCTTCATCGATGGAGGCCTCACCGTCGGCACGTAGGTGAGACCGAGGAGGAGAACCATGCGTTTTGATCGAGCATTCATCCCCTATGGAGGTTATTGGAGCACGCCATTCTGTCGTTGGCAGGGAAGTTTTGCGCATCTTCATGCCCTCACCTTCGCCGCCGAGGTGGCCCGGCGGGCTCTGGAGGAGCGAGGTCTTCGTCCCGATGTATTCGATGCCCTCCATCTCGGCATGACCATTCCGCAACCGCATTGCTTTTACGGCGCGCCGTGGCTGGCCGGTTTGATCGGAGCCACTGGAATCACTGGACCGACCATCAATCAAGCCTGCGCCACGTCGGCGCGCGTGCTGGCCAGCGCCGCCATGGAAATCGAAACCGGCGGTCACCAGGCGGTGCTCACCATCACCTGTGATCGCACGAGCAACGGGCCTCATCTCTATTACCCGAATCCGCTCGGTCCTGGCGGCAAAGGCGAGACTGAAGATTGGGTGTGGGATAATTTCAACCGCGATCCCTTCGCCGAGAATGCCATGATTGAGACGGCTGAAAACGTCGCCCGCGAATGCGGAATCACCCGAGAGGAACAAGACGAGATCGCGCTCCTCCGCTATCAGCAGTATCAGGAAGCGCTCAAAGACGAGGCAGCGTTCCATCGCCGTTTCATGGTCACTCCCATCGAGGTGCGTGATCCCTCGGGACGAAAAGTGATGGCGACGGTCACCGATGACGAAGGCATCTATCCGACCACGGCCGAGGGACTGGCCCGGTTGAAACCGGTCCTGGACAATGGAACGGTGACCTACGGGAGTCAGACGCATCCAGCCGATGGCAACTGCGGGCTCATCGTCACGACCCGGGAGCGCGCGCGGGAATTGAGCCGCGATGATGGCATGGAGATTCAAGTGTTGAGCTACGGACAAGCCCGCGCCCGACGCGGCTTCATGGCCCAGGCCACCGTGCCCGCCGCCAAACGCGCTCTGGCCGCCGCCGGTCTGGACATCAAGGATGTGCAGGCCATCAAGACGCACAATCCGTTCGCCGTCAACGACGTTTATTTCTGTCGAGAGATGGGAGTCTCCCCGGAGAGGATGAACAACTATGGATCATCCCTCATCTGGGGACATCCCCAGGGGCCAACGGGCATGCGACTGATCATGGAGCTCATCGAGGAGCTCGTCCTCAAAGGTGGCGGATATGGACTGTTCACCGGTTGCGCCGCCGGCGATACAGGAGCCGCTGTGGTCGTCAAGGTCAGTGGACGATGAGCCCACGGCGAAGGATGAAGGGGAACATCATACAAAGCGCCATCTGGCGCCATTCATTCCTGCAGGTGGAACGATGACGCTCCATCGACCAATCCGCGTCCTCATCGCCAAGCCCGGGTTGGACGGGCACGATAAAGGAGCCAAAGTCGTGGCTCAGGCCCTGCGCGATGCCGGCTGCGAAGTCATCTACACCGGACTGCACAAAACGATCGACGAGATCGTCCAGGTCGCCATTCAGGAAGATGTCGATGTGGTCGGATTGTCGATTCTCTCCGGTGCTCATCTGCCGCTCACCGAACAGCTCGTTAAACGCCTTCGGGAACGAGGCCTGGACGATGTGATCGTCGTCGTCGGCGGAAATATCCCCCACAGAGATCGCCCCAAGTTGTTAGCGCTCGGGGCGGCGGCCGTGTTCCCTACGGGATCACGCTTGGAGGACATCGTGGCGTTCATCGCCGAAAGAGGAGAACGCCACTGAATCACCATCGGGAGGTCGGAGATCATGGCAGTCAAAGAGCCACAACTGAAAGATGTCATCCTGGAGTCGGGCATCGAGGTCAAACCGATTTATCGCCCTGAGGACATCGCTCACATCGACTATGAGCGAGACATCGGCGAGCCGGGTCAGTATCCTTTTACCCGCGGCATTCACAAGTATATGTATCGCTATCGGCCCTGGACGATGCGGCAATACGCTGGATTTGGCACGCCCTATGAAACCAATCAGCGATTCCGTTTTCTCATCGATCATGGCCAGAATGCCCTCAACGTGGCTTTCGATCTCCCCACGCAAATGGGTCTGGATTCGGACGATCCCCTGGCGGTTGGAGAGGTAGGCCGGGTGGGTATGGCCGTGGATACGCTCAAGGATATGGAAGTCGCCTTCCAGGATATTCCCATTGACCGGATCAGCGTCTCCCTGACGGTCAATGCTGTGACGCCGATCATCCTGGCCATGTATATCACGGTGGCCGAAAAACAGGGCGTTCCCCGCGACCGCATCCGGGGTACGACGCAAAATGACATTCTCAAAGAATACATCGGTCGCGGGACGTGGATTTTCCCCGTCGAGCCGTCCATCCGCCTCATCGGCGATACGCTGGAGTTCTGTGCGCGGGAAGCACCTCGCTACTATCCGGTCAGCGTCTGTGGATACCATATCCGGGAATCGGGCTCGACGCCGGTCCAGGAGATCGCCTATGCCTACTGCATCGCCAAGGCCTATATCGATGAAGTGCTCAGCCGGGGGCTGTCAGTAGATGATTTCGCCGGTCGCATCTCATTCAACTTCGACATCTTCGGCAATCTCTGGGAGCAGGTGGCCAAGTTTCGCGCTGCCCGCCGATTATGGGCGCGCATCATGAAAGAGGAATATGGCGCTCAGCAGCCGGATACGATGAAGATGAAGATGATCGCCGGGGGCGGTGGGAGTGGACTCACCATCGAGGAACCGGAAAATAACATCGTCCGAGGCGCCTATTATGCGCTCATCGCGGCGCTGTCTGGCGCGCAAACGAGCGCTCTGTGTTGTTACGATGAAGCCTACACGATTCCCAGCGCGAAGGCTTCTTTGATCTCCTTGCGCACGATGCAGATTCTGGCCGAGGAGATGGGGCTTTGCGATACCGTCGATCCGCTGGCCGGTTCTTACTACATCGAATGGTTGACGACCGAGATGGAAAAGCGCATCGTCGCCGAGATGCGTCGCGTCGATGAGCAATGGGGAGGCATCGTCAATGCCGTGAGTCAAGGGCTGGTCCAGCAGGAAGTGGCCCGCCAGGCCTATGAGTATGAGCGCAAGCTGCAGAGTGGAGAGATCGTCAAAGTCGGCGTCAACAAGTATCGGGTGGAAGGCGAAGAGGCTCCTCCCGAGGTTGAACTCCACGAGTATCGGCCAGAGGCGATGGAAGAGCAGAGGCACCGCCTCGCTGAGGTCAAACGAACCCGCGATGCCCTGGAGGTCGAGGCGGCATTGGCCGACGTGCGGGACGCCTGTCAATCCGGTCGGAATGTGATGCCGGCGATGCTTCGGGCGGTGCGGGCTTACTGTACGCTGGGGGAAATCATCGGCGTGATGAAGCAGGTGTTCGGCACATTTCAGGAACCGGTGCGGCTTTAATGATCGAACGAGGAGGCAAGGACGCCATGCGCTTAGGTATCGATGTGGGCGGTACGTTCACCGACGTGGTCTTGATCGACGATCGCCGCGGTCGCATCCATTACACCAAGGTGCTCACGACCCCTCGCAACCAAGCTGAGGGGGTGATCACCGGCATCGAGAAAATCCTGGCCGGCACAGACAACACCATGGTGGACGTGGCTTATATCGTCCACGGCAGCACTATCGGAACCAATGCCCTCATCGAGCGTAAAGGCGCCAGGACGGGACTCATCACCACCGAGGGGTTTCGCGACGTGCTGGAAATCGCCCGGATCGAGCGACCCGACGCCGGACTGTATGACATGACCGTCGATCTTCCCGAACCGCTGGTTCCGCGGTATCTGCGCTGTGAAGTTCGCGAGCGAGTGGGTGGAGATGGACGCGTGGTGACGCCGCTTGACGAGGATTCTGTGCGCCGCGTGGCGGAATACCTCAACCGCGAAGGGGTGGAGTCAATCGCCGTTTGTCTCCTCTTCTCTTTTTTGAATCCAGCGCATGAGCGACGGGTGAGAGAGATTTGCCAAGAGATCATCCCACACGCGCATATGTCTCTCTCCTCCGAGATCGCACCCGAGTTCCGCGAGTACGAGCGCACATCGACGACGGTGATCAACGCCTACCTCCAACCGATCATCGTGCGCTATCTGGACCGCCTGGTTCAACAACTGGAAGAACGCTATGGACGCGTCGATCTACGGATCATGCAAGCCAGCGGGGGAACGATGACCGTAGAGGTCGCTCGCCGCCACGCCGTTCATACCGTCAATTCCGGACCGGCCGGAGGAGTTGTCGCCGGTTCGTATATCGGCCGACTCGTCGGCGACACGCAACTCATCACCGTGGATATGGGAGGGACGAGCTTCGATATCGGCGTGGTCGATCGTGGCCAACCTCGCGTTCACTCTGAAGGAGCATTCGAAGGATACCCGGTGAAGATCCCGCTGGTCGATGTTCACGCCATCGGAGCCGGTGGTGGCAGCATCGCCTGGATCGATCAGGGGGGAGCGCTCAATGTCGGCCCGATGAGCGCCGGAGCTGATCCCGGACCAGCCTGCTATGGCCTGGGCGGAGAGGAGCCCACGGTGACTGACGCCCATCTGGTGCTCGGCCGCCTCAATCCTCGGTATTTCCTCGGCGGCGAGATGGCGCTCCATCCCGATCGAGCGCGTCAAGCGATCGAGGCTCGAGTGGCACGACCGTTGGGTCTGTCCATCGAGGAGGCCGCCGATGGGATCATTCGACTGGTGAATGCCAATATGGTGAAAGGCATCAGCGTCAGTTCGATCGAAAAAGGATACGATGTGCGCGAGTTCACTCTCGTGGCGTTCGGAGGCGCCGGCCCGCTTCATGCCGTAGAACTGGCCGAAGCACTGGGCATGAAGAAAGTGATCATACCGCCTTATTCGGGGACGCTCTCGGCGCTGGGCTTGCTCGTTTCTGACACGCGTCACGACTACGTGCAGACGATCGCTCTCAACGAGCGCGACGTCACTCCTCAAGCTCTGCTCGACGTGTTCCTGAGTCTGGAAGAGCAAGGGCGGGCGCAACTTCGCGCCGAGCGCGTCCCCGAGGCGGCGATGGAACTCCTCTGGTCGGCCGATCTGCGATACGAAGGTCAGTCGTATGAGATCAACACGCCGATGGCTCACCATGGTCATCGAGTGACCGATGAGGACGTTCGGGAGACGATCCGCCGATTTCACGAACTCCACCGTCGCATCTACGAATATTCCTCCATCGATGAGGCCGTGGAGTTCATCAACTTGCGCGTGACGGCGATCGGACGCGTTCCACCGGTCGAGCTGGTCGCCGATGAGGCGGGAGACCCCGATCCCTCGGCGGCGGAAAAGGAGCGCCGACCCGTCTATTTCTCAGGAACGGGATTCGTAGAGTGCCCCATCTACGACCGACAACGGTTGAAGCCGGGAAATGCGATTACCGGTCCTTGTCTCATTGAAGAGATCGCCTCGACGACGGTCATCGTTCCCGGCGCTCACGCGCGAGTGGATGAATATGGAAACATCGTCGTGACCCGGTGATCGTCGGATACCGGGACGCGCCGATGCCCACAGCAAGGCGCGAAATGTCCACTGATCCTTCACCGAGAGAGTCTCTCGCCATCTCGATCGTTGTCCCTTCCGGTCGGCCATGGCTCGCTCATCCCATGAGGAGATCCTCTCTCCTCTACCACAGGGAGTCGATGCACAAGGAGGAACAACCATGCCCTATAAACCTGACCCTGTCACCATGCAAGTCATCCGCTATGCGATGGAACAGGTGACCGATGAGATGGGGCGCACGTTGGTGCGGACGTCCCGCTCTACGGTCATCAAGGAGATCGAAGACATCTCCTGCGCCGTTTTCGACCGTCACGGCAACACGGTGGCTCAAGCCCATCATGCCCCAATGTTGCTCACCGGCTTTGAACTGGGCATACGGTCACTCCTGAAACGATTTCGGCCGGAGGATTTCGAGGAGGGCGACATCATCATCTTCAATGATCCTTACAGTGGTGGACAACACGTGATGGATCTGGTGAGTTTCGCTCCCGTGTTCTTCGATGGGGAACTGGTCGGTTTTGTGGGCAGCATCGCTCACCATTCGGATATGGGAGGAGCGGCGCCTGGTGGCACGGCCGGTGGGCTGACCGAGATCTATCTGGAAGGCCTCCGATTCCCGTTCGTCAAGCTCTATAAGCGCGGTCAGGAAGATCCCGAACTGTTCGGCATCCTGGCCAACAACATCCGCGTCCCCGACAAGACGCTCGGCGATATTCGCGCCCAGGCCTCGGCCGATTTCGTAGGCGTTCGACGCATGCGCGATATCTTCGCCAAGTACGGTCCAGATGTCGTCCACCGCTGTCTGGACATGCTCCTGGATTACTCAGAGCGGCGCATTCGCCAGGGGTTGAAAGCCATTCCCGACGGCGATTACAGCGGCGATGATTGGATCGACGATGATGGTTTCACCGACGATCCCATTCACTTGCAGGTCAACATTCACAAGCGAGGCGAGGAAGCGCTCATCGACTTCGACGGCACGTCCCAACAGGTGCGAGGCAACATCAACTGTCCTCTGGCTACCGTTCACGCCGCCGTGTACTACGCGCTCATTGCCGTGGTTGATCCCCACGTGCCACCCAATTCCGGCTGCTATCGCCCGTTCACCATCGAGGCCGAACCGGGACTCATCGTCAACCCTCTTCCCCCGGCCGCCGTGGGCGCGCGAACGAACACCTCGCAGAAAATCACCGAGGCGATGCTCAAGGCTCTGGCGCAAGCAGTCCCCGACCGCGTCATGGCCGGAAGCCACGCCCAGATCACCAACTGCGGCTTCAGCGGTTATCATCCCAAGACGGGGCGGCGTTTCGTGTACATTGATATTCAGGGCGGCGGCGCAGGCGCGCGACCGACGAAAGATGGACGCGATGGTCAGGACTCTCACCTGGCGCGCTTCAAGAATACGCCCGTCGAGGCCGTCGAGTTGGAGTATCCGGTGCGCATCGAGCGCTACGAGTTCATTCCCGATTCCGGAGGAGCGGGTCGGTTTCGAGGGGCGCTGGGGTTGCGTCGAGACATTCGCGTGCTCGTCGATGACGTCTCCTTCGCCCGGTATGGGGATCGACAGCGCTTCGCTCCTTTCGGTCTCTTCGGAGGAAAAGACGGAGCCCCTGGCAAGTTCATCCGCAATCCGGGCACGCCGGGCGAGCGCCCGCTCAAGTCAAAAGGGCTCGATCATCTCCGCAAGGGCGAGGTGGTGAGCCTGCGCTTGCCCGGAGCCGGTGGTTATGGTGATCCCCTGGAGCGCGATCCAGCGCTCGTGCTGCGAGATGTGCGTGACGGGAAGGTGACCGTGGAGGCCGCACGACGAGATTACGGCGTGATCATCGATCGCGAGTCGTGGACCGTCGATGAGACGGCGACGCGACAGCAACGACTCCGCCGCCGGAAGGAATAGCTGATGGAAGCTCCGCTCACTGGTGTCCGCGTCCTCGACCTGACGCAATTCCTGGCTGGCCCTTACGGGTCCATGCTGCTCGGCGACCTGGGCGCTGAGATCATCAAAATCGAACCGCCGGGCGGCGATCCCATGCGGCAGATGCCCCCATATTTCCTGGCCGGGGAGAGCGCCTATTTCTTGAGCATCAATCGCAACAAGCGAAGTGTAACCCTCAATCTGAAGATGCCCGCTGGTCGGCAGGTGTTTTACGATCTGGTTCGCGTCTCCGATGTCGTGCTGGACAACTTCCGACCCGGCGTGATGGAAGGACTCGGCCTGGGTTACGAGACGCTTCGTCACATCAATCGACGCATCATCGCCTGCTCGATTACCGGATTCGGCAGGACGGGACCGTACCGCGATCGACCGGCATTCGATCTCGTGCTGCAGGCCATGAGTGGGGCCATGAGTATTACCGGCGAACCCGAACGCCCGCCGGTGCGCATGGGCATTCCCATGGGCGATCTGGCCGGTGGAATGTTCGCCGCTCAGGCGATTTCGGCTGCCCTCTACGCCCGCGAACGAACGGGAGAGGGCTGCTTCATCGATTTGGGATTGATGGATTGTCTGACGGCATTGCTGACGTACGTCGCCCAGTATTATCTGGCGGGAGGTCCCGTGCCTCAGCCAGCGGGATCGCACCATCAATCGGTGGTGCCCTATGGGGTCTTTGCCACCGCTGACGGGCATCTCGTCATCGCGGTCTTCGCCGAGAAGTTCTGGAGCGCTCTCTGCCGCGCTCTGGAGCGACCGGATCTCGCAGAGGACCCTCGCTTCGCACGGAACGAGCTGCGGCTGGAACATCGAGCGGAACTGCTTCCTCTCCTCCAGGACATCTTCCGCCGCCGCCCGACCAGGGAGTGGCTGACTCGCTTGGAAGCCGAAGGCGTTCCCTCGGGACCCGTTCAGACGATTGACCAGGTGCTTGCCGATCCTCACATCGCCGCCCGTCATATGGTCGTTCGCGTCCCTCATCCGTCGATTGGCGAGTTGCCCCTGCTGGGGAATCCGATCAAGATCTCCGACGTGGAAGAGCACTTCCACCCCCCTCCGCGCCTCGGCCAGCACACCGAGGAGATTCTCCGGAATCTGTTGGGTTACTCGGAGAAGAAAATTACGGAGCTCAGGGAATCAGGTGTCGTGTGAGCTCACCGGATCACGAGGAGGTAACGCGAGCACTTCTCCCCCGCCACAATGAACATCCTCCATCCGCAGATGGAGATTAACCCAATCATTCCGCGAGGTGACTCATGGAAGAAATGGACAACATGGAATCGGCATCGTCATTCGCCGCGCCAGGAACCGTTCAGTTTCTCTCAGGGAACGAAGCCATCGCGCGAGGCGCCTATGAGGCGGGCGTCGTCGTGGCCACAGCCTATCCCGGCACTCCGAGCACGGAAATTCTGGAAGCGATCGCTCAATATCCGGAAGTGAACGCCGAATGGTCGATCAATGAGAAAGTGGCCTTGGAAGTCGCCCTCGGTGCGGCCATTGGCGGCGGACGCGCGCTCTGCTCCATGAAGCATGTGGGTCTCAATGTGGCTTCGGACCCCTTCATGACGGCGGCGTATACGGGCGTCAACGCGGGCCTCGTCATCGTGGTGTGCGATGATCCGGGGCTCTACTCCTCTCAGAACGAGCAGGACACGCGCTTCTATGGTCGTTTTGCGCAAGTTCCCGTGCTCGACCCCGCAGACGCCCAGGAAGCGCACGATTACACCCACCTGGCCTTCGAGTTGAGCGAGCGATTCGATACGCCGGTCATTGTGCGCTCGACGACGCGCGTCTCGCATACGCGGGGCCTGGTGCGCTGTCGCGCCCGGACGGCTCCTGACGCTCGTCCTTACCGAAAGAATCAGGCCAAGTACGTCATGTTGCCCGCCTATGCGCGACAACGCCACTCGGAGGTCCTCCAGAGACTGGAACAGCTCATCGCCTTCGCCGAAACGAGCGATCTCAACGTGGAAGAGTTGGGCGAGACGGCGGTGGGCATCGTCACGGCGGGAACAGCATACCTGCACGCCAAGGAAGTCATACCCGAGGCCAGTTTCTTCAAACTCGGTCTATGCTATCCCCTGCCCCTGGACCGACTGCGCGCCTTCGCCGCCCGCGTTGAGCGCCTCCTGGTGATCGAAGAAGGAGAGCCATTCATCGAAGAGCAGTTGCGCGCCGCCGGGCTCTCCGTCGAAGGCAAAGCTTATTTCCCCCGCACCGGAGAACTCACGCCGACCATCGTGCTGGAGGGACTGATCCGAGCGGGTCTCCGCGAGATGCCCGAACTCGATGAAGCGATCCCTGTAGAAGACGTCGTGCCCCGGCCACCTATCCTTTGCAGCGGTTGCCCCCACCGCGCTCCTCTCTATGCACTCAAACGACTGCGGGCGAGAGTGACTGGCGACATCGGATGTTATACGCTGGGCGCACTGCCGCCGCTGGAGACGCTGGAGACGTGCATCTGTATGGGCGCGAGCCTGGGGACGGCGTTCGGCATGGAGAAGGTCACCGGCGACGGCCGAGGCATCGTCGCCGTGATCGGTGACTCCACGTTCTTCCACTCGGGCATGACCGGTCTGCTCGATCTGGTGTACAATCAAAGCGCGATCACCGTGCTCATCCTGGATAACGAAACGGTGGGGATGACTGGCGGACAAGAGACGCCCGGCTCGGGCGTGACGGCCAAAGGGACGGCGACGCGACGAGCCAATATCGCCGAGGTGTGCCGCGCTCTCGGGGTCGAACACGTCTACGAAGTCGATGCCTTCGACTTCGATGCCTGTTTTGATCTGCTGAAACGAGAGCTGGCTGCCGATCATCTCTCGGTGGTCATCGCTCGTGGGCCATGCGTGACGGCGCGAAAGGTGGCCTTGGGACGGTCCTATCACGTCGTCATCGATGCCTGTACCGGATGTAAACTCTGTCTGAGAGTGGCCTGTCCCTCGATCACCTTCGTGCAACCCGAAGAGGCCCGGCGCGGCGTGGCTCTCATCGACGATCGCACCTGTCTCGGTTGCAGCGTGTGCGCCGCGATTTGTCCGGAGGAGGTGATCATTCAATGACGCAGGCTAACATTCTCATCGTCGGCGTCGGCGGACAGGGCGTCGTCCTGGCCAGTGACATCATCGCTACGGCAGCGCTCAAGCGCGGTTATGACGTGAAGAAGAGCGAGGTTCACGGAATGAGTCAACGCGGTGGCGCCGTATTCAGTCACGTCCGCTACGGGGAGAGAGTCTACTCCCCGATCATCCCCCGTGGCCAGGTGGACGTCCTGGTGGCCTTCGAGATGCTGGAAGCCCTCCGGTGGGTTGGCCACTTGCGGCCAGGAGGAACGGTGATCGTGAATCGAGAGCACATTCCCCCTCCGGTGGTGTTCACATCCAAGACCCTGCGCTATCCATCGGACGCCGAAGGGAAGCTCCATCAGGTTGCTCATCGCGTCATCGCAGTGGATGCCGTGGATGAAGCCAAGGCGCTCGGTGATCCACGGGTCGCCAATGCCGTCATGCTCGGCGCGTTGTCCACCTGCCTCGATTTCCGTCCCGACGAATGGCGAGAAGCGTTCAGGGCGCGCGTTCCCTCGGCCACCCTGGAGAGGAATCTCGCCGCCTTCGAAGCTGGTCGGCGACGCCGCGCCGCGCCTGTGGTCAAGAAGCGCGTCGCTCCCATCTGGAATCCTGAGGTCGAAACGCAATCCCGCGAAGAGATGATCGCGCTCCAGAGCGAGCGTCTTCGACGGCTCGTCGCCTATCTCTACGAGCGCGTCCCGTTCTATCAACGGGCGTTCAAAGAACGCGGCCTCAAACCCGCTCACGTGCGCTCGTTGAGCGTCTTGCGCCAGCTCCCGTTCACCGAAAAAGATGACCTGCGGCGGCATTATCCATTCGGTCTCCTGGCCGTGCCCCAGGAAGAGGTCATCACCATTCACGCCTCATCGGGAACGACGGGCAAGTTGACCGTCTCCAGTTACACGCAAAAGGATCTGGCCATCTGGTCCGAGGCCATGGCGCGAGGCATGACCGCCGCCGGTGTGACCAGGACCGACGTCGTCCAGAATGCTTACGGATACGGTCTGTTCTCCGGTGGATTTGGATTTCACCTGGGCGCCGAGCGCATCGGTGCCATGGTCGTTCCCGTCTCCACCGGCGTGACCGAACGACAGTTGATGCTCATGGAAGATTTTGGATCGACCGTCCTGGCCTGCACGCCCTCGTTCGCCCTCTATCTGGCCGAAGAAGCCAGCCGACGCGAGATCGATCGTCAGGCGCTGAAGCTTCGACTGGGACTCTTTGGCGCCGAACCCTGGAGCGAACAGACCAGACGGCAGATCGAGTCGCGATGGGGCATCACGGCATACGACTGTTATGGACTCAGCGAGATCATCGGCCCGGGAGTGGCTTTCGAGTGCTGTGAACAGGGATTTCTCCACATCAACGAAGATCTCTTCCTGCCCGAGATCATCGATCCGGAGACATTGGAGCCGCTCCCGGAAGGAGAGCAGGGAGAACTCGTGCTCACCACGCTTCGTAAGGAGGCCATGCCGCTGTTGCGCTACCGCACCCGCGACATCACCAGGCTCATCTATGGTCCCTGCCCATGTGGTCGGACGCTGGTGCGCATGGATCGCATCACCGGTCGGACCGACGATATGTTGATCATCCGCGGGGTGAACGTCTTTCCCTCTCAAATCGAAGAGGTCCTCGTGGGACTGGATGGCGTCGAACCTCACTATCAACTCGTCCTCCGACGAGAGGGACCCTTGGATCGGTTGGAGATTCGCGTCGAGATCGAAGAACGGCTCTACGGCCAAGGACCGGACACCCGCCGCCGATTGGCCGAACGAATCGCCGAAAAGGTCCGTCACACCATCGGTCTCTCCGTCCAGGTGAACGTGGTCGCTCCACGGAGCATCGATCGCAGCCTGGGAAAGGCTAAACGAGTGGTCGATCTGCGCGGCGAACCCCAAGGTCGCCCATCGTAATCGAGGATGCCCTATCCGCATCCCGAAAAGGAGGGAAGAGTATGGACGAAGCGAATCTCATCTATGATTGGAATCGGCAAACCGACGCGGCAGTGACCCGTCCCCTCACGGTCGAACTCGATGATGAGACCTTACGCGATGGATTGCAATCGCCATCGGTGCGACATCCTCCCGTAGAGAAGAAGATCGAGATCCTTCACCTCATGGAACAACTGGGGATCGATTGCGCGGACATCGGTCTCCCCGGAGCGGGACCTCACGTGGCCGCCGATGTCCTCCGATTGGCTCAGGAGATCGCCGACCAGCGCATGCGCATTCTCCCCGATTGCGCGGCCCGAACGGTGATCGCCGATATCGAGCCGATCATCGACATTGCCCAGAAGGTCGGTCGTCCCATCGAAGTCTCCACGTTCATCGGATCGAGTCCCATTCGTCAGTATGCCGAAGACTGGTCGCTGGATATGATGTTGCGAGCCACCGAAGAAGCGGTCACTTTCGCCGTCCGCCACGAGTTGCCCGTCATGTACGTCACCGAAGACACCACCCGGGCTCATCCGGAGACCATTCGGCAGCTCTACACGACGGCCATTCGCTGTGGCGCTCGCCGCATCTGCGTGTGCGATACGGTCGGTCACGCCACCCCCGAAGGAGTGCGCGCGCTCATCACCTACGTGCGGCAGATCGTTCGGGAGACAGATCCCTCGGTGAAAATCGATTGGCACGGCCATCAGGATCGCGGGCTCGGCGTGATCAACACGATAGCCGCGCTGGAGGCGGGCGCCCATCGCCTTCACGGGTGCGCGTTAGGCATCGGCGAACGCTCGGGCAATACGCCGATGGATCAATTGCTCATCAATCTCCAGCTGAAAGGGTACATCGACCGCGACCTGCGCCCGTTGAGAGCCTATTGCCAGACGGTGAGCGAAGCCTGCGGCGTACCGATTCCCTTCAATTATCCGGCCATGGGTCGGGATGCGTTTCGCACTGGTACCGGCGTGCATGCCGCCGCCGTCATTAAGGCGTTCAAGAAGGGAGACGTCCGACTGGCCAACGCCGTGTACTCGGGCGTCCCTGCCGATCTCGTCGGTCGGGAGCAAGAGATCGAGATCGGACCGGTCAGCGGAAAGTCGAACGTCATCTATTGGCTGGAAAAACGTGGATTGGACGTGACCGACGAGCGCGTGGAGAAAATCCTGAGCGAGGCTAAACGGCGAGATCGGATTCTGACCGAGGAAGAAATCATGGCCTGCCTCTCGGCATGAATCGATCATGATGACGCCTCTCCCTGTGATGACGAAGATGGTTTATCGCGGCCTCAAGCTAGTCATCGTGCTCCTCGTCTCCGCGGGAGTCCTCGGCCTGACCGATGGTCGCGATGGCCAGGCGAAGGGTCCTGCCATACTCGCCAAATGCGCCGTGTGCCACCGTCCAGATGAGCGAGGGCGGCTCTCTCGCATCGCCTTCCAGCGAAAAACTCCCGAAGGATGGCAACAAACCGTGCGTCGAATGGTTCGATTACACGGTCTGTCCATATCGGTCGATGAAGCCAAGGCGGTGGTCAAGTATCTGAGCGATCATCAGGGATTGGCGCCCGCCGAAGTGCGCCCCATCGCCTATGATCTGGAGCGGCGAGATATCATCGAGCGCATCCCCGACGAAGCGGTGCGATCAGCGTGCGTTCGCTGCCACAGCTTCGCTCGCATCGCCGCTCAACGGCGGACGGCCGAGGAGTGGCGGAAGCTGAAGACGTTCCATCTGGCCCTCTTCCCCACGCTGGTCTATCAAATGCGGCAAATCGACTGGCCGACGGTGGCCGATCGCGCCATCGCCTACTTGGCCGAACACTATCCATTCAATACGGAAGCCTGGCGCCGCTGGCCGAAGACAACCGAGATCGCCGGTCGATGGATGATCGTCGGGCATCAACCGGGCCGAGGAGATTTCTTCGGCGATGTGGATATTCGCTCTCTGGGAAACGATCACTTCGAGACCCGCCAACGGATCGTCTTCGTTGACGGTCAGCGCATCGAGCGGACGGGCCGCGCAATCGTATACGCTGGATTCGCCTGGCGAGGTTCGTCCCAAGCCCCCGATGGCCCGAAGATCAAAGAGGTCCTGCACCTCTCCGAAGATGGGCAGATGCTCGTCGGGCGCTGGTTCCAGGCGGCCCACGATCAGATTGGAGCCGACGTGACGCTCTATCGAAAGACCCGTCGGCCGCTGGTTCTCGGCCTCAGCGTGCGATCGCTCCGCGCGCCCGCATCCCGACAACGCGTCACGATCTACGGCGCCAATTTCCCCTCAACCCTCACATCCGACGAGATTGATTTCGGACCGGGCGTCATCGTCCATCGCATTGAGAACCGCCAATCAGACGAGCTCAGCATCATTCTGGACGTGCGCGCCGATGCGCCCGACGGGCAGCGCCGAGTACGCGTCGGCGAGGCCCTGAGCCATGCTCACCTGGCCATTTATCATCGCATCGACTATATTACGGTCGTCCCATCGCTCGGTCTGGCGCGGCTGGGAGGGATCAAGATGCCCAAACAGCATCAGCAATTCGAAGCGCTCGCCTTCACGAACGGCCCCGATGGCCTTCCCAGGACGAGCGATGATGTCGCTCTGGGTCCAGTGAGCGCGAAATGGTCATTGGCCGAGGATACGACCGATCCCAACGATGATGATGTGAAATTCGTCGGCACTATCGATCAGTCGGGACTCTTCACTCCCGCCACCGATGGACCCAATCCGGCGCGCCGCAAGAGCAATAATAACACCGGTCAGGTCTGGGTCGTGGCCACCTACACGCCCGAAGGGGCTGAGCCCCCCTTGACGGCGCGCGCCAAGCTCATCGTGACCGTGCCCCGGTTCATCGAATGGGAGATACGCTGATGAGGAAGGTCAAACACACGCGATCGCTCGTGACGACGTTGATCTCGATGCGGATTGCTGGGGGACTGGTCTTGACGCTGCTCTGTGTTCCCCTTCTCGTGCCCGGATCGTCGCCAGGAAAGGACTGGCTCTTCGTCGGTGTTCAATTCAACAAAGTGATGGTCATCGATTGCCAGCGCGATGAGGTGGTTGGTGAGATTCGGTTGCGCCACCGTATCCCCGTCGACATGATCGTCTCACCGGACAAGAAATACCTCTACGTCGTCACCCATCAGAAGCAATCGCTCGAAGTCGTCGATATCAGCGAGCGACGAGTGATCGACTCCATCGAACTCTCCGAAGGGCAACGCGAGAGGCGCATTTTCGGCCTGGCCGCTCACCCCAATGGAAGGACGCTTTATCTCCATGTGAAGACCACCGTGCGGCTCCTCGACGAGCTGACCATCGAACCGCCGCGCCTCGTCGCTCTCGATCTGACGACCAAGAAGCGACACACCGTGACCGAAGTCCCCGAAGGGATCAGTCGGCTGGTGATCTCACGGGATGGTCAACGGCTCTATGCGCTCGGTCGAGAAGTGCTCACCATCGATACCGCCAGCGAAAAGATCATCGATCGCCGCCCTCTCTATACGCGATTGCCCGACGGCTCCAGACTGGTCGATGTTTTCCACATCTATGGATTCGAAGATCAGAGCGGCATCTATAGCGTCCCCTATTATGCTCAGGCTGGCGACCGACCGCGGTTCGGGCTTCTGCTGCTCGATACGGTGAACAAACGTCTTCGATTCGTCGACATGGGAGAGCCCGTGCTCATGTTCAGTACGGTGATCGCTCCCGATCGCCGATACGCTTATGGCGTGTTGCATGAGGTGGTGAAGATGGACCTCGTGCGGCGACGCATCATCAAGACGACGCCCCACGATCGCATTCATTATACGCTGAACATCAGCAGCGATGGACAAAAGCTGTATGTGGCGGGCGCCGGACCGGAGGTGGATGTCTTCGATACGCAATCACTCCAGTTGCTGACTTCCATTCCCCTCCCCGGCGACGTCGCCGATGCGTACCTGCGCCTGATCACCCTGCCGTAAATTGAGGGATCGCCGATGGATTCTGAACTCACCAAGAATGAATGTGTGTTGCGCAAGATGGTATCTTGCGCCGTTCATTTTCGCAGGAGGACACTATGATGTGGAATCAGGACATGGAGACCATGCCGAGGGCCGAGCTGACCGCCCTGCAACTCGACCGATTGCGGAAGGTGGTCGCCCGAGTCTACGAGCGAGTCCCCTTCTATCGGCGGGCGTTCGCCGAGCGCGGTCTCACTCCTGATCACATTCGTCGGCTGGAGGATGTGCGGCTGCTGCCGTTCACCCGGAAATCGGATTTGCGCGAGCACTATCCCTTCGGTCTGTTCGCCGAACCATTGGATCGCGTCTGCCGAATCCATGCCTCTTCGGGCACGAAGGGAAAACCCACCGTGGTCGGCTACACGCGAAATGACATCCACCAGTGGGCCGAAGTATGTGCCCGATCGCTGTGTTGTGGTGGGGCGCAACCGGGTGATGTGATTCACAACGCCTACGGCTACGGCCTGTTCACCGGCGGCCTAGGCGTCCATTATGGCGCTGAATTGATGGGCGCCACAGTGATCCCCGCCTCCGGGGGGCACACTCAACGACAGGTCATGCTGTTACAGGACTTCCAGGCGCGCATCCTTTGCTGCACGCCCTCCTATGCCCTCAATATCGCCGACGTGATGGAGGACATGGGCGTCTCACTGGACGCGTTGAATCTCCGCTACGGGATCTTCGGCGCCGAGTCATGGTCTGAGGAGATGCGCGCCACCATCGAACAACGATTGGGAATCACCGCGCTGGATATCTACGGGTTGAGCGAAGTCATCGGGCCGGGAGTGTCCATGGAATGTTATCAAGCCAAACGGGGATTGCACATCTGGGAGGATCATTTCCTGCCCGAGATCATCGATCCGGAAACCGAGCAGGTGCTCCCTTATGGAGAGGAAGGTGAACTGGTCATCACCTCGCTGACCAAGGAGGCGTTCCCTGTGATCCGCTATCGCACCGGTGATATCACGTCGTTGCATCCCGAACCCTGTCCCTGCGGTCGAACGCACATTCGGATGAGCCGGATCAAAGGGCGCAGCGATGACATGCTCATCATTCGTGGCGTGAACGTGTTCCCTTCGGAGATCGAACGGATTCTGGTCGGCACGCCCGAGCTCTCGCCGCACTATCAGATCATCCTTGGCAAGGAAGGCGCTTTGGACCGAGCCGATGTGAAGGTCGAAGTCGATCCGTCGTTCTTCGCGGCGCTGGGCGAGGAATCGATCGACGAGGAAACGATCGGGACGCGGCCGGCCGCACAGACGCTTCGACAATGCGTCGAGCGCCAATTGGCCGAGACACTGGGTGTTCGCATCCATGTGCACCTCGTCCCACCCCGAACCATTCCTCGCAGCCAGGGAAAAGCGGTGCGCGTCATCGACGAGCGGTGAAGACTTGAAACGACGAGTGGACCTCTATAGATTTTACCCCCATTCGAAAGGAGGATAACGATGGTCAAACTCATTGCCCTCTATCGAAAGCCCGATGATGTTGACGCTTTTGAACAACATTATTTCCAGACGCACGTTCCGTTGGTGAAGAAAATGCCCGGTCTTCAACGCGTCGAGATCAGCCGCATCACCGGAGCGCCAATGGGCGAACCACCATACTACCTCATGGCGGAAATGTACTTCGAATCGGCCGAGAGTTTGACCGCGGCCATGAATTCGCCCGAAGGTCGCGCGGCGGGCAAGGATCTCATGAGCTTCGCCGGGAATCTCGTGACCATGATGTTCGCCGACGTCCAGTGACCGAATGCCAGGAGTGAGCCACTCAGACACCGGAGGTGAACCGATGAGCGAAAAAACGATCCTCTTCACGGTCGAAGAGGGCATCGGGACGATCACTTTGAATCGCCCCGATGTGCTCAATGCCTTCAACGATCAAATGTTCGCCGAGATGCGCGATGTCCTGAAACGAGCGGAGCGGGATGTGAGCATCCGCTGCCTGGTGATCACGGGAGCCGGACGAGCGTTCTGTGCCGGTCAAGATCTGGCCAGTCTCAAACCGGCCCTCGAGAAAGGGGAGCCTCTCGCATACGGCGATCTGCTCCGACGCACCTACAATCCGCTCATTCTCAAACTGCGAACGATGGAAAAACCGATCATCGCCGCCATCAACGGCGTGGCCGCGGGCGCCGGATTCAGCCTGGCGCTCGCCTGTGATGTGCGACTGGCCGCTCAGTCGGCGCGATTCACACAGGCTTTTGTTCGCATCGGGCTCGTTCCCGATTCCGGGAGCACGTTTTTCCTGCCCCGCATCGTGGGATGGACCAAAGCCATCGAGTTGGCCATGACCGGCGAACCGATTGACGCCCAGACGGCGGCCGAACTGGGACTGGTGACGGCGGTCGTTCCGACCGAAGAACTCCAAGCGACGACGCGCCAGTGGGCCGAGCGGTTCGCCCGCGCGCCGACGCGAGCCCTCGGCCTCATGAAGCGGGCCTTTCATCGAGCATTGACCTGTACACTCGAAGAAGCCCTGGAATACGAAGCGTACATGCAGGAGATCGCCGGTCGAACCGCCGACCATCGCGAGGGCATCCAAGCATTCCTCGAGAAACGCGATCCTCGATTCACCGGTCAGTGATGGCTCTCCTCTTCGACGTCAGCAGTCCGATTATCGGGAGAGCGTTCGGCTTCCCCGGTCGGGATGCTCAATGGCAGAGCCGGTGAACGAGAGGAGAACGGGGCATCACTCATGGCGGAGATGAGCTTATGAAGCGAGGTCGGAAGAAAGCCGTACGTCTCAAGGCCGAAGAACGAATGGCCCAGATTTGTGAGACCACTGCCCGCATCATCGGCGAGAAGGGCTATGAGAAGACGTCCATGCGAGAGATCGCCCGTCAGCTCCAGGTGACGGCTCCCAGTCTCTATTATCACGTGAAGAACAAGCAGCACCTGCTCTCCCTGGTCATGAACTATGGAGCCGAACTCATCCAGCGCCAGGTCATCGATCCGCTCGCTCAATTATCCGATCCCGAAGAGAAACTCAAACTCCTCATCAAGAACCACGTGAAGTTGATGGTGGGGCAGAGTCGCGAAGTCTTCGCCCTCATCTATGAACAGGATACATTACTCGGGCGCTATCGCCCCAAGATCCAAGCATCCAAGCGGCAGTACGTCGATCTCATCAAGGGTCTGTTAAGCGAACTGAAGGAGAGCGGTCGCGCCCGCGACGTCGATGTCACGGCGGCGACCTTCGCGTTGCTCGGGATGATCAACTGGATCTACAAATGGTTCAAACCCGAAGGGCGACTCTCCGGAGAAGAACTCGCCGAGCAGTTGACCGACCTCTTCCTCTACGGATACTTGAGGAAGGCGCCAACCAAGCGTTCATCAACCTAGATCGAGGTGGAACGTCCTATGGCCTACACGACCATTCTCGTCACCCGAGAAGATCGGGTGGGAATCATCACACTCAATCGTCCCGATGTGCTCAATGCGTTGAATCTTCAGCTCATGGAAGAGCTGGTCGACGCTCTGGACACACTGGATCGGGATGAAACCATCCGGTGCATCATCCTCACCGGGAACGATCGGGCATTCGCCGCCGGAGCGGACATCCGGGAGATGGCCGAAGCCTCGCCAGTGGAGCTGCTCCTGCGCAATCAGTTTGCCCGCTGGGATCGCATCCGACGCGTCTCCAAACCGCTCATTGCCGCCGTCAGCGGCTATGCGCTCGGAGGAGGCTGTGAGCTGGCGATGCACTGCGATATCATCATCGCATCGGAGACGGCTCGCTTCGGCCAACCCGAGATCAACCTCGGCATCATGCCGGGAGCGGGAGGGACGCAGCGCCTGACCCGGGCCATTGGCAAGTATCGAGCGATGGAAATGGTGCTCACCGGACGCATGATCACGGCGCGCCAAGCCGAAGCCTGGGGACTCGTCAATCGCGTCGTCCCGGTGGAACTCTACCTGGAAGAAGCCAAGCGAGTGGCCAGGGAGATCGCCGCTCGCGCGCCGGTGGCCGCTCGACTGGCCAAGGCGTCGGTGCTCAAGTCGTTCGACACGACAATTGAAGGCGGCCTCGACTATGAGCGCATGCTCTTCTATCTGCTGTTCGCCACCGAGGACCAGAAGGAAGGGATGCGCGCGTTCCTGGAAAAGCGTCAGCCCGAATTCACGGGACGATGATCGTCGATCCGGCGGGGATCAAAAAAAGTGGCCAGCACGGGCCCGTGCTGGCCATCGCGACTCTCTTCTCCGATGCGGACAAAATGTCTCAGGACCGGAGAGCGCGTCAGTTTAATCCGAATCCATAGATCCCATGAGGCTGCTCGTGCCACTCTTTGAGCCGCTTCTGGTACTTGGCGAATTCCCGGCTCGCCACGTAGGGCTCGGGCAGCACGCTCTTCAAATAAGTGACGTACTCATCGGGCGAGATGGGCTTCCCGTGTTGAGTCAGAAGTCGCCCATCCACGTCGTAGGGTTGGAAGATCACCTCTTCTGGCCCTCGCGCCCGGAAGAACTTCCGATCCGGCAGATAGAGTAACTGCTCCGGTTTAACCCCGCGCTTCACTTCCCGCGTCCGTTGAATTTCCTCAATCAGGCGGCGGGCTTCATCCATCGGGAGATTAGGATGATACACCCGCATGAGGGCCAGATTGGTCGTCTCCACAATCCGCCGACATTCCTCGGCATATTCTGATTGCGCCTGCCCGTTGGTCTTGGTCTTGAATCCGAACGCCACCGCTGTCTCGCCCCCCTTCTCATTCCCGAACATCTCCAATCCCCGCGGATACCATTGATTCACGGCCCGCTGCACATCGTCCAGGCTGTATGCGCCCTCTCCCCGCGCCGCCATCACGGCCAACTCCTTCAAAAACCGCCGTCCGCTCCCCATGTGAAAGCCTTCCTCTCCCAACATCGGCGGCATGCTCCGGGCCATCGGCGCATAACTGAAGATCTGCTGCATTTCCAATTGATATTTCCCCACCAGATCGATGAGCGTGGCATAGACGGCATTGTCGAGGAAACTGTGAAATTCGATATTGAACGCATCCAGCACATGCGTGCCGAGATCCATGGACAGCAATTCTTCCATCGTCTCCTTAGCGACATCGCCATGCCCGGGCTTTTTCCACGACGGATCATGATCCAATACCCAGAACATCTGATAGGCGTGGCGTAACTCTTCAGCCATAATCCGGAGCACATCGAACCGCGCCTGTTCATTAATGGCCGTATCGAGACTCAACCGATGCTGCTGGATGGAGCCTAACTCCGTACTACACTGGGCGCGGATAATCCCTCGAGCGGTATAAAACATATTCCCGCTCATCTCTCCCGCTCGTTCGATCTTCTTCTGGCCGGCATACTTCCCCGTCTCGACGACGTCTGACTTCAACTCTCCTACTTTGGCCACCAGTTCGAACTTGGGAATTCGACCGAAATACTTGTCCCAGTACTTGAGCAGGACGTCGAGTTCGGGGAAATTCTTCTTCTGCCACTGAACCATGGCCTGATGATACTTGGGACTGATTCTCGTCGTCGTGTACTTGAGCACGGCTACTCCTCCCCGCTTTGAGATTTCGACTTCACGGAGGCTTAATTATGCCATCAGATGCGGGAGAACGCAACAATTGCTCGCCTCAAATATCATCAAAAGTCGACGGAGTCACATGACATATGTCGCCCGTTCGGGGTTCGTGGAAATGGAGGATGCATCGTGCCTCCAGCTCTCGCCTCTCGTTCTTTCGGAGTCCCTCGCCTCCCGCTCCCCGGTCCTCAAGTGGCCACGTTCCTCCCGACAGGTGCTCTTGCTTTCATCCGGGCATTGATGTATGCTAGCTGGGCCAATGGAGGTATGAGCTATCCCAAGCTCCGGACAGATATCGATGTGATTCCGGTAGAACATCGGGGACGGCGTCTCATCTGCCTTCGCGACCCTCTGGGTTTCAACTCCGGTCCGGTATTTCTTCCCCTGGAGACGCTGGACATTCTTCGTCTCCTGGACGGTCGTCACTCCATCGTCGACGTCCAAGCCGAATGGATGCGCCGCAGAGGCGAACTCCTGTTCCGCGAGGAGATCGAAAACCTCGTTCAACAATTGGACGAACACCTGTTGCTCGATAGCCCGCGATTTCAGACCGTCAGGCGGGAAATCGAACGAGCATTCGTGGCCAGCTCGGTTCGGAAAGCCGCACACGCCGGCGAGAGCTATCCAGCCGATCCCCAAGCGCTCCGAGAGCGTTTGAGCGAATGCTTCACCGCTGAAGGTGGTCCGGGCGAACCCGAGCGCTTCGCCGCCCAGAATGTGCTCCGGGGTATCATCGCGCCGCATATCGATCTCCGCGTCGGCGGCCCCTGCTACGGCTGGGCCTACAAACAATTGGCTGAGCACTCGCTGGCCGAGACGTTCATCATTCTCGGCACCAGCCACTATGGGACGGGAACCCTGTTCGTACCCACGCGCAAAGATTACGAGACCCCTCTCGGAGTGGTGGAAACGGATCGGGCCTTCATCGCGGCGCTCGAGCAGCATTACGGAGGCCCGATCGCCGAAGACGATACGGCTCACCGTATGGAACATTCGATCGAGTTTCAGGTTCTCTTCCTCCAGTATCTCTATCGGGATCGACGTCCGATCCACATCGTTCCCATCCTCTGTGGTTCATTCCACGAAATGATCTTCAAAAAATGCTCTCCACTGGAGGATTCCCGAGTGCGTCGGTTCGTCGACGCATTAGTGCGCACCATCAGCCAATATGAGAAACCCACCTGCTTCATCGTCGGTGCTGATCTGGCTCATGTCGGACCGAAGTTCGGAGATCCCTTCCCCGCTCAAGGGATGCTCGATCGTATCGAACGCGAAGATCGAGCCCTGCTCCAATCAGTCGAAGCGCTTGATCCGGAGGGATTCTTTCAGTCGATCAGCCGCGACGACGATCGGCGCAAAATTTGTGGATTTCCCCCCATCTATACATTCCTCGCGACCACCGATGCGGCATTCGGTCGCTTGCTCAACTACCAACAATGGAGCGAAGAGGCGACCCGGTCGGCGGTGACCTATGCCAGCATGGCTTTCTACGCCTCTCCGCCATCAACTGATCGGTGAGCGCCGACGCCCTTATGGGCGACCTCTCTGACCATCGCTCTGGCGATGACTGGAGCGACGTCCATCCCCTCCCCGGGGGATCGACCGAATCCCTCTTCGACTCGCCCATCTCGATGAGATCTCCCACTCAAGGAGAGGAAGACGATGATTTCGCCGGCTGAATGGCCGGATATTTTTGGTTGTACTCGTTGATGAAATCCTCCGTCACATCGATCGCCTGATCCAGATAGGGTACCGCTCCCGCCTGATTGAGAGGCGCCACATCGAGAATCAACGTGATGCCCCGACGCTTGGCGTATTGCTGTAAGTAGGTGCGAACGCGTTCGCTGATGGGTTGAGTGACCCGCTGGAGATCTCGCTTGTAGCGACGCTCCAGATCTTCGCGAAGTCGCTTCATCTTAATCTGTTTGTCCTGAAGCTCCTCTTGTTTCTGCTGTCGCACCTCTACAGTCCAATTGGCCGCCTTCGTGCTGATTTCTCGTTCTAGTGCGGCCACCTCCTGCTGGTATCGTTTCAACTCGTCAAACTGGGATTTGTATTTCTCGTCGAGTAGCCTCATCTGCTGTTGAAGCTGTTGAATCCCCTGCTCGGAGGAGAAGACCGTGCTGTCGATCACGGCGATCCTGGCCAGTGGGATAGCTTCTGAAGTCGCCGATTGAGAACCCGATTGTTGTTGCCCTTGCCACCACATGATGCCGAGAATCGGCACCAGCATCCACCCAAACATGTGCATTGGTTTCATAAGCACTCCCCTCTCATACACCATGTCAGTTTCGTTCTTTCCCCAGGCGTGCGCACGCCACGAGGGGCAAACAAACCATCATACTCAATCATAGATGCAGAATCAAAGCCATTTTGATGCTACCTGTGTCCCGTCGAGTGGTCTCAGTCGCGTTCGTCCACGATCTCCCTGCGCGAATGGCCATCGAGATGTTCGCTGGGACGAAGCCCGAGAATCTCGGCCAGCGTGGGGGCGATATCCACCGTGGCCGCGAAATCATCGTAACGCCCTGAGCGCACCCCCGCACCCAGAAAGATCAATGGGACGTGCGTGTCGTACGCATAAGGAGACCCATGACTCGTCCCCCAAGGATTCGCCGATTCCAGATAGTACGGTTTGAACACCAGCCACACATCGCCACTTCGCCGAGGATGAAAGTTATGGATCACTCGACGCTCAATCGTATCGGCGGGGACCGAAGCGCGCTGCAGGTACTCGCGTCCATACGCCCTCGCTACGGGTTCCAACTTCCGGAAGTAATCCACGGCTTCCCGCTCCAGATCGACGAGGCGAGCGCCTTTCTGAGCGAGCGCCTGGCGATCGAAATACAGCATGCCATACCGGTAGTGGAGAATCCAATGCCCGGGTCCCCAGCGCACAGCGAGGCGATCCTGGAAAGCGTTCACCGCTGGTTTCATGCTGAAGCGCTTCGCCTTCCGGCCTCGCCGGGCAGCGAACTCGGGCAGTGGAACCACGCCGTGGTCGGCCGTGAGCACGATGAGCATATGCTGGCGTCCGACCGCCTTATCGAGGAAACGGAAAAAATCTCCCAGCCAACGGTCGAGACGCAAGAGGTGATCATGAATTTCCTTACTATATGGACCGAAAGCGTGACCAATGGCATCGGTCGATGAGAGACTGATGGCCAGTACGTCTGGCACATTATCGATACCCAGATGGAGCGCGGTGACGGCCGTTTTGGCGAACTGTAAGACGTATTCATCCATCCAAGGCGTGAGGGCGATGAGTCGTCGCAATTGCCGCTCATCTCGCGGCAACGGATGGGGGAAAATGCGACCGAATAGCCGAGGACTCGCCTCCTGGGGAAAATCGTCTTCCCGGGAGGCCTGATACCGAGCCTCGTCACCGAGCAACAGTTCCCAATGCCGCCCAGCATACTTGTGGAGGAGATGACGCGCATTGAAGGCGCGCACCCAACGGGGAAGGTCTTGCCGATAGTAGGTGCTCGTCGTAAACCCGCCCGTGGTCGCCGTATACCAATAAACGTGTCGCGCTCTCTTGCCCACCATCAAAACGGCGGCCCGATCTTTCCGAGAGACAGAAACCACTTTGGCTTTTCGGTACCTCTGCCGCAGCCAATCGATGAGCGTCGTTCCATAGAATCGCGCCGGGGAAACGCCACGTCGAGGATCGTCTAACTGTGGATAATGGACATCCTCGATAGACGCCACTGATCGCTTCTCCCGGCGGTCGAACCAGGCATTGGCGATGATGCCCGTCGAACGAGGATATCGTCCCGAAAGCAATGACGCGTGACCGGGAGCCGTCTGCGTGAGCGCGTGATCCTGGTGAGCATTGGTGAACACGGCCCCCTCTTCCAGGAGCCTTTTCCATCCCCCGGTGAATTGCTCACCAAACCGATCCAGATAATCGGCACGCATTTGATCGACGACAATGAGAACGATGAGCCGAAGCCGCTGGTCCGTCTTTCGATGAGAGGAAGAACTCGAAGAAGCGATCCCCGCGCTCGTCCACAACAACAGAGATATCCCCACGAAACCGCCGGCGGCACCGATGATGTATTTACGAATGATGTTCATACGTCCTCCAACGATGGAGTGGGTCTCGTCACGACTGCGAGCACCACCATGATGACTTGTGCTTCATGTCCTCATCGCCCGAGCCAAGTGCAATCCCGTTGCTCGCACACGGAGTAATGTACAAGAGAATGAGGCGAAAGGAAAGGAGATGACTCCCCCCGATGCGCCCACCGAGGGTGAGGAATCCCGAAAAACCGCCTCGAAGGAGCCCGGGGCATATGCTCCAGGGAACCAATCCGCCGTTGAGAATGTCGGCGATCAGCGGGTCGAAGTCAACGGTGCATGCGCCCCAGGAACCCGGTCCTCCAGTTTCACGATCCTGAAAGGTGACATCACCTTCGAGATCGGAGAGCCTCGATGAGTTCCGGTGAGATCACCGAGGATTCACGGGGTTGAAATCACCTTCAGGAGTGCTGAGGGCTGAAATGGAACTGGTGGAAGGAAAGATCGAATGCTATGATAAAGCTCTATGAATCGTGATCGTCTTTACTTTCGGCAATTGCGTGCTGGCCGGGACTTCGCCCGAGTGAATCCTATTGCCGCCCAGATGGTCAATTTCGTCTATCTCATCGGTGACCGTCAGAGCGGCGAATGCCTCATCGTCGATCCCGCCTGGGATGTTGATGGTCTGCTGGAGATCGCCGAGCAAGACGGGATGACCGTCGTCGGTGCACTGGCCACCCACTATCATCCCGACCACGTGGGCGGTGATCTCTTCGGATTCGACGTTCAGGGAGTGGCCAGGCTCCTGGAGCGGGTCGGGGTGAAGGTTCACGTCCACCGCGAAGAGGCAGACGGGCTGAAAAAACTCACCGGACTCTCGGAATCGGACCTCATTCGCCATGACAGCGGAGATATCCTTGAGATTGGGCAACAGCGCATCGAGTTCATCCACACCCCCGGTCATACTCCGGGCAGCCAATGTTTTCTGGTCAACGAGGAACGTCTCGTCTCAGGGGATACGCTCTTCGTCCGAGGATGTGGTCGGGTTGATCTCCCCGGTAGTGATCCGGAGAAGATGTACGAGAGTCTCACGCAAAAGCTGGCCAAACTCCCCGACGACACCATACTCTACCCAGGTCACGATTACGCCGACAAGCCGACGAGCACCATTGGAGAGGAAAAGCAGAACAATTACTATCTTCGCATCAAGAGCCTCGATGAGTGGTTGCGACTGATGCGCTGATGACCCCCATGCGACCCCGGTCGAGTCGATCGCCCGCTCCCGAGGGGGCATCATCGTCGGCTACTTCGTCGCGCTGAACGTCGGGGTTTTTTCCTCACCATATAGGCACAACAATGATCGCCGCTGGCAATATGGGATTCGCGGGTCACTTCAACATCCGGGCCGAGGAGCCTCTGGATCAATTCGAGTTCGCAGATGCACGCCTGAGGATACTCTTGAGCGACGCAGGAGATGGCACAATTATGCTCCACCAGAGCGTACCCATCTTCGACCCGCTCGCAGCGAGCCATGTATCCGTTCTCAGTCATGATCTGCGTCATCTCGACGACGCGCTCTTCGAGCGATTTCCCTTTCATGCGGCCGGCATAACCTTGGAGGAGTCGCTGTTTCCGCTTCTCAAAGAGTTGAGTGACTTTTTCTTCTCCCTCCAACTCGACGAGGCTGTCCAGGAGCTGGAGCGTCAATCGGTGATAGCTCTTGGGGAACAACTCTTCTGCGCTATCGGTCAATTCGTAGATGTGCGTCGGGCGTCCCATGGGCCGACGCTCCAGTTCCACGCGGACGAGATCCGCATTCTCCAGGGCGAGGAGATGGCGACGTACGCCCATGGAGGTGATACCCGCCGCCGCCGCGATCTCATCCACAGTGGCGCGCCCGCGCTGTTTGAGATACTCCAAGATCTGTCGTCTGGTCGTATCTTTGACGGCTTTTCCTTCTCGTAGTCCTTTAATGTCTTCAAGCTCGAGCGTCATAGACCTTCTTCTCTCCAGGCAATTTTACATCGAAATCGAAGGATATTCAACTAAGATCACTTGATATATTTTTTACGCTGATTTATTGGGAAAGGCTGCCCACCCAGAGTCATGGTTGGGCCCTCTCGAACCATCGAAAATGGGGAAGCCGCTCTATGAGAGCGGCGTTGGGGGCAACGTTTCCGTTGATCACACCGGCTGCGGCTGGATGCGACGCCCCAGCGCCCGGCCTCCACAGCGAACATCGAGCATCACGTGGCAGAACGTTCCCGAGGTCGCTCGACGTCCCAGAGGACCGTTCCCTCCTCTGGTGATCAGGGGTTGTCCGAAGAAACCACGCGAGGGTCCTCATCGTTCGAAGACGATTCGACCACCCACGATGGTGTACACCACTTTAGCGGTGGGAATGTCATCGGGAGGAATGGAAAAAATATCCCTGGAGAGAACAACAATGTCAGCAAGCTTGCCCGGTTCCAGCGACCCTTTTTCTTTTTCCGCGAATTCGGCATAGGCGTTATTCACCGTGTAGGCGCGAACGGCCTCTTCCACCGTGATGCGCTGTTCGGGAAACCAGCCTCGGGGATGAGCGCCATCGATGGTCCGTCGCGTCGTCGCGGCATAAATCCCCAACAGGGGATCTAACGGGGCCACCGGCCAATCCGATCCGAAGGTCAACACGGCTCCGGCATCCAGAAGCGAGCGGAAGGCATAAGTTGTCCGGCAGCGCTCGCGCCCGATGCGCTTCTCGGCCCAGCGCCCATCATCGATGGCGTGATACGGTTGCATGGATGCGATCACCCCTAATTGGGCGAAGCGGGGGATATCTTCCGGGCGAAGATGCTGAGCATGCTCGATGCGGAATCGGCGATCGCGCACCCCGTTCTCTCGGATGACCTGCTCGTAGATGTCCAGAAGGATCTTGTTCGCCTTGTCTCCGATGGCGTGAATGGAGATGGGGAGTCCAGCTCTATCAGCGGCGGCGACGCGCTGCCGCATGATGCCCTCGGGCAACATCTCCTCATGCAACAACCCGCTCGTCTGCGGGGCATCGAGATAGGGCTCGAAGAACAGGGCCGTGGTCGAGCCAAGCGATCCATCGACGAATCCTTTCAGTCCACCCAGCCGGAGCCATTCGTCGCCAGGACCTTCTTTCTGGCGAAGATCGCGTTGCCGTTCCCACTCGGTAATGGGCGTGCGCGCAGTGATGCGCACGGTCAACTGACCGCGTTGGTGAAAACGCTGATACACCACCCAGTCGCTCCAAGAGGTGATGTCCTGGATGGATGTCACCCCCACTCGCGCCGCTTCGTTCATCGCTGCGCGCATGGCCTCGTCCATCTCGGCTGGTGTGGGAGGTGGAATCACTCGTCGTACGAGATTCATGGCGGCATCCTTGAGAATCCCCGTCGGTTCTTTCGTCCGGGGATCGCGCACGATGCGCCCGCCGGGTGGATCGGGCGTCTCTTTCGTAATCCCCGCGAGCTTCAAGGCCAGACTGTTCGCCAATCCCATGTGCCCATCGAGTCGGGTGACGAAAACAGGATGATGCGGTGTGACCGGATCGATGAGCTCTTTCCGGGGCAACGTCGCGCGCGGCCATCGCTCGTGATCCCAGTTCCCCCCGGTGATCCAGCGCCCTTCGGGGAGGGACCGGGCCTTCTCGCCGATCCGCCGGGCGAACTCCTCTTCGTCTCGGGCATCGCGCAGATCGACCGAGAGTAGTTGGAAGCCGCCACTGATGAAATGCGTATGATTGTCGATGAATCCCGGCAGCGCTAACCGACCCTGGAGATCGATCACCTGTGTGCGCCGCCCGATCAGCGGCTCAATCTCCTCATTCTCACCGACGGCGACAATCCGCTCGCCTCGCACGGCCAGCGCCTCAGCCATCGGCCGTTGAGGATCGCCCGTCCAGATCACGCCGTTGAACAGCACGAGATCGGCTTTCGGCTCGGTTCCCTGCATCATTCCCATCACAATGATCAAACCCGCGCCCAGGATTTTTGCCATCGCCCCTCTCCCCACGAATGTGACCTTCGCCGACCGTTCATTCCCTTCGGCGAAGGAAGGGACTGGCAAGTGGAACTTCGCTTCCACTCGCCAGTCCTCGCCCATTCTTCATGGCTTAACATGGACGCCGAATTCCCGTTGAACGTCGGGATCATGGAGATCTCGACGAAGCCGATCGAGCACGGCTCGGAATGATGGGCTGGCGTTGATGGCGAAAGCCTGGAGCAACTCGTCGATTTGCTCCAGATCCGATCGACGGACCTTGACCTCCCCCACGTCCACCAGCGCCTGAATGACCGGCTTGTATCGCTCCAGCTTCCTCTGCGTCTGGACCAGAAGGGCCGGATCGAACGAGAGGAGGCTGACGGCCTCGGGGGAGAATTGATAAAACTGCTCAATGTACCTCTTCCCGCGAGGCGTCCGCGCCAGAACTTCATCGCGAAACCGATAGAGCAAAGTCAACGTGTCGGTCTCCTGAGGCGTTCCGGCCACAGCCGCCGTCGCCGCACACCCTCCCGGAGGAGGCGGAGGTGGAGGCTCGCTGATAGTGAACGATGCGTCGCTCGTATCGTTCACCGAGGCATCGCTCGTATCGGTGATGCGAATGAGCGCCTGTGTCGTCGCCGGTCCGGTGACCGTCCACGTCTCCGATCCGTCATTCGCTGTGCTGCTGAACAAAACTTCAAACGTGCTCCCACCATCGCGGGAGAGCTCGATCTTCACATTCTGGATGAGCCCCGTTTTGCCCGTGGACGTCCACTGAATGGTGTGATTCGATCCGATCTGCCAGTCCTCGCCTCCGTTGGGTACTGTTACGGTGATAGAGGCGGGCGGCGGTTGACTGATACTGAACACGCTATCGCTCACATCATCGACTGTCGGGTGGTCAACGCTGGTGATGCGCAGAAGCGCCTGATTCGTCTCCGGCCCGGTGACCGTCCACGTCTCCGATCCGTCATTGGGCGTATCGGCAAACAGCATCTCGAATGTTGTCCCATTATCCCGACTGAGTTCGATATTCACGTTTCCGCCGAGGCCCCGCGACTTCCAGGTGATCGTCTGGTCGCTCCCGATGATCCAGTTCTCCCCGCCGTTGGGCGATTGGACTTCGATGGTCACCAGTCCTCGCGCCTCGAAGACGTCCACCATCGCCTGGTTATTGGCCCCACCATTGATGTTCTGATCGGCCTCTAACATCGCCTGGGCGGCTTCCGGCAATGTGGGACTGGGCGGCAGAAGGAAGTTCCCTTCGAGGAAGATTTGATCGGCCGTCTCGCGCCCGATGGTTTGATGGATATCCCACAAAGCGGCGGACCAAATCATCCCGGTGACGTGGGGATCACTGCTTCGATCCTCCGGATAATGAGCACTGGTATCCACGCGACGGAGGAACGGCGGATTCCCCGGATTATAGAACGTGGCGTCCCACTCGCCGACGGCCGGATCATACTGGGCGTGGTCGGCGCTGGGATGGCGCGTGCTCAGCGTCGCCGCCCAATAATCGCCAAAGCCCTCGCCCATGCCATCGAAATTTTGATCGATATTGGGGACCTGATTATCCAGGATGGCATGACCGTACTCGTGCCAGATGATCTCCCCGTCCTCGGCATCATCCACACCACCATCGCCCATGGTGATCTCTCCCTGGCCATTTCCAAACCCGGAATAAAACGAGTTATCGGCCGACAACCCATGGACATCGACGCCGATTGAATAATTGGCTGCGCTGAGCACGCCCAGGCTTTGAATATACCGCTGGGCGTCGTCAATGGCCCAATACGCTTCTACCTCTTCGAATCCGGCATCGCCGCGATTGAGATCGGTGAAGTCGTTATCAGCGCGATTCACGCGATTGGACGTCGGACCGGTGTTGACGAACGGTCCGTTCAGAAATCCGCTCCCATCCAGATCCAGAAGAGTGACCGTCGAATAGGCACTATCGGGCACGGCGCTGGGGCTATCATTCTGATCGCTGAGCGTATTATCGCCGGTCGCCACGACGGCATTGGTGATGAAGACCCGTCCGGTCCCATCGACATATTCATTTCGATCCACCAATGGGCTCAGGCGCTGGCCCGTATGGGCATCCCAGAACGCCTCCCATGTGCCCAACGGCTCCCAGGCCGGAACGGTAATCTGCCACGCCAGATGGGCCACCCCATTGACGACATAGACGACCAAAGCCCGTCGTGGCTCGGCTCGCAGCGTGACCGTCTGGGTCCGTTGAGCCAATTCGGCGAGCATGCGATCGTAGGCCGACTCCGAATCCCAACGCGGTCTCGTCGACGCCAGGTACACATTGGGAACATACGAATTCACCACGGCGTGAATCTGACCGGCTCGATTGATATGAATGCCCATCATGCTGCGGTGAACGGGAAGTCCCCGGTAAGTTTGCTGAAAGAACACATGAATGCCGCCCACGCTCTCGCTCACCTTGATCAGTTGCAGTTCATCGATTGACCGCAACTTGAACAGCGCGGCCTGGCGCGCCAAGAAGTGGCGCGCCGCTCGGACGGGATCATCCATCTCGGCGGAGACATCGGCCATTGGCCCATAAATCGCCTCAGGAGTACCCCATCGTCGCTGCCAGAAGATATTCAGCGGGCCTAATGCTTCCTGCTGGAACCGCTCCCAAACCGGTAGCACCTCGGCATCGGGCATTCCCTTGTCCAACGGAGCAACGGCCGATGAAAGGCGACCAGAAGGACTTCTCCATTTGCCATAACGCTCCTCAGCGCCTCGCCACGCACCGGATTGAACGACACTGAAGAGCGGCTGAAGACACACAAGAAGGAAAAGCCAAGCCGCGACCTGGGCCCGGCCGAAAGAATGAGCTGCTCGCATAGCGTCTTTCACTCCTTATGTTGTGGTGTCAAGCGTCCAAACTCTGGGCATGACCCGATCTCTGATGGCATCGCCAAGCTTGGACTTGCGTACTCACGCTCGCTGATTATACATCCTCTCCGGTCTGATGAACAACGCCACCCGAGAGGTCGAGGATCAATACACGTGCCGTCCTCCATCCACTCGGATGCATTCACCGGTGATGAAATCCGACTCGATGAGTCCCAGGACCACTTTGGCGATTTCATCGGCACCTCCCCACCGTCTCAGCGGCGTCGTCGTGCGGATTTCGATGTCCTCCTCGGGTGCCAGCCCCGGAGGCGGAAGAATCGGACCCGGAGCGATGCAGTTGACCAGAATGTGATGCTCCGCCAATTCCAGAGCCAACGCCTGTGTCAGACCAATGAGTCCCACCTTGGCCACATAGTAGGGCAGATATCCCTTATATCGTGGGCGGCCGCTGGCCGCGACCCAATCAGATACGGTGATGATTCGGCCACCACCCCGCGTCTTCATGTCCTCAGCAGCGGACCGAGCGCACAGATAAGCCCCCTTCAAGTCCACGGCTAAGTTCCGGTCCCAATCCGATTCGGTCAGTTCGGCGAAGGGCTTTTTCTCGTATATCGAGGCCATGTAAATGAGGATGTCAACGCCCCCGAAGGTCTCACGGATGCGCTCAAAGAGGCGGGCAATATGATCGGATCGGGAGACATCGGTCTGGAGGGCCAGGGCGCGACGGCCGCGGTTAGAAATCTCATCCGCGGTCTGCATGGCTTCATCCCGGGAGCGATGGTAGGTGAGGACAATGTCAGCTCCCGCCGCGGCCAACTGAGCGGCCACCACCCGGCCAATCCGCTTGGCTCCCGTGATCAGGGCGACTTTGTTCGTCAGTTCCATACTCTTAAAATGTAAAATCTGAATCGCGAAACGGAAAAGGCCCGCCAGGGATGGATGGGAGCGCTCATCGTGGGGAGTATCGGGGATTCGTCTCGGCGCATGGAGTGATGAAGCGGTCTCCTCCGCCCCCCGACGATCACTACCCTCCCACTTTTCACATGGCATCTCTTCCGTCTCACGGCTTCGATACGCAGGGATTTCCCTTCAGATAAAACCGCCACGGCTTCTGCTTCCACTCCCCGGCGTACTCGACGCCGATACGCGTGGTGGCCACGATATCTTCCGGGCGGACGCGCTCTCCCCAATCCTCGATGTAGAGCTCCGATCCACAGAGATCGGCGCCGTTCAATCTACGATCAATGCCCATGTAACGACAGAGCTTGCCCGGCCCGTTGGCCAGCTTGGCGATTGTTAAGTCACCCGGGCGGAGCTGCTCCTGCTCCTCATCGGACAGAACGGGTTCCACGGCCCGGATGAGAACGGCGGCGGGATATCCCTCCTGCTCGGTGACCACGTTGAGGCAATGATGCATCCCGTAAATCACGTATACGTAGGCGACGCCCGGTGGCCCGAACATGACGGCGGTGCGCTTGGTCTTTCCTCGTGAGGCATGAGAAGCCCGATCTTCGGGTCCCACGTAGGCTTCCGTCTCCACGATGCGACCCCGGCGCATCCCCTCCGCAGTACGATGCACAAGATACTTCCCCAGAAGCTTCCTGGCTACCTCCACGGTCGGCTGAGCGTAGAAGGCTCGCGGCAATTTTGTCTTCTTCATGCTCTGGTATGATATTGCTTCTCCGAGAAAAATCCAATAGACTACCTCGGTTATTTTGAACCTCAACGACAGGGAGGACAACGTCTATGTCAGGACAGATGGTCGAATTTCTCGCTAATGGACGAACCTGTTCCGGTTATCTCTCGCTTCCTGAATCGGGGAAAGGTCCGGGCGTCGTGGTCATTCAAGAGTGGTGGGGACTCGTCCCACATATCAAGAATGTCGCCGACCGGCTGGCCAAGGAAGGTTACGTCGCTTTGGCTCCCGACCTCTACCATGGAAAAACGACCACTTCGCCCGATGAGGCCGGGAAACTCATGATGGCCATGCGCATTGAGGAAGCCGAGAAAGATCTGCGTGGAGCCATTCATTTTCTGATTCAGCACGAAGCCACGACCACCGACAAAGTCGGAACGATCGGCTTCTGCATGGGCGGGGCTCTCTCGCTCTATGCGGCCTGTAAGAATCCTCAAGTGGCGGCCTGCGTCGTCTTCTACGGTGGACACCCGAACGTGAAACCCGAATTGGAGAATCTCCAGGGAGCGATGCTCGGCCTCTATGCCGGTAATGATACGTTCGTCACACCCGAGTCGGTGCGTCAGTTGGAACGTCGACTGAAGGAGTTGGGGAAGGATGCCGAGATTCATATTTATCCCAACACGGAGCACGCCTTCTTCAATGACGAGCGACCCGAAGTTTACAATCGGGAGGCAGCCGAAGATGCCTGGCGACGCGTCCTGGCGTTCTTTGAGAAACATTTGAAATCCTAGACCGAAGGGAACGGCGAGGGGTATCTCATCGGGAACGCTTGACATCTTCTGAGCGGATGGCCTATAAATCGCCAGGCCCGGTGCCGTCTCTCTCCAGACTGGGAGACGACGAGAGTCATCTCGACATCAATTCAAGGAGGATGTAATACATGCCAGCAGCACGGGGATTAAAGCGATATCTCGCCATTTTGACGATCGGCATTTCCTGGGCGTTCCTCTCGATGTCGTTCCATCAAGCGACTACAGCGACAGCTCAGTCCGGGCGTCCTCTGCTCGCCACTCGCGTCGATGGCGTGGACGTCACTCAGGACGTCTCGCTCGATCTGGTCCTGCCACTGGGATTCACTCTGTCGGGGAACGTCCGCACGGCCGACGGGTCGCCGGTGTTCTCCGGATTCGTCAGGGCCCAGTCGGACCAGGAAACGTTCACCGCGCCACTCGTCTTCACCGGGTTCACGTCCACCTATCGACTCGCTTTGCCGACGGGCACGTATCGACTATCGGTCATCGCTGGATTGATCGATCTGAGCTCAGAAGACAGTGTTCCGATCTTCATGACCACCGACATCCCTCAAGCCATCACGATCACGGGAGACCGGACGCTCGACCTCACCGTATCGGGATTGCCGACGACGTACACGGTTTCCGGCCGCGTCATCGGTACGGGAACGTCTTCCGCTCGAGGCACGATTCAATTTCGTTCCACGGACGAGACGATTTTTGGATTCACCCAATTCGATCCGGAGTACCGCCTCCGACTGCCGGCCGGCACGTATCAGGTCGCTGTATCCTTCGGAGTCGATGAGCAAGGGTCGGTCTCCATGCGCGTCGGGGAGGTCGCGGTGGATGGTCCTCGCACGTTCGATATCGAGTTACCCGCCACCGTCACTCTCTCGGGCACGGTCAAACACGCCGATGGAGAACCGGCCGCACCGGCTCAAGTGCTCGCGTTCGACGTCGATGAACTCTCTTCAGTGGACGATCCCGATGAAGGTCCTTTCGCTCCGTCTTTGTTCATCACCGGCGGAATTGCCTCGATCCCAGAAGAGAGCGCCACAGGCGGTTACACGCTCTCCATTCCTCCAGGATCATATGCGGTGGCATCCATTGTTGATATTGACCTGGGAGAAGGGGTTATCGGACAACTCGCCTTCCCTTTTCCCTTCCTGGAATTGGATCTCGTCGCCGATACAACGCATGACTTTCGCCTTCCGCCATTGCCCTCCACGGCAGTGATCTCGGGAACGGTGACTGATGAGAGTGGTCAACCGGTCGCTCAAGCCCTCGTATCGGCGTTATCGAGATCGCTCGTGAACGCGTCCGATGCCCAGTTTTCATCATCCACGTTCACCGATGCATTGGGTCGATACGCGTTAACCGTTCTGCGCGGATCCGACTACACGGTATCCGTCACTCCGCCGCAGGAATTCGGGTCATTCGCCACTGCCTCTCACCATGGACGAGGTCTCATGAGGTCATGGGTGTGGCCGAGGCGGTGACGACGAGGAGGTGACCATGCAATACCGAATCCTGGGACGCACAGGTCTACGAGTCTCAGAGATCGGACTGGGAGCCTGGGCCATTGGTGGTCCGGCCATGCTCGGGGATCGACCCATTGGTTGGGGCGAGACCGATGATGCGACGTCGCTCAGGACGCTGGAGGCCTGCCTGGACGTGGGCATCAACTTCATCGATACGGCTGACGTCTATGGGAAAGGACATAGCGAAGAATTGATCGGTCGGGCTTTCAAGGGGAAGCGCCACCGCGTCATCATCGCCACCAAAGTGGGCAATCGGGATACGCCCGAGCGGGGATGGTTCAAAGACTTCTCCCGCCAATGGGTCACCCAAGCCGTAGAAGCGAGCTTGCGACGACTGCAAACGGACTATATCGATCTCTATCAGCTTCACTCGCCGGATCGCGATTTCCAGTATACGCCCGAGGTGTTCGATGTCTTCGAAGACTTGAAGCGCGCGGGTAAGATTCGCTTCTATGGCGTGTCGGTTGGTCCGTGGGAGCATGGCCTCTCGGTGATCGAAACGGGGCGAGGCGACACCTTACAGGTCTTATTCAACCTGCTGCAGCGCGACGCCGCCAGTGGCCTGTTCCCCGTGGCCGAACAACACAACATCGGCATCATCGTTCGTGTTCCTTTGGCCTCGGGATTCCTGACCGGCAAGTATACCGCCGATACGCGCTTTCCTCCCGATGATCATCGATCGGTCAGCTACCCATCAGAGAGAATTCGCCAGATCGTCGCGCGCGTCGAGCGCCTCAAGGCCGTCGCCCAACAGTGGGGCAAACCGCTCGCTCAATTGGCGCTCCAATATTGTCTGAGCCATTCGGCCGTCTCCACGGTCATCGCCGGCGCCAAAACTCCCGAGCAACTGCGACAGAACGCCGCCGCCAGCGATGGCCGATTATTGACGCCGGAAGAGGTCCGAGCACTGGAATCCGCTGCCGGATGAGCCGGGTCATCGCCGCTGTCGCATACGAATCCCGCGGAGACGATTAATGGTGGCGGCCACCTCGAACCGTCGGGGCCAGGCTAAATCACCACGGGGATGCCGACCGGAGGCCAAACGATCGAGTCCATGCTCGAAGATATCCCGCTCGAACGCTTCCACGATCTCTTCTAGTGAATGGTGTCCATCGATGTAGCGTCCCAGCCCGGTCACCAGAGCGGCGGCGATGGCCCGCGTTTGACTCTCATCGACGAGTTGTTCGACCAGCGAGAGGTCGATGGTATGCTTGGCGAAGCTGATATGATGGAGCCCTTTGGCCTGGACTTTGAGCGGCTTTCCCGGCTTGGGACGAGGGAAACTCTCCGGTTGCGGGATGCGCGCCGGGGGAGGGGTGAAGGGAGCGGGTGCCTCCCGTCGCCGCTGTGATGGCCACGTTCGGATGATCTCCTTGGCCTCGGCGGTCACGTCCACGGGACGGAAATGATCCATCATGATGACGTGATCGGCCACGTCGAAATAATCCCCCGACCCCCCCATGACGAGGATGGTGGAGATGCCCTGCTCGGTATACAGTTCGCGAACGCGATCGATGAATGGCGTGATGGGTTCTTTGTCTTTGGCCACGAGCGCCTGCATGCGCGCGTCGCGGACCATGAAATTGGTCGCCGACGTATCCTCGTCCAAGAGCAAGAGCGTCGCCCCGACTTCCAGGGCCTCGATGATGTTGGTCGCTTGAGACGTGCTCCCACTGGCATCGTCGGTGGAAAAATCCGCCGTGCTCTTTCCAAACGGCAAGTTGGTGATGAACGGCGTGATATCGACTTTCTCCACCGAGCGGCCATCTTCGGCACGAATCTTGACGGCGCCGCTCACCGTGACGACGCGCTCTCGCCCATCGCCGGGGATATGGTCATAGACGCCCCTCTCGATGGCGCGAAGCAACGTCGATTTGCCATGGTATCCTCCACCGACGATGAGCGTCACTCCCCGGGGAATGCCCATCCCGGTGATCGTCCCAGCATGGGGAACCTCCACTTGAACGCGCAGCGATGGGGGCGACTGAAATTTCACCGCTTGATCGGCGGGCATGGGGGCATCGCTGGCTCCGCTCACCCGGGGCAAGATCGCCCCATCGCCAATGAACGCCACCAGGTCCATCTCATCTAATTTCTCCCGCAACACCTCCTGATCTTCGACGACGCCCACGTGGGCGCGCAGTGCAGAGAGATCGAGTTGCCGGGCCATGAGCGACCGCTCGACCACCCGGGGGATCTCGTCGAAAAAGATCTCGATCGCCTCCCGGGCCTGCACGGTGCGCCCATAGGCGGGCAGTCCCACTGAGAGGCGCGCCTCGACGAAATCCCGGTTGACCACCATGGCCGTGCGCTCCAGGACCTCTTGATGCCCGGCATCGATCAGGATCATGCCGCTCTTGCCCGAACCCCGATGGCCTTTGATGAGCCGGCGCAAATGGAAGGCCACCTGGCGAGCCAGATAATCGGCCACGGCGATGCGGCGCGTGCGCGTGGTCAGGAGATCGGCCGGGATTTGAGCTACGCGCTGATCGACGCGCACCCGCACGGCCGAGGGCGGAGCGAACGGATCCCCCTGGGCATGATCGATGAACAGCGTGTAGGCACCGAAGTCATAGACCCCTTCGATGTCCTTGTAGGCTTTGTAACCGCGTCGATCAATGGCATAAAGCGTGCGACGGAGATACTCCTTGTCTTCGATTCTCTTTCCGACCATAAGGCCAATAACCTTAGCCAATTCACCGTATTTTGCCAAGCGTCTCGCACCGGGTCCATGAGTCTGGCGATCGATGAGAGCGAGGAAAGGCCCCGGCCCACCGCCACGATGGGATGGTAGAGGGTATTTGTGGCGACCTCGCGCGGCAGCGAACGCCCTCATGGCCTCTTCAGAATCAGATCCCGCACCTTGGCTCCCTGGCGCTGCTTCCGTACGCCATCGACCACCTCAATCGAGAATCGAACGCCGCGTTGATAGACGCCCACCCAATAGGGAATATGCACCTCTCGCCCGATGGGCTCCACCTCGATGCGCAGATCTCGAAGTCGAAAGAACCCCTCCCTATACACCCACCGCCGCACGCGCTCCAGCATCATCGGGCGCATCTGCTCATCGGATAACTGCGCCGGGAGCACGTGCTCGGTCTCGACCCATTCGGTGGGCAGCTCATCCCATGGAGCATCAAACTGATAGGGATCGAGCCACCCCATGACAGCATCCATGGCCCACCAGCTCGTGCGCGTCTGGCCGCGATTGGTGATCGATATGCGAAACAGTCGATAGGGGACGTACACCACCCGCACGCCGACCAATCGGCGTCGCCAAGGGCGCAACCACCGCTGAATGCCTCCTCCACAGAATTGGCGAATCGCCTCGGCTTCGGAGAGTGTCGATTTCACGCTGACGATACGGACCATCAACGGAAGTATATCCACAGACTGAGCATGGTGACGATCAATACACCAGCGAAGATGCTGTTGAGTCGATGCCACCGCGGCGTTTCTGGTGCCGGATGGGCCTGGAGAACGCTCCGGAGGGAGATGTCGCCGGTATCGATCTCCTCCTTGATCGTCGCCCAGGTCAATCCGGCGACCTTGCGCCGGGATGGCGCGGGCGTCAGCAGGCTCACCAGCACCAATATCACAATGCATACAACGAACATGAAGCTGGCAAAATGCAAGAAATTCATCCTCACGAACCAGCCGAGCACGCCCCCGTCCAGCTCTTCGCCGACAAAGGCGAGTTCCAGGATGAACCGCGCCGCTCCCAGAACGAAGCCGCCGATTAATGCCGCGAAGGCTCCCCATCCGTTGGCTCGCCGCCAGAAGACGCCGATGAGGAACACGGCGGCAATCGGCGGAGAGACATAGGCCTGAACGCTCTGGAGATACACGTAGAGCTGATCGCTGATATATTTCATGAATGGAATCCACAGTAGCCCCAGTGCGACCATGACGCCCGTAGCGAACCGGCCCACGGCGACCAATTCGCGCTCTGAGGCTTGGGGGCGAACCTTCTGGTAGAAATCGATGGTGAATAAGGTGGAACTGGAATTGAATACGGCGGCTAAGCTCGACATCAGGGCGGCCAGCATCGCCGCCACCATCACGCCGACGAGCCCCGCCGGCATCAATCGCACGACCAGAATGGGGAACGCCGCATTGGAGTCGGCCATGATCTCCTCCGGATAGAGGGCTCGCGCGATCATTCCCGGGACGACGAGCATGAAGACCGGCAAGATCTTCAAGAATCCGGCCATCACCGTTCCCGCTTTGGCATTCCCTTCATCTTTGGCCGACAGGACGCGCTGCACGATGACCTGATCGGTGCACCAGTACCAGATACCCAGAATCGGCGCGCCGAAGAAAATCCCCGTCCAAGGGAAATCGGGATGGTTCACCGGCTTCATCATATGAAAGAATCCCGCCGGCAGGCGCGCCTCCAATCCACTGAATCCACCGACTTCGTTCAACCCCAGAAACATGAGCGTGATGGCGCCGAGGATGAGAATCACCGTTTGAATGACTTCGGTGTAAATGACGGCGGCCAGACCTCCAGCAATAGTATACACGCCGGTGGCGATGATGAGGGCCAGAGCCGATTTCCACATATTCCACCCCAAGACCGCTTGCAGAACAATGGCACCGGCGAAGATGGCCACGGCGATCTTGGTGAACACATAGGCGATCAGAGAGATGGCCGCCAAATAGGTGCGACAGGCGCGATTATAGCGGCGCTCGAGAAACTCAGGCATGGTGTACACATTAGACCGCAGATAGAAGGGCACGAAAACCCACCCCAGGATCAGCAGGATGATCGACGCCAACCACTCGAAATGCCCCACCGCTAATCCTGAAGCGGCGCCCGAGCCCGCCAGGCCAATGAAGTGCTCGCTCCCGATATTCGATGAGAACAGCGAGGCCCCAATGGCCCACCAGACCATATTCCGACTGGCGAGAAAATAATCGGCCGTCGTGCGCCCGCGCCGGATGAAATAGAACCCGATGGCGAGCACAATGATGAAATAAAGAGCGACCACAACCAGATCGACGCTCCCCAAGCGAACGCCGCTTGATGGCAACAACATAAGAGCGATCATGCGTTTCTCCTCCCTGTGGGCTCGTCTCTCATCCTCATGGGCATCCGCCGCCAGGAGGCAGAGCCCATCATGGTTCAGAAGGTCACGTTCGCCTCCCGCGTCTCGATCGCCCCTGATCACCGAACGGTCATCACAGGTTCTTCGGCTTTCTCTGGGGACACCGTCTCGAGAGCCGTTGATGTTACCAAACGACCGCCGAGAAGTGAAGGGATAACGATTCCATTGGCCCGTTCCCGTCCTCGCGCGCCCGAAAGCTCGAGCGCCTCCCAGTCGGGGTGCGACCATTCCACGTCGAACTCGATGGCCTGTCTCCTCGCTCAGGACGCGCCGCCGTTGAGCACATGCCTTTCCCGGAACACACCTCAGCGCTCCACGAGGTCGGCGCACCGCTTCGGCCTCCCGTCATTGACAAAGCAATGACCGTATGTTAAAAGTCCTCTACTTGCGGAAGGAATTCGAGCAATCACGATGACCGATAAGCCAGAGAAACCAAAATCGGCGCCCAAGGTGAGTGCGAAGAAACCAGTGGCTTCGTCCGAGCCGCCTCCGATAACCGATGACCCAATCGTTGATAGGTTGCGGCAACAGTTCCCGGAAGCGGTATTGGAGGCGATACAGCTGGACTGGCCGACACTCCGTATTGCGCGGGATTACATCCTCAGGGTGTGCCGCTTTCTGCGCGATGATGCGGAGGCTCAGTTCGACTTCCTGACGGACCTGACCGGCCGACATATCCCAGACGCCGAAAAGCCCTTCCAGGTGATCTATCATCTCTATTCTTTCCCGCGGAACGCGCGCTTGCGGTTAAAAGTAGATGTGGGTCAGGATGAAGCGATTCCCAGCGTGGTCGAGGTGTGGAGCGGAGCCAACTGGATGGAGCGCGAGGTTTACGATCTTTTCGGCATCCGATTCGAGAACCATCCCGACCTTCGTCGACTGCTGCTGCCCGAAGACTGGGAAGGACACCCATTGCGGAAGGACTATCCGTTGCTGTTTCGGTATAATCGCTGGACGCAGGAGCATCTCAATATGATCCCCTTCGATCCCGAAGGGGAATACACGGGGAAGTTCGAATAATGTATCAACGAGACCTCGGCGCCACCGAAAAAGGTTCTCCGGGCATCCGAGAGATGGTCCTGAACATGGGGCCTCAACATCCGGCCACTCACGGGGTCCTTCGCATCATTCTCAAATTGGATGGAGAAACGGTCGTCGATCTGGATTGCGACATCGGCTATCTTCATCGAGGCGTGGAGAAGATCTGCGAGAATCGCCCCTACACGCACATCGAGCCTTATTTCGACCGACTCGACTATGTGGCGGGCGTCTCCAACAACCTGGCTTACATCGAAGCTGTAGAGAAACTGGCGGGCATTGAGGTCCCCCCGCGCGCCCAGTACATTCGCGTCATCCTGACAGAGCTTCAGCGCATCGCCAGTCATCTGCTCTGGCTGGGGACACATGCCATGGATATCGGCGCCGTCACCATCTTCCTCTACGCCTTTCGCGAGCGGGAAGAAGTCCTCAATATCTTCGAGAATTACTTTGGTGCCCGGCTCACGACGAATGCGCTCCGCATCGGCGGGCTCTTTTATGACACCTATCCGGGCTTCGAAGAACAGGTGCGGGCATTTTGCCGCATCTTCCCCGAGCGCCTCAACGAGTATGAAACGATCCTCAACGAGAATCGCATCTGGCTCGGGCGAACGGTGGGCGTCGGCGTGTTGACGGCCGAAGAAGCCAAGGATTTGAGCGTGACCGGCCCGGTCCTGCGCGGCTCGGGCGTCAAGTGGGATATCCGCAAGGCCTTCCCTTACGAGGTGTATGACGAACTCGATTGGGAGGTGCCGGTGGGAGAGAACGGTGATACCTACGATCGCTATCTCGTGCGCATGGAGGAGATGCGGCAGAGCCGCCACATCATCCTTCAGGCCCTCGATCGACTTCCTCAGGGTCCGATTCTGGGGAAAGTGCCCAAGATGATCCGGCCGCCGGCGGGAGAAGTCTATCACTCGATCGAGTCACCCAAAGGAGAGCTGGGCGTCTATCTGGTGAGCAACGGAACGTCATTCCCCGAGCGATTGCGCATTCGCCCACCGTCACAGATCAATCTGCAAGCGTTGCGGAAGATGGCCATTGGACATATGGTGGCCGATGTCATTGCGCTGATCGGCTCGATCGACATCGTGCTCGGTGAAGTCGACCGATGAGGTGAGGGAACATCATGGAACTCGTCGAACGGATCATCTCCAATCCCGTCATGATGGAGTACGTGTGGAAACCGCTGGTGGTCATCCTCATCCTGCTGTTCATCGTCCTCACGCTGGTCGCCTACCTGGTCTATGCCGAGCGCAAGGTGAGCGCCTTCATCCAAGCCCGTCTCGGCCCCATGCGCGTTGGTCCTTACGGATTATTACAACCGTTGGCCGACCTGATCAAACTCCTTCTGAAGGAAGATCTCATCCCCGCCGAGGGCGATCGAGCGATCTTCAAATTCGCTCCCATCATGTCGGTGGTCTGCGCGTTGGTGGTGCTGGCCGTCATTCCTTTCGGCTGGGGGGTGGCCACGATCACGGACATCAATATCGGGCTTCTGTTCATTCTCTCCGTATCATCAGTGGGCATCCTGGGGATCATCCTGGGAGGCTGGGCGTCCAATAGCAAGTATCCCCTGCTCGGGGCGCTCCGTTCATCGGCTCAAATGGTCAGTTACGAAGTGGCCATGGCGCTGGCGCTGGTCGGCCCGTTGATGTTCGCTAAATCGCTTTCCATGACGGCCATCGTGGAAGCTCAACGAGCCGATCACATCTGGTATCTCCTCTATCAACCGGTGGCTTTTCTCATCTTCCTGGTGGCCGGCGTGGCCGAAACCAATCGGACGCCCTTCGATCTCCCGGAAGCGGAGGCTGAACTGGTGGCCGGTTTTCACACGGAATATAGTGGTTTCCGCTGGTCTCTCTACTTTCTGGCTGAATATACGAATATGTTGATCTCTTCGGCGATTGCCGTCACGGTGTTTCTCGGCGGATGGTCTTTCCCATTGCTGGACCGACTGCGCCCGGAGCACCCCGGCCTGTTCACCCTCCTCAGCATTCTCGTGTTCGCCGTCAAGGTCTTCGTTCTCATCTACATCTTCATGTGGTTCCGTTGGACATTCCCCCGTTATCGCTACGATCAACTGATGGACCTGGGCTGGAAATGGATGATCCCGGCGACGCTGGCGAACATCTTGATCACGGGAGCCATCATCATGATCGGCCAGGAGACTCTGGGCTTGACAAAGGTCACGGGAGGAGAGTACGGCGAGCGGCTCGTCGTACCGGGATTGGCGGGGAAGGCCTATTTCATTGGAATGGCATGGCTCGTTCTCGTCCCCCTGACCTGGATCATCCTGGCTATTATCAACCGACGCTCGTATGATTTTAATTTGCGCGCGCAGCGGCAGATTCGACTTCCCGAGCGCCCGGCTACCGATGACGTGTTCGGTAAAGTGTGAGGTCGCCGGCTCGGGTTAATGATGACACATGAGAGGCACCATGGTCGCACATCGGAGACGTAACTGGAAACAAGCGATCTCCCGCTTTCTCCTGCTCGATCTGATTAAGGGAATGATCGTGACCTTCAAATGGCAAGCGCCGAGCAAGTGCTACACCGTTCAATACCCCAAAGTTCGTCCTCGAATCGGTGAGCGCTTCCGGGGCGCTCCCCGACTCAATCGCGATCCCGAGACGGGCGAATCGCTGTGTATCGCGTGCAACCTCTGCGCCGTCGCCTGTCCGGAGAACCTCATCACTGTGACCGAAGAGGTGCGCGAGTACCTGGACGAAGCCTCGGGGAAAGTGAAAAAGAAGCGTTTCCTGGCTGATTATCTCTACGATACGTCTCGCTGTATGTTTTGCGGATACTGCCAAGACGTGTGTCCGACGTACGCCATCGAATTGACGCAGGAATTCGAGTTGGCCATTTACCGGCGAAAAGATTTCGCCTGGACCTGGGAGATGTTAGAAAACGGCATCGATCAGCCGGTCTATACGCGGTAGATGATGGAAAAGAAAGTGCGGACATCGACGATCAATATCCCGGAGCGGCCATCGGGCGGGAGCGAGGGAGGGGGTCATTTCCCGCCGTCGAGCTATTCGCCCCCCGGTCTTCATGGGTGGATGGTGAGAAAGATCGGTCGGCGACGAGTCCCTCCTCATGGACGATCAGTTGATGGACGGGGAACCGGCCCACGGACCATCCGGGATTGTGCTCTTTGAAGGGCGACGATGGAATTAGCAGGCACGGAAGCGGTCTTCTTTTACATCTTGGCTCTTTTCACGCTCGTCATGGCCATCGCCCTGGTCACTGCTCCCACGGCTGTCCGGGGTGCGCTCTATCTCATGGCCACGCTCATCGGGGTGGCCGGTCTCTTCCTCTTATTGCACGCGGAGTTCGTCGCCGGTGCGCAAATTCTCATTTACGTGGGAGGGGTCGTTGTCCTGTTCATTTTCGTCATCATGTTGGTGAATATCCGCGCCGAGATCAATGAACCTTTTCGCACGTATACTCGCCAACGACGACTGGCGGCGGTTGTGGTGATCGTGATGGTTCTCGGCGTGTGGTACTTTGGCATTCAACAAGATCCATTCCATCTCGTCCGCCAGGGACCGGTAGTCGCCCTCATCCCCCCTCCCGGCGCGCCTCCGCCTCCGGTGGAGGAACCCACGCTCGGCGGGCGGATTTCAGAAGATACGCAGGAAGTGGGCTCGGTGCTCTATACGAAAGCGGCTCTGCCTTTCGAAATTGCTTCTGTGCTGCTACTGGTCGCTATCGTGGGATCGGTCGTACTCGCCCGCACGCGGCGACAGGAGGAGACATTTGACTGAACAGTTGGGTGAAGCCGCGGGATACGAGCGCTCCCATCGGCACCGCATCGGGTGCCGGTGTGAGGCTCTCCCGCCGATGTGAGGAGGATCATGGTGACGGAAGCGATGTGGACCGTGCTTCAGCAAGTCCCCAACCAGGCGCGCACCTGGCAGGGATTCATCGATGCTCTGCTCAAGAAAGGCATCAATGATTTCATTCTTCTCAGCTTCTTGTTATTCGCCATCGGTGTCGCTGGCGTGCTCACCCGACGCAATATTCTCATCATTTTCATGTCGATCGAATTGATCCTGAACGCGGCCAACCTCAATTTCATCGCCTTCACCCGATACTGGCAGATGTCCGGCCGTCTCTCCGAGCACATGGGTCACGTCTTCACGATTTTCATCATCGTGGTGGCGGCGGCCGAAGCCGTCATCGGGTTGGGCATTGTCATCGCACTGTATCGAAATCGACAGACTGTGGCCATCGACGAGATCGATTTGCTCAAGTGGTGACCTATGTTCTTGAAACTGGTGTGGCTCATTCCAGCGCTCCCACTGCTCAGCGCCGCCATCCTCGGCATTTTCGGCAGACCATTGAGATGGTCTGAGCGGACCATTTCATGGATCGCCTGTGGATCGGTCTTCCTCTCGCTGGTCATCACCGCGGGCGTCTTCGTCCAATATCGAGCCGCTCACTGGCCGGAACCCTATCTCACGTCGGAAGCCGGAGGCTTCCCCCACTCGTTCGTCTGGGTGCCCGGCGGTGACGCCGAGCTGAGCCTGGGTCCTCGTGCTGGCCAGCGCGCGACCTTCCGGGCGGAGTGGTCTTACCAGGTGGACCCCCTCTCCATGGTCATGATGGTCGTGGTCACTCTGGTCGGATTCCTGATTCATGTCTTCGCCATCGGCTATATGCGTGGCGATGGCGGGTTCTATCGATTCTTCGCCGAACTGAACCTGTTCATGTTCATGATGCTCACGCTGGTGATGGGATCGAATTTCCTCATGCTCTTTGTGGGCTGGGAAGGCGTGGGCCTCTGCTCCTACTTGCTCATCGGCTACTGGTTCCATCGCGCCGATGCTAAAGCGGCCAGCATGAAGGCCTTCATTGTGAATCGGATTGGCGACTTCGGCTTCTTGCTGGCCATGATCGCCGTCTTCTCTCTGTTCGGCACGCTCCAATTTACCGAGGTCATGCGGCTGGCCGCCGATGAAGCCTATCTACCTACGGAAGCGTTTGGGATGTTTGGCATGGCGTCCTGGATCGCTCTCGGCCTGTTCATTGGGGCTACCGGCAAGAGCGCGCAAATTCCTCTTTACGTATGGCTGCCCGATGCCATGGCCGGTCCCACGCCGGTTTCGGCACTCATTCACGCGGCGACCATGGTCACGGCCGGCGTGTACATGTTGACTCGCACCAATGTCATCTTCATGAAATCTCCGACGATGATGTTCGTGGTCGCCGTCATCGGAGCGGCGACGCTCATCCTGGCCGCCGTCATCGCGTTTGCCCAAACGGATATCAAGAAAGTCCTGGCCTATTCGACGATCTCGCAACTCGGCTACATGTTCTTGGCGTGTGGCGTGGGGGCCTTCACGGCGGGCATCTTTCATCTGTTCACTCACGCGTTCTTCAAGGCCCTTCTCTTCCTCGGCGCCGGCAGCATCATCATCGCGCTCCATCACAAACAGGACATGCGCGAGATGGGCGGTTTGAAGTCCTATATGCCCGTGACGTATTGGACTTTCGTCATCGCCTGGCTGGCCATCTGCGGAATCTTCCCCTTGGCCGGCTTCGTGAGCAAGGATGAGATTCTCTGGCGAGCGTTCACCACCGAGGTCATTCCTGGTGGACGATGGTTCTGGTTCATAGGATTGGTGGGCGTTGCCCTGACAGCCTTCTACATGACGCGGTTGATGGCCCTCACTTTTTGGGGGTCACCGCGATTCGTCCCGAGCACTCAGGCTCATGGACTGAGCGACGAGCCCGCTCCTCATGAGGAACCTCGAGAATCGCCCAAGGTCATGACGCTTCCCCTCATTGCCTTGGCCGTGGGAACGGCTGTTGCCGGGTTCGTTGGCTGGCCACCAGCATTGGGCGGGAGTCATCGGTTCGAACGCTGGTTGAATCCTGTTCTCTATCGAAGAGCGACCAACGCCGAAGCGATGGCTCATCACGGCGCCACCGAGTATATTCTCATGGTCGTATCCACCCTGTTGGCCGCCATGGTGATGGCTGCGGCGTATCACCTCTACATTCACCGGAAACAAACGCTCCAGGCGATCGTAGAGGCCATCCGACCGCTCTACATCGCCAGCGCGCGGAAGTTCTGGGTGGATGAATTCTACGAGAGCGTTTTCGTCCGCGGTCTGACGTTGGGATTCAGTCGAGTGTTCTGGCGCACGGACACGCGCGTCGTCGATGGCGCAGTGAATGGCTCGGCCTGGTTCACCCGGTTTTCCAGCCGGCTGAGCGGGTGGAGTGATCTGTTCATTGTCGATATGATCGTGAATGCCATTGGCTTCGGTCTCCGGGTGTTCTCGGTCGCGTTTCGAGCGGCACAGACAGGATTCACCCAGAACTACGCTTTGGTCATCACCTTCGGGCTCCTCATTGCGACGGCGGCCTATTTCATCTGGGGGAGTTAGATTGCCATGAACGAGCAGATTCTGGCCCAATACCATATTCTGACCATCGTCACCTGGTTGCCCGCCGTGGGGGCGATCATTCTCCTTTTCTTCGACAAACGTCGGAAAGCGGGCATTCGGTTGTTCGCCAATCTCTGGGCGGTGCTGTGCTTGATCCCGGCCTTGTTCCTCGTGACCTACGATCGTCATTTGGGAGGCATTCAATTCATCGAAGATGTCAACTGGATTCCCCAGATCGGCGCGCGTTATCAGCTCGGAGTCGATGGCATCTCCGTCGTCCTGATCATCCTGACGGCGCTCATCGGCGTCATCGCCGTCTACTGCTCCTGGGATTACATTCAAGATCGGGTGAAGGAGTATTACATCCTCCTGCTGCTCCTTCAGACGGGCATTCTGGGTGTATTCGCCTCGATGGACATGTTCCTGTTCTACGTATTCTGGGAAGTGATGCTCGTCCCCATGTACTTCATCATCGGCGTGTGGGGGAGCGAGAATCGACTCTATGCGGCGATCAAGTTTTTCCTCTACACGTTGGTGGGATCGGTGGTCATGTTGCTGGCCATTTTGAAACTGTACTTCATCTTCCCCGAGTATCTCTCTCAACACCCGCGCAGTGAAGAGATCCTGCGGAGCGTGACGGTGGCCGCTCAGATGATTTCGGGCGAGAACGAATCCATGCTCCGGATGATCCAATTCGCCATCGATCGCGCGGCCAACGGGCTCCCGACATTCAACATCATGGCCATGCAGGCGCTGGGCACGGCGCGCCTCGATGGTCAACCGGTGATCCCACTGGATTTGCAGATATGGCTGTTTGCCGGCTTCTTCCTCAGCTTCGCCATTAAGGTGCCCATGTTCCCCTTCCACACCTGGCTGCCCGATGCCCATACGGAAGCGCCCACGGCAGGATCGGTCATCCTGGCGGGCATTTTGCTGAAGCTGGGAACGTATGGATTCGTGCGATTCAATCTCCCCATTCTTCCTGATGCGAGTAAGGACCCGCGGGTGATTCAGGTCATGGTGTTTCTGGCTATCATGGGGATCGTGTATGGTGCACTGGTGGCCATGGCCCAGAGAGACTGGAAGCGATTGGTCGCTTATTCTTCGGTCAGTCACATGGGCATGATCATGCTGGGGATTTTCGCCCTCAACGAGAATGCATTGAATGGGGCCGTCTTGCAAATGCTCAATCATGGCATCTCCACCAGCGCATTGTTCTTGATTGTTGGCGTCGTGTACGAACGGCGGCACACGCGCCTGATCGCCGATTACAGTGGCCTCAGCCATGTGATGCCCGGATTTGCTGCTGTGTTCATGATCATGACCATGTCCTCGATTGGCCTGCCCATGCTCAACGGATTCATCGGTGAATTTCTCATCCTCCGAGGCGTCTTCGAGGAGAACAAGCTCTGGGCGGCGTTCGCCGCGACGGGCATCGTGCTGGGGGCTGGCTATATGCTCTGGCTCTACCAGCGGACGATGTTCGGACAGGTGACCCATGAAGCGAACAAGAAACTCCCCGATCTGTATAAGCGGGAATGGGCTTACTTCCTTCCTCTGGTGTTTCTCGCCTTCTGGATCGGCTTATATCCTAAACCGGTGTTGAGTTATTTCAGCAAACCGGTGGAAATCATCGTTCAACAGGTGAGGCCGGGTTATGCGGGCAAAGAACTCCCCATTCGGGCGGGGGGACCATCCCGGAAGCGGGCTGTGCCAATCGCCGCGCGTCACGCGAATTCGGGAGAGTGAAATGCTCCCGGTGCGTGCGCTTCATGACATGGAGGAGACCGAGGAATGAATATCATGCTGCTCATTCAGGCGAAACCCGATTGGCAGGTATTGGCGCAGGATGCCGCGCGACTCCTCATGCCGGAGATGCTCGTCATTCTGTTCGCCTGTTTCGTTCTCGTCCTGGAGTTCATGCTCACGCCCGAGCAGCGACGATGGGCTGCTTATCTGAGCCTCGCCGGTTTAGGTGCGGCTGGGCTGTCTCTCGCTCTCATGTTCGTCAAATTCACCACTGCCGAAGTGGGATTCTATGAAATGGTCGTGGTGGACGGATTCGCTCTGGTCTTCAAGGTCATTTTCCTGCTGGCCGCCATCTTCACCATCGCTTTGTCGATCAAGTTCCTGGACGTCGAGAATGAGCAGCGAGGCGAATATTACTCACTGATCCTGTTCGCCACGGCGGGAATGATGTTCATGGCCTCGGGAGCCGACCTGTTGAGCATATTCATCAGCTTCGAATTGATGGCTCTGACCACGTATATTCTCGTCGCCTACTTGAAGCGCGATCGGCGATCGAACGAAGCGGCGATGAAATATTTTCTCCTGGGCATCTTTTCATCGGGTATTTTCCTCTACGGCATGTCGCTCATCTATGGGTTGACGGCGGAGACGAATTTGACGAAGATTGCCGATACATTGGCCCGTTTAGCCAGGCAACAAGCGCCACAGGCGACGGGATTCGTAGCCATGGCGGGAATGATTTTCATCGCCGCCGCGATGTTCTTCAAAATCGCCGCGGTTCCCTTTCACATGTGGTGTCCGGATGCCTATGAAGGGGCTCCCACATCGGTGACCGCTTTCATGTCGGTGGGACCTAAGGCGGCGGCGTTCGCCATCTTCGCGCGTATCTTCATTGATGGACTGCCCGGCTTACGCGGTGACCTGACGGGAGAGTCATTCGGCTGGGTCGGCTTGCTGGCCATTGTATCGGCATTGACCATGACCTGGGGGAACATCGCCGCCTTGACCCAGAACAGCGCCAAACGATTGATGGCCTATTCCTCCATCTCTCATGCCGGATACTTGCTGCTCGGATTGATTGCCGGGAATGAGACGGGATATATCGGACTGGTCATCTATCTCTTCGTGTACGTGTTCATGAACCTCGGTGCCTGGGGCGTCATTGTGGCTCAGCGCCGGGCGAGCATCCTCGGCGAGCGCGTCGATGACTTCAATGGCCTCATCCATCGGAGTCCGGGAATGGCCGTGATGATGACAATCTTTTTGCTCAGCCTCACGGGCATCCCTCCCACCGCCGGATTCGTGGGAAAGTATTTTCTGTTTGCCGGCCTGATCGAGACGGGCAACGCGTGGCTCATCGCCCTCTGCGTATTGGCGGTGATCAATACGGCGATTTCACTCTACTATTACGCTCGCTTCATCAAGGCCATGTTCATGAGCGATGTCAAGGAGGAGGAACCCCTCGCCCTCTCGACCAGCCTGCGAGCGACGCTGGTGACGGCAACGGTCATGGTTCTCCTGGTGGGCGTGTATCCGAGACCCTTCATCGCCTTCACCGAGAATGCCACTCGACATCTTCTGGGACTCTGAGCGATGAACCAGGAAGAGCGATGCGGGGGATTCGAAAATACCTGCCACTCCCCACCGGTCGTGTGGAGCGAATGGAGCGTCCTTTGACCTATGACTCCATCTGATCGCCCGTCCTTCACTTCCCATCCCCAGCGACCGGACGTCAGCATCGTCATCCCCACCTGGAATGGCCGCCACCTCCTCGAACGCGGTCTCCCTTCCGTCGTGGAAGCGGCGCATGCTTGTGCGCAGGAGAAGAGCCTCGCCGTCGAAGTTATCGTTGTGGATGATGGAAGCACCGATGGGACGGCCGACTGGCTCCGGGCCGCGTATCCCCAGATCACGGTCGTGAGAAAAGAGGTTAATGAGGGATTCGCCTCGGCCTCCAATGCGGGTTTCGCCCGGGCCGCCTCTCCCATCACAGTGCTACTCAACAACGACGTTGGCGTGAGAAGAGATTTCCTCACCCACCTGATTCCGCATTTTTCCGATCCTACCGTCTTCGCCGTATGTTGTAAGGCGCTGGACGCCGAGACACATGCCGTGATCACAGCGGGCAAAATCGGCGAATTCAAACGAGGATTCTGGCGCGTATTCGGCAATTACGACGTGGTCGGAGCGACCATGAGGGAGGATCAGATGCTCAATCCGGACATCCGATGTTACTCCATCCTCGCCAGTGGGGGGTTCTCCGCCTTTTCGACAGAGAAGGTGCGCCAGTTGGGTGGCTTCAATCAGCTTCTCGATCCGTTCTACTGGGAAGATGTGGACTTGAGCCTGAGGGCCTGGAGGCGCGGCTGGAAAATCATCTATGAACCGCGAGCCATCGTTTACCACGCTACCAGCTCGACCATCGGAACCCATTTCGATCGCCGACGGATTACGATGATCGCGCAGCGCAATAGACTCATCACCCATTGGATTAACCTCCATGATCCCATCTGGATGATGAAACATAGCGGCATGGTCGCCCTCTTGGTCCTTTCATCTCTGCTGACATTGAACATCCCCTTTTTACGCGCCCTCGCCGCGGCGGTGCGACTTCTCCCGCACATTCGAGAACGACGACGCGCCGAACGTCGTGCCATCCGTTTGTCCGACCGCGAGCTGGCTCGCCTCATGACGGTCATTCAGCAGCAGCCAGGATTGCGGATTTTGAACCGCTAATGGCGCTCTCGGCATTCTCTCACCCCCAATGCCTCATTCCCGAGTGACGCCTTGACCGAGAGATGGAAGGAGCATACACTTGTTTTGACTCTCGTGTTCCCATCTGCGGAGGAGCGCAAGCCATGAATATCGAGCCTCGGCCATCGAGCGAAGAACGTGATGACGGGGGGCATCATTCTACTTTTTCTGGCTTCGTCAAATTCCAAGCCGTGATCGGCTGGCTCGCGATCATTCTCTTCACCGCCATTTACATTGTTGAACTCTGGCCTCACCATGGACCGCCGGTGACCATTCAGTGGATCAGAAAAACGTTCGGACAAACCGGTCTCATTCTACTCAACGTGGCCATTGTTTTAGGTTTCCTCGCCTTGCTTCCCTATCGCCGTCCGACCAAGCACGTATGGAAATCCCAAGGACCATTCATCGCGTTCGTGGTAGCGCTCATGACGGAGATGTTTGGCTGGCCCCTGTTTCTCTTCCTCCTCTCGCCCCTGGTGAAGATTCCCCGGCTGGCGCCGCAGATCTTTCGCTCTGTGGGTCATTGGCTGGCGACGGCGGGAACGGCGCTGAGCCTGCTGGGGATCATTCTCATCGCCATCGGATGGGTGCGCATCCATCGAGCGCAAGGGCTGGTGACGAACGGTATTTATCGCTACATGAGGCATCCTCAATATGCGGGCATCATGCTGTTCACGCTGGGATGGATTTTGCACTGGCCCTCGGTCATTACGTTGCTCCTCTGGCCCATCCTCATCGCCGCCTACACGTGGCTCGCTCAACACGAAGAGAAGCAAGCCGAGCGAGAGTTCGGCGAAGCGTATAGGCAATATGCCCAACAGACCAAGCGGTTCATTCCCTTTGTGATTTGAGAAGATGTTGATCGGGACGCCGTTCGTCTTCGCTGGTGAATCTGCCCGCCATGGTATATATTTGACGAGCATCAAATGGTGGTCGTGAGCGGAAGGAGAAAGGAGAGAAGATGGATTCACGTATTTGGTTGATTAATCCCTCTAATATTTGCAGCGGCTTTGCCGCCGTCACCCCTCGATGGATGCCCATTATTGCCGGGGCCACGCCGGCACAATTTGCCGATCGGCTCGTGCTCCTCGATGAGGCCATCGAACCTATCGACTACGATGAGATCCAATCGACCGATCTGGTCGCCCTGAGTGTACACACCCTCAACGCCAGACGGGCATACGAGAAGATCGGGAAGATCAAAGAAACCTCGGGGGCGACGGTCATTGTCGGCGGCATTCACGCCACGATCTTCCCCGAGGAAGTCCTGGACCACGGCGCCGATGCCGTCGTCACCGGCGATGGTGATCTCGTCTGGACTGACGTCGTGAACGACTTTTTTAATGGCGCACTGCAGCGCCTTTATCATGGTGGTCGCATCGGAGGACCAGATTTTGTCTCTCAGCCACGATGGGATCTGATGAAGCATGAACGCTATTTGATGGCATCCGTCCATACGACGCGCGGCTGCCCGGAGAATTGTAGTTTCTGTTCCGTCTGGGTGACCGATGGACGCCAGATGCGCATTCGACCCACCGATGATATCATCGATGAAATCAATACTCTTTGCTCGCTCGGTTTCCGATTTTTCATTCTCGCCGATGATAACTTTTATGCGGTGGGGAAAAAGAATCAAAAGGCCTATCAAGAGGTCATGGAGCAACGCTATGAGTTGATGGACCGGTTAGCCACTGACGTCCCATCTGAAGCGAAATTCTTCACTCAAACGACGCTCAGAACGGCCGATGACCCTCAGTTCCTCAAAGCTATGGAGAAGGCGCGGATTCGTGGTGCATTGGTCGGAATCGAATCGGTGGATCGCGATGGACTCCAATCGATCAAGAAGGAATTCAATAAAACGGGTCAGGATCTCATCGAAGCCATCGCTCGAATGCAAGCTCATCAGGTGTACGTTCTCGGTTCCTTCATCGTAGGACTAGAGCCAGACACCAAGGAGACCTTCCGGACGATGGCGCGCGTCGCGAATGCCTCTCACATGGCCTTTGCTCAGTTCGTTAAGTACACTCCTTTCCCCGGCACCGTCGATTGGTTCTACATGATCAACAACAAGTTGCCCATCAAGCTCATCCCTGGAATGGAACAGTATTGGCTTCTGGAGAAGATGGGTCTGCCCAGCCAACACCCTCGCCTCCAACCCGAAGAGATCCACAATGCCCTCCGGCTTTTGTGGGATGGGTTTTATTCCACGCCGCAGATTATGAAAAGGGCCCGACGAATAGGCTTGACGCGACCTTCGACGTTTCTGGCTTACTGGCTCATCTCCAAGATCTATAAAAAGATGTATTTCCGGCATGGCATCACCGCCGATTCAGCCCGAACGGTGGAAGCCGACCGCCTGGTCAAGCTGCTAGGGAATTGGGCACTTCGACTCTTCAAGGCGAAAGTCGAGCCCACCTCTTCGGGGGCCTGCTGAGGCGAGGTGAGAGAGCCAACGTGAACCGTCATTAGATCAGGAACACACCACCGCTTCCTCCCAGAGTGATCTTTCTACCGCGCGTTCCCAGCCCACAGACACGACGAGATGAGTGTGCTCCTGATCCGTCGCTCCCCTCCTCCAGGCGAGCTGGGAACGCATTGGCACGAGCTCAATAGGTCAGGCTCAACTTCCCTCTGAAAAGGTGTGTCGCCTTCTCTTCTAGGTTGACGTCGTTCACCGGGTCTGAGCAACGACTGACACCACATGGTGCGCGGGTACGTTCTTGGTCAGTTTTTGTTCGATCCGAGACTTGAGGACCTGGCGTCCCGTGGGATTTCCGGACACCCAGATCTGAGAGAGGAAATAGCGATCTCTATCGTATCGGTTGAAGATGAGCCTCCCTTTCCCTGACGTCGCATTCGTATAAATGGGAATGGTCGATGAAATGACGACCCAGTTGGATGGAGATTCCACAACGCTCCGAATCAACAGGCGCGACCATAACGCTCCCCCAGCGGCGTGAAACGGCTCAACAGTGTACTGCCCAGCCGGGAGCATCTTATTTCCAACGACGAAATCGAACGGGATCGTCACGCTCATCTGCCTTACGACCTGACCGTGAATCGTCGTCAGGCCGGGCAGCGTCATGGCCAACAGACTGACACAACCCAAGATCATGGAAATCCTCATCATGAACTTTCTCATGTTATCCCTCCTTCCTGATGTGAGGCGACGGCGGAAGCGAACCGATCGCGCATTCATCTCGGGTGGACTCATCGGCTTCCCCACCTTCTACGGACCCATTAAAGGTCACCGTTCAATATGCAATGAGCGTGCCATCATACAGGGCGAGCGGGGAGAAAACGGGCCGTAGGATGTAACTCCTTACCGGCCTACTGTATATCTTCTATGGGCTGAGCCTCGACAGGACGCGAGCCGAACATCGGGCAGCGAGTGGATCTATCCGATCGCATAGTTCGACCAGCGGTTCGGATAGCCGAGATCCTGATGTTCAGAGCGATTCGCTCAGAAAAGAACGAACACGATGATGAAAAAAAACGTAAAAAGTATTGTTCGTTCGCTGGCTGTCTGTTGCTCCTCACCATGAGTTGCTTTACACTTGACACGGCAAATTGAGCGAGACGAGGGCTGAGGGCTCATCGATGACTCCAAAACTTATCGCCATCACTGGTCCACTCAAAGGCACAACTTTTGCACTGACCAAGAGGACGCTATCTATAGGGCGCGAATCGTCCAATGGTCTCACCATTGCCGACCCTTCCGTGTCGCGCCACCACTGCCTCATCGCCAGAGAAGCGACCGGATATGAAATCAAGGATCTGGAGAGTCTCAACGGCACGTTCATCAATCATAAGGCCGTTGCGTATTACATCCTCCAGCACGGTGACCGCATTACTGTAGGAAACTCTACATTTCTCTTCATTCTGGATGAGAGCGAGATATCACCGCCCTCCCGCTCCGTTCGATTGAAGGATGAGCCCCGAACCGAGAAGCCCACCGCTCCACTCCGGATGGACGATACCCGATGCGAGTCATTAGAGAATCTCTCCGCCCAATCGACTTCGATGATTCGGCTGGCGCGCGATTTTGATGTACTCGTAAATGTCGGCATCCTGATCAACTCGATGCGAAAGATAGACGAACTGGGGCATCGGCTGCTGGAACTGATTCTGGAGGTCATCCCCGCCGAACGTGGAGCGGTCTTGCTGGCTGATGAAGGCTGGGAGGAGTGCACCTCCGCCTATGCCTGGGATCGGCGACTGGGTTCAGATCGCCCCATTCGAGTCAGTCGCGCCATCGCCCGTCGCGCTCTCCAGGAAAACATCGGGATCTTGACCAATGACATCGGGGAGAAAACACAATCTCCATCTGCCTCCTCCACGACCGCTCGATCCATCCGATCACTACTCTGCGTCCCTTTGATCGCATTGGGGAAAGTACGAGGCGCGCTCTACCTCGATACGACTGACGGAGCGGTTCGGTTTGATGAGCACCACTTCCAACTCGCGACGGCCATCGCCAGTATGGCGGCGATGGCGATGGAGCACATGCGAGTCGAAGCACACCTCGAGAATGAAGTGCAGCCATATCACCGAGATCCTCTCATCACTCACAGTATGATCGGTGAGAGCGACGGCATGCGCCAGGTTTACCAGTTCATCACCAAAGTCGCGCCCACCGACTCGACGGTATTGATCTGCGGCGAGACGGGAACGGGCAAGGAACTGGTGGCTCGCGCCCTTCATCGAAACAGCCCCCGGGCCGATCGCCCGCTTGTGGCCATCAATTGCGCAACGTTATCTGACACGCTCCTGGAGAGCGAACTCTTTGGTCATGAGAAAGGCGCGTTCACCGGCGCCACCGCTCGGAAGAAAGGCAAGTTGGAAGTGGCCCATGGGGGGACCGTTCTCCTCGATGAGATCGGAGAAATGGCCCCCGCGCTTCAAGCGAAATTGTTGCGCGTCCTGGAGGAACGAGAGTTCGAGCGCGTTGGGGGAACGCGTCCCATCGAGGCGAATGTCCGGTTCATTGCATCGACCAATAAGGATCTGGAGAGCGCCGTTGCCCAAGGCGCGTTTCGTGAGGATCTCTACTATCGGCTCAACGTCGTGGGCTTGAGAATGCCGTCGTTACGAGAGTGTCGCGATGATATCCCTCTTCTGGTCGATTATTTCATCGCCTATTACAACAAGATCCTCAACCGTCAGATCGAAGGAATCGCCCCAGAAGCACGAGACTGGTTGATGAGTTATCATTGGCCGGGGAATGTCCGCGAACTGAGAAATGTCATCGAACGAGCCTTCGTCCTCGGCTCATCCCATGTGATTCGACCGGACGATCTTCCTGAAACGGTACTCGCGAGGGTATCGCTTCTGAAGGCGATGCCTACCAACTATCATCACGCTATTCAGGAATTGAAAAAAGATCTCATCGTGCAAGCCGTCGAACGAGCCAATGGAAACTACACCGAGGCTGCTCAATTGCTCGGTGTACACCCGAACTATTTACACCGATTGATTCGTAACTTGAATTTGAAGTCGATACTGAAACGCCGCTCTAATCCATCGATGAGGAGGTGATGAATATGCGTCAGGTTGCCATGTTCGCCACCTGGTGTCTGATCAGTCTATCCGTCCTGGTGCTCGGCGCACCACAAAGTGAAAAGAACGCGGACATCGAGATCGACATCCCTTATCAGAAATTCGTCCTGGACAATGGATTGACGCTCATCGTCCATGAAGATCACAAAGCACCTATCGTGGCCATCAATGTCTGGTATCACGTCGGCTCGAAGAATGAAAAGCCGGGGAAGACGGGATTCGCTCATCTCTTCGAGCACCTCATGTTCAATGGGAGCGAGCATTACGATGACGATTATTTCAAGCCATTCGAGCAGGTCGGCGCCACCGAGATGAATGGGACGACCAATACCGATCGAACGAACTACTTCGAGAACGTTCCCGTCTCGGCGCTGGATTTGGCATTATGGATGGAATCGGATCGCATGGGTCATCTGCTCGGAGCGATCACCCAGGAGAAGCTGGACGAGCAGCGCGGCGTCGTTCAGAACGAAAAGCGACAGGGTGAGAACCAGCCTTACGGAAAAGTGTTCCTCCACATCGCCCGAGCGACCTATCCGGCCGGACATCCGTATTCCTGGACGACGATCGGATCGATGGAAGATTTGAACGCGGCCACCCTTGAGGATGTCCGTCAGTGGTTCCAAACCTACTACGGCGCCGCGAATGCCGTGCTCGTCATTGCCGGCGATGTGGATACCCAAACGGTGAAAGCGAAGGTCGAAAAGTACTTCGGCGACATTCCCTCCGGTCCTCCGGTAGCGAGACCACGAGTGTGGATCGCCAAGCGCACGGGAACCCAGCGAGAGATCATGGAAGATCGCGTTCCTCAAGCGCGTATTTATAAAGTGTGGAACATTCCCCAGTGGGGTTCCGCCGAAGGAGATTATCTCCGGCTCGTCGGCAATATTCTGGGGAGCGGGAAAAACTCGCGCCTGTATAAGCGATTGGTGTATCGCGATCAAATCGCGACCAATGTCTCGGCTTTCGCTCAACTGCGAGAGATAGGTGGACAGTTTTTCATCCAGGCCACGGCCCGGCCGGGCGTTGATCTGGCCGTCGTCGAGAAGGCCATTGATGAAGAGTTGACCCAATTCCTGGCCGAAGGTCCTACAGAACGTGAACTCGAGCGGGTGAAGACTCAGTATATGGCCAGATTCATCCGAGGCATCGAGCGCATCGGCGGCTTTGGCGGTAAATCCGATATTCTCGCCATGAATGAGGTATATGGTGGACGCCCCGATTTCTACAAAGTCACCCTCAAGCGCATACGGGAGGCGACACCGGACGCGTTGCTGGAGGCGGCACGCACCTGGCTCTCCGATGGCGTGTACATTCTCGAAGTTCATCCATTCCCCAAGTATAAGACGCAGAAGACGGAAGTCGATCGCTCGAAGCTCCCCACAGTCGGGCCACCGCCGGCACCGAAATTCCCCGCCCTGCAAAGGAAGACATTGTCTAACGGATTACAGATCATTCTGGCCGAGCGCCATGCCGCGCCGCTGGTCAATTTCCATCTCCTGATCGATGCCGGTTATGCTGCCGATCAATTCGCTCTCCCCGGCACGGCCAGTCTGACGATGAATATGCTCGACGAAGGAACGACGCATCGAACGGCGCTAGAGATCAGCGAAGAACTGGCCTTGCTCGGCGCTCAGCTCAGCGCGGGCTCCGATCTGGATACGTCCAGCGTCTTCCTCTCGGCGCTGAAGGCCAACTTGGATCGTTCTTTAGAAATTTTCGCCGATGTCATCCTCAATCCGTCCTTCCCCGAAGCCGAATTCAATCGCTTGCAAAAACAACAACTGGCGGCGATCCAGCGCGAGAAGGCCACTCCCCTGCAAATGGCCCTTCGCGTCTTCCCTCGACTGCTCTATGGGGAAGGCCACGCCTACGGGAATCCGTTCACCGGTTCGGGCACTGAACAATCGGTCTCGCACATCACCCGCGACGATCTTGTCGCATTTCACCATACGTGGTTCAAACCGAATAATGCGACGCTGATCGTCGTGGGCGACACAACCATGGACGAGATTGCGCCCAAACTGGAGAGATTGTTCGGCCAGTGGCAACCTGGCGAAGTACCCAGGAAGAACATTCGTCCAGTTCGCCTTCGGGCCCATTCGGCCGTCTATCTCATGGATCGACCGGGAGCCATGCAATCGATTATCTTCGCCGGGCACATTGCTCCGCCGAGAAACGACCCGGATGAAATCGCCATCGAAACGGTGAACAACATTCTCGGCGGGACGTTCACCTCTCGAATCAACATGAATCTGCGCGAAGGAAAACACTGGTCTTATGGCGCTTTCTCCCTCTTGGTCGGGGCCCGCGGTCAACGCCCCTTCATCGTCTACGCGCCCGTTCAGACGGACAAGACCGAGGAATCGGTGATAGAAGTTCTCAAGGAGCTTCGTGGCATCCTGGGGGAACAACCGATCACTCAGGACGAACTCATCAAGGCCCAGAAGAACCAGACGCTCACGCTCCCCGGACGATGGGAGACGATCGGCGCCATTGGGTCCACCATCGCCGAGATCGTTCGCTACGGCTTGCCGGACGATTACTATCGAACCTATCCCGATAAGGTCCGTGCCCTGACGCTCGCCGATCTCTCCCGCGTGGCGCGGAAGATCATTCATCCGGACAACCTCGTGTGGGTCATCGTCGGCGATCGCGAGAAGATCGAACCGGGCATTCGTCAACTCGATCTCGGGGAGATTCACGTGATCGATGCCGATGGGAATATTGTGAGGTGATCAGCGTCGATGAGGAGACCTTCGGGCTCTCCTCATCGACGTTCTCCCATCTCCATGCGATGAGGCAGCCAAAAAGGGAGCGAAAATCCATCAATCGCTCTCCGAAGGATGAATAGCCACTTTCAACATGCCGTTCGGCCGAGTCAAATGGGCCAAGATCTGAGGAAGTTCGACCAGCGAAGCCGTGTGAGAAATCCACGGTGACACCTCAATGACGCGGTGGGAAATGAGCCGGAGCGCTTCTCGAACATGATGCGGTGTATGATGGAACGGTGACTTGATAGTCAACTCATCATAATGCAGTCGCCCAGCATCGAGATGGACATGTGCTCCCGTCGCACATCCACCGAACAGAATCGCCATGCCGCCTCGTCGCACGCAGCCGATCGCCAACTCCCAAGCCGATGGATGCCCCACGCACTCGATCACCGTGTCAGCGCCGCGCCCCTCGGTCAACGATCTCACCCGCGCCGGGATATCGCCGACGACGTCGACGTTGAAGATGGCGTCGGCTCCCAGTTGCTCCGCAACGCGAAGGCGGGTTGCACGGCGACCAAAAGCGAGCACGCGGGCTCCTCGCAATTTCAGCAGTCGTAAAAACAACAGGCCGATGGGCCCTAACCCGAGCAAGGCGACACTCTCGCCTTCGGCAATCTGACTCTCATCGACTCCGCGCAAGACGCACGCCAGCGGTTCGACCATCGCCGCCTCAACAAATGACACGTGATCGGGAATGGGCAGCAGGTTCTGCTTCACGATGCGGGCGGGGATTTTGATATACTCAGCGTAGGCGCCATTGAGGAAGAGCAAATCATCGCAGACGGTGAAAGCTCCTCGACGACAATAAAAGCATCGACCACAGGGAGCGGAATTTGCCGCCACGACCCGCATGCCCACCTGAAACCCCTCCACCCCGGGACCAATGGCCGCAATGCGACCGGCGAACTCGTGACCGAACGCCGATGGAATCTGTATCATGCGCGCATGATACCCCCGACGATAGACTTTCACATCGGTTCCACAGGTCAGCGCTGTCTCAATACGCACCAAGACCTCACCGTCGCCAATAAGAGGTCTGGGCCTGTGCTCCACGCGAACATCTTCCTTGCCGTAAAGAACCGCCGCTAACATCATCATTCCGTCGTTAGCATCCTATACGAGGAGGGGCTCAGGTTCGATGCGACAGGATCAAGAGATCGCCTCCGCCCGTCTCTCTCTGCACCGCCGTTGGCCCGAGGTCGCCTCCGAGAGTTTTACCATATCCTTGCGCTCCTTCGTCCAGAAGGCGAGGATTATAGTCACTCGCGCCATGAGAGGCAAATGCAAAACGTCCGCACCTTGCGTCAGCCGGGCTTAGACACTTCGGAGGAATACCATGGGAGAGCCTGAAGACACGTCCCCAGGAACCGGGCCTCTCCCGCCGTGGTCCTTCTATTGAGCTTTGCCCAGTGAAGGGAACGCATCCTATCCCAGCCTGGCCCGGGTCGAGAGCACCCACCTGCGCCGAGGCCGGGCGGGAGCCCCTGTGCGGAAGCCCCTCGGGGAGCTCCCGCCCTCATATATGAGCGGTTGGGAAGCCCGATTGCCCATTCGCTCACTTCACAATGAGAGATCAATAAAGGGAACGGCCATCAGAGCGCGCGTGCTTCTCCCGGTTCTTGATGGCTCCGTCGACACTGAACCGTCAGCACATGCAACTCCTTCGGCTCGAACGAGGAACCAGCGCGAATAGAGGAATCCGTCTCCGATCTTGCATCAACCTGGGAGAAACCGCATCGAGGCAAGAGGTGAACGAAGACCCGAGGGATGCCATTGATTGGAGAGGAATCGTGACGAGGGTGATCCATGTCTAGTCCGAAAGGCCAGGCGAGCGGGTGGGGAGAGGGCGTCGCCTCGATTGCCCTGGACGTGATGGCCCTCTCGCGCGCGAGATTCCTCTGGGTTGAGAAAGCTGTCGGGCTCCTCCGCTTCGGCCTTACGGAACGATGGGGATCAACCCCTAGTGAAACCGGAACTGAACGTGAATCGTCATCGAGTAATCAATGGGGTGACCGGGAGGATCCTCGGCAGGAATGAATCGAATCTTCTTGACCGCTTCGATAGCTCTCTCATCTAATCCATATCCCAAGCCTCGGATGACCCGAATATCCCGAACGACCCCGTCGGCGCCAAAAACGGCTGTGAGGATGACTTCCCCCGTCACCTGGTATTGCCGCGCCTCTTCGGTCAGTTCCGGTCGAGGCAGAGAGAGGATTCGAGGGTGGAAGCGGGGGCGACGCTCATCTTTGCGATCCCCCTCCTCCGCTGCGCGCAACACGTTGAGTATCTTCGTCCGACCAAGCCATCGGGCCCGATCCAGGGCCGTCTGGCCTCGCTGATCTTTCACCCGAACATCGGCGCCGGCGGCGAGCAAAATCCGAACGGCCTCAGCGTTCCCCTTGGATACCGCTTCCATCAATGCTGTGGACCCATGGGCATCATGAGCATTGACGTCTGCTCCAGCGTCCAGTAAGAGCCTGATGATCGTCGCCTCGCCGCTGGTAGCCGCATACATCAACGCCGTCTTTCCCTCAGGATCCCTGGCGTCGGGATTCACGCCCGCCTTCAGCAGCCGACCGACGGCGTCAACGTCCCCATCGAGCGCCGCTTCCCGCAGTTGCTCTTCCTGCGCGTCCATCAACTCCGCGTCCAGGAGCCTGGAATCTTGAGCGCCGGCCTCTTCCAGAAGGCGGGCGACGCGGCCATGTCCTTTTATTCTGGCCAACGTCAAGGCCGAGTAGCCGGTGACATCGCGAACATCAGGATCCGCTCCAGCGGCCAACAAAGTGCGCACCACGTGGACGTGGCCACGGGTAGCCGCCCACATCAAGGCCGTCGTCCCCACTTTATTCCTCATATTGACATCGGCCCCATGATTCAATAACAGCGAGACGACGTCCGCATGTCTATGCTGGGCCGCCATCATCAAGGCGCTCCATCCGGCTCGGTCGACAGCGTTCACTTGAGCGCCCCATTCCAACAACAATTTGACGAGATCGGCGCGACCGCCATCGGCCGCGTACATGAGGGCCGTCATCCCCATCTCATCGGCAGCATCCACGTCGATCCCTTGCTCCAATAATGTCTCCACCATCCGGCGATCTCCACCCATAACAGCACGGATGAGAACCGCCGAAGGACTTTGCCCCCATCCTCCACCGGTCGTCAGCACGACGACGAGAAGACCACCGACGAACGTTCGCCCGAAAGTTGTGGAACCAGCTGTCGTATGCATCAACGGCTCCTCTTTCTCTCACAGGCCAGCAGGCCTCGACGGACGAGGGGAGAAGTCATCCTCTCTTCCCCACTTCTGTTCCTCAGAAGCTCATCGTATGCAATCACATCCATGGCCAAGGATGCCAGAGGGAAGGAGCCCCACCGTTCATTCTCGGATGAAGAACTCCTCATCCAATGCTTTGAGGGTATCGACGATGCCGGTATAGGCCAGTTCAGTGTGCGAAGCCATGGTCGATCCGATGAACCCTTGGCGCCGCCACTCGTCGGCTTTCTGTTGAACTTTGAGACGGGTCTGATCCCACACGGCATTGCCGAAGATATCCACATATTCTTCAGTGAACCGTCCATCGGGATTCATGGAAAAGGCCAGACACGATACGAGCGGCAGACAAAACGCTCCGGCCACCGGCGTATTAATGGCTACCGGCATGATGGGCATCACATGCGATCCTCGCGCATCGCCGGCGACGAAATGTCCCAACAGGAAGGGTTCGACCACCTCTTCCGGTGCCGGGAAGATCCCCTGCGTGCGAACGATGGCCACGGGATCATCTTTACCCGTATATTTCCCGGCAATATTGTGAAGGCGCGTGGCCGATACCGAGACGATCTGTTCTTCGGGTTTATAGCGCGAATGAACGGCCTCCACGGCGAACCGATCTGGATTTTGCAATAGCGCCGCGACATCCCAGGCGCGCTCCGGGACATCGAGTTTGATAATGCGATCCTTGTCCTTGTAATCCATGTCGATGATGGTGAAGGTGAATCCCTGATGCATCTTGGGATTGAGCAGAAGGCCACCGTTATGCATTGGATTGCAGAAGATATTGTACAAGGGATAATTGTATGCTCCCGGGCTGCACTTATCGGCGGCAAAGACGAGGAAGGCTTCCGCCGGGCGATAGGAACTACGGGGATCGCGTTCGAATTCGATCTCTGCCACTGCCGGGCCCGCCCCGCGGATGTTTCCCGAGGGGGCATCGACCAGGAGATCCTGCCCAGCACCATACAACCCTTGCTGTTTGGCGATCTCCGTCGCCGCCAAGAAACAATCCCAGGCGAACTTGTGAACCGGTTCGGCCCCCACCCCATGCTGGTGGCTCATGATGAGCGCAATATCATCACCGGTATAGGTCACCATCCCGTCGAGCAAAAGTCCTTTCTCTGCAGAACACGCCGATTGCACCATTTCACCGATCGTATGGAGCATCTTATTCGACGGTCGTGTATGTCCTCCGATCGATCCAACGTCCGCCTTGATGACCGAAAGTGTGACTTTCATGCTCTTACCCTCCTTACTGAGATTTTTGGTTGATCACGCCAACAGTGCCTCCTCATCCGGACGTGACGAGAGGAGACTCCACGACGATTCTCCTGTCATCCATGAACACACATGGAGCGTTCCTCATTCAGACACGTCTCGCTCAGCCGGTTTTATCAATCAAAGCAAATGTAGTATAGCACACCCTGGGAATGACGGTAAGGTGATTTTGACTCTCGTGGTAGAAGGAACCGACGCTGGCGAACGACATCGGCCAGCAGCCGAGGATTCCGGCCGAGAGGCATCCCATTGAACAGACTCCCGCCCGAACGGCCGTTGATGAGGGCCGGGAGGGCCAACTGATAGGGGGAGAAACGGACCTATCAGGCCGAGTCTCGGAAGGCCGTCATGTCAGAGGGATGGACGAATCGGGGGGCGTCTGCCAATAACGGGGGCTAGGGGAATTCGTCGCCTCACGAAGGAAGCGGAGATGGAGATGGCGATTTATGCCACCAGCGGGCTTTGGCCGGTTCAACCAATCGCGTTTGCAAGAGGTGCAGCCATCGAGCATAAAGATGGCGGGGGTGATAGAGGTACATCTTCACATGAGGGCGGACAGCGCGCGTCCATCCGAGTTTGTAGGGTTCGACGTCGCCCAAAAAATCGTACTCTTTCACATGCGGTTCGTTTCGCACGATTTCGGACAGCGCCAGATACTTCAACGTATGCCCGGGGCTCAACCGAGAGAAGGTGGCATCGAATCCGAGTTTGAGGTTGTAGATGGTCTCTCCGAATCGGAGATTGTACTCGTAGGCCAACGTCGTTCCATTCTGCCTCAGCAACCAGAGGTGGAGCCATCCGCGCGCGTTGGCCAGTCGAGCCAGATCTCTGTAGAACCCCCGGAGTTGCGGCGTCGACGAGATGGCCGTCCCTCGTTTCGCGGCCCAACTCTTCTCAGCAACTCGAAAAACCGTTTCCATGAGTTCATCGATATCTGCCGCTTGAGTCACCACATCAACGAGGAGGCGATGCTCGGCCAGCGCCCGCATCGCCTTTCGCCCCTTGCGTCGTATCTCAGCGGTGAGATGACGACGAGTGAATTCCTCCCACTCATTCGATATCTTTAAGTAGGGCGATGCTTGATCCTTGAGTACGGCGATGGGCACCTTTCGACGGGCTGCCATTCGGCGAAGACCGGCTACCGTCCGAGAGCGGGCATCCACGGGATAGAGCCGCAAGAAATGCCAGTCACCGTCTGCGGCGAGATGATCCCAAATGGCCATCAGATACTCGTCGCGATACTCAGCATAGATGAAGTCCACCCGATTGGAATGATAATTGGCCATCGTCTCCACGACCCGGGCGGGGAGTTTCAGGTAGCGGTCGTAGAACCATCCCCAATACGTCATCAGTGGGGCGATGGCGACGAGTCGCCCGGCTTCCCGCAGCGCGAGAATGGACAACGTCTTCCCGGCGCCAAAATACGTCCACCACGTCATCATCCATTCGTGAGTCAAGAACGGCGTCCGATGAGGACAACGAGCGAGCAGATCATTCCACTCCTCTTTCAAGGCACGAAATCTCTCCAGGGATTGAATGGTCTCAATAGTTATCATAGGCGCAGCACCGGTTCTTTTTTCCACGATGACGATGGAGTGGGATGTCCCCGGTTATTCCCCAAAGCCACATGAAAGAGGACGAAGAGCGAAGGGCGGAACAGCCAGGGGGTTTCAGTTTGTGCCCTTCACTCTCCGCCTCAGTCATCACCATCGAAGGGTCTCATAGTGCCGAATCACTCGACGTCCCCAACGGGCGAGCTGGGGGAATCGCTTGACGAACGCTTTCGCGTCCCGCCACAGTCGATGATGCCAATAGAGCGATCGCCGACCAAACACATGGATCGCATAATTATGGCGAACGTGATTGGCGAAACGATATTTGAACGGTTCCTCGCCGATGGTGAAATCGAACTCGGCCATCTGACGCTGGATGGCATACTCCAGCAAGTATTTGATCAATACTTCGCCGGGCGAGTGCTTGGCATACTTCACGTTGAACGTCGGTTTATACCAAATCAAGCGATCGCCAAACTCGAACCCGAAATGGAAAGCCAGCGGGACGTCATTGAACAACACCACGGAAAAGAGGAGCCACCCCGTTGGTGCCAATTCCTCGACCAACGCTCGATAAAAAGCTCGTTGTCGCTCGTCCAGAAACAGACTGGGGGCATCGGTCAATGCGCGGCGCTCGATGTGCTGCTGGAAGAAAAGATCCAAATACTGGTCGATCTCCTCTACTGTCCGACAATGCTTGATCTCCAACCGACCGCGACGACGAAAATAGTTGTAATGTCGCCGCAGACTCTTCTTGTTCACACACCGCTCGTCGGCGACCGGATCTCCAAGGAGGCGAGTCGGCGCCTCATAGAGTTGATGAACGTCGATCGCATACCCGTACGGGCGGAACAGATGGGGGAGCAGAGACAGCGTGGGTGTCGTGTTGGGAATGTCGGATAGACGAAGCATATCCCACTCCCCATTGTGTTCGCTCAGCCAGCGCACAAAGAGAGATAACACTTCGGGAGAAGCGCGATCGACGATGAAGTCGCAATAATCGGAAGAACCGGCGCCGATGAACTCGATGACTCTCCGTTTGCGCCCCAAGAGCCGATGTTCGGACAGCATTAACGGAGCGATACCTACCCATTCTCCTCCCTCCTCGGCGAGGAGGATGAGCGACTGGCGTTCTGAGCCCAGTGTCTTCCACCAACCGACATGCCACTCGTAGGTTTGAAAGACGGTACGAGTATGACTGCGTGCGACGAGAGCATTCCATTCGTCTCTGCGCGTGTCGAGCGCGTCCAGCGTCGATACGCGCACCACGTGCCGCTGAGTGGCTTCCTTCAGGTTCACTGGTTCGAAGATCGTTCGAGCGATCATGCTGTCTCAATCCCCCATCTCTGGCAGGGCCACTTTGACGGGCTCGGTTTCCAACTCCCAGCGCCCGCGCGATGTCCCTCGAGCGAAAGATTCGCCCTCATCCCTAACGCCTCCTCTCCTTCTCAACCGCTTATCGAACCAGGCCACCCCACCCGACAACTTGAATTTAAAGTATGACCGACTCATATCCCGGCTGATCCCCAATCGCTCGAGCGCAAAAGGATCAAATGGATAGCCAATCAATCCTCCGGTGGAGGCGAACGCACAGGTGAACCCCTGCTTCTTCACCTCCTGCTTGATCGCTTCGTTAAAATCTCCCGGTCTCCCATTCGGATAGGCGAAGAATCGAACCGGCTCTCCGAGCTGGCACTCCAGCTTCTGCTTTGATATCACGATTTGTCGCCGCGCTTCGTCAAGGGAAAGGCGCGTCAGGATCTCGTGAGTATCCGTATGAACGCCAAACGAAATCAACCCTTCGGCGGCCATCGCCCGGACTTCGCTCCATCGCAACAGCGCACAAGCGTCGTGCTCATTGCGCACAATGGTCTCCAGATCGATCCGAAGTCGCCGAGCGAGTTCTCTCAACCGCCAGTTCTTCTCTCCAACGGGGAGATTCTTCAGGTATTCGATCATCTCCGAAAAAACGATCCAGCGGTCACGAGGCGTCCGAAGCCCATGCCTCCCATCTCCGAGATCGGACAGATCCAGATATTCAACCTCCGTCCGATGAAGCAGTTGGAAGAGGACATCCGGCCAGAGGGCCTGATCCGTATCCAGATAACCAGTGACCAGAAAAATGGTGGCGGGAAAACCGAACTCCTTGAGGATCGGATAGGCGATGGTGTAGTTATTGCGGAACCCATCATCAAAGGTGAGCGCGACCGAGTATGGTGGGAGCGAGCGTCCTTCCAGGAGGGACGTTACCACCTCAGAGAGTGGGAGCACCCGATGATGGGAGGCGAGATATGTCATTTGCCATCGGAATTGACTCTCAGTGACCATCCATGGAGGGACATACTTCTCGTCGTCCCGCACCACACCATGATACATGAGCACGGCCGGGCGATGGCGATTCGCGCGGCGCATCAACCGAGCGACGCCCAAACTCCCCATCAGACGTGCAGTCCACCTTTTAGAGAACGTTCCCATAATGCATCCTCTCACCTCATCAGCTTCGGATTAACGAGACGGACCCCAGGTCCTCTTTCTGCTGATCTCTCGACCCCTTCATCCTCCATGCCATTATTCGGTGCACCCAGCGAACATGACCGTCGGCGTTTTCAACATAATTTTCAGATCCATCCACAGCGACCAATTTTCGATATAGAAGATGTCCAACCGCACCATCTCATCAAATGGAAGCCGATTGCGCCCGCTCACTTGCCAGAGCCCAGTGAGACCGGGCTTGACGTGGAATCGCGCTCGATGCCACGGTTGATAACATTCGACTTCATATGGAATGGGAGGACGGGGACCGACGAGACTCATCTCACCGCGCAGCACATTGAGCAACTGCGGCAATTCATCCAAGCTATAGCGCCGCATCCATCGCCCCACCCGGGTGATGCGATCATCATCCTTCACCTTGCCATAAATGGGCTTGTCGGGCGTTCCGTTGTTGATGCGCTCACCACGGATCAGTTTTTTCATGATCTCCCGGTGAGGCCGATCATCGACATCCGGACGCATAGATCGAAACTTGTACATGAGGAACACGTGTCCGTCCATACCCACGCGCTCCTGCTTGTAAAAGACGGGACCGGGCGACTCCCATTTGATGAGGATGGCCAGAATCAACCATAGGGGGCTGGTCACAAGCAGCAGGAGACTGGCTCCAATCACATCTATAGCCCGTTTCACGTACCGATTCAGGCCGCGCAGAGGTTCCTCAAACAGTTTGACCATCGGCAGGATGCCCATCTGATCGATCTCTGTCTTCTGGGGCAAGCAATTCAACAGGTTCGGGATGACGTGATAGTGGACGGGATGGGTTCGCCCGCATTTCATGATCGTCTCGAACAGCACCTGTTGATCGAGTCGATCATCAGCGATCAATACCTCTCGAATTCCATACTGGCGGATGAGCGCAGGGAGGTCCTCAATGGTGCCGATGATCGGAAGTCGAGAGTTCGTAGGATGCTCCGACCGAGGAGAACTGGCGAGCACACCGACCAATTCGTAGCCCAGCCGATGATTCCCTACGATCTCTCGCAGGCAGAGTTCGGCCAACTGTCCTTCGCCTATGACGACCGCGGGGATGATGTTCTTCCCTCGCTTTCGAGCGGCAATCTGGATCGAGCGAACCGCCAGCCGCACGGCCAATGTCCCGTGCAGGGCGAATACCCAATCCAGGATGAACATCATGCGGGAATAAGAGTGGTGGCGGAATTCGAAGCCGCCTCGATACATGAAGGCAATGAGGATCATGATCGCCGAACCCAGAGAAACCGCCTTCACAATGCGAGCCAGATCCTGACTGAAGGCGAATTCGCCCTGAACGCGATAGAGCCGGCAATACCATAGTGTGCCCATGCGGACGAATGGGACGAAGCCGAGGAGAATCCATACCGGTCGGAAATCGGGAGCGATGCCGACCGGGAGCCAATGCCCTTCCCCCCAGATGAACAGCGGTGGACCGAGATGGACCCAGTACGCGAGAATGAAACTGCTGATGGCGATGATTCCATCGAAGAGAATCAATCCAGCCACCAGGAGCGGGACGAGCGAACGATGCCGCTCCATGGTGCGCGCTCGATATCCCAGGACATCAGCCGCTTGAATCAACTGACTCATGGTTAGCTCTCCTCCTTGTCGTTAATCTTTGTTGGTGAAGAATCCTGATGCGACCTTCACTGAACATCGCCCTGGATTCGCCCCCACTTATGGCTCCAGAGACTCTTCATCGCGCAGGATGGGGAGGGCGATGATGAACGTCGTTCCTTCGCCCTCGCGACTTCGGACAGTGAGGTCACCATTGTGGTTTTTAACAATCTGATAGGCGATCCAGAGACCCAATCCCAGAGCTTGTGTCGGTGGTTTCGTGGAAAAGAAGGGATCGAATACGCGGGAGAGATTCTCTCGCGCGATACCTGGTCCATTATCCTCGATGTGGATTTCGATCATCTCACTCAGCTTCCAGAACCCACGCTGCTGCTGTTTGGTTCGAACGATCAGGCGCCGCTCCTGAGGAATCTGCAGCAACGCATCTCGAGCATTGTCGATGATGGCGAGCAGGGCGACTTGCAGTTGCTGAGCATCGAGACTCGTCTCAGGGAGGTCCTTCTGAAAATCGCACGCGACCTCAATATGATGAGACTGCAACTCGTACTGCTTCAGAGAGAGAATATGCTGAATGAAATGATTGACATTGACGAGCGATTTCTCCGGCGGTTGAATCTGGGCCCAGGTGGCCAGCGTGTCGAATGTCTTTTTGGCTCGCTCAGCTCCTTGAGCGATGACCTCCAGGTTGCTCCTGACTTCGGGGCTGATGTCGGGTAATTCCAGAGTCAATTCGGTGAACCCGACGACTGGCGTGAGCGCGTTCCTCGCCTCGCCGACGAGGTTGCCGATGAGACGAGTCACTGCCTCCAGTTTGCTGGCCAGTAATCGTCGTTCCCGCTCTTGAGACTGCTCGGTCGTGTCGCACGCCACGAACTGGACTGCCGGCTGTCCCTCAAACTCGATGAGCGAACCACTGAGGCTCACAGTCACTTCTTGACCATCTTTTCGCACGATCTGCGCTTCGAAACTGGGAATGATGCCTCCTTCGAGAATCTGCTCGTAGCTCTCGATGACCAGCGTTTGGGAGGGCGGAGCGAAAACATCCGGCAAGTACATCTCGGATAATTCCTCAGACGTGTAACCTAAGAGCTCGGTCACTGCCCCACCGGTATACCCGTATCGCCCGTCTTGTACGATCAAGAAAGCGACCTTCGCCCCTTCGATCAGAGGCGCATATCGCTCCAGGGATTGGCGCAGGGGATTGAGTTCATCAAGCACTTCTCGATACAGATGAGCATTTCGGAACGCCAGTCCACTCTGGCGAGCGATGCCCTCGATGAAGCGAATCTCCCCTTCGTCCAAATGGCGCGCTGTCCGACAGTACTCAATGAGCATGTAGCCCCACACCTCGTCTCGCGCTGACATGGGAACGATGGCCATGGTCTGGAGGTGAAAATTGGTGATCCAACTGGATGGGATGAGGGGACTGAGAAGGGCTTCTTCAATGATCGTCGATCGATCGGAAGCCAGCGATTCCCAGTGTGTTTTGAACCACCGGATGACTTCACTGGGGACGCTCTCGGACGTTTGAACCTTCCCCTCTTCCCCACCGCGACTCGCCGAGAGGACGGGAAGCGGAGAACCTTCCGTACGGGGCCGCACGAAGACGTGACAACGATCGGCATCCGCCGCCATTAACACCAGGCTCGCTGCCGCTCTGACGACGTCTCGAGGATCAAGGGTGGCATGCAGAAGGCTGGCCATCTGGGCGAGGGTGTGGCCGCGCCTGGCTTCGCGCGCCTGCGCATGCCGGGTTCGAACATTGACTAATGCAATAGTCACCTGATCGGCCAGGGCGCGTAACAGCGTCGCTTCGGTTTCACTGAATGGGCGGCCTGACCGCTTATTGGCCAATACCACAATGCCCACATGCCAGTGCTCCACCCACAGAGGACAAATCAAGACCGATCGGAGCCGAAGCGATTGACTGAGAGCCCGCCAGCTCGCCAGCCGGGGATCGGTGGTCGAATCGGCAATGATCAATGGCTTCTCCCGATCCCAGATGAGCCGACCCGGCGATCCCTCTTTCAGCGAACACCGGATCTGCTCGATGGTGGCCTGATCAATGCCAAACGCTGGTGCCTGCCCCACCAGCTCCTGGTGCGTCTCCTCATAGAGGAACACGGCACACTTTTCGACCTGAAACGCTTCGGCGATCAGAGTGGTGGCCATCTGAAAAATCTCCGTCAGATCAGTGGCTAGGCCCAGGCGACGTGAGAGATGGGCGAGCGTCTCCACCCAGGCCATCTTCTCCCGATCCTGAGGAGACAATCCGTTCCCCGCATGCATTTCCGGTGAGTAGGTCATAGAAGGCTCCTTCTGAAGCAAAATTTGAGGACACCGCATGGAGAATGGCCTCATGTCGACTTCGCCGTATGGAATGGAACCCGAACAGGCTCAACTGGTGATTGGCGCTCATCTTGGCGAACGGTCTGATAAGCTCGTAGTAAATGAGGGACAGAGTGATCCCAAGCCAACTGCGTCCTCACCCGCTCCCGGGCGATACGCCCTAACCGCCACCGCCGAGGCTCATCATGTAATAGCGTCAACAACTGATGGGCGAAATCGCGCTCATCATTAGGCCGCGCATAGACGGCGGCCTGCTCGGCCGTGCGACGCGTCTCCGTCAAATCGAAGGCCACCACCGGCTTGCCGAAAGCCATATACTCGCCGATCTTGTTCATCGTCGATTTATCGGAGAATGAATTCCGCGGTAGAGGATCAACGCAGACATCGCAATTGGAAAGATACCGGCAGACATCGCGATCGGAGAGGCGACCGGTGAACCGAACATAATCTCGCAACCCCAATGCGTGACTGAGGATCTTCAATGACTCCAGTTCGGGGCCGCCGCCGATGATCACACAGAGGAAATCGCGGTAACCGCACTCTTCGACCAGAACCTTCAACGAGCGCAGGAGGTAATCGATGCCATCCTGATTACAGAGCGTTCCCAAATAACAGATCAAATGTCGTCGTCCTTCTTTCAGCGCCGGTTCCGGTGGCATGAGCTTCAATCGATCGCCGCTCGGCCCATTCCGAACCACAAACACCCGGTCGGGACGACATCCCCCGCGAGTGAGGGCGATATGGCGATATGACTCGTTGGTGGCGATCACCACATCGGCTGTACGAAACGTCATGCGCTCCAGCCACAAGAGGAGTTTGTATATTCGTCCCGGCGTCTTCCCGGGATACTTGGCCAGATAGAGTTCGGGACATAAGTCGTGATGATCGAAGATGAACTTCTTGTCGAACAGCTTGTAGAATCGCGCCAACAGCCAGTAGGTATCTGGTGGATTGCAAGCTTGAATGACATCGAATCCATGTTTCCACCAGATTTTCAAAGAGAGCAGGAACGTCCTCAACCAGCAATAGGCGAATTCGACCATATATCCCAGCAATCCCCTGGCATTGGTTGGTGCCCAGTATCGATAGATATGAATGCCATTCAGACAATCATAGCGACCGAATCGACGACCGTAGTTGGCCGTCGCATCGCCGCGCGGACAAATAATACTCACTTGCCACCCGGCCCGTTTCAGGGCATTGGCCTCACGCCAGACTCGCCGATCAAAGGGAACGGGGATATCATGAACGATGATGAGAACCTTACCAGCAGATGCCATAGTACCTGTTCTCCCTCCTGAGATCAGGGTTGATGAGACGCACCAGATCAATGACGATGTGCCGACCGTTGATACCCCGGAGAGCCCGAGCATAGAGCGGTGATGTCGTTCCGATGACCAGGACATCGGAGGCCTCGATGACCTCATCAATGCTCTCGCACATGAGAGACGAGATGTGAGGAATCTCTCGCTCGATGAACTCACGATTGGCTCCGCACAGCCGAGCCAACGAAACATTTTCGTCAAAGATCTTGAGATGATACCCCTTGCCCAGCAACGTTTCGATGACGTCTACAATCGGGCTATTGCGAAGATCGTCCGTTCCCGCCTTGAAGCTGAGTCCCAGGAACCCAATGCGCTTGCGCCCCGTCGCCATGATGAGTTCCACAGCCCGGCGAATGTGTCGCTCATTGCTGGGTATGATGGCCTCCAGCACGGGCAATTGGAGGTCGAGCAGGCGGGCGCGATGAACCAGAGCCCGCACATCTTTGGGCAGGCAGGCGCCACCAAAGGCGAATCCCGGCTTCAGATAGGCGGGCGAGAGATTGAGCTTGGTATCGCTACAGAAGATCTTCATCACCTCATGACTATCGATTCCCAATCGCTGGCACAGCGTGCCGATCTCATTGGCGAACGTGACCTTCAGAGCGTGGAAAGCGTTATCCACATATTTGACCATCTCGGCTACGGCGACATCGGTGATGAACCGAAGAGCGTCAATGTTCGAATAAAGCTCCATAACGTGTTCAGCGATTTCGGGATGGTCGGCCCCGACCACGATCTTGGGAGGATGATAAAAATCCTCAATGGCCGAACCCTCGCGTAAGAATTCGGGATTGACACAGAGGCCGAATCCTTCACCGAATGGTTTCCCCGAAATCCGCTCCAGTAAGGGGATGATCTCCTGGTGCGTCGTACCGGGAAGCATGGTGCTCCGTACGACAATGGTGTGAAAGGCCGGCTTGTGGATGAGCGCTTCTCCGATCTGTCGCGTGACGTCGCGCAGGTATTTGAGATCCAAGCTCCCATTCCCATTGCTCGGCGTCCCCACGCAAACGAGTGAGAGTTCGCTCGCCGCAACGGCCTCCAGCGCATCGGTCGTCGCCGAGAGCCGCCCCTTCTCCACGTTGTTTCGAATCAGTTCCGACAGACCGCGTTCGACGATGGGCGACTGGCCTTCCCGGACCATATGCACTTTGGTTTCGTTGACATCAACGCCGATGACGCGATGGCCATCATTGGCCAAACAAGCGGCCGTGACACATCCAACATAACCCAATCCGAACACGCTGATGTTCATATCTCCTCCTCCGGAAATCCGCCTCGACTAGGCGAGGGGTAACTTTTCAATCCAAATGGTGGTTCTCAGTCGATAAGATCCGACGCCTTTCAACCGACCGAGCAACGTGGGACTGGGCTGTTTGTGGCCCAGTCGTTTCGAGCGCCAGCCGAGCGGTGGATCTTCGCGGCCATGGACGAGCGTCACGTCCAACCGGTCATCCAGGCGAAATCTGACCTCTACGCCGTCGTTCTCGACGATCCACTCGCGATCCTCCCGGCGCAGTCGACAGGATTCGGCGAAGTGAAAGAACTGCTCGATGAGATGCTCGCCTTCGGCCTCGATCGTGTCCACGACGTGAAAGCAGCGACGGTCCTTGTCGAAGAGGATCTCTCGTCGATGCCGAACGGGGTCGCTCAGTCGAAGATACCCGGTGTGATATCCACTGACCCGATCATAGTGAGGTGATGATTCCCACACCTCCGGGATAGCCTCGGCTTTATGTGACCACATGAAATTGCCGACCATGACGGATTGATCCTGCTCGTCGATGCGAATCGTATTATGAGCCGATGTGCTGCGAAAATAGGTCCTCCAGCGCTGGCGACTGTGATAGGCATATGTGCCCGGATCGATGAGAATCTCCCGTCCGGCCACGGTGAGGACGAAGCTCAGCGCGTCGGCATGCCCGTGCGCCGCTAACGGGGCATATCCGAGTGGCGCGCAATCGAAGATGGCGACGATCTCATCATCGGCCGTCGTTCCCGAGCGCATGACGTAATATCCGCTGGGAAAGGCTCGGGAAGATGAACAATGGGCTGACGTTGAAGTCGACCCATCCCCTATGGTCGAAGTACCGAGCAACCAGAATGTCCGCTCGTCGAACTCGGGGGCCAAAGCCCGGAAATCGTCTCGTCCGAACAGGACGGCTCCCGTAGCCAGGATAGAGCGCGCGCGGCTCTGTGGTGGTTTGCCCAACACGATGACAGCGCCATTATCGTCATCGCCGAAATGGGGGAGTTGTCCACGACAATCCATGAACGCCGCGATGACCTCCATCATCTTCTCCACTCGTCGCCAGTAGGCCGTGGGAAATCGAAAGCCATTGTGTTCGCCGAGCAGTCCGGCCAAGAGCAAGTACTCCAACACCAGGCAGTGATAAGCCATCGCCTGTTCCCGATTCACGCCATCGTCGTGATTCTGTCTCAATGCTTCCTCGATGAGAATGCGTTGACTGGTGGCGCGCCACCGGTCGGCATTCTTCAACTCGGGGAAATACACCGTGGCTACGAACACGCCCGTCGCCTCGCAAATCAAGTGATTATTGGCCGACGAGAATCGAGAATAATGCTGAGTGATGAATGCAACATGCTGATAGAGGCTGTGGAGAAATTGCTCCACGAATGTCTCAGTCACGCAGGCTGCCGATTTGATCCATTCGAAGGCCCAGATCCAACTGATGATCCGCAACGCCGCCTGTTCGGGCGTCGTCCAGTTAATGCCCATCATATACGGGCACTGTTGAATCCATCCCAGAATTTGGTGGACCACTTCTCGCGCATATCGCTCATCGCCGGTGAGGACGTAGGCCTTGGCCAGAGGCACCAGGTGCTGATGCCGATTGAGTTCCCACACATACTTGACGTCGCCAACCAGTCGCTCATCACGATAATCGATTCTCGGCGCGTACAGGAGCGGACAGATCTTGTGGTCCTTGTAGTTGTAATTCCATTGAATGACATCCCCAAAGGGCTCGCGCTCCAAGTCGAAAAACGTGAATCGGTGAGCCAACAGGTCATCGGCCACGGCCAGGGCTTCGTCCTGGGAAATCGCTTCTGGGATGGGTGTCCTGGAAGTCAGCGCGAAGAACCTCACTCCCCGTCGGCCGGTCACTCGTCGGTGAACGCTCTGGCCCTCGACGCGGAGAAACTTTTGAAGGGGTGGCTGGTGACCATCAAAGCGACGCCGAGGCCAGCCGAGCCACTGACGAGCCGTGATCTGCGCTCGATAGAAAACTTCGGCCGGCGGCATGAGCGAGAGCCGCTTCATGTACCATCGAAGGGAAGGCATGACCGATAGGTGATCTGGAGTCCGGATATGGGAAGTCGTGGTTTAACGCCGTCCCTCGTCGATGAACGTGCGATGCCAGATGGCGAAAGTGAGCAGCGCAAAGAGGAGCGGCGCCGCATCACGGGATCCGGCCTCATTAGCCCGAATCAATCGTCGAACGGCCAGCGGATCGAAGTAACCGAGTCGCGCCAGCGAGGTCTCATCGAGTAACTCGCTGACCATTCCCCTCAGGTAATGAGTCAACCAATATCGGATCGGCGCTCCGAAGGCCGTCTTCTTCCGATAGAGCGCGTCATGAGGGAGTCGACCCTCCAGGGCTCTTTTCAGAATATATTTTTGTTCCCGCAGTCGCACTTTCAGATGCTCGGGAATAGTCGCCACGAAATCGAAGAGTTCGTTGTCCAGAAACGGCACGCGAATTTCAACAGCGTGAGCCATGCCCGTCTTATCGGCGTAGAGCAGATTATGCGCCGGCAGGAACGTTTGCATGTCGAGACAGAGCGCGCGATGCACAGGATCCAGATCAGCTCCAACCCTCAGATGAGCGAGAAAGATCTCATAGGGAGCGTTGCTCCGACCATTGAACAAAGGAGCCAGCAGTTCGCGCCGGTCCTCTTCGTCGGCGTAGCTGAGAAATCCCAGATGCCCATGGATGAGATCCTTATGCGCATGAGCCACAAATTTCTTCAATCGTCGCAACACGGTGACCGGTCGCCCACCAACCATGACTGGAGCCCATCGGAGAGGATGATCCATCAACCGGAGGAGCTTCAGGGCCAGTGTCCATCGTCGCAACCAGGCGGCCAATTTGATCGCTCGGTGCCAGGGATAACCGCCGAACATTTCATCGCCCCCTTGACCGCTGAGAAGGACTTTCACCGCTCCCTTAGCTCGCTCAGCCACCAGGAAGCTGGCCACGGCGCCGGTATCGGGTAACGGTTCGTCCAGATGCCATACGACCTTGGGGAGGACGTCGGCGAGCGTTCGAGGATCAAACGCGATCTCGTGATAGCGAACGCCAAACAGTTGTCCCAGACGACGAGCGTACGACGCATCGCTCTTGGCCCCGCCGAGATCGGCCTCCTGGTCGGGATATCCGACCGTGTAAGCTTCGATCTCGGGAACGCCGACCTCATGCATCATCGCCAGGACCGCTCCGGAATCCACGCCCCCGCTGAAGCTGATCCCCAATGGAACATCGCTCATCAACTGTCGTCTGACGGCCTGGGCCAGTCGCTCGCGCAATCCCTCGATCCACTCTCGCTCGCTGAGCCGCGCATTGGGACGATACTGTGGTTCCCAATAGCGGGTGAATTGCATACCTTCTTCATCCACTACGGCATAATGGCCGGGAAGTAACTTGAACACGCCATCGAACATGGTCAGCGGATCCGGCACATAGCGAAAGGCGATGTAATACCGGAGCGCTTCCGGACACACCCTCGGCGCCATTCCCGGGTGCGCGAGCAACGCTTTGATCTCGGATGCGAATAGAACATTGCCATCGGCTCGAGCATAATAAAGCGGTTTCACCCCGAATCGGTCGCGGCCGAGCACCAGTCGCTTTCGACGATCATCCCATAGCGCGAAAGCGAACATACCGTTGAGATCATTCAACATGGCCGTGCCCTTCTCCTCGTAGAGATGGACCAGCACTTCCGAGTCCGAATTGGACCGGAATCGATGTCCTCTCTGCAGGAGGTGAGCGCGCAATTCGGGGAAATTGTAGATCTCCCCATTACAGATGACTCGAATCGATCCATCTTCATTGGCCAGCGGTTGACGCCCTCGCTCGGAGAGATCGATGATGCTCAACCGACGGTGCGTCAGGCCAACCCCGCGCGGAGACGACGGCGAGAGGCGGGTCACATAGTGACCAGCATCATCCGGTCCTCGATGGCGGAGGCGATGGCCCATCCGCTCTAAGATCTCAGGATCGACTTTCCCATAAATTCCAGCGATTCCACACATAAGATATCCTCGTCAGGACGGCGACAATGGGGCGAAGATGAGTGAGGCCCCTCCCAGTCATTCGGGCCGCGCTGTGGCCTGCAGGTGAAACTCTTCATGGCGCATTCGGTTCGCTTCGAGAGCGAGAGGGAGAGATCAATCGGTGAAGCGTTCCACCGCCGACGACACTGCTGACGGCGCGATGGCCGGAGGATATCTCCTTCTCTCTCTTCACCCCATATCGTCATCAATAGGCTCGATGGGTATCCATTCCCCGGGAGGGAGATGCCGAGAGCGATGCTTCCTCACGCTGGACGCCGCTCCCGGAATGGCGCGGACTGTCCATGACCACCTCGAGGTGATCGGCCAATTGGGCGATGAACTGGGAGACATCGAACTCTCTGGCGATTCGCTCTCGATTCGCTCGCGCCATGCGATACCGAAGCGCCGGATCAGCGACGAGAGCGAGCAGGCGCTCGGTGAGGGATTCGACGTCGCCCGGTGGAATGAGAAATCCGTTCACACCATCGATGATCGCCTCGGGAATCCCGCCCACCGGCGTACTCACCACGGGCAACCCAACGGCCATGGCTTCTAATAGGGAGACAGGCAACCCCTCTTCATAACTGGGCAGAACGAACACCTGCGCCCGCCGCAAGATTTTCCCTCTCTCCGAGAGAGGCACCGGTCCAATATATTCGATGAACGGCCGTAATCCGCGCTGTTGGCAGTAGCGGCGAATTGATCGAACATCGCCCTTTCCGCAGAGGAGAAAGCGAACCTGCGGCGCTCGGGCGACGATTCGCGGCATGGCTGCCAGTAAGTCATGAACACCTTTGGACGCGCTCAGATCACCCATGAAGAGAATGCGCAATCGATCGGTATCGGCGCGAGCTTCTCCGTTCACCAGCGCCGCCTGATGCACGGCATTATGAAGCACGCGGACGTGGACGCCAGGCAGTATGCGAAGCATCGTCTCTCGCAGACAATGGGACACGACCAGGAGACGCTGGCTCGATTGGAGGACCCGACGGAGGTACCAGCGACCCAACCGACTTCGAGAATGATAGTAGGACTCAAAGTGGCCGGCATGATAATGCACCAGGACGCGTTTCCCGAGGAGTCGGGCGACGAGAATGAATACCGATTTCCGGTAGAGACTCACGTCCCCTCCCACGTGCACGTAGACCACCGAAACGGGGCGGGCGAGAAGGCGTCTCACGAACTGAAGGAGCGCGCTCAGAGCGACTCTCGCTTTTCGACGCTTCGGCCCGGCGACGACGGTAGAAAAGTGCTCGATGTCGAATCTTCGAGACAATTCCGAATCGAGGATGAGATTGATCATGGCCGAGATCCCCCCAATCACTTGATGGGGATGGGGACCGACCATGACCACAGTAGGCTTCACAGACATGCAATGAAGAGACAGGTTCGATTTCGATGAGCGCATATCATCTCGCTCTTTCCAGACGAAGCGTCATCAGAGGAGACCCGACCGGTAAGCTATGGCCCGCCGATAGGTTCTCTCCGTAGCCTCGGCGATGTGAGACCAGGCGAATCGGGTGGCGACCTGCTGGGCGATATGCTGACGCATCGTTGCCCGCCGAGCCGGATCGCGGAGCAACGCGATGATGGCATCGGCCAGCGCATCGGCATCTCCGGGCGGGACCAATCGCCCGGTCAGACCATCATCGACAGCTTCTTCGATACTTCCCACTCGAGTGGCGACCACCGGTTTACCAAATGCGTAGGCGATCTGAAGGACGCCGCTCTGTGAGCCGCCGATGTACGGGAGAACGACGACGGCGGCGCGGTCGAACAGCTCGGCCACCTGTCGATTGGGGATGTACTCGTTATAGATGACGAACTTCTCTGGATCGGGCAACATCGCCGCATATTTATCAAAGGCTTCACCCCGACCGGCGATGACGATCCGGGCCTCGGGGACAGCTCGCGTGATCTTCGGCTGCGCCCGGATGAGATACTCCAGTCCCTTGTATGTGTAGATGCGCCCGAAGAAAAGCACTTCAGCCCGGCCGGTGGCCTGAGATGTGTTCCCGTTGGGTGAGGGCAACAAGCGACGGTAGAAAGAGAGCACGCCATGCGGAATGACGTCAATGCGATCCAATGGGATATGATGGCGATCGGCGAGCGCCACTCTCAGTCGCTCGCCGTGGGTGATCAAGCGATGCGCATGACGGATGGTGAACGCACCAATCCACTCGGGAATTTTGCGCGATTCTTGATCTCCAACGTGAGGCAGAACATCATGCACGGTCATGACGAAAGTGTGCTGATCCAACAGCGGCATCAGCAGATTGAGCCACACTTGCCCACACTGGAAGTGGATAATGTCCGGTCGCCACCGCTCGATGATCCGGGCCAACCGCATGGCGAAGAACAGGCTTCGTGGATCGCGATGGCGCGGCCAATCGAGCATGTGGAGACGGACGCGCGGATGAACGGCCCAGACGAGATGACCGAAGCGATTCCCAGGAACGAGGAAATCAACGTCATGGCGCTGAGATAAAGCGTTGACTAACTCGATGGTATACTCGAAGACGCCGGCCGCGATCATGACGATGCGCAGGCGCGAGCCACCAGTCGCGGACCGCGGTCTCGCTTCGGACAGATCCACAGGCGATCTCATCATACCTCCTGAAAAGTCCCTCCCGCCCCGTAAAAAGTGAGTTCATGAGGCCCCGGGCCGATCCCGGCCATCACATGGAGACTGAGGCCTAATCCAAATAGCATGGGACGGGGAGGATCGATCCGGAAAGCAAAATCCTGTCCTCCGATGAGCGCCAAATCAGCCTGGGTCTGGATCAGAATCTCGCCATCGTATACGTCAATGCGATCAACGATCGTCTCATCGCTCGACGTGCAAAATCGCACCCTCACGTCGGTCAACATGAGGTTCAACCCGTTCATGGCCGAAGATGTGGGGACGGCGGCGTGAAGCCAGCACTCACTCCCGGCCAGCAGAGCGACGACTGTCCCCACGCCGGTATGACGAATGGCACTCGTATTCTCGGGAAATTCAATGGTGACATTGGAACCGTGAATGAAATGGGTGACGATCTCCCGGGGAGTCATCGCTGGAGTGGAGGTCGAGTCTCTCACACCGACGATGGAGCCCAGGGCCAATCCAGGAAGAGTGTGCCGTAAGAATGTTCGTCGTCTCATCGGAAACCTCCTTCTGGTGATCATCGCTTCTCGACGCGTCCGTCACGTGATCGCGCGAGAGATCAGCAATCAGCCGGGGCTTCCCAGCGAACCCCAGAGTTTGAATGCGGGCCGCCATCCCAGAGCGAACAAACAGCCCGCATAACTCATGATCCCAATCGGCACGGCTCCCCAGAGAGCGTGGATATCGAGTATGATGATCAGCCCGGCCATGACGGCTGTGGCCAGAGCCAACCGCCCGGCGACGACGACGAGACGAACCGGGAATAGCCGTCTGGAGACGTACAGCGATTGGATCACCAATAGCAGGGTGACCGACGCCAGTTGAGCCCCGGCCGCTCCCGCCGCTCCGTACCGGGGAATCAACCACAGATTGAGGACAAAATTCGTTCCCAAGGCCACGGCATTGGTCCAAAAATCGATCTGTTGCTTATGAACGGCGATGAGACTGCGCGCCAGGATGAGAATCAATCCCAAAGGCACCAATGCCCAAATGAGGATCTTCAACGGAGCGACGGCCGGGAGATACTGGGGACCGAAGATGAGCCCGATGATCTGCTGACCGAGCAGATACGTTCCTGCCGCCAGCGGTAAGAGGAGGAGCAGCAAATCGGCCATCGCCCGCTGACAGAAACGACCCATGCGCGTCAAGGAATCGGTGGCCAGCCGACAGAGGGTGGGATTCACGGACGTGGCATAGCTCACGCACAGCAACGTCCAAGGGGTGAGCAGCCGGCTCGCTGCCCCATAACTGGCCACTTCGGCGGCCCCTCGCCACTGAGCGAGAAGAATGATGCCCAGCTGCCAGTGGAGTCCCGCCGAGAGATTGATCAATAAAAACCAGGGAACCTCCCTCAACACGCGGAACAGCTCGCGGCCGTCCGGCCAGCCGAATGTACGCTTGGCGCGCACCTTCAACCGATAGGCGATGAGCGCACCGAATCGCAGCATGACGAACGCCGCGCAGACGGCCGACAACCCTCCCCCTTGACTCACCACCCACCAGGAAATGAGCGCCTTCAACACGTTCTCGCCCGTGTTCACACTGGCAATCACCGAAGCTCGTTCTCGCGCGATGAGCAACGATTCGTACTTGGCGATGAGCGCCGTGGCGATCAACGAGAGGCTCAAGATGCCGAGCGGTTTCAATACGTCCGACGCGCCTTCGAGCACGAGACCGGTCATCGACATGAGCGCACTGCTGAGGATCCCTCCAGCAATCAGGACGATCGTCACGCTGCCCACGAAGGATCGGCGCTGCTCCTCTCCCCCGCTCATCTCCCGCACAATTAATGGCCCTAATCCCAGGGAGCACACGTTGAAGAAGACGACATAGATGGCCATGATGAGCGTGAAGTGGCCAAACGTCGTGGGCCCCAGATATCGAGCGATGATGGCCCAGACCAGGAGGCTGTTGACCATGTTCACGCCACCCGACCAGACCATGAAACCGGTGTTTTTGTATATCTTCCACATGCGCTTCACCGCGACGAGGGGGAGAGATGATGCTGGCGGTCGCCCTGGGCGATCGATTTCGACCCGTCATTCCCGCTGGCCTCGCTCAGCCGCCGCGTCGCCACCAGCAGGCCGAGGCTGAGCCAGAAGAAGCGGCCATTCCCTAACGAACCAAGTTCCTTCATCCCGACCAGCATATAGGCGATCAATCCCACCGAGAGCCCCAGGGCAACCGCGCGAAGAAAGAGATCATCCGTGCGCGTCGCTCGAATCCCTTGCCAGAGGGCGAAAAGAGCCAGCAGGACGAAAAACCCTCCTCCCAGGAGACCCACTTCGGCCGTGGTGTGCAGATAGATGTTGTGAACCGGCCAAGGGAAGTCCTGATGAATACGCTCAGGGGGCCCGTCATACTCGTCCATCACGCGCTCATAGTTGTTCAATCCCACTCCGAACAGGGGATGATCCTCGATCATCCGCAGGGCCACCTTCATCATCAATACGCGTGCGTAGGCCGAGCCTCGATCATCTTCAGTGAGGCGCGTATACACGTTCCCATAGAGCGGAGCCGCCGCGACGGCGAGGAACGCCCCCAGGAGGACGACCTTCGCGCGCCATCCGCGTTCGGGGAGACCGAATCGGCGACTTCCCATCAGCAGAATCAACAGGATGACCGCCACACCGAACGCCACCCATCCCCCACGAGAGTATGTCGAAATGAGCGCCAACACGCACACGGTCACTCCGCCAAACAAGGCGACCCGGTTGATGCCAGATGCGCGGCAGAAAAATAATGCCAGCATCAGCGGCAAGATCTCGGCCAGCGCCCAAGCCAATCCGTTGGAACTGCCCAATAATCCGCCAATGCGAACCAAATCGGAACTGGCCAATGTCTGCTTATTCTCATCGCCCAACATCCCCAGAATGGCCAGCGCCCCATTCCGCTGCAGATGATATTCGGCCAATCCAACCACGCTGGTCATCACGATCCCGACCATCAGCCAGGTGAGAAGAAATCGCAAGTGCTCGGGCGTGGAGATGGTGTACGCCAGGTACAGGAAAAGGAGCGTGAAATAGGCCAGGTTGACCAGCGCATAGAATCCAAACCGTGGTTCGGGGGCCCCCAGCGTTGAAATGATGGCGCTGGCCCACAGCCCGATGAGAGGGACGCTGAGGCCACCCAGTACGGGCGAACGCCGTCGTCGCCACCATCGCTCATGTCCCCACCATATACAGAGCGCACAGACGACCAGCCCCGTCACCGACACGGGAATGCCCGAAGGACTCACCAGATGGGTGGGATCATGCCCAATGTGATAGTCGATATTGGCTCCGAAGCTGAGCATCAAGGCGGCCTCCAAGAAGCGCCGCCGCCCTGGGATGACGATCATCACCATCAGCACGAGGAGACCAGTGAGAAAGGTCATCCCCCACGCGACGGATAATCCACCGAGCACCAAAACGATGACTCCGACCATCACCGATGTGATGACGACGATCCCCCCAGTCCACAGCGCCATCTCTGAATCCGGGCGAGTAAGGATGGTGTGCGAGGTGACGTTCTTCACCGAAGAGCGCCGCCCTCTTCTAACTGACCGGTCGAGG
>JALSQX010000104.1 GCA_026985075.1 Blastocatellia bacterium | reverse complement strand
CACCACGCCCCCCTCCACCACCAGCCACCACACCCACTGCCTCCCCGGCAACCCTCGCCGCACCTCCTCCCGCCCCTCATACACCGCCGCCACCATCGGATGCCCCGCCTGCCGCAGCCACCGCCCCACCGCTTCCCGATCCACCCCCGCCATCGCCCCACACCCCACCACCGCCTCGGCCCGCGCCTCCCCCCCACACCACTCCACCACCACCGCCCCACCGGCCCGCGCCTCACTCTCGGCCATCACCCGCTCCATCATCGCCGCTAACACCTCCTCTAACCCCACCTCGACGCGCCCGGCCAGCACGAACATCCGCTGAACAAACGACTGAAGCTCCGGCTCGCCTCCCACTTTGACGACCTCCTCCTGGGAATCCTCCATCGACCGCCCTCACCGACGGTCGTCCACCACGCTCGTTCCGGGGGTGGTCACCCTCGCCCACCCGGGGAGGGAAGGCGAAGATCGGAAAACCTCGTCGGCCTCCACTATAACGAGTTTCACCACACGCCGAAACCTTGGCTGGAAATTTTCCTCACTCTCATCCCACCCCCCTTTCATCTGGGTGTGTCTGCTCCTTGGACCCATGAGGCCAGAAGCTTGCGCCGTCGCCGGGGGCGGCTAGCTTGTGCGAAGCATCCCTCCAGGACCTCCCCTCTCCTCGAATGGAGACCATTCGGGAACCAACAGCATATCGGCGAATGTCTTCGGCAAACCAGGACCTCCCCCCTCCTCGAATGGAGACCATTCGGATGCGGACACCGGCGCGTAGCGCAAGATGGCATCGTGTGCTACTCCGTCCTCCCCCTCGGGTGGAGGTCGTCCGGATGCGGACTGGCGCGGGACATTCGAGTGCTTGAGGGATGTTGGAGGTCTGGACCGATATCCGTTCAGGGAGGCGGCGAGCGATGGTTGCGCTGCGCGTCTTCCGACAACCGGTTAGTGGTGATGTGCTGGCGGGCGTTCTGGGCTTCCGCCCGATCGGTTGATCCCAGAGTTCGGAAGCTCTCTCGCCAACTCGTCCGCTTCAAAATGCGAAGATCAACAAAGCCAAAAATTCACTGATCGAGGTGTGAAAAAATCCGAAGTCACCAATGAACCTAAAAAGACACTCACTACAACCGGCTGACTCTATTGGTCGAAGACTTTTCCTCACACCTTTTGTGACTGGAAGATGGCTCAAGATGGGATTTTCCCGCACATTTCATTCGTCGTGGCTGACCCTTGACCATCCACCTTGTCATCGAGCTTCTCCTCGGCGTATGATCGGTGTTTGCTGCTATGATGGGACGGATTCTCGTTCGACGACTGGTGCTCGTCCTGCCGGTCATCTGGGCGGTGGTGACGCTCGTCTTCCTCCTCATTCATATGGTGCCCGGCGACCCTGTACTCACCTACCTCGGCGAACGGGCCACGCCCGAACAGGTGGCCGAGATGCGTCACCGTTTCGGTCTGGACCGCCCGGTGTGGGAACAGTACATCCACTACTGGCAACAGCTCCTCAAAGGAGATCTGGGGATCACCTTCTTCGATCGGCGTCCGGTCACGGAGAAGATCCTCGGGCGCTATCCGGCGACGATCGAGCTGGCGCTGGCCGCCCTCGTCGTCGCCGTCTCCCTCTCCATCCCTCTGGGCGTGACCGCGGCCACGCACCAGGGGAAGCTCGCCGACAGCATCGCCTCCGTGGTCGCTCTGGTGGGGATCTCTCTGCCCAATTTCGCGCTGGGTCCGCTGATGATCCTCTTGTTCGCCGTGAAACTGCGCTGGCTGCCGGCCTCGGGCATGGGTGGGCTCAGCCACCTCGTCTTACCGGCGATCACTCTGGGCGCGGCACTGGCCGCCATCCTCACCCGCATGGTCCGCTCTAGCGTCATCGAAGAGCTCCGACAGGAGTATGTCAAGACGGCTCGCGCCAAAGGGCTCAGCGAGCGTATCGTCATCTACAAGCACGTGCTCAAGAATGGTCTCATCCCGGTGGTGACCATCGTCGGTCTCCAGTTCGGCGTACTGTTGGGCGGGGCGATCATCACCGAACGCATCTTCAACTGGCCGGGCATCGGCACACTGACCATCGAGGCCATTTATGCGCGGGACTATCCTCTCGTCCAGGGCTGCATTCTGGTCATCGCTCTCACTTACGTTCTGGTCAACACGGCCACCGATGTGGTCTACCGTATGCTCGATCCGAGAATCCAGGTGGAATGATTCACGTCCGGGGGCGAAACGCTCGCCGATGGAGGCGAAAGATGAGCATCGAAACCGGCTATCAAGAGACCAAGGGCACTGTGAGCGATCACGGCCTCTCTTCCTCGCTCTGCCCGACGCCTCGGCCGTGGGAGGATTCGCCTCGACAGGGTGTTGATCACGCATCATGAATCGACTGGCGAAAATCGGCTTGATCATCATCGTCATTTTGTTCATCGTGGCCATCTTCGCCCCCCAACTGGCGCCCGAGAGCATCACGGCGCAGCAGCTCTCGGCCCGGTTGGAGGGACCATCACTCGCCCATCCATTCGGGCGCGATCAATTCGGGCGTGATCTCCTCTCTCGCATCATCTTCGGCGCGCGGGTCTCGATGCGCGTGGGAGTGACCGTCGTGGTCATCTGCTCGGCCATCGGCACGCTGATCGGGGCGATGGCCGGGTATTATGGCGGTTGGATCGATCGTCTGGTCTCGGCGTTCATTTTCAACACTTTCCTCGCCTTCCCTGGCATTCTCCTGGCCATCGCCATGATCGCCTTTCTCGGGCCCAGTCTCAACAACGTCATTCTGGCCCTCTCGATCATCGGCTGGGTGAGCTACGCGCGCCTCATCCGGGGACAGGTTCTCAAAGTCAAAGAACAGGATTTCGTCGTCGCCGCGCGAGCGTTAGGTTCGGGCGACCTTCGCATCGTGTGGCGGCACATTCTCCCGAACGCCATTCAACCGTTGATCGTCCAGGCCACGCTGGGCATGGCCGGAGCCGTGCTGGCGGAAGCAGGATTGAGTTTTCTGGGTCTCGGCGTGCAGGAGCCGATGCCGAGTTGGGGCAAGATGCTCGATGCCGGTCGAGCCTACGTGACGATGGCGCCGCATATGATCATCTTCCCCGGCCTGGCCATCATGATCACGGTGATGGCATTCAACTTCGTTGGCGATGGCTTGCGGCAATGGCTCGATCCGCAGCAGAAGAGGATTTGATGCCTGCCACCATCAAGCCTATAATCCCTCTGGGGATAATCCATGGAACCGGCGATCCAGATCGAGCATCTGACCAAGATCTTCAGACGTCCGCTCCCCCGCTTGCGCCGTCTGCTGCGACGGCCGGGCGAGAGCGAGATTGTGGCGCTGAATGATGTCCGCCTCACCGTCCACAGAGGCGAAATTTTCGGCCTCGTGGGGCGGAACGGTGCTGGAAAGACGACTCTAGTCAAATCCATCGCCGCTCTCATCCAACCCACACGAGGCATGGTGCGCGTTTTCGGCCTGGACACTGTCGGTCAGGGTCAGGAAGTGAAGCGTCATATTGGACTGGTGACCTCCGATGAGCGGAGCTTCTACTGGCGGCTCACCGGCTGGCAGAATTTGCTTTTTTTCGCCCGACTCCATGGCATGGACGAAGCCGAAGCTCGCCGCCGCATCGAGGAACTGCTCGACATTTTCGACCTCAGGGAATTGAGTCATCGTCGGTTCCAGGAATACTCCACCGGCAACAAGCAGCGATTAGCGTTGGCTCGCGCTCTGTTGACCGATCCTCCGCTCATGTTGCTTGACGAACCGACCCGTAGCCTCGATCCCATCGCCGCCGACGAGCTCCGGCGACTCATCCGGGAGCGAATGAACCATCTCGGCCAGAAAACCGTGCTGATGACCACGCATAATCTGGCCGAGATCGAGCAACTCTGTGATCGCGTTGGAATTCTGAGTCAGGGACGGTTGAAAGCCTGTGCTCCACTTCGCGAACTCCAAGCGCAATATGCCGTTCACGAACAGGTGAGAATCCGCGCCCGGTGTTCCCAGGATGAAAACGGCCTGTCGGAGCTGCGCGCTCGCATCCCTACGCTCTCGTGGACATCCCCATCTCCGGGCATCATCGAGATCGTTTTCTCCCGACACGTGCAGGATGGAACGCTCAACCTGGTCCTGGGGAAGCTCCTGGCTCGAGGAGCGGAAATCATCAGGTGCGAGGCGCATCGAATGGGCTTGAAAGACATCATGGAACGCATCGAGCGACAGGAATGATGAAGCGATCGGTGAAGATCATCTGGGCCTTTCTGGTCCGCGACGCCACGATGGCGTTGAGTTATCGGCTGGAATTCGGCCTGCGGGTGGCCTCGATTCTCTTTCTCGTCTCGGCGCTCTACTTCCTCTCCCAGTTGATCGGCCACCATCCGGCGCTCGATCCTTACGGGGGGTATCTCCCTTTCGCCGCCATCGGATTGGCCGTGGTCAGCTACTTCCAGACGGGATTCAACAGCTTCGCTCACGCCATCAGGACGGAACAATTGATGGGCACACTGGAAGCCGTCCTCATGACGCCGACGCGCATTTCGATGATCGTCGTAGGCTCTTCAGCATGGAGTTTTCTCTGGGCGACGCTCACGGCGGTCATTTACATTGCCGCGGCCAGTCTGCTCTATGACATCGAACTGCAGGGGAATCCCCTCCTCGCCCTCGTCCTACTCGTGTTGACGACGCTGGTGTTCGCCAGCCTGGGGGTCATCTCGGCCAGTTTCATTGTGGTGTTCAAGCGCGGCAATCCCATCGGATTTCTCGTCGGCGCCATCTCGATGTGGCTCGGCGGCGTGTTTTATCCAGTGAGCGCCCTTCCCCCCTGGCTCCAGAAGGTGTCCTACCTGCTGCCCATCACCTATGGACTCGATGGCCTCCGCGAGATCCTGCTCCGGGGGGCGTCGTTCTCGGCGGTGTGGTCGGAGTTGCTCGTGTTATCCGGTTTTGCGGCTGTCAGCGTCCCTCTCAGCCTGTATTGTTTCAAGCGCGCCGTCCGGCGTGCGCAACGGGAAGGGAGTTTGTTACAATACTGATCCCAACCGGGAACGTCCTCACCAGAGGACGGAAAATCTCCGAGGGCCGTCGACGGCGGCCCCCGACGTGAGCGCAACGCTGATGACACGACCAACGACATCGCGCCTGAAGTTCAAAGATATCACCTATGGCCTCCTCGGGTTTGTGGTCGGATTCTCGCTCAGCTTCATCGCCACTAATGCCATCCAGCGGGAGACGGTGCTCAGCCGCGGAGCGGCCACGACGGCTCAATTACCTCCGGACCATCCGCCCATCGATGGAGAGTCAACGGGTGCCTCCGCGCCCGAAGAGAACGCCCTTCCCCCGGGCCACCCTCCTCTCTCGGAAGCCTCATCGAGTCGCCCTCCGGCATCCATGGCACCTCCCCCTCTGCCCTCACTCGAACCGCGTCCCGGACCGGGCCCCAAAGCCGAGACAGTATTCGAGGACATTCAAGTGTTGAAGGGCCTGCCCCCCAAGGACGTTCAACGCATCATGGGAATCATCACCGTCTCGCTGGGAGTCGATTGCAACTACTGTCACGTTCCCGGTTCGTTCGCCAGCCCTCATCCGAAGAAAGAAACGGCCCGGAAAATGCTCCAGATGGTTCGTGAACTGAACGAGAAGTTCCTCGGCGGGAAAGTGAATTGCTACACCTGTCATCGAGGATCACCCAAGCCGCCGACGCCGTGAGCGCGGGGATGAGCTGAGGAAGCGAAACGAGAGAACGAGCCCCCGGGGATCGGCCCGATTCGCCGTTCACCTCCTCATGCGCGCTCTCGATCTCAAATCCGCGTGCCTGGTGGAATCACGGCGTTCTGTGGGATGATGACGATCCCTTCCCGGATGTAATACCCCTGACCGTCCATACGGTCGATGCCCGCTTCATTGATGATCTGAGCGCCGGCGCCGATGCGCGCATTTCGATCGATGATGGCATTCCGGATAATGGCTCCTTGACCGATACCCAGGATAGGGCGCTCCTGCCGACGATCGGCCTCTATCTCTTCGACCGTTTGAAACCCGCTCGCCCCCATGACGATGACCCGTTCCAGAGAGGCGCCCGGCTCAATGCGCGTGCGAATCCCCACCACACACTGGTGAAGACGAGCCCCCCAAAGAATCGATCCTTCGGCGACCAGACAGTCGGTGATCTCGCACTGGCGAATTTTGGCTGGCGGGAGCCAACGGGGTTGAGTGTAAATGGGCAAATGGGGATCATACAGACTGAACTTGGGCTCGGGCCCGACCAGATCCAAGTTCGCCCGATAGAACGATCCAATCGTACCGATCTTCTCCCAGTAGCCCGAGAACCGGTAGGCTCGGACGTCGCACATCTGCACGGCGCGCGGGATCAATTCCATACCGAAATCAAAGAGCGGCGTCGTTTCGTCCAACAGGCGACGAAGAACGGATTTCTTGAACACATAGATATCCATCGACGCCCAATAGGCCGGCGCATCCCGTTGGTGAGCGCCATCTCCTGGATGTTCGGTCCGCATCTCGGTCAACGCCTCCCCGCGAGGTTGCTCGCGATAGAGGCGCACGCGCCCTCGGTCGTCCAGTCGCACCACGCCACACGCCGATGCTTTGGCTTCTGATACCCGCGTCACCGACAACGTGAGGTCGGCTCCCGTCTCCCAATGATAGTGGAGCATCTCTCGATAATCCATGCGGTAGAGATGATCGCCCGGCAAGATCAAATAGGTATCCGCCTCCCAGGGATCGAAATGCCGCCACGCCCGTCGCACGGCATCCGTCGTGCTCTGGAACCAATCCCGATGTTCGAGCGTCTGTTCGGTGGGCAAGATATCGACAAAGGCGCGACTCAACCCACTGAAGCGATAGGTGCGGGCAATATGTCGGTGCAGCGACGCGGTATTGAATTGAGTGAGAATGTAAACCTTATCCAGCCCCGAGTTGATGCAGTTGCTCACCGCCACGTCGATGATGCGATACTTGCCCGCCAATGGAATGGCGGGCTTGGCCCGACGGGCGGTTAAGGGGAACAACCGAGCCCCCTGTCCGCCTCCCAGGATGATAGCCAGGACTTCTTTGGTCGATCGCCCCTCGTGCATAAGTTGATTCACCGGAGACGACTCATCTGAACCTCGCCAGCCGAGCGAATGGAACTGATGTGAATGCGACTCGCTCCCGTGCCGTTCTTCGGGCACCGGTCATCGCACCCTCGCCCCTCTCAAACCTCCCTCTGCTCATAGAGCGTCATGTATAATTGAATTTGATTGAGGAGCGTCTCCCGCGAGATGATGCCCAACAGTCGCCCATCGTCGATGACGGGGAGCTGGTTGATGTTCTCGGCGTTCATTTTCTCCATGACATTAATGGCCGATTCATTGGGACGCACCCACTTCAACTTTTCAAAAGGCGTCATCGCCGCTGCCACCGATGTGGTCTTCCACTCCGTGCGCGGGACTGCGGAGACTTCCCGGGGTGTGATGAGCCCGAAGACGCGAGATCCCTCCGTGACCACATAACACCGCCGCCCCGTTCTCAAAAGATAATCGTGGACGAAATCGGTCAGCGAAATGTAGGGCGGCACGGTCGGGCATTCCCGGCTCATCAAATTGGCGGCGACGATGCCAGCCAGCGCGTCACGCAACGTCAACTGGGCAACATTGGCCTGAGCAGCATTCAACAAGAACCATCCAATGAACGCGATCCATAATCCGTTGATGAGAAACCCTTGAAAAACCTCCCAAATGCCCAGGAAGATGAATCCATAGGAAATGAGTTTTCCGATGTTGGCCGCCGTCCGCGTCGCCGCATTGAAATCGCCTTTCCGCCACCACAGCAGCGAGCGCAATACCCGCCCTCCGTCCAGAGGGAATCCGGGGATCAAATTGAACAAGGCCAAGAGGACGTTGATCCAGGCCAGCCACCGGAAGGCTTCGGCCAGTGGCTGGTTGACGTTCCCGGCGAGCGCCGAGAGAAGCCAAAAGAACCCGCCAATGACCAAACTGGAGAGCGGCCCGACAATGGCAATTTGAAATTCGGCCGCCGCGGTGGCCGCCTCGCGGGAGATCTGGGAGATGCCTCCGAAGACGAACAGAGTGATGGATCGGACCGGAATCCCCTTGGCCAGCGCGACCAGACTATGGGCCAACTCGTGCCCGATGACGGAAATGAAAAAGAGCAGGCTCGTCAGTATCCCGATGGTCAAGTTCGTCCCCACGGACCAGTCGGGATACTGCTGCGAGTAGTAGTACACCAAAGAGACGGTGATCAATCCAAAAGCGATGAGCCACGTTGAGTGAATCCCGATGGGGATGCCTCTGAATGTTCCCAGTCGTAACGATTGTTCCATGCGTTCTCACTCCTTGAGGTCCCTTCCATCCCGCCGCCCAGTCCACCTGCTGACGTCACGTCGGTCCACTATTTTACCATCATGGGTCCGCCCGGTCACCGAGAACGTCTCCCTCTGATATCCTGCCCGGAATGATGACGATCAGAGAGCGCCTATTCCCCATGAGATATCGCCCTGACATTCGTCCCACGCATCCTCATGCCACCACCGGCGTGGACTGACTCGAACTGATCCCCCCGTGCTCAGCAGCGGATGGCTTTGCTCCCTCGGCGAAGAGGCGAGGCGGGAAAGACGCCCACTGTGTTCCACGAAGGCCGCGCCATATTCTGAAGCAGGAGAGTCACGTCCTCAACACAACGCTCAATCGGATGCCGAGACGCAGGGGATTGGTGGGCCCTGTAGGACTCGAACCTACAACCCGCTGATTATGAGTCAGCTGCTCTCACCGATTGAGCTAAGGGCCCACATTCACTAATGTAGGTCAGGGACGCCGAGCTGTCAAGAAAGGCGCTGAGCGTGATGGCGTCAGGGACGAGCGCTATGACTCGTAGTCGATGGTATCGACCACGCCCACGATAGTGGCATCGATGGCCGCTCCCGGTCGGCCCGTGGCGGCCACTGATGCCGACCATCCCTCCTGGACGACGAGCACCCGATCGCCCTCTCCGGCATCAACGGCATCCAGCGCCAGGATGGGGTCTCCTCGATCCGAGCCATCCAGATTGATGGGCTGAACGATCATGATCCGCGCGCCATGATACCGCTCGTTCTTTTGCGTGGCTACGACATTACCAATGACACGGGCGAGGATCATCTTGTCATGCTCCCAGATCTCGTCCAGATGCGCTCCTCAGCGGGCTCGGCCGCGCCCTCTCACATGGACCTCATCGACAATCCCCACAATGGTGCAATCCGATGGCACGACATCGGGAAGGAACGGATAGCTCGCCTCGCGGCCTCGGCACCAGAAGACGATCTCTCCAGCACCCGCGCCGATGGAATCAACAGCGATCAGGGGTTTCCCGATGGGCTGGCCATCGGAGGTGATCGGTTGAATGCATAGGAGCTTGCGCCCGACCAGCGCGTCGTTCTTCGCCGTGGCCACGACCCTTCCGATGACTCGTGCCAATCGCATCAGTGCAAGTGTATCACACGATTGCAAATGTGTCAGCGATTGAGTACATTTGTTTTTTCTCACTATGAGCGAGCCCAAAGAACGCAAATCGCGGTTTGAGACCTCTTCGCACATCGCGTTGAAACCCGTGTATGGCGCCAGCGACCTGGCTGGCTTCGATCCCGCCAAACAACTCGGCGAGCCGGGCCGATTCCCTTTCACCCGGGGAATCTATCCGAGAATGTACCGTCAGCGATTATGGACGATGCGCCAATACGCGGGTTTCGCCACGGCGCAGGAATCCAATCGGCGGTTCAAGTACTTGCTCGAACAAGGACAAATGGGCCTCTCGGTCGCCTTCGATCTGCCCACCCAGATGGGGATGGATTCCGATCATCCATTGGCTCGGGGGGAAGTGGGGAAAGTGGGAGTGGCCATTGACAGTCTCCGGGACATGGAGATCCTGCTCGATGGGATTCCGCTGGATCGCGTCTCCACGTCCATGACCATCAATGCCACGGCGGCGATCCTGCTGGCCATGTATCTGGCCGTGGCGCGGAAGCAGGGCGTCCCCTTCGATCGGGTCAGTGGCACGGTCCAGAATGATATTCTCAAAGAGTACATCGCCCGCGGCACGTACATCTATCCACCAGACTCCAGCCTCCGGTTGGTGACCGATGTGATGGCCTTCTGTCAGCGCCATGTTCCTCGATGGAATACCATCTCCATTTCCGGTTATCACATCCGGGAAGCGGGCGCGACGGCCGTCCAGGAGCTGGCCTTCACTCTCGCCGATGGGATCGCTTATGTGCAGGCGGCGATCGAGGCTGGATTGAAAGTGGATGACTTCGCTCCCCGGCTGAGCTTCTTCTTCAACGCTCACAACAATTTCCTCGAAGAGGTCGCCAAATTCCGCGCCGCTCGCCGGCTGTGGGCGCGCATCATGAAGGAGCGGTTCCGGGCGGAGAATCCGCGTTCGATGATGCTGCGGTTTCACACGCAGACGGCGGGATCGACCCTCACCGCGCAACAACCCGAAGTCAACGTCATTCGCGTGACCATTCAAGCGCTGGCCGCCGTCTTCGGCGGTACGCAATCACTGCACTGTAATGCGCGCGATGAGGCGCTCGGGCTTCCCACTGAAGAAGCGGCGCGATTAGCCTTGCGGACACAACAAGTCATCGCCTACGAATCGGGCATCGCCGATACGGTGGATCCCCTCGCCGGCTCTTACGTCATAGAGACGCTCACTGACGAAGTCGAACGGCGCGCCAGCGAGTACTTGAAGAAGATCGATGCCATGGGCGGTATGCTGCGAGCGATTGAGGTCGGATGGGTTCAGCGCGAGATCGAGCGCTCCGCCTACGAATACCAGCAGGCGCTCGAGCGCGGCGATCAGATCGTCGTCGGCGTGAATGAATTCGTCCTCGAGGAGCAAGAGCCGATCGACATCCTGCGAATCGATCCCGACATCGAGCGCCAACAGGTGGCTGCTCTGAAGCGCCTCAAAGCCGAGCGCGACAATCACGCGGTCCACCGCGCCCTGCAAAAGCTGGAAGCGGCGGCGCGCGGCGATGAGAATCTCATGCCCTACATTCTCGACGCTGTGGAAGCCTACGCCACGGTGGGCGAGATCAGCGATCGACTGCGGCGCGTCTTCGGCGAATATCAGGAAGCGATGGCGATGTGACCACGCTATTGATCCCACAGGCCAGGACTCGATGTGAGAGACGGGGCTCGCTGGTCCCCACACAAAACGCCCGGCTCACGTGTGATGAGGCAGGACGCGACGCAAGAGCTATGATCCTCACGGCGTTCCCTCACCGCTCCCGTGAACCATTCGCTTCCCCCGCCGACTCTTCTCGAACGGCCACCACACGGAATCCGACCGTTTCGTGTTTCGTATCTGGCGCCAGTTTGAGTCGGATGGCACACCGCAAGGAACTCGGCCCATAAAGCCACGCGCCTCCGCGAGCGACTTTCATCGTCCCTTCGGGAGCGCCTCGAGGATTGCGCTGGCGACCACTACGATAGAAGCTCACATCATACCAATCCCAACACCACTCCCACACATTTCCAGCCATGTCATACAGCCCATACCCGTTGGGTGGATAACTCCCCACGGGCATCGTCGGCACGCCCAACGGAACCTGATCCTCCAGATAACAGGCTCGCCCAGACGGTTCGTCATCGCCCCAGGGATACGTCTTCCCCACCAGGCCGCCCCGCGCTGCATATTCCCATTCGGCTTCTGTCGGCAATCGGTATGTGCGCCCCATGACCGCCGTGAGCCACTGACAGTACGCCATGGCATCGTTCCAACTGACCATGACCACCGGATGATTAGGATAGTTGATGAAGTAATGATCCCATTCCTCGGGATCGCGAGGATAAGTATGACCAGTGGCATCACAAAACGCTTTGTACTGCGCATTGGTGACCTCCACCCGTCCGATAGCGAATCCGTCCACGTAGACCTTATGCACCGGCTTCTCGTCCTCGCCGCCCGACTCGCTGCCCATGAGGAACCATCCACCGGGCAGTGAGATGAGTTCCGGTACGAGATACCCGTTCACTCGGACGCCGACCAACTCCCCGGTGTGTAGCAAGGGACGATCGGGACGACCTTCATCCAATCGCGCGACCGGGCGCCGAGCGCGTTTGACGTTCGCCGATCGAGCATCGGGGCCAAAATCAACGTACACTTCCGTCTCCCGGCCCATTTCCACCACCACCGCTTGTGTGACGGGTTTCTGGCGGGGTGGCTTCACCGCGATCTCATATTTCCCTACCGGGACTTCCAGTCGATAGACCTCACGGTCGTATGTCCCCAGCCCTCTGATCTCGATGCGAGCATCGGCCGAACTCGATCTCACGCTCAGATAGCCGATAGGGCGACCCAATCTCAGGTGAAGGACGAGGCGTTTATCGGGAGTAACGGTGATCGCGCGTTCCACTGGCCGGAACCATTTCTTGCGCACCAGCAAGCGATGGCGTCCCGGTTCGATGCCGGTGAGGCGCAAACCCACTTCCCGTTCGGTCGTTCCTCGCAAGACACCGTCCAGGAGCACTTCCGCTCCCGCCGGATCGGTGAAGACAATGATCACGCCCCCCGGTGGCACGCGCTCGCTTTGATCAGCGAGGACCACAATGAGCGAGACGACCACAACGCCGAGAGCCATGAACAGAAGGCGACCGCTCCCGCTCCACGTGTTCCAGTTGCTCATCATCGCTGATGTCGCTTTCGACGCAGCCAGGCTTTCACCGTGGCGGCGATGTCTTGACGGGCCGCATCGACGAGATCCCCGATACCAGGGTCATCGGGAATGTGCCGATCGAGCATGATATACCGATTGCGCATCTTCACGACCCGACCGGCTTCGTCCAGATAGATGCGCAATTCGCCGAGCTGTTTGGTTTGTGGATCGGCATATACCAAGGAACCGTGCTCGCCGCGATAGCGACGGCGCCATCGCGCGCGAGGGGCGATGACCACATCGATCTCGGGATTGAGATCCAACAATTTGAACGCCGTCTCCTCTGAGACGTAGGCCAGCACGACGAGGAAATCACACTGGGCGCGCGCCTCCAGAATGGCCCGCCGAGAGGCGACCAACGGATCATCGACGCGGAAGGCCGCCCGCGAATGCGCCGGCCGAGGAGGCGGCTCGGTCACTCCGACGATGCCCACGCGCCACAGGCGTTCCCCGCGCTCTCCCGGTGGGAAACGATCGCCCCGTAACCGCTTGATGATATACGGTGCGGGCACCGCCCAGCGCGAATCCACAGCTCGAACGTTGGCCGAGATGAATCCTTCCAGCACCGGATAGCGATCCAGCCAGGCGTGATATCGCTCCGGCGCGAACAGCCATTCGGCGTAAGCGAGATCGCGGTAGGAGAGATTAGCCGCATCGTGAGCGATGTGCTGATAGCCCTCCACCACCCACTTGTTGCGGACCATCGCTTCGGGCGTGAGAGTCCCTTCAGCCGTCACCTTATCGGCGAAGAAGTGTCCCACGTCGAGCTTGAGCACCGGAATGCCCTGGAATCGCGCCTGGAACGCATGAATGTAGCCGGCACGCCGTGCCAGCCCCCCGGACGGGTTCGACGGTCAGCCACAGGGTTCGAGATTGCCCCCGATATCGCTGCCGTAGAATAGGACACAGGCGAACCCATCATCCACACCGAACCGCGGGAGAGGCATGGAAGGCCACTGTCCCCATCCTCTTCCCAATTGAGGAAACCAACCTCCCATCAGCAAGCCAATGCCCAGCGCGACGAGACCGTATCGATACCACCTCTGGGCTCGTCTCACGCACATGATTTTTGAATGTGTGAACATCGCCGATCTCCTCGCCGGAGGAATGCTATCAAATCCAGCCACCACCAATCAATGGTCAGGTCCTCCCCAACCGTCGAGCACCTGTTCCTTCAACACACTGAGGCAACCTCAACGAAGCGCAACACGTCCTGCCGCGGATCGACGCGTTCGATTCTCACGCGCACGCGCTCGCCCCGCTCATGCTTGATCTCGGCCGACAGGTGACCGCGGAGAAAAAGATCGGCCAATTCCACCGCGTATCCACCATCGATAGGTTCGACGACGATGGCTTCAAATGTATCTTCCCGGCGTTCCTCAGCCAGATAGCGAAGCGCCCAGAAGCGCGTCGATTGTCGCTCAATGGCTCGCATCTCCCGCTCGGTTGATTCCGCCGTGGCTAAGACGCGTAACAGCTCTTCCGGCTGATAAGGAAGCGGTTGATCAGCCAGATGAGCCACCAACTGTCGCTGGATGATGACATCGGCGAATCGTCGAATGGGAGAGGTGAGCTGCGTGTACACATCCAATCCCAAGCCCGCGTGTGGCTGTGGAGAGAGGGAGAGCCGAGATCGCCTCATCCCTTTGAGAACCCGACTTATCTGGATGGGATCATATTCGATGATGTGACCGGAGAATTCAGGCTCGTGGTGCGGCGGATCCTGAACGCGAAAAATGATGGGGACCCCTTGCCGGGCGGCATGTTGGGCGGCCAACCGATTGGCCAAGATCATGAACTCGCCGACGAGCTGGCGACTGGGTGAGCGAGGATCGATGACTTTGATCGCAATGCGACCGTCCCTCACTCGAATCTTTAACTCGGGGCGACGGATCACAATGGCCCCTCGTTTCAATCGCTCGATGAGCAACTGTTGAGCGATTCGGTGGAGTCGCCGCAAATGCTCGGCCACCTGATCGCCCACTGACGAGCCGAGCCACTGATCGGCCTCCGCGTAGCTGAGCCGACGAGTGACGGTGATCTGCCCTCGCCAGAGCCGCCAATCGACCACCTGGCCCGTGGCATCGAATTCGATCTCGAAGCTCATCGTTGGTCGCCACTCTCCCTGGTTCAAGCTGGCCAGCTCATAGGCCAATTGCGGCGGGAACATAGACACCGTGCGCGTCGGCATGTAGATAGACGCACCGCGCCGATGGGCCTCCTCGTCGAGAGGATCTCCCTTGGCCACAAAGTGGGCGACGTCGGCGATGTGAACGCCGACGATCACGCGATCGCCATGCACCCGAACCGTCAAAGCATCATCGATTTCGCGCGTGTCCTCATCGTCAATGCTGAACGAGAGAAGCGAGGAAAAATCGCGACGCTCTGGCTCTGGCTGGAAAGGGACGAGGCGCTCGGCCTGTTCCAGCACCTTACGAGGGAATCGTTCCTCGATACCCGCAATGACTAACAGTGGATCGGCGTCGGGATCTAATCGACCTGTCTTCAATAAGAGCTCGAAGGCCACCTCCTTGGCCGTCGATTCTTCGCTCACCTCGTTTAACAGGTGCACGACCTCGTTGGCTTTCCGACGCAACAGGTAATCCTCCACCTGATGGAGCAGGCTCACCATGTCGGCGGGCACCTCGACCGTATCATCGGCCTGCAGGACGCGTCGCATCCAGGCGAGCGCCTGCTGACGGAGCGCTTGTTTCTCCCGCCGCCGGCGAATGGCCAGGAGTTGATCTGAGACGTGCTGCTCGGTGCGAGGAATGAAGATGATGCCCTTTCGCTTGAAGTGCAAAGCATCTTCCAATAAAGCGCGAAAGAGAGCCGACACCCGGACGGGATCGCGATTGGCGAAATAGTGGTCGGCGAGTTCCTCGATGCGATACTCGCGAATCTCATCGCGAACCGTCTCCCACAGGAGTTCGGTGTCCACCTCCTCCTCCTTGATTGGTTGAATACGGGCCTGTAATTGCCGGACGATCTGAGGGAGCTCGGCCGGATCCGGCTTCACTGGGTGAATCGTTATTACCTGATGTGCGGCAATGCGATCATGTTTGCCCCGCTCATCGATGATCTGCAACTTTTCCCCCACCTGGCGCACGACCAAAGCGAATCGCACGCCTCCGGCCCCCAGATATTCGATGAGTCGTCCCTGGTAATCTGCCATCACTCAATCAGGTATCCTCTCGCCCGCGCGGCACGAAACATCCGAGCCGCCAGTCGTAAACCAGAAGGGGCAGGCAACGAACTAGGCCAACGCGCGCGACGGGCGCTCAGAGCGCGCCCTCCAAATGCCGCGCACCTTACCCCTTTCTCCTCGTGCGCTCCATCGGGTGCGCTCCCCTCATGAGATCCTCTCGCATTATGCCTCTCTGGTCTCAGAGTGTTTCGTCCCGCAACGCGGCTCCTCCCTCGCGGGACGTTCGCGATGACTTCACGATTTCTGTCATCTGTCGCAGCGTCCGTCCGAGCGAGCGAGCGAACAGCTCGATCAACGGCTGCGTCGCCATCTGGAATCCGGAGAGCAATCCTTGATAATACGCCTCGGTATCGTCCTCTTCCACGATGATGGGTGGATACCCAGCCCGAAGCGTATACAGGCTGGCCGCCAATCGGGTGATTCGCCCGCTGGCCTTACCGAATGGTTGGAGTTCGTAAAGCCGGACGTGTACCAATACAGCTTGTTCTACTGGATGGAGTTCGCGTACGCTATCGGCGGCGAACCACTCCATGGCCACATCCACCAGGCGAGGCACCTCCCGGGGGTGAGCCGGAATATGATGGGGATAGAGGGGATTCACCTCCCCGACGCGAAAGGCGCCAGCCGTCTCATCCTCCTCGCCCAAAGCCAGCCGATGAAGGCGCCGGAGGATCTCCGTCGTCAGCTCGATGGTGGACGTCCCTTCCGACGTCTCCGCCGAGGTGACCAGTTGGCTCGCGTGCTCGATGGCCTGACGGTAATTGAGCGCGAGCCGGTCTTCCAGCGTCTTCGGGTCGGCGCCGCGAAGGGTCAGCTCTTCGATCCGTCTCCTCGCCAGCTTGATCCCATCCAATCGAAGGTCATGAAAGATATGCTCGATGAGCAACCAGGCAGCCATCTGGGCGAGCATCTCGTCATCGAGCGGTTGCACCTCCTCGAATTCCCTTCGGGCCCGCTCCAACACCGCGGCCCACGGAGGTTGTGGTCTCAGAATGTTGAACATGGTGATGCGCGATCGATCCCCAGCAGGCGCCGCCCCTCGACGCTCACTCTTCCAGCTGGAGATTCTTCAAATATCGGCGAAAGTCCTGGCTGATATCCGCATGCTTGAGGGCGAACTCGACGGTAGCTTGAAGAAACCCCAGCTTATCGCCACAATCGTAACGACGGCCCTTGAACCGATACCCGTAAAAGGGACGCTGCCGGGCCAGCGCCCGCATGGCATCGGTCAACTGGATCTCGCCCCGAATATCCGGTTGCGTGCGCTCCAGTTCGACGAAGATGTCCGGTGTGAGGATGTATCGTCCGATGATGGCCAGATTGGAGGGGGCTTCTTCGGGCCGGGGCTTTTCCACCATATCCGAGATGCGGTAGACATCCGACTCCACCGGCTCGGCGCGAATCACTCCGAACCGCGAGATCTCCGGACCGTCAATGGGCATGACGCCCACCACCGGCGCCCGATAGCGCTCGAAGACCTCAATCATCTGCCTCAAACAGGGGACATCGGCGTCGATGATATCGTCGCCCAGCAATACGGCGAAAGGTTCATCATCGACCCAATCTCGTGCCACCAGAACGGCATGCCCCAGGCCCAGCGCTTTCTTCTGCCGTACGTAGGCAAACTGAGTCAGCTCCGAGATCCGGCGAATCTCCTCCAACTCTTTGAGCTTACCGCGTTCCTGGAGCAGGTGCTCCAACTCGTAGGAGATGTCGAAATGATCCTCGATGGCGTTCTTCCCCCGACCGGTGACGATGATGATCTGTTCGATGCCACTGGCCAATGTCTCTTCGACGACATACTGAATGAGCGGCTTGTCCACCAGCGGGAGCATCTCCTTGGGTTGCGCTTTGGTGGCGGGCAAAAATCGCGTCCCCAGACCGGCGGCGGGGAAGACGGCTTTGCGAATGGTATTCTCGCCCATGGTTATTCTCTCGTCAGTTGTTATGCTTGACACTCTCCCTCACTTCGATTAGGTTATCTTATTTTCTAGCATACGCAGCGAAGGATGGGCAATGCTCGACATTCGGTTTGTGAGGGAAAACCTGGCGCTGGTCAAAGAGCGGCTGGCCACTCGCGGCGTGCCTCCGGAAACCCTGGATCGCTTCGCCTCGCTCGATGAGCAACGCCGCGCCAAAATCACCGAAGCCGATCGGCTCAAAGCCGAGCGGAATCGCTTGAGCCAGGACATTGGCCGATTGATGCGCGCCGGCGAGCGCGAGAAAGCCGAGGTCATCAAAGCCCAGGTGAAGGATCTCCCCGAACGCATCAAGCGGCTCGACGCCGAGATCGCCGACCTCCAGGCTCAACTGGACGAACTGCTCGCCTCCCTGCCCAACCTCCCTCATGAGTCGGTGCCCATCGGTCCGGATGAGACGGCCAATCGTGAGATTCGGCGCTGGGGCGAGATCCCTCAATTCGATTTCGAACCTCGCGATCACGTGGATCTGGGGACGGCGCTCGGTCTTCTGGACACGGAACGCGCCGCTAAAATCACCGGAGCTCGATTTGCCGTGCTGCCCGATCTCGGCGCGCGCCTGGAGCGGGCGTTGATCAATTTCATGCTCGATGTCCACACGAAAGAACACGGCTATCGTGAACTGTGGCTGCCGTTCATCATCAACAACGAGAGCTTATTCGGCACCGGACAGTTGCCCAAGTTCGAAGATGATCTGTTCAAACTGGTGACCGAGAAGGTTGAAGATCTCAAAGACGATCGACCGGCGACCGGGCGACGAGAGTTCTATCTCGTTCCCACGGCGGAGGTCCCCCTGGTGAACCTTTATCGAGACGAGATTCTGGACGGAGCCGATTTGCCTCTGTCACTGACCGCCTACACTCCGTGTTTCCGCAGCGAAGCGGGGAGTTACGGGAAAGACGTTCGCGGTCTCATTCGCCAACATCAGTTCGACAAAGTGGAACTGGTGAAAATCACTCGCCCGGAAGACTCCTATGATGAGCTGGAGAACCTCACGCGAGATGCCGAAAGCATCCTCCAGCGATTGGAACTCCCCTATCGCGTGGTTGTCCTCTCCACCGGCGACATGGGCTTCGCGGCGGCCAAGACGTACGACCTGGAAGTATGGCTCCCCAGCCAGAACCGCTACCGAGAGATCTCGTCCTGCTCCAATTGTGAAGCCTTCCAGGCGCGGCGCGCCCGCATCCGATTCCGGAGAGAGAAAGGCGCCAAACCGGAGTTCGTTCACACGCTCAATGGATCGGGACTGGCCGTCGGACGCACCTGGTTGGCCATTCTAGAAAACCACCAGCAGGCCGATGGCTCGGTCATCATCCCCGAAGCGCTGCGCCCTTACCTGGATGGCTTGGAGTGTATCGTGCCCGCCCATTGATCTCCCCGAACGACTTCTTCACCGAGCCCCGAAGAAAGCCCGCCGCATCATTGACCCCGGTTAGCCCATCTGATACGATGAGCAAGCCCGGTTCGAATACCATGCAGGGATGACGAGCGAGATCGTGGCGACCGGTCGGGAGGCGACCATCGTCTGACGTCTCGTTCTGTCATCTCGACTCTGAGGAGGAGAGCTTATGAAGACAACATCCTGGTTCATCCTGATGACCGCATTGGTCCTGGTCACCTCGGGGGTTCTCGCCCAAGGCGTGATCATCGATCAGGTGGTGACCGCCCGGCAAATTGCCGATGCCAACGGCTCAGATGTCGCTCGACCCGATGAAGTGACAGCGACGGCCGACGGCCGCTTCGTGATCACCGACACGTCAGACAGCACCAACGAACGGGTTTACCTCATCGATCCCTCGACCGATCCGCCGACATTCACTCTGGTGACCGATGCCAACGCGCTGAAGGCGAAAGTAGATGCCGTCAACGGGGCCGCGCCGGCTCCCAGCACGCTCACCATTCAAGCGCTCGGCGTGGATGAAGATGGACAGATCATCATCGCCAGCGATTTCAGTGGCGATGAGATGGGATTGATCTTCCGTGTGAATCCTGAAACGGGAGAGACGAAGCTGTTAGCTGGCTTGGACGGCCCACCTCTGGAGACGTCGGTGGAAGGGATCTCCACTATCGGCGTGCGCGGGCGGACCATCTACGTGGTTCTGGAAGCCAACTTTGGCGCCATCAATGGCGATACCGTGGTCACCGTCAGCGTGGATGCTCCTGACGGCGGGCAGACGCCGGCCGAAGAACTCGTCTCCGAAGACGCCTTTCGCGAGATCGAAGGCTTCCTCGATCCGCTCGCTTTTCGATTCATTGGCTTCCTGCCCAACGGCCACCTCGTCCTCGCCGATAGCGCCTCCCGAGACGCCTCCGATGATCTGCTGGAAATTGATACCACCACGGGAGCCGTCTCATTGCTGGTGGCGGCTACGGACATCGAAGCGGATCTGGGAACGGACGATATCGGTCCCAACGGCGGCGGCGTCGATCCTGACGGGACGATCTACTTGACGAATGCGTTCGGCGTGGGAGAAACCGATGATGGCGTCATCGTCATTCGGAATGCCGGGGGCGGCACGGGCGAGGCATCCCTCCTGGCCTCCGAAAGCGAGATCATCGCTTCTCCCAACATCTTCGATATCGACGGAAATCCGCTCACCAGTCTGCGCATTCAAAACAGTGGCGCCGTATCGCCGGGGCTGGGCACTATCGTGTTTGTCGATGGGCATTGCGATTGTCTCATTCGCGTCGCCGAAGTGATGCCCAATGGATATTGATGGCGACCTGGGGGCTACGAATGCCGTTTCACCGATCATTCGTAGCCCTCGCTCTTCTTCTCAACGGCCTCCGCGAGACGAGGGGAGGATGAAATCCTGGCGACTCCGGGGGAGGATCTGATATCCGCTGTCGAATGGTCGGAAACGATCGAATTGCCCGACCACGCCGATGACGCTGAACGGACGGTGCGGCGTAGCCATGCCCGGAATATCGGTATCGCGCAGCACGCGGAGGGTCAATTCTCCCGTTCCGTCGGTGATGCGGAGGTTGCCATTTTGCCCCGGAGCCGGGATGGAACCATCCACTACCCGCACATGATCTACTCGTACGAGAAGACCTTCCATCGATTCACCGATTTCGGCTAACGTGACCGTCCGAGGAACCAGATCGTCAACCTGACCGGTGGGCGTCACCCCAAACGGCGAAGGAAACGGCGCGTAAGGATACGGATTGGTGACATCCAGTTTGAGGACGCCGTTGAACAATAGCAACCGTCCAACGACGATGACGCGGGCACCCGCATCGACGATAATGCTCTGAGTTCGCAACTCGAAGACATTGATGCCTCCACTCCCATCCTCGACGTAGATGTCCATGTTGGTGCGGCTGAACCGGCCGGTTCCCACCGTGACCGTCCCCATGACGCGAGCCGGATATCCGAGAAACTCGGGCACCCCCCAGTCATCGTTCCGGCGAAGGGAAGCAATAGGCGTCACGCCGGCGAAATACCCGCCCCGGACGGTGCTCACCTGTCCCTCGCCATCCTCGGCCACCACGTCATACTGGACCAGCGCTCCGTCGGGTTGCCCTGGAATCACCCCGATGAAATCGGTGCGAGAGACTCGTCGCAATGGCATGGAGACCTCATCACCCCCATTGATGCGATACCGCAACTCCGCTCCGGCAATGACGCCTCCATCATCGATGATCTGCGCCTGAACGAGATAAGGTTCCCCGGCTTGAGGAACGATGGGGGACGTCTGCAGTACGATGGACGGAGGAAAGTCCGACCGAATGCCTTCCTCGGCGCCATCCACGGGGAAAGGAATGCGCGGGAGACGCCCACCGGTGACCGTGTAGGTTCGTCCATCCGTCTCGATGAGGATCGTACCTCGAGCGACGACCCCTTGATGGCTCACACTGCTACCCGGCGGACTGAACTCGGTCTGAAAAACGAAGGGCGGGCGATTGGGCGTGAAATCCCCATCCGGCGGGAAAGGCCGCACGCCGCTGGTCGGCGTCGTATTGATGAAGCGATCAATGACCTGCACCGCGGGATGACCGAATGGATTATCCCGCCCGACCTGTACGATGCCCACTTCTGCTCTCAACAGGCTCAGGAACGTGGGATTGCTTCCCGTCCGGCTGCCGTGGTGGTTGAGCTGGAGCACGTCGACATCGCCGACCAGTTGACCGACGATCGACTCCACATCGGTGGTATTATTGCCGCCGCCGGTGAGATCGCCGGAAATGAACAGGTCGAATCCCCCATATTGAATGAGCAATCCGATGCACGCGCTGTTATCCAATTGGTCCAGTGGATCGTGACGACCAAAAATGCCCACCCGACCGCCACTGATCAATTGTCCATTGACCACGATGCAGGTCGCTCTGGCGCCGTCGCCGAGATCGATGACGGTCCCGGGACGCATCTGTCGACGCTGGGGAGCGACAGCATTTCGATACTGGAAGAAGAAGCTGTTTTGCGGCGCCGTCAGATCGCCGCTATCGTAGGCGATGGTCGGCGGGAAGGCGGCGGCCACTTCATCCAACCCGCCAATATGATCTCCATCGTAATGAGTGGCCACCATCACGTCCAAGTGATCGAGACCAAGGCTCTCCATCAACGGGACGATGGCGGCGCTGCCCGCTCCATCTGGTCCTCCATCGATTAACATCGTCTTCCCCGCGGGGGAAACGATGAGCACGGCGTGCCCCTGACCGACATCAATGAAGTAGATGCGCAATGAGGCTTGCTGGGAGCGAATGAAGGGGGCGGAAAGGAAAACGCTGCCGAGGATGAACCATCCCAGGATAAGTCTTTTCTTCATGTTCTTTTTCCAGCCCGAGTGAAATGTCAACCAGCAATTATACGCGAAACATGGGCCCTGCTCCACACTCATTCCCACCTGGCGATGGTCAAACCATGACTTCACTCGGCAGCAGCTCGGCGCGCCCACATGCGGAAGAACCAGCAATGGGATGCTCAATGATTCGACGAAGCCACTCCGGATCTCCATGAACCGTCATCCGCCACGGGCCGCCGCTCATCCTCCCTGCGACAATCAGAGTTCTCGACGGATATCCGCGCCGACAATGGTCCCTCTTCCCAGGCTCATAGTGGTAGCAAAGGTTGCTTCCTGAGACGCGGACCTCGGCAAGCCTCCCAGCATTCCTGGGGAGCTCTCCACCTCCGGCGGGCGCGCTGGCTCGACTGACGCATGGATTTTACTCGCGCTTTGGTGTACACTAGGGAACCTGCTTCCACGAGATCAACCACGCTGATCTCTTGGGCTGAGTCACCGAAGTTGGATTGATCGATCAGGAGCGGGAATTTCACACGGAGGAAAGCATGTCGAAAAAGGTACTCTCGGTTTTCATGCTGACTGTAGGACTGGTCTTCCTCAGACCGGGATTCATCGCGGCAGAGATCACCCCGCCAGTTCTCCAGGTTACCAGACACAGGCTGGATAATGGGCTGACCGTCCTGCTGCACGAAGATCACTCGGCGCCGGTCATTAACCTGCAGATCTGGTATCACGTGGGCTCGAAAGACGAGCGGCCGGGTCGCACCGGGTTCGCCCATTTATTCGAGCATATGATGTTCCAGGGATCTGAGCACGTCGGTCCGGAAGAGCACGGGCGATATGTACAGGATATCGGCGGTCGATACAATGCCTACACGACCTTCGATGCGACCGTATACTGGGAGACATTTCCCAGCAATTACCTGGAGCGCATGCTCTGGCTGGAAGCCGACCGCATGCGGTCGTTGCGCATCACCGAGGAGAACTTCCGAGCCGAACGCGATGTGGTGAAAGAAGAACGGCGTCTGCGAGTGGAGAATCCGCCGTTCGGGCGCCTGTTGGAAGTCATCCTGGCGGCGACTTACAAAGTCCACCCTTATCGTCGACCCCCCATCGGCTCGATGAAAGATTTGAACGCCGCCAGCCTCGCCGACGTGCGCGAATTCCACCAGCTCTACTACGTCCCCAATAACGCCACCTTGATCATCGCCGGCGACTTCCGCCCTCGACAAGCCATGAAATGGGTCAAACGGTATTTCGGATCCATTCCTCGCGGCAAGCCGATTCCTCGTCAGCGACCGTCCGAGCCTCCACAAAAAGGCGAACGTCGAGTCACCGAATACGACTCCAAGGCTCCCTTGCCCGCCGTCATCATCACGTATCACGTTCCACAGGACGGGCATCCTGACATCTACGCCCTCAATGTGGCCAGCAACATACTCAGTGCCGGTCAAAGTTCGCGCCTCTATCGCACACTGGTATATGAGAAACAACTGGCCATCGCGGCCGCCGGGCAAACGCTGGCCCTGGAGGATCCTGGAGTGTTCGCCTTCTTCGCCATCATGAACCAAGGGCAGTCGGCCGAGCGGGGTGAACGAGCACTGCTCCAGGAGATCGAGCGACTCAAACGGGAGCCCGTCAGCCAGCAGGAGTTGGAGAAAGCCAAGAATCAGTTCGTCGCCGAGCTCGTGTTCGGACGACAATCGGTGCAGCAGAAAGCCAGCGCCATTGGACAAGCCGCCGTCATTCTCGGCGAGGTGACGCTGATCAACAAACAACTGGCGCGATACCAGAAAATCACCGCCGCTGATGTCCAGCGCGTAGCACGAACGTATTTTACCGAGCAGAATCGCACCGTCGTCTATATGTTACCCGAAGCCCTGCGCCGGAAAGGAGATCGGACGTCGGAACGTCGGCGGACAAAGCGCGATGGCGAAAAACGGGAGGAGCAAGAACGATGAAACGGAGAAATGGCCTTCTTTTTCTGACGCTCACAGCGAGCATTCTCGGGATGCCCGGCCGGGGGTCGGCCCAGCAATCCCCCCGACCGGTTCCCCCCTCACCACAACCGCCGGCACCCATTCAATTCCCCGCGTTTGAGCAAAAGACGCTCCCTAATGGATTGCGCGTTGTGGTGATCGAACATCATGAGCAGCCGGCGGTGAGCCTCCGATTGCTCCTGAGAGCCGGAGCGATTTACGATCCGCCGGAGAAACCGGGAGTGGCTCAAGCGACGGCGGCACTGCTCGACCAGGGAACCCAGACCCGATCGGCACAGGACATTGCTCGGGCGATTGATTTCATCGGCGGCCAGCTCGATGCCGGCGCTGGATGGGATAGCACCTTCGTCAGTGCGGCGGTGACGTCCGACCATCTGGATCTGGGTATGGAACTGCTCGCTGATGTTGTTCTTCATCCCGTTTTCCAGGATGAAGAAATCGAGCGCTGGCGAAAACAGGCGCTCAGCGGTCTGCGCATCCAGATGCAAGATCCCAAGTTCCTGGCTGCCGCCGCCTTTCATCGACTCGTCTTCGGCCAACATCCCTATGCTCGACCGCTCGGTGGGACGCCGACTTCGGTCCGCGCCATTCAGCGCCAGGACCTGGTTCAGTTCCATCGCACTCATTATCGCCCCAATACGGCCATCATCGCCATCGTGGGCGATGTGCGTCCAACCGAAGCATTCGCCACGGTGGAGAAATATCTCGGCGGATGGGAAGCTTCATCGCCGCCGCCTCTGCCTCCATTCGCCACGTCTGACCGGCGAGCGCCTCAAATCCTCATCATTGATAAACCCGACGCCGTACAAACAGAGATCCGCATCGGACACGTGGGAATCGCGCGGACGGATCCCGAGTATTTCGTGGCTCAAGTGTTCAACGCCGTCTTCGGTGGGGGATCAGGAGGACGACTGTTTCGAGAGATCCGGAGTCGGCGCGGATTGACCTATGGCGCCTATAGCCAATTCGCCGAGCGACTGCAGCCCGGATATTTCTGGATCAACACCTACACCAAGACCGAGTCCACCGTAGAAGCCGTCGACGCCATCTTTCAGGAACTCAACCGCATCCGAACCGAACCGGTGGCCGCCGACGAACTTCGAGCTCGTAAGGCCTACCTCACCGGTGCGTTCCCGCTTCAGATCGAAACGCCCGGTGGTATCGCCACCCAGGTCCTCGACGCCCTGTTCTACGGTTACGGAAAAGAGTATCTGGAGACGTATCGCGATCGCCTTCGCGCCGTCACCGCCGAACAGGTGATGACCTTCGCCAAGACCAGGATTCATCCCGATCGTTCGGTCATCGTTCTGGTGGGCAATGCCAAGGTCTTCGAAGCCGAGTTGAAACAGAAGTTCCCCACGGTGCACAAGATCGCCTATAGCGATTTGGATCTGCTTCAACCCGACCTGAAGCGAAAGAAAAACGAAGTGCTCGCCGGTCCAGTGAGCAAAGCCGCGCGCGCCCGGGCAATGACCATTCTGGAGGCGACGATTCAAGCGCTGGGCGGCGACGCTTTCATTCATCAGAAATCGCAGATCACGCGTGGCACGGGAACCATCTCTCCCCCGGGTGCATCTCAGGAAATCCCCGTACCTTCGATCGTCAACTACACCGTTCTGCCCGAGAAGATGCGCCTGGAATTCGCCCTGCCTTTTGGAACCCTGGTTCAGGGATTCAATGGCCAGGTCGGTTGGATGAGTATGGCTGGACAAGTGCGCGATCAGACCGAACAGATGAAAGAGTCCAGCAAGTACGGCTTCCAGATGCTGCGACAGATTCATCAGCCGGGTTATCGCGTTCGACCATTGGCCGACGCAGAGGTCGCGGGGACACCGGCGCGGGTCGTCGCCGTCTCCGATGCCGAGGGACACACGACCGAATTCTTCATTGATCCCCGCACCCATCTCGTCCTCAAAACACGGTACCAGGTACGAGGACAACAACTGGAAGAGACTTACGCCGATTACCGGGCTGTGGAGGGCATTCAAGTCCCCCATCAGGTCACCATCTTCCAAAACGGCGTTAAACTGTTCGCCTTCACCGTCCGCGAAGTGGAGATCAATCCCGAAATCGATGAATCCTTGTTCGAGAAACCAGAAGGCTGATATGATCACTCCGCCGAGGCGCTCAGATCGCCCCTCATCGGTTCGATCTTCGGCGCCTCGGCAAGACATAAATGGGCATGGGCCTTTCGACGAGATCGCCTTCGAACCCCGATGAATGGGAAGGGCGCCAATGGCAGAACAGAGATCGTCCGCTCATGAATCCCTCGCCAAAAGCCTCCTCGATAAGATCGCCTATGGAGATGTGCCTGCAGCGCACAATGGAGCGTGGCGGCGAGAAGTCGTCGCGCGGGATGGGGCGTCGGGCGAGCGATGAATCGCCCGACAACACCCTCTTTTCACAATGGGAGATTGAACGAAGGCGACGGCTTCGATTACACTTGGTACTGAGCAGGACCATGAAGAAGGCGACGATGGCATTCCTGTTGGTGTGTTGCCTCGGTCTCACCCTCGATCGCGGGCTGGGTCAGGATGCATCTGAGCCTCTCAGCAAACAGGAACTCCTTCAGCTCCTCGATCGCGCGCGCCACCGAGAGATCACCCAGGCGGAGATCGCCGCCATCGTCGAACGCCGCGGTCTCAAGTTCATCGTCGACGATCGGATGCTGGATGAGTTCCGGCGGGCGGGCGCTCGCTCTTTCTTGCTCGGAGCCATCAAACGCGCCAGCCGAGCGACAGCGCGCAAGCGTCTTTCTTCTTCTGAAGCGCCTTCCTCCACCATCCCGCCCCAAGCAGTGTCGCAAGAGACCCACGTGCCCGCATCTCGTCAAGATTCTCTCATCGAGCGCGCGCGATATCACGCCCTCCAGTACGTCAGAGAACTCCCGAACTTCGTTGTCACCCAAATCGTCACTCGTTACGTCCGAACTCCGGGGATGACGGACTGGCAACGACAAGATCGGCTGGAAATCGAACTCACCTATCGAACGGATAGTGGCGAATCGTTCAAGCTCCTGCGCATCAATGGAGCGCCGACCACGCTCTCATACGAAGAATTAGGCGGCTCGACGTCCACGGGAGAACTCGGCTCACTGCTCGCCGGAGTGTTCGCCCCGCAATCTCATGCCACATTCAAGGAGGTGGGGCATGAGACATTTCGCGGACGCCCCACGGTCGTCTATGATTTTCGCGTCCTCACCCGCTACTCCAAGAGTCATATCACCGACAAGAATAGTGGCCAGACCATCGTCTCAGGATTCCAGGGGAGTGTGTGGATCGATGTGGAGACGCAACGGGTGCTCCGGCTGGAACTCTCTCACGATGACATCCCGCCTGGATTCCCCATCACATTGGCCGAAAACGCCGTGGAATACGATTGGGTCACGATCGCCGGAGAGCGCTATCTCCTGCCCGTTCGCGCCGAAGTGCTCCTCGGGCGGGACCGCGAACGCTACTACACCCGCAACGTCATCGAGTTCCGCCGCTACCGCAAATTCGAAGCCGAACTCCAGGTCATCCCCGAGAACTCGCCGCCATAATTCTCATTGAAACGGCCTGACCAGCCCCCCGAACAAAGCGCCGAGCAGGGCGAAGGCGATCATATAGATGAGCCATCCAATCAGGCACACGCCCACGGCCCGTCCCGTGCTCGTATAATCGAGCGCCTGCCTGACGGCGATGACCATGGCGATGAGCATCCACACGCCGGCGATCAAGTGAATCAGCGCTCCCAACAAAGGGATGAATCCGAAGACGCGAATGACGCCGGGGGCGCTGGAGAAACCGATGGTGCGAAGCAACTGGCCATGATCGGCGTGCGTTTGCGGCTCGGGCAGCAATCGCGTACCCACAAAGTAGGTGATATACGCCCAGATGAACCATCCAATCAGGGCGACCACCGCTCCACCGATGATGCCGCCGAGCCCGCGCCCACTACCGATGCCTGCGGCAACACTGGAGAGAACGACCACGGTCATGGCCTGGCCCATGGCTTGAGGATCGGCCTCCACTTCTTCATACAGGTTCACGTCCAACTTGGCAGCGCGAATCATGCGATCTGTGAGACTGGCCATATTCCCCTCCTTGATCTCATAGTGTCATCGAACGATCCTTTCAACCGACCGATCAACGGCCCACCCCCTCCTGCTCATTCGGCGAACGGCGCCGGTGGTGGCTGGGCTCCAATGAATACATCCCTCATCTCCTCTCCGACGCTGAACGACCCAGAGAACTGACAAACCAATCGGTTTATATCACGCTCAAGTCGCAAATTCAAGCTGGGCTTATTCCTACGATGATGGCCACAGGGAGGGTCGTCCAATAGCTACAACCGCAAATCCGTCCTGAACAGGCAGAGGAGATGATTTCCTGGAACATGAATCTCGGACGATGGGCGCTCTCTATATCCCGTCCAGACATCACATGCCCTCGTGCGAGGCGTCCGCGGCCAATCCCCCGGAGGCTCAGCGATCTTTGTTTCGACTCTGCCAGGAGAGGTGATACAATGAGCTGAGTCATATGCTGGGGACATTATATATCGTCGCCACGCCAATCGGGAACCTGGAGGACATCACTCTGCGCGCTTTGCGAGTACTGAGGGATGTCGATCTCATCGCCTGCGAAGACACGCGCCAGACGCGAAAGTTGCTGGCGCGCTACGAGATCCGGACGCCGACCATCAGTTACCATCAGCATAATGAACGTCAACGGAGCCGCCAGTTGATGAGCAAGCTCAAGGAAGGGATATCCATTGCCCTGGTCACTGATGCTGGAGCGCCGACGATCTCCGATCCCGGACTGGTACTCATTCAGGCGGCTATTGCCGAACAGATTCCCATCGTTCCCGTCCCCGGTCCATCCGCTCTCACCACAGCGCTGATGGCAGCGGGCGTGCCCGCGGAGCGATTCTTATTCGTAGGATTCTTGCCTTCGAAGCGTGCCCCGCGACGTCGAGAGCTCGCGATGCTCGCCTCATTGCCCTATACATGCGTTTTTTTCGAAGCCCCTCACCGCATTCGAGCGACCCTGGAAGATATGCTGGAGATTCTCGGCGATCGCCCCGCCGTCCTGGCTCGGGAGCTGACCAAAGCCCACGAAGAATTCCGGCGCGCCCGCCTCGGCCATCTCCGACAGGAACTGGAAGAACGATCGATAAAAGGCGAACTGGTGCTCATCGTGGCGCCAGCGCCTTCCCCCGAGACCTCATCGACGTCATCTTCGGTTGACCCGCAGATGCTCTATGAGCAGGTCAGAGCGTTGATGGAGAGCGAAGCTCTTGACCTCACGTCAGCGATCAGACAGGTCGCCAAAGAGCACGGGAGGAGCAAGAACGAGGTGTACAGGGCAATCATCCAGTACAAGAGCGAGAGGAGCGTCGAAGAATGAATCCAAAGAGCATCAACTTCAGAGGCGGATTGGTGATCGGGCTTCTGCTGGCGACGGTCATGGTCTGGGGACAAGCGCGTCGACGCCCGAGATCTCACTGGCGGTTCGGCGCGAACATCACCCTGGCGCTTTATCAATACGAGACGAGCGACTCCGACAAGGTGAAAGCACTCTCCTATCTTCCACAAACGTTCGATAGTGCTTCGGCCGAAGCTCGATACTTGCAAGAGACCTACGGGCTGCAACAGATCACCTTGCGGCACGTCCGCTCGGTGGGGCTTCTCCCCGGCGAGCGATTTCACGATGGCGCGTACGTCAGCGATCGACCGACGCTCATCACTATCTCGGTAAAGAGCATCTCCACCAGAACGGCGCAGCTCTCATTGATGATCGCGGCTGACGAACGAATCCTGCTCGATTGGCCCGACCTTCAATTACACAATTTCGAAACCGTCGCTCTCCAAGGGAAACCCATCGATCGCCAAACGAAACCGACCGTCAAGACTGGTTCTCAAGCTGACTCTGCCCATCGAGGCCTTCTGGCAACGGTGACGGTGGAGATCGTGCCGGTCCACGAACTCCGCCTCCGCCCCCGAGACCTCTCCCGCCCAACGGATCAATATGGACGCCCCCTCAACGTGAACCCGGACGACGTCTTCGTTCCCCCCATCATCGTCCGACGCGTTACCCCTCGAGTACCGGGCCGCCGCGCCACTACTCTGGCAGTGGATCTCGAAGGTCTCGTCACACCCGATGGTCGCGTGACCAACATTCGTGTTCTTCACACCGTCGATCCGGATTTCAATGAAATGGCCATGGATGCCTTCAAAGCCTATCGCGTCCTACCGGCACGATTGAACGGAAAGCCGGTCTACGCCACGTTGCGCGAACGAGTGGTCTTCGAGCCGGTTCCCTGATTCGAAGAGGACATGACGTGATGAGGGAAAAGGGCGAGTCACCAAGTCCAGCCGCTATCAAAGAAGCCGTGCGGCCGATTTCGCCTCAGCAGCCACCCGCGCCTGGGCCTGGATCTTCAGACTCAGCCCGAAGGCGACGAGCATGAACATAGCCGCCGTCAAATAGGGCCACCGATAATGAATGTTGAACATGAAGCCTCCCCAGATCGGCCCCAGTACGCGAGCCAAACTGGAGAGCGACTGGGTGACGCCCAGCATGCTGCCTTGCTCATCGGGGGGCGTATACTGAGAGATCAAACTGGTCACCGAAGGCGTATTCACTCCCTGACCAAAAGCCAGGACGGCCAGATCGGTAGCCAACGCCCAGAAGTCCCAACAGTAAGGAATGAGCCACAAGCTGACGGCGAAGGCCAGCGTTCCTACGACGATCAATTTGGGCTCGCCTAATCGGCGAACCAGGGGGCCGATGAGTCCACCCTGTACCAGAGCAGTGAGGACACCAATGTACGCGAACAGATAGCCAGTTTGTGCTTCCGTATAGGCATATCTGACCTTGGCGATCAGAGCGAAGGTCGCTTCCAGATTGGCCAACGAGAATGTGGCGATGAAAAACAGAGCTAAAAGCCATCCTACGCGAGGTCGAACGAACGCCCTCTTCAGTCGCGTCCATCTCGACGCCCGGAGCGGTGCGACCTCCCGTTTTCTCTCTTTGAGCGATTCGGGAAGCAAGAAATAGGTGAGCACGAAGTCGGTGAAGCAGATACCCGAGGCCACGAATCCCGGCACGCTATATCCCCACTGACTCAAGAACCCTCCCACGGCCGGACCGAAAATGAAGCCCAATCCGAAGGCGGCGCCGATCATCCCCATCCCTTTGGCGCGATTCTCCGGCGAGGTCGTATCGGCAATGTATGCCTGGGCCGTAGGAATGTTGGCGCCGCCAATTCCCGCCAAGATGCGCGAGACGAAGAGGAGAGCCACGCTCTGGGCCAGTCCAAAAATCAAGTAAGAGATGGTGGAGCCCATCAGACTCATCAAGATGATTGGACGCCGGCCCACGCGATCCGAGATTCGTCCCCATATGGGCGCAAAAATGAATTGCATCAACGAATAAGAAGCCACCAGCAATCCGATTTGCCAGGGACGAGCATTGAACGGCTCCTGATGAGCATAATAGGGGAGGAGCGGCAGGATGATGCCGAACCCCAACAGATCGATGAACACCGTCAAAAAGATGAGCAACATCGGCGACCGTTTCATAGCACCAAAAAAGGTGCGTAATGATACACAATGTGGCGGGCAAAGACAACGTCTTTTGAGCTGAATGGCGTGGAGCCGGGGAGTCCCCCCGAAGAGGCGCGCTCCCGGGGATTGGCCCTCCATTGAGAAGAGTCCGGAACGGCTGGCCGGTTGTGATCGGGGGCCCTCTACCGACAACGGACGTCCCACTGGGATCGGACGGACCCGCTTCCTCTTCGCCCTTCGAGGTCCCCGGCGACCAGGTTCAGAGGATAGGATTCAAATGTGAAATTCGACGACATCCTCATCGTCCAACACGTGGTCACGACTGACTTTCTGTCCGTCAAATCGCTCGGAGCCCCAGATGCGCGCATATTTCAGCTTCTCGGCGAAGTCATGATGAACGGCTCGAGCGGCATCCAGCACGGTGCTTCCTCGCTTGAGGACGAACGGCGCTGTTCGATCCACGGGTTTTCCCGGTGCTTTCGTGTAGACGCGGATCACTCCCAAAGCGCGATAGATCTCTCGCTTCAAGCGCTCGAGGTGGAAGCCCGTCTTCGCCGATACGGGAATCACGGGCAGCCGTTGACCGAAAAATTCTTCGAGAATGTGGACGTTCTCCCGAGCCCGGGGGAGATCGAGTTTGTTGGCTACTAACAGCGCGCGCTTCCCCATCCCGGCATCTTCAGATGTGGGGGGAATCAGGCGAATGTTTTTCTCCTCTAACAGCGAGAGAGCGGTCTCCGTGTGTGTGAGTACATCATCATCGCTGGCATCAACGACCAACAGCACGGTATGGGCATTGCGGATGAGCCCGAATAGCCAGGGCTCGGAGAACTCGCGCCACAGCGGAGGCAAATCGACGAGTTGGATCTTGACGTTCTCGAACTCCATCATGCCGGGCACTGGCAATCGCGTGGTGAACGGATATTCGGCGACTTCGGGGGTCGCACCGGTCAATCGGGCGACCAACTGGGACTTCCCCACGTTGGGCGGACCGACGAGCACCACCTGACCGGCGCCCTCTCTTTCCACGTGATAGAACGGCTTGCGGGCCGCGCCGCTCTTTTTTTTGCGTTGCAGCTCTTTCCTGAGCTTGGAGATGCGGCGCCGGATATCGGCCTGCATCTTCTCCGTGCCCTTGTGCTTGGGAATGGTGGCCAGCATCTCCTCCAGCGCCGCCAATTTCTCCTGGGGCGTCGCGGCCTGGCGGTATTTCTCTTCGGCCTCTAAATATTCGGGCGTCAGATTCGCTGGCATGATGGCTCATGCTCCTCTCATCGATGGAAGAACATTATACCGCTTGCTCATCGAAGAATCACGGCCTTCCCGAGCGAAGAAGATCCGAGGTCGAGCTACGACGCGGCGTCTCTCACTCGAACACTGATTAACGACATCAGTTTATACGCAGTAGACGGCGAGGAGAGGCGATCACGATCCTTGATGAGCCGAAGGTGCTGCCGGAGAGAAAGGGTGCCAACTCCGGCCTGGCTGTTATCTGTGGAACGTCAGGCACAAAGAATGAGGCGTTCGCCGAGCTGAAAAACTCATTACAATCGCCATCATCGACGGCTTCTTCCTAATTCCTAAGAGATCTCCTTTATTCGAGGAACTCATGACGGTAAGGCCACGGCATGTTGAAGCGCTTCGGTGATGGCCGTAACGAATGAAGCAAGTCAGAGGGGATATGGGAGCGGCACCTCATACTGCCATCAGCGCCGGAATCGCAGGAGGATGCCCTTTCGACAGCGCCTGGAGGCGTTCCCGGCTCCCAGGCACTGCCGATGTTCAAAGGCGGAGCGAGAGAATTCTCTACTGACCACCACAGATTTGCCCACGATATCGGAGCGTCACCTGACCATGAGCAAAATCTACTACACCGGTGGACTCGAGCGTGCCCGTAGCCCCCTCAAACTTCCCGGTTCCACTGATGATGACGGACTGTTCCGTCATGAGAGCTGTGCTCGCATTCACGGGAACTAACACGGCTTGATCTGCTGTGTGAAGGACATCCCCTGCCTCGGTCACATAAACGTGCTCTAACTGAGCGTTCATTGTTCCATCCTCGCCGGGCGACTGCTCGAGAATGGTGGCTGTGACAGCGCCTTTGAGACCGCCGGTCACGATGCCCAACGTGGTGAGTTCACTTGTGAAAGCCACCGCCAGCGTTCCGCCGATGTTCTCACAATCAGACTTTGCCTGATTCCCTGGGACCGAGGATCCAAACCCAAGGATGGCCAGGCATAAGAGGGAAAAAGTTGAGAGTCGCATCGTCATTCCTCCTTTTGATTGTGGGATGAGCGAATGAGTGTTGAATCGTTTCATCGAAATCACCTCCATTTGGTTAGTGAGTTAAAACAAATGAGGAGCAACCCCTCAAGCGTTTCGGTGAAGTGAACCTTCTCAGCCTCCACCCAGCGATAGACAGTGCGCGAGCTCACACGGGCTGCGGCAGCCGCCTCCGCCGCCGTGATCATGTTGGCGTGTTTGGCGCATCCGTCACACCATGCTCGAACCCAGGGCCGACGTTGGCGTATGAGCAACAGCCGCTCGGTCTCAACCGTGATCTCTGTTTTCCTCTTCTTCATGCTGCCTCCCATCGTGTTGTTCCGTCACTGCCTCTGTGATAGAATGAACAAGCCACTCCAGAGCACAGCATACTCCGAACAGGAGTGAAAAGTCTTTAGAAAGTTGTGAAAGATCTGTGAAAAAGTTGTGAGCGCGGTTATGACCAGACCCATCAAGCACTTCTATGAGTTCGGTTCGTTCCGGTTGGATGTCACAGAGCGCGTCCTGCTCCGGGATGGAGAGCCTGTGGCGCTCACGCCGAAGTCCTTCGACACACTGCTGGTGCTGGTACAGAACAGCGGACACGTGCTGGAGAGAGATGAACTGATGGAGATGGTCTGGCCTGATGCCATTGTCGAGGAGAACAACCTGAGGCAGAGTATCTCAGCGCTGAGGAAGGCCCTGGGCGACAGTCCGAACACGCCTCAATATATAGAGACGATCCCCAGACGCGGCTATCGCTTTGTGGCCAGTGTAAGAGAGTTGTGGGATGAATCTGATGACCTGATAGTGGTGGAACGCGTCAGATCACGTGTCCTCATCGAAGAGGAGGAAGAAGTGGACGAGGAACAGCCGGGGAGCGGAGAGGCAGTGGGGCGGTGGGGGGGAGGAGAGTTCTCCCCTGCTCCCCGTCTCCCCCGCTCGCCAGCTCTCCTGCTCCCTCGCTTGTTCGTTCTGCTGCTGGTGGGGCTGGCTACAGTCCTTTCCTACTTTTGGATTTCGAGCCGATCAAAGCCGGCGGAGACGGGGGCAGCGGTGAGATCCATTGCGGTGCTCCCTTTCAAGCCTTTGGTTGCTGAAGGGAACGATGAATACCTGGGGCTGGGGCTCGCCGATGCCTTGATCGCCCAGCTCAGCAACCTCCGGCAGCTTATCGTTCGGCCCACGAGTGCCGTGCGGCAGTACACAGCCCTGGAGCAAGACCCAGTGGCCGTGGGCCGGGAACTGAAAGTGGATTCCGTGCTGGACGGCACAATTCAGAGATTAGGCGACAGAATCCGCGTGACGGTCCAACTGCTGAGTATCAGCGATGGCGCTCCGCTGTGGGCCGAGACGTTCGACGCCACGTTCACAGACATCTTCGCCGTGCAGGACATCATCGCGGAACGGGTAGCGCGGGCGCTGACGCTGAGGTTGACCGGCGCTGAGCTGAAGCAACTGACCAAACACGACACCGAGAGCGCAGAGGCGTACCAGGCCTATCTCAAGGGGCGCTACTTCTGGAACAAGAGGACATATGAGGGGTTCAAGAAAAGCATCGAGTACTTCCAGCAGGCAATCGAAAGAGATCCGAACTACGTGCTGGCCTATGCCGGATTGGCCGACTGCTACAATATGCTGGCGGACTACACTTTCCTCTCGCCCGAGGAAGCGTTCCCGAAAGCAGAGGCGGCCGTGACCAGGGCCCTGGAGATAGATGATACCTTGGCCGAAGCCCATGCGTCGCTCGCTTACATCAGGTTGCATTACCATTGGGACTGGATCGCGGCTGAAAGAGAATACAAGCGAGCCATCGCGCTGAACCCAAACTATGCGACTGCTCACCAGTGGTATGGCCTGTATTTGACGGCGATGGGACGGTTTGAAGAAGCCATCGCGGAGATGAAACGAGCTCAAGCATTAGATCCAATCTCGCTCATCATCACTATGGCAGCGGGGCGTCCATTTTACTACGCCCGCCAGTATGACCAGGCGATAGAGCAGTACCAGAAGGCGCTGGAAATGGACTCACACTTTGGCGTCGCCCACATCACACTGGGATGGGCTTATGAACAAAAGGGAATGGTGGAAAAGGCACTCACTGAGTTTCAGAAGGCGGTCACTCTTCCCGTGGACAGCCGAGCCGCAACCGGACATGCTTATGCGATGTTGGGTGAGGGTGATAAGGCGATGGCGATACTCGATGAACTGAAAGAACTATCCAAGCACAAATTCGTTTCTCCATACTACCTCGCCATCCTCTATACGGGATTGAACCGGAAGGATGACGCGTTCATCTGGTTAGAGAACGCCTACCGGGAGCGATCCCACTGGCTTATTTTCCTCAACGTGGAGCCAGCGTTCGACAGCCTTCGCTCGGACCCCAGATTCGCCGAGCTGGTGCGACGCGTCGGATTCCCGCTGGTCCATGACCGCGGCGCGCTTCCCCGCTCCATATCAGTTCATTGAGTGTGGCGAGAAATCCCAACATTCCAGCGTGGGAACGTTTTCGACATCTCATGAGCTGGGCATCACGAATCATCGAAGACATCGAGTTGAGGCCATTTTGGCGCGATCTCGGAGCCAACGAGCTTTCATCGCGGGTGGAAGCGCTGCTGAACCACCAAAAGGCGAATTGGCCGCTCTTGCGCGAGGGTACCCAGAATCTCTCTCAGGTCGTGACCAGGCGAATTCCTCTGGGGCGCTTTGAGATTTTGGCTCAATTCAACCCCCAAAGGCTCACCAGCGCGGCGGCACCGGTGGACCGAGAATCCGTCCGGAATCGTCCCTGTTTCCTGTGCGCCGAGAATTTGCCTCCAGAGGAAAAGGGATTGGCCTACGGCGAGGCGTTCGTCATTCTCCCCAATCCAGCTCCCATCCTGGATCGCCATCTTTCTATTGTCCATCGCCAGCACATCGAGCAAGCCATTGCCGACCACTTCGAGGTCATGCTCGATCTGGCGAAAGATCTCTCGCCGGCGTATTTCGTGCTCTATAACGGCCCGCAATGTGGTGCCTCGGCGCCAGATCATCTCCACTTTCAAGCTTGCACCCGCGAAGGATTGCTCATCGAGAGACATCTGGAGGCCATTGAAACGGATCCTGGACTCAGCGTTCACCGGCACGAGGTGGTCACCACAACGGAGATCGAGCTTCTCGCGCTGGAAGATTATCACTTGAGCGTTTTGATCTATCGTGGATCGCATCGAAAGATGCTGGCTGGATGGTTCTACGAGACACTGAAGATACTCGCCGATCTCACGGGAAAACAGCCCGAGCCTCTCATCAATGTGGTTGTCTGTGCGGGCGATCGGTCGGGTCACATCTTCTCCAAAGATCGCGGATGGACCGTCTATCTTTTCCCTCGAGCCCAACACCGCCCGTCCTGTTACTATGCGGAAGGAGAGGACAAGCTGATGGTGAGTCCCGGAGCTCTCGATCTAGTAGGATGTCTGGTGGTTCCGGTGGAGGAGCACTTCCGGAAGGTCGGTCCGGAGGTCGCGCGTCAGATTTTTTCCGAAGTGACGCTTGGAGAGCCGCTGTTTTCCCATCTGGTGAGGAAGCTAAAGGAGCGAACGCTCGGGCTTCTCGCGGAAGCTTGACCCGTGGATAGAGATGCCATATTCTCTTCCTCGGGAAGCAAAGCCCAGTTCCAGAGGTGCTTCATGCTAAGGCATATCAAGATTAAGAACCTGAGATCCATCCGGGATCAGGAGGTTGAGATCTCTCCCCTCACCATTCTTTACGGCCCGAACGGCTCGGGTAAGTCCACTCTCATGCACGCCCTGGCGATTCTTAAGAATGTCATTCTCAATCCCAACCAGCCGCTCGATGGCTTCTTCAATCTCTCTTTTGCGAACTTCGGCGGATTCGAGCAAGTCGTCTTCAATCACATTCCAGAGGCGCTGATTGAGCTGGAAATCGGCTTGATGAAGGATTCCGATAGGGTGACTTACACGGTCAGTCTCGGGAAACAGGAGGGGAAACTTTTGATTCGGGCAGGAGATCCATGGTCTGTCAATCTTGAAATCGAAACGGTCTTTCCCTACCCGGCGAATAAGCAACAAAGGGCGACGGTGGAGCATCAAGGAACGATGTTCATGGTTTCCTGGAACGGCATTCTTGCCCAAGTGACAATTGGTACTACGTCGGAACCAACGGGACTCCTCAGCGATCGGGAACCGAAGACTATGGAAGAAGCACAAAAAAAAGCCCAGATTCTCACTGCTCTGCTCAATTCCCCAATAGAAGAGCTTCGGCGAAGTGATTTCGTGCACTTACGACGAGGGTTCTCCAAGCCACACTACCAAACCGTACCACTGACTCCTGTGATTCTCGCAGAAGAAGAGGTGGCAACGATCTTAGCCAGCGATCAATATCTCGAGGGAAAGGTCAGCCACTACCTTGAGCAGATTCTCCAAAGGGAGTTACGGGTTCGTACGGCGCCAGGAACCACTCTCTTCTGGCTGAATACAACGGATAAGGCGACGGGATTATCAACCGAGCTGGTCAATGATGGATTCGGAATCAATCAGGTTGTCTACTTGCTTGCGAAGACTCTTCGGAGTGATACCTCTATCGTGTGCATTGAAGAGCCGGAGATTCATCCGCATCCGCGAGCTCTGAGAAATCTCGCTCATGCATTCGTCAAGCTGACCAAAGAAGAAAACAAAACACTGATTGTCTCCACCCACAGTGAACACTTTGTTCTCTCACTGCTCAGTGCCGTGGCTCAGGGACGACTCAGCCCACATGAAATATCCTGTTATTTGTGCACAAAAAGCAATGGAGAAAGCAGATTTGAACGCCAGCGCGTGAAGTCTAACGGACAGATAGAAGGCGGACTCACGACCTTCATGGAAGGGGAACCGGAAGACCTCAAAGATATTCTGGGTCTCTCCAAAGCGGTGGAGTAACCCGAATGGAAATCACCATTGATGAGTGGATCGTCCACTTCATAGCCGATTCCCGAAAGCAGAAAGACGCGGGACAGTTTCTAGAAACGGTTTTTCGGAAATGTGATAGACTCGTTGCTATGAAAGGAGGTGGCGTCACACAAAAAATACGGTGGATGTCTAAGGCATCAGAAAACTGGGCTCTCCCTGCTCGAATTCTGGTAAGGTATTTTCTCGGAAGCTTTCTGTGGAATAGCGAGAAATTTCACCTCCTCGACGAATCAAATTTGAAACCGGTGCTCCCGGAGATAGAACAAGAAACACCACAGGATGACCGCTACCTCGTGAAAACAGCAATGAATACACAGGACAAACTCATTCTGACTACGGATAGTAAGCTCAAGAAAAAACTCTCCCACAGGCAGGAGCTGACCATTCACCTCGTGGACGAATTTCTTCAGCAGTATGACTGTTAAATGAGAGAAGCGAACCACATCACAAGCGAACCTGTGATCTCCGTGGGGTTGATGACCGGGGTGGAAGAGGTTCGGTTCAAGCTCTCCGGAGAATATGCCTCGACCAATGGTCGAAGGTTCCTTCCGGGAGCGTATCATGCGATGGCACGAGAGAACCGCCTCTTCATCCACGATAGCCAAGGCCAGTTGCTCGTCACGGCTCCCGAGATCGAGTTGATGCCGAACGATGTTTCGCCCGGCTCGTTCACGGTGGCCCGCGTGCCCATCGGCCGCGACTTCCACTGGCAACAGGAACAGGAGTTGAGTTTCCAGGGATCGCTGATATTGAAATGCACCCCTACGGCCCGCCTCACGGTCATCAATCGCCTTCCGCTGGAAGCCTATCTGACGAGCGTGATCGCTTCAGAGATGAGCGCCTTTGCGCCGCTGGAATTCCTGAAAGCACACGCCATCATCTCGCGAAGCTGGCTTCTGGCACAACTTCACCAGCGCGGGTGCGAGCCTGATTCTCCACCCTCAGAAGGACATGGTGCGCTCCGAATGCCGACTCCGGATTCACAATCGACGTCTCTAGAAATCATCCGCTGGTTCGATCGGCGCGCGCACACCGCATTCGATGTGTGCGCCGATGATCATTGTCAGCGATACCACGGTATCACCAGGATCTCTTCTCCTACCGTCATGGACGCCATCGCAGAAACTCGGGGAATGGTTCTCACATTTGATGATGAAATCTGCGATGCGCGCTTTTCCAAATGTTGCGGGGGCATGACGGAGACCTACAGCACGGCCTGGGAGGATCGAGAGATTCCCTATCTGGCGGGCACATATGATGGTGAACGCTGGCCGATGGATTTCCCGACGCCTCTCGCCGAAGAGAAGGCGGCGACATACTGGATCACTCATCGGCCACCGGCATTCTGCAATACGTCGGATCGAGCGCTCATCGAACAGATTCTGCCCGAGATCGATCAGCACACGCTGGCGTTCTTTCGCTGGCAGATCGACTATGAGCAGGATCGCTTACGAGCGATCGTCGAGAAGAAGCTCGGCGTCGATCTCGGCCCCATCCTCTCACTCCAGCCTCTTCGGCGAGGCGTTTCCGGACGCCTCATCACGCTGGCCATTCGGGGAGAAAAGCGTTCGGTGGTGATCGGGAAGGAGTTGGAGATTCGCCGCGTCTTGTCCGAAACGCACCTCTACAGCTCTGCTTTCATTGTGCGCACTGAGGGAGAAGGTTCCATTCCCCATCGATTTCATCTCATCGGCGCGGGCTGGGGTCATGGCGTGGGACTTTGCCAGATTGGCGCGGCGGTGATGGCGCGGCAGGGGAAAAGCCATGTTGAGATCCTGGCCCATTACTTTCGTGGCGCGGCACTCCGGAGAGTCTATACTGCGCCGGCCGCACCCTCTGATGAGCGATGACCATGCTGAAGGGATCGGGCATACTCCTTGACGGTCCGCTGGCGAGGAATGACGCCCGAAAGGCCATGCCCGATGGAGACATCCCCGTCGCGTCGGTCGCCAACGGCCAGCACCTACGAACGCGACGGGCGCGATCGCTTCTGTTCCACCATGCGAAGGAAGCGCGGCAATTCCACTAATGCGCGCACATGAGTTCCCTCGCCGATCTTCTCCACATCGTCATAGGCCTCCACGGCGAAGGTGATGCGTTTTCCATCTACATTGATGACCCGCGCCCGTGCCCGAACAGTCGCCCCCTCCGGCGTGGCGGCCAAATGGCGGATATCGACCACGACGCCGACCGAGATCCATCCATCGGCTAAATACGGTTGGATGGCGCGAGCGGCAGCGATTTCCATGGAATTGATCATCATCGGTGTGGCCAGCACCTCGGGCAGTCGTGGATCGATGGCGGCAATGGTCAGATCATGGGTGACGACGAGAGAGTATTCCGCCATCGCTCCCACAGGGATCTCATGGTTCGTCGACATCGTACCTTCTCCCATTCGTCGAGCTATTCCTTTCTATCGCGTGATGACCGGCTCCAGGGTCTCCTCGGCTTCCTCTGCTGGCGTCGCCGGTTCGCCGACTCTTTCTCTCGTGCCACCCCAACGACGTCGGATCCATCGACCGAGATCGTCAAACAGGCTGTAGACGACGGGGATCACCAGCAGCGTGAGGAATGTCGAGGTCAACATCCCGCCGATGACGGCTACGGCCATCGGGGCTCGGGTCTCTCCACCCTCGCTGAGCGCCAAGGCGACGGGCGTCATACCGGCAATGGTCGTCACGGCGGTCATCAAAATGGGGCGCAGCCGCGTCGGCCCGGCCTGCAAAATGGCTTGCGTTCGTTCCATCCCGCGAGCGCAGAGTTGATTGGTGTAATCGACCAGTAGAATGGCATTCTTGGTCACGATGCCCACCAGCATGATGATCCCGATGTAGCTGAAGATATTCAGCGTCTTTCCGGTGAGCAACAGCAAGCCGAAAACGCCGATCGTGGCCAGCGGCAGCGAGAGCATGATGGTGAACGGATGAATGAAGCTCTCAAACTGTGACGCCAGGACCATGTAGATGATGATGATAGCCAGCAAGAACGCCGTTCCCAGGTAAGCGAAAGACTCCTGGAACTGCTTGGTCATGCCGGATAACTCGGTTCGATACCCCGGCTCCCGGGGAAGCGTCTCAGCGACGATGGCATTCAATTCCTGAAGCCCTTCGCCGAGAGGCTTCCCTTCCAGGTTGGCATACAGCGTCACCGCCCGCTGCCGGTTGTATCGATTGATGACATTCGGCCCCACTCCCTGGACGACCTCGACGACGTTGGAGAGCTTCACGCGCCGCCCATCGCGCGAGATGACGGTAATCCGATCAATATCGCGGGCCATGTCTCGATACGTGGGCAGGGCGCGGACGCGAATGTCATATCGCTCCCCGGCATCTTTGAACTTGGCCACATCGACGCCTCCCATCATGACGTTAATGGCTTGAGTGATGGTGGCGACATCGAGCCCCAGATCTTCGGCCTTATCGCGCTTGATGTACACGCGCGCTTCCGGCTTGGTCAATTCCAAGTCGGTATCGATGTCCACGAAACCGGCCAGTTGGCCGAGTCGCGTCGTGATCCGATTGGTGATCCGACGCAGATCGTCCAGCGTGGGTCCTTCCAGGATGTATTGAATGTCCGTGTTCCGGAATCCGCCACCACCAAAAGGGTTCATGGTGACGACGGTCGCTTTGAGATTGGGAATGGCGTTGAGTTCTCGCCGGAGCATGGAGGCCAACTCTTGCTGCGAGACGGTCCGCTCGCTCTTCGGCGTCAGATGAATGAAGATGATACCTTTGTTCACCTCCCGGGCCTGACCGATGCCGATGCCCATGAAGGCGCGTTTGACTTCCGGATGAGAGAACACCACCGCTTCGGCCTGACGGGCGACCTCATCAGTGCGCTCGATAGACCATCCCAAGGGCGTTTCAAAGCGAATGAGGAATCGGCTCTCATCGGCCTGTGTGATGAATTCTCGACCGATGAATTGAGCCAGGAGCAGAGAGAGGGCGAAGATGCCAATGGCCGAGAGGACGATCACCTTGCGGCGTCGCAGAGCGAAGGCCAACGCCGTTCGGTATCCGCGTTCGATAGCATGGAAGCCGCGTTCGAGGGCATTATAGATGGGACCGTGTTTCTCCTCCGGTCGCATGAATCGCGAACACAACATCGGCGTGAGCGTCAAGGAGACGAACAACGAGATGAAAATGGCAATCGTCACGGTGAGTCCCAGTTGGATGAAGAACCGCCCGATCACCCCTTTCATGAACGCCACCGGCAGGAAGACGGCGGCAATGGTCAACGTGGCCGCCATCACGGCGAAGGCGATTTCCGACGTGCCCTCTCGCGCCGCTCGGAAGGCCGGTTTCTTCAACTTGTCCATGTGCCGGAAGATGTTCTCCAGCACGACGATGGCATCATCGATGACGATGCCCACGGCCAGCGACAGGCCCAACATGGTCATATTGTTGATGGTGAATCCCAGGGCGTTCATGAACGCGAAACACCCGATGAGCGAGGTGGGAATGGCGATCACGCTGATGAGCGTCATCCGGCGATTGCGGAGGAAGAGAAGGATCACCAGCGAAGTCAACAGCGCTCCGAACAGGATATCGAACTGCACATCGTGCATCGAATTTTTGATGAACAGCGAAGAGTCGAACGCGATATCGATATGAATGCCGGAAGGTAACTCCTGGCGGATCTCTTCCAGCGCAGCTTTGACGCGATCGGCCACCGCCACCGTATTCGTCCCCGATTGCTTGCGGATGCCCAACGCCACCGCCGGATTTCCATTGAACCGAGCGATCGTTCTCACGTCCTCCTCACCATCTTCGACATAGCCGATATCGCGCAGCCGAACGGGAGCGCCATGGCGATAGGCGACGACGAGATCATTCATCTCTTCCGCCGACGGATACTCGCCCATGACCTTGATGGTGATCTCTTTCTCCTTGTTCTCGATGCGGCCGGCCGGAAGTTCGGCGTGTTTGAGCCGAATGGCGCGAGTGACATCGAGCGGCGATAAGCCGTAGGCGTCCAATCGATCGGCATCCAACCACACGTTGATCTGGCGATCGCGAAAGCCTCCCAGAATGACCGAGCCGACGCCTTCGATCATCTGGAGGCGTTCCTTGATGACCTTGTCAGCATAGTAAGAGAGTTCCCGATAGGGCCGATCGCCCAGAACGGCGAGCCACATGATGGCGTTGGCAGAAATATCCAGCTTCTGCACTACTGGCGGTTCGACATCATCGGGCAGTTTTTGCGCCGCAATGGCCACCTTATCGCGTACTTCCTGAGCGGCGATGTCGATGTTTTTCTCCAGAACGAAAGTGACGACCACCTGCGAGACGCTCTCGAAGCTCTGTGAGCGAATGTTGTCGATGCCTTCAATCGTGCTGATCTCTTCCTCGATCACATCGGTGACGTCGTTCTCTATCACCTCCGGACTCGCCCCCGGGAGCACCGTCGTGACGGTCACCACGGGGAATTCCACCTCCGGATAGAGATCGACGCCGATCCGCTGATACCCGATGACCCCGAACACGATGAAGGCGGCAATCATCATGGTGGTGAAAACAGGTCGCCGAATGGCAATGTCTGACAGCTTCATAATCCTTCCCTCACTTCAGGTTGGCGTCTGGCGTCACAGACGAACGGCCTTTCCGATGACACGCGACACAGGGTCGTTGGATGATTCGACTTCCACCGGTTGGCCATTTTTCACCCGAGAGAGATTACTGGTGATGACTTGCTCGCCGGCCCGGACGCCCTCAACGACTTCGATCCACCCATCGACTTCCGTGCCCAGCTTGACCGATCGTTCGACGGCGCGCCCATCCTCGATGACGTAGACGCGGGTCAGGCCGACATAGCGCACCACGGCGCGACTGGGGATGAGCACGACTCGGGCGTTGGGCTCGACGACGAGTTCAGCGCGCGCGAAGTATCCCGGCCTGAGCTTGAAATCTCGATTGTCAATCTCCGCTTCGATGACCAAGGAGCGCGTCTCCGGATTGACCGATGGGCTGATGCGCGTGACGCGACCGCGGAAGGTCTCGCCTTTGACGGCATCGACGGTGAAGCGGAGTTCCCGACCAACGGTGACGGCGGCAGCATAGGGTTCCGGGACGCTGGCGCGCAATCGGAGAGGCGTGAGCTTGACCAGCGTCACCACCGGCGCGCCCCGCTTCAGATACTCTCCCGCCGAAATGTGCTTCACGGTCACCGAGCCCGTTATGGGAGCACGAATGATGGTGTCCGAGAGTTCTTTCTCCGCCAAAGCGACCTGGGCGCGAAGTCGGCGCAGGCCGGCCAGTTGATTCCGCACGCTATCAATCGCCGCTCGATAGGCGGCTCGACGAGCCTGGAACGTCTTTTCCGCCTCGATGTAGCGCTGCTCGGGAATGTCGCCGGTAGCATAGAGCCGCCTGGCGCTCTCATATTTCGATCGGGCATCTTCGTAAGCCGCCCGCGCTTGCTCGACCAGTGGCGTTCGTTCGGGATCGATCTCGTCGCCTTGGCCGGGTCGCAACCCTAATCGCGCGCGCGCCTCGGCCAGGGCGGCGCGGGCTTGCTCGAGGCGAAGCTGAAACTCGCGGCGGTCGATCTCGGCCAGGATCTGACCACGACGAACGAAGCTCCCCAGATCCACATTGACGCGAGCCACGGTGCCTTCCACCTCGGCGCCGACGACGACCTCGTCATCGGGCAATAACGTGCCCACGATCTCGATGCGACGATCGATGGTCCGCGCCTCGGCCAGGGCGGCGCTCACTTTCATGACATTCTCCGGGTGCGCGCTGACGGCGTCCGGCGCGGTGGCCCGCTCACGACATCCGCTCAACCCCATGAGCGCGAGAGCGAGAAAAACGATAACCATCCCATGTTTCATCATCGTCCTCTCCTTCCAGATCCTCCTTCCCATCATCAGAAGAAACATTGATCCTGCACGCTCCTGCTCGGCTCAACGATCTCGCGGCGGACGGTCGATCTGGACGTGATAGGCGCTCAGCGTCGTGGCCGTCGCCCGCTGAAGATCGGCAATCGCTTTGTTGTAATCCATCAAGGCGCGCAACTCCTGAGCGCGCGCCGCCGACAGCTCATTCTGTCGCGTGAGCACCATGAAATTCGTCGTCTCGCCCGCCCGATAACGACGCTGTTCGCTGGCCAGATTGGCCGCGGCCGCCTCCCGAGCGGCGCGGGCCGCCTCCACCCGCTTGCGCGCCGTCTCCACGGCCTGAAGCGCGTTGCGGACATCGATTTCGATGGCCAGCTCCAGCTTCTGCCGTTGTGTTTCGAGCAACCGATGGGCGGCGAGCGCTTCCCCCAGATTCCCTTCCGCCGTTCGATTGCGGAGCGGAAGGCTCAACGAGATGCCCAGTTGAACGGTCCGGAAGTCGTTGCCGAACAGATTGGCCCACGCCCGCGCCTGTCCTCCGAGGAGAAACCGCGGCAATCGCGCCGGCGGAGGCAACTCCAACGGCGGCAACCCGGCGAGTTCCGAGAGCGCATTGACGCGATTGAGGAGAACACGATTCCCCGCCGAGAAAGGATTCTCGTCTCTCCGCAATCGGCCAGCCAAACCATTGATCTCGTAGATCCCCACCAGATCCAATTGAGGACGCGTCTGGTTGCGGAAGTAGCGAATGTCCAGATCGTTGATCTCCCGCTGCAGTTTGATCTGTTCCATTTCCGGCCGGGACTGAAGCGCCGTACGCACCGCCTCGGCCAGATCGAAGGGCACGGTTTTGATCTCCGCCGATTCGGTGGGAATGATCGCTTCGCGCCACAGGGGATCCGTTCGCTCGGCCAGGATCAACCCCTTGAGGATGTTCTCGGCCACGGTCACGCCTTCGATGGCCGTGAGCAAGTTCTCCTCGCGCCGCTTGACCTCGGCTTCGGCGGCGATGATCTCCACCGGCGCCAACGTGCCCGCCGCCACCATGCGCCGATTGATCTCCAGTTGCTCGCGCGCCAGATTGACGGCTTCCTGCTGAACCTGGACGTTGCGCCGCGCAAACACTAAGTCCCAATAGGCTTTCTGAACGCGATTGATGATCTCGATGACCCGCTGACGAAACTCCGTATCGGAGAGATCGAGCCGTTTCTTGGCGATGCGAATGGCGCGCCGACTGGCATCCCAGCCCCGATTGCGCAACAACGGCTGTCGCCAGGTGAACCTCAGATTGCTGCTGAACTGCGGGTTGAGGGTGATGAAGACGTTGGAACTGGTGAGGCGATTGTTATCGAACGTGAGTTCATAATTGCTCCCTCCGGGAAGAAGCTGCCGGATCGAAGCGCCATAGACGTAGGTATCGGTGGAGACGCTCCCGCTGGCTCCCCCGGCGAGCACCGAGCCGACGGGTACGGTCGCCGACTGAAAAGAAAAGTTCGTGGTGATCTCCGGATCGTATCGGCCGCGCGCGGCATCCAGTTGATAGGCGGCCTGCTCGCCGCTGATGCGCTCAATTTCGATATCGCGATTATTGCGCAAGGCCATCAAGATCACATCGTGCAGCGACATCGGCCGCCGACGTTGGGGATCAATCCCTACGCGCTCCTCGGGAGATGCCTGAGCGGTCCGTTGCCTCGTTGAACGCGCGGGTTCCTGGGCCCATCCCCACGACGTCAACGAGCCCACGAGAAAAATCCCGGCGAGGGAGAATAGAATGCGATGAGATCTCATAACCACATACCCTCCTTCACGGCCGAACGAGCGATTCCGAACCCCTCAGAAAGAGACGTCCTTCCCCCCGGCGTCGCCCCGCAGAGGGTCACCGAAAAGCGGCTCCGGACGGGCCGGGCAAATCTCACGTTCGACCCATGTCCTGATGGAATGATCATATCGTCCCCTCATCCTCTCGCGCTGACCGGGTGACGGTCTGGAATTCATCGTCGGGCGACACCGGCCAGAAAGATATCCACCAACTCGGCGGCAGCGGCATCGCTGTCTACATTGAGCAACCGACCTTGAGGATCGAACAATTCGCGCACCTGGGCGTGATGCGTGATCATGCCCAGGAAAGCTCGGGCCGCCACCCGCGGATTCACCGGTCGAAAAGCACCATCGCGGACTCGCTGAGCGATGTAATCGGCCAGGAACTCGAAGTGCTCGACCACCTGGGTCTCAAAGAACATGCGATTCAGCTCGTGGCCCTCCAGGGCGCTATAGAGCAAGAGACGCATAAACGTGCCATCCTGCTCATGAAACGCCAGGATGCCACGAGCGAGCTCCAGGAACATGGTGCGATCATCCTTGCGCCGGGCGGCTTCCTCGTGCACGCGCGAGATCCACTCGCAGCACTGATCCATCTTGTAATCGATGATGGCCGCGTAAAGGTCGCCTTTGGTGGGAAAATGGCGAAAGATCATCGCCTCATTGACGCCCGCCGCCAGGGCGATCTCTTTGGTCGTCGTGCCTTTGAATCCTTTACGAGCGAAGAGATCCATGGCAGCCCGCACAATCTGCCGCCGCCGCTCCTGGCCGCTCATCCGACGTTGCTTCTTGGGCCTGGCCTTGAGGCCCGCTCGAGTTACCGCCATGACGATTCTCCTTTCCACAAAGTAAGTAAGTACTTACAATCTTTCGTGCGATTTGTCAAGAGAGGGAAAGAAATCCACCGGTTGATGATCACCGGGAGCGACGGTGTTACACAATCCGTGCGGAGGATGCAGTGAGAAGAGAGATCAAGCAGCGTTTCTAGGGAACAACATCGGGCGCATTCATCATAATACGAAGGCGGAGAAGTTCAGGATTTTTGGCTCTTCGCGGAACCTCCTCTTTGAGGAAATTCTCTCGCTCTTCTGGAGGGAGATCAGTCCACTCCAGGTAGAGCAAGGCGTCTTCGGAAGATTCGAAGTCGTTAATAAAATTCTCCGCCGCATCGGGGGCGAATTCCGCCCCATACCCCCGACGGATTAATTCTCTGATGAGTTTCTCTTTGCCCATGACTCTTTCCATCCTCTAAAATTATAGCTCTTACCGCCCATTATCTCATACTGGTTAACAGGTCGTCATTACATCTCTTCCCCATCTCATGTCCACAGTCGTTATAAGGTCGCCGACATACTGAGCAGATCACGTCTCCATCTGGCATAATGTGCTCTGCACCATCATCCGTTATACAGCTTACCCTGACCTTTGGTTTTCGGATTTGACTCATCGTCATACTCCGCCCACGTTCTTCCCAATTGTCTCACATTGAGAAATACAGCAACATAACGAGTCCCGCGCAAATAGAGCATAGCTCTCCCTTTGCCGACTTAAGAACAACCGGGAAATCTCAGATCTCACTGCTAACTCCCCCTGGCCCCGCTCGCCGATGAGTTTCTCCTGCCTCGCGTCAAATCAGTCCCTTGGTGAGGGGCCAATACGGACATCACCGAGCATGTCATTCAGGATTGACTTCAGCGCCCAACCCTTCGCCCTTTTCACATAGCGCTGGACCAATGCCTCTCGCTTCTCAAAATCATCAGGATCGATCTGCTTGTCCAACTCCAGCCACTCGAAGTATAGCAGCACATCCTTCACTGAACCGAATTTCTCGACGTAGTCCCGAGCCACCGGCTCCACAAGGTCTTCTGGGAGCTGGGTTCGGCGAATTCTTGCAACTATGTCTTCGAATGTCGCCATAACTATTTCTCTCAACGAGTCCTGAGAGGGGCACTCTAGAGTGCACCTCTCTCTTTGTCAAGGCCGGGCTTTCAGGCTTATCGATCACTCTCGAAAATAAGTGTGGCGCAAGCTGGCAGCTTGCGCCACTTTCTATTTTCGAAAGATGTCATACATGAGCCGAGAGCACAGGCCCCAGGGAACCGGCTCGCTCGTCCCTGGGGCCGACGCCTCATCCCCGCCAATCCGCGGAGGCGCGCCTCGTCCGTCGTCGCCCCCAACTTCCCCGCCTCAGCCGCCAGCGGAGTCTGATCTCCTCTATTTGATCTGTCCGATCAGATGAGCGATGAAGATGATGAGGAAGAAGTAGACGCCGAGAGCGACATACCGCCACCGCCAATCCCGCCCGGACGCCGCCTCGCGGGAGTCAGGCCGGGCATCGGCGTCTTCGGAGCCGGACGCCCGGTCGAGCGCTTCATCCCTGGGGGTCCTCTCATCGCGTGCCCATAACGTGCTCGCCGGTGGTCGGCGACTCGGCCAGAGACGGCTGAGCCCGTAACCGACGCCCAGCGTGACCAGGCAACCAATGGCGTTCCACCAGAGCCAGGAGATGCCGGGGAATCCGGCCCAGAGAACGAAGTTCACGCCCACTCCGACGAGCAGCCCCACCTTCACGCCCCTTCCACTCGTTGTTCGAGTGAGCATGCCCAACACGAACGTGGCCAGAATCGGGCCGTAGAATAGCGATCCGACTTTATTGATGATTTCGATGACCGTCCCCGAGATGCGCCCGACCACAAAGGCGAAGCCGACGCATATCACTCCCCACATGACCGTGATGATCTTCGACCACAGCAGGTATTCCCGTTGGCTGGCTCGGGGATTGATATAGCGTTGATAGAGGTCGCTCATGGTCGCCGCGCTCAGCGAATTCAGCGCCGAATCCAGCGACGACATGGCGGCGGCCAGGATGGCCATGAGGATGAATCCGGTCACGCCCGCCGGCAAATAGTGCACCACGAACAGCGGCACCATATAATCGACGTGCTCGGAGGGAATCATGGCGGCGAATTCCCGACTGCGGAGGGCGAAGGCTCCGATGAACAATCCCATGAAACAATATCCCACCACAATCGGAAATCGCACGAACCCATTGAACATGAGCGAGCGACGCCCGTCATCGACGTGAGCCACGGATAACTCGCGCTGCATCTGACTTTGATCGCATCCATAATACGAAGCGTAGAGGAAGAATCCGCCGATGGCGAGCGGCCAGAAGCCAAAATCTCTTCCGTCTCCGAACCCGTGTCCGGCCCAATCGATAGTCTGGAAACGCTCTGGCGAGAGGCTCTGCACCACATGATCCCACCCACCGACCCGCTCATAGGCTTCCAGACCGCAGAGGACGATACCCACCATGAGAATGATCATTTGAAGAACGTCACTATAGATGACCGCCCGCATTCCTCCCCAGGCATCGTAAATGAGCGTGACGACGCCGGTGATGAGAATCGTCACCCACAAGGGAATGCCCACTGTGGCCGAAATGACGATGGAGACGGCGAAGATGGTCACGCCCGTGGCCATGGCCCGACTGATCTGGAACACGAGACTGACCAGCGTTCGCGTCCCGGCATCGAATCGCTTTTCCAGATATTCGTAGATGCTCATCACCCGGGTGCGGTGATACACGGGAAGGAAGACAATCATGAGGAAGAGGACGGCCAGCGGGACGGCAAACTCATAACCGAGCCAGATCAATCCGCCTCCCGGCTTGAGGGCGACAAAAGCGGGCGCCGAGACGAAGCTCACGGCGCTCAATTGCGTGGCCATCGTGGAGAGTCCTACGGCCCACCAACTCAGGCGGCGGCCTCCCAGATAGTAATCCTCGACATCAAACTGCCGCCGGCTCAAGTATCGACTGAGACCGATGAGCCCGATTAGATAAACGACGATGATGATCCAGTCGATGACGTGCATATCGCGTCGTCACCCCACCTCGGCATCCGGGGTCACCGCTCGCTCGGCGCTCGTCACAGGCCAGGATGACCATACCACACATACCAGCATATTCAACGCCCAGCCGAGCAGTCCGGCATGAAAGCCCCACACCTTTCCATATCCCCCGAGCGTCAATCCCACGGCCAGCGTCGCTCCGGCCACCATCCCGACCAACGCCGCGCGCGCCGTCAATCGCGGCCAGATGACGCCGAGCACGAACACGGGCGAGACCTGAGCCAACACTTCCATCTTCAATTCGGTGAGCCCCCACAATGTGATGCGTGGCACAAGCGCGATCATCACCAGGATGGCCATAATGGCCCACGAGAGTCTCTTCCCCACCCGCGTCAGTCGCTCTTCGGGCACCTGTTTCAGCCACAGCTTGCCCACGAAATCCTTGGCCAGAATCGATGACAGGCTGAGCAACACCGAATCGGCCGTGGACATGATAGCGGCCAGGATGCCGGTCAATACGAGAATGGCCAGAGCGTACATCCAGACCGATTGTGCCGCCCATTGGCGCAACAACATGGGCATGACCTGGTCGGCGGCGACGCCGCGCAAATCGGCGAAATGCCGAATGGCGAGAATGCCGATCAGGTAGACGACGACCATGGTCAGCAGCGGCATGAACACCATCAAACTCAACGAGCGCTTCAACGCCCGAACGTCGCGAGCCGCATAGATGCGCTGGATGGCCTGAGGATACACGGATCCGGAGAAGCCGATCAACAGGATGGTGCTCAACCAGGTGGCACAAATGGACCAGGAGGGAACGATGGCCTTCTCCGGTTGATGCGCGATGATCCAGGCGGTCGCCGCCCGTAGATGCTCCGGTCCCGGCGCCGCCGCGATCAACAGTCCCACCAGCCCCACCAGCAGCATCAATCCCTGAATGCAATCGGTCCAGGCCACCGCCCGCATGCCGCCCATCGTTTCATAGACGATGATGACCAGCGTGAGGAGCACGACGCCAACCCAATAGGGGATGGCCTGACCCGAAAGTCCGGCCACCACATGCCCCATGGCCATGAGCTGAGCCAGCAGGTAATTAGAGATGGCGATGACCAGGAGCACATTGGCCAGCAGGGTGAGCGCCGGAGAACCAAACCGATGATCGATCCAATCGCCCGGAGTGATGTAATCGAATCGCTTGGCGAGACGATGGAGGCGAGGAGCGAACAGCAGGTAGACGACGACGATGGCCATCATGAAGCCGACGCTCATGACCCAGGCGAAGCCCAACCGATAGGCCTCTCCCGGATATCCCAGCAGAGCGTTCCCGCTATATTGCGTGGCATAGAGAGTGAGCAACAGAACGAATCCACCCAGATTCTTCCCCGCCAGATAAAAATCGCTCAACGACTCGCTCCGTCGCGCCCGCCGCGCCACATAGCCCAGCACCAACATGACGAGCAGATAGCCGCCGACGAACAGCGTCGCTCCCAGACCGAACGGCATCGTCTTCATGATGACTCCCGATCCCCACTCTCTCCGCCAGAGGACGGCGATGTCTCGCTCCAATATCGCCGCACGACGAAAGCCGTGAACAGGGCGATGCCCACCGTGGCCAGGAGCGAGAGGATGACCCAGTAGGGCAATCCCAGCCAGATCCTCGGCGCTTCCCCTCGAGGCAGATACCAGGGGATGGATGCCCCGAACAGGACGAGGTAAACGACCCAGATCCATCGCCGGCGATGAGGTTCTTCCCTCACCAGTTCGACCTCGCCTGGCCGAGGAACAGCTCGCTTCAATCTGTTCGGATCATTCACCGGTTCACCTCCTCATCGTGTTCCGCCTCGCGCGCCGAGGCTCAAGCAGCACATTCGGGAGTGGCCCAATCGACGTCCGACCGCACGCTTTGACCCCATGGTCAAGCGACTCCTCCGAACGGTGGTTTATTAAGACTACTGAATTTCGTCGCCAGCGCAAGCGTCGCCGAGGATTTTGATGACGAGCTGGCGAGCACCCGGTTGGTGACCGAGGGAATGATCGCTCACGTCTTGATCGAATCATTCATCAACACAGCCCGCCATAGGGGATGAACGCGCGGGAGGGCAAGCGGCGCGCTCGCCGAATGGGGATCACCTACAGGGTGCCACACCATGTCGATGAACCTGCTTCCGTTCAGGGGGTCATTCTCCTCCGGTCATTCCCGAGCGAGGATGAAAATGGTCCTCATTCGAGGCGACGCTTTGACCGGAATCGGCGCGCGGATTCACGGAGCGCTGAACTCATCGCTCCACCAGTACCTTCAATTCTTCGACGCGGCGGCTGATCTCGGCGGGCGGAAGGTGGCGATATTTCTGTGGAATCATTTCCCGCGAGGTCGCCTCCAGAACAGCGACCAGCGTCTGGTACTCCAGTTCCAGCTCATCGCGCGCGGGGATGAACTCGGCGGCCACCTCCTCCACGTCCTCCTGAGTGACGATGTCGCGCCCTTTGCGGCGCGCCTCCCGGCGCGCGCGAATGAGCATCGATTCGATATCGGCGCCCGAAATGTCCATCGGATAGCGCGTGATGGGCGACCAATCGGTCACCGAATGCCGGATCTGATTCTTGCGCACCATGGCTTCGGTGATCTCCAGCCGCTCCTGTTCAGTTTGCGGGTAGAAGAGCGAGATATGTTCCTCGCACCGGCCTTGACGCTTCAAATCGATGGGCAACAGATCGGGCCGGCAGGTCATGAGCACCCAGAGGATGCGCCCGCGATTGCGGGTATCGCCCATGGCGTTGGCGATTTTGGAGAAGACGCGCGCGCTGACGCCGCTGTCGCCATCGCTGCGACGCGTGCCCAGAGCGGCATCGGCTTCGTCGATCAACACCACGATCGGCGCCAACGTGCGGAGCATGTTGAGGATCTTCTCCAGGTTGGCTTCCGTCGAACCGACCCACTTCTCCCTGAAGTTTTTGAACTCCACCACATTGAGGCCACAATCTTTGGCGAAGCATTCGGCCAGAAAGGTCTTTCCCGTGCCCACCGGACCGCTGATGAGAATCCCCATCGGCGCTTCATCGGTGCGTCCCTCCCTGATGGTCTCGGCGATACTCCGCAAGAAGGCTTTGGCTTCGGTCAACCCGCCCACGCTCTCCAGGCCGAATTGCGGCGTGACGAACTCGATGAGACCGACGCATTCGGATTCGATGATCTCTTTCTTCTTCAACCGCACCGATTCGAACGTCAATCCCTGGGGTTCCAGTTGAGCGCTGCGCATGAGCCCATTGATATGCACGTAGTTGAGCCCCGAAGTGAGCTGAGCCAGCTGCTCTTCGGACATCTCCATGGTCAATCCCGGATTCATCCGATTGAAATGACGAATGAATGCGAGCCGTTCGCCCTCGTCGGGATAGGGAATTTCGATCGTGGCCAGACGAGAATTTTCGCGAATCCGCGGATTGACGTCGGCCAGCGATTCGGCGATGAGGATGACGATGTTATCGGTGCTCAATAACCGCGAGCTGGTGATCCATCGCTGGAGCGCCACCAGATTATTTCGATCCTCGCCTCCGAGATAGCTGATGTCGCCCGCCGGGATGAGCGTCTCCAGGAAATGAATGATCACCGCCACCTGATCGTCGGAGAAGAGATAATGCTCAATGAGCGGCAGCGCCCGCCCGGGGTCTTTAGGGAGCCGCTTCAACGATTCCCGCGACATGAGCGGATCGGCCACGCGCAACTGAGCCAGGAAACGGCGCTCGACGTCCGGCGAGCCGAACGTGATGCCCTGGCTGCGATCGTACATGACGATGTGTTTGTTTCCCAACAGCTCCCGGCGAAGGAAGGACATCAATCCCACATATTGCCCGCGGGCGGGCACCAGATCGTAGACGTTGTGGTGCAGCAGGAAGTGGCTCGCCTCGCCGGCGTAGTACTTCTTCACCAACTGACCGGCCCAGGGCGGCAAAGCTTCGATGTCGGCCACGGAGAGATAGGGTTGAGGTCGGCTCATACTCATCGCTGTTCGGCGCTCACCTGGGGTCGAAGCGGCGGCGACTCTTCGCGTTGCAGGGCGTCCAACGCGGCCATCATCGGCGCCGTCTCCTCCAGTAATGAGCGCGTCATCTCGATGCTGGAGAGGATGGAGTTGAAGTCGATGGAGGAAATGCTGTCGATGGAGGACATGGTCACCACTTTGTCATTGACCAGGCCGAAGAAATTCTCGATGGATTGAAGTTGGGCTTCGAGCATTTTCACGGCTCGCTGGATGCCTTCGTATTCGGCCAGACGACCGCGCAGGATCTGCAGATTGTTTTCGATGACTCTCCGCGTCTTCTCATCGGCGGTTTGCAGATTCCGTTCCGCCTGAGCGATCTGGTTCTCGATGGCCTGTCGGCTGAAAGCGCGCAGGTGGTTCTTGCACCGGCGATAGACATCGAGGAAATCGACGAATCGCTCCCACATGGCATCCAGGGTGCGAATATCCGGGGGGATCTCTTTGGATCGCGTGAACCGCTTATAGTTGGAGTAGATTTGCTCCTTCAACCAGCGGAGATATTCGACCGCCTCTCGTTCCCGGGGATCGAATTTCTTGATCAGCTCCTCGCGCGCCCGACGCCGCTGTTCGGTCAGCTTGCGCAATCGACGCCGCTCCACGACGCGCTTGTAGAATCCGCTGGAGGGAACGGTGCTCAGGTAGAGCGCTTCCAATCCCAGCCCACTGGCCAGAATGATGCCTCCCACCAGCTCCCAGCCATTGGCGGCGTAGGTCGCCGCAGCCACGAGGATGCCCAACAGGGGCCAGAGATTCAAGGGCTCCTTGAACGCCTCCCAGTAGTAATTGATCTTCTCGGCCATGGCTCTGCCTCACTCGGCTCGTTCTTTCTCCGATGGACCCAATGTCTTCTCCGGGTGGGCGGGCGCTTCCTCAGCAACGGTTGGGGCCGGTGAGGGAGGCGCCGCCTCTTCGGGAATGAGACCTAATTGCCGTTTGTAGGCCAGCAGCGTATCCTGCACCTGCACCGAGAGGGCCTCTTTTTCGATCTCAGTGATCTGGGCTTCCACGCCCGTGGTGCTCAGTTCCATTTTCGCTTCAGCGGCGGCCATGCGTTGAGCGATTTTATCGCGCATCTCCTCGAAGGTGGCCGACTCATCGCCTACTTGAAAACTGGCCATCGCCTGCGCCAGTTGTTCTTGCATGCGCGCGCGGCGATGTTCGGCGATGAGTTTCATCGCTTCGGCCTGCCGTTTTTTCAGTTGCATGAGGTAATTATCCCGAAATCGGATGGCCTGTTCGGTCGCCGCTCGCGCTGATTCCAGTTGTTGGCGCGATCGTTCCAGGGCAGCTTGCTTCTCTTGCATGGCGCCGATGAACGTCGTGGCAATGTCATCGCGCCCTTGTTTCACGGCGGCGCGGATCTTGGCATCCAGCTCCTGAATCTCCCGCTCCAGCGAGGTCACCTCTCTCTCCAAGAGCTTTTGTGTGGCCATCACCTGAGCCACATTTTCGTTCATCTGAGGGATCTTGTCGCGCATGTCGCGGATGACCTGCTGAAGGATGAGCTCGGGATCTTCGGCCCGTTCCAGGATGCCGCCAAAGATGGCCCGAAACAATCGCTTGATTCGTTCCCACATGATCGTCAGCCTCCCACATTTTCTCTCGATTATAAAACACTGGGGCGCAGGAAAGAAGGGAGAAATGAGAATTCACTGGCGCGCCCACGATGCGGAAGAACAGGAGCCGCTCGACGACGGCCGGCCGGAAGCCGATCGAGCGTCAGGCCCCGATATCGCGGCGGTAGTGCATGCCCTGGAAGTGAATGCGCGAGAGGGCCCGATAGGCGCGGTTGACGGCGTCCGGCAAGGTAGCGTCCCAGGCGGTGACGCCCAATACGCGGCCACCGTTGGTCACGATCTGTCCCTCATCCGAGCGCGCCGTCCCGGCATGAAAGACGACGACGTCGGGCATGGCGGCCACCTCATCGAGCCCACGGATGGGGAACCCCTTCTCATACCGTCCCGGATATCCTCCCGAAGCGGCGATGACACAGGCTGTCGCCCGGGAACTCCAACGGAGTTCGATCTTGTCCAATTCTCCACCGATGATGGCCTGGCCGATCTCCACCAGATCCGTCTCCAGACGCGGGAGAATGACCTGGGCTTCGGGATCGCCCAGGCGCACGTTGTATTCGAGCACCTTCGGCCCTTCCGGCGTGAGCATGAGCCCGATGTAGAGAACGCCGCGATAGGGCCGTCCCTCGGCGCGCATCGCCTCTATGGTGGGCCGCGCGATGGTGTCCAGGATCGCCTGCCAGACTTCCCGAGCGATCAATTCCGGGGCCGAGATTGACCCCATCCCTCCGGTGTTCGGTCCTCGATCGCCATCCAGGGCCCGCTTGTAGTCCTGAGCGGCGGGCATGGGCGCGATCGTCTGGCCATCGGTGAACAGGAAGAAACTCGCTTCGCGCCCGAAGAGGCATTCTTCGATCACCACTCGTTCACCGGCCGCACCGAACGCCCTCTCGACCATGGTGCGCTCGATGGCTTGCTCAGCCTGCTCGCGGGTCTCGGCCACCGTCACGCCCTTGCCGGCGGCCAAGCCATCGGCTTTCACCACCACCGGATAACCGAACCGGCCCGAAGCGATCACGCGATGCGCCGCCCGGGGCGAATCGCAAATCACGAAGGGAGCCGTGGGAATGCCGTGTCGCGCCATGAACTCCTTGGCCAGCACCTTGGAGCCCTCCAGTTGCGCGGCGGCTCGGGTCGGTCCCACGATGGCCAATCCGCGCGCCTGGAAGGCATCGACGAGGCCGGCGACCAGCGGCGCTTCCGGGCCGACCAGCGTGAGATCGACGCGCTCGGCCTCGGCCAGCCTGACGAGCCCGTCGATATCAGTCACGCTCACTGGGGAACACGTCGCCAATTCGGCGATGCCGGCATTGCCCGGCGCACAGATGAGCTGGGAGACGATGGGACTTTGATGGAGTTTCCAGACGATGGCGTGCTCTCGCCCACCCGATCCGATGACCAGAACTCTCATAACCCGGCAAGATACTGGCATACCCGACCGACAGTGTCAAGAGACCTCTCGGACGTCCCCACGCCGATGGGGAGTGGAACGTCCCGATCAGGATGTGCATCGGCTCATCAGTTCCCTCACACCTCTCTTCTCGAACGAGCCTGCGCGTGAAGATGCGACCATCACCAGGAGCAGGGCGTCGCCCAGGAGGGCACCATCCGTCCGATGAGCCCGGAACGGGCATTGACCGAGTCGCATCAGGTGGATCTTCCCTCACTATTGATGGCCTCACTTTGGTGGGATCGCTTCCAGGGGATATGGCCCACTCGTCCTGGGGGAAATCGCCAAGGCGAGGCCGCGCATTCTACACGAGTCCCTTCTCTCTCGCCCTAACCTCTGGGATTGCAATGGATCAGGGGGAGATCTCTTCAGCCTCCCTCGTGGCACGATGATTGCTGTACTGACGATGGGGTGTCGTCGCAGGGAGATGGCCCGGCTCGATGGAGTCCGGGCCTCGACCGAGAGATACGCCATGGGGGGGCGATATCGCCTCCCCAAGGATCTCACCAAGGGAGTGAGTTATGGCGCGCCCGAGCCACAGCGAGGAGATGAAAAGAGAGCGTCGGTCGCCGGTCATCGGTCGTCCGTCGTCTATTTTCGAAAGAGAAAACGTTGATCGGGAGGGCACGATGAGCAAGAAATTCGACGTCCTTTGTGTCATGAGTTTTCTGGCCGCGGCAATTCTTTTTGGAGGCACTCTGTCCCGGGCCCAGCAGGAGGGAGTTTCGTTCTCCGAGAATCATTGCGTCAATTGCCACTCCCGCCTCACCACCCCACTCTCGGTGAGCAACAAGTATTATGACTGGCATACCTCCTTGCACCGGGACAACGGCGTGGGGTGCGAAAAGTGCCATGGAGGTGACCCAACGACCAATGAGCGCGAGCGAGCGCACCAGGGCGTCTTCCCCGCCGATCGGCCGCAAAGTCGGGTTCATCCGGCCCATCTCCCCGACACGTGCCGGACCTGTCACCCCCGAGTAGTCGCTTCTTTCGTGGAGAGCCGACACTACCAGAAACTGAAGGAATCGAACATGGGGCCCAGTTGCTCGACGTGTCACGAGCACATGGCCGCTGCCGTGGTTCAGAGTCCGACGGAAGCGGCTGCCCTTTGCGCTCGCTGCCATAACACGGTGGGTGGACTCTTGCCGCCGCGACCGGAGATTCCCGAACGAGCCCAGCAGGTCATGGAGGCGTTGAATCGGGCCAATGGCATGTTCGTCTGGGCGGATCGTTTGCTGGAAGTTGGCCAGGAGAAAAAGCTCAATGTGACCGAAGAGGCCCGCCAACTGAAAGCGGCGAAGACCGTTCTCTCGGAGGCGAAAATAGAGTGGCACGCGCTGGAGTTCGATGTGGTGAGAAAAAAAGCGGACGAGGCCTTCGAGCGAGCCGGTCGCGTCAAGGACCGACTCATGAAACTCCTCTATCCACAATCGGTACAGTGAATGCTCGAGAAGGAAGGCGACGTAGAGCGGTCGCTCTATACTCTTTTCCCTCTATCCGCAATCGGTACAGTGAACGCCCGGGAAGCGCTCGGGGGCTCTCCGCTCACCATGGCGGGCGACAACAACGCTACATCGGATGGTGCCTCGCGTTACGCGTTCCTGAAGGCATCGCTGCGGAACCATCGAGGTGGCGTCACAGGGCTCCGGCACGACCCAGCTTCCCCGGGCGCATTCATCATGTAGTGGGAGAGTTCATTTCTCACCTGCAGGAGAAGCCCCGCCGCTCGCCCGCGGGGAAGTATCAGTTGTCAGTTCGTCGAGCGATGTCGCCCCACCGCCTCAGGAGATCCCGCGGCTCGCCCACGGAAGGGTGTCAGTTGTCAGCCAGCCGGGCAATTCCTCCTCCCCCTCCAGGACCCCCGCTGAGCCCGCGCGTGCCGACGTTGTCGTCACGCAACGTCGGGCAACTCCTCCTCCCCACCCAGGAAACCCTGCGGCTCGCCCGCGGGGAGGCATCAGTTGTCGGCTCATCGAGTGGTGTCACTCTACCTCCTCAGGAGGCCCCGTCGCTTGCCGGCGGGGAGCAGTCAGTTGTCAGCTAGTGGAAGGCCCACCCTTCACTCGCAGGAGACCCCACCGCTCGCCTGCAGACCCGGGATTGCTGCTGCGCTTTGTTCTTGACTCTCTCACCGCGTCTCTCCTTCTGATTGGCGCACTCGAAGTGGTTGCACCCGTTGTGATTTGGTGCTATAAAAATCTATGCTGTGCGCCTGTAGCTCAATTGGATAGAGCACCGGACTTCGGATCCGGTGGTTAGAGGTTCGAGTCCTCTCAGGCGCGCCAGCATCGATTGAATAGTGGTTGCGCACCCGTAGCTCAGTTGGATAGAGCGTTGGCCTCCGGAGCCAAAGGTCACAGGTTCGAATCCTGTCGGGTGCGCTCCTGCTTTTTGATCACCTTGCCCACTTCCCTTCCCTACTTGATGCTGCTTTGTACCACATTGGCACCACTTCGCTCGCAGTTTGGGACTCTTTTAGTTCCTGAGAGAATGCGTCTCGAGTTTGTTGAGCAAGGCGGTCAACAGCAGAAACCTTGCGCTCAGGCATAGCGTGGCTTGTCGTAACGCGCCTCCACCGCGGGAGCGCCTTCTCGATAGAATCTGGCAGCCCCTCCATACGGCGGAGACAGTTATCCACAGAGGCCTGTGATGTCGTAAGCCACCCAGGTCTTGGCGAGTGCCTCGCCTTGCTCGTGAAGGAGGGGCTAGAGCAAGCCATCGAGGAAGTGGATGGACGATCTGTCTACACCGCTTAGTTCCGGCATCGGTTTGTTCAGCAAGGTACGTCCGCATAAGAGAACGAAACAGTTTATTATGCGCCCCATGATTCATTTTCAGGTGCACCAGTTCGTGCACGATGACCTCACGCCGAAAGGATGGCGGTTGATGAAGCAGGTCGGCGCTCAACGTCAACCGTCCGAGGGTGGAGATGCTGGCCCACTTACGCTTCATGGGGCGGATATGAATTTCCCGCAGACGATCTTCCACGCCGATACGCCGTGCCCAGGCTTGCGCCTCGGCAATCAGAATATCCCGGTCAACGGCCTCCTGTAAGGGCGACCGGGTGGTTGTCTCCACCGTCTTATTGGGCGCAGCATGCTGCGCCCGCACGGGATCGTTTGTTCTCTTCATTTGCCAGCCCTCCGCAGCAACGTCAAAATCTGGTCGGTCCAGGTGACCACATCGCTGGCCGGAACGTTCGCGTTCGCCTTTATCAGCACCTTGTACATCGCCCGGCGCAGTTCTCCCTCCTGCCGGGCACTGGTCACCCAGTGGGGGAATTTCTGAAAAGCCGCTTCCATCTGTTCCGCAATCTGCTGAGCTTGAGCTTCATCCACTCCCTTCTGCACCCGCAGCCACCAGGCGACCGCATAGGCCTCGGGCGAGAGGTCGCTTTCCTCACGCTTTTCCTGGGCCTCCTGCAACTGGCGCACCAGCGCGTCCAGTTCTTCCAACGCCTGGCAAGAGTTGATTTGCCGCTCCTCAAATGCCCGGCGGATGGCCTCGGCCCGCTCGCCGATAGGAATGAGGTGGGGTTGTTCACGGCCTTGGGCCGCCACCAGGCGGTAGAGTTCCCGCAGCAGGTTGAACACCTTGACCGTATCGGGCTTCTCCTGAGCGATCAGCGCCAACAACGCCTCGGCGCCGATCTCATAGGTTTCCCGTGGCTCGCGCACGGCATCGGTCGCCGTGTGCTTTTGCACGATCTCGGCCGTCTTGCGGAGGAAGGATTTGTCCACCGGCACATGCGGCTCGTAGGCGCTGCGCAGCAGGCGATACATATCCACCAGTCGTTGGTAATCCCCCAGGAAGGGGCGTAGAAATGGATCGGGAGAGAGGATTTCGTATACCTCTTCCAGTTCCCGGAAGTAGGCGTAAAAGCCCTCCCGAATTTCCCTATCGCGGAAATGCTCCAGCACGGCCTCGGCGGCTTTGTCCTCGCTCTTCCCCGCGCTTAACGGCAGGTGTTCCTGTCGCCCGCGCTCCATTAGGGCCGCGAACCGCTCCTTGAGCACGTCCAGTCCTTCCACCACGCCTTCCACATCCTGGGAATCGAAGGCCAAGGCCCGCTCCAGGTTGTCGAAGATGCCCACGAAGTCCACAATGAGGCCGTTCGTCTTGCGCCGGCCCTCCTCGTCCTCGTAAGGACGGTTGACGCGGGCGATGGCCTGCAGCAGCACGTGATCGCGCATCGGCTTGTCCAGATACATGCAGTAGAGGATGGGAGCGTCGTAGCCGGTGAGCAGTTTCTCGGTGACGATGAGGATCTGCGGGTTTCCGTCCGGCTTGCGAAACGCCTTGCGCACGGCGGCCTCTTCGTCGTCGCTCAGGTGGTAGTGCTTGAGTTCGGGCGGGTCGTTGTGACTGCGACTGATGACCACCCGGCTCATCTCCGAGGACAAATCGCGATCCAGGGCTTCCTTGTAGAGGCAGCACGCCTCCCGATCTACGGCCACCAGAAGGGCTTTGTAGCCCATGGGCTGCACGTACTGGCGGAAGTGGTCGGCCACGAAGTGAGCGATCTTGTTCACCCGTTCACGGTTTTTGAGCATGTTTTTAAGCCTCACCGCCCGGTCCAGCACGCGGTTGAGTTCTTCTACGTCGGCCACGCCTTCCAGTTTGGCCGCAGCCCAGAACTCCCGTTCCATGGCCTCCCGGTCCACGATGAGGTCGTTGGGGGCCATCTGGTAGTGGAGGGGCACGGTAGTGCCGTCTTCGATGGATTCGCGGATGGAATATTTGTCCAGGTAGCCGCCGGGGTCGTCGCCGCCGAAGACCTTGAAGGTGCCCTTGCCGTGGGCGGTTTTGTCGATGGGCGTGCCGGTGAAGCCGATGAAGGTGGCGTTAGGCAGCGCGCCCATCAGGTAGTTACCCAGGTCGCTGCCGGTAGAGCGGTGGGCCTCGTCGATGAGCACGAAGATGTTAGGGCGGCTGTTCAGGTTGGCGTCCGCCTCGTCAAACTTGTGGATCATGGAGACGATGAGGCCGCGGGTATCCTGGGTGTCCTGGCTCAGCAGTTGGCGCAGGTGGTGCTTGCTTCGCGCCACGTGCACCCGGCCGAATCCCACCGCCTCCAGGTTCTGGAACAACTGCTGCTGCAGTTCGTTGCGGTCCACGATCATCAGCACCGTGGGGTTCTGGAAACGAGGGTCTTCCAGCAGATGTTTGGCCACGGTGATCATGGTGTAGGTCTTACCGGAACCCTGGGTGTGCCAGATCAGACCGCGCCGCCTGTTGGGATCGCTGGCCCGGCCGAGAACTTTTTCCGTCGCCCGCATCTGATGGGGGCGAAGTACGACTTTGGTCAGTTCGCCATCTTTGCGCACGAAGAGGATATATTCGGTGAGCACGCGCAGCACGCGTCGCGGGGCCACGAAGGTCTTGATCAGGGTCTCGAAATCCCCGGCCTGCTCTTCCCGCCAGTTGAACAGCACCTTGCGGGAGAGGTTCCAGGTGGGGCCGTAGAAGAACCGAACCAGGTGGGTGAGGGCGAAGATCTGGGCTTGGGCCATGAGTTCAGGGCCTTCTTGGTGGTAGCGGCGGATCTGGTCGAAAGCTTCGGCAATGCCTTCGGGCCGGGTGGCCGCTTTGGTCTCCACCACGATGACCGGGATGCCGTTGACCAGCAGCACTACGTCCGCACGGATGCGAAAACGGCCGTTGCTGAAGGTGAATTCGTCGGTGATGTGGAAAGTGTTGGCCTCGAGATGCTCCGGGTCGAGCAGGCGCACGTTTTTCTCGCGGTCATCGGCCTCGACGAAGACGGTTTTCAGCCCCTTGAGGTATTCCCACGCTTCCAGATTGCCCTCGATGTCGGGCCGCACGCGAATGAGCCGTTCAACTAGCTCTTCCGCCTTGGCCACCGAATCCACCACGCCGGGATTGAGGCGTTGCAGTAGGGGGACGCCGCTGGCGTGTCCTTCCCCTTCTACCAGCAGGCGTCGCAAAATCGGGCAATTCTCCCCACCGCGCCAGCGCAGGGCCTCCTCTGGGGGCAGGTAGGTCCAGCCCGCTTCCTTGGCGTAGCGGATGAAGGGATTTTGCACCGTGTGGCGTTCGCTGCTGAGGCTCATGGGTCATCCCCCCCAGTTGTTGGGTACTGAGATGAAACTGCGCCCGTACGCATCATCCGCAAAATGTCACGAGCCATCGGGTCGGGGCCGGTGGCATTCGGATTGTAGCGATCCAGATGCCAGCGCCATGGATTTTCGGTGATGTATCGCCGAATGGCGTTCAGAGCGCGTTCGGTGCGGATGACGTGTTCGTAATAATTGCGTTGCCAGACAGGCGCGCCGGAGGTGCCGCGCAGGGCGTTGATTTGGCGCGTGACGGCGGATTTGAACTGCCCGACGATGGCGCCGATCGAACCCGGAACCGGCCCACGCGGCATGGTAGGGGCGATCCGCCGGGTCGCCCCTACATCACCCACATCATCCACAATCCAAATAATACCGTGTATGTGGTTGGGCATGACCACGAATTCGTTGTCGTTCAATTCTACGTATGGGCGAATGGCCTCGGTTTTGAACCATTCTTCGCGCACGATTCTCCCCCACGCATTCAACCGCATTTCACCTTTTACCACCTTGCCAAACAGATGTGCCCGTTCGTGCGTGCAGATGGTGACAAAATACGCGCCCGGTTGGGCGTAATCATATCCCTTCCACCGAATGGAACGTCGATGATGGCGTTCTGGGTCGTAGCGAGTCATGATACCTTCATCTACACATTGTCAAGCACTTCTTCTTACCGTTCAGCCTCATTGATTCAAGCGTTGGTGTACTTTAGGCAGATCCCAGATGGTAATGATCCCCAGAAAACTCTCTGTAGGTTTACCGGAGTGGGTAATCAAGAGCGCCTCCAGACGTTTGCCCTTGCGTTCATACTCGTGAAAGTGCTCCAAAACATCAAAGAGCGTTGTGTCTCGAGAAATAAAGCGGCAGTTATCCGCATCTTCGGTATAGCGGAGCACTTCCGCTATACGTATCTCTTTCGGGTTCAGGTTAAACATGCCATCCTTGACGCGCGCTCCTAACCACCTCGCAATCGTGTTGGCTGTTAACAGGCCAACAAAAGAGCTTTCCCTTACAATCGGGATCTGTGAATAATCGTGCTTGTACATGGCTTCGATGGCCGAAGCAACAGGTTCCTGAACCGACAGTGAGAGCACCTCCCTCCCGAAAGCCGGGATTACCTTTGGCGGCTTGAGGAGGAGGTTGGCCAGTTTTTCGATGCTTTCGACCACCCAGTCGTGCGGCTCGGCGATGACCCGGCTGTCGGTGCGCTCATGCACGATGGCATTTCTAAGATCCGCAAATTCCTTCAGATCGTCCTTGTGAGTGCGCACAGCCGGGATGGACCGGCTGGCCTTTTCCACCAGCTGGTAGAAGCTCACTCCCTTTCCGCTTCCGGTACACTTGCGCAGATGTTTTTCAATCCGGTTAAAGGCTTCCAGGAAACGATCTGAGTTTCTCATAGCCTGCTTTCACCCTCCGACGTATGCGCTTCCAAGTTCTTTACCCGCACCCTGGCCGTCATTAAGTGCTGCAGCAGGCTCTTGAACAGCGCCTCCAGCGCCCGCTTGCGGTTCTCCTCCGCCTCAATCTTACGGTCCAGCGCCTGCAGGATGCGGGCGATTTCGCGTTGTTCGTCGAGGGGTGGGAGGGGAAGGAAGTACCTTTTCAAGAACCCGCAGGTAAGCGCTCCCTTTGTACTACCTCCTGCACGACTTGTCCTTCGCAAATCTTGGTAGCGATAACGTAGATATCCCAGCACAAACTCAGGAACTATATCTTCTCTCCGAATAGTAGCATAGGCCAGATGTTGATTAATCGTCGTATCAAAAGTGACGAGTGCGGCATTACCTAAAGTCTTGCCTTGGCCCGTTATCGCTACCACAATGCTTCCCTTTGGAACAAGAGGCAGATGGCACTCACGAAGTGCACGTTCCGTCACATACTCGTCGGCTTGTCGGATAATCACTTCATGCACCTTAGCACTTGTCAACCAAGGAATCGTCCCATTATCCCAATATGAAGGATTAGTGCGTCGCGGAGTCGCTCCATTACCAATATTGGCCACTTCCCCCAGCCGCACCACGCTCCAGTGGGCGGGGATGGGGCCGATGGGGGTATCCTGCAACGCCACTTGGTCCGCCGCATCCACGGGCACGGGGCCGTAGGTGAAGAGGTGGCGCATCAGGCTCTTCTTCAGTTCACGCAGCGCGGCGATGACGCGCTCGGTGGCCTCCTTGGCCCGCTGCACCGTGCGCAGCACATGGGCAATGGCCCGCTGCTCGGGCAGGGGTGGGAGGGGGATAGGATATTTCTCCAGGTCCGGGCGCTGTAGGCTGGGAAGTGTAGTCTTCGCATGTTCACCCGAAAGTGGATTGAGCGAGAAATATCCGTGAAGAAACCTTACGTCAACCAGCCGCTTCCATTCTAAGTAGAAGGTGGTATCGGACGGCCAACACGGCCCTTCAGCCAACCATACCTGCCCTGCTGTTCCTTTCCTGCCAATGATAAGAGTGGGGAAGTTAACCAACGGTCTGGCGGTCCATGCATAGATGCCACCTGATCCAACAACCGGTACTGTTCCGTTGGTTCTCGGCTTAGCTTTGCCGTAACGCACACGAGCCACCTCCCCCAACCTTACCACCCGCCACGCCTCGGGCAGGGGGCCGAGTTCGGTTACCCTGAAGCCGTCGGGAAGATGCGTCTCATTGTGAACCATGGTAGACCTCGGCCTCTGAAACTTGTTCCAAGCGGCTAACGAACGGCGCTGGCCGCTGGCACGGGAGCCGAAAGACAGGCGCTTTTGTGCAGACTTCCTCATAGGCGCAGGTGCGACAGCAAAGATGCTGCTCGAAGCGCCAGATCTCGCAAAACGCCTGGCCTTCCGCGCCACTGCGTGGGCCGCACCTGGCCCTGTTGGTGGCTGTAATCTGGCTCGCTTTGGCAGTGCTCACATCGCGATGGGCGCAATGATGAAGGGCGCCGGACGCGAAAAACGAGCGCGGGTCGACAGAGGGGACCACAAGTGGTTCGGGATTGGAGGAGACACCGTCACTCTGGCACACCTGCCAATCATGATAGGGGCATGAAGGCACGGATGGGTCCGGCAGCAGGTAGTGCGTCTTGTCTCCTGTCACAAGAAGGAACTCGTCGGAATTTTGCTCCCTCACGCCGGAAAGCGCCGCGAAGGCGTCTTCGTCCTCGTAGTGTCGGGTAAGCGGGTAAGCCTGGAGAGAAGTGTCAAGCCGTTTGTTAACCTCCACGAGTAGCTTCTGTGCGGCTTGTTGGACTTCACTCAGGTGCGCACGAAGCTCTGCATCCCCGCGGGCCAACTCGTATTCACGAGGAGGCGATTCGACGCGGAGCCATGCGCCGTAACGTGTCCGAAGCCAGATGACCGGCGCCACCTTGATCACAGGGTTAGACTGATAGATTCCGGTCACTTCAACATAACGCAGGCGAAGGCCGTGCATCGCCCGGTCGACCTCTTGAGCATGGAAGGGCAACTCCCCTGGTGTGAGAGGAGGCGCTTCTCCCAATACTTGTTGATGTTCGAGGTGGCGGAAAACCTCGGTGAATCGCCCCTCAATGTCGCTTCGGTCTTGGAACACAACAATGCGACTGGGCTCACGTTCCCCTCCCTCTAAGAAAGCGTCGGCAGGATCGAGAAAAAGGATCAGCCAGTTGCCGTTGGTGATCACGACTCGCCGTGGAACCTCCTGGCTCTTCTTATAGATGGAGCGGACGTAGTCTCGAAGCGTATCCAGCCACTCGTTCCACTCACCGATGAGCCCATCCCCCGCAAGCCCTCGACTGAGGATCTCCGAGTAAGTGGCAGCCGGGGTCGGGGCTCTTGGCAAGCTGGCACGAGGTCTTTTGGTTTCCACGATCAATAGAGGGCGATCGGTCTCGCTTTCGAAACCGAGATAGTCGAGGAAGCGAATGCTCCCCTTCTCTACTGACCGAACGGGAACTTCAGGAACCAGATTCGGTAGTCCATCGGTTGGCTTTTTGTCCAACCTCCAATTCAAGGCAGCGAGGAAGGCGTTCACGTAGTAGGTCCTGGCGTGGACTTCCAGGAGCTCGTTGAGAACCTCTTCTTCAGGGCGGCCGGTATACTGACTGCGAAGATTAGACAGAGCCGGGCCGAAGCTCCGCTCGTATTCATGGGAGATCCCACGAAAGCGCAAAAGGAATTCATCGGCATTCCGCACCCGGCTCATCGGAAGATCTCCTCCAGGCGATAGGCGAGCCTTCGCGCGCTCGGCCATCCGGCCCTGACGAACACATCCAGAACCTTGATCAAAGCCTTACGGCAGTATTCATCCTCCTGAAGCAGCGTCCGATGCTCAGCCAGGTAGCGCTCGACGAGTCGGACGATGAGGTCAGCGGCCATGGATTCGTACTGGTAGCCTGCCTGCTGGGCGCCCACAACGATGCGCTGGATACGAAGAAAGACACCGCGGGGGTCCAGAGGGATGAAGTACTCGAGGGTCTCCAGCAGGTGATGCGTGACACTCGGAAGCGCTGCATCGGCAAGTTCGTCGAGAATCTTTCCCGCTTCCTCGTAAAACCGCCTGGATTGAGGACCCACTTCACGTACTTCGCGTCTTTGCCCCTGCCTCCTGGCATCGTACGCCCCCGAGGCAAAGTAGACTTCGGTTCCGATGCGGTCGATCAGACGCAGGAGCGATTTGACTGTTTTCTGATTGCTCTTTGGCCAGTCGCTGAAAGGCCTTGAAGCATAGCGATTCTCGATCTCCCGGAGGCTGCTCTGCGTGGAACGGAGCAGGAGATGGAGCAGATCCAGCGCACGCCGCCGAACCGCATCGACCTTGGGATCGGATCGGTCGGTCGGTCCATGCGTCAGTGGCTCGCGAAGTCTTCCCAACACATAGCCCGCTTCGGAAGGATAGGAAGCAGGATTCGAGACGATCTCGCGAACGACATCCCGAGATGCGGCATGATTTCGCCAGATATAGAGACCTGAGAAGATACCCACGCAGAACTCCCGCACCTGGTTGGCTCCTGCTCCCTCGGTGATCCGGTCCCAAATGGTCTTCGTTAGTTCAGCCACGCGATCGGATTCGACCCCAGCCAGACGGTTGAGGGGTCCGGCAAGAAGTCCCTGAAGCACGTCCCGGCTTTTCTCGTGACGAGCCATGTGCTCAGCAATGCGCCACATGAGATCCGGAGCCACGCCGTACAGAGCGTCCAAGTGAGCGGCTATTCGATAACGTACAGCAGGGACTGGGTCAGTGCTAAGTTCTTCTATCGCCGTGAGGACATCCGATGTGGCACAGTCGGGGTGATGCGCCAGCGTAATCAATCCCTCGGCCGCTTCGATACGTGGTGCGGGGCTTCCCCACGAGGGATGTTCGTCGAACTGGCCATCGTACTGAGGGTCATGAGCCGGCTTTGGATGACGGCTCGCCTGCAGAAGAACGGTTCGTACGAACGTGCCAAGCTCTTGACCACAAGAGAGACCCTCGGCCCGCGCGATGCGGGCGCATGCAGCCGCCAGGGTTCCCCAGGCGTAATCCCGTTGTCTCGGATCCACGCCATCCTCTTCTGCACGGCTCAGCGCTTCGCGTAGATTGCGAAGCGCCGGCAGGATGGATATGGCTTCCTGTAGCGTCGGGATGGAGTTCAGGTGCCTGTCGGCGAACTCCTTGACCGGTTGTTCCAGCTCACGGATTCTTCGGTTTGGCTCGGCGTCGACCGGGACCCCCTGATCCCTTAGGTTTTCCTCCTCGCCGTACGGAACACTTTCTAACCCTCCAAAGCGCACCAGAGGCTCGTTGTGGGGAACGTCATTTTGAGCCTTTAACTCTTCCAATCGTTGTCGGGCCTCATCGGTGACGATTGCTTCGAGGGGCAGGCATCCGAGGAGCCGGTCGCGATCACGCTCGTAAGCTTCGCGGTGGTCCGCCGACACCACATTGGGAATCTCCAGAATGGCCTTCTCAATCCGTTGACGAAGTTCGGGCTCAAGGATCGGGAAGATCGCTTTGAGGTATTCACCGGCTTGCACGGTCGTGTCGATCCCGGTGAGGATCGGATGTGCCCAGGCGAGGGGCAGGATCTCTCTCCCAAGAGCCTTTGGGCAACGTGCACCCGCACGGAGGACGCGCCGCCACAGGACCGCAAGGCGATTTTCGGAGACGATGATATCCAGTAGACGGCGCCATTGGCTTCCGCCTTCTTCTGTGGTCGCCAAGCCCTCCACGAATTGCTGGAAGGCATCCAGCATTTTCATGGGACCGTCATCGCGATGGATACCACTCTCATCCCAGATATGGCTATAGTCGGTGCGCAGATGAGCTTGCCGTCCGTCAAAGTCGAAGGCTTCTTCATGCCACTGCCCGGATGCTGGTGAGTGGCGCTGAGTGACATAGGCTTCGAGCACGCGGATAAGGGTGTGCGTCGCCTCTTCCGGTGCTGATTCGAGGAACGCGGGAAAGGTCTTCGCTAACTGATACAATGCCATCTCGTAGTCTTGACGGCGGTTGGAAACCAGTGGAAGAATACGGCTCGATCCTATAGGCGTCGGCTCTTCGGATTCCTCTTGATGGCGAAAGGCCGCGCAATAAATATCCCTCACCAGTGTGGGTGCGAAAGGAATTAGCCGTTTCACCTCCTGGGCCAGCCAGGGCAGCTCTTCGAAACCGTATTGGGAGAGGTGCGAGGGTTCGATGGTGTGACGTATTAGCGACTCGGACGCGTCAGGATCGCTTTCGAAGGTGCGACAGACGCACTGAAGCGCGTGGACTACGAGCCATTCATCCCTTGGCTTTAGAGCCCAGGCAAATTCCAGGAGTCTGCGTGCAGCTTGCCCCGCTGCGGCCCGCTGGTCAGGCGAAAATTCATCGGTTCTTTCACATAGCGTTATGAGCAGAGTTCTGCTTGTGTATGCTACAGTCGATCGCAGCTTCCGTGTCACCCGTTCCAGCAGTTCGCACCAGGGGCCTGCGTTGGGTCCCACAAGAGCTACACCTCCCGGTGTGCCAGCCACCAGTGCGCCGACAAGGTGGCGAAAAGCCTGCTCTGCTGCGTCCTCTCTCCCTGCACCGTCTTCCTCCAAGGCCTTACAGAGGGACTCCAGATCGGCCATTGTCTTAGCCAGCTCTGCTGCTACAGCCGGACCGATGAGCTTGCCTACCTCCGGTATGCTGGGAGTTGCAATGACGCGGAACACGAGCTCCCAGAACTGCCGGCGATCGCTACTTGCGTCCCAGGTGTGGTGAAAGTGCAGAACCAGACTGGGGCGAATGACCATTACGAGTTCGGGATCCTTCTCAAGACGCCGGGTGAGTTTCGCACTATCCCCTCGAAATAGCAGTCGAGCCACTGCATAGTCGAAGAGAACATGGTGTGAGAAAGCGAGGATGTAACGATCAGGTTGCGCTTCCGGTGAGGCCTGCCATTCGACGAGGATCTGCGTACTGAGGAGATCGTTGAGCAGTGTGCTCGTGTCCGGGCGGGCAACAGCGCTGCGGTCAACACGCAGCATCCGCGCTGCCACCATCTTCTCACAGACCTCACGCAGAACCGCCTCCCGCGCGTCTCCCTCCCCGTCAGAACGCACCACCCGGTGCAACCAGTAACGTTCCAGCAGCTCAAGCTGTGTCCTGATCGGCGTTAATTCCTCTATCCTGAGTCCGGCGTCGAGGAGCTCGGCCAAGAGCCTGACGTTGAAGGGCACACGCAAGAGGTCTCTCAGTTCGGACGGGGCACCCTCAATAAGCGATAGTAGTTCTGAGGACTGCTGACCGATCTGGTCCACCTCTTCGTCGGAAAGCTTGGGAACGTTCAGGTGTCGAACGTGCTGAAACTCCGGATCCGCGAAACTTGTCGGTGGATTCCCGGCAAAAAGACGCTGAAGTTCTACGCCATATCGGAGGTCAAACTTGCGAACCGAGGCCACGACCCGCCATCGGCCGTCTTTTTCGACAACTTTCCGAATGAGGTCACGGATCATCCTTTCTACTCGGCCTCCCCGGGCGGCATCGAGTGCATCGATCACCAGGAATGCGGGTTCCAAGCCCGGCCAGTTCTCGAGAACCTCGGGCAGCTCGTGCTCCAATCCGAGTTCTGCCCGAAGCTCTCCCAAGCTCTGAGCGGCGAGGCGATCCACGGCCAAAAAGACGTAATCTCTCTTGTCTTCACGAAGCGCTGCGACGAAGTCGTGGAGGGCACCGGACTTTCCGGCCCCCGGCTCGCCCACGACGAGGATAGATTGGGTCATAGCAGCCTGCTTCAAGGCATCGGTGCAGGCACGGCGAATCTTGATCGACGTTGAGCCCAGCCGCACTTCCGCGAGATGAGCGAGGGCGCTGAAAGTCTGCTCGGAGTGTGTGCGGAGTCTTTCGATGTCCTGCTCGTAGCTCCGTGGCGCTCGCAGATCAAATCCGGCATTCAGAAGCTCGCGCTGGAGATCCGTCCGCGTGGCACCGGACCGCTGCGCCGCGAAACGGGCACATAACCCTGCTAGCTTCGCCCACGCCTGGTCCGCTTGGTTGGGATCGCGCAAAATGGCGGAGCGGAGCAGATCCTTTGCCTCGCGCTCTCCTGTCTCTCCTTCACCGACGTCTAACACCTGGATGTGAATCAGTGAGAGAAGCTGCCGGAGCTTTTGATCCGACGGTTCGCGGTCTAAGAGCGCTTGCCACGACCTATGGATATGTCCCCGAACCGTCGCAAGCGCATGGCGCTCAGCCTGGTTTTGGGCCGCATCATCGAGAGTCTGGTCGGGAGTCAGACGTCGGACCCTGCGAAGCATATTCCGCAGATGGACGCGAATTGGCTCAGAGCTTGCCGAGGAAGTGATCAAAAGCAGCCGATCCCGTTGAGGATCAAGGGCGCGGTTGCAGGAGCCGGGCCTACAGGCGACGAACTGGTGAACGAACTGATCGAGGACAGACGCGAGATCCGAATCCTCATGTGAAGATAGGCTAAGGCTTCGCTTGACTTGGGCAAACACGCGCCCCTGCTGCGAGGTGCCGATGAGAAGGTCGTCAACGGGCTGATCAGTCTCACACTGGAGCCAGTCAAGTGTTGTGTCTCCAGGAAGCTCCCACGGAGGTGTGGCCCCCTTCTCGGCGAGAACGCGCACGGCTACCCAGGCGGCCACGCGGTTCTGGAAATCCATGCCGCCCGCCGCTGCTGCTCCTCCTGCTGAATAGCGCGACATCATCTTTCGAAACCTCTTTGCTCTTCGGTGCGAATCATGTCTTTGGCCCTCTCATAAAATGGTTCCTACTAAATATAACATAAAGGCAATCGTATCTCGAAAGCCCCAACCCTTTGGGCCTTTTCCGAGCCCTTAAGTGAACCATTTGAGCCCTTTTTGAAGCTTTTGACAGCTTTCGTTGAGTTGAGGTTATCCACGCCGGTACATCGTGCTTCCTCTTTCACTGCTCCCGAAGCGGACAGCAGGCTTCCAATCGCCAAATAATCGCCAAAATCGCCAACCAAACGCCAACTAATCGCCAGCTCTGGATAGGACATAGCGAACACTTCTCCCTTTTCCTTGCACTACAAGGACGCCCATCTCGACAAGCTGCTTGAGATCCAGTCTGGCTGCCTCATCAGAAACAGCGTTCAATTCTCGATACTCCCTGTTGCTGATGCTTCCTCGTTCCTTGACATACATCACCGCCTTGATCTGCCGCTCGCTGAGCCCCATCGCCCGCAAGCGCTCCGGCGTATAGGGGTCCTTGGCGAAGGTGACCAAGACGCCGCCCTGCCAGTGGGCGAACTCGGGGTCCGGCAGCCCTTGCTCACGGCAGAGACGGATGATGCGCGTAGTGCCCGTGCCCCAACGCTCGATGACGCCACCAAAGTAGAAGGCTTGCGCAATGAGCGGGTTGCGAAGCACTGACGAGTGCGGGCCGTAAAGCGCCTCCGGTGTCAGAGGTGGGGGCAGTTCGCCCGGATTCCAGACCTCCAGGCGGTCTTCTTCCAACCGAATCTGGATGTCCGCCGGATAGGTGTAATCCCGGTGGATGAGAGCGTTTGCCACCGCCTCCCGCAGGGCCTCCAGCGGGTACTCCCATATCTCCTTACGCTGAAGCCCCTCTAAGGAAGGTTCTTCCACTTGAATGTCGAAGCGCACCTTGAGCACCTGGCGAAAGCGATCCATAGCGTCGTTCAGTTGATCCCACAGGGTACCCGTGAAATCGTGGCTGTCCAGAATCTCCGTGCCACGGAAGATGCCGATGCGGACCTGGGCCTGGGGAAACAGGCGCTGGGGCCGCTTTCCAAAAAGCAAGACGCCCGCGTTCTTCAGCCGGTCCCCTTCCAAGAGGTTGAGGTTCCGCAAGCTCTGTTCGGGATTGGAGGGATCGAAATGAGGAAGTCTGGGTCGGGCCAGACGGGCGAACTGGCTCAGGGCCTCCAGGTCAACCTCCTCTAAGGTCCACTCGCTGGGCAGGCTGTCCCAATTCCTCCCGGAACGCGTGAGGATGTGCCGGGCCAGTTCATCGGGTGAAAAATCGCGGTTCGTCGTGCCCACCCGGCGAAGATACCGTCCACTGCAGGGAACCAACCCGCGGGCCGGGTCGACCCAAATTTCCACCACCGGGAGCCCTTGCATCTCGACCACCTGAATCGATGGGGTGATCCCCAGATGAGCAGCGATGAGGTTGGCAATCCGCTGGAGTTCCCGGTCGTCGGCTCTGTCGCCCACGATCTCGCCGTCATCCCTGATGCCGATAAGAAGCATCCCCCCTTGGGTGTTGGCAAAGGCCGCCAGGTCCTCCAGGGCCCTGTCGGTCCACTGCCTTTTGAACTCCAGGGTTTCACCCTCTTGTCGATCGATCTTGGACATGCGCTTACCCATCCAGCCCCAGGAACTCCAACACCTCGTTGAGCTTCCTGTCAGCCTCCCTTCGCTCCTCTTCGGCCTCGCGCAAGAGAACCACTGCCTCCTCCAGGGGCAGAACCTCCTCCTGCTCGCTACTGACGACGTACCGGCTCGGCGACAGGTTGTAATCATTGCGGGCCGCCTCTTCCTGGGTGATGATGGCCGAAAGCCCTTCCTCTGCGGTCCACCCGTGGTAGGCGCGGGCGATCGCCTCGATGTGCTCACCGGCCAGGTAGCTCTTGGGTCGTCCCTTGGCGAACAGCCTGGAGGCGTTGATGAGCAGGATCTCTCCCGGACGCCGCTTCTTGCGGTTGACGACCAGGATGATGCCGGGCGCAGTGGTGTTGTAGAACAGATTTTCCGGAAGCAGCACGACGGCTTCGATGAGATCGCGCTCCACAAAAGCCTTGCGGATGGCCCGCTCGCGGTTGCTTCCCTGGTTGCCGCTGCCGCGGCTGACCGCGCCGGTGTCGAGCACCACGGCCATGCGCCCCGGGTCGTTGAGGGAAGCCAGCATATGTTGCAGCCAGCCCCAGTCCGCGCTGGAAGAGGGTGGGATACCGAAGGCGAAGCGCTCATAGGGGTCGTTTTCGTACACCTCGGCTGAGAAGTTCTGATTCCACATGGGATTGGCCGTGACCATGTCGAAGGTCTGAAGGCGGCCGGCGGTGTCCTTAAAGGCGGGGTTGCGCATGGTGTCACCCAACCGGATGTCGGTCTCCATGTCGTGGATGACCGCGTTCATGCGGGCCATGGCGAAGGTGGCCGGGTTGATCTCCTCACCGTACAGGCGCAGGGGCGCAACCGTCGAGGGCAGGCGACGACGCCCGTTTTCCCGCACGCCATAGGTTTCCAGCAAACGCAGGTGGCACTTGATGAGCAGACCGCCCGACCCGCAGGTGGGATCGTACACCGTCATGCCGGGCTCCGGCTCCAGGATGCGGGCCATGAGAATGGCCACCTCGCGCGGGGTGTAGAACTCGCCAGCGCTCTGGCCTTGCCCCTCGGCGAACTTGCGTAGCAGGTACTCGTAGGCCCGGCCCAGGATGTCCGGCTCCACGTCGCGGAGTCCCAGCCGGTGGCGGGAGAGCACATCTATCAGTTTAGCAAGATATTCATCGGGCACGATGCGCTGCCCGGCAGCAGTGGCGTTGAAATCGACCAGATCGATGACGCCTTGCAGGCGAGGATTCTCCCGGGCACCGCCCGCACCGCGTCGGTCAGGTATTGCCCCAGGCCTATCTGACCGTGGCGGCGAATGCTCTCCCAGCGGGCTTCTTCGGGGATGTAGAAGCGCACCGAGCCACGTCCGCCGGCGATGATGCCCTGATCCCGCTCCGCCTCTACGAGGCTGAGGGCGGTTTTGCGCTGGCCGTACTCCTCCGCCAGGCGGTCGATCTCGTCCTCGAACACATCGGAAAGGCGTTTGAGAAACACCAGCGGCAGGATGTAGTCCTTGAATTTGGGCGCGTCCACTGGCCCGCGGATGGCGCAGGCCGCGTCCCATAACCAAGACTCCAGCGTCGTAATATCAAGCGGCATAGGTTCTCACCTCTCTTGAGGTGTTTCCGTAGAAGTTGACGTACAACGTAGGGCATTCGCTGGCCTTGGCCTGCTGCTCGCCGATCTTTCGCAGGATCTGATCCGCCAAGGGCTCCGCCATTACTCGTTTCCTCCTTCTTTGACTCGGGCCTTCCCCGGCCCTCGCCTTTCGGGCGCATCTTTGGCGCGTTCAAATCGGCTCTCCTGCCGATTTATCGTCACGTTGAACCCCTCTTCTAACCAGCGGTCGATGGTTTCTTTTCGGAAGCGCCAATGGCGGCCAATCTTCTGGCACGGGACATTCCCCAACGAGCTTGTAGAGCGTCGATTTCGGTATCTTCAGGTAGGCAGACAACTCGTCAATGGTCAGGACGTCGCCTGGTCTTCCATCCATTGGAAGTACCTCCCTGCGGCAGGCATACTTGGCCGCGAGGCAAAATTTGCGCCACTATACCTCACACATCACCACAGCTTACCGTTGATGAGAGTTGGCGTCAAGAGATTGCTCTGAGATCGAGGCAGGAAATGGACCATGGAAAAAGCCCTCCTGATGAAGCAAAATCAGGGGGAAATACTTCCATCAGGAGGGAAATCATGAGACTAAAACGACGAGACATTCAAAAGTTTATGCTGAGCATCTCGGGCCTCCCGCGGGAGCAGGTCTGAGTGCTCGGTGAGCTGATAGAGGGATATTGGCGGGCGCGCCAGTTGCGGTTGCCGGCCATGACCGGCGGGTGCGAGGCAAGAGCCCGACCGCAGCCCGCAAGGCCATCGAGCGGCTTTTGGCGAGGGTGGACGTGGAGGACCTGGAGCGGAACCCCTTCACCCTGCTGGAGCTTTCCGACGACATTCCGCCTTGTGCACGCTCGCGCTCAGCGCCATCGTGAGTTTCCTTCACCCTGCTGGAGCTTTCCGACGACATTCCGCCACCCCTGTGGGAGAAAGCCTTCGCGCGCGCTTGGCTCCTGTTTGTGCGTCGCTTCTATCCCCTCGGTCAGCTCCGTGAGAAAGCCTCATGACAATGTCCCGTCTCCTATCCCGAGCCCGGGCCTCAAGGCTCCCGAGGCGCTCCTCGATCAACGCATCGAAGACCTTCAGTTTTCTTGAGACCTAGCACTCCCTGAGATCCCTTATATAGCCTCGGGACACCCTCAACGGTTCCTTCGAGCCTCGTCAAGTAGAGTCTGGATCTTCTCCACCGCCTGTTCCAACCCCCTTTCTTCCCGGATGAGAACGCCGAGGGCTTCAGCCTTCTCGCGCATCTCTTCCGAAGATAAAACGTCCTTCAGCACACGATACAGCCGCGCGGCTTTCAGGTTTCGAGCCCGAGGCAGCATCCGGCCCACTCCGAGAGCTTCCACTCGTTCTCCCCAGAAAAATTGATCTGCAAGAAAGGGCATGATCACAGTGGGCCTTCCAAACCGAAGGCCCATAGCCGTGGTCCCAGCACCCCCATGATGCACCACAGCCTCCACACGGGGAAAAAGCCACTCATGGGGGATCTCCTCCACCCAGAACACCCGGGGATGGGAGACGACCTCCCATTCGCCCCATCCTCTGCTCATCACCGCGAACACATCCAAACGTTCGAGGGCCTGAAAGATCTCGGATAGGACCTCGTCAGGATGGGGAAGGTGCAAGCTCCCGAAGCCGATATAGATCACAGGGTGATGGTTTTCGAGAAACTGTGCAAGCTCTGCCGGCGCGGTGAAAGCCGGCGTCTTGCAGAACCAGTAGCCGGTGATGTGGGCCCATTCGGGCCAGTCTGGAGGGCAGGGCACGACGTGGGCGCTGAAAGCGTAAAGGTGAGGCAGCACACCCTGGCGGATGTGGGGAAAAGGTCCCCGCAGGCCTAAGGACTGAAGTCCCAGGCGCTGGCGCAGGCCGTTGGAAGGTTTGCGCACCATCCACCAGGAAAAAAGCTGCGCCAGGATATATGTTGCCCGGTTGGTCCAGGGAGTGCGCAGCCAGGAGGGGAAGGACCCGATGGGGGCGGGAAAGGCCGATGTGGGCGTGAGGGGCTGGAGATAGGCCGCGACAGCAGGCATGTTGCGTGCTTCAGCAATGTGAAAGGCAGGAAATCCGAGGCCTGAAAACACCAGGATGTCGGCGTCCTCGCAACCCGCCACAAGCCGATCCATCACCTCATCCACGTGCTGGAGAAAGGCGCGCATGATCCCCTGGATCAGGTGAAAGGGACGATCAGCCTTGCGGACAAATGTGGCCCCCTCAGGCCCCCGTACTCGCTCTCGGATTCCAATCCCGATAGAATGAAAATCCAGCCCCGCGGCCTCCACCATCGCCCGGAAGTCCGGGTGAGTGATCATCCTCACGGCAAATCCAGCTTCCTTCAGGGCCTCACCCAAAGCCACATAGGGCTGCACGTCCCCACGGGTTCCAGCCGTAATGATCACAATCCGTGCCCAGCTCATACTGGAACTCTCCCATCTCGAAGAGACTTCGTCCTGCCAAAGTGACGTGCGATCACCTGAGCCGCCCGTGCCAGAGTCCATAGATCGGTGGCAAAACCAGCAACCCGCGCCCCGGCTCGCCGTATCCCCGCCAACACCTGCTTCTGTTGGGAGGTCGGCTTCGGTGGCTTCCCTAGATGCCGACGGGCTCGGAGCCTCTTTATCCCCTCTCGCTCCAGGGCTTGCTCCCAGCGAGACACCGACGAGGGGGCTGCACCAACCAGGCGGGCGACTTCCCGCATCCCCTGGCCTCCTTGCAGCAGCCAGCCAGCAATCCAACGACGACCCTCCAATGCTTCTGCACTCCCACTCGGTCTCATAGTGCCAGCTATGATACACTGCCCCTGTGGGAATGCGAAGATCAATAAAAGCTTGCAGCAACCGGGCATTTTGAACGGAACCCGAGGGAACGAGCTCCATATGGAAAAAAACTCAACGAATGGCCCGGTCAGTGAGTATATGTAAAGGGAGGCTTCCTCCCGGGAGCTTGGGGCATGCGAGCGGAACCGGCAGAGATGATCCTGGCGATGGCGGGCCGACAGCCCCAGGAAGAGCCATCCAGTACCACGGCGCACCTGATCGCACAGGCGAAGGCAGGAGATACCCATGCGTTCGAGACGCTCATGATCCGACACGAACGCCGGATTTATCGACTCGCTCTGCGGCTTCTCGGGCACCGGGAAGATGCTCAAGATGCCACCCAGGAAGTTTTCCTGCGACTCTACAAGCACCTGTCCCGACTCGACGAGAAACGCGAATTGGTGCCCTGGCTCTATCGCGTGACGGTGAACGTCTGTCACGATCTGGTCAGAAGAAGGCGGAGAAACATGACGGTCTCGCTGGATGACGTTGATGCGGATGCGCTCGTCGATTCGATGAAGACCGAATGGGGAGCGGAGTTCGCCGAGCAACGCCGTATTCTCGCCGAAGGATTGAAAACGCTCTCTGAGAATGAGCGAGCGGTCATTGTGCTTCGCGATATCGAAGGTCTTTCGACCGAGGATGTAGCGCGCCTTCTCGGTTCATCGGCATCGACGGTGCGATCACACCTCAGTCGCGCGCGCGTCAAACTCAAGAGATTCGTCGATCGCGTTCGGGAGGGACAATCGTGAGTTGCCGGCGATGGGAACGAATGATGGCGCTGTACATCGGTGGCGAGCTGTCGCCCCGGCGGGAGCGTCGCGCAGAACGCCATCTCCAGTCGTGCTCGACCTGTCGCACCTTCATCCGCGACTTGGAAGACATGCGAAATGCCCTGTACAGCCTGCGTGGCGAACCGGTGGATCATCATGTGCTCGAGGGCATCCGTCGGAGCGTGCTGGCGGAGATAGCCACGCGCGAGAGCCTGCAAACATCGGCGCGTGGGCTGGGCATTCTCCGGAGATGGTCGTGGCCAGCTGGTCTGGCCGGCATCATGCTGGTGGTGATTGCGGCCACTCTCGTGGTCTTCCAGTGGTCGAGAAGAGAGGCATCGGAGTCGCCTGGAGTCCAAGACATCGGCGCCTCGTCGCACTCTCCGGCTCTCCTCGATGAACCGGGACGTCTCACGCGGGCGCTCCCTGCAGGCAAGAAACCGGCGCAGGCGCCGAATGCCCGGATCGCTCGCAGGCGCCGAGCTTCTGGACGCTTCCGGACTGGCCCCGCTCATGCGAAGCGCCCGCCTCTGAAAATTCCGGATAGCGAATCGATCACCGTCGAGCCGCCATCAGGCTCCGATCAACTGGTCGTCAAGCTGGTGACGGAGGATCCTGATATCGTCATCTACTGGCTTGTCGATCAGGAGGGAGAATAACCATGACGAAACAATATCATCGAGTAGCACGTCTCAGTCTGTTGCTCCTCATCGCGGCCCTGTCACCCGTTTCATCCCCGGCTCAACGCGAGCAGAACAAGCCTCAACGGCCCACCGCGCCCATCAAGATCCAACGAGAAGAAGCACCTCCTATCACTCCTGGACCCGATTGGCAGCGGAAGGTGTTCAAGGTCAAGTACGCCGATGTCGAGCAGTTGGTCAACGTCCTGAAGATCTTCGGTGGTCGCATCCTCTCCAATCGACAATTGAAAGTGATCTCCGTATTCGGGCCGCCGGAGACTGTCGCGGCCGTAGCCGCCGCCATCAAGCAACTGGACGTTCCACCCACCGTGGCCACCAATATTGAAGTGACCGCTTATCTGTTAATGGCTTCCGAGCAGGAGCTCCCATCGCAGGCTATCCCGATCGAGCTTCGGCCAGTGATTGATCAACTCAAGAAGATCTTCACCTATCGGGGCTTCGGCTTGCTGGACACGCTGGTGGTGCGCGGTCGTGATGGAAAGCGAGGCAATGCGTCCGGCGTCATATCCAGTCCGATGGTGGGCTTCAACACCTATTACTCCCTGAGTCTCCGTCCGCGCATCGTGTCGACTGAAAAAGGACGCGCGATTCGGATCGATGACCTGCAATTGAATGTTCGTCTTCCCGTCGTCTCGGGCTCACTGCAGGAAAAGGAGAAGACGGCTATCGAATATCAGAATGCGAGCCTCTTCACCAGTATTGATATTCGCGAAGGTCAGAAGGTCGTGGTGGGGAAACCGACGCTCATCAGCGCGTCGGATGGCACCAAGGGAGCCCTGATCATCGTGGTCACGGCGAGAGCGGTCCAGTGAGCCCGCCACGGAGCGGCATCGCATTGCTGGTCATTATCTTGCATATGCCTAAATGACATCGTTGACTGAGCCATCAAGCCGCACATGTGCCGTTTCTTGAGCTGATACCACTACTGGAGATGCGTCGGCGGGCCTATCTCATCGCCACGAACGCCTTGCGAAGGCCGAGCAGATAGTCCGGCGGGAGGCGAAGCGTCGTTCTGGGGATCACATAAATCTGGCGAAATCCGACATGATGGAGCATCCAGATCACCGCTTTCGGAGAAGGCACGAAGGCGAGTCCACTGGTGACGTTCTGGTCATGAACGACGTCCGCTCTCAGGGTGAGCCGAGCTCTCCTGGACCAGGTGACTCGCGTATCGATGACGACGATCTTCCTCGTCACTTCGTAGAGGCGCTCCAGCGCCATGAGAGGTTTATCCAGGTGATAGAGCAAACCTAAGAAGAGACCGATATCGAACTCCCCAATCCGTCGTTTCGAGATCCCATAGGCACTCATCACCACATAGTCGATGCCATCCAGTCCCGTCACCCGGATGATGAATCGCGCCTGATCGATATTCTGCTGACTGGCATCCACGCCGAGCACGCGTTCGGCCCCCGCCAATCGAGCCTGAATCGACCAGAACCCGGCATTACACCCCACATCGAGCACCGTGTATCCAGCCAATGTGCCTCCCGTCAAGGAGAGGAGCGCAGGGAAAATATGCAGATATCGCCGATAGTGGCGACCGCGGAGACCTCTGAAGCCCACATGATGGGCATCGATCAGACGACCACCGAACTCGAAGGGATAATGCCAGAAGTACCTCTCGATCTCTCTCTCAATCTCTTGCGGCGTCAGCCCACATTGGGGAGAGATGGGGAAGACATTGGAGAACACGGCTTCGGCCCGGGCGATCGGCTCCGGAGATGGTGGAGGCAGGTGAGGACAGGCGGTGCGGGCGCGAGCCCTCGCGGCGACCGCTCGGTCGATCGTTTCCTTCAGGAGAGCGATCGCCCGCCGATACCGACTCATAAATACCCCAATCCCTTCAAGCGTTCGAGAATCGTCTCTTCGTCCTCGCGCGAGAGCGCTCCCGCCTTCGCCGGTGATGCGGCATCTTCGGCGTCTCGCCATTCCACTGGCCGTCGATTGAGGAACTCCGGGACGAACAGCTCGGTGAGAACGCGGCCATCCATATCCCGCGGGATTCGCTCTCCCATGGCATAGAGGACGGTCGGAGCGACATCCAGAATGCTCGCTTCGCTCAACCAACCACCCGGCCGGACGTCCTTCCCTTCCACAATGATCACCCCCTCCATGCGATGATTGCCGAACAGGACGGGATTGTCCATGATCCAATGCCTCGTCGTGAATCCCATGAGGACGTTAGCCAGATAGTTGCTCTCCATCGGCAAGTAGGTGATGTCCGGTGCCTCATCGAGATAAGGACCGCTGTAGACGTCCTCTTTGGTGTACACCTGACCGCCGATCACCCGCCCCGTCGCCGGATCGCGCAACTGTTTCAGCTTCTCCACGATCTCATCTCTCACCGCCCGATATTCGGCGCCCGGCTTGACCGACCCTCTCGGCTCGCGCCCCTCCACATTGATGACGATCTGACCCAATCCGAATTTGCTGTACGCCTTGGTGCGCGACCAATCCACATCCCGAAGCGACAGCAACGGCTGAAACCCTTCTTCGCGGATGAGATTGACGGCATCGGCCGGCGTGCGATCGGGTAACCGGACGCCCCACTTCATGAGCCACAACAATCCCCGAATGAAGAATTCGTACGTCAATCCCATCTTCCAGGCGCGCAAGCGGAATTGCGAAAGGGGCGTCTCCTTGATAGCGATGTATCCCTGCTCCAGGAGCCACACGTTCAAATCGATGAATCGATGAATGGGCCCGAATCCATGATCCGACATGATGATGAGCGTCGTCTCGTCATCCAATCGCTCCCGCAACCGGGCAATCTGAGCATCGACGGCCGAGAAATAGCCGATGATGCGCTCCTTGTACTTGGCGCTCAACACCGGATCGTAGCGCGGATGAGCCTCATCGAAGAGATTCCACAGATCGTGTTGAATGCGATCCGTGCCCCAGATATGGACCATGGTGAAGTCGGCCGGGTACCGGTCCATGAGATAATGGAGGACGGCGAACTTGTACTGGAGCTCGTGCTCCAGTTCGGCCAGGAACCGCTCGACATTGGCCTCGGACAGGTTGGCGGTGAAATTCGTCTTCAGATACAACGGATAGGGTCCGAACGCGCCCTCGATCTCATCGAGCAACGAAGGGGGATAGACGAAATCCCGTTTCCCTTTGGGCGTCAGGAATCCCGCCACCATGATGCCGTTGACCGGACTCGGAGGATACGTCGTGGGCACATTCAATACGGTGACCGTCTTCCCGCTCTCACTGAGGAGTTCCCAAAGCGTCTTCCCCGAACGGGAATAGGCGCTCACCGGCACCTCGCGGCCCGTGGTCTTATCCCGGGTGGTGAAGTAATAGATGCCATGCTTGCCCGGGTTTTTTCCGGTCATGAATGATGACCAGGCGGGCGCCGTCACCGGCGGGACGATCGACGTCAGACAGCCACTGGTGCCCCGCTTCATCATCTCCCGCAGCGTGGGCAAATGACCGGCGTCCATCCACGGTTGAAGCGTTTGAAATCCCGCTCCGTCCAACCCCACGATAACCACTTTATTCGCCATCCTCATTCCTCCTTCGCCGTGACTACTGCTTGTGAATCCCCAACAGATAACCCCGCTCGGCGCGCTTTCGCTCGCTGGACCTTTTGACCAGCAAAGAGAATAACATCCCCCCGCCAATCCGCAAACTCCATAGCAGGATCAGCGCCGGATGAGTGAGAAAGTCGACGAGCGAATCCGCTCTCACCAGCACATCGAACACGCTGGAGAAGAGAATGATGCCCGGCAGAAGGCCAACGAACGTCCCAATGACATAGTCCCTGAACCTCACCGAGGTGACGCTGGCCGCGTAATTGAATGCCGAATGACAGTAAAACACCAGTCGGGCGCAGAGCGTGAGGACGATGCCATTGGCTTCCAACCATTCGTTGATATGCCGCAATCGGCGTTGCCTCTGCCTCTCGGCAAAATCAGAGGCCAGATAGCGACCCAGGAGAAAGGCGGCGCTCGTCCCGAGTATCGCTCCGAGCATCGAGTACGCCGCTCCCCAACGAGCGCCAAACGCGATGGACGCCGACCCGATGAATATCCACGCGGGCACGAAGACCATGATGGCAGCGGCCATCATCAGAATGAATCCAGGGATGGCCAGGATGCCCGCCTGATCGAGCATTCGCTGAAGGCCGGTCCGATCGATGATCCCGTTCAGGAAGGCATATCGAACCGCGAGGACGATGGCGAGCACCACGATGAGCTTGGCCGCCGTCCTGGCATACTGTCGCACGAACCTCATAAGCGCTCAATCCAAATATCCCAATCCCCGCAAGCGATCGAGGACCTCCTCTTCCTCCGCGGCGACGGTCTCTCCGGCCGACGCTCTCTCCGATGAGGTCGTCCGCTCGGCAAATCGGATCGGATGTCGATGAACGAACTCGCCAGTGAACATGTGCTGCAACACCTTACCGTCAACGTCTTCGGGGATGGGCATCCCCATCAGGTAGAGAACGGAAGGGAAGATATCGATGATCTCCGCTCCATCGATGCGCGCGCCCGAACGAAGCGCCGCCCCGCGCCCGATGAGCAAGCCATTCATCTTATGAATGCCGCTCATGCCCCAAAAAGAAGAGATGGCCGCATTGGAAGTGAATCCGGTGCTCTTGGGACGATATTTTCCATTCACCGGGACGAAGAAGATGTCCGGCGCTTCGGCCAGATAATCGCCCCGATAAAGCTCTTCCCGAGTGAACACGGCTCCGTCAAGGGATTCCCCCGTCTCGGGATCTGTCAGCGCTCGCAACTGGTCGACCAACTCTCGCTTGAGGCGCTCGTACTCATCCCCGGGAGAGACGCAGCCTTCGGCCCACTCCCCGCGCACGTTGATGCGAATCTGACCGAACCCGAACGGAGAGAACGCCCGTGTCCGCGACCAGTCGATGTCATGGAATGAAAGGAGCAGTTGACCCAGGGTGTGGGCTTTTTGGACCTGCTCGACGCCGCCCTGCGAACGATCCCTCAACACGCGACCGGCCAGCAGGGCTAGCCCCTTCCGGATCCACCTCTGCTGGAGCAGCGTCGTAGGCGTCAATCCCGCCTGCCAGCAGAGCCGCTTGAATCGAGTCACCGGTCGATTCTTCAACACGAGGTATCCTCGCTGATAAAGCCAGGTGTTCAAATCGAGCGCCTTATAGACCGGCCCGAATCCGTGATCCGAGATGATGAACAACGTCACATCGCCGTGAACGCGGTCCAGCAGCTTTCCGATCTCGCGGTCGAACGTTCGGTAGTATTCCAGGATCGTCTCCAGGTGCTTCTCCGCGTCCCCAGGACGATGCCACGGATGAGTCGGGTCGAACACGTGCCACAGCCAGTGGCAGATCTGATCATTCCCGTACAAGTGGAGCATGAGAAAATCGGGCTGAACGCGCTCCCAGAGGTCATGGGCCACCTGAAACTTATATTCGACAGCCCGCGCGTACTCGCCGATGAACCGGGCCACATCCTCGTCGGTCTGACTGGCGACAAAATAAGGGAGCACGGTATCCGGGTGATAGGGACCGAATCGCTCCTCGATCTCTCCGAGTAGCTGGGGAGGAAAACTCTTCTCTCCACGACCGCGGGCCAGCAGAAAGTCGCTGATGAGCGCGCCATTGACCGGATACGGCGGATGGGTCAGCGGCACGTTCAACACGACGACGCGCCCTCCCTCATCGCCGATGACCTCCCAGAGCGTCCTCGCCCGACAGGAGCGCGAATCCACCGGATGGAACTGATAGGTCGTCTTATCCTGAATGACGAAATCGAACACGCCATGCTTCCCCGGATTCTTCCCCGTCATGAACGAGGCCCAAGCGGGCGCGGTGACCGGCGGCACCGAAGATCGTAACTCGCCGCTGACGCCCTCGGCCACCAGCGCCTTGAGATGAGGCAATCGACCGTCGGCCATCCAGCGCCCGAGCACATCGAAAGTGGCACCGTCCAACCCGATGATGATCACTTTCTGTTCCATATTCACACTCTTGTGGCGTCGAGACGGCCACCTCTCATCCAGATGCTCAATCCTTCTGCGATCACCTGGATCGACCGGCACCCGAGGCGCTCGATCACCGGGAGCCGAAGTCGATGAAAGCCACCTTGTCCCCCGAGCGCTTTGACCAGAACCATGCCATCGCCTCCGGATTCGATCCGCGTCACCACAGGACGTCCTCGCTCGCGCTACCTGGCTGGGACTCCCCGCCAGAGCTCGCAGCCGGTCTCTTCGTTCAACGTTCCCACATACAATGCCCCGTTCCAGGCGAAAATCGTTCGAATGCCCGTGTTATTGGGATTGCCGAAGCCGTCCAGCGTCTCGGGCATCCACTGACCGGTCGCGTCATCGTAACGCCAGAGTTCGGCACCGTCCTCGTCCGAGAGCTGTGATCCCGGTCGGAACTCCTCCTTGAACGTTCCGACATAGAAATCGCGACCGAACTGATTGGCTTGCCACATGTCGGTATTGCGCCGATTGCCGAACCCCGGAGGAGCGAACAGCGACCAGCTCTCACCATCATAGGCCCACACCTGTCCACCTGACGGATTGGGACCGGTGATGGCGATCAATCGAGGCATCGATTCGGGCGTCGGCTGATAGACGCGCAGTTCGTAGATGTAGAGATTACGCCGATCTCCTATGCCGCGGGTGGCGACGCGCTCCCACGTTCGCCCGTCATCGGAGCGATAGACCTCCGCTCCGCGCACATTGAACGTTCCAGCATACAGTCGCCCATCGAACACGCCGAGCGAATAGATATTGTTATTGCCTCGTTGGAGACCGAACCCATCATCGACCACCGGCTCCCATTCCCGCCCGGTGCGCGAACGGAAGATCTGCGCCGTGCCCACGAACTCAGCGCCCGTCCCGATATAGAGATAATCGCCAAACGGCGCCATCGCCCGAACGTTCAACGTCGGGCCGTTCCCCAACTCTCCACTGTCGAAAGAGAGCGTCCAGACAGCTCCATCGAACGACCGCCAGATCTGAGCGCCATCGGAGCGACGGAATCCCGTGCCCACGAATAACTGACCGGCCCACGCTCGCAGCGAACGGAACTTGGGAGCGAATGCATTCCCCGAGGAGAGGAAACCGGCATCCACCACCTTCTCCCAGGTGAGGGGATCGAGCGTCACCGATCGGTAAACTTCCCCTCCTTGGTCGTTGAAGGTGATCGCATAGAGGCGACCTTGAAAAACCTGAAGCCCGCGCAGCAACTTATTTCCCGGATTGCCGAATCCACCGGTCATCACCGGCGTCCAGACCAACCCGCTTCCCTGTACCGTCCGGGGCGAGACCCATCTGACGGACGCTCCCGGAGCCATGCTGATGACGCTCAGGGCCACGATGAGCGTCACCGTGCCGATCATCCTGCCTGCGAACCGTCGCGTCCCTCTCATTATTCTCGCTCTCCTCACTTGATGATGAAAAGGCTGAGGCCATCGAGTGTAGCCAGTCCGGCGACCGATGGCGCGCATCGGTCCGGCCGGCTCGGTGCGCGCTGACACTCCATTCCCTGATCTCGTCCTCACCATTACATCAAATATCCCAGGTCCTTGAGTCGCTCGATGACCTGCTGCTCATCTTCCGAACCGGGATGGGGAACTTCAGAGGTCACCGGCTCCTCGTCGCGATACGCTACTCCTCGACGAGCCACGACATCGGGTTCGAATATGGTCGTCAAGACGCGCCCGTCCATGTCCCGGGGAATGCGGCTCCCCATGAGATAAAGGAGCGTCGGCGCCAGATCGATCAATCGCGCCCCCTGGATGCGCTCTCCCTTCCGAAGAGAGCGGCCTCTGGCCAGGAGGATTCCGTTCTGGCGATGATTTCCCGGCCAGGCGGGCACGGGGACGATCGATCGATTGGAGGTGAATCCCATCATGCTCCCGGCCACATATCCCTGCTCGTTGGGCAAGAACACGATGTCCGGAGCCTGAGCAACGTACGGTCCTCGATAAATCTGTTCGCGCAAGAAGACGCGACCATTCACCCGCTGTCCCGTCTCCGGATCGATCATCGCTCGGAGCTTGTCGGCGATCTCTTGTTTCAATGCCTCGTACTCGCGCCCCGGCTTGACCGATCCGGTGGGCTCGCGCCCCTCCAGATTGATGTTGATGGCTCCCATACCCACCAGCGCGTAGGCTTTCGTCCGCGACCAATCGACATCGCCGAGCGAGAAGAGGGGATAGCGTCGACCACGTTGCAGGAAGAATCGAATGGATTTGAACATGGATTCTTCGGGAACCCTCTCCACCAGCCCCGCTCCGTATTTGAAGAATGTGCGCAACGACAGCCGAATGAAGAGCTCATTGGTCAATCCCATCTTCCAGAGTCGGAATTTGAGTCGAGAGCGCGCCTCCGACTTGACCTGTATGTAGCCCTGCTCCAGAAGCCACACATTGAGATCGATCGCCTTATACGCCGGTCCAAACCCATGATCGGAGATGATGAACGTCGTCGCTTCCCGGCCGATCTTCCGACAGAGCCGGTCGATCTCGGCATCCACGCGAACGAAATAGTCGCGGATGGCTTCCCGAAAGCGCCGACTCATCGAGGGATCATAGAGGGGATGCTGCGCATCGAGCAGATTCCAGAACTCGTGTTGAAGACGATCGGTCCCCAATATGTGAAGAATGGTGAAGTCGCTCTCGTATCGATCCCAGAGATAATGAGCGACGTCGAACTTGATCCGCAACTCGCGATGCACTTCCTCGAGCAACCGCTGGGCGTTGGATGGCGAGAGATTGGCCGAGAACATGAGCGTCTTGAAGTGAAGTGGATATGGACCGAACTTCTCCTCGAGCTCATCGACCAACGAGGGAGGATAGGTGAAATCTCGCCTCCCCGGCGGAGTGAGAAAATCGCTGATGAGCGCCCCATTGACTTTCTGCGGCGGATAGGTGGTGGGCACATTGAGTACGAGCACGGTCTTCCCCTCTTCGCCCAGCAACTCCCAGAGAACCTTCCCCGCCCGCGAGGCGGCGCTGACGAACGATTGTCCCGCCGATGAGGCGCGGCGATTGATGAAATGATACACGCCGTGTTTGCCGGGGTTCTTCCCGGTCATGAAGGAGGCCCACGCCGGCGCGGTGATGGGCGGGATGACTGACTCCAACTCTCCACTGATGCCCTCCTCCATGAAGCGCTTCAACGTGGGCAGATATCCCGCTTCCATCCATGGACGGAGCAGATCAAATGTCGCTCCATCCAGACAGATGACCACAACGCGGTCGCTCATCGCTTTTGTGATACCCTCAATTCTTGTTGATGTCATACCAGAATGAGCAGGCTTTACGATCTCTGAGCTTCCAGGGGAACAGGAGGAACTTCAATCCCGTCCATATCAGCGTCGGTGCGTTCAGTTGTTCGAACTTGCGCGCCGAGGTCACAATGTATCCATCGGTGATGTTATAAAACTTCTTCCCTTCTTTCTTCCCCAGCTTCTTCAAGTCGAGCACGAATCGCCCCTCCTCGGCGGCGTAATAGCGTTCATCGAACCCGCCGACGCGCTCGAAGGCCTCTTTGGTCGTGTACATGAGCCCCGTACTCACGCCGAATACGCGGCGTCCGATCACGTTCCGGATCGTCTCCAGGATGCTCACCCACAACGAGGGTTTATCCCGGTACACCCAGGCCACGCCACCGCCGATATATTGCCCGGAGGCCATCACCTCGTGAACGCGGATGAGCAAATTGGGGGACATGTGCGAATCGGCATCCAGAAAAGCGACGATGTCGCCCCGGGCCGCTCGACCGCCGGCATTTCGCGCCGCCGCAATTTGATTCCTCGCCTCGAAAACGACCCGGGCTCCATGGGCGCGAGCGACTTGCTCGGTGCGATCGGTGGAATTATTGTTGACGACCACAATCTCGACGGCGTAGGGATATTTCTTTTGATATTCTCGGATGGCTTGCTTGACATTCTCCAACGTCGCTCCGAGATACTTCTCTTCATTATATGCGGGGATGATGACCGAGATATGAGGTTTGTCGTCATGGATCACCGCGTCGCTCATCATTCCTCCCTGAGGCACACATGGTCGACGTCACACTCGCTCCTTTCCGATGATGAGGAAGAGACTGCACCGGTCAGGCCGCGCCGGGCTCGACGCCCAGGAAGAAGCTCGTCGGCGAAGAGCTCGACGAATGACGTCATCTCCTCCTCCGAACAGGCATCCTTTCGGTAGGTGATGGTAATCGTTTGCCACCGCCCGAAGGACAAAGGAGCCACGAACAATCCCGCCGGAACATAGGCCGTCCCTACGCCCTCCAGGCGTCGAATAGGGAACCTCGGAGATGGCGAGAGAATTCTATCCACTCGGCCCACGTTGGTCACGACGGCGGTGGGAATCAACTTCTCCGGGCGGCGCCGGTAAACGCGCCGGGCGGCCCGGCGAAGCCACCGGGCGGGGATGAGGGCGAGGAGAGGAAAGATCACATTGGGCATCAATGCCAGGTGATGCGTCCGGATGTATCGCACCTCTTCGACGATCAGAGCGAGCGCCCCCTCCAGCGTCTCGGCCGCGGCAGCGGGAATGGTGATCTGAGTGCCGCCCACGAAGCTGGCCATTATTCTGGGAATACGCCCTCCTCGTCGAACATAACGTCGCAGGTCCACCGGCATGATGATCGAATAGACGCCCGCGGTCCGGCCCGACGCCCTATTCCACCGGTGAATGGCTCGACAGAGCGCCGCCATGATCAATTCTTGACCGGTCACGCCCAGGGATTTGCACCTGGCGCGGAAGGCCGCGTAGTCTTCGCCTTCCAATACCACGCTCCGGTAAGCGATCCCCGGCTCGCTCTCCGGCGCAGAGAACGCGATGAACTGGCGGGGCCGCGATGACCGGTCGCTCAGGGCGCGCCGGAGAGCGGCCCACGCCGCTCGTCCCCACAACGATACGCTCACCTGACGAAATAGCGGGCGCCGCGTCCGATCTCCCATGGACGCCAGTGGTCCAATCATCCGGCCGTCACGGAGCCGCTCATAATACGTTTTGATATCGTTGACGAAGATGAACAGGGCGGCGGCATCGATCGGACAGTGATGCACTTTGATGACGAACACCCATTGGGCATCCGACAATCGCATCAAGAGGAATCGCGCCGGAGCCGACTGCGTCACATCGATCGTCTCATTGAGGAACGCTTCGATCAGGCGTCGAATGGCATCGTCGCGCGCGCTCTCCGAGGTGAGATCTCGCACGGTCAATATGGTCTCCAACGCGACATCCTCGATCACCTCCCAATAAGGGCGAAGCCACCGTAACCGTGCCCGGCTCTTCAGAACGGGCGTCGCTTCGAGCGCTCCTTCGATGGCCTCGGCCAGACAAGCGACGTCCAACGGCCCATTGAGTTCCATGATGAGATGGAGCATGAAGGGAGAAACGCCATCGATGGCGTAGATGAGCTTATCGCTCCCCACAAAGGGAATTCTCCGAACGGTATGATGTTGTTCTCTCAACGAGCGAGCCATTATCGATGGTCTCTGTCACCTCTCCGATCCATCCCCGGGCAGGAAGGAGGGGCTATTATTCCACGAGTCCCACAGCTCGTCAACCACACCCTCTCCGGGGCCGGTGCGCCGAGTGGACGTTGACCACTCCCCGGGGGCGCGAGAGAGAAGCCCGGAGCACGCGTCCCCGGAAACCGTTTCCCCACCCCCATGAGCCGCGAACGGGCGATATAACCATTGAAGCGAACGTAACTCGACCAGCGTGTGATGGCCGTACTGCCCAGGGGCACCGACCTTTCGCACCTCGTGGGCAGCGACAACGTCACCCCATCCAGGCGCTCGACGAGATGTTGTCCGTCAAACCACGGCTTCGCGGGCGGCGAGACGGTCATCCCTCTCATCTCACTCATCGCCCTCCAGTTGATCCGGATGCTCCATCCATCGTCGAAACTGTCGAAATGCCCTCAACGCCCTCTTGGCGTTCAACACGCGCGTATCCACCTGAAAAGCGAGATAGGCGGTGGGACGAATCTCGATCTTATCGCCGACCACCACCGGTCGCCGAACGACTCCGCCGACGCTGAGCAACATCGTCGTCCCGATATGAGAGGGAAGGTGAAAGGCCAGATCGCGGAAGCCGAGGCTGGTGATTTGAGCCGTGCCGATGAAGCGCCGTCGCACCCAGTACCGCCGAGCGAGGAAACGAATGAGCGGCCGTCGCAGAAAACCGATCGGGATCAGGCGACCGATGCGATTCAACCGAGCCAGGTTCTGCTTCTCCATCTGGGCGGCCTGGCTCGCCTTCTGCCGGAGTTCCTGGCTGATCTCTCTCAGTGACTTTCGATGGGCCTCCCGGATGACGACCACCGGCGTCACGCCCTCTTCGGCGGCGACCGAGACGCCGATATCGATGGATGACGGCTTCACGATCTTATATCCATCCACCATGTAGTTCATCCAGGGATTCTTCTCCAGCATCCGGGCGAGCGCTTTGATGAGGAGATGAACGTGGGTCAAGGCCACGCCATGCTTCTTGCGGTACTCCGCGCGGAAGGCATCGGCCGCCGACAGATCCAACAGAATGACGGCATAACTATCGGGTCGCCGCGCCGCATCCAGCACGTCCATCAAGATGCGTTGAGCGTAGCTGGCCCGGATGATCTCATCTCCTCGCTCTCGAAACAGGGAAAACACGGTGTTGGCCTCCGCAGATCGGCGATGGGCCCTACCTGGCGCGAACCGCTCACCGGGGCGTGCGGAATGCGATGCAATAACCATACCCTCGCCAGATGGTCTCCAATCGAATCTCTCGCATCGTCTGCGGCACCAGATCGATGGGAGGGACGACCTTCTCTCGCTTGCCGATCCACAGTTGGAGAAGGAATTTGTCCAGGACCCGCAATGCCCGCTCGTTCTCATCGGCGATGATGATCCTGGTCCCCGGTCGCGCGACGCGAATCATCTCTTCGATGGCCCGCTTCTTATCGGTGAAGAAATTGATCGCTCCGATATGAAACACGACATCGAATGTCCCATCTTTGAACGGCAACCGTTCGGCTTCGGCCAAAAACAATTCGGCCTCTACCCCCCATTTTTTCATATTGGCTTCACAGTGCCGCAACATGCTCCTCGAAATATCGACGCCGTAGACCCGAAACCGGTGGAGTCGGCGGCGAAGATAGGGGAGATTGTCTCCCGTCCCAATGCCCACCTCCAGGATGTGAGCGCCTTCACGGAGTTCCAAACGATCCATGCACTCGCACCGGGCGCGCTCTTCTCCACCACAGAGCGCGAACATGAGCTTCACCGTCGGTGTGTACACGTGGGAGAATAGGTCGTTCAATCTGGCGTGCTTCTTGTTCGGTCCCACGAGTTCGTCAGTCTGAAGGAAGTGAACGATGCCCCTCTCGATCGCGAATGCGCGGTGACACGTCTCACAGATGAGCGTCCCCTCGGAAACCGGGTCACCGCCATTGAGCGTTTGTCCACAGGGGGCGACCGGTCCCCTACAAAATGGGCAACATAACAGGTCGATCGAATGCCATTTCATGCTCACCACTCCTCACAGGAATTTTCTCCATCTCCCGCCTGCCCCCGCGATCATCGGCCGCTCGTCCTGACGCCGTCGCTCATACCACCGCATCGTTTCCTCAATGCCTTGGGCCAGTGAGATCTGCGGCTCGAACCCCAGATGGCGTCTGGCTTTTTCCCCGCTGCATACCCAGTGTGCTTGACGCAACTCGTTCATCTTATCGTCAATCACATCGAAGGGCTGCCCTCTCAGCTTCCGATACGATTTGACGGCTTCGGCGGCCAGTTTCACTCCCGTCCAGGGGATGGAGAATATGCGGCCCCTTTTATGCTGGAGGCGAAACGACTGTTCGGCGATCTGTCGCCACGTGTATCGATCCCGACTGGTGATGAAATAAATCTCGCCCGCGGCTCGCGGATGTTCGGCGGCGAGAATGAACGCTCGCACCACATCGCGCACGTGAATGAGATTGAACGACTGATGATGACGACCAATGTCAAACATCCATCCTCGGCGAATCAAAGCCAGCAGCAATTCGGTCTCCAGGTTCCGCGGCCCATAGACGAGGACGGGCCGAAGAATGGTGATGGGCACGCGATGCCGATGAGCGAGGAGATACTCCTCGGCGGCTCGCTTGCTCCTGCCATAAGCGGTGAGAGGGCGACAGACCTCGTCCTCGGTGATGGGACGGCCGTCCGGGCTCGGCCCGGCAGCCGCCTGGCTGCTGGCGAAGACGAATCGCCGGATGCGATGACCGCTCTCCAGGAGGGCATGGAGAAGATTCTTCGTCCCGTGAACATTGATCCGGAAGTAGGTGGCCTCGTCCCAGACCGTTTTCACGCCGGCGAGGTGAAAAACATAATCGACCCCTTGGACGGCCGCCGTGAGCGTCTCCTCCCGACAAATATCGCCAGTCACCACTTCCACCGATTCATCGTCGGGCCAGTCGGCCCTCTCGCCCTCCAGAGTGAAGCATCGCACGGCACACCCACGACGCAGCAACGCTTCGACCAGGAAGCGACCGATGAATCCATTGGCGCCCGTCACCAGTGCTCTCATACCTCAACCACCATGTTGCAACTGCCAGCGAATCGCTTGTCGAAACGACTCTTCCATACCATACTGGGGCTCGAAGTTGAGATCCATCTTGATCTTGGTTGTATCAAAAATCAGGTCCCGCGTCAATTGGCGGAGTCCCACTCTCGCTCGAATGGGATGAACGCGCCGTCTGGCCACGGCGTAGAATCCATCGACGATGAGCGCTCCCATGAAAGCGAGCCCATAAGGAACATCGATGATCGTCGCCCCGCTTCCCACCTCGTCGATGAAAAACTGGATCACCCGGCGAAGGGGAGCCGAGAACCCTTCCACATTGTACACATTCCCCACGGCCTTCTCCGAGTGACTGGCCCGAATCATCGCTTCGGCCACGTCTCTGGCGTGAACGAACGAGATGCGCGCGCGCCCTCCACCGACCATTGGCACCACCGGGCGCCGAACCAGGTTCACGAGCCGTCTGGTGATCGTTCGATCGCGCTGGCCAACGATGGCCGTAGGCCGAAGGATGACAAAGGGCAATCCATATCGTTCGGCATAGCGTCGCACGCGCTGTTCGGCGGCCAGCTTGGACACGGCGTAGGGCCTCAGCGGCCTGGTGGGATGATCCTCGGTGGCCGGCGTCGTTTCCAACAATCCGTAGACGCCAATGGACGAGACGTAAACGAATCTTTGAACGCCCGCCCAACGGGCGGCTTCCAGCATCCGCTCGGTCCCGATGACGTTCACTTCCCAGAACACCTCGCGCCGCTTCTCATCAACAGCTCCCGCGCAATGATAGACGATGTGGACCCCCTCGGTCGCCGCTTTGAGGGAATCGACGTCGAGCAGATCGCCCGTACAGAGCCGAATGCCTTTCCCTGTGAGAAAGTCGATGTGACTCCGTGGGCGAACGAGCGCTCGAATGGTATCTGGTGGATATCCCTTTTCCAGAAGCGCTTCGATGAGTTGGCTCCCCACCAGACCGGTTCCGCCAGTCACCAATATGTTCACGGCATTCACTCTCGCCGCACCTCGGCCATGAATTCCTCGATGCAATCGGCCGCCTGGGGCACAGGATCGTACCGCTGAAAGTCTTCCTGGAGCTTTTTCATCCCGGCCCGATAGACATCCAGCCGCGCCAGCATAGTGGCGATGGCCTGACGCAACCTGACCGGTTTGGCCAACACCTGACGCATGGTGAGGAAAAGTCCCGCTCGATGTTCTTCCAAAACTTGCCCGACAAATTCCTGCTCCAAGTGCGTGGCGATGACGATGGCCGGAGTGCCCGTGGCCATGGCCTGATATCCCGTCCCCGCTCCACCATGGAAGATCACCAGATCCGACAACTGCATGATGGGTTTGCCGGGGAGATACTTGGCCACGCGGAAATTGCTGGGTATCCGACCGGCCGGCTCGCGCCACTGCCCCCCGGTGGTCATGATCACGGTGTACTCGGCATCGCCGAGTACTTCCATCATACATTCGAATAAGGCGGCATGCCCGGTACTGCCCATGGTGACATAGATGATGGGCCGCGTACGATCCAGGGTAGCGATCCAGTCAGGGAGCGGAATGGGCGGCGTCCAGGCGATCGGGCCGACCTGACGAAAGTTCCCGGGAAGGGATTTCATCGGCCCGAACAACTCGGTATCCAAGATGAGATTGTACTCGCCCACGAGGAGATCCCAGAGATCCCTTTTCGGTCGCAGTCCATAGGCCTTGCTCAACTGGCGATAGGGGCCCATCTTGTAGCGAATCGCCCATCGCTGGATGGGAGGAACTACGGCATCTGTGCCCTTCTCCCCCAGGAGTCGCCGCATGAGCGGATAGAGGGGATGCGTCCGCGGTGCTTTGAACGGTTTGGCCGCGTATTGGACCAACCAGCGCCCCCCGAGGAGCGAGATGACCGGGATACCTCGCAGCCGAGCCGACAGGTACATCGTCAAACGAAAATCATTGATGACCACATCCGGCCGCACCTCATCGAGCATCTCCAGTTCGGATTGAACGTGCTCGCGCAGGGACTCCTTACGGGGCGTCTTCCACAGCTTACGAAGAATCTCCAATCCTTCCTCCGCATCATAGTCGTCGATGAGATGGATTTGAAACTCGCCCGGGCGAACGACCGCCGGATCGCGCAAGAACTTAGGGGTACCGGCAAAGATGATCGAATGTCCCCGCGCCTTCAGTTCCCGGGCCAGCACGACACACCGGCCCACGTGAGCCAGAATGTTGGACGCTGGCGCGAACAAAATCCGATATGTTTTCCGGCAAGAGGATTGATCATGATGAGGGAAGGGACGAGAGTAGGGCGATGGCTCCCGGACGCTCGATCGGATACGTTCGCGCTCCCCGTCGGTTTTCTTCACCGTCACGCGAGCATCGGCGCCTCCCCGCACGGTAAGAGTCTTTCTCCATGTCGACGCCGACGAGCTGATCACTATTCACGGGCCGCGGCTAATATCGGAAGGCGAGGATACCGCCGCTGAAGCCGGCGCCGAAGGTGACCATGAGGATGGTCTGGCCGCGGCGGATGCGGCCGTTGCGCACATTCTCGTCCAACGAGATGGGCAACT
>JALSQX010000103.1 GCA_026985075.1 Blastocatellia bacterium | reverse complement strand
GAGGTCATCGCCTCGGCGGGTTTCACCTATGACGAGGTCGCGGCGATCTTGCGGGTGGTGACGCCCAAATATTTCTCGCCTCGATTATCGCCAGAACGACTCCTCCTCATTCAGGCAGAAGTGGACCAGGCCGTTCGACCCCACACCATCGAGGAACTCTGGCGAGCGTGGAATCATCCGCGCCTCCGCCGCTACCCTCACGGTCATATCAGCGTCATCATTTCGCTTCGCGCCCTGAGGGATACGTTCGCCTTCATCAAGGAGATGGCGACAGTGACTTCGGGCGTCCTGGCCCCTTCCCGTCAGTGGCCGACCGATGAATCGGTGTCGTCTGGCTCATCCGATTGAGGCGAGACCATACTTGGGCTGTTGGCGAATCCGCTCCAGCAGGTCATTCACTTCGGGAGGACGAGGCGTGAGGCTCATCAATCGGTGGACTTCTTGACGGGCGGCGATGAGCCATTTCTGGTCGCGCACGATATTCCCCACGCGAAACAGCGGCAACCCTGATTGTCGCGTGCCCATGAGTTCGCCCGGCCCGCGTAATTCGAGATCTTTCTCCGCAATTTTGAAGCCGTCGTTGGTGCGCACCATGGTGTTCAATCGGGCGCGGGCTTCTTCGGATGAATTCTCCTTGGAGAGGAGAATGCAGTAGGACTTGGCCGCGCCGCGACCGACGCGCCCGCGGAGCTGATGCAACTGAGCGAGACCAAACCGCTCGGCGTGCTCGATGAGCATCACGCTGGCATTGGGGACATCGACGCCCACTTCCACGACCGTCGTGGTGACCAGGATGTCAATCTCGCCGGCCACGAACCGGCGCATGATCTCGTCCTTCTCTGCGGGTTTCATCTTCCCGTGCAGGAGGCCGACGCGGAATGTGGGGAATACGACCTGTTGGAGGTGCTCGGCCATCTGTGTGGCGTTGAGCAGGTCCATCTTCTCCGACTCTTCGACCAGTGGGTACACGACGTAGACCTGTCGGCCGGCGCGCACTTCCTCGGCGATGAAGCGGTAAATTTTCGGTCGCGCGTCTTCGAATCGCAGTACGGTCTTGACCGGTTTGCGCCCCGGCGGGAGCTGGTCGATGATGGAGACGTCCAGATCGCCGTACACGGTCATAGCCAGGGAACGAGGGATGGGCGTCGCCGTCATCACCAGAACGTCAGGATGGTATCCGCGCTTGATGAGCTCTGCTCGTTGAAGGACGCCGAAGCGATGTTGCTCATCAATGACGACGAAGCCCAGCTTGTGAAACGTCACGCCCTCCTGGATGAGCGCATGGGTGCCGATGACGAGATCAACTTCACCCTGAGCGATGGCTTCATAGAGTTGGCGTTTCTGATGTGATTTCGTACTCCCGGTGAGCAGCTCGACGCGGTATGGCGTGTGCGCCAGAATGCGTTTGATATTGCGCGCATGTTGTTCGGCCAGAATTTCCGTCGGCGCCATGAGCGCCGCTTGATAACCGGATTCGATGACCACCACCATGGCGAGCACCGCGACGATTGTCTTGCCGCTCCCCACATCGCCTTGTAACAATCGGTTCATGGGGCGATCCGACGTGAGATCATCGACGATCTCTTTCAACGCTCGTCGCTGGGCGGCAGTCAGCTTGAAGGGCAGGATACCTCTGACGATCTCCCGAATCCGATCATCCACGTGAATGATCGCGCCTTTGGGAGCGCGCTCGCGCTGGGCGCGCCGAAGCGCCAGAGCCAGTTGCAACCAGAAGAATTCCTCAAAGATGAGTCGCCGCCAGGCCGGAGCGCGGCCTTGGTTGTAGAGCTCTAACGGCGTCTCGTCCTGCGGGAAGTGAGCGTTGACCAGAGCTTCGTATCGTGACATCAAACGATGACGCGCGAGCGTCTGCCGGGGGAGAAGCTCCGGAACGGCCTCGGGCGACAAGCGCTCAATGACGTGATAGATGATCGCCCGGAGTTGGCGCGTCTTGAAACTCCCCAGCTTCCGATAGATGGGGACGCGACGGCCCGTGTGAATGGGTTCGGTCGTCTCTCGTTCGGGAAGCACTTCGAACTCGGGATTCTCGACTTCCAGGCATCGCTTGAAGCGATTCCATTGCCAGAGTCCATAGAGGATGACGCGGGTGCCGCGCTTGAGCGTTCCTTCCAGCCATCGCTGATTCCACCAGTATGCGCGAATCTGACCCGTCTCATCGGTGGCCGAAAGTTCGAAGATGGTCAGCCGCCCTCCTTTCACCGGATAACTCCCGGCCACCCGTACCCGTACCTGGACGGAAGCGTACTGCCCCGGTTCGATGCGGTCGATGGTGACCAGATGGGAACGATCTTCGTATCGCAGTGGAAGATAGTGGAGGAGGTCTTCGACGGTCGCTTCGCGAGGATCGGCCATATCGTTCACCTGGGCGATCGCCGCGGCCAGCTTGCGCGCCGTCACCTCGCCGACGCGCGGGATCTTATATCGATGCAACTGGTGCAACGGTGTCGTCAGCGTCAGCATGTATGAGCAAGTATAGGTCGAGGCGTGATGGACAACAAGGGAACCGCTCATTAGCGAGAGTTCCTGAGGTGAGGGAAAGAGGATCAATGCGCAATGGGGCCTGGAAATCGCTCGTTTCTGGGGATAGTTACGCTTCGCGGTCGGAGGGGAGAACGTGACGTCTTCCCACCGGCGAGCAGTGGGGTGTCTAAACAGAACGCTTCCGGAGAAATGGCACGCGGATGGTCACAGAAATGGCGGGATCGCCACCGATCAACGCCGGGGAGGAATCCGTGCAAACCCCGCTTTTCGCTGTGCAGATCTGTGAGCCATTCCTCCGCTGTTCGCGGGCGGGGCTCATTGTCATCGATGCTCCGATCCACAATGCTTCCCAAACGTTGCCCCCGCCCCACAGGGACCAGTCACTGTCAGCTCGAATACCAACACCACACACTGGCCATTGCCCGCCTGAGGCGCGGTGAAACTGGGCGTCGCCGACACCGGATCGCTCGACGTCACCGCCAGCCCACCAACGTGCTCCTCAAGGCTCAGTCAATCGACTCGAACATGAATCTGAAGCGATACCGACGCAGCGTGACATGGGGAACGGCGCGCGCGGCGAAGACCACGCGTGGATGAAAATCACCGGCCACGAGGATGCCCCCTACAGGCTTCTGTCGCTGCTCGCTCACAGCTCCCATATAAGCAAGAAGCTGGGTCAGGGCTTCCGGAGCCGCCCGTCCTGCCTTCAATTCAATAACGACGATCCTGTCACTGACGTCTTTGGCCAGAATATGTATTCGGCCCGCTTCGGTCGTGTATTCTTTACCCTCGTCGATGATCGCCAGGCCCTTTTCGAGTTGCTGGATATTGGATCGCAAGGCGAGCTGCAAGTCGCGTCCAGCCCGAACGTTGTTTCTGCCGCCGCGATGAGTTCGTCGGTTTCAGCTTCAGAGGGAGGAGAGCTGCCATAAGTTCCCATCGTCATATGAGCCTTGATGGCGCTGACCGTTCCTGGAGAAACGCCCGCCTCCGCCGCGATCTCCTCGCGGTCGAGTCGGCCTTCTCGAAGGAGAGCGATGATCTGGGCTTTCTGGTTTTCAGAGAGAGATGACATCTTCGCTCGAAGGGTATCGATCCGTCGTCCCGTGGTCAAGCCATCAGAAATGATGCTTCGCTCGGTGCAGGCTCAGTCTCTGTCTGGCGCGCGAGGCTTGAGCAGTCGGCGAAGCTTTTTCCCCGTGGGGCTGACGGGAATGGATGGGACGAACTTCACGAAGTGAGGAACCTTGTGTTTGGCCATCTCTCGGCGACAGAAGTCGAGCACCTCTTGCTCGGTCACCGTCCCCCGAGGGACCACGTAGGCCATAATGGCTTCGCCGAGATCTTCGTGAGGCACGCCGACCACACAGGCGTCGGCGATGCCTGGATGGAGGCAGAGGACATCTTCGATCTCGCTCGGCGAGACGGTGAACCCGCCGGGATTGATCATGTCTTTCACTCGATCCACGATGAAGAAATAGCCGTTCTCATCCACGTAGCCGACGTCGCCCGTATGCAACCATCCTTCTTTATCAATGACGCGAGCCGTGGCTTGCGGAGCGTTCCAGTATCCTTTCATCACGTTGGGACCCTTGATGCAAATCTCGCCCAACTGATGAGGGCCGAGCCGCTCACCGGTGTGGAGGTCCACCACCTTCATGTCGACGCCCTCAATGGGCGTGCCCACACTTCCGGCGACCCAGCGCGTCGCGTGGTTATAACAGGCGAAGGGACTGCACTCAGTGAGTCCATATCCTTCGTAGATCGGCATCCCGTAGCGATCCTTCCAGTCCAGAGCGAGTTCTTTGGGCATTTTAGCAGCAGCGGTGAAATAGTAGCGAATCGACCGCAGCACCTCGTGAGGAATGTTGGCGTCGTAGAGTCGCTTGTAGATGGTCGGCACGGCGAAGAACATGGTGACCTCATGGTGATGAGCGGAGTGGAGAATTTCATCGAACTCGAACTTCGGATGGAGTATCAGTGTGGCTCCGGCGGCGACGCAAGCATTCATGATGAAATTCTGACCGAAACAGTGAAACAGCGGAAGGAAACACATCAATCGATCATCGCTCGTCATCCCGGTGTATCGAACGGTGGCGGCAACATTGCTGGTGACGTTCCCGTGGGTGAGCACAGCGCCTTTGGGATAGCCCGTCGTGCCCGACGTATAGAGGATGGCCGCCCCATCGTCTGGTGAGAGCGGGACCCATTCGGCCAGCTCGGGTCCGTCCAGAAGCGACTCCAGGGGGATGTGTTCGCCTGCTGCTCCGCCGGCGACGATGATGTGTTGTAGATGCGGGAGTTCCGTTGTATCGGGGATGTGCGCCATCAGATCTCGCGTCGTGATCAGCGCGCGAGCCCCACAATCGGTGATTTCCTCGGCGATTTCGCGTCGTTTGAGCAGCGCGCTCAGCGTCACGGCCAGAGCGCCGAGACCTTCAACAGCATAGTAGCTCAAAACGAACTCAGGACAATTGGGCATATAGATGGCCACCCGGTCGCCGCGCCGAACGCCCAGTCCCTGGAGATGAGCGGCGAGAATCCGACTCTTCTCGTGCAGTTGACGATAACTCCATTGCTGTTCAACGAAGATCAAGGCGATCTTCTCCGGATACTGTTGCGCCGATCGACTGAGATATTCGGCAATATTCATATGGTGTGCGCTCCCAGGGATTCGTGGAGGGTCTATTGTAACGTTTCTTCATCGTTCATGGAAAGAAGCTCAATGACGGTGTGGTGCACCAGCCACCGATCAACGTCATCTCAGCGAAGGATGAGCGTCCTCAGCGAGCTTCTTGCCGCGTCGTTGTAACTGCCGTTCCAGCTCGATCAGCGTGATGTCCGGGTGCTCATTGACGAGGCGAGCGGCGAATCCCGTCATGTGAGCGACGGCGAAGCTGAGTCCATGCAGATTGCGCTCCCGAGGCACGCCCGGGAGATCTCGTGGCCAGGGATGGGCCAGGAACTCGATCTGCCTTCCCCGGCGACGATAAAAATACTCTTCGGGCGAGCATGATGCCATCATCGCTACGCCCAGGCAGCAGGGCAGTGCTCCCGGAAGGATGGTCTGATCGCGATGCCGCGCCGGGGCGATGACGATCGATCCTCGATCCAGCGCCCGTTGACAGGCGCGCTCAAAGAGGGGGCGGTGTTTCCAGTTCAACGTGCCCAGACTCAAGTTGATGAGCTTCAAATCATGGTCGACGGCCCATCCGATTGCTTCGGCGATGACGTCGGCTGCCGTGATGAGGCGTCGATGGAAGACTTTGATGGCGAAGAGTTCGGCTTGGGGAACCTTCTGGCGAATGACCCCAGCCACTGCCGTGCCGTGTCCGATGACATCCCGAAAATCATCCAGCACGTCGATCCGGCCGTCCCCGCCACGCCGGAGGGCGACGCCGCCGGAGACGCTCCTCACATGGGAATGAAAAGGATTGATCCCGCTGTCGATGATTCCGATGCGCACGGACATAGGCGTCTCGCCGTCGGCGGGCTAGGAGAGGCTTTCTGTCGGAGAGAGCGCCGGACTGAGCGCGCCCCGTTCAAGCCCTCTCGCCTGATGAAGGAACAGTCGTCGATAGGCTCCTGGTTCATGCAGCAATTGTTGGTGACGACCGCGCTGGACGACTTCTCCATTTTCCAGCACGATGATGAGATCGGCGTCCTGGATGAGCGAGAGTCGGTGAGAGATGATGAGGGTCGTCCGCCCGCGCATGAGGCGAGCCAGCGCCTCCTTGATGCTGCTCTCGGCCTGCCAATCCAGTGCCGATGTCGCTTCATCGAGTATGAGGATAGCGGGATCGCGCAGTACGGCCCGTGCGATGGCCAGGCGCTGTCGCTGTCCGCCCGAGAGTTTCACGCCGCGCTCGCCGACGACCGTTCGATATCCCTGGGGAAGCGCCTCGATGAATTCATGGATGGCGGCGGCTCGAGCGGCGGCGACGATCTCATCGAACGCGGCCGTGGGTCGCCCGTAGCGGATATTATCTTCGATCGTCCCACTGAAGAGGAACGTCTCTTGATCGACCAGGCAGATGTGCCGTCGCAGGCTCTCCAGGGTTACCTCTCTGATATCGTGTCCGTCCACTCGAATGACGCCCGATGAGGGATCGTAAAATCGGAGGAGGAGATCGGCGATCGTCGATTTCCCCCCACCACTCGGCCCGACGAGCGCGCATGTCGTCCCGGCGGGAACGGTGAAACTCACCTTCTTCAAAACCGGTTGATCGGGCTCATAGCTCATCGTCACCTCATCGAACTCAATCTCTCCCCGGACCCGGTCGAGTTGGCGAGCGTGGGGATGTTCGCGCACGTCCGGTTCTAGATCGAAGAATGCGAACACGCGATCGAGCGAGGCGCGGGCTCGTTGAACGTTCATGAACAGGGCCGCCAGGTTTTGCATCGGCGGCATGAGCCGCATCTGATAGGCCATGAAGGCCACCAGGCCGCCGAGCGTCATGGTGCCATCGATCACGAGTGATCCCCCATAGAGGAGGACGGCCAGCGTGCTCGCCGCCATCATGAGACCGGGAACGCCCGAGGCGATCACCGAGAGCCACTGAAACCGCAGCAGAGCGCGGATGAACCCCTCGTTCTGAGCGCGAAATCTCTCTGCTTCGGCATCCTCGGCATGGAAGGCTTTGATGAGCCGGATGCCGAGCAGCGATTCCACCAGGAAAGATCCAATCGCGGCGCTGCGCTCGCGAATCGTCCTGGCCTGCTGTTGCACGCGCTGGCGATAATGCAGGAGTCCCTTCAATCCCAGTGGCAGAAAAGCGATGCCCACCAGAAACAGCTTCCAATTGAGGAGCAGGAGAAGAGCGATTGTCCCGCCGAGCACGAGCAGATTGGTGACGAGCGCGAGCAGCGTATCCGAGGTAACTCGTTGAGCTTCGGCCAGGTCATTGTTGAGGCGCGAGAGAATCTCGCCGATGCGCGTGTTATCGTAAAACCTGAGGCTCAACCGCTGCAAATGGCGATAGAGATCAAGCCGCATATCCAGGAGCACGTGCGCCGAGACGGATACGTAGAGCAGGCTGCTCGCGGCATTGACGACGAAGCTGAACACCATGGCGACGAACAGGGCGAGCCCTACGGTGAGGAGAAGCTGGAAGCGTCGCCCTAACAAGGCTTCGTCGATGAGAATCTTGCTGAGGTAGGGATAAGCCAGATTCACCGCCGTGCCGGTCACCGCCAACAGCAGGACGATGCCGAGCCGCCGGCGGTATGGGTTCAGGTAGCTGAGCAGCCGAGCGTACCTTTTGAGCGATTGACTCACCACCATCGGTAATAACACATGAACCCCGATTGACAATACTCGCGCGGCGTGCGCAGCGATTGGGCGTAGGTTCTCACCTCATCATCGGGCCTCCCCTGGCGCACGCGATCGACGACGGCCTTGACCAGACGCAGGCTGGCCAGTTTGCGCCACGAGGAGGCTTCCCGACCGACGATCTTCAGCGAGGCGATGCCCATCCGGTGCATCTGGGGAATGGCACACAGGCCACAGGGTCCATAGGGGAGCCCTTCGGGCGAGAGGGAACATCCGGCGTTGTTCACGAAGAATAACCAGCGATAGTAATCCTGAAGCAGGGCGTTCACCTCCCGCCGCTCAGCAGCGGGCACCTCATCGCCGCGAGCGGTGAAGAAGCTCGCTTCCATATCCGCCAATCCAGTGCAATAGGCGCCCACCGAATGATGCTTACTGGTCGGGCAGTATCCCTCTTCGAAAGCGCATCCTTCGTTGAGAATGAAGGCTTCCAGTTCCACCACCCCTCGAGCCGCCTCGGCCAGATGGCGCATCTCATCGAGCGTCACACTGCGGGGCAGAATGATTCGCCGCACGCCCCACTGGCGGAAGAAATCGATCGCCCGACCATTGAGCGTGGCCGCCAGGGAGCTCAGATGGAGTGGCGCATCGAGACCGCTCTCGACGAGGGCCACGAGCAATCCCGGGTCGGCGATGATGAGCGCATCGGCTCCCGCTTCTTCCACCAGTCGCCGGGCCAGATCGATGACCATCGACATCTGCTCCGGCGCGTAGGCGGGAGCATTGAGCGTGAGAAACACCGGAATCCCATACTGGTGGGCGGCGGCAATCAAGGCGTTCAACTCGGCGAACGTTTGCACGTTCCCGCCCTTGGGGCTTCGGCGGTTGAGCCATAGCGCTCCACCGTAGCGTTGCAGCCACTCCTCGGGGACGAGGCCACAATAGAACTCTTCGGCCCCGTTCTCGGCCAACATCTCCACTTCTTGAAGCGAATTGATGGGCGTCAGTATCTTCATGATAGCCACATTGGTAATCCCGGCTGATAGATGAAGCGACGGATGCCCAGATGCTCGCATCGAGAAAAGACGAACCGCAGCATCTCTTCGGTGTGGGCGTAAAAATGTGTGTTCCCTTTCAGCAGGAAGCGTTGTTCTTCATTTCCCCATGGGGGGCGCGCATAGGTGTACACGGTGACGTATTGCTGGCATTCGTGATGGCATTTGGTCTCCGGTCGGAATCGCTCTCGTTGAGGTTGGTGTAAGGACGCGATCATGCACACGCGGCCCGTGGCGACGAATCCATAGGGGACGTAGAGGGCCACCCCGACGGGCGTGTTGCGGAAGTCGATGTCCAGCCCCTGCATCACGTTGTCGAGTTCCACCAGCTCGACACCGTGGCGGCGGAGCAGAGCGAGATACGGAGACGTGGTGACGTTGGATCGTTGGACGGCCGTACGGATGGGGATGGGCGCGCTCTTATAGAGGCCCGTGATCCTCGGGTCGCGCAACCTCTTGTCGAGCAACCGCCCATGTACCGGTTTGAGGTGGGGAAATGACGAGAGCTGCTGGAGTACGCCCCAATCATTGAAGACGACTTCCACCGGCTCACCCTGGGTTTCCAAGAATGCGAATAGAGGCCTCAGCTTGTCCAGGCCCTCATCCGTCACGTAGGGAGTGAGTAGTGAGAATCTCCATCCCCGGTCTTGGGCGGCACCATACGCTTCCTTCACCGAGGCCAGCGAGGGAATCAGATGTTGACAGAATTCGTTGCCAAAATAGACGCGCGAGATGGTCAAGGTGCCGAAGTATTCGTCGATGAGTCGGAGGGCGAGTCGATGAACGTCGGCCATCCCGTTGCTGTTCGGCGATAGAGCAGGAAGGCGGCCATCGCACGTCCTCACGGCTCGGGAATCTCTCATGTGAATGGCCCACTCGATCATCGGCGATGTATCACGTTTCGTTCGCCACCGTTCATCGGCGGCACATTTCTTCATCGGCTGGCGCTCTCCCCGGTCATCGATGCCTACGGGAAGATGAGGTCAAGGCGACGCCAGTCCTTCACGGCACTGGCGCACTTTTCCGACCAATCGGGATAATTGACCATTTGATCGGGCAGCTGTGCCGGCCACCAACATTCGTTGTAGCAGGCGTAGAGATCCCGTTCCATGGGCTGGCAGAGCAGTCCCATTCCACCCAGCGCATCGATCTCCCAGCCGGGATCGAAGACCGTGGTACAACTGAGCGGAAGAGGTTGTTGCTCCTGCATTGCTACCACGTCATCGCCATCAACGATCTTCTGTTCGGTCATTCGTGCTTTCCGATTGAGGGCTTGGACGTGTTTCATGGGCTTTTCCTCCCTTCCAGCCGGTCGAAGAACGCCGGATTTCCTTCCATGATGCGGACGTAGGCGCGAAGCCCGATCTCCGTCCAGGCGCGAATCCAGTCGCAGTAATGGAGATTGGGGTGGAACGTATCGCCATAGCGAACGTAGGCCTCGTGGTGGCATCCGCCCGAGCAGAGACCGCGCACCCAGCAGGTGTGACAATCGGTCTTGCGCGAGAGATGAGCAGCCTGCAGAAAGGCGGTCCGCCGCCGCCCGTCGACGCCCGTTTCTACTGTTCCCAGTCGATGTTGAGGGGATTCGATGAATCGATGGCAGAGGGCCAGATCACCGGTGGGCGAGACGCCGAGCAGACCGAGGCCGGCGCCGCAGGGATAGCTCTTGCTGAAGCCATGATGGAGTTCCCAGAGGAGATCGCTGAGATTGGAGAACCCGAGATATGATCCGCGCAATGCCGCTTCGACGAATCGCTCGGTCAGGATTTCGAATTGCTGTAACACCTCGGCCAGGGCCTCTTCTGAGAGCGCATAATCACGCCCCACCGCTGTAGTCACCGGCGCAAATCCAACATCGTGAAAACCGAGATCGATGAGGTAATCGAAGATGCGCTCGACCTCACGAACGGCCGAGGTGAGCGTCACGCGGGCGCCGATCGGGCGCGTCGTATGGCGTCGCAGCAGATCGGCGATCTTCGGCGCGATGACGTCATAGCTCCCGCGCCCGCTGGGGAAGACGCGAAGCCGGTCATTCAGTTCGCGAGGGCCATCGATACTCACCGTCACGCCAATGCGATGTTCGGCGAGGAAATCAATAACCTGACGTGTGAGCAGAGTGGCGTTCGTGGTGAGGCTGAAATCGATGTGCTTTCCCAGTTCGGTCGCTCGTTGCTCCGCGTAGTCGACCGTCTGTCGAATGAGCTTGAAATTGAGCAGTGGCTCGCCGCCGAAGAAAGTGAGGCTCACGCGATCGCTCTGTCCCGAATGTTCGAATAAAAAATCCACGGCCCGCCTGGCCACCTCCCATGACATGGCTCGGGGAGGCGAATGGCTCAATCGGTCTTCGCCATACTCGTAGCAGTAGCCGCAACTGAGATTACAGGTATTGGTCACGTTCAGGACGAGCGTCCGCAAGGGCAACGCCGCCGGTGGCACAGGGTGGGGGAGGAGATTGATCGGCGGCGCGACCGGCTGCAGGATGCCGAGGGAGACGAGTTCTCGTATGGTGTCCATGGATTCGACCGATGATCGATGACCATCGAGATGCCGGAGAATATCGGAGATCGATAGAGCCTCTCGCTCTTCCACAAGGCGGACGATCTCGGCGGCCAGCTCATCGAGGATGAAGATCGAATGACTCGGCACGAGGAAGAGGACTTCGCGCTCGGCGACTCGGAAGCGTCGACACTCATGGAGGCGATATCGCATGGATCGGCGTTCTCCCATCGCGTTTCCCCGCCCGCCGCACTCTCGCCGCCGCATTATAGTACAATCGATGGGGACACACAATCCATGGTGATGATGCCGGGATGCGCGTCGCCGTCAAGGGTCACCAAGGAGCCCCGCGAGAGAGCCTGAGACGCGTGCTCCAGGACAGGAGTCCCCCCTCACATGAGGACTGAAAGGACGCTCTCTCTCAGAGCAGGTGACTTGTTCCCGATGTTCATCGCCGCGCTGCCGGCGCTCCGAATCCCTCGAAGCGATCGGGGAGGATCATGAAGTGAGCGGGGAGCGAGTGATGATGTTCATCGCCGTTTCTTTCGCCGCTTCAACGACCGAGCCGTGAGCGATGACCCGATGGATGAGTCCCCAGGCGAGAGCTTGTTGAGCGGTGAGGCGCTTTCCGGTGAGGAATAATTCCAGGGCTCGGCTCTTGCCGACGAGTTGAGGAAGCCGCCAGGTTCCGCCAAAGCCGGTCATGATACCAATCCGCGCTCCCGGATGAGCGAACAGAGAGCGGGCCGACGCATAGCGGAGATGACACGCCATGGCCACATCGAGCCCGCCGCCGAAACAATATCCGTCGATGGCCGCGATGACCAGCGACGGACTGCGTTCGATGAGGCGACAGAGGCGCTGACCCCGCTCGGCGAACGCCAAAGCAGCCAATCCGTTGAGTGCCGCGACCTCTCGGATGTCCGCCCCAGCAGCGAACGCCTCGCCGCTCCCGGTCAAAATCACTGCTCGTATATCGGGATGTCGCCCGAGCCAGTCGAAGGCCCGCGTCAATTCCTCCAGTGTGGCGATGCTCAACGTGTTGAGGGCGTGAGGACGATGCAGGCGCACCACCGCCCAGCCAGCGTGCGTCTCCAGGATGAGATGGTGGTATTCAGGCGCGTTGTCGGACATGCTCGCGAATGAAGCGGGTGATATCTTCGAGCAGGGTGCCCGGCGGGAAAACTTCGGCTACGCCCACTTGTTTCAGCTTAGGCACGTCTTCATCGGGGATGATGCCACCGACGACGACGAGGATGTGATCCAGGCCTCTCTCGCGGAGCAACGTCATCACCTGAGGGACGAGGACCATGTGGGCTCCAGAGAGAATGGACAAGCCGATGCAATCGACGTCCTCCTGCAGCGCCGCCTGAACGATTTGTTCCGGCGTCTGCCGCAATCCGGTGTAAATGACTTCCATGCCCGCGTCGCGCAGCGCTCGGGCGATGACTTTGGCGCCCCGGTCGTGACCATCGAGTCCGGGTTTGGCGATCAAGACGCGGATCTTTCGTTCGCTCATAGACTTCAGAAAGCCGGTTCTTGATATGTTCCGAACACGTCTTTCAAGGCGTTGCAGATCTCGCCGAGAGTGGCATAGGCGCGCACGCACTCCAGGATATAAGGCATGGTGTTTTCCGTCCCTCGCGCGGCCTCTTTCAACGCGGCCAGCGTTCGTTGCACTTTGGCGTTATCGCGACGCGCGCGCAGTTGCCTGAGCCGCTCTCTCTGCGTCTCGGCGACCGAATCATCGATATACAGGATGGGAATCTCCTCTTCGTCTTCGACGACGAATTTGTTGACGCCGACGATGATCTTCTCACCGCGCTCGACAGCTTGCTGATACCGATAGGAGGCTTCTTGAATCTCCCGTTGGGGAAATCCTCGTTCGATGGCCGCGATCATCCCGCCCATAGCGTCGATTTTTTCGAAATAGTCCCAGCATCCCTGTTCCATTTCATTGGTCAGCGCCTCCACGAAGTAGCTTCCGGCCAACGGATCGATAGTATTGGTCACGCCGGATTCGTAGGCGATGATCTGCTGGGTCCGCAGAGCGAGTTGAGCGGCTTGCTCGGTGGGCAACGCCAACGCCTCATCCAAGGAATTGGTGTGGAGGCTCTGGGTTCCTCCCAAGACAGCAGCGAGGGCCTGGATGGCCGTGCGGACGACGTTGTTATAGGGTTGCTGCGCCGTGAGACTGCAGCCGGCCGTCTGCGTGTGGAAGCGACACATCCAGGACCGGGGATCTTTAGCGCCGAATCGCTCCCTCATGACTTTGGCCCATACGCGTCGCGCCGCTCGGAACTTAGCGATCTCTTCGAAGAAATCGTTGTGCGAGTTGAAGAAGAAAGAGAGTTGAGGGGCGAAGGCATCGACGTCCAGACCGGCATCGACGGTGGCTTGCACATACTCAATCCCGTCTCGCAAGGTGAACGCCAATTCCTGGAGCGCCGTCGAGCCGGCTTCGCGAATGTGGTAGCCGGAGATGGAGATGGGATGCCAGCGCGGCACCTCCCTGGCGCAGAAGATGATGGAATCCACCACCAGCCGCATCGATGGATGCGGAGGATAAATCCATTCTTTCTGAGCGATGTATTCTTTGAGAATGTCGTTTTGAATCGTGCCGGAGATCTTTTTCCAATCGGCTCCCTGTTTTTCGGCCACCACCAGGTACATGGCGAAAATGACCGACGCCGGGGCATTGATGGTCATGGAGGTGGTCACCTGATCCAGAGGAATCCCATCGAACAAGACTTCCATGTCTTCCAAGCTGGAGACGGCCACACCGCACTTACCCACTTCGCCGGCCGCCGCCGGGTCATCGGAGTCGACGCCCATCAACGTGGGCAGATCAAAAGCGACCGAGAGACCGGTTTGCCCTTGTTCGAGGAGATATTTGAATCGCCGATTGGTGTCAAATGCCGTCCCGAATCCGGCAAACTGCCGCATCGTCCAAAGACGACCACGATACATGGTTGGATACACGCCGCGAGTGAACGGATATTCTCCCGGGAATCCGATATCGCGCTCGTAGTCCATATCGGCGATATCCAGCGGCGTGTAGAGTCGCTTCACCGGATGATGGGAGACGGTGGTGAATTCCGGCATTCGTTCCGGTCTCTTTCGGAGCGCCGGATGGAGCGTCTCCTCCTCCCACCGCTCCAACTCAACGTCCAGATGTGACTTCATCTCTTTGGTGACCATGGCGCTCTCTGCTCCCTCAGAGTTGGCTGTGCACTGAGACATAATGGTAGTGCAGGGGCGAGTGCAGTGTCAAATTCGCCGCCGGACTCTCGCCGGGCATCGAACGCCCACGTCATCGAATTCTCCCGATGACGTGGCGCGATGTCCGGAATGCTGGATCCGGCGTTCAAGCGGAGGCGGGATAGGATCCCAGCACTTTGAGAAACTCGGTCATGCCGCGCAACGCATCAATCGTTCGCTTGACCGGGGGATCAAACAGACTGCCTTCCACATCCACATAGAACATATACTCCCACGGTCGACCGGAACGAGGACGCGATTCCAACTTGACGAGGTTCAGATTGTTCTCGGCGAACATCTGTAACGTTTTGAAGAGCGCTCCGGGTTTGTTGGGCGTGCTATAAATGAGCGAGGTCTTATTGGCTTTTTCGTTGATGATGTGCTCGGGAGAGATGACGAGAAATCGCGTGTAGTTCTGAGGATTGGACTCGATTCCTTCTTTCAAGATCGTCATGCCGAGCTTCTCGGCCGCTTGAGCGCTGGCGATGGCCGCGGCATCTTTCAGTTGATGATCCCGGATGTGTTTGACGCTGCCCGCCGTATCGTACACCTGAATGATTTCCCACTCCGGATGCTGGGAGAGGAACAGCCGGCACTGGGCCACAGCTTGAGGATGGGCATAGACGCGGCGGATGTCCTCCAATTGCGTGCCCGGATGGGCGATCAGGTTGTGCACGATGCGCATCTTGAATTCGCCGATGATGGCGACGTCATACTCCAGCAAGAGATCGTAGTTCTCGTGAATGCTCCCCGAGAGCGAGTTCTCGATGGGAATCACGCCGTAATCGCACTGGCGAGTCTGCACCTGTTGGAACACGTCGCGGAATGAGACGACCGATTGTGGATGAGCCGTCTCGCCGAAATACTGATAAACGGCGCGCTCGCTGAACGCTCCTGGCTCGCCTTGATAAGCAATCTTGAGGGGGCGCGTCCGCTTCCACGTCGCTTCCGAGGGCATTTTGTAGGAGAGGTCCAGTTGTCGTCCGACGACGGGGGAGATGACCTCCAGATCGCGGAGGAGTTTTTCGAACTGATTGAAGTATAAGCTCTGTGGACCGTCGGACAAGGCTTTCTCCGGATCAGGGTGAACTTCAACCATGAGACCGTCGGCGCCGGCGGCGATGCCCGCCAGGGCCATAGGACTGACGTAGCGACGATTCCCCGTACCATGACTGGGATCGACGATGATGGGCAGATGCGTCATGTCCCTGAGCACCGGAATGAGGCTCAAATCCAACGTGAATCGCGAGTGATTAGAGAAGGTGCGGATGCCTCGTTCGCAGAGAATGACGTGCTCATTGCCGCCAGCCAGAATATATTCCGCCGCCGCCAGGAATTCCTCTAGCGTAGCGGCCATGCCCCGTTTCAGGAGCACTGGTTTGTCGATCGAGCCAACGGCTTTCAGGAGTTCGAAGTTTTGCATGTTGCGCGCCCCGATTTGCAGAATATCGGCGTACTCGGCCACCAGGTCCACGTGATCGACCGAGAGCACTTCGGTGACGACGGGCATGCCGGTTCGCTCGCGCGCTTCGGCCAGAATCTTCAATCCTTCTTCCCGAAGCCCCTGGAAGCTGTACGGAGAGGTGCGCGGTTTGAAGGCACCGCCCCGGAGGATGGTGACGCCGAGCTGATGTAATCGGTCGGCGATCTCCAGGAGCATGTCGCGATTCTCGACGGCGCAGGGACCAGCCATGATGACGAATTTTTCCCCTCCGATCACCGTGTCGCCCACGCGAACGAGCGTCTTCTCTTTTTTCGCCTCTCGAGTGACGAGTTTCAGTTGCGTTGCCATCTCACTACCTCCTTACTTGAGATCAGCCAATACGGCGTGTTCAGTGGTTCAGAGTCATCGGCTCGATTCGAAGGATTTATCACTCCCTCGATTCGGCCATCACATCCTATGAAGTTGTCGGCGTGAAAACGTTCGTCTCGTTGCCCGTTTTAAAACGGGCTAAAGCGGAATTCCGTGAAGAAGGTGATCGAGCAGAATACAGAAGCCGGACCGTCATTCCCCGGATGGGAAAGAAGAGCTCTGATTGTGCTCGCGATGCTCATCATCCTTTCTGCTCAGTAGATCGATCGGATATTATATGAAAATGGCGATGATTGTCAACCGGTTTCTCAGAGGCGTCCGCGGCGGATACCGGGCAAGCACAGTACTCTTCCTCATCGCGATGGCCCCACACCTCAGCTCCCATCAAGTCGTACTGCGCTCCGACCTGGTATTGGTTCCCGTGAGCGTGACCGATCGGCGGGGGCAGTTCGTGGACGGCCTGAGAGCGAAGGATTTCATCCTCTACGATGATGGGCAGCGGCGCCCCATCGCGTTCTTCTCCGCAGAGACCGAGGCCGAGCATCTCTCCCGACCGTTGGCTATGATCCTGTTACTCGATGCCAGTCATAGTATCGCCGCCATTCTCCACGAGCAACAATCGGCCGTGGCCAGTCTCCTCTCGGTGCTGGGAGATCGCACGATGGTGAGCATCGTGAGTTTCCACCAACGGCCCGAGGTATTGCTCGATTTCACCGCCGACAAGGATGAAGCGCTGCGCGCATTTTTGCAACGACGGCGCATCGGCGGGAACACGGCTATTTTTGATGCTCTCTGTTTCGCCATCGAACGGTTGAGTGCTTTTCCTGATGCTGACCTTCGACGGGTCGTCGTCATCATCTCGGATGGTCTCGATACGGCAAGTGCGACCGATTACCGTGTGTGTGCGCGGGCGGCTCAACAGGAGGGCATCGCCGTCTATCCCGTGTGGATTCCGCTGTACTCGCCTTCCGGCGGAAGGTTAAAGGCGCGACGCCCGACCAAAGGATTCATCGAAGTGGCCAAGGAGACGGGAGGGAAATTCTTTCGCGTAGGGACGGTCAAAGAAGCGCTTGATCCCGACGCCGCAGTGGACTTGAGGCCCGTTTTCCAGGCCATCATTGATGACCTCCGGCACCAGTACTATCTGGGATTTTATCCGCTGAGAAACGCGCGGCCCGGATTTCATCGCGTGCGCGTCACCGTGAAGAGGAAGGGAGTGCGGGTGGACGTGCGCCGCAGAGGATATCTTGTCCAGTAAATCAAGTTGAAGGAGCGAGCTCTTCAAGAGCCACGGAGAATCCCGGCAGGATGCGCGAGTGAACTCGCCCACGACCGCGCGCGGCGTCGACCTCTTCGTATTGATCACCCTTGAGGGCCAATATCGTCATGCTGGGTTTCTGAGGATCGACGATCCAATACTCATCGACACCGCAGCGCTCGTAAAGTGCCCGCTTGTCTTCCAGATCATTCTTGGCCGTCGTCGGCGAAAGAATCTCCACAACCAGGTTGGGGATGACCCGAAGGGGCTTTCCGACCACGGGGGAGGGGCTTTCTGCCCACCGCTGGTTGGATACATAGGCGGCATCGGGCGCGACCGTATCTTTCTCGGTCAGTCGGAATCCCTGGCTGGAGCCGAAGACCAACCCAAGATTACGCGATTCCACGAATTGCGTGAGTTTACTGACAATATGCGCTTCGTATCTTCCATGCGGCCAGCCTGCCGGTGGGGTCATAATGATCCTCCCATCGATCAACTCGTAGGTATTGGGGTCATTGGCCGGGAGGTCGGCCATCAACCGCTCGAATTCCTCGGAGGTGAATGTCTCTATAGAAACGAAGGCCGTCTCGATCATGCTATGACTCCCTGTGGCATTTCCTCACCGATTATAGCAGCTTCTCCGATGTCGACCAAGGATGAAATGAGCCCAGAGGGGCTTCGCCGCGCCGGAAGCCGGTGCGATTCTCCAGGAGGTACGATATAATGTCGCTTCGATTTCTGATCAAGGAGAGCGTATGGAGCGAAGAATTCGATCGGCACTGATCAGCGTTTACGATAAGAGAGGCATAGTGGAGTTGGCCAGAGGGTTGATTCAATTGGGCGTCACCATCCTCTCCACCGGGGGGACGGCGCGGACCTTGCAACAACATGGGATTCCCGTCCGCGATGTCTCAGAGGTGACGGGATTTCCCGAGATCCTGGATGGTCGGGTGAAGACGCTTCATCCTCGCATTCATGGGGGATTACTGGCGGTGAGAGACAATCCAGCTCATCGTCAGCAGATCGCCCAACACGATATTCCCTGGATCGACATGGTGGTGGTGAACCTCTATCCTTTCGCGCAGACGATCGCTGATCCTCGGGCAACCGTTCAGTCCGTCATTGAGAATATCGATATCGGTGGCCCGACGATGATCCGGGCGGCAGCCAAGAACTTTCAGGACGTCGCCGTCGTCGTCGATCCCGATGACTACCAAACGGTCCTGAACGAGATGCAGCAATCGGAGGGAAGCCTCCGTCTATCGACCCGACTCGCCCTGGCGCGAAAGGCGTTCGCTCACACCGCCGAGTATGATGCGGCCATTGCTGATGTCTTCGCCAACCAACTCGTTCTCGACGAGTCCGATGAGCGGCTCGGCATCAATGAGCCGCCGGTGCTTCCGGCTCGCTATAGCCTCACGTTGCACAAGCGCCAGGATGTGCGATATGGCGAGAACCCCCATCAGCAGGCCGCTCTCTATCGCCTTTCGGGCGAGTCGGCGGGAGTGGCTTTCGCCGAACAGCTTCAGGGGAAGGAGCTCTCATTCAATAACTTTCTCGATCTGGATGCCGCCTGGAATCTGGCCAGCGAGTTCGAAGAGCCGGTTTGTGCCATCATCAAACACACCAATCCCTGCGGAGTGGCCACGGCCGGAACGTTGCTCGATGCATATAAGAAGGCGCGGGCCACCGATCCCGTCTCGGCTTTTGGAGGGATCATCGCCTTCAATCGTCCGGTGGACGGGGAGACGGCCAGCGAGATCACCAAAACGTTCGTCGAAGCGATCATTGCCCCGGATTACGATCGCGCCGCTCTGGAAGCATTAGCGCGCAAGAAGAATGTGCGGGTGATGCGAATGGGGGAGATGGAGCGAGTGCCTGGAGGGCTGGATTGGAAGCGCATCACTGGTGGCCTGTTGCTTCAGACCCCTGATGTACACCAGTTGCGTCGGGAGGAGGCGAAAGTGGTCAGCAAGCGCCAGCCGACGGAAGACGAGATGCGGGCGCTATTGTTCGCTTGGACGGTATGCAAGCACGTGAAGTCCAACGCCATCGTCTTCGCTCGTCCCGGTCAACTGGTGGGCGTAGGCGCCGGTCAGATGAGTCGCGTGGACGCTGTGAAACTGGCCGTCATGAAAGCCGTCTTACCCCTGGAGGGAACGGTGGTCGCATCCGATGCGTTCTTTCCTTTCCGGGATGGAGTGGATGAAGCGGTCAAAGCCGGCGCGACGGCCATCATTCAACCGGGAGGATCGATTCGGGACGAAGAGGTGATCGCCGCCGCTGATGAACATGGCGTGGCGATGGTGTTCACCGGCATCCGTCATTTCCGACATTAGCCGGTCATACGGCGCATCCGGGGGCGAGAGGCGTTTTTCTCGGAGAAAGGCAAGTGAATGAACGGCAGACCATCCGCTGTCGCTATTGCGGCCAGTTGAATCAGGTGAAGCCGCAACCAGCGGGCATTCCCATTTGTGGGCGATGTCGATTAGAGTTGTCGGATATCCCTCATAAGAAATTTCGCTCGCTCGATCCTCACCTCTACGTGCATCCATCGGACAGTCAGGCACTGGCCGCTCTGAAGGCCATACCCGGGGTTGATCCCATTCTCAAAAAGTTTCTGTCGCTCACCTACGAGAGTTATTTCCGCGTCGTGTTCATGGCCAGTTGCGTCAAAGTGAGCGAGCGGCAATACCCCCATCTCCACGCCAAATTGGAGATCGCCGCCAGGACACTGGGGATTGAGACGCCCGATCTGTTCATCAGCGTCTCGGATCCGTTCGAGGGCGGGTTGGGATTCAATGCCTTCTCCAGCGGGTTGGAGAAACCATTCATCGTAGTGAACTCACTCCTCGTCGAGCGATTGACCGACGAGGAGCTCCTCTCGGTCATCGCCCATGAAGTGGGGCACGTGCACTCTCAACACATGCTTTACCGGGCGGCGGCCCTCATCCTGGTTCTCCTCACCCGCTATGCGCTCACGGCCAGTCCCATCACGGCAGGCATCTCGGCGCTGCTGTCGATGACCATCCAGGCCGCTCTGCTCAACTGGTACCATAAGTCCGAGCTGAGCGCCGACCGGGCCGCGCTTCTCGTCGTGCAGGATCCCCGGCCGGTGCAGACGGCGCTCATGAAAATGGCCGGAGGGACGCTCGCTTCCTCGATCAATTATGAAGCGTTCATCGCTCAGGCGCGAGCGTTCGATAAGAGCTACGATGAACACATCCTGGATAAGGTGTGGACGCTACTGGCGGCGGCGCAAAGCACCCATCCGTTTCCTGTTTGGCGCGTGTCCGAAATCCTCAAGTGGGTTGAGAAGGGGGATTACCAGAGGGTGCTCGATCAGGCGTCATGAGGGGTAGACCGGGGAGCGCTTCGTCCAGAAATGGCGAACAGATCGGCCACCGGGCAGCGAAAGCCTGCCAGTTCCTCGCCTCCATCCAGTTCGTCATCCGAGCCGAACACCCGTACATCGGTGAGCGAGCGATATACGGTCACCGTCTGAGCTGTGGGAGAGATGAGCCAGACCTGATGCGTTCCCGCCTGAAGGTACTCTTTCGTCTTGGCGAGCACGGCTTCGTAGTCGTCGGTGGGGGAGATGACTTCCACGGCTACATCGGGCGCGAACGGCCAGTATTGATCGGGTTCGCCTTCTTCGGGAATGCGTTCGACGGCCACGACGGCGACATCCGGCACGCGCAGATTCTCGCCGATTCGAAATCCGGTTTCGGTGTAGACTTCTCCTTTTCCCGTTGCTTCAGCCCATTGTCCCAATCGAGTTGCAATTCTCCCAACGATGCGTCCTTGTCGTGGTTTGGCGATGCCCATTTCGATGATCTCTCCATCCACCAACTCCCGCTTCCCGGGTCGGTCGGCGATCTTCATCAGGTCATCAATGGTCATGCGGGTCTTGGTGACGCTCATGATCAACCCTCTCACACTGATGTACCCTGATAGTATACACGGCCCCGGCGGCTTCTACAAGACGCGGATGCGCCCCCATTTAGCTATGAGGAGGGATCTTGAGAGGCTCCATAAGGGCGTCTGAGCATATGCTCCAGGAAAGGCGTCTCCATCGAAAATAGACGACGAACGACCGATGATGGATGACCGACGTTCTCTTTTTATTCCCTCCGTGTGGCTTGCAAGGCCATGAGTCGCTCCTGTGGTGGCCGCATCAACCAACGGCGTTCGTCAGTTCCTCTGGAATGGGGCGCGATGGAAAGCACGTACGGCCCGATCCAGAACGCCTTTTGGAGATGACGTATTGTCCGAAGACGATTTCCCGGGAATGATGAGGAGAGCCCTCATCGTTTGGGCATTGGGAGTTCGTCTGATATAATCCTCGCCTCATAAGGCCCATATCGATGAAACATCAGAGTCGCCAGTGGCCGTTTCGCGATCTTCACCAGTTCGTCACCGAGCTGGAGCGCATCGGCGAGCTGAAACGGGTGACGGTCGAAGTCGATCCCGTGCTGGAGGTTTCGGAGATCATTCAACGCGTCGTGCGCCAGGGAGGGCCGGCCGTGTTGTTCGAGCGCCCGCGAGGAGCGGAGTTTCCTCTGGTGATGAATCTCTTCGGCTCGATGAAGCGTATCGAGCTGGCGCTCGGACGACATCCTGAGGAGATCGGCGAGGACCTCGTCCGAACGGTGCACAACCTCAATCCGCCTTCCCTGAAGGGCCTCTGGAAGGCGCGCCGTCTGCTGTGGCGGGGTCTGTCCATGCGACCGCGAGTCGTCGCTTCTGCGCCGGTGCAGGAAATCGTCCAGGCGCCCGATCTCACGCGGTTGCCCATCCTCAAATGCTGGCCGCGGGATGGTGGCCGATTCATCACGTTTGGCACCGTATTGACGCAAGATCCGGTATCGGGTCGGCGAAACTTCGCCATCTATCGACTCCACGTTTACGGAAAAGATATGACCGGCATGCACTGGCAGAGCATGAAGGGAGGGCGCGGTCATTATTACGAGGCGGAGCGGCGCGGTCAGCCGCTGGAGGTGGCCGTCGTCCTGGGAGGCGATCCCATCCTCATGTTGTGTTCGGTCTTACCGCTTCCCGAAGATGTCGACGAGATCGCGTTCGCCGGATTCTTGCGCGGTGCCGCCACGCCGATGGTTCGGGGACGAACGATCAATATGCTCGTCCCGGCCGAGGCCGAATTCGTCCTGGAAGGCATCGTCCCACCCGGAGAGCGGCGGATGGAAGGGCCGTTTGGAGATCACTTCGGCCATTATTCGGAAGCGGCCGAATTTCCCGTGTTTCACATCCGTTGCCTCACGCGCCGACGTCATGCCCTTTATCCGGCCACCGTCGTCGGCAAGCCCCCTCAAGAGGACAAGTATATGGGGCTGGCGGCGGGGGCGATGATTGGGCCACTCATCAAGCTCGTGAACCCCAATATCGTCGGCCTGCATGCTTACGTGGGAGCGGGTTTTCATAACTTGCTCGGTGTGTCACTCAAAGAGCGGCATCCCAAAGAAGTCCTCAAGACGGCGCTCTCGCTGCTCGGCACGGGCCAGCTCTCGCTCACCAAAGTGATGATTCTCGTTCGCGAAGATGTGAATCCGGCCTCGTTCGCAGCACTGTTACAGGAGCTCTGGTTTCGCTTCGACCCGGAGAGGCACATGCTTCTTCTGCCCATCGCTCCTCTGGATACGCTGGACTTCACCTCATTCACCATGCACGTGGGAAGCAAGCTCATCATGGATGCCACAGGCGAGTTCGTCACGCGCGACGAACCGCCCCGAGCGATCAGTGATCCTCGGATATTCGATTCCCGCATCAGGAAGTACCGGCTGCTCGATGGGGGATTCCTGGTCGTCGTCGTGGAACATGGGTCGCGGGAGGTGCTCGCGGGGTTGCTCAAGCGAAAAGATTTGGGACCGGTGAAATTCATCGTTGCCGTCAGCGCCGATGTGGACGTGGAGGATGAGGAAAACCTGCTGTGGGGCATTTTCACTCGCTTCGATCCGGCTCGCGATATGATGTTCGAGACGATGCATTTCATCGGCGCTCGCCCGGTATACGGAGGACGTATCGCTATTGATGCCACCTGGAAGCCGGGATATCCTTTGCCTCTGGAGATGGACGAGGACATCATCAGCAAGGTGAATCGAAGATGGGCCGAATATTGGCAGGAGGCGAGAACGTGAACAGCGTGTTGAACCAGCGCCATTTGATTGGTGGGCGCGGACGGAAAGGGTGGACGGGTCTTCTCATTCTGGCCGTCCTCACCGGATGTTCTGAGCTGGCTCGAGATCGATCGAGGGCTTCTACGGCAGAGATGCCCGAGCGGCCTATTTACGTTCTCTTCGACAACACGAAAGCCGAAACGGCGGGGAATGCCGATTGGGTGGTTGATGCTGTGGGGCGCGACCCCGGGCGAATCACGCCCATCGTTCCGCTGCCCAGGAATCCACGGATGGAAACGGACTGGGATGGGGCGCTCTCGGCCTGGGGAGTGGAATTGGTGCGTCAGGGTGTCGCGGACGTCAACTCTTTGCCTTCCAGTGGTCGGATGACCTACCTCGATCCGACGAATCCCCAGGACCTCTCCAAATATCATGTGTTCGTCGTCTGCGAGCCAAACATCGCGTTCACTCGGGCAGAACGTCGTGCCATCATGGAGTTCGTCCACAATGGGGGTGGGTTGTTCATCATCGCCAATCACGCGGGTGCCGATCGCAATAATGACGGCGCTGATCCTCCGGAAATCTGGAATGCCTTATTCCGCGAGACAGGAGGGCCGCGAGGTCAGTTGGGGGTATGGTTCAACCGCGAGAATATCCGGCATGAAGATCCTGACGTGAGAGGAGATGTGACCGATCCCGATGTAGGGGCTATTCTCAACGGTCCATTCGGCTCAGTGCGCGGTTCGATCATTCGGTCGGGTGCCGATATGATCATCGATCCGGATGTCAATCCCACGGTTCGGGGTGTGCTCTTTCGACGAGGGTTCTCTCCCCAGGGGCGATCGGGCGTATTCGCCGCCCTTTGTCGATGGGGCAAGGGGCGCGTGTTCGCCATCGGAGACAGTTCGCCGGCTGATGACGGGACGGGCGATACCAGCGATCGATTATTTGACGGATGGCGCGATCCGGCGGGGACGAATCGCGAGTTGTTCTTGAACGCCACCGTATGGTTGGCCGGGAATGCCGTGGTCGATGAAGCGCCGACGCTCATCGGCATCACGCCGAATCGGGCGCGGGCTGGTCGAACGGCTCGCCTTTTGATCAATGCTCGGAAGAGTCATTTCTCGCCGGGGCTGACGACCGTCTCGCTCGGAGAAGGAGTGGACATCGAGAGGGTGACGGTGATCGACAGGGAGACGCTCACGGTCACACTCTTCGTTCAACCTCATGTCGCGGGGCCGAGGACGATTGAAGTCATCACCGGCGACGAAATGCTGCGCGTCCCCGACGGGTTCATCATCGACGGGGCCTGAAGTCCGATCCTGACCGGGGCACTCTCGGGGGAATGGACCGCCGTCTCATCATTCTCATGAGCGCTGGTCATCATGCGCCGCGGCATACCCCATGCCTTCGTGTAACAGTCGAGCGGCGAGGATAGCCGTTTGATCGCGAACATCGAGATCCGGATTCAGTTCCACCACATCCATACCCACCAGCTTCCACCTCGCTCCCTGTATGAAGTCGAGCACCTGACGGGATGTCAACCCACCGGGGACCGGGTGAGAGACGCCCGGCGCAAACGCCGGATCGAATCCATCCAGATCAATGGTCACATAGACCAGCGCCCCCCGTTGAAGATGCTGGGGATACCTCAGTGGACCCTGGCAGTCACGCGCCCGCTGGATTTTCAGTCGGGGGGCGAAGCGTGCCGCCTGCTCGGCCTGAACGTGATTGAGCGTGCGGATGCCGATCTGCGTCACCGACGCGATATGCTTCATCTCCAGAAACCGCGCCGCCACACAGGCGTGAGAGTAAGGGTCGCCATCGAACTGGGGATAGAGGTCAGGATGAGCATCGATTTGCACCAGGTGAACCGGTTGTCCGAGCACGGCCAGTGCTTCGACTATCGGCACGGTCACGGCGTGGTCGCCACCTACGAAAAACGGGATGCGCCCGGCCCGAAACAAATCCGCGGCCCGATCGCGGTAGGATCTCCTCGTTTTGGCCCATGTCTCCTCGGGCGTCCAATCGCCGAGATCGACGACCTGACCGGCCAGATCCACGCCCAATTCCGTCGTGGCGTGATAACCACGCCCGTCATAGGCTCGCCGCACTCGTTCGGGTCCAGCAGCGCAGCCCCGGCGATATGATGACTGGCCGTCACTCGGCAGGCCCACGAAGACGAGACGCCCGCGACGGCGCCGCTCGGGATCGAGCGTGAAACATCCGGCGAAGGGCAAAGGTGAACTGTCACTCATCCTCATCGTTGCTCATGAAGGCGATCAGCATTCCATCACATCGATAATTGTACGGACGATGGGCGATCTCGGCCACTCATTCTCTCACACTCTGTGGCTTCACTCTGTGCTCGGTCAGCGGCTGATCCTCTGGTGAAGAAGATGAGGCTCAGAGTCAATGAGGCTTGAGATTCACGCGCTTCGCCTATAGAATACGCTCGCACATGGACGCCAATCTTAATGGGGAGGATATCCGTGATGAGACCAATCATCGTGTGTGTGATTTGTGGGCTCGTCTTGTTCAGCGCTGGAGTCTGGGCTCAAGGCGTGATCATCGATCAAGTGGTCACGGCACGCCAGATTGCCGATGCCAGTGGCAGTGACCGAGCGGCACCGGACGAGATGACCCTCACCGGGGACGGGCGCTTTGTGATCACTGACCGCTCTTCGGACGATATGGTGGAGCGCGTCTACCTCATCGATGCGTCCACCGAACCGCCGACGTTCACATTAGTGACCGACACGGAGGCATTGAAGGACAAGGTCGATGAGGTCAACGGGCGCTTCAGGGGGCGACCAGCCGAACTCACCATCCAGGCGCTGGGCGTGGATGAAGATGGCGACATCATCATCGCCAGTGATGGGAGAGATGAGACCGGATATGTATTCCGCGTGGATCCGGAAGAGAAGACCATCGTGCTGTTGGCGGGACGGGATGGACCAGCAGGCGTGACCTCCGTCGAAGGCATCGCCGCCATGGCGGTCCGGGGGCGAACGATCTATCTGGTGTTAGAAGAGCGCTTCGGGGCCGTCAATGGCGATACCGTGGCCACCGTCAGCGTGGATGCCCCCGATGGAGGGAAGACGCCGGCCGAAACGTTGGTCTCCGAGGACGCTTTCCGTCAACTTCTCGGGCTGGATGATCCGCTGGCCTTTCGCGTCATCGGCTTTCTGCCCAATGGACATCTCGTTCTGGCCAATAGCGCCGCGGCGGCCGCATCGGACGATCTTCTGGAAATCGATGTGACCACCGGAGCCGTCTCCTTGCTCGTCGCCGCCACGGATATCGAAGCGGACCTCGGTACTCCCGATATCGGTCCCAATGCCGGGGGGATTGATCCGGACGGGACCATCTATCTGACCAACGCCTTCGGCACGGGCCAGACCGATGATGGCGTCATCGTCATACGGAATGCCGGTGGAGGGCAAGGCGATGCTTCGCTCCTCGCCTCGGAGGCGATGATCATCGGCTCGCCAAATATCTTTGACATCAACGGCGATCCCATAGGGGGATTGTTCATCCTCAGTGGGAGTGGTGTCTCGCCAGCCAGGGGAACGTTCGTGTTCGCCGAGGGGAACTGTGACTGTTTAATCCGCCTGCGAGAAGTGGCAGCCGATTGAGGGCGTGGCTCCTTTCAGCAGCCTGGTGAGGGCATCTTCATCACCGTCCATCCATACGAGGCGCCTCTCGGTGAGGCGGCTCACGGTGATCTCGGTCACCGCTCATCTCGCCTATCGGTTTCGCTCGGCGAGCTTCAGGATGTTCGAGGTGAAGGCGGACCGGAAAGCCCGTCGTGTGTGCAGTGATCAATCCCATTCATCGATCGGCGAGCCCTCGGGCGATCATAGCATCTTCCGTGGCGCCTTGGTGATTTTGCTCTTGTAATCGCTGATGGTTCGAATGAGTTCCATCGTGAAATCCGGGCGCGCCATCTTGACTAATCCCGTCGGTTTCACGTCCGTGGAGATCCAAACATCGAGGGTTTTCCCTTCCATGAGTTGCTGATAATGATCGCATTTGAAAGTGCCCGCCGGGACCGTCACCGTCTCTTGACCGATGAGTTTGGCCTTCGTTTTGAGAGTCTCCCGGGTGTATTGCAATTGCTGAAGCTGGGGCATCGTCCTGGTCATTTGCTGGAGGAATTGAGCGGGCATTTCCAGGGGATCACTATTACCCTGTTGCATGATCAGTCGTTTCAACTCCTGATCGAGCCACAGGATCTTGATGGTCATGAGCCCCTGGCCGGTGTGGGTTGTGAGTTCCAGCCAGTACCCATCTTTACCTTCGACGCTTTCTTTGCCGACTACGCCGATTTCAAACTGCAGAGCTCGAGAGGAGGTTTTGGATTCCAATTTATAGACGGAACCAGTACCCACTGCCGCGCTCCAGTCCATTTGCGGGAACGAGGCGCTAGGCTCAGGTTGTGGAAGATCAAATCCGGTGATCAGTAAGAAGCATCCTAGTACCACCATCAATCTACACTCTTTTGTCATTGAGGCATCCTCCACGACGCATTTTCTCTACCGGGCAGCTTAACCATGGCATTGGGGTAGCCATTCTAAGGGTTCTCTTGGAGATCGGTCAAGGGGAGGGGAAATGGCGGATCAGGAGGAGGGAAGGGAGCGGCATTCCTCCGCTACGAGGCGAGGTCTCTCTCGAATGCTTCCTCGATGAGCTTGCCGGCATGGTTCCTGATGCAGCAAGGGGAGAGAATTCTGGTGGCGTACAATCCCGAACAGGTGCCGCATCCGGAGGAGACGGTTCCACCCAGTCCCATTGCGCATGGGGCGCGAACCATGCGTTCCTGTGCAGCACGCCCGGCAATGAATGTCGCCCAGCGCCATCGCGCGCGCCAACACTCACTCATTGCGCTCTCAGCAGTGAGAGGGCCTTCGCCCATCGGTGAAAAGCAGGGCTCTCCTCCCGGGAGGAACCTTGCCGGGGCCACGCTCCGGAGACTCCATGAAGGATAAACTCTCCCCCGGTCCCGGCAGGGCGACGACGAGGATGATGATCCTACCCTGACGGGGCGGCGATGTCATCACGTCATCATTGGTCGGCGATGAGAGGTCTGGCTACTTTTCCTTGGCCACGGCGTAAATCGACTTCAGAGCAACCACGATCCCCGCCGGAATGAGGAATACCAGGAGCGCCGAGAAAATACGACTGAGCCGATCTCCAACCACGGCCATTTCCTTCAGAACATCTGCCCCAAATCCGGCAATGATGACCAGTGAAATGACAGCCAGGAGAAATGACGTGGTCTCCGCTGCAGTGATATTCAGGAATCCCACAATGAGCCCCAGGATGATCAGCACGCTGGCGAGCCACGGTTTCAAGGTAATAACGCCAGCCACGATGGCGATGACCACACCAATGATGAACGCCCAGCTTCCCACCTTTTGCATGGTTATAGCCCTCCTTCATCAAGATGATTCGCGCGTCTCATCGGGCACGGCGTGCTTTTTCTCATTCATCGAGCCGGTTGATCCGGCCATCCGGTACTCCATGTACCGTCAACTCCGTGCCCTTGGGCGAGCCGGCCCATCGCCACGTCGCGCTTCAGCTCTGGACGTCTCTTCATCGGGACGCAATGTCGCTCTCGAGGAACTCACTATCAACTCGCCGACTCCCTCTCCTTATACTGTAAATTCTTGCGGCTGTCAAGCTCTCTTTCGAGACGAGACTCGCCATCGCTGGTCTTTCAACCTCACTGTTCGAGGGCTGATTATCCTGTTCCCGCTCCCAGTGATTGCTCTTACTCTCGTTCCCTGGTGGAAGCGAAGGCCAGAATCATTCGCGGCGCTGGTCGTGGCGAGCGATGTGTTGGATGGCGATGAGGAATTTTTCAACTTCCTCAAGTGTATTGTAATGGGCCAAGGAGGCGCGCACGCAGTCGGTAATGCCGAGGTGATGGAGCGTCTCTCGAGCGTAGTGATCTCCGGCGCGCACAGCAATACGATATCGATCCCAGAGAATCTTCTCTACATCGCCGCTGGACCAGCCCGTGATGTTGAATGAGAAGGTCGGTTCTTTCAGATGAATAGTGGTCGGATGTTGCGCACCATAAATGGTGACCCCGCCAATGGCCCGTAATCCTGGCGTATGGCCAACCCCATCGAGCATCGCTCGAACGAGCTCGTGTTCGTACTGGCGAATGGCCGTTTGCCCCAGTCGCACGCAGTGTCCGAGCTCTCGAGGATCTTTGGCCGAAGCCGAAGGGAAGCACTGCTGGCCAAGCCAGGCCAGATATTGAACGACCTCAGTGATAGGCGCCAGATCGGCGGGATTGCGAAACCCCCATTCCCAGCTCTCCGGTGGAACGTCCGGGGCGGGAGCTAATTTGTAGTGTGGTAGTTGCAGGATGCGATCATTGGCATAAGCGAAACAGATGCCTCGTTGGGCGAAGACCTTGTAACTGGAAAAAACATAGGCATCGACGCCCAGGGCTTGCACATCAGCAGGGCCATGAGGGATGAAATGAACGCCGTCGACGATGAGAAGGGCTTCAGGGGCTTTTTGATCCAGGAGGTGGCGAATCTCGGCAATCGGATTTTCGGCGCCTAATACATTGGAAGCATGCGAGACAGCGACGAGGCCCACGCGCTCATCCAGAAGCGATTCCAGATGATCGAGATCGATGGTGCCCGTGGCACGACTGAAAGTCACCTGCTTGACGCGAAGTCTCTTATTGGCCAGTTGTTCGGCCGTTCTGCGCCAAGGATCAATGTTGGCGTTGTGATCGGCCGCCGAGACAATGAGAGTGCAACGATCAGGCAGTGAAGGAAGAATGGCTTCGGCGAGTCGCTTGAGTACGGCGGTGGCCGATTCTCCAGTGAATATAGACGCTGGCGATGGGGCGTTCAAGAGCATCGCCACGCTCCGCCGGGCGTGTTCCATGAGATGGTCAACGACCGAGGCATCGGGGAAATAACCACCACCATAGGAACTGAGGCGAGAATATCGCTCAATGGCTGCGTGGGCTCGCTTGAGCACCAGGCTGCCGGCGGCATTGTCGAAGAAGATTCTCTTCCGTCCGCCACCATCTTCGGCGACGTACCAGAAGCGGGATCTGATTGCTCTCATCATCCTGGGCGAGAAGATGGCCATCGATAACCTCCTCAGGTTCGTCGGTTCACAGTGGTCTCCCATTATACTGGGAATTCGGAGGAACGGAAGGGACGAAATGGAGCGTTCTTTCAGGAATTGGTTGAAGCTTCTGCGAGAGTCGTTCGTTCTTCGTTCGGTGTGACCTGTGGGGCTACGAGCAATTCCAGGGAAAAGTATGGAGGCCCGGAGCAGCTCCTCAGGCATTGGGGCGAATAAATAAGGAGAGCGGATTCCCGCTCTCCGGATAATACTCGCGCTCAACACACGCACATGGAATATACTGATGCCCCTCCGCGATGTCAACACATCTTGCGGCTTGACAGACTTCCTGGATTGTCGAATATAATAGCGTGTGTTACCAAATGGTACGGAATGATACGAAAGGATACTGTGTAGTATTCATGCAAGCCAGTAGAAAGTTAAACACTGAAAGGGGTTAAGCTCATGTCCAGAGCGGATACTGCACAGTTAGGATTTAATTTTGATCGGCTGCCTGAGCCTCTCAAAGAGCAATTGGCCTCTTCGTACATTTCCGTCCCAAGCGCGGGAGAATATTTACGACCCAACAAAATCTACCTAGGTGACGCCAGAGTTCTTTTACCGAAGATAAAACCCAATAGCGTAGCCCTTAGTGTGTGGTCTCCTCCCTACTTTGTGGGCAAGGAGTATGAATCCCACATGACCTTTGAGGATTGGCAAACTCTCCTTAAGACGGTTATTCAGCTCCATTATCCAATCATAAAACCGGGAGCATTCCTTGTGATTAACATAGCAGATATTCTCTGTTTTAAAGATCCCTCTATGCCAAAGATTCAGGCTGAGGCTGTGTGTCGTCGGCGCTCCCCGGTGACGAGGGAAGACGTATTAAAAGCCATGAAGGAACATCCCAATTACAACAGATACGAACTGGCGAAGCTTCTCGGTTGCAGCGAGCAGACCATTGACAGGCGACTTAATGGAAACAACATCAGGGGCGGAAAGTATGATTCACAGACTCGTGTGAAGATTGTTGGCGGACTCATAGAGGAATGGGGCTTATCAGCGGGTTTCTATCTTTATGATCGCCGAATCTGGGTTAAGGATGCGGCGTGGGAAAATTCCCGGTGGACGAGTTTGTCTTATCGCTCTGTCGATGAGTTTGAATACCTTTATTTCTTTTGGAAGCCGGGGATAACAAAATTTGATCGTCGCCGACTGACCAAGAAGGAATGGAAAGAGTGGGGTTCGCGGAGTGTTTGGATGTTTCCGTCAGTGAGATCGAATGACGACCATCCTGCCAAGTTCCCTCTGGAGCTTCCGAGACGGGTGATCCGACTACTGACTGATCCCGGGGACATTGTCCTTGACTGCTTTTTGGGCAGCGGGACAACAGTGGAGGCGGCCATCACTGAACGTCGTCAATATATCGGAATTGAAATAAACCAGAAGTACGTGAAACAAGCCTCGCGACGTATCGCGAAACTGAGCGAGAAGTTCCCGCTCCATGTCAAATCTTCTTGAGCCCGATCAACTCACTAGGCAGCAAATAGAAGAGGTAGAGAGAGTCTCTATTCGTATTGTCTTCCAGTCCCTCCGAGACTTTCTACCTGAAGCGGTGAGAATCTTCAAGCATTCTCCAGATGAGGTGAGAGACATTGCTGAAGATGTGACCCGTGAGGCTTTGGAGAGGCTCCCTGGATTTCCACTTCCGGAAAGAATCTTTGGCGCTATGGATTTCAAGAGAGCCGGATATGTTTTTTGTCCGGACTTTTCTGTGCGGCAGGCGCTTCTTGTCGACTCTAAGGCAGAGAAGAACGATACCAGTGCAACGCTGCAAATTTCACAGACATCGCTGCGTGTGCGACAGAAAAGAGGAGGGGAATTGGTAGATAAGAAACCTGGATTAGACCCTATCTACTGCCTCGGGAACGATAGGTTTCTCACCACGACGATCTTTGTTCATTACCGTTATCGAAAAAGCGAAGTACCGGGTGAGCATAATTTGCTCGAAAGAGTTACTATTGCGGCGTTGCCTAACGGATTGTTAGAGGAAACGTATGTCCCTAATGCCTGTGATACGATATGGATTGCCGGTCGTAATGCCCCGTCAAGGGGGGAGCCGTTCAGAGTTCGGTTGAGCTTTTCCAAATTGGGACAAAAAACACCTTGGCGAGTACAGCGCCTGAATGTGGGGGAAGACAATGCCTGGGTTGATTAATGGGGCACTACATGACTGTGATCGTGAAAAGGGCCCAAAAAAAGACCCTAAAATCATAGAACTCGGCTACGACATGCCAAGCCACACTGTAGAGATCAAGGGATAGTTTTCTAGCACAAATGGGCGCGTGAGATCCTATCCGCATTCTAGTACACGGTTTAGGGGGTCAAAATACGATGCAGATCTATTTCCATCAAGGGAGCAAATAAGGCGGCAGATATAGAGATGGCGCACCCGGGGTGGCTCGAACACCCGACCTTCGGTTTCGTAGACCGACGCTCTATCCAGCTGAGCTACGGGTGCGCCCTTGCGCTCATAAAGAATAGTCAAGAGGTCGCCTCTTCGTCAAGATGCTCCAATATGCCTGGCGCGACATCGGCGGAGGGTGGAGCGCAAGTTATCATCTCGCGCCACATTTTCGGAGGAGACGGGCGATGATCCCCAGAGCCCGGCTCCAGAGCGTGGGAGAGATCCCGCCGCTCCCCAGCGGGAAGGACTCAGTTGCTAGCCAGTCGAGCGAGAACGATCCTCCCGGGAAGCCCCGCCGCGGGTCGGCGGGAAGGGGTCACCTTAATCGCCACTCCAGAGGCCGTTCCGCCATCGGAAGAGCCCCCACCGCTTGAGGGTAGGGAGGGGTCAGTTGTGAGCTGGTCGAGCGGGGGCAGCCGCCCATAGAGAAGCCCAGCCGCTCGCCGGCAGGAAGGATCACATTTCGTGCTATGAGTCAAGAACGTAACCATCCCCGGAGGCGAGCTCCGGGGCCTTTGAGAGGGGGACGGCGTGGACTAGCTGATGACCTCACGTGATCCCGGAGGCGAGTTCTGGGCCTGGGGAACCCCGCTGCTCGTCAGCGGGGAGCCGTCATGTGCTGGCTAGTTCGGGTTCATCTTCCCACCTTTGGGAAGCCCCACCGCTAGCGGTAGGGAGGGGTCAATTGAGAGCTAGTCGGGGGAGAACGATCCTCCCGGGAAGCCCCGCCGCTCGCCGGCGGGGAGCGTGGTTCGTGGGAAGGAGCGGTCGGTTTGAGGAACCCCCGCGGCTTGCCGGCGGGGAGGTTTCAGGTTAGCCGCTGGTTAGCGGCCTATTCCCATCCCTCAGGAAGCCCCGCCGCTGGGATAGAGACCCTGCGGCGCTCAATGGCGATTGAGCCACTGACGAATCTGCTCCCGCAGCTTCTCGGCCCTCTCTCGATACGCCCCGCTCAAGGCGGCGACTTCATCCAGTTCCTGGAGAGCTCGACGAGGCTGATCGGTTTTCAGGTAAGCCAGAGCCAGATAGTAGTGGCCTTGTTCACGTAGCGTCCCATTACCTAATCGAATCGCTCGTTTGAGAGGAAAAATTGCCTCTCGGCTCTGATCAAGCAGAAGTAAAGAGACGCCCCAATAGAAATAGGCGCGAGCGTGACCGGGATTCAACCGGGTGACGGCCTCCAATTGTTGAGCGGTAGTGGCAAAGTCATCTCGCTGATAAGCGGCCATGGCGCGCTGGAATGGACTCCCACGGCCCTCGCCGCGCAGCCGGCCCGGTTGCTCCGGTGGTTGATACGGAGCTTTGGGAATCGCGACGTCGGACCAGGGGAGTGGTCTGGCTCCAGCGATCTCACTCTCCGGTCGCACAGTGCGCGGCTGGGTCACCATTTCTGGCGTCGAGCGCAGTCGCATGAGATAAATGGCCACAAGACCCAAGCAAATCACAACCAGTATCGATGCGGCCATCAGCAGAGGCTTTCTGAACCACGGAGACGATGGACCTCGAGTCAGGGATAACAGCGCCCGCATCTCTTTGTGAGCCATCCGGCGCTGCGCCTCCTGTCGGTGGTTTCGGAGTACCTCCATGAATGGCCGCATAGAGTACACTTCATTATGGCAGTACGTACACTCGATGAGGTGATCGAGAAAAATCGCTCGCTCGGATTCATTCAACGCGCCAAACTCATAGCGCGTAATCAATCGTCCAATATGAGGATCTGTACATTTCATCGCTCTCTCATTCCTCCGATGCACAATGAAAAGGCGAAGGGGCACGGCAGGAGCTCGATCGTGCTCTCGGCGAGGACAACGCTCGGTTCGCGTGCCCGCCGTTCAGTTGCTCATACGCGCAATTTATATCGGCGCCTCAAAATGCGACGGAGCGTTCTTCGGCAGCGGAAGAGATGCTCGTCCATCCGCGCCTTGGTGAATCCGAGTCGCGCACAGAGTTCCTCTGCGGTCGCCCCCTCATACAACCCTAACAGAATTGCTCGGCAGGCTGCGCTCCTCTTGCCCACCTCATCGATGGCGGCCAAGAGGATGCGCTCTAATTCCTTGGCCTCAAGCTCTCCATCCATGTAATACACCGGCTCAGGGGCCTTATCCCACTCGACCCAATGTTGCCCTCGACGATCGCGCGTTCGATAGAAATTTCCAATTTTATTGCGCAAGACCCCATCGGTGAAAGCGATCATGTGTTCTACGGTCTCGAACCTGGATAAATGCTGATCAACCACAATCAACGTCTCCTGCACGATCTCCCGCGCATCCTCCTCCATGACTCTTAGTTTCGCGAGGGCTAAAAATCTTGTGTGTAAAAATAAAAAAATTTGCTCTCGCGCCTCAGCATCGCCCGCCTGGGCGGAGGCGAGTAGAGAACGAAGGTGCCGACGAGAGAGCTGCTCTGCTTTGTATTGCGCCATGTGAGATTCAGAATCAGAGGGGGACAATGTCCTGATCGGGCTCAACCCACTCTTTTGCGACCTGCTCACTTTCCGTGCCTCGAGCTCGATGAAAAGCAGAGGTAGAATATCATACAGTCAGGAGACAATCAACCGGCATTTTTTCACCTGCTTAACATCTCTGTGGAAATCACTGATGAGAAGAAACCATTGGCCGCTACTGCTCCCAAACCATTCGGAGCAGGTGGCGATGGGGAACCAGTCTTCGAGCGGCGGGGCTTTGCAGTGGGCCGCCCCTCGCTCGACTAGCTGACAACGGATTGCTCCCCGCCGACGAGCGGCGGGGCTTCCCGGGAGGATCGTGCCCGCTCGACTAGCTGACAACGGATTGCTCCCCGCCGACCAGCGGCGGGGTTCCCTCCCCTCGCGCTCCTGAGCTTGCCTTCTCCCAACGCTTGGGAGTCGGTCAGAACGTACCGACCCCCGATCGGCGCACCGCGCCGTCAGCGGGTAGTTGCGATTCCAGGTGACATTTGTTATTGTTTTAGCATCAGCGGTGAGCGCAGCAAGGAGGTCGGAAGCGGTGAGCCAGGACCACAAACGGTCGTCTCGATGGCGGGCATATTCTCCCGCGAGGCTCGAGGGGTGGCGGTCTGGCTTCGTCATCGTGGGGTTGGTTGGATTAGTGCTGGCCTCCGCCCCGTTCGGTTGCCGTTTCTCGCCCATTTATCACCAGGCCCGCTTCGGCGAACGCCATCGACAAGTCCTTCACCAAACCAATCCCATTCGGAGAAACGCTCCCTATGGTCGCGAGCAGTACTGGGCGTTGAATGCCCGAGCCGGTCAGACGGTCACCATCATAGCTCAATCTTACGAGTTCGATCCCTATCTCATCCTCATCGATCCCACAGGCCGACAAATCGCCTGGAGCGACGATAGTGGGGGATTTTTTAATGCCCGAATTTCCACCACACTACCGGTATCCGGACGGTATACGATCGTCGTCTGTGGCCTCAACGCCGATCAGTATGGAACCTATTGGTTGAGTATCGAAGAGGAAGACCAACTGACGGCGTGGAACGAAACATCGGCCATGGCCTATTATGATCAGGGCATGGCCTGGGCCGAGCGAGAGCAGAACTGGCGCGCCATGAGTTGGCTCAATCTGGCCCTGGGAAGATACTTCCGCCAGCACCGACAATGGAAGCGGGCCGAAACGTATTACGCCCGAAGTCTCGCCGCCGCTCAACGAGCGGACTTCTCATACGGTCGATGGGCGGTGGCGCTGGAACGCGGTATCCTGCTCAGGGAGCGTCGCCGCTACGATCGAGCCGTCGATCAATTGGAACGGGCTCTGGAGATGAGCCGGAAACTGTGGGCTGCCGACTGGGCCGAAGCCGTCACCTCCATCGAACTCGGCGATCTCTATCGGTACATCGATCGCGCCGAACTGGCCGCCACCTACTATCGCAAAGCCGCTGATTACTTCCGGTCGTTCGAACAATCGAGTGCCGCCGCGCAATTGTATACCACGTTGAGCGAATTTCGACTGTTGCAGGATCGAGAGAAGGCGCTGGAATACGCACATAAAGCCTATGACCTGCGCGCGGGCATCGCGCCTGTCCTGACATTGAAAGCCATTCAAGCGCTGGCCGTTGCTTATATGGTATCTCGTCGTCCAGAGGAAGGATTCGCATTGATGCAACAGGCGCGCGACATGGCTCATCGACTGGGATATCGCGATCAGGAAGTCGCCGCCCTCACCCTCATGAGCCTGGAGTATTTTCGTCGGAAAGACGTAGACGGCATGATCCGATCGGCGCGGCAGGCGGTGGCATTAACCCGTCCCGACGATGAAGATCCCAATCCGCGACGGAGAGCGCTCCAGCTCCAGGCGCAGGGAGAGATGTTGCGAGGGAATCACGAGGCGGCCCTTCAGCTCGCCCTGGAAGCCTTGCAGGTCACCGAAGCGGCCTGGGCGCGAGAATCGGTCGAAGAACTTCGCCAGCACTACTTGTCTCAATCCAAGGCTGTCTCCACGCAAATCATCAGAAACCTGCATGCTTTGAGCGAGCGACACTCGAATCGAGAATACGCCGAACAGGCGTTCGATTTCGCCGAGCGGAGTCGCTGCCTGGCATTGCTTCATCAACTGGTGACTTCCAACGCGGAGCGGGCATCTATCGTCGATGCCCGATTGCTGGGGCGGGAGCGCGATCTGTTGAAACGCATCTCCACGCTCGGTCGGCGACTGGTGTTTTTGAAGGCTCGGGGAAATCTCGATCCGCTCACCGTCCAGCAGTTGGAGCGCGAGCGCGCCCGACTGGTGGCCGCTCGCATGCGGCTCGATGCCCGGCTGCGTCACCTGGCCAAGAATCGCTATGATGCTGCCTTGCTCTCGCCGCTCACCGCCCGCGAAGTTCGAGAGCGATTCCTGGGCACCCATCCCCGGACGGCCATCCTCTTCTATCAACTCGGTCCTCGAGAGAGTTTCTTGATCGTCCTTCGGCGAGATGAGGCTCATCTCTTCAAGCTCGCCGGGTGGGACGCCATCGGCAAGGCGGTGACCGAGTGGCGAGCGGCCATCGGGCGTCAACTGAAGCCGCGTGAGCCGACCGAGAAGTTGGTCAGGGAGTACGCGCGAGTGGCTCACCGCCTCTACGATCTACTCGTCCGACCGGCGGCGCGCGTCATTCGCGGATACGATCTCGTCATTGTGCCCGACGAATCGCTCTACCAGTTGGCCTTCGAGAGTCTGGTCGTCTCGGCGCCCGAAGATGCCGGGAACTTCAATCGGCTTCGCTATCTCGTGCATGATCACGCCATCAGTTATGCTCCATCGATTTCGGTCCTGGCCGAAGTGGAGCGCCGGGAGCGAACGATGATCGCGGCATCCGCCAGAGTGAAGAGATTGCTCCTGATCGGCGATCCCGTGTTCAGCGAGCGCGATCCGCGATTGGCCGGACGGCACCAATCGTCCGAAGAACGAGAATCGGAAGTGGCCAGGCTCCGGGAGCCGCGCCTCCGTTCGGGAGTCTATCGACTTCCGGCCACCCGCAAGGAAGTGCTCAGCATCGCCGAACTGGCCGAGCGGGCCCGGTGGCAGGCCAGAGTCTGGCTCGGCTTCCAGGCCAGCGAGCGCAATCTCAAGTCAGACGATCTCGGCGCCTATCGGTTGATCCACTTCGCCACTCACGCCGTAGCCGATCCCGTGGAGGGCGATTTCTCCGGCATCATCCTCACTCTGGGCGACGAGCCGCCCGACGATGATGGATTGCTCACCGCCGCCGAGATCGAGCGATTGCGATTGACTGCCGATCTTGTCGTGCTCAGCGCCTGTGAGACGGGCGGTGGCGAGACGACTGGTGCCGAGGGCATCATCGGCCTCAGCCGGGCGTTCCTGCTGGCCGGCGCGCGAGATATCTGCGCCTCTCTATGGAGCGTCGAAGATGAATCGACCCGTCAACTGATGATCTCTTTTTATCGACGCTTGTTGATGCAAAGACAATCGGTCCCTCGCGCCCTCCAGTGGGCGAAGCTCGACGTCCTTCGCCGGGGCGCGGCTCCCTTCTTCTGGGCGCCGTTCGTGCTCGTCGGCCCTCCCGATGACGCTCTGGGAGTGGCGAGATAGGATGCATGCTATCTCTCGGGCGAAGCTCTATGGCAGAGGTCTGCGGCAGCAATCCGCGCGAAGATAACAGCACGCAGCGTCTATCCCGTCTCCCAGGAGTTGTTGACCTTGATTCTGGCCCGAGGGATTATCGTTATCGCCGAACAGGGGCGTCCAGGCGGGCGTGGAGAGTAGTGAGCTCAGAAGCGCGATGGTCAAGAGCCATTTAATCGCGAACATAGTATCCTCCTCGATGCTGGGATTTCGGCGTCGCGCTGCGTCGGCCGACGCATCAGCACTTTGGCACCTCATTGTGCCGGCGACCGGCGTCAGTCGCGACATCCGATCCAATTTTCAGGATAGAGAGTAGGGTCACCCCTTCTCCATCAATGTGAGTTTCACAATATATCGATCTTTTAGTTGGGAAATTGAAATTTCGCCTCGGAAATTTTTTACACCCAAGTTCTCGCTGAGTTATGAAACTTAAACAGTGGGAGAGGTGAAGTCAATGTACTGGTGTTGTTAAGTGTAAATGACGGGTGGTGCCAGTATGTGAAGCGCGTCACTGCCGGACTCCGTTGAATTCGTCTCCCGGTGAGACGGAAGGAGCGAGTGGTCTTATGAACGACAAATCCAAGGGGAGCAATAACGTAGAAAACATGGAGCCGATGGCGCGTCACTCTTCGCGACTCAGGATGATGTTGATTGAAGATGATGCTGCCATTGCTGGGATGATCAGCAAAGCGGTGGCCGAGTCGCCGCTGGTACGAGGAGAGGTGGTGCACGTGCGAGAGATCGAAGAAGCGGTGAACCGATTAGCCGAAGAGGTGGTGGATCTCATCCTGCTGGATGTTTCGCCTGCCGGGGATTCGGATATTGATCTGATCGCGCGCCTCCACGCTGTGGCCCCCGGAGTGCCCATCGTCGTGTTGAGCGAAGAAGAGCATCAGCTCGGGAGGGTGAGAGCGATTCGGGAAGGCGTTCAGGAGTATCTGCTCAAGTCGGATCTGGACGGTCATTCTCTGGCGCGCGTCATTCGGCACGCCATTGAGCGGCAAGAGGCCGAGGCTCGCTATCGGGACCTCTACGACCGAGCTCCCGACGGATATTTCACCGTCAATGCCGAAGGAGTGGTCACGGAGATGAATGCCACTCTCCTGGAGTGGTTGGGGTGTCGTCGTGAGGGGATTCTGGGTGAGATGCGGTTTGCGGAGCTGGTCGCTCCCGAACATCGCCGCCGCTTATCGGCTCGGGAGGAGCAGTGTCGGGAGCGGGGAGAAGCGGGGAGCGTGGAGCTGGAGTTGGTGTGTAGCGATGGGCATCGCATTCCGGTGCGCCTCAATATGGTCGGCGTGCGCGATCGTCAGGGAGCGTATCAGGGGTATTGGGCGACGGCTCGCGATATCAGTGCGGAGAAGAAACTCGAAGCACAATTGCTCCAGGCTCAGAAGCTGGAGAGTTTAGGCACGTTGGTGGGAGGAATCGCTCATGATTTCAACAATATGCTGACGGCGATTCTGGGGTATACGCAACTGCTGCTGCGCGAGGCGAGTCAGGGGGATCGGTTTTATGAGCATCTGCAGCAGATCGAAGTGCTCAGCCAACGAGCGGCCGATGTGGTTCAGCAATTGCTCACCTTCAGTCGCGAAGGAACGAGTCGACAACGGCGGTTGTTACTGCATCCCTTGTTGAAGGAGATCGGCAAGTTGCTGCAACGCATGATTCCGGAGAACATCGAAGTGGAGATGCACCTGGCGGCCGAGGATCTGGCGGTCGAAGCCGATCCCACGCAGCTTCAACAAGTGGTCATGAATCTGGTGGTCAATGCTCGCGATGCCATGCCCGAAGGGGGGCGCTTGCGCATTGAAACGGCACGGGTCAACCTCGATGAGTCGTTTTGTCGCGCTCATCCCGATCTCCGACCGGGCGATTACGTTCGCCTGCGAGTGAGCGATACGGGCGTGGGGATTCCTCCGGACATTCAAAGGCGCATCTTCGATCCCTTCTTCACGACCAAGGAGGCGGGGAAAGGGACGGGATTAGGCTTACCCGTCGTCTATGGGATCGTCAAGAACCACGGAGGGGCAGTGGAGGTGGATAGTGAGGTCGGGCGAGGAACGACCATTGCCCTTTACTTTCCGTTAGTGGAAAAACCGGCCCAGGTGGAGCGAGCGCCTTCGGTTGATGTGAAAGGGGGATCGGAGACCATTCTGCTGGTCGAGGATGAGCCGACGGTGCTCGAACTGGCTCGGGCGGCTCTGGAACATTATGGTTATCAGGTCCTCACCGCTCAAAATGGGTTGGAGGCCATCGCCACCTATCGAGACCACCAAAGCGAAATCGCTCTCGTCATTCTGGATGTCGTGATGCCCAAGCTGGGAGGGCGGGAGACGTTCAGGGAATTACGGCGCATCGATCCTGGAGTGAAGGCGATTCTGGCTTCGGGATATGATACGTCGCAGTCATTGGTCAGAGAATTACTTCAATCAGGCGTGTGTGGACTGGTGAGAAAACCCTACCAGATCCGAGAACTGGCCCAAGCCGTGCGCCGGGCGCTGGATCAATCGAGGATGGAGAATCGGGAAGGCGCATCCACGAAGAATAAGGTGCCTCATCCGCCGCATCCCTTCTTCGGTCTCATCTGAGGTGAATGACTCTGGACGGCGCGTTCGACTTCTTCTTGGTGAATCGCACTTTTTCCGCGTTCGGGTCAGCGCGTCGCCGGCGTCCCCTCGTCGTCAAAAGCTCTTGGCGAATTCCGACTTGGAGGGGGACGTTCGTTCATCGAGCATGAAGTAAATCCGGCAGGCGCGATCGAGCAAGGACCGATCCAGGGAAGGCGGGACCTCATTGAATTTGGCGATACTCAAAATCTGCTCGATGAGATCTCGTGGGTGGCAACTGCGCAGATCGATATTGTACTTCTGGTAGTAATTCTCGTACAGGTACACCACCGCCCCAGGATCAAAGGGAACGTTTTTCTTCTCGCAATAGCGTTTGAAGATCTCCATGTACGTCTCCGGCGTCGGATTACCGATGTAAATCTTGTTGCGAATGCGGCGAAGGAATGCCTCATCGGCCAATTTCTGCGGCTCCAGGTTGGTAGCGAAAATGACGATGGTGTCGAAGGGGACGGAGAACTTCTTGCCGGTGTGAAGGGTCAGATAGTCGACCCGCTTTTCTAACGGCACGATCCAGCGATTGAGCAGATCCCGTGGCCGGACCATCTGTCGCCCAAAATCGTCGATGATGAAGACGCCCCCGCTGGCTTTGACCTGGGGAGGCGCTTCGTAATATTTCGAGATGGGATTGAACGAGAGATCGAGAACTTCGAGCGTCAGCTCTCCACCGACGAAGACGATGGGGCGTTTGCAGAGGACCCATCGGGCATCATATTCCACTTCCGATTCGACGAGCGATCTGGCCGTTCCATTGACGACTTCCACGGCTTTGTGCACGACGGGGTCATAAACCTGAATGATCTGGTTGTCGACCTCTACGGCGTAGGGAATGAAGATATCCCCTCCGGCGGCGCTTCCCAGGATATCGCCGATTGCTTCGGCAATCACTGTCTTGCCGTTTCCGGGCTCGCCATAGAGGAAGATCGGCATCCCGGAGTTGATGGCTTCGCCAAGTTGATCGATGATGTTTGAAGACAGGGAGAGATGAGCCAGTCCCCGCTCCAGCGTCGCTCGATTGATATGAATGCCGGCGACCGACTGGCGGTGAACCATGGCCTCGAACTGAGAGAGGGGGACGGGAGCTGGACCAATATACTGGCTCACGTCCATGTACTCGCGAGCTCGGGCGCGCCCTAAATCGGTGAGCGTATATCGATAGAGGATGGCGCGCGCTCCGCTCAGCCCTTTCACTTCGCAGAGCTTGTCAGCGCGCAACGTGCGAAACAACTCATCGACCAGAGCGAAGGGCAATTTGAGGCGCTGGGCGGCCGAGGCCTCGGTGAGTTCACCGGCAAAGTACAGCATCTTCACCAGTAACTGGATCAACAGGTCGAGTTGCAATCCCGTTTCCTCGATCGATGACGGTACGGGCGGGAACTCGGCTGGAAGATGGGAGCGCGTGAGATCCGATTGCCAATCAAGAGAAGGAGATTTTTCGTCCATAGTCACGTCACCTCAGTGTGCCTGATAGTGTCTCTATTCGTCACATCAGATTCGGCACCGAATCAACGGGGACTCAACAGATGGGATAAGGCGCATAGGAAACAGCACGAGCAGACGCCTCACATCTTGCGAAGAACCGTTCTTGGGGCCCCCCCAACCCCCGTACCTTGACCTTATTATTGATACACCAAAAGCCAGTGGGTCGTCAAGGAAATCTTGGCCTCGAGCGGAAAAATCTTCTGTTGGTCAAAGAAGATACTTCGAAGAATGCCACTGGTAGACTTTCGACGAGCCTCAAGCTCTCGCCGGACCCCTGACGCGAGAGGGGGCATCTCTGATCGAGAGGAACTTGCTGATATGGTGCTCTCGACGTATAATGCCGAACTGAGGGAGATGCGGTCACTAACCCGGATGGAATGGCTTGGCGGTTGTCAAACTCCTGGCCTTTTCTCTCAGGGGATGGGCACTGAAATCGAAACTCGCGATCAAGGTAACATGAGCAAGGCAGGCCAGCCCTCATCTCCCCCGAGCGAGCATTATGAATGTCGAGGCCAATACGCCTAGAGAGGAACTCTGCGACTGGAGATGCCATGGATCTCGCCGCATTCATTCCCAAAGAGCTTGGAGATATTAGGGCCGACCACCAAACGGCGTTGCCTCGTATCGCAAAAGATCGACGGCTGACGCAGCTCATTGATCGTGCCCTACGGCAGCTTCCCACGCGTCATCACCTCTACCTTCGGGATGCGAGACAAATGGAGTTTCTCCAATCAGAAAGCGTCCATCTCATCGTTTGCTCACCGCCATATTGGACGCTCAAGTCGTATCCGAAGAAAGAAGGGCAGCTCGGGGACATCACTGACTATGAGCATTTCTTGACTGAGTTGGACAAAGTCTGGTCTCACTGCTACCGGGTGCTTGTTCCCGGTGGGAGATTAATAATCGTCGTTGGGGATGTTTGTTTGTCGAGGCGCAAGAATAAAGGAAGACACACGGTCGTGCCTTTACATGCCTCGATTCAAGAGCATTGCCGACGAATAGGCTTTGATAACCTCCAGGGCATCTTCTGGTTCAAGATCGCCAATGCTCGCTACGAAGTTGAAAGTGGATCCGGCTTTCTGGGGAAGCCTTACGAACCCAATGCCATCATTAAGAATGATGTGGAGTATATCCTGATGCAGCGCAAGCCAGGGGGGTATCGAAAGCCCTCGCTCGCCGCCAGGATTATGAGCGTCATTTCTGAGGAGAATCACAGGAGATGGTTTCGCCTCATTTGGGATGATCTCCCCGGAGCTTCTACGAAGAAACATCCGGCCCCGTATCCCGTCGAGTTAGCCGAACGGTTAATCCGTATGTTCAGTTTCGCAGGAGACACGGTTCTGGATCCATTCATGGGCACGGGTACGACGACAATTGCTGCGGCGCGTTGTGGCCGCAATAGCATCGGCATCGAGGTTGATCCCTACTACTGGGATATGGCCTGTAAGCTGATCGCCGGAGCCACGCAAGGACTCTTCAGTAATGTCGAACTGAACTTCTATGGGAGAGAAGGGAGTTGTGCGCGACCTGGATAATCGGGTTCGGGGTGCCGTCCGGCATTTCTGGCTGACGAGAAAAGAGCAGGCGCGCGCTTCAGGGCGCAGAACCGAAAGAAGGCCGTACGGTGGCCGCGCTGCGGCGACAGGAGGGAGACAGCTCGATGGGTTCATTCACCTGGTGCGCGATGTGCTCGTGGAAAGCGAATTGCCGCACCAATCCATACATATTAGGAAGAGAGAAGTTATTCTTCCTGGGTGGTTTCGACCAGTGAAACAGTGGGACCTCATCGCTCTGGTCGATGACACCTTATTGGCGGTCATCGAATTCAAGTCGCAGGTTGGTTCATTCGGCAATAACTTTAATAACCGCGCTGAGGAAGCCATAGGAAGCGCAATTGACCTTATCACCGCATACCGGGAAGGCGCGTTCCGGGGATCGGCACGGCCATGGGTGGGGTACTTCATGTTGCTCGAGGATGCACCCCGTTCACGCATTCCTGTGTCAGTGAGTGAGCCCCATTTCCCAGTATTTCCTGAGTTTCAGGGAGCGTCGTACATTGATCGCTATCGAATCTTGTGTGAGAAACTCATACGGGAGCGGCTTTATGATGCCGCCTGCCTCATCCTTTCGAGCGAGGCGGGAGGCCTACGGGGCGACTATACCGAGCCGTCGCCTGAGCTGAGCTTCCGAACGTTTGCGACATCCCTGACTGCTCATGCATTGGCCTTCGCCAGGTTGCGAAAAGGATAGCCACCATTCACACAGAGGCGCCCTTCTGAGATTCATCGGGAAGACCCCTCAGGTCGTGTCATACAGATCCGGCTCGCCCGGGGGACGCGTGGCCCACCGCTTGTGTACCCAGAGCCACTGATCGGGGTATTGACGGATCATCTGTTCGATGATGCGGTTGAACTGGGTGGTATTGAGCTCGATATCTCGTTGGGGATCTCCGGTTCGGATGAGATCGACCGGGGGCGCGAACCGGAGCCGATGGATGCGCTCCTGTTCATCCCAGATCAGGAATCCCGGGACCACGGGCGTGTCCGTCCGCAGCGCAAAGGTGGCAATGATGGGGGAGGTGCAGGCCGCACGGCCAAAAAAATCGCAGAAAATGCCCTCGTGTGGCTGAGTGTTCAGATCCATGAGGATGCCCACCGTTTCGCCCCGTTTGAGTGCGCCGAGGACCTGTCGAGCAGCTTCCGCCTTATTGATGGGATGGTTTCCACCGAGGGTCCGATAGCGCTCGATGAGGCGATGGAGCCGTGGATTATCCAATCGCCTGACCAGAAAGTGCATCGGGTACCCGTACAGGGAGTGGGCCAACGAGCTCAATTCCCAGGCACCGAAGTGAGCCGTCAGGATGAGGACACCGCGTCCGCGAGCCCGAGCTTGAAGGAAGTATTCCAACCCTTCATACTTGACAAGATGATGAATATTCGTCGGCGTGAGTTTGGGGAATTGGCTGAATTCAGCCAATAATCGTCCCAGATTTCGAAACGCCCGTTTGAGAATTCGTTTTCGCTCGGGTGGAGAGAGATCGGGGAAAGCTAGCTCAAGGTTCCGCAATCCCACCCGGCGCAACCGTCTCCAGCACCAATACACAATCCATCCAATCCCATACCCCATGGTCAGCGCCCAACGGCGAGGGAGGGCGCCGAGGCCCTTGAGCAATAACCATGCCGGGAGGTATTCGATCCAGTCGCGGATGGGGTATCGCGATCGCATGAGCATCAAACGTGGGCACGCTCCTCTCTGAAGTCACGTCCAGGAGAGCCCATCTCCGGCCCATGTTTACGGTTGATGATGCAGACAGGCCACGATGCACTCCGGTGAGCGAGGACACGTCGCCGCACCTGATGAACAGCCTGGATGGCACTATATGGTCGATGAGCCTCGATGGGCCAATGTCGGTACCGGCGAAGAAGGACTGAACGAGCGGTCAGAACGCTCGGTCGAACGTCCACGGGCACCTTGAGCCCGTATGGATGGCCCGCTTGATCTCTGGATGCCAGGATCAGATGTGACACGTCAACACCTCCCCAGTATACGTTGAAGGTCTACCAGCGTGCAAGCCAGTCGCAGTGCGCGCGACTCTCACCAGTGCTTGTGACCCCTAAAGCAATGGGATACAATACAGCGGGCCGTAAGAGCCATAATGTTGCGGTGACGAAAACCAAGATAGGGAGGAGCCTGAGGATGAACTCGAGAATCAGTCTGGCCGTCATTTCGGCAATGGTTCTGTTGAGCGGGTGGGGCGTGCTGTTACCGTCGACGGTGGCGCAGCCTCCGGTTATTCACGTCCGTCCTGGTGATGCCCTGGGGGAGATCGTCAGCCAGGCCTCCCCCGGCAGTACGATCATCGTAGATGCCGGGGTCTATCGGGAGTCGCTCACCATCACACAACCGAATATTCGGCTCATTGGCGCTGGCGCATCGGACGAAGGGACCGTCCTCAGTAATGAGGGCGTGGGCGCCGATAATGGCATTACCGTCATGGAAGGGGCCGATCATTTCCAGTTATCCGGATTTCTCATCCGCGGGTTCAACGAAAACGGGATATGGCTGACCGGCGTCCGGGATTATCGCATCACCCATAATGTGTTCGAGAATAACGGCGAATATGGCGTGTTTCCCGTTTTCTCGACCGGCGGGCTCATTGCGGACAATGTGGCCATCGGGCATTCGGATACGGGGATCTACGTTGGTCAGTCCTCTGGAGCCACGATTGCGCACAACGTGGCGTGGGGCAACATCAACGGGATCGAAGTGGAGAACAGCTCCGACTGCGTCGTTTCTGAGAACGAACTCTTCGATAACGTGGTGGGCATACTGGTCGTCGAGTTGCCCCTGCTGGATGTGCCGACGACCGATGGCGTGCTGGTGACCAGAAACTACGTCCATGCCAATAACAATCCCGGGGAGCATCGAACCTCGGAGCAGTTCATTCAAGCGGTTCCCGTCGGAGGAGGCATCCTGGTCGTCGGAGCCAACGGCGTGACGATTCAGGACAACGTCATTCTCAACAACAATTCGTTCGGCATTGGCATCGCTCGGTTGCCGCGCATCTTCGATGCGCTCGATCCTCTGGTCAATCATATCCCCGACCGGAACCGAGTGATCGGGAATCTCAGCCTGCTGAACGGGCGCGATCCCGATCGGGAGAGGATACGGGCGGTCGGCATTTCTGATTTCCCCATCGGCGCCAATCTGTTCTGGGATGGAACGGGCCGGGATCACTGTTTTGAGGATAATATCGTCAATGACGACCTGGGAGGGACGAGTTTCCCGGCGCCAGAAGACCTCCCTCCTTGTCCTGATGAAGGGTGAGACGAGGGCAGTTGGTTGAGGGAGACCATCCTTCGGTGCTCGTCGGGGGATCACTCCCCGAAGAGTCCCCCTTGGTCGGTCGGCCGGCCGAGTAAATCGTATCCGAGGTGCTGATAGGCGGCGGGGGTGGCCATGCGACCCCGTGGCGTTCGATTCAGGAAGCCGATCTGGATGAGGTACGGTTCATAGATCTCTTCGATGGCGTCTTTCTCCTCGTTGATCGCCGCAGAAATGGTCCCCAGACCGACCGGGCCGCCGCCGAACTTCTCGATGATGGTGAGCAGGATTTTTCGATCGATTTCGTCGAGACCGAATCGATCGACTTCCATGCGGTTCAGAGCGTAATCGGCCATCTGACGGGTGATGCGCCCCTGACCTTCCACCTCAGCGAAGTCGCGGACGCGCCGGAGCAATCGGTTGGCAATCCGCGGCGTGCCTCGCGAGCGACGGGCGATTTCGCGCGCTCCCTCGGGTTCGATCTCGATGTTCAGGATGGCTGCCGAGCGCATGACGATGGATTCCAGTTCTTCCGGACGATAGAAGTCCAGGTGCAAATCGATGCCAAACCGGCCTCGCAGTGGAGCGGTCAATAGTCCCTTTCGCGTGGTCGCGCCGATGAGCGTGAAGGGAGGGAGATCGAGTTTGATGGAGCGGGCCGCCGGTCCCTGCCCGATGATCAAATCCAATTTATATTCTTCCATCGCCGGATAGAGAATCTCTTCGACGGCCGGATTCAGCCGGTGGATTTCATCCAGGAAGAGGACTTCCCGTTCTTCCAGATTCGTGAGCAGAGCGGCCAGATCGCCGGCGCGTTCGATGACCGGTCCGGATGTTGCTTTGATCTCCACGCCTAATTCGTTGGCCACAATGTAGGCCAGGGTCGTCTTGCCGATGCCCGGCGGACCGTGCAGGATGACGTGATCGAGCGCTTCTCCGCGCCCGCGTGCGGCTTTGATGTAGACGCCGAGGTTGTCGACGATCTTCCGCTGCCCCACGAACTCGCTGAGGAATCGAGGGCGCAGCGCTTGATCGAACCGGCGATCTTCGTCAGTCGCCCCGCCCGTCAAAAGCTGTCGTGCGTCTGAATCGGTCATACTCGTCAATGATGAGTCTGACAATGGGAACGCTCACAACGAGGCCTCGCCCCGGTTTTTCCCTGGCCGGGTTCAGCTCCCCGCCTTGACGTCCTTCACCTTCATGGCTCGTTTCCGCCGCGTGATGAGCAACAGACCGGCTCCCACACCGAGGAGGACGGCGATGAACTGTGAGGTGGACAGCGGTCCGACCCACCCACGCCAATCGGCGCGATAAAACTCGATGACGAATCGCGCCGCGGCATACAACACCACGTACATCAGCATGACCTGGCCGGGATATTCCCGGCGACGTCGGAGCCACAACAGGAAGAGGAAGATGAGGAACGTCGCCGCCGACTCATAGAGTTGCGTGGGATGGAGGGACACGCCGATGGGTACGCCGACGTTTTCGTGGGCCAGGGCCGTGAATCTCACTCCCACCCAAGACGTCGTCGGGCGTCCCCAACAACAGCCCGCCGAGAAGCATCCCAATCGGCCAATGGATTGACCGAGGGCGATGGCCGGCGCGAAGGCATCGGCCAGTTTCCAGCCCGGCAGGTGCTGCTTCCAGATGAGCCAGGTGGCCACGCCCACCCCGGCGAGAAAGCCACCATAGTAGACTCCTCCGGCGCGGATGAAATCCAGCGAGAAGATGCGGCGCCACTCTCGCGAGAACGAGCCCCATTCGGTCCATACCATCAACAGCTTGGACCCGATCAGCGCCGCCACGATGACCCATATGGCGAAGTTGTAGACGGTATCCTTATCTAAACCTTCCTCGGCCGCCAGGCGCGCCGCCAGCCAGATGCCCAGGAGAATACCGGTGGCCAACAGGACGCCGTAGGTGTAGATGGGGAAGTCAATATAGGGAATTCTGAACAGTTCAGGTAGCATACATTCTATTCGCTCGACAGTCCCTCCACCGGACGTGCCGGTCTCTCGGTTTTTGGCGATCGGAGCGCATCCACGATGAGAATGGCAGCGCCGATGCTGATCGTCATATCAGCGATATTGAATGTCGGCCAGCGATAGGAGCCGATAGTGAAGTCGAGGAAATCGATCACCGCTCCGCGCACCAACCGATCGGTGAGATTCCCGAGCACTCCTCCGAGCACGAGCGTGAGACCCCACTGGGTCATTCGTTCCGAAACGGGCGTCCGCACCGCATAGAGGATGATGCCGGTGGCCGCAATGAACGAAATGGCGCCCAGAGCCAATCGCCCTCCCGCGCCGGCATCGGCGAACAGGCCCCAGGCGATGCCCGCATTCTCCACATAGGTGAGATGAAAGAAGCCGTCGATCACGCTCACTCCGTGATGATAACCTGCGCTCGTCAGATAGTGCGTGGCGAGCATCTTGGTGAGCTGATCGAGCGCATAGATGATCAACGCCGCGCTCAGGTAGCCGAAGCGCTGCTTGATCGCCATGCCGTATCCTCGCCGCATATGTTAACTTTCCAATGTTTTCCTCCCTCCGTCAAGAGCCCGAATCCGGCCATCTCCAGTCGGCGTTGGGGAATGCCAGCTCCATGGCCGCCCGAGACCGGTGGGCTAGGAGTGGGCTCCCGATTCCAGTTCCAGGAGGGTGGTGACGCATCGCTGACAGACGGTGGGATATCGAGGATGCTGTCCCACCGAAGGAGAATAATTCCAGCAGCGCTCGCACTTCTGGCCCTCAGCGCGGGTGACGTGGATGTGGAGCTGTTGAGTCTCGGCGGGCCGCAACTCGGTTTGCGACACAATGAAAATGGCGGGGAGTTGATCCTCGTATTGGCTGAGGAGCTCGAACGATGGCCCTCCACCGGTGATGATCACTTTCGCTTCTAAGCTCGATCCGATCTCTTTTTCCGCCCGCTTGATCTCCAAGGCTTTGAGAACCTGACGGCGGATTTCCATCAACTCGCGCCAACGTCGGAGCAAGCCCTCATCGTGGAAGGCGGCATCGGAGGCGGGGAACTCGGCCAGGTGAACTGACGGTCGCCAGGCTTCATTGGGCTGATGGTGACTGAGAAAGCGCTCCCAGATTTCGTCGGCCGTGAACGCCAGTATGGGAGCCATCAGTCGCGTCAGTTTGTCCAGCAGGAGATAGAGGGCGGTTTGCGCGCTCCGTCGGCCGAGAGATTTGGGAGCCGAGGTGTACAGTCGATCTTTCAAGATATCGAAATAGATGGCCGACAGCTCCACGGTGCAGAACTTGTAGAGGGAATGGTACACGACGTAAAACTGATAGTTCTCATAGGCCTTGCGCACGCGATGGAGTTGCTCCTCCAGTTCGGCCAGAATCCAGCGATCGATTTCGAGCATCTGATGAAGGGGAATCCAATCGCGCTGGGGATCGAAGTCCCAGAGGTTATTGACCATGTAGCAGGCCGTATTGCGAATCTTGCGATAGGCCTCGATCAGTCGGGTGAGAATCTCGTTGGAGATGCGAACTTCCTCGTGATAATTGGACGATGCCACCCACAGGCGGAGGATTTCGGCGCCGCTCTTTTTGATCACCTCTTGGGGTTCGATGACGTTGCCCTTGGACTTGGACATCTTCTCGCCCTGAGCGTCGACCGTCCAGCCGTGGGCGATGACCGAGCGGAAGGGCGCCTGGTTCCTGGCCGCCAGGGCCACGGTCAGCGATGAATTGAACCAGGCGCGGAACTGGTCGCCGCCTTCGATGTAGACGTCGGCGGGCCAGGGGAGCCCGCGGCGTGGCAGGACGGCGAGCGAACTGGTGCCCGAATCGAGCCAGACGTCGAGGATGTCGGTCTCCTTCCGAAACTGATCGTAGCCGCAGTGAGGACAGGTGGTGCCCGGCGGGAGGAGTTCATGGGGCTCCATCTCATACCAGGCGTCGGCTCCCTTATGCTCGAAGATCTGGGCCACATGCTCAATGATGGATGGCGTGATCAGGATGGTCTCGCATTGCCGGCAGTAGAAAGCGACGATGGGCACGCCCCACAGGCGCTGTCGGGAAATGCACCAATCGGGCCGCTGGAGAATCACATTACGCATGCGCTCGTATCCCCACTCGGGCAACCAGGTGACGCTCTCGATGGCCCGCAAGGCCCGCTGGCGCAGCCCCGTCTTGTCCATGGAAATGAACCACTGCGGGGTGGCGCGGAAGATGACCGGCTGGTGACAGCGCCAACAATGGGGATAGGAGTGGGTGATGACCTCTTCGGCCAGGAGGACGCCCAGCCGGCGCATGTGCTCGATGATGCGAGGATTGGCCTCGAACACCTCCAGACCGGCGAAGTGATCGACCTCTTCGGTGAATCGTCCCCGTTCATCAACCGGCGAATAGATCTCCAGGCCATATTCCTGTCCGAGCAAGTAGTCTTCGTAGCCGTGGCCGGGCGCCGTGTGCACCGCTCCCGTTCCCGTATCCAGGGTCACGTGATCCCCTACCATGAGGAGCGACTCCCGATCGATGAACGGGTGACGCGCCACCAGACGATCGAGCTTCTTCCCCGGAAACCGGGCCAGAATGCGCCATCGCTCCCACCCGAGCTTCCCGGCCACCTCGTCGAGGAGCGCGCTGGCCACGATGTAGACCGCATCGTTGACCTCCACCGCACTATATTCCGCTTCCGGGTGAAACGCGATTCCCAAATTGGCCGGCAATGTCCAAGGCGTCGTCGTCCAAATGACGACCGAGACCGATCGGCCGGCCAAGGCGGCGTCGAGGCGAGCCGGATCTCCAGCCAGAGGAAATTTCACATAGATGGATGGGCTCTGTCGGTCACGATATTCAATCTCCGCTTCGGCCAGAGCCGTCTGGCAGTGGATGCACCAGTGAACGGCGCGAAGTCCTTTATAGACGCTGCCCTCTCGGACGAACTGGCCGAATGCCCGCACGATATCGGCCTGGTACCGGAAGTCCATGGTCAGATAAGGATTGTCGAACTCGCCGAGGACGCCCAGCCGCTGGAAGTCTTCCGATTGAGCGCGAACGAAGTAGGCGGCGTGTTCGCGGGCGGCGCGCCGAATGTCGATCACGGACATGCGCGCTTTTCGCGCTCCTAACTTCTTGTCCACCTGAATCTCAATGGGCAATCCATGGCAGTCCCACCCAGGAACGAATGGGCAGGCATACCCCATCATCGTCCGTGATTTCACGATGAAATCTTTGAGGATTTTATTGAGGGCGTGGCCGATGTGAATATTGCCGTTGGCGTAGGGTGGACCGTCGTGAAGAACGAAGGTTTCGCGACCCTGCCGCGATTTGAGAATGAGATGATAGAGGTCCATCTCCTTCCATCGCTTCAACCGGGCAGGCTCAGACTGAACCAGGTTCGCCTTCATGGGCAGGATTCTCTTGGGAAGATTAATCGTCGATTTCAAGTCCAGTGGCGCTTGCGTGGTCATGGTTCTCTCTCGGGATCAGGACGTCGATGATGAACACCGGCCACGGGGGGAGCGGGGCTCCCGGCAATCCCCCCATCTCGGGCCTGAGTATGGTATTCCGGCGTCGTGGAATCAGATGAACATCTCTTCATCTTGGTAGGCCTTGTCGACGGGAATTTGCCGGCGCCGGGCAAAGAGAACTCCCAGAGCGCGTCGGACGCCGACCATCAGGCAGTGGAATTCCCTGATCGGGTCGAGCACCTCTTTTTGAACCAGAGCTGCCGTCTCGTCGACGCGGGCGGCCGTTCGCATCAGCAGGTCATCCCATCGCTCCACCTGATTGCGAGCGGCGAGAACGGAATCGCGGGCCAGCGCTCGGAATTCAATGGCTTGTTGGTGAGCCATCTGGCTGATTTCTTCGGCCGTCGTCGTGACCATGGCCGCCGTTGCCTGGGTTCGCTCCATCAGGGTGGCGAGCCCCGCCCGCGTCTCCTGAACGATCGTCTGGGCCTCCTGGAGGATCGGCTCGATGCGTTGGCGCGTGGCTTCCACGCTGCTTTTCACCTCCTGCAAGGCCTGATTGATCCGCAGGAGACAGACGAAGATGGCGATGAGAGCGCCCAACGCCAGGATCGCGAAGACCAATTCGAAGATGAGGTGTCCTTGCTGCACGCGCGTCTCCCCCCGAGATTCAGCGTTCCTCGGCGAGCTTCTCTTTTTCTTCCTGATAGGCTTGCTTGCCCGCTTCGATGGCCGCCGATAAGCGATCCCGCTGCTTGGTGACCGTCTCCTTGGCTTCCTCGATCACCTCTACGGCCTTTTCGCGGCCGGTGGAGGCCAGTTCTTTGGCCCGCTCTCGCGTCGTTTGATAAGCCTCTGAGGCTTTATCCAGACTTCGCCGCGTCGTATCGGCGATGTCGGCGCGAATTTCGCGCCCCGATTTGGGGGCAAACAACAACGCCACCACGGCACCGAAACCGAATCCGATGACAAAATAAGCGAATTTGCTCGCCCCGTTATCTTCAGCCATAGGTCCCTCCTTGACCGTACAGTGTCCGTGTTGTGTAAGGTTTTAGAGTTTACATCCTCAGCCTGCTCGGGGTCAAATCTCACCCGGGAGAGTCGGCCCTCACATCGTCTGCGCCTCTCTCGTCGAGTGGCCGAATTTTGTGTTGAAAATTCCTGTCAATTGTGGTTAGATAAGACTGGGTATGATGGTCCAATGTGAGATGCCCTGATGGTGACGGCGGTGGAAAAACGGTGGCCCAGTGTTCCCCCATTGGATGAAGCTGACCGCTCTTGTCTGCAACGGGCCGCGCAACAGTTGCAGCGCCACCAACCGGCGATTCGGCAAGACATCCTCGCTCGATGGAAAACCGGGGCTTCGGAGCTCATGGCGCGAGATGCCAACCTCCTCATCGATCTCGGCGATCGGTTGTTGGATGCCTTTTTTCAACGGATCTCCGATGGGGACGTGGATGGATTTCTGGATCGCGTGCGGGCGCTGGCCGACGAGGCCATCTCGCGGGGAGCACCTCTGGACATTCTGGCCGGGTGGTTTTCTCTCTTTCAGGCATCCACTCATTCTCTTCTCAGACAGGAGATACCCGACTCTCGCGTTCAAGTTCAAACGGTTATCCGACTGAGCGAGTTGCTGCAGGTGGCCTCGCTGGCATTTGCGCAGACCTCAGTTGAGGGGCGAGTGCGGCATCTGGAAGCTCAGTATCACTCGTTGCGAGCACATCATCGCGTGTTGGCCTTGTTGGTCGAGGAGTCGAGCGTCCCGGCCATGTGTGCCCGTTTAGCTCGGGAACTGCAACAACTCACCTCCTGTGAGCGGGTGTGCATCGCCTTGCTCGATGACTCCGGACAGTATGTGGAGGAATACACGGCGGGCACGATGGAGTGGTACGCCTCTCAGCAAGGTTCCTCGGAGTTGCTGGATGCCACGGCACCGCTCGCCGCCGACGAACGAGCACCGTCCTCTGACGGTCCGACGCTCTCGATTCCCCTCGCCCTGGGGAGTGAAAAGCTGGGAGTCCTCACATTGAGCTCCCGCCGATCGGCGGAGTGTTCGCCCGACGACGTCGAGCTGGCTCATTTCGCCGCTCGTCATCTCGCCCCGGCCATCGCCCGGATCCGGCGCTCGGCCGAGACGCGGCTTCGAAAGGGACAATGGGAGACGTTTCGTCAAATCACTCTCATGGCGGCGAGCCGAGAGCCAGCCGAGCGCGTCATACGGAAGATCATCAGCGCGCTGGTCACCCTGCTCGACGCGGACGCTGGTGGCCTTTTCTTCCTCGACGAGCGACTGGCCGCACAATTCGGGCCCATAGGTTACGGATTGAGCGATCGGCATCTTCGCCAACTCCAACGCACCCTGCCCGCGGCGGCGTTAACCTCGGAACTCTTATCGACGAAGATGCCCATCGCCGTGATAAACGTTTCGAAGGACGCTCGGTTTCCTGCCGATTATGCCCGTCAGTTCGGCGCCGGGGCTGTCCTGGTCGCCCCACTCACGGTGCAGGGCGTTCCGGTGGGAATGGTCGTGCTGCATTATACTGTGGCGGATCGAACTTTCGAACCGGTTGAGCTCTATCTGGCCGGACAGGTCGCTCAGCTTCTCGCTCTCGTTGCCGACCATCATCGATTGGCCCGTCTCGTACCCGGTCACATCGCGCGAGTGGCCGCTCTCTTCGATGCCGTTCATGAGGCCATCTATGTAGTTGATCCCGCCAGTGGCGAAATCCTCGACGTCAATGCCCGCGCCGAAGAGATGACCGGATACGGGCGGGACGAGTTACGAGAGAAAAATCTCTTCGATCTCTTCCCCGAGAAAGATCAATCGGACGTACTCGCCCAACTGAAGTCGGCCATCGAGCGAGAGACGATGGTCGAGATTCCGGACCTGTATCAATGGCGCAAGGATGGGTCCCGGTTCCATGCTCACTGCCGAGTTCGCCGAGTGACCTGGGATGGCCAACGGCAGGTTCTCGTAGTGGTCAGGGATTTGAGCCACCTGGAGGAGGCGCAACAGTACGTGATCCAAGCCGAGCGACAAGAGGCGCTCGAACAACTCGGCTTGACTATGCGTCACGAAATCAATAACCCGCTCACCGGCATCTTGGGCAACGTCCAGCTTCTTCTGCTCAAGGAGGATTTGCCTGAGGATGTGCGTCAGCGACTGGAGACCGTCGAGAGCCTGACCTTGCGCATTCGCGACATCATGCGTCGATTGGAGACCATCAAGGATCAAACAATCGAATATCTCGGTCAGCGAAAGATGATCGATCTGCGCGCCGGATCAACCGAGAAGCCAGAGCGACGACGCGTGCTGGTCGTCGATGACGAGACGTCCATTGTCACTTTGCTCACCACGGTGCTCAGCAAAGAAGGATTCGAGGTCGAAGGCGTCTATGACGGACGCAACGCGCTTCGACGCATTGAGTCCGAATCGTTCGATCATATCCTGTTGGATATCAAGATGCCCGATCTGGATGGGAAGCAGATTTATCAACTGGTCAAGAACCTCAATCCTCATATGGCCGAAAGGATCGTGTTCATCACCGGAGATGCTTCATCACCAGAGACGTTCGATTTCATCCTGGAGACGGGCAATAAATATTTGAAGAAGCCCTTCACACTACAGGAGATCAAGGCCGTTCTGGTTCCCTTCTTGAAAAACTACGCCCCCGCTTAACGCCGGGCCCTCATTGCCCCCGTTCGCCTGAGGCCATCTCGATGAGCGATCTCAGGGGGTGATTCTCAGCCGTTTCGCGCCTTCCGGCTACTCGGCATCCGAAAATACCCCTCTTTATCTTTCACTGGGGGAGAGGCTTATGTTAATATCTTCGTTCGCCATTTTGGATGTCGGAAGGCACGAAGCCGACCGGGAGCCGAAGGAAGTCGTTGATGGATTTGAACATCTCGCAACTCTGTGCCAGTTGTGGAAAGCCGGTGGATTGGGGATCAGAGACACTCCCGTTGTGCTCCGAGTGTCGCCAGCAGGGGCTCTCCCCGTCCCTTTCCGAGCCGCCGCCGCGGTCCCCATCGCCATCTCCCCAGCCGCCGTGGAATCTGTCAGCCGCATTGACCGTTCTCTTGTTCTTCATGCTGGCCATGTGGTTCATTCCGGCCTTCGCCATTGGCATCTGGGCGGAAATGAAGGGACTCTCCATAACGCCGACGAACGTAGAGCAGCTCATGCGCAATCCCCAGGCCAATCTGGTGGGGATCGTTTCGGTTTTCGGCGTGCACGTATTGACATTGTTCATAGCCTGGACGGTGGTCACGGGGTGGGAACGACGATTCACCGAGGTCATCGACTGGTCCTGGCATCGGCGATTCCGATTCTCTCATGCCCTCATCACCGTGGCGCTGTTATACGCGACGACCTGGGTGCTGGATCTCTTCCTGGAGGGAGCGGAGACCGATTTTGATAAACTGCTGCGCACGTCGCAGGCCGTTCGTATCGCCGTTTCGCTGCTCGCGGTGGTATCTGCTCCGCTCGTCGAAGAGCTCGTTTATCGGGGGATCATCTATCCCGCCGTGGAAGCGCGATTCGGTCGACCGGTGGCCATTCTCACTGTGGGGGGAGTTTTTGCCCTCGTGCATTTCCCTCAATATTGGGGGAGCCTGTTGATCCTGGTTTCGCTGACCATTTTGAGCTTCGTCCTCACGGGCATTCGAGCTTATACGGGAAAATTATTGCCTTGTTATATCGTTCACCTCTTTTACAATCTGGTCGGTGTGACGCTGATCCTGACGGGCTATGGGCTATCAGTGTGATGGAGTAGCGTCGAGGAGGCAATGACGATGTGAGCCCCCGACTCGTCATCCTGATGACAATGCTCTCCCTCGACCTTCACCGTGCTTGACATCATCCAGATCCTTCCATTAGTTTGTTGTGTTTGGAGGCGAATGGGGCCTGGTGGCTCTCGCGGGCTTCAAACCCGTTGGGATTCACTGAGAGGTGGATCCGGTGAGTTCGATTCTCACACGCCTCCGCCAGGAGGAATTCAGAACGTGACGCGTTGAGTTCAAGGCGACAATTGGTGACCCGGTGAGCGAACGATTAGATTGGATGACGCTGAGTTTGGTCACGGGCGTGGGTTCGCGCCTGGCGGCTCGTCTGCTCGATCATTTTGGGACGCCCAAGGCGGTCTTGACCGCCCCACGCGCCGCCCTCATGGAGAGCGGATTGAGCGACGAGCAAATCGAACACCTCTCATCCCCCGCGCCCCGACAAGAAGCCGAAGACCAGCTCAAAAGGATCGAGGCCATGGGAGCGGAGGTCCTGGTGTTGAGCGACACTCGCTATCCGGCCTTGCTCAAGGAAATCTACGATCCCCCACTGGTGCTCTATGCTATGGGTCAACTCGATGAGGTTCTTCAGCGACCGAGTCTGGCCATTGTGGGAACGCGTCGTCCGTCCACTTATGGGGCCAATGCCGCCGAGCATCTCGCTCGAGACCTGGCCGGCCGGGGACTGGTGATTGTATCGGGGTTCGCCCGGGGCATCGATGCCGCCGCTCATCGCGGAGCCCTGGAGGCTGGAGGGAAAACCATCGCCGTGCTGGGAACGGGGTTGGATGTCGCTTATCCCTGGGAGAATCGAAAATTGGTCGAGGCCATTCGAGCCAATGGTGTTCTACTGTCCGAGTTCACGCTGGGGACGCCACCCGTCCCCCGGAATTTCCCCTTTCGCAACCGACTCATCAGTGGGTTGAGTTTGGGCGTCATGGTCGTCGAAGCCGCCGAACATAGTGGCTCGCTGATTACCGCCCGCCTGGCTGTAGAACAAAATCGCGAGGTCTTTGCCGTTCCCGGCAATATCACGTCGAGTAAGAGTTTCGGTCCCAATTACCTCATCAAGCAGGGGGCCAAGCTGGTTCAAACCTGGCGCGATGTGGTTGAAGAATTTCCGTATGAGATCCGAAAAGCGTTTTTGATCGAGGAGGTGGCGACCTCTGGCGAGCAGGCTCAGCAACCCGCTTTAGTACTCAGTGAGGAGGAGGCCAAGGTGGTCGATCTCCTCTCGACCGATGAGCCCATTCACATGGATGAGCTCCTGACCCGAAGCGGTCTCCCTTCGTCCGAGCTCATGCGCGTCCTGTTGGATCTGGAAATTAAACAGGTGATCAAGCAGCTCCCGGGGAAAAATTTCGTGAAGAAACTATAGCTATGGCCAAGAATCTCGTTGTTGTCGAATCACCGGCGAAAGCCAGGACCATCAATAAATATCTCGGCCGCGATTACAAGGTGATGGCCTCGATCGGCCACATCAAGGATCTTCCGGAAAAGGAATTGGGCGTCGATATCGACGATGATTTCACACCCACCTATGTGATCATTCCCGATAGGAAGAAGCGAAATAATCGTAAAATCCTCCGCCAATTGAGGGAAGCGGCTGCTCAGGCGGCGGCCATTTACCTGGCCGCCGATCCGGATCGCGAGGGCGAAGCCATTTGTCAGCATTTGAAAGAGGAACTCGTTCGCCCGGGCGAGAATAAGCCCGTGTATCGCGTTCAGTTCAATGAGATCACCAGAGACGCCGTGCGGCGGGCCTTCGAGCATCCCGGCGAGATCGACCGGAATCGCGTCGAAGCGCAGCAGGCCCGACGCGTCCTGGATCGACTGGTCGGCTATCAGGTGAGCCCGTTGCTGTGGAAGAAAGTGCGTCGCGGACTCTCGGCCGGACGGGTGCAGTCGGTTGCCCTGCGACTGGTCGTCGAGCGCGAGCGGGAGATCGAAGCCTTCGTTCCCACCGAATACTGGACGCTCACGGCCTATCTCAGTGCGGCGCATCCGCCCTCATTCCGGGCGCGGTTGGTGGGCGGACGGAAAGGGAAACAGACGTGGACGCTCAAGACCGGCGACTTCGATAAGCCGCTGAAGAAGAACGAAGTCCATATCAAAAACGAGGCCGACATGCGGGCTATCGTCTCGGCGGTGGAGAAAGCCGCGTTTCTGGTGCGCTCAGTTGACGTCAAGGAGAAAAGGCGCCATCCGGTCCCCCCGTTCACCACCAGCAAGCTGCAGCAGGAAGCGGCGCGCAAATTGCGTTTCCCGGTGGCCAAAACCATGCGCCTGGCGCAAAAACTCTACGAGGGCGTGGATGTCGGCGACGAAGGGACCGTTGGGCTGATCACCTATATGCGCACCGATTCGACGCGCGTCTCCGAGAACGCGCTCGATGACGTGCGTCAATTCGTGAACGAGCATTACGGTTCGGATTATCTCCCAGATACGCCCAATGTCTACCGGTCGAAAAAAGGCGCTCAAGACGCCCACGAGGCGATTCGTCCCACCTCGGTCCGTCGTACACCCGAATCGCTCAAACCCTATTTGAGCAAAGATGAGCTGGCTCTCTATCGGCTCATCTGGCAGCGGTTCGTCGCCTCGCAAATGAATCCCGCCATCTTCGATCAAACGACAATCGAGATCGAAGCTGGTGAGTATCTGTTCCGCGCCAGCGGCTCAGTATTGAAGTTCCCCGGATTCCTGGCCGTTTACGAGGAAGGGAAGGACGAACCGACTCCAGAAGAAGACGAACAAGCGGCCACGCTCCCTCCCGTCCAGCCGGGCGAGACGTTGACGCTGAACGAGTTAAAACCGGAACAACATTTCACCTCGCCGCCGCCTCGCTACACGGAAGCGACGCTGGTGAAGGCTTTGGAGGAGTATGGTATTGGGAGACCCTCGACCTATGCGCAAATCCTCAGCGTCATCCAGGATCGCGCCTATGTGGAGAAGGTCAAGAATCGGCTCAAACCCACCGAATTGGGAATGGTGGTCAATGATCTGTTGGTTGAGAGCTTCAATGATCTGTTCAACGTGAAATATACCGCTCGCATGGAAGAGGAGCTGGACGAAGTCGAAGAGGGGCGGTTGAAGTGGGTCGATGCGGTGCGCGAGTTCTACCAGAAATTCGCCCGCGACCTCGCTCTGGCTGAGAAGCGCATGGATAACCTGAAGAAGGGGATTCCGTCTGACGAAACATGCCATCAATGTGGATCCCCTATGCTACTGAGGATCGGGCGGTACGGTCGATTCCTCGCCTGCACTAACGCTGAGTGTGGTGCCACGCGGAAAGTGAGTGAAGGAACCGAGCCGGAAGCAGACGAAGACCATCCCTATGCTGATGTGAGCTGTCCCAACTGCGGTCGTCCCATGACGGTCAAGCGGGGGCGTTGGGGCGAATTCCTGGCTTGCACCGGCTATCCGGAATGTAAGACGACGCAGAAGATCAAAAAAGATGGAGAATTGGGCGCGGTCGATAGGTTGCTCGATGAGACCTGTCCGGAGTGCGGCAGTCAGCTCATGCTCAAACATGGACCATTCGGGCCGTATATCGCGTGTCGTCGAAGACCGGAATGCTCTTATATCAAGCAGGAGACGCTGGGCATTGCCTGTCCGCGAACTGACTGTCAGGGGGAGTTGATCCAACGTCGCTCTCGCCGAGGGCGCCTCTTCTATGGATGTACCCAATATCCTCGGTGCGATTTCACGGTCTGGGATAAGCCCGTTCCTGAGGAATGTCCCCAGTGTGGCGCGGCCTTCCTTTTGGAGAAGACGACCAAGGGAGGGGCGCTCATTCGGTATTGCCATGATAAGGAGTGCGGATACCGGGCGGAGGCGAGTCCTGCGCCAGAGCCCGATTCTCCGGCGACGACGATCTCGGATGAACGGGACTGAGGGGGCCGTTGACGACGCAGGACGGCATCCCCTTCTTGGTCGGGGGCGAGCCTCTCGCGCTGGTGAGAACCCCTCTCGACGGTGGACGTCCCGGTGAACCTGAGGCGTCCCGATGAGATCACGCTCATCGTTGAGGCCGCGTCACCCATCCCACTCGCTCGCCGCCGTTCCATCTCTATTGGTGAGGAAACAGATTCACGAGTGATCGATTCCCCGTCGTCGTTTGGCCGCGCGCACGGTGTTTTTCATGAGCATAGCGATGGTGAGCGGTCCGACGCCCCCGGGGACGGGCGTGAGATAGCCGGCCACTTTACTGACGCTCTGAGGATGGACATCGCCGACCAGCGTGTATCCTTTCGTCTTCACGGCCTGACGTCGCTTTTCATCGGGACCAAAGAGTTCTTCGACTTCGGCGAGATCGGTCACTTTGTTGATCCCCACATCGATGACGACGGCCCCGGGTTTCACGTACTCGGCCGTGACCATCGCCTTACGTCCCATCGCGCTCACGAGAATGTCGGCCTCTCGCGCCACCGCCGGGAGATCGCGCGTTCGAGAATGGCAGATGGTGACCGTGGCCTGTCGATGCATGAGGAGGAGGGCCATGGGTTTCCCGACGATGTTGCTGCGCCCGAGAATGACGGCTCGCCGACCCTCGACGGGGATGTCGTACCGGTCCAGTAACTCGATGATGCCCGCTGGCGTGCAAGGGATGAGAGTGGAGCGATTCTGAACCAGTCGACCGACATTGAGGGGATGGAACCCATCCACATCTTTCGCGGGATCCACCGAATCCAGGACGCGAACGGCGTCGATGTGCGGTGGGAGCGGTAACTGGATGAGGATGCCATCCACCTCATCTTTTTCATTCAACCAGGTGATCAGCTCGATGAGTTCATCGGTAGTCGTTTCGTCTGGGAGTTCGTGTTTTTCCGAATAGATGCCCAGTTGCTGACAGGTTTTGACCTTGTTATTGACGTAGATCTGGGAGGCGGGATTCGATCCCGTGAGGACGGCGGCCAATCCCGGTCGGATGTGCCGCCGAGCCAGCTCTCGGACGGCTTCGGCCACCTCTTCTTTGATCGCTCTGGCAACGGCCAATCCATCCAGCTTCTTCGCGGTCATACGATCTCCCTCGATTGTTTGAGATGAACCGGGAATTTATAATGAGCGATGTGGTGTTTGGCAAGCGTGTCGGCGGGAGATCGAGAAGGCGTGTGTGGGCTTTGGGCGGGCTCTTCCTCTGGCTGTCAACTATTTTTGTGGGTGCCCACCCCGGTATCCAGACGCTCGCCCGACGACATGATCAGATTCGACGCGCCGTCGTCAAGGGGGCGTGGGCAGAAGTCGAGAGGCGATTACTCGAATTTCGCCGCATCGCCCCTCGAACCTTCGTCCGCAATAATTACGATTATTTGCTCGGGCGCGTTGAGGAGCAGTTGGGGAAGGTGGAGGCCGCCGCTCGGGCTTTCCAGCGCGTCATCAAGCGCAGGAGTGTGCTCACCGCCTATGCCCTCTGGCATCTCGCTCAGTTGGCCAGAGTCCAAGGGGTGTTGCCGCGGGAGCAAGTTTACCTGAGGCGCCTTCTCGCCGGGTATGGGGAGAGTCTCCTGGCGGCATCGGCTCGATGGCGATTGGCCCGAAGTTACGCCGAGAGTGGGCAGGATGATCGAGCCATCGCTCTCTACCGCTTCCTGGCCAGAGGACGAGGGCGTCGGGCGCGAGAAGCGCAGTTGGAGCTGGCCCGGCTCCTGGAGCGGCAGGGAGAGCGCGTTCGAGCAGCGAGGCTCTTGACGACGCTCATTCAGCGTCGCTCTGGCGATGACATCGCGCTCTCTGCGGCCATCCAGCTCGACGAGTGGCTGCGCCAGGGGAGGATTTCGCTGAACGTCGCGACCCGTCTTCAACTGGCTCGGATCTATCAGGCCAATCGGGAGTTCGCCGCCGCGCGCCGACATTACCGGTGGGTGCTGGAGCGCGCGCCAACGCATCCGGGCGCGCCGGAAGCGATGCTGGCCATGGCCATGGGGTACTATCGCCAGGGGAACGTTGATCAGGCTCGCCAATGGTTCCTACGCACGGTCGCTCGATACCCTCAGACGGCCGAAGGCGAGCAGGCCATGTACTGGATTGGCCATACCTGGGCAAAAGCGGGACGATGGCTCAGAGCGGTTGAGCAGTACCAGACGTTCATCGCCGCTCATCCGCAAAGCCGATGGGTGCCGGGAGCATATTTGAACACGATCGATGCGCTACGGTCGGCGGGCCTGAACGGAGAGGCGCTCATCTGGTGTCAAAAGACGATAGATCGGTTTCCCGGCGACCTGGCGGCGACGACGGCGCTCTTCTCGCGCGTTCGCATTCATCTCGTTCAACATCATTATCAGGCAGCGCTCGGGGATCTGGAGGAGCTTCTCAAAGAGAATCTCAACCGCCCTGGACCGCGTGCTCCCAATCGACCCGAGGTCATGTTCCTGCGGGGATACTGCCTGGAAAAGTTGGGGAGGTACAAGGAAGCCATCGAGGTCTACCTGTCACTTTCGGAGGAGCACCGGGGATATTATGGTTACCGCGCCACGGCTCGCCTCCGTCGATTCAACGACATTCCTCAAGCCAAGCCGCTCCTCCGAGCTCGTTACAGGGCGTTGCGCCAACGCGCTCATTCAGCCCGCGCTGCCGGGCGATTGAGGGAGGCCATCCGGACTCTCGGACAAGCGTGGCGGTTGGCGCCCGATGCCTCCGAGCGAGCGTCGGTGCGACGGGCGTTACGGGCTCTCTATCAACGGCTCCCCGCATATCGACGCTGGATGGATCTCCGGGCGCTCCCGGCGGATCGGCGTCTCTTTCTCGGCCGACCGCCGTTTCGACGGCCAACCCATCGCGTTCTGGCCAGGGAGTTGTTCTTTCTGGGACTCTACGATGAAGGCGCTCCAGAATTGGCCGCCGCTTTCCGATCAGCAGAACGTCAACTCTCGCCCGCTCAGTGGATGACACTGGCGATGGCGTTCTCCCGTGGAGGACGTCCCGATCGGGCGGTGAGTATCGGCGAAACACGATTGGTCCGTCGCCTTCCCGAGGATTATCGTTGGGAACTTCTCTCTCCCGACTTGCTCCAGATCCTCTATCCAACACCTTATCTCACAATATTGTCGCGCGCGGCGCACGCGCGGCACATTGATCCGCGGTTCATGTTGGCCATCATGCGCCAAGAGAGCCGATTTCGCCCCGATGCCAAATCGCCGGCCGCAGCTCGTGGACTCATGCAACTGACGCCGGCGACCGCTCGGCGACTGGCGGCTTTGTTGGGTAAAGCTGATCTCAACCTCGATGATTTGTACGATCCGGAGACATCGATCGAGTTGGCGGCGGCGCACTTGGAGGAACTTCACCGGCGCTTTCCGCAGCATCTGGCGGCAGTAGCTGCAGCCTATAATGCCGGCGTGGAGAACGTCGAGCGGTGGCTCGATCGAGCAGAGAGCGACGATCCAGATCGATTCGTCATTGAGATTGGATTTCGCGAGACGAAAGATTACGTGTATCGCGTAATGGCTCATTATGAGGTCTATCGGCGAATTCTTCCCGAGAGCTTCTTCGATCGAGCGAGGTCCTTCGCGGAGTCACAGACTGGCCCGTGAGTCTTGCTCCTGGCATCACAACCGTTTTACTCCGGTACCTCGGCGGAGATGAGTTCGATCCCTTCTTCAGCGAGTCGTTTGATGACCGTGGGCGTGGCATAGGCGCAGGCTATGGCCAGGCGAGGCTTGATGTGGAATCGCCGCTCATAATCCTCGGCCGACGCCTTGAGCTTGTCGATATCTTGTAGATGCGCGCGCCCTGTGATTTCGAGGAGGATATGCTCGGAATCGCGAATCACTACATCGACCTCTCTTCCGGCCAGTTCCATACGTTCCACGCGACCAGCTCCGAACCATTTTTCAACCGCCGTCTGAAGGGCATTCCTCAGCACGCTCTCGGTCAGCAGTCCCAATCGACCGAATGCCCTATGGAGTTCATCGAAGTGAGCGCGAGTCTCACGCTGGAACGATATCGCCTGTTCGATGATTATCGCCTGTTGACGCTCCACTTGCTCCAGCCGCTGAAGAATTCCAGCGATGGTCTGCTGCATGTCGGAGATGGTCTGCTGCATGTCGGAGATGGTCTGCTGCATGTCGGAGATGGTCTGCTGCATCCGGTTGAAGTCTTCGCGGAGGGCGATCTGTTCCTTTCTCATCTCGACCATCTCCGTTTCCAAGCGCTCCATGCGCTGTTCGAGCCGTTCGAGCCGTTGGAGAATCAGCGTGAATTCTTCTCGCGTCGGCAAATACTGGATGAGCGTACCGAGGATGAGGGCGCGAAACTCCTCGTCCTGGCGCAGCAGTTCGGGCAACTTCTTCCTGAGCAGCTCGACGAGCTGTTTTTCCTCAGCCATACTCCTCAATTGTACAAACGACGATGAGAGGGAGCAAATGGGCGCTCGGTGGTGATGTTTCCGATGCTCGCCTGTCAGGGGGATGGGCGGTGGGTTCATTGCGTGCATCCCCTCCTCGCTCGGTCGACGTGCCGGTTTGACTTCCTTGATCGTGATGCCTAGAATGGCTCGTGTGAGGGCATGACGGCGCGTCATTATCATCTCATCGGTATTGGCGGGACGGCGATGGCCAGTCTGGCCGGGCTGTTGAAGGCGCGAGGGCATCGGGTGACGGGCTCTGACGAGAACGTCTATCCACCGACGTCGACGCTCCTTGAGCAACTCGGCGTCACCGTGTACCAGGGGTACCGACCCGAGAATCTTCAACCCCCTCCCGACGTCGTCGTCGTCGGTAACGCTCTGTCCCGGGGCAATCCGGAGATCGAGTATATGCTCAATGCCGGACTCACCTATGCGTCCATGCCCGAAGTGATCAAAGAACAATTCCTTCGCGGGCGCCATTCCATCGTCATCGCCGGAACGCATGGCAAGACGACGACGACTTCGTTGGTGGCGTGGATTCTGGAAGTCGGCGGATTGAATCCCAGCTTTCTCATTGGCGGCGTGGCCGAGAATTTCGGCACCAGCTTTCGCTGGACGGAGAGTCCCTTTTTCGTCATCGAAGGCGATGAATACGATACGGCATTTTTCGATAAAGGGCCGAAGTTCATGCACTATCTCCCGCAAACGGTGGTGTTAAATCGGGTGGAGTTCGATCACGGTGATATCTATCCTGATCTGGACAGTATCAAGGTCGCCTTTCGTCGATTCATCAATCTCATTCCCGCCAATGGAGCCTTGATCGCCGATGGAGATTCTGCGGTTGTGCGGGAACTCGTGACGGCCGCCTGGTGTCCGGTCGATTCGTTTGGATTGAGCCCGGAAGCCCAGTGGCGAGCTGTGGATGTGCGCACATCAGGGGAGGGAACGCGATTTCACATCCTTCATGAAGGGCGCGATCTGGGAGCATTCTCCATGCCGCTGGTGGGCGAATTCAACGTGCGAAACGCCTTGGCGGCGACGGCGGTGGCGATGAGGCTGAATCTCGATCCTCGCACGATCGTGACTGCTCTGGCCGGATTCAAAAGCGTCAAGCGGCGGTTAGAGGTGCGCGGCGAGGTCGACGGGATCATCATCATTGATGACTTCGCTCATCATCCCACGGCAGTGCGGGGGACGCTCCAGGCCTTGCGCCAGAAGTATCCCGGCCATCGGCTCATCGCCGTGTTCGAGCCGCGCTCCCGAACCTCGCGGATGCGCGTTTTCCAGCGCGCCTTTGAGCGGGCGCTGGCTGAAGCCGATATGGCCATCATTGCGCCGGTGTACAATCCTTCTGTCGTGCCCGAAGGAGAGCGATTATCTCCCGAGGCGATCGCTCGCGCTCTGCGCGCCAAGGGAAAACGAGCCGAAGCCCCGGGTCACGTGGGTGAGATCGTGGCCCTGCTCGGTGGCGAGCTGCGGCGGGGAGACGTCGTCGCTATCATGTCCAATGGCCACTTCGATCATATCCATGAGACCTTGTTGGCGACCTTGAGGCGCCGACACGCCTCGAAGAGCGTCTGACGGCGCCTCGACCGCCCGACGGCGAGGAGGCAGCCCTCGTCAACCGCATCCTCTCCGAAGATGCGGCGAGAGACATGATCCGGTGAGCGTGTGAGCGGTCAGATCATTCCCCCGCTTTCTTTCGAATGAACGCCGGAACGTCGAGTTCCGAGGACGACCGCATGGGGGCGTCCATAGGTGATGCTGAGCCGCCGACCGCCACGTGTCCCACCGCGCGCAAGTTGGTCGCTGCCGCTGGGGCGGTGACTTCGCTGGCCGCCCGATCGAAGCCGGTGGCGATCACGGTGATCTTCATCGTGTCTTTGATGTTCTCATCGATGACGGCGCCAAACAGGATATTGGCGTCCTCGTGAGCCGCCTCCTGGACCAGCGAGATGGCCTGGTTGACCTCGAACAACGTGAGATCGGATCCACCGGTGACGTTGATGAGCACGCCTTTGGCTCCCTCGATGGAGTTCTCCTCGAGCAACGGGCTGGAGATGGCTTTTTGCGTCGCTTCCATGGCCCGATTCTCACCGGTGGCTTCGCCCATGCCCATGAGCGCCATTCCCATGCTGGACATGATCGTCTTCACATCGGCGAAGTCCAGGTTGATGAGGCCAGGCACAGTGATCAGATCGGAGATGCCTTGGACGGCTTGGCGGAGGACATCATCCACCTGCTTGAAGGCATCCAGCAGCGTCACCTTCTGATCGATCACGTTCAGCAGGCGTTCGTTGGGAATGGTGATCAGCGTATCGACGCACTCCCTCAGTTCGCGGAGTCCCTGTTCGGCCTGGAGCATGCGTTTGCGTCCTTCGAAGGGGAATGGCTTGGTGACCACGGCGACGGTGAGCGCTCCCAACTCCGAAGCCAGGCTGGCGATGATGGGAGCGGCTCCGGTTCCCGTCCCGCCACCGAGGCCGGTGGTGAGGAACACCATATCCGCCCCTTCGAGCGCCTCGAGGACTTTCTCCGTATCCTCCAGCGCCGCTTGCCGTCCAATTTCTGGATTGGCGCCTGCGCCCAGACCTTTGGTCAGCTTTTCGCCGATTTGGATCTTGATCGGCGCTTGAGCCATCTGCAGGGCTTGGGCGTCAGTATTGGCGACGATAAATTGAACGCCTTCGATCCGCTGCTCGATCATGTGATTGACCGCGTTCCCGCCACCACCGCCGATGCCGATGACTTTGATGACCGCTCCTTCAGCCTGGCTCTCAGCAAAATCGATTCTCAATGTCCCTAAGCGTTCGTCTTGCTCTGGCATGCGCTACCTCCTCAGTGAAGTTCCCTGCGAGGGATCGCAGGGGGTTCAAAAAAGATCGCTCAACCAATGTCTGACTCTGGCCGCCGTACGAGCGATCAGGCGGCCAGCCGGATGATGAGTGGCTGCCTGGGGCAGCCGCCGTCCTCGAGATCCCATGAGCACGAGCCCGAGCGCCGTCGCGACAAGAGCCGGAGATCGCTCTCCGGTTATTCCCCGGACCTGCTGGGGCTCGCCCAATCGAGCGGGATAGTCGAGGATGTGTTCGGCCAAAGCGGGGAGCCCTTTCAAGAGAGCCCCTCCGCCGGTGAGGACGGCCCCGCTAGAGAGTTGCCGCTCGAATCCCGATCGGCGGAGTTCATCTCGCACTTGATGAAGAAGTTCCTCAGCACGCGGTTGGAGAATGTGGCAGAGGATCTCGCGCGAGAGGGTGCGCGACGGGCGATGGCCCATGGCCGGCACTTTCACCGTCGTTCGATCCAGTTCCATAGCCGGCGAAGGCGTGACGCACCCCTGCTCGCACTTGATGCGCTCCGCTTCCGCGATCGGCGTGCGCAGCCCGAAAGCGATGTCGCTGGTGAAGTGGGATCCGCCCAGCGGAAAGATCGCCGTGTGTTGGACGGCGCCTCGCTGATAGATCGCCAGAGAGGTTGTCTCTCCACCGATATTGATGACCACCGATCCATACTCGCGCTCATCGTGGGTGAGAACCGCCTCCGCCGCGGCGATCGGTTCCAGGATCACGCCGGCGACCAAGAGACCAGCTCGATTCACAGCGGCGATGATATTCCGCCGGAGCGTCATCGGTCCGGTGATGATATGGGCTCTCACTTCTAACCGGGTGCCGAGCATCTCGATGGGGTCACTGATCCCATCCTGACCATCCACGATGTACTCTTGCGGGTGGACGTCGATGATCTCGTATCCTCCCGGCAAGGTGACCAGAGAAGCGGTCTCGATCACTCGCCGGATATCGGCGCGCGTAATGTGGTGATCGCTGTGCGTGATGGCCGTGACGCCGTGATTGTTTACGCCTCGCAACAGCGTCCCGGACATGCTCACATACACCGAGTCGGCGATGAGCCCTGACATCCGCTCGGCCTCTTCGACGGCCTCCCGGATGGGGTCAGCGGCCGCTTCCGGATTGACCACCGCTCCTTTTCGCACGCCACTGGATGCGGCGACGCCTACGCCCAGGATTTCGAGTTCTCCCTCATGAGCATCTGCAATGATCGCCGTCGTGCTGGTCGTTCCGAGATCCACTCCCACAATGTGCGTCTGCTTGGACATAACCGTCTCCTTCACTCATCCCTGGTGTTTGCGTCTCCGAATCTGCGATCGTAGTTTGGCGCCGGGTAGACGAACGACGACCCGCGATGGATGGGAGACATCGATGTACGTGATGTTCACTCCCGTGGCGAGCATCTCGTCGTTCAAGGGAATGCCCAGACGCCGAAGTTGTTCGCGATTCCGATGCCGGATGGCATCCAGAACGTCCAGACCGAGCGCGAACCGCGGACCGAAATCGCCATCTCCCAGGTGAATCCACGTCATCGGACTCCGCGTGAGGCTCACCGCCACGTCCGAGAGATTGCCAATATCCACCTGGTCGACCTGATTCCAGTCATCGCGCCCGGTCGCCGTCAAGGCGCGTTTCAATTCCAGATAGAGCTGGATTCGTCGCCGATTCCTCGAACGGCTCAGGGCCGAAGCGCGCTCATCCCATCCCAGCAGAGGTGGTTGATCGCCGAGGAGCTCGAAATTGCCTAACACCACGCCTTCGGCATCGACGCACACCAGCCGGCCCGATGAGAGGGCGACCACCGCCACCGGCTCTCGCTCGATGAGGCGAATGCGGAGCATGTTGGGCAACACGCGAGCGACGATGGCATCTTTGATGAGCGGCTCTTCCATCAACCTCTGACGGACCTCCCGCAAACGGCCCTCCATGACGTTGCTGCCGAAGACCTGGCGGGCCAGCGCTTCCGCCTGCTCCACGGGATATCGGTTATTCCCTTCGATGGTGACCCGCTCCAAGCGGAACATGGAGCTGGAGGCGAGCGGTCGAAAGATGGCGCCAAGAAGGAAAGGCGCGATGAGCATCATGGCGATGGCGCCCCCGATCTTGATCGTCTTGGCCAATCGTTCTGAAGAGAGACGACGGCGATGGGCCGCTTTTTCGTTCTTGCGCCAGGAGCGCTGGCGCCGTGGCCGCCGACGCGCCTGGGGCATGACGTGTTCGCTCGGTTTCATAGGTGGTTTCCCTCCTTGGTCGCACTCCAGCATGAACCGTGGGCCCTCCAACGCCTTCCCCGTTCTTTTGTTATTTCGCTCGGACCGTTCTTGTTCAGCTCCCCCGCTCGCTGCTCTATCATGGACGCCTCCCTTTCAGGTGTTGGATCAGTGTTTCACAAGCCCGATGCACGCTTCCAGCCCCCAGCGTCAAGACGAGGTCTCCCGGGCGCACCACATCCCCCAGCCGCGCGGCCGCCTCCGTCAGCGTTCCCACGTATTGCGCGTTTTTGTGGCCGAATTGTTTGATCCGCTCCACCAGCGCTTGCGCCGTCACGCCCTCAATAGGATCTTCGCTCGCCGGATAAATGTCGGTCACCAAGAGGACATCGGCGTCATTGAACGAGACGGCGAACTCATCCATCAGGTAAGAGGTGCGCGTGTAGCGATGGGGCTGGAAGAGCACGACCACCCGCCGGCCGGCGAGCTTGGCGGCCGCCAGAGTGGCTTTGATTTCCGTCGGGTGATGACCATAATCGTCGATGATGAGGAGGTCATCCATCTCACCCTTCACCTCGAATCGTCGAGCTACCCCCCGGAATTCGGCCAGCGCTTCGGCGATGGTCGCGAAGTCGACGTCCAAATCCAAGCCCACGGCGATGGCCGCTAACGCATTGTAAACGTTATGTAATCCCGGCACGCGCAGTTGAATCTCGCCCAGCCGCTTCTCTCTCCGTCTGACGAGAAATCGCGACCGGAAGTGAGGCGAGAGCTCCACATCGTCGGCGGCAATCTCGGCTTGCGACGATTGCCCATAGGTGATCAATCGTCGCGTGATGCGAGGGACGATCGTCTGAAGGTGAGGATCATCCAGGCAGAGGATGACCGAGCCGTAGAAGGGAACTTTGTTCACAAACTGAACGAAACTCTCGCGAATCTCTTCCAACCCGCGATAGAAATCCAGGTGCTCCCGGTCGATGTTGGTGACGACGGCGATGGTCGGCGAGAGCTTGAGGAATGACTTATCGCTCTCATCAGCTTCGGCCACGATGAAATCGCCGCTCCCTAATCGGGCGTGGCTGTCGAGCGTGTGAAGCCGCCCGCCAACGACGATCGTGGGATCGAGGCCGGCGTGGGCCATCACCGCACCGATCATTGAGGTGGTCGTCGTCTTGCCGTGTGCGCCAGCCACCGCCACGCTGTATTTGAGGCGCATGAGTTCGGCGAGCATCTCGGCCCGAGGGATGACCGGAACCTGTCGTCGCCTGGCCTCCTGGACTTCGGGGTTATCCGGGCGAATGGCCGTGGAGACGACGACGACGTCAGCTCCCATCACATGATCCGGCCGATGCCCTTCGAAGATCGTCGCTCCCAGGCGGCGGAGTCGTTCGGTCACCGGCGAGAGGTGAAGGTCAGAGCCCGAGATCTCGTAGCCTTGATTGAGGAGAACCTCGGCGATGCCGCTCATTCCCGAGCCGCCGATGCCCACGAAATGAATGTGTTGAATCCTGCGCAACATCGCTTGCCGAGATGGTGATCAGTGGTCAGCGATCAGTTGCTGACCATTCCGCGCCTTTTTCTCATTGGCCATCCATCGCTCATCTGGCCTCGCCGGCTGCTCCTGGTTGGCCGCCGCGTGCCGACCGTCGGCCACGAGTTCGTAGACGAGATCGACGATCTTCCGAGCCGCGTCGGGGCGCGCCAGGCGACGACTGGCTTCAGCCATAGTGGTCAATCGATGGGGATGGGCCAGAAACTCGGAGATCTCTTCCATCAACCGCTCCGGAGTGAGTTCCGACTGAAGGAGGCAGCGCGCCGCTCCCTGCCGTTCGAGCGCCTCGGCGTTCTTTCGCTGATGATCGTCCGCCGCCGTGGGCAGGGGAATGAGGATGGCCGGCTTCCCGGCCGCCGTCAGTTCGGCCACGGTCATGGCCCCCGCCCGGCAAATGATCAGATCGGCGCGAGCGACCTCCTCGGCCATGTGATCGATGAACGCCCGGACATGAAGTCGCTCTCTCCCTTCAATGGACTCGTAGGCCAGGCGGGCCCACGTCCAATCGCGCTCTCCCGTCTGGTGCGTGACCGTGAGCTGACGATACTTTTCGAGGAGTGTGGGGAGAACGGCGATGACCGCCTGGTTGATGGCATGAGCGCCCTGGCTGCCGCCGACGATGAGGAGATGAAAGGCTCCCCCGGTTCGTGCTCCGGGCCGGTCCTGTTCGGCGATATGAAAGAACTCGGGACGAACGGGATTACCCGTGACGACGGCCTTGCCGTGAAAGTAAGACGCCGCCTCCGGGAACCCTATGGCCGCTCGACGAATCCATCGAGCCAACAACCGATTCGTGAATCCGGGATAGGCGTTGGGTTCAATGACCATCGTGGGAAGGCCGCTGAGCACCGCCCAGAGCATGACCGGTCCCGAGGCATATCCGCCCACGCCGATGACCGCATCGGGTCGGAATCGGCGAATGAGCGCTCGGGCCTGCCACAGACTGCGCGGGAGTTGAGCCAGGCTGCGGAGCGCCCGGGTCACGCCCACCCGCTTGAGTCCGGCGACATCGATGAGTTCCAGCGGAAATCCTTCCTCGGGCACCACGCGCGTCTCCAATCCCCGTGCAGTGCCGACAAACAATATGGCTACCTCGGGATCGCGTCGCTGCAATTCGCGGGCGACGGCGATGCCCGGGAAAATATGTCCGCCGGTTCCTCCGGCGGCGATGAGCACTCTAAGCGGCATAGGCACTCCCGTGCTGGGCGATATTCAACACAATGCCAATCTCAACTAAACTCAGAACGAGCGACGATCCACCATAGCTGATGAGCGGCAACGGCATCCCTTTGACGGGCGCCAAGCCCAATGTCATGCTCATATTGAACAGCGCCTGGCCGACCAGGGCGATCGTCAGGGTGACGCCCAGAAGCGTGCCAAATGATTCTGGTGCCCGCAATCCCGCGCGCACGCCGCGCCACAGCAGCAGGCCGAAGGCGACGAGCAGGGCCAGGAGTCCGATGAATCCCAGTTCTTCTCCCGTTTGGGCGAAGATGAAATCGGTGTGCGGTTCGGGCAAATAGAAGAGTTTTTGTTTACCCTGGGCAAACCCTCTTCCCCAAATTCCTCCACTCCCGATGGCGATCATCGATTGGATGCTCTGAAACCCTCTCCCCAACGGATCTCGCCAGGGGTCGAGGAAGACCAGCAGCCGTTCCATCCGCCAACTCACGTGGAAGAGGAAGTAGTAGAGGACGGGCAATCCCGCCAGGAGTGAGGCGGCCATGTGGCGCAACGGAACGCCGGCGACGAACAGGGCGATGAGGAGGATGCCGCCCATAGACATCGCCATGCCGAGATCCGGTTCCAGGACGATCAACAACATCAACGCGCCGGTCACGGCGGCGCAGGGGACGAACGTTCGCCAGACATCGTCCACACCACAAGCCATTCGCCGGCTCAGATGCGAGGCCAGGAAAATCATCAAACTCAGTCGAGCCGCTTCCGCCGGTTGAAACGAGATCGAGCGCCAGCGCAACCAGCGGTGAGCATGATTGACTTCCGGCATGAAGAACACAGCGATGAGCATGACCATCGAAGCGAATAAGCTGAGATACACGATCCACGGTTTCTCGTACAGGTGATAGTCCACATTGGCCGCCACGAACATTCCTCCGAGGCCAACGAGCGCCCAGAGACTCTGGCGCTTCAGAAAGTAGAGTTGATCGCCGAACTTCTCCGCCGCCAGCACCGAGGACGCGCTGTACACCATGAGCACGCCGAAGATGACCAGCAGGAGCGTGGTCACGAACAAGAGCCGATCAGTCGCTGCTCTCAGCAACCAGGTCATGATCGTTTCACCTCATTCACGGAGTTCGTCTCCTCGATGGGCACCTCCAGTTGAAGAGGCTCATCAGCCAGGTCGACGAGCTTGTGCACCTCCTCTTTGAAGGCGCGCCCACGATGTTCGTAGTCATCGAACAGATCGAAGCTGGCACAGGCCGGAGCCAATAAGACGGTATCTCCCGCCCGCGCCAGGCGATGGGCGCACTGGACGGCTTCGGCCATGGACGCCACCTGCGTCATGGGTGCCGCTCCTCGAAGTGCCCGGGCGATTCGAGGGCTCGCTTCTCCGAGCAGGATGATGTGCTTGACCCGCTCGGCGACCAGCGGGCGCAGTGGTCTGAAGTCGCTTCCCTTGTCGCGCCCACCGAGGATGACGATGAGGTCTCCCGGGAACGCTTCCAACGCCCTCATCGCTGAATCTACATTCGTCGCCTTGGAGTCGTTATAGTAGTCCACGCCATTGATGCGCGTGACCCGTTCCAGGCGATGCTCGACACCGGGGAATGATCGGATGGCCTCTCGCATCGGCTCCGTGGCAAGGCCGATGATCAGCCCGACGGCGACGGCGGCCATGACGTTCTCGACATTGTGCTCGCCGAGCAGAGGGACCTCAGCGCGCCTCATCAGGAGGCGCTCGCCATCATGCCATCGGCAGATGATCTCATCTCCTCGGACGAAGACCCCTTCATCCAGTTCGCGGCGACGACTGAACAAGACCGGGTGAGCGCGCGTCTCGTACATCATCTCCAAGACGATGGGATCATCGGCGTTGAGGACGGCCCAATCGGCGGCCGTCTGGTTGAGAAAGATGCGTCGCTTGGCGTGAATGTATTCGCCGAGCGTGGTGTGCCGATCCAAATGGTCGGGAGAGATGTTCGTCATCACGGCGATGTGGGGCCGGAACCGGTCGATGGTCTCCAGTTGAAAGCTACTCAGTTCGGCGACGACAAAATCGGTCTCGCCAACCCGATCAATCAGACTGGTGAGCGGAACCCCGATATTCCCTCCGAGATGCACGCACCGGCCAGCTCGGGCGAGAATCGCCCCAATGAGCTTGGTCACCGTCGTCTTGCCATTAGAGCCGGTCACGCCGATGATGTGCCCGGACAAGAAGCGGAAGGCAAATTCCACTTCCCCCAATATGGGAATGCGCGCCGCCCGCGCCCGTCGGATGGGCTCGATGGAGAGGGGCACACCAGGACTGACCAGGATGAAATCGGAGCCGAGAAGGGATTCGGGTGTGTGGTGGCCGAGTTCGAGGTGGACACCAAGCATGCGGAGGGAGGTGAGCGTGCGGCATCCCAACTCGGCTTCCGATTTCTGATCCGTGGCAATGACTCGAGCGCGGCGCCGACAGAGGAATTGCACCATGGCTAACCCACTCCGTCCCAAGCCGATCACCGCGACTTTTTTCCCTTCCAACTCCATGTTCATTCCAACTCCAACTGAGGACCACAAGGACGGGCGTGCATCACTGTACCACGTCCATCGTCCACCGTAGAGGGTGCGTGCGCCCCGGGCGCCATTGGTGAGGCTCCCCCTTTGTCTGCCTCGCGCCAGGGGTGCCGCGTCATGATGGTTTCGGTCATCGCGTCCTCCGGTTCGATGGGCTCATCTCAGCTTCAGCGTCGAGAGGCTGAAGAGAGCAAACAGGATGGCGATAATCAAAAAGCGAAACACGACCTTCGGTTCTTTCCATCCCAGTAATTCAAAGTGATGGTGCAGCGGCGCCATCTTGAAGATACGATGGCCTCGCCCCGTCGTCCGCCGCGTGATCTGAAACACGGCAACCTGAATGATCACTGATAGAGCCTCAATGACGAACACGCCGCCGATCATCGCCAGCAGCAGTTCCTGCTTGATCATCACGGCGATGAGTCCAATGGTGCCGCCCAGCGCCAGACTGCCTACATCACCCATGAAGATCTCCGCTGGCGGCGCATTGAACCAGAGAAAGCCCAGACACGCTCCCGCCAGCGCACCACAGAACACCGTCAACTCGCCTACCTCGCTCATATGTTCGATAGCGAGGTAGGTAGCCAGTTGAAAGTGACTGGTGACGTAGGTGAAGGCAGTGAGCGCAGCGACCGTGATGAACGAGACCCCAATAGCCAGACCATCGAGGCCATCGGTCAAATTGACGGCATTGGAGGCCCCCACGACGACGAGGACGGTGAACAGCAGGTATATGTACCCTGGCAGTTCCGGGCGAAACATCTTGAAGAACGGCACGCTGAGCACAGTGGAATAATGGAGCCCGTAGATCAGCGTGGCGCCGAGCGCGAGACTGATGGCCAGTTGGGCGGCCAGCTTCTGTCGGCCCGTCAGTCCCAGCGATTGCTGACGTGTGACTTTGAGATAATCATCGAGAAATCCCACCAGGCCGAACAGGAGCAGGCAGACGAGCGCCAACCAGACCCGGGAGCTTCCCAGATGACCCCAGAGAAGGGTCGATACGACGACCGATCCAATGATGAGGATGCCTCCCATGGTCGGCGTCCCACGTTTGGCCAGGTGGGTTTCCGGCCCTTCCTCGCGCACCGGCTGGCCAATCTGCCAGGAGCGCAGCTTGCCGATCAACCAGTGGCCGACCACCAGGCTGATCAACAGCGCCGTGATCGAGGCATAGGCGGTGCGAAAGGTGATGTACCGAAAGACGTTCAGCGGATCGAGGAGGGGATACTGCTTGTGGTATGTGAGGTAGAGCCACTCATAGAGCAGATACCGCAGCATCTCCCCTCATCCTCTCTCCGCACTCAACTGCCGGAGCGTCTCGATCACGCGCTCCATGCGGACGCCACGCGATCCCTTCACCAGCACCAGATCGCCATCCTGTAAGTTGTCAAACAGCCAGTGAGCCGCCGCCTCGGGCGTCTCACAAAAGTGCGTGATGAGCGAGGCCCCCGCTTCTTCTCGGGCCCCTTCGATCAACTGACGAGCCAATCCTCGCACGCCGATCACCACATCCACGCCGCGTCGCGCCATCTCGCGGCCACAGGCGCGATGCAGGTGGACGGCGCGGTGGCCGAGTTCGAGCATTTCGCCAGCCACCACGATGCGGCGTCCAACGCCGTTGACCGCGCAGAGCGTGGTCACCATCTCGGTGAGGGCGCGAGGATTGGAGTTATAGGCGTCATTGATGACTTTGAATCCTCGGGAAAACTCGATGAGTTCGCCGCGCATCGGGGCGGGCGCCGCCTCCGAGAGCGCTGCGGCCAAGCGGCCGAGAGACACGCCATAATAATCGGCTACCGCGGCGGCCGCCAAGGCATTGTAGATATTGTGCCGGCCGAGGAGGGGGAGGGCGACGGCGACGTCCCCTCGCGGAGTGCGCAAAGTGAAGCGAGATCCGGCCAGACCTCGCAGTTGAATATCCCTGGCGGTCACATCAACGGAGGTCTCAATCCCGAAGGTCCGCGCCGCGAGCAGACGTCGGAAGCGCATTCGCGCCACAAGAGGATCGTCCAGATTGAGGACAGCCAGGCCGTCATCCTCAAGGTGATCGATCAGTTCGGCTTTGGCCTCGGCGATGGCTTCGACGCTGGGGAAGAATTCCAGATGGACGCCACTCACATTGGTGACGACCCCCACGTCCGGACGAGCGATCGAGCAGAGCTCGGTGAGTTCGCCAGCCGCGCTCATCCCCATCTCCAGGACGACATAATCGATCCTCTCCGGTTGCACGTCGGCGGAAATGAGTTGCAACAGCGACAGGGGCAATCCGTAGGTATTGTTGAAATTGCCCGTCGATTTGAGAACGCGGGCTCCTTCGGCGGCCAGCAGGCGCGCCGTCAATTCTTTGGTCATCGTCTTGCCCGAACTGCCGGTGATCCCAATGACCGGTCCTCCCCAGCGTTCTCGGACCGTACGGGCCAATGCGTGCAGGGCGGCCAGCGTATCCTTGACGCGCAGAAAAGCCGCCTGGGGCGCCGGGAAGCGAAGCGGCGGCATCCCTTCTGAGATGACGGCCCCGCAGGCTCCTCGCGTCAGGGCTTCGCCGACAAAATCGTGGCCATCATGGCGAGGCCCGCGGAGGGCGAAGAACAACTCTCCCGGCCGGATGGTCCGCGAATCGATGGAGATCCCGCGCGGCTCCAGTTGGGCCCAGGTCTCATTCAATTGTCCGTGAGCGCCGATGCACTCGGCGATCTCGCCCAGATTCATACGTTCAACTCGACCTCCTTCAGCGTCGACCGGGAAGTGGCCTCGGCCGACGGACCGGCCTCTGCGCCCAGGGAGGCGGATCGGGACCCCGCCAGCCGCGCGCGAATGGCGGCGCGCGCGACCTCGCGATCATCGAAAGGAATGACGCCCTCTTTCAGAATCTGATAGGTCTCGTGCCCTTTGCCCGCAATGAGGACGAGGTCGCCCGATCGGGCTTCCTCGATGGCTCGCCAGATGGCCTGTTTCCGGTCGGGGATCTTCAGGTACGGCGCTCCCCCCTTTCGCAGACCCACTTCAATATGGCTGATGATGGCTTCGGGATCTTCGCTGCGCGGATTATCCGAAGTGACGATCACCAGATCGGAGAGCCGCGCCGCCACTTCCCCCATCGGCGCGCGCTTACTTAAATCGCGGTCGCCGCCGCAACCGAAGAGGGTGATGATTCGGTAGGGGGTAAGTACTCGCGCTGTCTCAATCGCGTTTTGCAACGCATCATGAGTGTGTGCGTAGTCGACGACGACCGCGAAGTCCTGACCTTCATCCACAACTTCGAACCTCCCTGCAACAGTGGGGCAACGTTGTATGCCCGCCACAATGGGTTCAGCATCCACATCGAGCAAGAGCCCTACGGCGATCGCCGCCAGGATGTTATAGACGTGAGGCTTCCCGACCAGAGGGGACTGGAGAGGTAAATCGCCAATCGGCGTATGGGCCACGAAGGTGAGCCCGTCGAGCGAAGCGGCAAAATACTGAGCTCGGACGTCGGCGTGGGCGTGGAATCCATAAGTGAGCGCTCGGCTGGAGCGCTCCAGCGCCAGCGTCAACAGCTCGTCGGCTCGCGGATCATCGGCATTGATGACCACGCCCCACGGCGGCGGAGCGTTCACTCCCTCGAAGAGTCGGCGTTTGGCCGCGAAGTAAGCGTCCATCGTTCGATGATAATCGAGATGCTCGGGCGTGAGATTGGTGAACACGGCGATGGCGAATTCGGTCCCATCCACGCGCCGGAGATCGAGCGCGTGCGAGGAGACTTCCATCACCGCGTGAGTGACGCCCTGGGCACAGGCGCGAGCGAGAAATCTTTGAATATCGGGCGCTTCCGGAGTGGTTCGCTCGGCGGGGATCTCCGTCTCGCCGAGCCGGTACCTGATCGTTCCCATCGAGGCCGAATGGAAGCCCGCCGCCCGGAGGATAGCCTCAATGAGCGTGACCGTCGTCGTCTTCCCGTTCGTCCCGGTGACGCCGATGAGCGTCAAGCGCCGAGAAGGATGTCCGAAAATCGCGGCGGCGGCCAACGCCAGAGCCAATCGAACATCGGCCACGCGCAGCCAGGGGTGAGAGAAACCGGATGGACGGGGACGCTCGGACATCACCGCCACCGCGCCGCGTTCCAGAGCCTGATCGATGAACCGGTGTCCGTCACATCGCTCGCCGACAATGGCCGCGAATAAACTGCCCGGGAGGCAGCGACGCGAGTCGTGCGAAATCTCCGTGATGACCGGATCTGTTGAACCGGTGTACTGAACGCCTAATTGTCTCGCCACATCGGTCAGTTTCATCTCATCATTCCTCCCGAGCCTGGCGTCGGAATTCGACGCGGCAGGTGAGCCCGGGCGTGATCGGCGTGCCTGGAGCCGGTCTCTGACGGACAGCTTGACCCGAGCCGACGACCTGCAAGCGCAGTCCTAATCGCGCGCATTCGTGCGCCACGGCGCGGATGCCTTGGCCGGTGAAATCCGGAACCACGGCCGTGGAGAGAACGAGGGGATGGGGGCGAACATCCTGCTCGCTGTCGCTGTGAGAACCATCATCCGATGAATGTGAGACCGGCGCATCGCTCACTCCACTCGTGCCTTCTGATGTGAACTCGCTGGTCAACGTTGCCAACTCGATGCCGGTACTGACCCGGTCGGGCGGGACGTTGAGGTAGTGGAGCGCCATCTCGGCGATCTGCTTGAAGACGGGGGCGGCGATATCGCCACCATGATGCTGTCCGTAGCGCGGACGGTGAATGGCCACCAGGATGCAGATCTGAGGATCGCTCAGCGGAGCGAATCCGGCGAAGGAGGCCACATAGCGGGTCGGGGAGTAGCGTCCGGTGCGCGGATCAATCTGTTGCGCCGTTCCCGTCTTGCCGGCGGCCGTGTAGCCATTCAGTTGGGCGCGTTTGCCCGTGCCGCGCAGGATGACACCCTCCAGCATCCGCGCCAGCGTGCGCGCCGTGCGCGCGTCGATGACCCGACGTCGCGCTGGCGTCGCGTGCGAGAGAATCTCACCTGACCGCGAGTGAATCGCCCGGACGACGTGGGGCTGCACCCAGACGCCGTCGTTGGCGATGACGGCCATCGCCGCGATCATCTGCAGCGCCGTCACGCCCACCTCCTGGCCCATGGCCAGAGAACCGATGGAGATGCGCGACCATTTATCCGGCGGGCGCACGATGCCACGGGCTTCGCCGGGCAGGTCAATGCCCGTGCGCTCACCGAACCCAAATCGCTGGATATAGTCGGCGAACCGCCGCGGTCCCACCCGCAGGGCGAGTTGGATGGCGCCAACATTGCTGGAGTTCTCCAGCGCTTCTCGCACGCTCAAGAGGCCGAACGGCTTGTGATCGCGGATGACGTGACCGGCCAGCACGATGCGCCCTTCCAAGCAATCGATCATCTCATCGGGCGTGGCCTGATGCTCCTCCAGGGCGGCAGCGTAGGTGACGATCTTGAAAACGGAGCCTGGTTCGTAGATGTCACGAAGTGCCCGGTTGCGTCGGTGGTCTTCGGAGGTTTTGGAGAAGGTGTTGGGATTGAAGGTCGGAACGTTGGCCAGAGCCAGGATTTCCCCCGTTTTCGGCTGCATGACGATCGCCACGCCGCTGCGCGCCCCAGATCGTCGAACGGCGGCCCGCAGGGCCTTTTCGGTCTCCAGTTGGATGGCCGCATCCAACGTCAGCGTCAGGTCTTGCCCCTTGAATACGGGGAGTTGCGTGCGTCCGTAAGAGCGCCCGCGGGCGTCTTTCTGAACCAACACATACCCTTCCTCACCCCGGAGGTGGGCATCATAGGCCAACTCCACGCCGTCGAGGCCCACCTCGTCGATGCTCACGTAGCCCAGGACGTGCGCGGCGAGCGTGTTGTTGGGATAGAAGCGCTTGTTCTCCCGGACGAAATGGATTCCCGGCAACTTCAGCGCCTTGACCGCGGCGGCCTGTTCGGGAGAGACTTTCCTCTTCACCCAGACGAACTCGCGGGGCTGAGAGAGTTTCTTGAGCACCGTGCGGACATTGAGCTTGAGGAGGCGAGCGAGCCGGAGGGCCGTCTCTCGGCTGGCCGTCACTTCGGCGGGAACGGCGAAGATCGATTCCACGGGGACGCTGCGGGCCAGTTCCCGTCCGAGCCGATCGTAGATGATCCCGCGCAACGGCGTGATGCGAATGGTCCGCTGCTGCTGGCGCTCGGCCAGCGCGAGCATGGCGTCATGTTGCACGATCTGTAACATGGCCATCCGTCCACTCACGGCCAACATCCATCCGACCATCACAGCGAGTACCACCAAGCTGCGACGCCGCAACCCGCGTTCATGAAGCTTGCGCTTCATACCAGCCTCCGTCTCCGCTCGCGCTAGCGCTTCTTCTGCTTCTCCGTCTTCTCATCGAGCTTCAGCTCAGCCTCTCCCTCGGGGAACAAGAGGACCCCGGCCAATGAAGGATGAGGCCGCTCTCGTCGTTCAACCTGAGAGGTCACGTAAGCACTGGGAACTTCTGGTCGGGTGGGTGCTCGATCCGTCACCCGTTTGGGTCGCGTTTGGGCCAGACTGGCCCTGGAGCCCGGCCGTTGATCATGTTTTGCCGAGGCGGTTCGCCTCGACGTGGGCCGCCGTCTGGACCAAGGCGGCACTGTGCGCCTCGCCGGACGATCCGTACGGTGAACCTCGCTTGCGCTCGCTGTATGAACGGATGGTGGAATCCACCGCTTCAGTTTCCCATCGGCGCCGGCAATGATCACCTGGGAGGAATCCGGCCGAACGAGTCCCAGGCGTCGCGCCATGCGCTCGATGACCTGTGGCGAGCGGTAGTAAGCTCGCTGCAACTCCAACTGTTGTTTCTCGCGTTCCAGTTCCTCCTTGAGCCGCATGAGTTGTTGCGTCTTATATCCTTGCTGCACCGCCTCGGCATGCTGATGAATGGCATACAGGAAGCCGCCGATCAGAAGCGCGCTGGCCAGAACGATGACCAACGTCTGCCGCGCCTCGGGAGCACAGCGACGCCTGGGCACCGGCGCATTTTCGATCCTCTGTTGGTAGTAGTGCGTCACCGTCAATGTTCGCTCCCTTCGGCCGCCAGCGGGCGCTTCTGACAGGCCCTCAAACGCGCGCTGCGGGCGCGGGGATTGGCGGCCACCTCCGCCAGGCTCGGCCTGACCGGTTTGGGGGTCAGAATGTCAACCCGTTGCTCGGCACCGCATCGGGGGCATCGCGCCTCATTCATCGCTGGCCACGGCGGAGCGCACAGGCAACGCCCAGCGTGCCGCCTGAGCGCCCGCTTCACCAGGCGATCCTCGAGCGAGTGAAAAGAAATGATGACCAGTCGCCCGCCCGGCTTCAGCCCATCGATGGCCGTCGCCACGAACGCCTCCAGGTCCTGCAGTTCCTCGTTGACGGCAATGCGCAGCGCTTGGAAGGTGCGCGTCGCCGGGTGAATCCGGCCTCGGCGGCCAACGGCTCGCCGAACGAGTTCGGCCAACTCGGTGGTCGTCTCAATCGGTCGCTTCTGGCGCGCCGTCACGATGGCGCGGGCGATGCGCCGGGCGGCGCGCTCCTCACCATATCGATAGATGATCTCGGCCAGCTCCTCTTCGGAGAGCGTATTGACCAGCTCGGCCGCCGTCAGCTCCTGTCCTTGATCCATGCGCATATCCAGCGGTCCCTCCCGCTGAAAGCTGAACCCCCGATGGGGATCTTCCAGTTGAAGGGAAGAGACTCCCAGGTCGGCCAGGATACCATCGACGGCCGTCAGGCCGAGGGCATCGAGGATTCCCGATAACTCCTTGAAATGGCCATGGATCGCTTGGAATCGCCGTCCGTAGTGGCCGAGTCGCTCTCGGGCCACGGCCAAGGCCGTCCTGTCCCGGTCCACGCCAATGACCCTCGCCCGGTCCGATGCGGCCAAAATCGCCCCCGCGTGGCCACCAGCGCCCACCGTGCAATCGACGAAAATCCCGCCCCGCTCTGGCGCCAGGAAGGTCAGGACCTCCTTGACGAGGACCGGTTGATGAATCTGGCCCTGAGCCATGATGCTCGCGCTCTCAAATGCCAAGTTGTGCAAGGGCTGCCGCATCTTCCCTGGTATACAGCTCGCTCTCCAGTCGCTTCTCAAAGCGCTCGGTATTCCACACTTCCAGGTGATTGACGTATCCCAGGACGGATACCTCCCCGTGCAGGTCGGCCCGCTCGCGCAACTCCGGGTGAATCAAAATGCGCCCCTGCGAGTCCATAGATGTCTGCTTGCCATAGTAATTCGTTCGATCCATGAACTTCATCTTCCGGGGGTCCATGATCGGCAATTCGCGCAGTCTGGCTTCGATCTCCTCCCATTCGGGCAGCGGATAAAGCCAGGCCGATTCGCCGGTGATGCTGGTGACGAAGAACTCCGTCCCGAATTTCTCCTCGATGACGTGACGAAAAGCGGCGGGAATCTTCAATCGCCCTTTGCTATCGATTGTCGCCTTGTGATGACCACGTAACATGCGAAAATTTAGCTCCTTCCCCGCCGCTACTTAATGTAGCACTTTAATTCGATCTGTCTCCGGCTAACGGCCTAACCACTTTGGTCCACTTTAGACCACCCTGCCTATAGTACGCCACCTCATGGCCTCTGTCAAGCGAAAAGTTTTCTCTTGTTAGGAAGTTAGAAGAGGGGGATTTAAGTGGAGCTTCAGGGAGGTGATGTAATACACTGATATTCCACAAGATGCGCTTTCAGATGAGAGATGAAGAGCCCCGTTTGAATCCCTCGGCGGGAGTGAGTATACTGGAAGTCGGCCCGCTCACCACGCCGGTATAATTGAGGAGGCTCATGATCGAACTGTTGATGTATGGAGGAGTGGCTGCGCTGGCCAACGTAGCGGGGGGCTTCTGGCTCACCTCCCGGCGACGGATTGGTCCCTCGCTACTGGCTCGGCTGGTCGGCTTGGGGGCGGGATTCATGTTGGCTGCCGTTTTCTTGGAGGTCGCGCCGGCCGCCGTCCGGTTGTGGCCCGGTCAGCTGGAGGTTCCTTTGGGGCTCGTGCTGGGAGGGTATCTTCTGATTCAATTCTTCGAGCACACGATGGTCTCGCACTTCCATCTGGGAGAAGAGACGCATCCTGAGGCCTTGCTCGATACGCGAGCCATGGTAGCGGCGATTGGAGGGCTGACTATTCACACGTTTTTCGATGGTGTGGTCATTGCCGCCGGCTTTCTGGTCGATGTTCGCTTGGGGTTCCTCATTTTCCTGGCCGTGGTCCTCCACAAGATTCCCGACGGCGTGACCGTGGCGTCCATCGTATTGGCTTCGGGGCGGTCCAGGCAGATGGCGCGGTGGGCGACCCTTCTGGTGGGGGGCGCGACGTTAGTGGGGGTCATTGCTGTGGGGCCATTTCAAGGGAGCGTCGGTTATGTGTTGCCCTTATCCGCCGGAGTGACGCTGTATATTGCGGCTTCGGATCTCATTCCCGAAGTGAACAAGGAAGAGGGGGTCTTCGTCTCCGTTGTCGTCTTTGCGGGGGTGGCCTTGTTCTACTTGACGGACCAGTTGATGACGGGATTAGGATTATAGGGGAGAGATGGAACTGAAGGAAAAATTGAACGCGTTGCCGTCGCGTCCGGGATGCTACCTGTTCAAGGACGCCGTGGGCCATATCATCTACGTCGGCAAGGCCAAGAATCTACGTCATCGGGTGCGCCAGTACTTTCACAGTTCGCGCGCTCGGGACGTCAAGACGCTGGAGCTGGTCGCCGCCGTTGCCGATGTGGACACCATCGTCACCGATAATGAAATCGAGGCGCTCATTCTGGAGAGCAACCTCATCAAGCGGCACCAACCGCGGTTCAACGTGCTCCTCAAGGATGATAAACAGTATCCTCACTTGAAGCTCACCGTCGGTGATCCCTATCCTCGATTGTATAAGGTACGGCGCATCCAGAAGGACGGGGCTCTTTATTTCGGGCCTTATCTTCCGGCCTCGTTGGCCGACCGAATCTGTGAACTGGTCAATCGCGAGTTCCAGTTGCGCCCCTGTTCGGACGACGTCTTTCGCACCTATCGTCGGCGCGGACGACCATGCCTGCAATTCCAGATCAAACGATGTCTGGGACCCTGTGTCCCGGGCTTGTGTTCGGCGGAACAATACCGGGAGGCCGTCCAGGATGTGAGGAAGCTGCTCGAAGGGAAGAATCAAGATCTGGCCGACGATTTGAGAAGGCGAATGGAGCGAGCGGCCGCCGAGCTCCGTTTCGAAGCGGCGGCCCGTTATCGCGATCTCATGGGCATTGTCGAGCACCTGGGCGAGGTCCAGAAGATGGCCTCGGTGACCGATTCTGACGTGGATACATTGGGGTATTATCGGGATGGCCCTAAGCTCGCGCTCTATCTGTTCACCATGCGCGAAGGGCGCGTCATCGGCAAGCGCGAATTTTTCTGGGAGGACATCAGAGACGATTTCGATCCCCGGACCTTCCTCTCCGAGATCCTCGTCCAATACTATTCGGGCGCCGCGTTTGTGCCCGCGGAGATTCACCTTCCCGTGGACCTCGCCGATCAAGCTCTCATCGAGCAGTGGTTGACAGAGAAACGAGGCCGGCGCGTGCGACTGAGGGTGCCCAGGCGCGGGCGTCAACGGGATCTCGTCGATCTGGCTATTCAAAACGCCAAGTTGGCCTTCGAGCAGCGATTCCGCGTGCTCGCTCCGGACCGACAAGCGATCCTGGAAGAGCTCGCCCGGGTGCTGGGATTGTCGGCACCACCTCGGCGAATCGAGGCGTTTGACATTTCTCACATTCAAGGGACGGATTCGGTGGCCTCCATGGTTGTGTGCGAAGATGGAGAGATGAAAAAACGTGACTATCGGCGCTACGCCATCAAAACTGTCCAGGGGCCCGATGACTATGCCTCGATGCGAGAGGTTATCTCTCGTTGCTACGCGCGGCGGCTCCGGGAACAGAAGCCCTTACCAGACCTCATTCTGGTCGATGGGGGCAAGGGGCAACTCTCGGCTGCTGCCGAAGCCCTGAACGATCTCGGGTTGGTGACTCAACCGCTGGCCGCCCTGGCCAAGCGCGAAGAGGTGATCTACGTTCAGGGCCGGGAAAATGAACCCATTCGTTTGGACCGCCGCTCACCGATCCTTCACCTCGTTCAGATCATTCGCGACGAAGCGCATCGATTCGCCGTCACCTATCATCGCCTCCGCCGGAAGAAACGACATCTCGCTTCAGAACTCCTCGCCATCCCGGGCATCGGCGAGCGACGCAAGACGCGCCTGCTCCGCAATTTCGGGAGCCTGGAGCGTATCAAACGAGCCAGCGTCGCCGAGCTCACGCCCTTCGTCGGCGAAGAATTAGCTCGGCGCATCCACGCGCATTTCTCCAACCGGGATCAGCGATGATGGCCGCTGATCCTCGACGTCACCTCACGAAGCGGGACGCGGTTCTGACCATGGACGCCAGGGCGTTTTGACAATCTGGGGTCCACGGCGGGCCGGGGAGCGAGGCGATTCGGGCATCGCCCGTCAGGCGGCACGGATCACCAAGAGCGAGGCGCTCGTTCCCGGAGTTGAGATGGTCGAGGATCAGTCCCTCCTCATTGAGCGGCTGGTTCGGCGACGTGCTCTTCCTCTCTATAGAGCCACGCGCCGGCCAACGCGGCGATAGGCGCTTCAAAGAAGCCCCAAATGATGGTCACCATCACGGGCTTCGCCGGGAACAGACCGGTGACCGACAGGCTCACCGGTCCCCATAACCAGACGAAGAACCAAGCGGCGAGACCGGCAATGATGGCCGTTTTTGGCCCGGCACCATATCGGGGGCGGATGGCTGCATAGAGCCAGACTATAGCGATCCCGAGGATGAATCCCATCACCACGTACCAGGCGATGACGTTCCCTTCGGGAGGGGACACATTGAGCCGCTCCATGGCCGCTTTCCACTCCTGGCCGAGGATCGGCTCATTGAGAATGTACTCGCCAATATTCAGCACCACACCGGCGAGTAGCCCACCGAGAACGACGCGACCTACATTGATCTTTCCCATGTTACCCCCCTAGAGACTGTTTCGGTTGTTGAGCCACTTCGGGTCGGTCGAAAGGGCGCAGCACGAAAGTCAGCTCGATCTCAACCGGCGCTCCGCCTCTACGGTTGGACGACGCATCTGGAAACGGGCTCAACGCTCAGGCACAGTCACTACATATCAGAATTTGACTTGGCTGTCAACGAATTTCTTCGGGCTCTCAGGAGGAGGTGCTGTCTGGGAAAGGAGATGATGTTGCTGCTGTTTCATACCCATGTTAAAATCATGCCCTCCACAAGCGAGGGCTCACAGAGAGCGCACGCCATGTGAGGTTATGGCCGCTCGGTGGTGAAGAATCTCGATGTCGAGGAAAAGACGGCGACGAAAGACCGGGTCATCGCGCTCTGGACGATCGTCTGGTTCTGAGGCGATCGTCCCCGGTTCCTCTCTGTGGATTCTCTCCCCCTTCTGGGATAGCGTATTATTCATTGGCGCGCCTCTGGTCTGCATGGCGATGTTCCTCCCTTTGCGAGCCTACTTCAGTTCTCGCCAGATCGCCGTTTTCCTCCTCGCCTTTTTCACCTTCGGTCATCACTTGCCGGGATTTTTGCGCATCTATGGAGATCGGGAGCTGTTTGCCCGATATCGGCTTCGATTTTTGTTGGCGCCGCCTCTCTTCTTCTTCGCCGCGCTGGGATTCCGGAGTCATGAGTTCCATACGCTGTTTCTCTTCTTATCGGCCTGGGACATCTGGCACGTGCTGATGCAGCACTATGGGTTCATGCGCATTTATGACGCCAAACGGGGAGCGACGAGCTCGTTGAACGCGCGCCTGGATTGGATCGTTTCGCTCTGCTGGTATCTCACCCTCATCCTCAATAGCCCACATTATTCGCACAACCTGCTCCGGCTCGCCTATCAGGCTGGTCTTCCTATCATCCCGGCACCGGCGCTCCTGGGCGTTCGCCGAGGACTGTGGTTTCTCTCGGTGGGATTGACCCTGCTCTATGTGGGATACCATGTTCGCCGTTGGCGGGAAGGCCATCCGGTCAGTCTCCGCAAGCTCGTCACTCTGGCGATCTTTGTGGGAGCGACGTACGTTCTCTACGTGTACATTGGCGACTTCCTGGTCGGATTCACCGTATGGTCGGCCTTCCATTGCGTGCAATACTATGGGATTGTTTGGGCATTCAACCGCAATCGGGTGGAGCGCCGGCGTCCAGTGACGGCTTTGATGAGGTTCCTCTTTCGACCGAGCCCGGGCCGCGTTGTGCTCTATCTCGTGCTCATCTTCGCCTATGGCGGCGTGAACTATATCACCGGCATGATCAGCGACGAGTCGATGCTCAGGTTGCTTTTGGCGTTCGTGTTTACGTCCAATGCGCTCCACTATTACACCGATGGGTTCATCTGGAAAGTGCGGGAGCCCGAGACGCGCCAGTACCTGGATATTGCCACGGCGAGAGAGACTCATGAACGAGCGATGATGTCTTCTCTGCAGGGAATCCGCGAAAGGTTGCGGCCGCTCAAACCGGGTCTGGTTCAGGCTGGTTATCTGGCGGCCATCGTTCTCGTGCTGGCCGCGCTGGAAGCCGGGCGATCATATAGTGGAGTGGCCGCCAGCCGAGCGCTGGTCGCCGTCTCTCCGCGCGTAGGAGAGGCTCATTTTCAACTGGCGCAGGCTTTGGAAGGGGAAGGGGAAATCGACGAGGCGATGAGAGCTTACCGTCAGTCCATCGAGTTACTCCCCGACTCCTGGGAAGCACGGAACAATCTGGCCGGGCTGTTAGTGAAAAAAGGACAATTGGAAGCCGCCATCCAGGAGTACCATCGAGCCATCGCCGTCGTCGAGCGGCATCTCCAGGAGCACGAGATTGCCAGTTGGTCCTCTTTGGCCCCTTCCCTCCGAAGCGGGGAAGGGAATCCTGCACTGGTGTACGCGAACCTCGGGGATGTCCTGGTGATGACGGGAGATCGGGAGGCGGCGTTGCGATATTATCGTCGCGCCTTGGAAGTCGATCCTCGTTCGGTGCGGGCCCAAACGAATCTGGGAACGACGCTCGCCGAGATGGGGCGGCTCGACGAAGCCGAACGGGCCTTCGAAAGAGCTTTGCTCATGGACGGGCGTTATGTGTATGCGCATTTCAATCTTGGGTTGATCCTCGCGGCGCGAGGCGAGCCAGAGCGGGCGTTGTATCACTATCGCATGGCGCTTCAGACTGACGACCAGGCCCATCGTCAGGCTGTCCAGGCGGCCATCGAGCGCCTCCTCGTCCAGACGTCGGGGTGGAACTGACGCTCACCGGCGAGGGACGCAGACCCGTCTGGTCCCACATCCGGGGCGGGGCCACTGGAGCCCCAATCTCGTATCCTCGACCCTCCCGGTACTGTCAGTTCGAACATGGAACCAGATCTCTATTCTTCGTTCAGGACGCTCACTCGCCCCGACCAGGCGCATTCGTGAGATGGGTGTGGAACCGGTTCTCCATCCTTGAGTGCCTTCGCTCACCCATGCCTGGATTCGTTGAGTGCCGGGGGTGGAGGCGACTTGCTGCCTCTGGTGGATTGACGCTATCCTGAAACGCCGGAGTTCAACCTATGACTGTGAACATCATCTCCACCACGTGTACCATGGATTGCCCCGATACCTGTTCCCTCGAAGTCGTCGTGGATACGGGGAGGATTCAACGCATCGGCGGGACGCGCCATCATCGGACGACGAACGGTTTCATCTGCGGCAAAGTGTCCCGATTCGATCGTCGCGTCTATCATGCCGATCGCCTCCTCTATCCCATGCGGCGTCGGGGAGCCAAAGGCTCCGGCCAGTTTGAGCGCATCACCTGGGATGAAGCCATCGCCACGATCACTGATCGATTCCGAGACATCATCGCGCGATGGGGCGGGGAGGCTATTCTCCCTTATCACTATGGAGGATCGAACGGATTGCTCGGTGAACGGTTCATCGATGAGCTGTATTTTGCCAAACTCGGCGCCTCGCGATTGGCCAGGACGCTCTGCGCAGCGCCGACGACGGCGGTGGCCGCGGCCATGTATGGCAAGATGCCCGGCGTCGCCTATGAGGATTATCGTCACGCCCGCTGCATCATCATCTGGGGGGCGAACCCGAGGGTCTCTCACATACATCTCGTCCCCTTCCTTCGCGAGGCCAGGCGTCGTGGAGCATTCGTGGCCGTCGTCGATCCGGTGGAAAATTTTTCCGCTCGCCACGTGGACCTTCATCTCCCTGTTCGTCCCGGCACAGATCTACCGGTGGCATTAGCCATGATCCGTTTGTGGAAGGAAACCCATCGACTCGATTGGGCATTCCTCGACCGACATACCACGGGCGTGGAGATCTTGCTTCAACGGGCGGAGGCGTGGTCGCTCCATCGCGCTGCCGAGGAAGCGGGCGTTGAGGCCGACCAGATTCGAATACTGGCCGAAAGGTATGCGGCTTCGACGCCGGCGGTCATCCGTTGCGGATGGGGATTAGAGCGCAATCGCAACGGGGGACAGGCCGTCGCCGCCATTCTGGCCATGCCCGCATTGCTCGGCAAGTTCGGCATGCGCGGTGGAGGGTATACGCTGAGCAACGGCAGTGCCATCCACTACGACCGATCGCGTCTGTTGGGAAATTATCGCTGGTCCACCCGGGTGATCAACATGACGCGACTGGGAGCCGTTTTATGTGGAGATGCGCGACCTCCCATCAAGGCGTTGTTCGTGTACAATTGCAATCCCGCCGTGACGGCGCCCGATCAGCGTGCCGTGCTCCGCGGTCTGGCGCGCGAGGATCTGTTCACCGTCGTCTTCGAGCAGGTCATGACTGACACGGCCCGGTACGCTGATATTCTCCTGCCGGCGACGACGTTCCTCGAGCAGTGGGAGATCAAGAAAGCGTATGGAAGCTATACGGTGGGTGGCGTGCAGCCGGTCATCGCTCCTCGTGGCGAGGCGAAACCGAATGAGGAGGTGTTCGCTCTCCTCGGACGAGCGATGGGTTGGGACGAGGAACCGTTCACCTGGGATACGGAGACCTGCATGAAAAAGGTGGCTGCCGCTCTCTCCATCTGTGGCCGCCCGGTCGATCCCAGCGTCTTGTTTGCTGGTCGCCCTCATCGTTTTGATTTTCCCGGAGAGACACCCATTCAATTCGGAACGGTCTTTCCCGGAACGCCCGATGGGAAGATTCATCTCGCCCCATCGGCGTTGGGGGGAGAGCCATACCGGTATCAGCCGGTCGATAACTCTCAGTTTCCCCTCGCCCTGGTCAGTCCGGCCAATGCCAGGATGATCAGCAGCACGTTGGGCGAGTTCAATTATCCCGAATTGTGCGTGACCCTGAATCCGGTCGACGCTTCGGCCAGAGGGATCAACGAGGGGGACGTCGTCCGCGTGTTCAATGAGTTCGGCGAGGTCGTCTGCCGGGCCGAAGTGAGCCAGCGGGTGCGAGCGGGCGTCGTTTCTATGCCCAAAGGCGCTTGGCGAAAATCGTCCCTGAACGGCTTCACGGCCACGGCGCTTTGTCCCCCTCATGTCAACGAGGTCGGAGGAGGAGCCTGTTACAATGATGCCCGCGTGGAGATCGAAAAGATTGCGTGAACGAAGATCCCGATCACCGGGCGATGGATTCCCATGGTCGGTCTGCTGCCAGTCAACCCCACGCGCTTGATCGGATAGTTCGTCCGCGAGCCAGCGTTATGAACGAGAAGAGAGCGACGTCATCACCGGCCCCTGATCCCCCGGCTGCCGAGGGCGTGCTGGAGGGCGCGGCGCGACCTCTGGTATTGCGAGGTCGATTGGCTCAAACGCGGCCACGGTGGCTGGAACGTCTGGCGCGACACAAGCGACTCATCATCATCGCCTTGACGATGGCCATCTTTTTTGCGCTCGTCTCGCAACCGGCGCCCGATGGCTTGACGCCCGAAGGATTGAAGGCTTTGGCCATCTTCCTCGTCTGCGTCATCTTCTGGGTGACCGATGTCATTCCATTGATGATCACCGGGTTGTTGGCCGTCATTTTGTTCCCGCTGACTGGGGTCTTGAAGGCCAATGAGGCGTATGCGTTGTTCGGCAATCAGGCTGTGTTCTTCATTCTCGGCGCGTTCATTCTCGCTTCCTCGTTCATGCGATCGGGATTGAGTCAGCGCATCGCCCTGTTGGTGTTGAAGCGGTGTGGGAAGACGCCGGAGCGGTTGATGGGGAGTCTGTTTCTCCTCTCGGCCGTGATGTCCTTCTGGATCACAGCGCACGCCGTGGCGGCGATGATGTTTCCCATCGTCACGGAGATCGCCTTGGCGCTCGGACTGAAGCCGGGACGCAGCCGGTATGGCGCTGGGCTCTTCCTGGCCATGGCCTGGGGCTGTATCATCGGGAGCGTAGCGACATTCTTAGGAGGCGCACGGGCGCCGCTGGCCGTGGGAATCCTTCAGGAGACGACGGGACGGACGATCGGATTCCTTCCCTGGATGCTGGCCGCCGGACCCACCGTCGTCGTGCTCATGGGAGTGGGTCTTTTGGTGTTACTCCGGTTCTTTCCTTCCGAACTCGGCGAGGTCGAAGTCGCCGAGCGTTTCTTATCCGAGAAAGCACAAGCGCTCGGGCCGCTCACCAGGCGAGAGAAGGGCATCGGAGCGCTCATGATCGTCACGATCTTCTGTTGGGTCACGCTCGGAGATCGACTGGGATTGGCCAACATCGCTCTGGCGGCGGTCGTCATCGCGTTCATCTTCCAATTGATGACCTGGAAGGAAGTCGAGGAGGACGTCAACTGGGGCGTCTTTCTCCTCTACGGCGGAGCTATCGCCATGGGCTTCGCGCTGGAGCGAACGGGAGCGGCGAGTTGGGTCGCTCGACACACGCTGGGAGGATTCATCCATTCGCCCGTGCTGATGGTGGCAGCATTGGCGCTGTCGACGATTGTGCTCACCGAGATGATGAGCAACTCGGCCGTCGTCGCTTCGTTGATGCCCGTCGCCGTTGGACTGGCGCGCGACATCGCTCTGGATCCCCGACTCCTCACGCTGGCGCTGGCCATCCCTTCCGGTTTGGCGTTCACACTTCCGCTGAGCACGCCGGCGATGATGCTGGCCTATTCTTCTGGATTCGTCCGTCTGCGCGATGTGATCAAAGGAGGCTTGTTACTCGACCTGATCGCCTGGGCCGTGTTCTGTCTCCTGGCCGTCAGTTATTGGCCGTGGATCGGATTGGAGTTGTGATGGATGAAGATGAAAAAAATACTCCTCGTCTTATCGACGACGCGTAAATCACCTCAGAGCGTGAGCGCAGCCATCGAAGCGGCCAAAGTGGCTTCGGCGCAACTGGTGATTCTGTTCGTCGTCGACCGACAACTCTCTGATAAGGTCATCAGACAACTCACCGAGGAGGGATGGATCGGCGGGAGCCCCTCGGATCGACTCTATCAGGCCATGCAGGCCGAATACGTGGCGCAAGCGGAGGTCATCGTCCGTGAGATTCAGCAACAGGCCGAACAGGCTGGAGTCCCCGCTCGTCCCTTGATTCGGGAAGGCGATTTCATCGAGACCGTGTTGGAAGTCATCGCCGAACAGGAAGTCGAACAGGTCATTTTGACTCGGCGGCATCGATCGACCTTGTCCCGCATCCTTTTCGGTTCCGCCGTCGCCGAGATTCAGAGGCGCAGTCCGCGTCCGGTGAAGATCATCGACGAATGAACGCCTCTCCCTTCGTTCGGAGACGGGCTGGATGCTCGATCAGGAGACTCTGGTCCGCCATCGCTTCCACAAGGCGTGGAGAGAGAAGCGGTCCTCTTCCGGCGGGATGATCAGGATGATGAACAATAAGAGCAATCGAGGCATGACGTGAGTCGTCACATCGTAGAATGGATCTTTGAGCAGATGGCCGTAGTTCACCATCACCAGCAAGAGACCGAGCAGAAGGCACACCCGTTGCGTCCAGAGGCCGAGGATGAGAAGGAATCCACCGATCAGCTCGATGAAGGGAACGGGCAGGCCGGCGATCCAGAGCAGGACTTTGGGGATCCAGGTCTCAGCGTATCCTTCGACGAAGACGCGGCGAGCGAACGCTATCGGCCCCATGGTGAACATCTTGGTCCAACCGGGCATGAGAAAGAGGAATCCCACAATCCATCGACTCAGAAAGGCGATGATGGCCGTCGCATATTCAGCGCGTTTCATGGAGCGATACTCTATCGCCCGGTGGCTATGGGCACAACATCTGACGACGCCTCAGAGTCGATGCGCCACGGCATACTCGCGGCCATCGCGATACACGCGCATGGAACCAAATTGAATGACCGTGATCCGCTGTCGGTCCATCCTTGGGGCGAGGATGTGGAGAACGCCTCGGGTCCATTCAACATGCTCCACGAGACCGAGGGCGAGAAGGTCATTATGGGCATCGCATAGTCCCACCAATCGGTGCTCGAAATCGGAGATGGGAATGATATGGATTCGACCGATTCCGAAAATCTCTTTGAGAAGGGGAAGGTGATGAGCGCGAAACACGCCGCCCACCACGAGGAAGAGGCCATCGCTGCACCATTCCCCATAAACGACATCTGTATCGAGGGTTGAGGAGGCATCGGCCCGTTCCCCTTCAGAGAGTGCGCGCCCGGAGCCGAAGAAGGTGTTTTGCACGCTGACCTCGGTCAAGGCAAAGGCGTGAAGAGTAGCTCTCTGGAAATACGAGCGGAAATGTTGCTGGCGAATCTCGCGGCGAGCCTCTCGGGACCAGGCGCGGGCGCGCGCCGACAGCGGCAGCCGGTAGATGTGAACGGGGAAGTGCTCGATCGGTCTGAGAAGGTGTTCGATCTCCTGGTGTTTTTGTAAGGCCAGAATGTAATCGGGAGCGATGAGATCGACAAGATGCCGTTTCAACGCGCGCGCCGGCCCACCATGGACCATCCCCGTCGTGTTGATGACGATGGCTTCGGCGCCTCGCTGTCGGGCCAGATGAACCATTCGATGCACGCCCGCTATGGTCTGGAGCAGATGACCGCTCGGCGAGACAGCGCCCACGAATCGCATGGCGTCGGGCGAGATGCTTTTGGTGAGATCGGTTGAGGGACGCACCATCGCCATGGCAATCGTCGTGGGCGGCCCGAGATCGGATTGCCCTACATCGCTATCCACCCAGGCGACGAGGCGCCCCGCCTGGTGGAGCGCCAGAAGAGTGGCGCGCGTCAGAGTGCTCTTGCCGGTATCCACGGCGCCGAGGATCATGACCGTTCCCGGTCGGGCCACGATCTGATCGATCGCCCGCTGCCAGGCGGGAGGAATATCGATATCGAGCGGGTGAGAAGAGGTGCTCATACGCTGTCGCCCTGCGTTCGTTCGCGTCCCAGGATCAGCCTGAATGGCCGACTCAGAAGATCTCCACGTAGTGGCATGGCCTCACCGGCTGAGGAGGCGCGCGACCCGCCGTTCGCCGCGCGATGGCGATGGACGGTCCGAGGGATCGATCAACACGTCAGATGCAGGGCAGCGGCCACCTTCGCCGATCGGGCGAGTTCATTATAGAGTTGGCAGGCTTCATCCGTTTGCCGGGTGATCAAGCGAATCCCGGCCTCTTCGAGTTTCTTGGCCGTCTCGGGCATCACGCGCATTTGGCCGGCCGCGCCGGTGCCGACGATGAGGATCTCGGGCCGCGCTTTGAGAATGTCTTCGATATCCTCGACCTGCAGTTTGTGTCCTTCTTTGCGCCACCAATGGGCCTGAACCCGGTCCGGATAAATGATGACGTCCGAGGTGAATGAGTGTCCATCGATGACGATATGACCGAAGCGATACGATTCAATCACCGCCTTCACCTCCTTCCAATTCGCGGAAGACTTTATCGGCCAGCGCCAGCCCTTCCCAACAGGCGGGAAATCCCGCGTAGGGGGCGATATGCAGGAGCGTCTCGACGATGTCCTGCCTGGTCGCTCCGTTCTTCAAGGCCATGCGAATATTCAGCTCCAGGCCCAGCGAACGCCCCATGGCCGTGAGAGCGGCGATGGTGACCAGACTTTTGGTGCGCCGATCCAGTTGCGGGCGACTCCAGATTTCGCCCGAGAGAAATTCGATGACGTAGTTCTCGAAATCGGGACAGATATCGTGCCAGGCTCGGCGCGTGCGCTCGGCTTGCTCCCGGCCGAGCATCTCTTCGAGCAATCTCAAACCACGCTCTTTGCGATCGGCGAGTGTCATAGGCTCCTCCCGTTCACAGCATCGATGCTGTGATCACCGTCATGATCATCGAGCACCCTACAACGCATAGCCGGCAGAAACATCGATGGCTTGTCCGGTAATATTATCGGCCTCCGCGGAAGAGAGGAAGGCGACCAGGGCAGCCACGTCATCGGCGTGAACCATGCGCCGGAGGGCGGCCGCTTCCAGATATTGACGCTCCACGTCGTGGACCGACTGGCCGAGCTGAGCGGCGCGTTGCTCGATGACGCGTTGCATGCGCGGGCCGGCGACCGGACCGGGGCAGACGGCGTTCACCTGGATATTATACTCGCCGAGCTCTTTGGCCAGCGTCCGCGTCAGGCCGATGAGTCCCCATTTCGATGCCGCATAGGGGCTTCGAAGCGCATATCCGATCTTACCGGCCATGGAAGCGATGTTGATGATTTTCCCCGAGCGACGGGCCATCATCTCGGGCAAGACGGCCCGGCAGCAGAGGAAAGCACCGGTCAGGTTGACGGCCAACACGCGATCCCATTCGGCGAGCTCGATGTGGACGGCCAGGCTCGTCGGCCCGATGATGCCGGCATTGTTGACGAGAACATCGATCGGTCCCAGTCCCTCCCTGGCGCGCTCGGCCATGGTCTTGACTTCGTCCTCTCGGGACACATCGACGACGATGGCCAGCGCGCGACGGCCCATCGCCTCGATCTCGGAGGCCACTTCCAGGAGTTCATCGCGATGCGGACCGGTGACGGCGATGCTCGCCCCTTCACGAGCCAGCCGCAGGGCAATCGCTTTGCCGAGACCACGCCCACTGCCGGTGACGATGACCACGCGATCGCTCAACCTCATCGTTGCACTCCCTCCAGCGGGCTAGTATAGGTTGACTCTGGGGAACTGTAAAGAGACCCCAGTGGCCCGGTGCGCTAACGGGGGGATGCTCCAACGGACGCGCTCACAGAGGAGCCTCATCTCCCAGGAGCGCGATCTCGTGGTTGGGATGCTCCGTCACGCTCTATCTTGGAGCCTGCCGTTCCTTGAAGGAGAGCATCCTCTGAGAGGGCGGCGGATGTGTCGAGGCTGGTGTTTCTCTCCTGACATGTTCACACCTTCGAGCGCGCCCTCACTGGCAACGAGTTGTCTGTGCTGATGTTTCTCTCCTGACATGTTCACATCCGCATTGTGCCGCCAGGGAATCCCGTCCATTGATGCCACTGGCCCGCGTCCATGCCCTCTCGCAGAAAGGCTGGGCGCGG
>JALSQX010000102.1 GCA_026985075.1 Blastocatellia bacterium | reverse complement strand
ACCCTGCAAAAAGAGGACGTGATAATGATCGGGGATGTGGAGAAGCCGACGAAGATTGGCTTCGGCAGCGTCGCGGATGCCGGCGAACCACCTGGAACGATGGCTGATTTCCAAGATGGACATCCCCACGCCGGGCAGGGCCAGCAAGTGACGTTGGGCTTCCTCAAGGACCGGTACGGGCAATGTCGCCGGACCGGCAGCGAAGTTATAAACCCGTTTTTCCATCACGGCTCTCCTTTCAAGCATGACGTGTGACACTTCAGTAAAAAGGCGGTTATTGTAATGGCTCTCGCCCGCATCGGCAAATCTTCCTTTCTCGCTCGATGGGCTGGGAAAGACAACAGCTCACTGTCTCCGCCGCAGGAGGCCATAGCGAAGAGCATAACGATCCCCGGAGGCGAGCTCCGGGGCCTTAAAGAGTGAGCGGCCCGCTGGCTGACGAGCCGACAAATGTCACCAACCCCGGAGCCGAGCTCCGGGGCCTGATCGGGAGGCTCCGCCGCTCGCCTCCGGAGAGAACCCACGGTTATAGCTCGTCACGGGAGACTCGCTCCCCCTCTGAGAAAACCTCGCTGCTCGCCAGCGGAGAGCTGTGACACTCGATAGCTCGTGTGACGATGCCCTTCCCATCCCTGAGAACCCCCGCCGCTTGACGGCGGGGAGGCGTCAGTTGCCCGCTCGTGAGAAGACTCCTCCTCTCGCCTCAGAGGCCCCGCTGTTCGCCAGCGAAGAGGCATCACGGTTCGCCTTACCAACAAGAAGCATGCTCACCCTCGAAGCTGGCAGAACGCATACCGGCATCCCAACCCGAGGAAACGCCACAGACTCCTACGTCCGACCCTGCCTCCCTCACCCATCGGGGTCGCGCCACCCTCTTTGGCGCGCCGCCGGAATGCCAATTCGCGGCCTCAATTCATTGGAAATCGACTAGCGTCATCAAGGGGATGAGCATACAATAACGCTGACGCCACGAGGAGGAGCAACTATGGATGGGCTCATGATGGATTATCAGCTCACGCTGCCGGCGATGATGCGGCGCGCCGAGACGTTCTTCGCCAGGAAAGAAATCGTCACTCGTCTCCCGGACGGGCATTTTCATCGATATACGTATGCCGATTTCGTGCGCCGGGCTAAGAAACTCGCCGTCGCTCTCAGAGAGCTCGGCATCCGTCCCGGTGATCGAGTGGCCACGCTATGCTGGAATCACTACCAGCATCTGGAAGCCTACTTTGGCATTCCCGCCGTCGGCGCCATCCTCCACACCCTCAATTTACGCCTCCACCCGGACGATCTCACCTACATCGTCAATCATGCCGAAGATCGTTTCCTGCTCATCGATCAGAGCCTGCTGCCCTTGCTGGAAGCGTTCCGCTCTCGAGTGCATCTGGAACGAGTAGTGGTCATCTCAGAGGATGGTGAAGCGCCCGAAGGCATGCTCGAATATGAGGACGTGCTCGAGGCGGCCGACGAGAGCACGTTCCACTATTCGGATCCTAACGAGCGCCAGGCGGCCGCCATGTGTTACACCTCGGGGACGACGGGAAAACCGAAAGGGGTTGTCTATTCGCATCGGGCCCTCGTCCTCCACTCGATGTTGTCGGCCATGGTCGATACGCTGGCCCTCTGCGAATCCGATGTCATCTTGCCGGTCGTTCCCATGTTCCACGCCAACGCCTGGGGATTGCCCTTCACGGCAGTCCTCGTCGGCGCCAAGCTGGTCTTCCCCGGCCCCCATCTGGATGCCAGGAGTCTACTCGAAGCCCTGGAAGCCGAACGCGTGACGCTCACGGCGGGCGTGCCGACGATCTGGCTGGGTGTGTTGCAGACGCTGGATGAGCATCCTGGAGCCTATGACCTCTCCAGCCTTCGCGGTCTCGTCGTCGGCGGCTCGGCGGCGCCGAAGGCGCTGATTCAAGGATTCCAGGAGCGGCACGGTCTCAAAGTGATTCACGCCTGGGGGATGACCGAGATGACGCCTCTGGGAACGGTGGCCAATCTGACCAGCGAACTTCGTCAGGCGCCCGCCGAGGTGCAGCTCGATTATCGCGCGAAACAGGGTCTCCCCGTCCCGTTTGTGGAAATCCGCGCTCGCGGCGATCGCGGATTCGTCCCCTGGGATGGGCGGAGCATGGGCGAACTGGAGGTTCGCGGACCGTGTGTGGCCCGCGCCTACTACAATGCTCCGGAGGCTGCCGATCGATTCACCGAAGATGGCTGGTTTCGCACCGGCGATATCGTGACCATTGAATCGCACGGATACATCGAGATTCACGATCGCAGCAAGGATGTCATCAAGTCGGGCGGCGAGTGGATCAGTTCGGTCGCTCTGGAGAACGCTCTGATGAGCCATCCGGCGGTGGCCGAAGCGGCGGTGATCGCCGTTTCCCATCCCAAGTGGCAGGAACGCCCGCTGGCCGTCGTCGTTCTCAAGGAAGGGCATACGGTCACCGCAGAAGAACTTCGCGCCCATCTTCGACCGCACTTCCCCAAATGGTGGCTGCCCGACGCCATCGAATTCGTCGAGACTATTCCCAAAACATCGGTGGGCAAATTCCGGAAGTCGGCTCTCCGCCAGCAGTTTCGCGAGTATCAGCTCTCAGCAGATCGAGAGACGTCAGAAGACGAATGAAGTGAATCGTTCACGTTCACACTCATCGGCAGGAGGATGTGACAATGGAGATACCAGGGAAAACGTTTCTCATCACCGGCGGTGGATCGGGATTGGGCGCCGCGACCGCTCGCCTGCTCATCGCATCCGGGGCGAGCGTTCTCATCGCCGATATTAACGAAGAGGCGGGCCAGCGCCTGGCCACCGAACTGGGAGGAGCGCGCGCCCGCTTCGCCCGCACCGATGTGACCGACGCAGACAGCGTGCAAAATGCCATCCAGGCAGCGCGCGATGCCTTCGGCGGCCTCCATGGCGCGATCAATTGTGCGGGCATCGGCCTGGCCGAGAAGGTGCTGGGCAAGGCGGGCCCTCACGCGCTCGACTCGTTCGCGCGCGTCATCGATGTCAATTTGATCGGGACGTTCAATGTGATTCGCCTGGCCGCCGCCGTCATGGCTCAACAACAGCCTGCACCTGATGGAGAGCGCGGCGTGATCATCAATACGGCGTCCATTGCCGCTTTTGAAGGTCAAATTGGACAGGCGGCTTACGCGGCCTCCAAAGGGGGTATCGTCAGCCTGACGCTGCCCGTGGCTCGCGAGTTGGCCCGCCACGGCATTCGCGTGATGACGATTGCACCGGGCATTTTCGATACGCCGCTCCTGGCCGGCCTGCCCGAGGCGGCGCGACAATCGCTCGAACAGCAGGTCCCCTTCCCTCCTCGACTCGGTCGGCCGAGCGAGTACGCCATGCTCGTCAAACATATCGTCGAGAACGAAATGCTCAACGGTGAAGTCATTCGCTTGGATGGAGCGCTGCGCATGGGCCCCAAATGATGACCATCGATGAGCGGCGGTGGGTCCATCCGGCGCCCATGTGAAGCCCGACGCCACGCGTCTCGCCCGAGGTGACAAACGGCGGTATGCTTCGAACGCGCTGGCTGACCATAGTGATTTTCGTCATCAGCCTGATCGTTTACGGAGCGACCTGTGCGCGGACCGTCACGCTCGTCGATAGCGGTGAATTGATCCTGGTGTGTGCCACGTTGGGCGTCGCTCATCCCCCGGGATTCCCCGTCTACACGCTCATCGGCCATCTATTCAGCAAGCTCCCTGTGGGGAGCGTGGCGTTTCGATTGAGTTTCATGTCCGGATGCTTCGCCGCCGCGGCTTCTACGTTCGCCGCATGGATCATCGCTCAACTGATAGCAATGACCGAGACCCCGACCAGCTCGCCGGGAAAGCGACGGGCGTCGGCGAACACGTCCAAGAGCCGATCATTCCTCGTCGGTCAGTCATCGCTTTCCCGGACCACGTTCGCCGCTCTCGTGCCACTCAGCGTAGGGTTGACGCTGGCTTTTTCGGTGACGTTATGGCGATATGCGACGGTCGCCGAAGTCTATTCACTGAATCTGGCCCTGTTGGCTGCTACGTTCTGGTCGCTGTTCATCTGGCGGCGCGCGCATCAACAGGGGAGGGAGCGAACGTGGCCGATGGCCGTAGCCGGCCTGCTGTATGGGCTGGCCCTCGGCGTGCATCACGTCACAGTGATCCTCACCTTCCCGGCCATTGTCGTCCTGGTGTGGCGCACGGCCGGGTGGCGATATATAGGGAGCCGTCCGGCACGATGGGCCATCGCCATGATGCTCCTCGGGCTCTCGTCTTACGTTTATCTTCCTCTGGCCGCGGCGCGTCAGCCCCTGTTGAATTGGGGCGATCCGTCCAGTTGGGAACGCTTCTGGTGGCATATTAGTGCCCGCCAGTATCAGGTCAACCTGTTCTCCGGCGACGTGGTTGCGGTATGGAAGAACCTGGAGAGTTTTCTCCGCCTGCTCGTTCATGAGTTCACGCCCGTCGGACTGGCGCTCGCGCTGCCTGGCCTGGCGTGGCTCTGGCGACGCGATCGCACGGGAGCCTGGTTCGTCCTCCTGTTGATGGCATTGAACATCGGCTACACCATCAACTATGACATCGCCGAAGACACGGATGCCTATTATCTTCCGACCTTCTTGGCCGTGACTCTGACTTTGGCCGCCGGTTGGCGATGGCTCTGGGAACGGATTGAGAATCGACCAACGCCGTGGGTTCGCATTCTGAGCGCGCTCATCATTGCGCTTCCGACGATCAATCTCATGGCGCACTACCGCCAGAACGACAAGCATGATGATCAGATCGCTCGTCATTACGTCGAAGATGTGCTGGCCGGCATCAAGCCCGGCGGCCTCCTCATGACGCTCGACTGGCAGCTCTATTCGCCCTTCCTCTATCTCCACCACATCGAGGGCCTTCGTCCCGATGTCACCGTCGTCGATGTGAATCTGGTCCGCCGCTCCTGGTATGTGAGAACGTATCTGGATCGCTTCTATCCTGCGATGATGGCCGCCTGTCGGCCTGAGCGCGATGCGTTCATGGAGCAATTGCGCCTCTTCGAACACGACGAGCCTTATGATCCGGAGGAGATCACGGCTCGGTTCACGGCGCTGCTGAATGCATTCATCGAATTTCACGCACCGGAGCGGGAAGTTCATCTCACCATTCCCATGGAACCGAATGTGGGAACGCGATACAACTGGATTCCGTATGGGCTGACCTTTCGACTCCATGAGGACCGTCAGGTTCATCTCGATCCCCCGCCTCCGCTTCACCTGGAGTCTCTGCTCGTCGAGCCGAGAAGATTGGATGAGGTGGCGCGTAAAAAAATTCGTCCTCAGTATGCTCTCATGCTGGCCAATCGAGGTCGCTACCTGGCTGCCGCTCACCGATATGATGAGGCTCTGAAACACCTCGCCTTGGCCATGAAGCTGATGCCCGAATCGGATCTCATTCGCCAGTTCATCGGCGACGTAGAGCTGGCTCGTGGCCATCGGCAAGCGGCGCGGGCCGCCTACCGAGACGCACTACGCTTGAATCCATCCAATCGCGTCGCGCTTCAGAAGCTTCATGAACTCGGCCCATAGAGAGGCTACGAGGAGACTCTGACGCCCAGACCTCTCGATCACGCCCCGGAGCTCGCCTCCGGGGATGGTGACGCTTTCGTGATGCCTCCCCACCGACCGAGCCGCAGGGGTTCAAACTAGCTGACGAGTGAATCGCCCCGCCGGCGAGCAGCGGGGCTTCCAAAGTTTCCTCCTCGCCTCAACTAGCTGACGAGTGAATCTCCCTGCCGGCAAGCGGCGGGCCTCCCTCGTGAGGGAATGGGCCTTCCGTGACTGGCGGCCAAGCGACCTCTCCCCGCCAGCGAGCAGCGGGCCTTCCAGAGGCAAGCCCCGGAGCTCGCCTCCGGGGATGGTTACACTTCTCCGGAAGCGCACATTGCTCCTGCACGACACTTCCATAATGGCCGCGACGCCATGGGCGCTGCAGTCGGAATCATGGAGTGGGCTTCGCCGGGAGGCGAACGTCCCGGTCACGGCTCTCGCCACTGTGGACGCTTTTTCACTCTCCGAGAGCGGAGAGGCTCCCCAGGGCTAGCCAGCAGGGACTGCTCGTTGCGGGAGGCAATAAGGAGGCGACAGGCTAGCCCGGGGAGCTCTCCAGGATGGAATCCGCGTCAGACATCACTCCCCACTAGCTGACTTTCTTTTTGGAGATGTACCAGTCGATGACGTTGTACTCCTTGTTCTGTGCGCGCGCTTCGGCATCCTGTTGCGTCGTCGGTGGCGGAACGATGACGTCCTGTCCGGGCGTCCAGTTGGCCGGGCAGGCGACGCCCTCCTTATCCACCGTCTGGAGCGCGTCGATGACGCGCACGATCTCATCGAAGTTGCGGCCCACGTTGAGCGGATAGTAGATCATCGCTCGCACGATACGGTTGGGATCGATGAAATAGACGCACCGCACAGTCACCGTGCTGGCGCTGGGCGTGTGAATCATCCCATAGAGCTGCGAGACCTTCTGGTCCAGGTCGGCGATGACCGGGAACTTCACCTTCACGCCGAACTTCTCTTCGATGTTGCGAATCCAGGCGATGTGGCTGTACACGCTATCGACCGAGCAACCGAGCAGAGCCACCCCCCGTTTCTGAAACTCATCGTAGCGCTTGGCGAATTCCACGAATTCCGTCGTACAGACGGGCGTGAAATCCGCCGGATGAGAGAAGAGGATCACCCACTTGTCTTTCTCCCACTCGGAGAGGCGAATGACGCCATGGGTGGTGGTGGCTTCAAAATCTGGGGCGGGCCCATTCAACTCGACACGAGGTCGTGTCGCTTCTTGTGTCGCCGCTGGAGTTCCTCCTTCTGATACGAAACACATATTCGTTCACCTCCTTTGCTCGAAGTTTTGATCACCGGCTGCGAGCAGCCAATGCCGTGGACATCCCCCAACAACTGATCGAGGGCCATCCAGCAGCCGGTTGATATGCCGTTGAGACTGTCCACGCTCAAACAAGCCATCAGGCCATCCATGAAGAAAAAAACCCGCTGCCCTCGGGGGAAGGCAGCGGGTTGAGATGTCAGCTCGGTTATGATGACTGCTACGTGAGCAACGATCTTGAGGGCCTCACCTCACATCCCGCCGCCCTCGCCCACATGTACGGGCGCATTCGACAACAGCGGAGACGACAGCGGGTGAGATCAATATATCGAGTTGTCGGCCCTCGCTTTCCCATGAGAAACAAATAAGGTATCGAAATCACGGTTCGTTGTCAAGATGAGCGTGGAAACGCAAACCAGGACAGGGATTGGTCACCCCTCATCGACGACCGCGCCCTCTCGGGAGAGGCCGGCGTCCTGGAGCGCGAGCGTCGCGCCCCTCCTCAGCCCCTCACGTCCGGTCAGCGCCCGACGGATGAAGCATTGACACCGTTTTCCTCTCACCACTATTCTTTGCTGCTCCGTCGAATGAGAGAGCGAGGCCAAGCAGAGATCACCATGCCGCCATCGAGTTCATCTCATGTGCGCCATGAGACTTCATATCCCTTCTCTTCTCTTTCTCCGAGGCCGAAGAGGGAACGAGGGGCGAGACATGTCGCCGATCCCACCGCTTTTGCCCGCATCGACATGAGCGCCCGAAGTCGCTGGTGGCGACAACTACCGCTCGTCTCTTTCCGCATCGCCGATGTGGAGATTCCCAATCGCTACCTGTTGGCTCCCATGTGCAATGTGACCAATCTCCCCTATCGCCTCCTGGCTCGCGAGCAGGGAGCCTCTCTGGTGTCCACGGAGATGCTGAGCAGCGTGGCGCTGGCCGCAGGGGGCGAACGCAGCTTGCAGATGATGGAGTTCCTGCCCGATGAACATCCCATCATGGTTCAGATCAGCGGCACCGATCCCGAGGTGATGCGACGCGCTGCCGAGATGATCCAGGATTATGGAGCCACCATGATCAACCTGAACTGTGGCTGTCCGGTCAAGAAGATCATCAAGGGAGGAAGCGGCTCGGCGCTCCTGCGCAATCCGCGCGTTCTCCAGCGCATCCTGCGCGCGCTTCGTCCGCGGCTTCGCATGCCGCTCACCGTGAAGATGCGCGCCGGTTGGGACGAGCACAGCATTAATGCCGTGGAGGTCGCGCGCCTCTGTGAGGACGAGGGCGTAGACGCCATCATGCTTCATCCGCGCACGCGCCGTCAGATGTACGATGGTCAAGCCAATCTGGACCTCATCGCCTGTGTGAAGCAGGCTGTACGCATCCCGGTGATCGGCAATGGCGACATTTTCACGGCGAGCGATGCCTTCGATATGCTCGCCGTCACCGGCTGTGATGCGGTGATGATCGGGCGCGGCGCCATTGGCAACCCCTGGATTTTCCGTCAATGCGTGATCGAAGAAGTGCGTCGGACCCGCCCCGCATCGCCCGCGCTGGCCGCGCTCCCACCGCCGCATCCATCGCTGGATGAGCGACTGACGATGATACGACGACACTTCGATCTGCTCGCCGCTTACACGGGCGAAGAGATCGCCCTTCGCGTGTTTCGTCGTCAATTGATGGCTTACCTGAAAGGACTGCCGCATTCGACGACATTTCGAGGCCATCTCCCTCAGCTCACCAGTCGCCATATGTTTCTGGAACGCATCGAAGGATATTTCCGAAAAATCGCTCAGCACGATGTGCGCGCCCGGGATCATGCTTCGGTGGCTTCATGAGGACTTATTGACAGATGTAACGCAAGCTGGCGGCTTGCGCCACTCGTATTCTTTGAGAGAGTCGCCCATGGTGTACAGATGCCACATCGACGACATGAAAAAGCCTCTCGGAGGATCTTTGCGTTCTCTGCGCCTCGGCGGTGATTTTCGAGGGGTTCATCATGAGCCCAGGGGCCATCGCCGGATTGGTGGCGTCCGGGAGCACAGCTTCGTCGCCCGTCGGTGGTCCGTTCAGCTTCACTAGAGGGGAGTACTTCATGAGTCGTTTGTTCCTCGTCCGTCATGGTCAGGCTACGACCTTCAGCGGGGATTACGATCGCCTCTCGCCGCTCGGAGAAAAGCAATCGCGACGCCTGGGAGATTACTGGGCGAAGTGGGGACTCATCTTCACCCGCGTTTACATTGGACCGCGCCGCCGCCATCGACAAACTCATGACCTCGTTGCCGCGACGTATCGTCGGCATGGGCTCGCCTGGCCCGAACCGATCGTGCTCCCCGAACTGGACGAGTTTCAGAGCGATCGACTTCTCGAACGGGTATTGCCCGAATTGCAACGGCGAGACCCATCGATTGGAGAGGCCGTGGCGACGTTCCGAGAAGGTGGGGAAAGGGCCAAGCGGGCGTTCGGTCGCCTCTTTGTGAAGATCACGCGAATGTGGGTGAGAGGAGAGTTGAACGTGCCGGATGTGGAATCCTGGCCGGCGTTCCGCGCTCGCGTCCAGGCGGGCGTGCGCCAGATGATCGCAGGCGTGGAGCGCGGTCGCGCCGTCGTGGCATTCACTTCCGGCGGACCGGTGGCGGCTGCGGTGGGATACGCGCTCGATCTGAGCGATGAAAAGGCGCTGGAATTGAGCTGGATCGTCCGCAATGCCGGATATGCGGAATTTCTCTTCTCCGAAGGACGATTCTCGCTCTATGCGTTCAATGCCACGCCTCACCTCGATGCGCCCGATTTGCTCACCTATCGTTAGCCCGGGAGGAGGCTATGGACTTCAGCATTCCCGAACACGTGCGAACGCTGGTGGACGAGATCCGTGCGTTCATGCAGCGGGAGATCTATCCGTTGGAAGGCGACTTCCTCAGCAAACCGTTTCCCGAGGTACTTCCGGCGCTCAATGCCGTGCGGCGTCAGGTGAAAGAGCGCGGCTGGTGGGCACCGTTCTTGCCCAAGCAATATGGCGGCATGGGCCTCTCGCTCCTGGAATTCGCTTCGGTGAGCGAGGAACTCGGCCGCAGTCCCATCGGCCACTATGCGTTCAACTGCCAGGCGCCCGATGTCGGGAACATGGAAATCCTCATGCACTACGGCACCGCCGAGCAAAAAGAAACGTATCTCATGCCGCTCGTTCGCGGTGAGATACGGAGTTGCTTCGCCATGACCGAACCCGACTATCCCGGTTCGAATCCCGTCTGGATGAAGACCACGGCGGTCAAAGAAGGAGAGGATTACGTCATCAACGGTCGAAAATGGTTCGTCACCGGCGCCGATGGGGCGGCCTTCGCCATCGTGATGGCCGTCACCAATCCCGACGCCGACAGTCCTCATCGCCGCGCCAGCCAGATCATCGTCCCCACCGATGCGCCGGGGTTCAATTTGGTACGCAATATTCCCGTGATGGGCCATGCTGGTCGGGATTGGGCGAGTCACGGTGAGATCGTCCTGGACAACTGCCGCGTGCCGCAGAGCAATCGGCTCGGTCCCGAAGGCGCCGGATTCGTCATCGCCCAGGAGCGATTAGGGCCGGGGCGCATTCATCATGGCATGCGCTGGATCGGCATCTGCGAACGCGCCTTCGAACTCATGTGCCGGCGCGCCGCCCGGCGTCAGCTCGCGCCCGGTCAACCGCTTGGCACCCGTCAGATGATTCAAGCCTGGATCGCCGAGAGTCGAGCCGAGATCGATGCCGCCCGCTGGATGGTGCTCCAGACCGCCTGGAAGATCGATCGGGAGGGCGCTTCGGCAGCTCGCCAGGAGATTTCGCTGATCAAATTTTTCGTGGCCAACGTCCTTCATCGCGCGCTGGACCGCGCGATCCAAATTCACGGTGGCCTCGGCGTGACCGATGATACCCCACTGGCCTTCTGGTATCGTCACGAGCGCGCCGCCCGCATTTACGATGGCGCCGATGAAGTTCATAAGGCGGCCGTGGCCCGACGAATCTTGCGGGCCCATGGAATGACTACATCGTGAAGGGAGCGAGAGGAGAATGCGGTGGAGGGAGATCTCATGATCGACGATTGGATTGACCGACCGGGTCCCGTTCGTCCGGGAGAAGAACTGAATCTGGAGACGCTCCAGAGGTATCTCGGAGAGCATCTCCCCGATTGCGCCGGTCCGTTGACCGTGGAGCAATTCCCCAGCGGCTATTCGAATTTGACCTACCTGCTGCGCGCCGGCGATCGAGAGCTGGTCTTGCGGCGCCCGCCACTCGGCGTCAAGATCAAAACGGCTCACGATATGAGTCGGGAATATCGCATCTTGTCGGGATTGTGCGCCGTCTATCCCAGGGTGCCTCGACCGCTTCTCTACTGCTCGGACGAATCCGTGGTGGGTGCTCCTTTTTACATCATGGAACGCGTCACCGGCATCATCCTGCGGGCGCAACCGCCGAAAGGATTGACCCTCACCCCGGACATCATGCGGCGCCTATCCGAAGCCTTCATCGACAACCTCGTCGAAATTCATGCCGTCGATTACGCCGCGGCGGGCTTGAAAGAGATGGGGCGACCGGCGGGCTACGTGGAGCGGCAGATTCGCGGATGGACCGAACGATACCAGAGGGCGCGCACTGACGACATTCCGGACATCGAACGGGTGGCCCGTTGGCTCGACGACCATAAACCGCCGGAATCGGGTGCAGCTCTGATTCACAACGATTACAAGTACGACAATCTGGTACTCGATCCCACGGATCTCGCGCACATCAAGGCCGTGCTGGATTGGGAGATGGCCACCATCGGCGATCCGCTCATGGACTTGGGAACGACGCTGGGGTATTGGATCGATCCCGATGATCCGGATGAACTGCAGGCATGGCGGTTTTGTCTGACCACGTTGCCCGGTAACTTGAATCGGCACGGCCTGGTCGAGCGCTATGCGACAAAGAGCGGTCGGGACGTCTCCGATGTGCTCTACTACTACGTCTACGCGCTGTTCAAAATCGCCGTCATTGTGCAGCAGATTTATGTCCGCTATCGACGAGGATTCAGTCGGGATGAGCGGTTCGCCGGATTGATCGACTACGTGCGCGTCCTGGGGCGAACGGCAGTGTTGGCTCTCCAGAAGCGGCGGATCGATCGGTTGACCGGTTAGGGCGTTCTCCTGGAGTCGGTTCCAATGTAGTTCGTTAAGGTGGAGAGGAAACTTCCGAGGCCCCACCGCTCGTCGGCGGGGAGGCGTCACAGTTGGAACTCATTGTGAGAAGAAAGTCATTCATCGAGGAAACCTCGCCGCTCGTCGGGGAAGCCTCAGGTGCTCGCCAGTCACGAATGACTCTTCCCCCCACCAGGGAAGCCTCGCCGCTCGTCGGCGAGGAAGCGTCAGGTGGGAACGTGCCTGGCGGTAACATGACCATCCCCGGAGACCGGCTCCGGGGCTTTTCAGAGAGGATGGGGAATCCGTCCGACTAGCTGACCAACGTCAAAGGACCCCGGAGACCAGCTCCGGGGCTCGCCCCTGGAAGCCCCGCCGCTCGTCGGCGGGGAGCCGTCACTGGGCAGCTCGTTTCGAGCCCCACCACCTATTAAGTATCTCCGATCCGGCCTTGCCAAGAGTCATTCCTCGGCACATACTTTCCTCCCAAGAATCGCTCTTTTTCATCACAGGCTGGACTTGCACGACGAATGGCTTTAGCTTAAGAAGCCATCTCGAAGGGGGCAGCATTGAGACCTGCGAACAACTCGAACATGATTCAACCGAATGGCTGGATTGTGATTGTGGGAGATGATCGGCATGGGCGAGATATCGTTGCTTCTCATCGTCGGGTTGATGCTGGGATTTTACATGGCGTTCGGTATTGGCGCCAATGATGCGGCCAATTCCATGGGAACGTCGGTGGGCTCAAAAGCGCTCACCCTCTTTCAAGCTCTCCTCCTTTGCGCATTATTCGAATTTCTCGGGGCCACGCTGGTCGGTAAACATGTGGCCGAGACGATCCGGAAAGGCATCCTGGATACCGGCGCCTTTCAGGGACATTGGCAGGATCTGGCTCTGGGGATGACCGCCTCGCTCCTGGCCGGGGCCATCTGGCTGCATGGGGCTTCGCTCCTCGGATTGCCCGTCTCGACGACACACTCCATCGTCGGCGCCGTGCTGGGGTTCGGCATCATCGGCGCCGGCGTCGATGCCGTCAATTGGGCGAAAGTGGTGACCATCGTCCTCTCGTGGCTCACCTCGCCGATCGTCGGCATGATCATGGCGTTCGTGATGGTGACCTTCATTCACCGCCTGATCATGAAACGCGAGGATGCCGGTCGGGCAGCCGCCGCGTGGTCGCCGTTATTCGTGTTCCTCGTCTTCGCCATCATCACGCTCTCGGCGGTCTACAAAGGGATGCCTCGATTGAAACTCCATCTCCCGCTCGGTCAGGCGCTGCTCATAGCCGGAGGCGTCGGCGGACTGACGGCATTCGTCGCCTGGGCGTTCACCATGAGTCGGCGACGCAACGCTCGCGAGCCGCAAGTGGAATCGATCTTTCGTGGCCTGCAGATCCTCACCGCCTGCATGATGGCGTTCTCACATGGCGCCAATGACGTGGCCAACGCCATCGGTCCACTGGCCGCCGTGTGGACCATCGAGAATGGCGGCGATCCAGGAGCCGAAGTTCCCGTCCCTCTCGGGCTTCTGGTGCTCGGGGGCGTGGGCATCATCATCGGTCTTTTCATCCTCGGCCGCCGCGTCATCGAGACGGTGGGGACGCGCATTACTGAACTCACTCCCTCGCGCGGATTCGCCGCCGAGTTCTCTTGCGCGACCACTGTGCTCGTCTGCAGCAAGATCGGGATTCCCGTCTCCACGACGCACACCATCGTGGGAGCCGTCATCGGCGTCGGTCTGGCCCGGGGCGTCGCCGCTCTGGATCTTCGCGTGGTGCGCAACATCATCGTCTCCTGGCTGGTGAACGTTCCCGCCGTTGGCCTCATCGCCGGAGGCCTCTACTGGTTGGGCAAACTTGCATGGTCTTAGGGGAGAAAGTATAATGAGGCCATGCACCCGATAGCGGCGTTGTTCGGTAAGTCTCCATTCGGTCCCTTGGTCGAGCACGCCAAGAAAGTGCATGAGTGCGTGCTGCTCGTCCGGCCCATCACCGACGCCTGGCTGGCCGAGGAGTATGACAAGATCAATCTCCTGCGCAAGCAACTGTCCAAGACCGAGCACGAGGCGGACATCATCAAAGCGGAAATCCGCGAGCACCTTCCCAAATCCATCTTCCTCCCGGTGAATCGCATGGATCTGTTGAACTATCTCAAGGCGCAGGACTCCATCGCCGATAGCGCCAAAGACTACGCCGTCTTGCTGACCTATCGGCAAACGCGATTGCCCGAGGCGCTCCACGGCGGCGCGCGCGAGTATGTGGAGAAAGTCATTGCCACCTCACAGAATCTCTGCGAGTTAGCTCAACAGATCAGCGAATTGATGCGAAAGGCGCTGCAAGGCCCCGAAGTCCGCCAGGCCTTGGAGATCACCGAGAAGATCAGCACTCAGGAGTGGGAATCGGATAAGATCGAACGGCGATTGCTGCAGGATATGTTCGCCATGGAGAGAGAGATCGATCCGGTGAGCATCTTCATGCTGATGAAAATATTCGACTCGCTGGGACGATTGGCCAATTCAGCAGAAAATACCGCCGATTTGCTGCGAATGATGATCCTCACCCGCTGAGGCCATCGGGATCGATGGAGTCCATGACGTCGAACGTGACGAATGCCACGAACGCTACAGACGCGATGGAGGCCACACCTTCGGTGGACTCCATGGTCTGATGTCGGCGCTCGATGGGTGCGTTCACCGTTCGGGCTTCGACTCCGGACCCTCCCTCAGCACCCCGGTCAGCGAGGAGAGCGAGGCCCAACCGACGATTGATTCCACGACGAGGCATGAAACGATGCGACTTCACGATTTCCTCGACTTTCGCGCTCGGGAGCATCCCGAGGCGGATTTCATCGTTCAAGGCCGTCGGCGCCTGAGCTATCGGCAGGCACAGGTGGAAACGCACCGGCTGGCTCGGGCGCTCATCGCCGCCGGATTGGGCATTGGCGATCGGGTGGCCATCGTCGCCAAGAACAGCATCGAATACATCTTCCTCTACTTCGCCGCTTCGCGAGCGGGCGTCGTCCCCGCTCCTCTCAATTACCGGCTCTCTCGGACGGAATGGGCCTACATGATCAACGATGCTCGGGCCCGGATCGTGTTCGCCGGGAAGGAGTACCTCCCGGCCATCGACGATATTCGCCCTCAACTGGACACTGTGGAGCGGTTCATCGCCCTGGATGGACGGGCGCCCGACTGGGAGTCTTACGAGCAATGGGTGGCCGATCAACCGGCTCGACCGCCCGAGCGATTCTTCTCCGACGAAGTCGACGCCTTCCAACTCTACACCAGCGGGACGACGGGACGGCCCAAAGGAGCGATTCTCACCCATCGCACGGTGACGGCCTGCGTCCTCCAGATGGCGCTGGCGCTCGACGTGGAGCCGGGCGCGCGCCACCTGATGATCGTGCCGCTCTATCACATCTTCGGCGTGGGTTGGACGTACCTCTGCGCCTACTGGGGTGGTTGCCTGGTCATTCAGGCCGATTTCGATCCCGAGGTCGTCATCCATGCTTTGAGCGAGGAGCAGATCGGTTATGCGCCGCTGGTCCCGGCGATGATTCAAGCGTGCCTGGTCACCGTCGCCGATGCCGCCGACCGCCGATACGATCGTTTGCGCATGATCATCTACGGGGGCTCGCCGATCGCCGAGGCGACGCTCCGGCAGGCGCATGAGACGTTCCGATGCGCATTCACGCAGATTTATGGCATGACGGAAGCGGCGCCGCTCAGCCTCTTGCTCCCTTCCGATCATCGGCGAGCGTTCGGCGAGCGGCCGGATCTCCTGCTCTCGGCGGGTCGAGCGGTGGCCGGCACCGAGGTGCGCATCGTGGATGCCGATGATCGCCCGCTCCCTCACGGAGCGCTCGGAGAGGTCGTCGCGCGCGGCCCGCAATTGATGCGTGGATATTGGAATCGACCGGAGGCATCGGCCGAAGCGCTGCGCGGCGGCTGGATGCACACTGGCGATGCCGGAACCGTGGACGAGGAGGGATATCTCTACATCCGCGATCGGGTGAAAGACATCATCGTTTCCGGCGGCGAGAAGATCTCCTCCCGGGCGGTCGAAGAGGTTTTGTTTCGGCATCCGGCCATCGCCGATGCCGCCGTCATCGGCGTCCCCGATCCTCAATGGGGCGAGACGGTCAAGGCCATCGTCGTCCTCAAGGAAGGAGCAACGGCCACAGAGGCTGAGATCATCGATTTTTGCCGAGGCAAGCTGGGTGGATTCGAACGCCCGCGGTCAGTGGAGTTCGTTCGAGACTTGCCGCGTAATCCCAGCGGTAAAGTGCTCAAGCGGGTGTTGCGGGAGCCCTACTGGGCCGGTCACGAGCGGCGGGTGGGAGGGGCATAGAGCGAAGTCGGACGGCCCGTCGTCGGGAGCCGATTATGAGCAGCGGGTCGGAGGAGCACAGGGGCGAGGTCAGAGCATCGAGCCGGGAAGTATCAAGGTGGCTGGAGCCAACACGAGCAACGGGTTGGAGGAACCCCGGACGAGGCCGAATGAGCGATTGGTCGCTCAAGAGGTTACCCGCGCTTCGCAACGAGGGCGTTCACGAGCGCGCGGGAGCGAGGCCGGATAGGGGATTAGGGGAAGGTGCTGCTGAGGGCGATGATGGATCGCTTCTACATCCGTCTGGTTTCATGAGCTTCTCATCACTCGGTGGAGGGTGCCGTCAAGAGTGATGATGGGATGCGAATATGAACTATGAGCGCCGGGCGTCGTCTCTATGCGACTGAGCCCCGGCCGCCGAGAAGCGATAATGGGACGTGAACATGAAATGGTCGATTTTTTCCATACGGGGTGAAGATCTCCGGGAGCAGTTCTCCTGGCATGAGATTCGCCGCACGTTCGTCACCGGCTTGATCATTCTCATTCCTCTGTTCGTGACCTACATGCTGGTGGCGTTTCTCTTCGACTTGTTCACCGGCGTGGGCGCGCCGGTGGTCAACTGGCTCGTCGATCTGCTGGGGTTGGAGCGGCGGATCTGGACCAAGCCCTTGATCCCGGTGGTGAAGGTGGCCTTGTCGCTGGCGGTGATTTTTCTGCTGGGCGTGATCGGCACCAACATCATGGGGCGGCGGATGCTGGGAGCGGTGGAGCGATTCCTCATGCGCTTGCCGGTGGTCAATACGATTTACGGGGCGTCCAAACAGATTGTGGAATCGTTTCGCACGTCGGGACGGAATTTTCAGCGCGTGGTGCTCGTCGAATATCCGAGCAAGGGGTTCTGGATGATGGGCTTTGTGGCCGCCGAGCGGCGCGATGCCATGAAGTTGACCGGGACGGGGAAGATCCTCACCGTGTTCATTCCCACCACGCCGAATCCGACGTCGGGCTTCTTGGTCATGGTCTCGCCCGAGGACGTGGTGGAATTGGACTACACGGTGGAAGAAGCGTTCAAGTTCATCGTCTCGTCGGGGATTGTGGGCAAGGAGCTGAAGGCGCGAGCCGGAGCGCCCCCTCGACCCGCGCCCTCGTTCTCCTCGCCTCCCGAACCATCGGGCGAGCGCCTCGGCTGATGAGAGGTCGATCGATGACCCCTCCCCTGGAAAGATGAGAGGAAAGATCGGGTCTAGAGGACATCGAGCCAGACTTCAGTCCAGACCCCGAAAACTTCCCTGGAAAGACGAGAGGAAAGACCGGGTCTAGAGAGCCATCTCACCGCACGGGACAGGTTCATCTCGCTCGGCGAGCGTTTCATCAAGGAGAGCGTCGGCATCCTCGGCCGTCACAGTGCTCGGGATGGGTTCATCTCGCCCCGGAGGGTTAAAGAAGCTTGTCCCATCTCCGCGTTTGTATACGTCACAGTGCTCGGGATGGGTTCATCTCGCCCCGGAGGAGGGCATGGCGTTGAACGGGCACCGGGACCGCCGAAGTGACATCCGTAGGGACAGGTTCATCTCGTCCCGGAGGAAGGCATGGCCTGAATCAGGACCGGAGGCTCGTCGCTCCGGCGGCGACGGGGTCAACGCTCATGAGCGCTGCTTCTCTCGTTTCGTCGAGAGCGCACGCCGGGAATGCTCACCGGAATCGGAGATGACTCTCCGGTCTCCCACGACGACGTTGCATCCAACGATGGAGATCTCCCGCTGGAGAACCTTCCCCTCGCCTTCGATCCGAATGATGATCTTGTAGGCATTCTGGTTGGCATCGCCCGTCACCTGGGCCGTAATGGTGGAGTGGGGATTGAATTGTTGTTCCAGCTCCACCATGGCCTCTTTGATCTTCTCCACTTCTTCTCTGTCCAAGGAGAGTTTGGGGTGAGGAACGAAGAAAATGTTCATGGCTTTTCCCTCCTCGATGAGCGGCGCAAGATGGCGTCTGGCGCTGCGTTCCCTAATGGGTTCCCTTTTACCCTCGCCCTGTGGCCTCCGGAGGTCCCTGATGCTCTTGATCGCTCCCAACTAATCCTCAGTTCGTGGGAACAGGTCCCGGAGCTCGTTACGTTATCGCCGGGCGAGTTCTTACCTGACTCCCCCCGCTGGCCGAGCCGCGGGGCTTCCTCGGGAGGAGGGGATGCGCCTTCACACAAGCCGACAACTGACTCCCCGCGCGGTCCAGCCGCGGGACTTCCCTACACGAGCTGACACCCGACTCCTCCCCGCCGGCCGCGGGACTTCTGACGCCAGGCCCGAAGCTCGCCTCCGGGGATGGTTACCTCCCTCGCTATGAAGCGTAACACCTCCTCTCTGCTGACCAGCCGCCAAGTCTCCTCGTTGGGGAAGGAACCGAGAATTCTAATCCTTCGATTCGGTCTCTGCTTTCTGCTTCATGTCCCCTCTCTACTCTCCCATCGCAATCCCCTCTGAAGTCGGGTCTTCATTCCGATATCAAAAAGCGCGCCGCCGGATGGAAAGCTTTCAAAAAGTTTCAATCCCCTCTGAAGTCGGGTCTTCATTCCGATTTGTCCTCGTGTGTGTGATCATTCTGTTTCTCTCCGTTTCAATCCCCTCTGAAGTCGGGTCTTCATTCCGATAAAGTTTACATGTTCCGATTGAGTAATAAGGGCCTAATCCGTTTCAATCCCCTCTGAAGTCGGGTCTTCATTCCGATTGTATCTGTATCTCTTTAATCTTCTCATGAACGAATATGTTTCAATCCCCTCTGAAGTCGGGTCTTCATTCCGATGGAAAGTCACGTTGATCCGGAATCAGAAAAATAAACCGTTTCAATCCCCTCTGAAGTCGGGTCTTCATTCCGATAGAGAAGGAGGTGTAAGAATGAGAATAGAAATCCGAAACGTTTCAATCCCCTCTGAAGTCGGGTCTTCATTCCGATGGAAAGGAGGCACCGTGCTCGACGTAATCCTTGGAATCGTTTCAATCCCCTCTGAAGTCGGGTCTTCATTCCGATATGATGGAGGTTAAGGTGTTTCGTCTTAGGAAAGCGTTTCAATCCCCTCTGAAGTCGGGTCTTCATTCCGATAGAAATATAAGTGCCGGGACTGCTACGGCACGACGTGGTTTCAATCCCCTCTGAAGTCGGGTCTTCATTCCGATTCCTAAAAAAAGAAGTACCCCAAATCCGATCCAATGCTGTTTCAATCCCCTCTGAAGTCGGGTCTTCATTCCGATTGAGTTGGATAAAATCAATATTTATCTGGAGGAACTAGTTTCAATCCCCTCTGAAGTCGGGTCTTCATTCCGATAGATGAGATGGGACTGGGATACCATTGCACCTGCGGTGTTTCAATCCCCTCTGAAGTCGGGTCTTCATTCCGATATCATCAAAGGATTCCTGGCGGGCGTTCCCCCGCTGTTGTTTCAATCCCCTCTGAAGTCGGGTCTTCATTCCGATCTGAGAGAGAAACTCGGGGCCGAGGCGGCGGAGGATATGTTTCAATCCCCTCTGAAGTCGGGTCTTCATTCCGATCTTTTTCGCTTTGCCGGGTGCGACGCACACACGAGGTGTTTCAATCCCCTCTGAAGTCGGGTCTTCATTCCGATGAAATCCAACGCCCGGGGGCCATCAGACTGGCCGCCAAGTTTCAATCCCCTCTGAAGTCGGGTCTTCATTCCGATTACAGAGATTGGGAATAAAAATGAAACCCCTGATCAGTTTCAATCCCCTCTGAAGTCGGGTCTTCATTCCGATATGCGGTGACGGCCGTGGCTAAAGACCTCGGCGTCTCGTTTCAATCCCCTCTGAAGTCGGGTCTTCATTCCGATCGAAAACTGTCCACGACCCTGGCGGGGAACCACACCGGCGTTTCAATCCCCTCTGAAGTCGGGTCTTCATTCCGATTCGTTCGTATCCCACCAGACGGATGGAGGTTCTCATGTTTCAATCCCCTCTGAAGTCGGGTCTTCATTCCGATAGCTGAAAGGCGTTCGAGACGCAGTTGGGGACATAGAATTGTTTCAATCCCCTCTGAAGTCGGGTCTTCATTCCGATGCCAAGAGAACATCGAAGAAAACACTGGCCCGCCTGTTTCAATCCCCTCTGAAGTCGGGTCTTCATTCCGATGAAGTGGTCAGCTTTCGCGGATAGCTACGTCTCAGTAGTTTCAATCCCCTCTGAAGTCGGGTCTTCATTCCGATTCAATACTCGGAGGTAAACTATGCCTGGAGCTGAAGTTTCAATCCCCTCTGAAGTCGGGTCTTCATTCCGATTTGATGTTCTCTTAGCTGCCATACGCTTTCCTCCAGTTTCAATCCCCTCTGAAGTCGGGTCTTCATTCCGATAGAAGAAGAAGAAACGTAATAAAAAGGGCTAAGAAGCCTGTTTCAATCCCCTCTGAAGTCGGGTCTTCATTCCGATATGCCTTCGTGCCGCAGGGAGAGTCGGCCATCGCTTAGTTTCAATCCCCTCTGAAGTCGGGTCTTCATTCCGATTGTTCGAACTGGTGCAGCATATCGGTCTTACATACAGTTTCAATCCCCTCTGAAGTCGGGTCTTCATTCCGATTGGAAATCGAGTTCTCTTATCACGGCGCGCCGTTCTGTTTCAATCCCCTCTGAAGTCGGGTCTTCATTCCGATTCATAGCTGCGAGTCCTGCGAACGCTGTTGCGAGTGTGTTTCAATCCCCTCTGAAGTCGGGTCTTCATTCCGATGCCTTACGTGCCATTGGTCACGAGGAGCTGGCAAACCTGTTTCAATCCCCTCTGAAGTCGGGTCTTCATTCCGATGTGTCAAGACACGGGGCGGATGGACGATGGCACTGGTGTTTCAATCCCCTCTGAAGTCGGGTCTTCATTCCGATGATGACATAGGACGCACCCAATCCGCATCAATGTCGTTTCAATCCCCTCTGAAGTCGGGTCTTCATTCCGATCGAAAAGCTCGGGGCCGAGGCGGCCGAGGACATTATTGTTTCAATCCCCTCTGAAGTCGGGTCTTCATTCCGATTTCGGAATCCGGCGAGTCCCGTCGCCAGACTCTCATTGTTTCAATCCCCTCTGAAGTCGGGTCTTCATTCCGATGGCTATTAGAAGAAATTCTAAAGAAGTCTTATCCGCAGTTTCAATCCCCTCTGAAGTCGGGTCTTCATTCCGATAATTGCGAGTATGGCGCGAGAAGGGGATGTGGAACTAGGCGTTTCAATCCCCTCTGAAGTCGGGTCTTCATTCCGATATGAGCTAGAAGCAGCTAATCTGTTGGAGCCAGGAACCTGTTTCAATCCCCTCTGAAGTCGGGTCTTCATTCCGATGCGTCCGTCGCGCTCAACCCGTCGTAGACGAGCGTGCTCGTTTCAATCCCCTCTGAAGTCGGGTCTTCATTCCGATGGAGGGCGAAATGAAGATAAAGAACCAAGGGACTATAACCGTTTCAATCCCCTCTGAAGTCGGGTCTTCATTCCGATTGAGAGAAAAACTCGGGGCCGAAGCGGCCCAGGACATTGTTTCAATCCCCTCTGAAGTCGGGTCTTCATTCCGATCGAGCTATAGAGTGCAACAGCAACCCTTTTCTTCTCAGTTTCAATCCCCTCTGAAGTCGGGTCTTCATTCCGATGATGTGAAGGGTGTGACCGGTGCGCGGACTGCTGCACGTTTCAATCCCCTCTGAAGTCGGGTCTTCATTCCGATGGGGGCCGGGGTGGTGCCATGCGGTCCCTCCCTCGGTGTTTCAATCCCCTCTGAAGTCGGGTCTTCATTCCGATATATGTCGATAATACGAACAACCGGAGGTTTGTGAGTGTTTCAATCCCCTCTGAAGTCGGGTCTTCATTCCGATCACTAGTGAGATCGACACTGACGGCGCTGTTTCTATCGTTTCAATCCCCTCTGAAGTCGGGTCTTCATTCCGATAGATTTACCGTCCACCAATCCCATTCCCCTTCCCCTTCCGTTTCAATCCCCTCTGAAGTCGGGTCTTCATTCCGATAACGAATTTGGCCCGGCGAGATCCAGCTCGTCGGGATGTTTCAATCCCCTCTGAAGTCGGGTCTTCATTCCGATGAATAACACGTATCTTTCCCGGCGAGCTTTGTCTCGGTTTCAATCCCCTCTGAAGTCGGGTCTTCATTCCGATATCAACTTTAGCCATGATCATGATATTGAACCTTACTCGTTTCAATCCCCTCTGAAGTCGGGTCTTCATTCCGATGCGATGAGGGAGGGAAAATGAGGATCCAACGAATTTGCGTTTCAATCCCCTCTGAAGTCGGGTCTTCATTCCGATAGAACAAGCTGCCCCGGCTTCTAGCCGGGGCTCCACGTTTCAATCCCCTCTGAAGTCGGGTCTTCATTCCGATTGCAATACTGCGGTCAGACGAGGACCGCGCCATAGTGAAGTTTCAATCCCCTCTGAAGTCGGGTCTTCATTCCGATCCACAGCTGCCGATGCGCCGGTGTGAACGACGATGAGAGGTTTCAATCCCCTCTGAAGTCGGGTCTTCATTCCGATGGACCTAAACCTTCGCGGCCAATAGTCCCGGGGCCAAAGTTTCAATCCCCTCTGAAGTCGGGTCTTCATTCCGATTTGGCCAGTTGGTGGGTTAAGCAACCGGCTGACAACCGTTTCAATCCCCTCTGAAGTCGGGTCTTCATTCCGATTATGGCAAGAAAGAGAAAATCTAAGAAAGATGGAATGTTTCAATCCCCTCTGAAGTCGGGTCTTCATTCCGATGGTCAACAAGTCTGCCTTGGCAGACTTCGTAGGCTTGTTTCAATCCCCTCTGAAGTCGGGTCTTCATTCCGATGAACTACGTCTACTTCCAAAAGGGTCAACGCTTCTTTGTTTCAATCCCCTCTGAAGTCGGGTCTTCATTCCGATATCGAGCACGCCCTCGCGTTGAGACCACGAGCAGATGTTTCAATCCCCTCTGAAGTCGGGTCTTCATTCCGATAGAAAAACTCGGGGCCGAGGTGGCCCAGGATATCATCGTTTCAATCCCCTCTGAAGTCGGGTCTTCATTCCGATAGCCCATTGTTGGGGTGTTTCTGGTCGGACAACCAAATTGTCAAATAACAAGGTGTATCCAACCTCTCATGCTTCCTATCGGTTAACACCGGCTCCATTTTGTCGCAAACCTCCATCCACGTCAACCCAAAATTGTGACATTTCGATAGATCAAATCCTCAACCCATTCATCACCAACCAATTAGCTTAAACTATTTTGTCGTCGCTCTATCCCCTCTCTGGCTTTCTTGACTGATTTTCGACAATTCGCCTTCCGGCACCGCCGGGCCAAATTTCTAACCCTCAGCATGACAGGACGTTACGCGATGGCCTGCAGGGATCGTATCAGCATTTGTCGCAAGCCCCCTGATAGGGGGTTCCTAAATCCCATGCGACGACATTTCTCGGCGACCTCATATCGAGACTCCATTCGCTGGGTTTGGCTATAACGCATTGAGGTCGGATAAATTACCTCCACTCCCTCCACCTTCGGCCAATTGTCGCAAGCTGGTGGCTTTCATGTCTCTGGGTCGGAGGAAGAAAGATGACTATAGACTGTTCCCGTTGATGAGAAAAACTGATCAACATGCTACACGCGCTGCTGGGTGAAAGCTGAATCTCACCGTGATGGAAGAAACCCTAGTTAGGGTTTCGGGTGAAGTGATTGACCTGCTGAGTGAAGGCTGAATCTCATCGCGATGGAAGAGGTCACCAAAAAATACATGAGTCACACACGACCTTTGACGACAGAATCTCAGCCGACAAAGCTCCGCCACGATAGCCATAAGGCGAAATCTTCCCGGCAGAGCTTTCTCCCCCGAAACCTAGGGGGTGGCTTGAAGATACTGCGACAGCCATAAGGCGAAAGGCGATTCCATAGATAATTCTTTCACCTTGGCAACTCATTGATACCATGAACATGAGGTCGTCGTTATCCTCGATGGTCTTGTCTTGAATTCTTTCACTTTGGCAACTCATTGATCATGCAGAGTGATATGAGCGATCCGGGAGGACCGCCCTTATAAGGGAATAATGTTCGATTCCCATTCCCAAGGCAAAGGCTAGCGCGATGGACACACTCAAGAAAAGATGTACTTGCTCACGCGAGGGAATTTGTTAAAAGAGAAGAGTGATGATCTCCCGCGCACAGCGAATCCAATCATCTCCGGGCTTCAACATGCCTTGCACTTTCTGTCGGATGCGCCAGCTTTCCAAACCCTGCGTATCCTCTTTTGACTGGCGCATGAGGAGTTGCTCTACAGCTGGCTTTGGATCATCTTTGGCCCGGAAAATGGAGACGTAAAGCTCTTTGGCATCGTCCAGCTCACCTTCGGCGTCAATGTATTGGAATTCGTCCAACACCACGTCTTCGAGAAAGTGGGCGCCACGAGGGTTCGTTTCACTCAGGGTATAAAAATCAACGACCGAATCGTAGGGCAACTCGCCCGCTGCCGGAAGATACTGATGCACCACCACCTCGAACATGGTGCCGATAGCTGCGCCGAGCCCAAGGGCCATGGTGATCGGCCCGTTGAGGAAGACATGAAAGACGCGGCGTCCCGGCAGCTCGCGGCTGAGTTGCTCAACCCGCCGCCGAAATCGCCGCGCCAATCGCAGTCACGCCTCCGGATCATCTTTCGGCAGCGGATCTCCTTCATGGATGAAGAAGCGCGACCGATCCAGTCCGAAATCCTTCTGATATTGCTCGGGATTGAAATTCCAGGGATCACGCTCCATTACTCGGAGCACATCCTGCCACATCGCATCGGCTGGATCTCGAACTTTACCGACAAACACAATAATGGGGACATGGTTTTCCTTGATCATTTTGTAGGTCTGTTTGATGGCTCGCCAACCGCTCCTCACCAGGGCCATTCGGATGGGGCGGATGGTAGGGGAGCGTTCCAGTTGCGTTTGATGGCTCGCCAACCGCTCCTCACCAGGGCCATAGCTACGCCGGTCCAAATCACGACGAGCCAGAGTGGAAGTTCTTGAGTGAAAAATGTTGTGACGATGGCCAGGAGGGCCAATGTCTCTTCCCATTGGTCTCGCCAGACGATGTAGATCAATTCCTTCTAACGTCTCTTTGTCATTAGCTCTCCCGAAAAAACGTGCGACAAGCATCCTTGCTTGTTAAGGGAAAGGGCAGATCGGACACCAGGGAGTTCATAGACTCCCGAAAAAACGTGCGACAAGCATCCTTGCTTGTTGCCGCCGTCACTGTGCTCCCAAGCGCAGCATCCATGGGACATCAGCCCCGGTCCAGCCGACACCTCACCTCCGCCACGCCTTGAGATGTCCCGATGAGAACCGTTTGCCGATGGCGAAAGATCTCTTCTCCGACGGCCTCCGCATGGGGTGTGAAGTCGAGCGGACGACCCTCCAGGTTACACACTGTCAGTCCTGCAGCCTGAACCAGCCCTACTGGCGCCGCCGCATCCCAGAACTTGAGTTGTTGCGAGACATGGATATAGGCGTCGGCCTCGCCTTGAATAACGGCCATGACTTTCAGTCCGAGACTCCCCACCTTGACCCATCGGGCAGGCTCAAGACACGCTACCAGGTCTGGATACGCGCGTCGGTCGCGCGAGCCCATGATGAGACGAAGCAGCTCCGGTGGAGAAGCTTTGTCGGTAGGTCTGCTTCCAGCGAGTAATTCTGGTTGGGTGGAAGCAGCCTGTCGCCACACACCTGCGTGGCTGAATTGGTGCGCAATGCCGGAATCCGGTCCTCCGAAGTACAGCTCATCTCGCGCCGGAGCATAGATCCAGCCGTAGACGGGCTGTCGGTCAATGACCAATCCGAGCAAGACGACATACTGGCCATCTTGTTTGACGTAATTATCGATCCCGTCAATGGGATCGAGATACCAGACGCGGTGACGAGCGGCGATGGCCAGAGCAGTTGCCGGTGGAAGCTTCTCGACGCGTTCTTGGCTGATGAGGCCGTCGGCCAGTGCGCTGTTTCCACTGAAGTCCGCGCAGTCAGGGATTTTTTCCGCCAGCAATGCGCCGACCAGGACGTCCAGCTTCTTATCGGCCTGGGTAACAAAATTGCCAGCAGCCTTCTTGGTTTTGATCTCTACGCCCGTGCGCATCTCAGCGGCATGCCACCCGGCCGTGCGGAGATGCCGGTTGAGATATTGTACGAAATCAGAGTTCACGATTCACATACTTCGACTTCTTTTTGTCTCCGCAACTTATCCCAATCATCAAATTGCCAAAGGCTACTGTATATTCACAACAGTCTTAAAACTCATGTCCCTGTTTGTTCAGTAACGGAAAGCCCTGTGTATCAGCGGGCGCAGGTGGCAAGGCGAGTTTCTTTCTCTTGTTGCCTATGAACCATTCATACTGCTTACCCTCAGGATCGGGATTAGGCGTGCCGTTATAAGGTGGACGCGGGTAATGAACCGCTATTGTGGGCACAGTTCCAAGTAAGGCCTTGAGATCTTCAACATTCTTCAGTTTCTCAAACGGCTTGTTATAGCGCCACTGCATAGCACTTTTGAACGCTTCGACGCACTGTGCTTCCCACACGTCCCGTTGAACTGGATGCCAGCCTACATTGCTCAATGAGGCGTAACGCTCCCGCGGATTAAGGACTTCTACCGTATCTACTGTGACTTTCACGCTGCCGAAGCCCAGCGGCTTAGCAAAGCCGAGCCGATGCACCATACCATCCTCAAGCTCTAATGCCCAAAGGAGCGCACCTAACTCCACAGGCGCAAGGTTTTCAAAGTGGACTGTGAAGGTGAATTCATTGTCCTCATCGAGCACGTCTTTCACTGTTCGATTCTGCCCGTCGCGTATATCGCCTGCACGCTTGTACTCCTGGGGATTTGCCGTGCCATGGTGGCGGTAGAACTTGCGACCACGGAGGCGTGCTCCTTGGGTGTCATAAGTTACATTAAAATTGGGTTGTTCGTTTGCTCCAAGGAGATAGAATGCCGTCGTTGTTGGCTTCGGTGATGAGAGTATCGCCAGGGGTGTATCTTCGCCGAGCTTCTTCGGCTCGCCCTGCAAGATGGCGTGAGAGAAGCTTACCCGTCCGGCGTAAGCAACCCGCACGTTTGGGTCCTCGGGAGCCCCCTGGTGAACCCAGCCAAATACGCGGCAGGCAGGGCAAAGTTGAAGATCTGCAATCGAGACGGCGTCTTGGTTGAAGTAATCACATGCCTTCTGATGTGGCAGGAGTAAGTCAGCGATCGTCCTCTCATATGCAACACGAGGTACCGATACCGGAACAATAAACTTCACCGAAGGCTGCTGAGCCGTCCCCTCAAGCATAGCATATACCAGTTCACCACCTTGAAGTTCCCTTTCGGATGGAGTGTAGATGAAGCGGCTCAATCCAGGATCATCGCCGACAGGGGTATCAAGAGGTTGGCTTCTGTCACGACGCTTCTTAATCTCCTTTTGGTGCCGTTCTTGGTAATCCTTGATAAGATCCTCGTACTCCCGGCGCACTTTTTCGGGCAATTCAATTGTTTCGGGATGGCCATCGTTGTCGGCAGCACGGAAAAAGAATCGCTCGCTATGTTTGGGTTCGATATTCTGGTTTGTAATACACAACCAACCTTTTTCTATACGCTGATTACCCTGTTTCATCTGCTCAAGGCACCCGGGATTTGTATCTAACGCTAAAACATCCCAAAACTGAATTCGCGGGTGCGGATGCTGCACGAGCTTGAGTAGGGCATAGCACTCCTGCCCATGTTTGAGGTCTTGTAAACCCACTTCTTTTCCTCGCGCTGTTCGCTGTTGGAATTGCCTAATTCTGTCGTTTTGTGGTGGATCTTGCCGCAATGTTCCACTTGGTTTGAGCGGCCAGTAACGATGTATCCATGCAGCATATTGAGTACCTTGTGGCGGCCTTCCCACACTCAATGGAGTTGTGCCCGTGAGCAAGCGTAATCGCCATTCATCGCCGTTCCTTTCCACGCGAGCAGGGACGAGCTGCAAGGCGAGCCTCGGTTCAAGATGATAACTCAATCTTGCACCCTCGAATATTGCCATACATGAATTTGTCACCGCCTCGAAGACACTTCGGACCATGCCGCGCAGGGCTGTTCCAGGGATGGCATATTGTCCATTGATTTGGAAGAAGTGGTAGGTCTTATGCTCTTCCCCAGTAATGCCCTCAGAGTCGGAAATAAAAAGAGGTGTCACAGTCCTAAGCGTGCAGGTGATCTTGCCGGTAATACCTACATATCGGTCGTGTGGCGGGGGAGCACAGCGTCCAAGGAGCGTTACTCCTGCGTCGCTAGGGTTATCCCTCCCTTTGCCCAGAAAACGCACGAAGTTGTAAGGATTCAGGAACCGATAATTGGAACCTCCACCACTGCCGACACTTTTGGGCGAATGTTTCTTGTTTCTTTTAGCCTTATACCGTTTCTTTTTAGCCATGGCTTTTTAACTCCTTCCACCAGACGAAGGCTACTTGCCCACCGTCGGTGAAGATAGTGTAATGAATCCAAACTCGCTCTCCCTGCTTACGGGCTTGCTGAGAGGTAATCGGATACTCCAGCTCCGCCCAACCCACGCGGTCTTCTTGCCAACGGCCGAATGCTTCTTTATAGTCTCCCCAGAGAAGGGCGGATTCGTTGTGTTGCCGCAATCGAACATCAGGGTTCTCGGCCCAGAAATCCTTCGCACCGTAGCCGCTTAGCAGAGGTGCTCCCTTCGGACCGATGAAACGCCACAGGAACCGCTCGCCATCGCGCCGTAAGTCAAGGTCTCCGCCAGAGCCGAAAATATGCCCTCGTTCGAGCAAAGAGTACTCCTCGGAATCGGGCAGGTTCTTGGTGAACTCGATGCGGTGCATATATTCCCAGATGTGGTAAGGCATTCTGGAAAAATCCCATTTTTTGAGAAATCCTTCCAGAACCTGTTCTAACGTTTTTCCTCCACTTGCTTTGAACTCCCCACCCAGGATGGCGATGTCGCCATCTTTACTGATGAGCGGATCATCCACGAGCTCTTCTACTTCCTCTTTGAAATTCAAGGTTCTGACAGGCATCGGTAAGCCTCCTTTTCGTAAAGCGTTGGAATTCTGCCTTCAAAATAGGTATCTTTTTTGGGTCGCAAGTTCTCTCTTCGTTCGAAGTTTCTAAGTTCCTTATTGAACGCTTCTATCCACTTTGGGGCTACATCTAGCCACTTCTGCCAATCCCATTCGAGAGATTCATAAAGCCCACTTGGTTTAGAATCAGAAACAGGCGCCTCCGTCAATTCCTTTCGGTCCTCTTCACTAAGAAAACCAATCTGTGCAGTGAATGAGTCAACCGTGGCGCGCCCAAATCCTTTCGCCGAGCCTAACCCGACCATGAGCATTTCATCCGCCAGGTCGCGTAATACCAGTGAGAGCCATCCTAATTCCCAATGTGTTGGATTCTCCAGATGGAGGCGCACTTTGAACGTAGGTCGCCATAAGGCGAGGGCATCAAATTTTGCCCCTTCCTTGCCACCACCCGTGAAGCGGTCAATCGCCAGGAAATCAAGTACTTTCCGCAACGTCTCTGCCTCACCCTCGGCATCTTCGACGATGAGCCGGCTGCCACGACGTGTGCTGCCAAAAAGACGACAAGCAAAGCAAAGCTGCTCATCTACTATCTCTTGCTCATCGGGGACCTTGGCCACCTTTCTGAGTAATGTGTCGCAGTTAACCAGAGGTGCGCCTTCGTCACCGGATTCAACCGGATTGCAGGCCGGGCACTTAGCCAGGAAATCATCGACACCGGTTGCGTCCAGTGTCGTCAGGGTTCGCGCAATCCGTTCAGCGTGGGAACGAAGCACGCCACGCAGGCTGGAGCCCGTCAGAATAGGTATGCCGTTTGGGCTTGCCACGTCGAGCAGGGGGGCGTGATCAAAGCCGCTACGAACAGCAGCCGTGGTGTCATTGGTCAGAAATAGTCCTCCAATTTTCAGATCGAACCGTATCGTTACAAACGAATGTGCCACGTCGTTGTGGCTCACGTCTTCCTTTTGCACCTTCTCCCTGGCTTTTTTTAATCGCGACTCTAACCAGTTCGCATCTTCACTGGCACCTTCCCATGGAGCATCGGCTTTCAGGAAGTCTATCAGCGCATTTGCCTCGGACAGATCCCGTTGAATGAGCTTAACGTCGCATAGTTCAAACGCACCCAGACCGCGTGCCACACATCCTCCCAACCACGCTCTCCCTGCCTGCCATTCAGCCAAAGCTGCAGCAAGCAGACGTTCATCCTCATCATTGGTATCCTCCAACTCCAACCGCAGTTCAAACCGAGTTCCTTTTGGCAACACTTCCAGGTCAAATTTAACTAATGCTGCTCGTGCCGCGGCTCGGCTTGCTCGGTCAATACCGACGCCGTCTCGGATGTGAGCTGTTTTGCCTTCAGGCAAGCAGGCTTTTGCGCATGCGACGAACAAACGCGAGGCACGTCCACCTGTCTCTTCGGTGTCTCCCTCGCTCGGGTTGATGTCACCGAAAAGGTGACAAGTCCAGCAGCCGCAGGGTTGATTTCGTTGTTTCTCCGAAAGACGGCTCAATTCATCTTCGCTAAGTAACGCCCGGCACACAGGGCTGCCAAGGCGCGGCGCCACACGCGTAGCAATGGTTCGCAGTACACCGCCTATTGCCGTACCAGGGATGATGTAATTGCCTTCTGCGTCACGTCGACACAGCTCATCCGTTACATCTCCGCCTTCGCCCGTGCCAATGTGGAGAGCCGTGCGCGCAACAAGTTTTCCTAAGATGGCTCGATAATGCATAGTTATCCTCCCTTCCTTTCGACTGAAGCAGCAATTCGGTTGGCTAAGAGCTCAATCGCAATCCGACGCACCATATCAGACTGTTCCCTAACTCTCTCCAGCCAATCCTTGAGATGTTCGATAGCCTTTCTTGCTTCTGGCTTGGTGAAATGTTCCTTCGCTTCGCGTGGCACCGTCGTCAATATATCCGATTTGCCGAAGTGATCAAGCTCGGACACCAATTCATCAACTGGTCGATCAGCGGCAGTGTGTAACCAACGTGCAACGGCGTCCCATTTCAGTTCACGAAAATAAGACTCATTGAATTTTCCCTCATCTCGCAGGTCCTTTACCCAGCACCTGATGAAATCGAAATCGGACTTGATCTGCTTAGCCGGGCTAGCGGTAGGCGCTGACGCCAATCTAAGCTCATTGGGGATAAACATTTCTGTTCCGACCACTCCAGCCCCACCTTCATAAACAGGATGATTAAACGTCACTTGGCCGAAACCTTCATGGCGGCGTAGTCCAATGCCCTCCCCTTCGACCTTTTTTAGCCTTGTTTGTAGTGTTGTCAGATCCGTTGTGTTTTTCAAACGAAATCCCACCGCCGATCCAGCCTTGAGAGCAATATCCCGCCAGCGCGGCAATCCGAGATGATTATTGAAACCATCCACGTATCCGGCTTTGCAAAAGACTCGGATGATTTCGACTGGCGTTCCAATGAGTTCCTCAATTAGCGCTTCATCGAACGATTGTCTGAATCGTCCCCACACATCCGGCAAAATCGCATCAGTGAGAAGCGTGAGCGTGATGGGGGCAGAAGGATTTGTGACACGCTGCTCAAGGGGTTTGCCACGCCAGGGATCAGTAGATGACGAATCGGCAATCCGTTCCAGCCACGCTGTCACCAGACCATATCCCCGGCGAGTGGCCTTTCCAAGCCGGAGTTGGAATGGTTCTTTTTCCTTCACCGCTCCTGTGAATTGCTGCAATACCTGCCAGGCTTGATCGTCCTTACACCAGATCTCGCCAACGAAATATTGTCCACTTTCCAGAGCTACATAGCCGAACAGATTACCAGTGGCGACGCGCTGCGTACGAGGATTGATGCGCGGATGCATTTCTTCGCGCTGCTGGGGAGTCACAGATGCAGCGCCATCCCGCACGGCAACGAAGCCACCCAACTGCACAAGAGGAATTTGGCATTTACACGTACTACATTCTTCAGGAACAGAGACTTCTCGTGCATAACTTTTAATGGCATTATGATGGGGATCCAATGTTCGGTGAATCTTGCAAACAAGCAAATCGTGCGGAGCGGGAATTGTCGGACAAGCTAAGGTCTGCTGAATAAAGGCAGGATAAAGCGGCCAGAAATGGACATCTCCTCGACGGAAGATATTGAGAAAATGCTCGTAAAGCTGATGGTTCGATAATTCCCACCGCGCCGCAGCCTCAGCCGCCAGTGAACCTGAGAGCGTTGCACCACTAATGACGTATCCGCCTTCGAAGATATTCCCCGCCTCCGCACGCCTGGCAATGATGACAGGCTCATCTAATCTAACGATTAGCCGAAACCGCAATGGCCCTGTGGTGGCTGCTTGGGGCGTCGTCCATGCACGGGGTGATGCTGAAACTTTCGATGGTCCGTTCTCAAGCCATGTTTTCCTGAAGTGATCGAGGAGATGGTCCTGCCAGGTTTTTCCTTTTGGCAAAGCCGTAGGCCAACCCTCGACTGACTCTAAACGGATCTTGCTTTCCCCCCGTCCGCGTCGTCTGGCTGCCCCGAAGCGCCGCACCATTCGTGCGGCCGCAACCAGCAGTGAAGCTTCATCGGCCGCCGCAGCCATATTTCCCAGTCGGGTTACAGTGAAGGTGAATTCCAATCGCCTATCTCCTTCCTCCTGCTTGAACAGCTTACGAGCTTCGGCTCGGCGCATTCGCGGGCTCACGCGCACCCGTGCTGCAATCTGAGCACCCGTTTGTCCGCTGCTCCAATGAGCACTTCTCGAAAGCGGTTTTTCTGCTCCCAGAGGGCGCGCGGACGAAACGCGCCAGGGTTTTGGTGCAGCAGGTGTGCCAAAGATGCAACATATCGGACATGGTTCGGTCACACAGTAGGCGGGAGCATTGTCGTCGGTGAGGCCAGAGGCTTGACACTTTCGTTTTCGCGAAAAGAGCGGCGTTTGAAGTAGGCGCCATAACCCATCGCGGAGCAGGCCTTCAAGTGTCGAACCTCGCAGAACTGGTACTTTATCTGAGTCACGCAGAAGCGCCGAATCAACCTGTGATCCCAGTCCATGGCCAGCGCCGATGTGATAGTCAGACTGTAAGGTAAGGATGAAGTTAAGTCGCATGGTTCTTACTCCTCATATTCACTCGCGTCTTTGTCCAGATCATAAGCGTAGTCCCAAATGGTTAACAGGTCCGGGAAGCCATGTCCCCAGAATCCTTTCCCCGGCCAGCGGTCGAAGGGTTTCCAGTAAGCCAGTTCGGGCTTCGTTCCTTCGCCCAATTCCTTGAGTGCTTCCTCCACAGCATCGCCTATCTGCGCGTCGGTACGCCTGATGCGGTTCAGCAACGCCTCCCAGCGCGGTCTCCATTGTTCCTTTAACTCGTCTTCGCTCTCGACCGATGTGATATCGTCATAAAGCCTCTCGAATTCGGCTCGCCGCTTGCCCGGAAGTTTAGAGAGGTGAAAGCGATGCTGGAGGAGCCATCGCACCGAAATCCCAGCATCTTTCAATCCGCCTCTGATATTGTGGGTTACGAAGTATGGACACGCCGCTGGACGGTAGCGAGCTGATTCCTCAGTGACTGGACGGCCAACTTCATTTCCGGTAACAAGAGCAAAGTTAAGTACAGACACGCGAGCACGTTTATTAGTGTCCGGATGCGCCTCCCGTCCTCTGGCCAGTTGCTTGCCCTCCTCAAGAAGCTCCTCTCCCAATCTGTGAGCCAGCATGTGTGGATAATTCGCTTTGCAGATGACGACGGCAGCGGTAATCGTCGGGACATTATCACCCTCGAGCAGGTTTAACTCGCTAAGTTTCTCTTTCATCTGCTTTTCATATTCACGGCAGAAGCGGGCGGCAAAGTCAATCGCCCAGGGAGCGGGAAGCAGTGCAAACAAGTCATCGCCGCCAAGGATGAGTGGCAGCACGGGCAGGATTTGCTTTTTGTTCTTTTTCTCGATTTGGCGAAACAAAGCAGGACAAGACGCCGCCAAGCTGGTGCGTAATGTCTCCGGCAACGCTGAGGAGAGGGATTTCATTGACTGTTCGTCAAGGCAAGCACTGAACCACGCTCCCATCCCATTACCGTCGGCAAGTAAATATGCGACATAGCGGCGTCCGGTCAGGTCAAAGACAGCAATATCGTCGGCATCCTGGGGAGGAACTTCAGGAACATTTGTCAGATCTTCACTCTCACACGCTGACGAAACAGCCTCATAGAACAATCCGAGAAATCCACCTTTATTGCTTTCCTCCTTTAGTTTCTCAACTTCGGCGTCCCGCTCTTTCTCCTTTCTCAGACAAGAATCGCAATAATAGTTTTCGCGTTCATCACGGTGGCGCTTATGTCGTCTAACGGCAATAGTAATCCCGCACGAGGCGCAGAAAGCCAGATATGGCAGATGAACGGCTGTTGCTGGAACATCGCCGCGATTTTTGGCATCGCGGAGCTTTTCCTGTGCTTGCTGACTCGCCGCTCGGAAATCACCGTTGTAAGGAACAGGTTCAGCAACAGTCAAATTCCCCCCTGTCACACGGCGATAGAGTTCCGCCAGGTCGTTCCCGAATTTCTCGGCTTTATTTTTCGCCTGGCTGTCGTCAGGCGCTTCAAACAATATGCGAAATGCCCCTCCATCATTGATGATGATGTCTTGATCGGGATTGCCGCCGTGCTTTTTTAATAATTCTACAGCACCCTCCTTACAGAAGCGTGAGAGCAGTTGACTCCCCCCAACGACTTCTCTCAGGCGCGAAGCCCGAAAAATAAGGTCTTGGATTTGATCAGCTTCAGCGGCCAGTAGATAACGGGTCATTGGGTTTCCTCCTTTGATGGTGGTAGAAAAGTTATACCACAAGCTCGGCAAAGTTCGGTCCATCCCACAAGTTCTGTCTGAACTTCAACCTTCTCCTTCATTATCAATACGGCCCACTTTTTAGCAAACTCATTTACGCTCTTTCGCACAATGTCCAAAGCACGTCTAGCAATATTTTCTGGCACTGACAGATAGGTGTGAATTGCCTTGTTTCGCAATTTTGTCTCTTTCCCCAGCAATACGTCTCCGGACAACAAAGGAGCTTCTGAAGTACGACGTAACAAAAACTCATTCTCCTCTTGATTTGGTGACGTACCTTTCGTGCACCTCAGTTTGGTAGGTCTTCGCTCATCTGCACTGCCATCAGCGCGGTATTGCAGTGCACGAATGAATGGATAAACCGATTGCTGCTCGATAACACGTTCGACAATGATTTGCCGCCAGTCTGTAACCTCTGATGGAGCATCCGTCAAAAGCTGATAGTCAGGTGATGTGCTCTTTTCAGGTTTGATGGCAATTTCCACTTTCCCTGTGTGAATCAAGATGAGAAGCCGAGCGCGCAGGAGTACCTCCGTCAGGCCGACCGCGCGCAATAGAGCAGAGCGATAATCCTCGTTGTGCTCAATGAGGCGCTCCACCTTCGCCAACTCGTCGTAGGCGTAGACAAGTAACTTCTTCACACTAAGATAAAGTGAAGGTCGTCCATCCTCACCATATTCCAGCTTTTTCAGTTGGGCCAGGAGTGTTTCAGCATCTTCACTGTGCGGCCAGTAGTCGTCTTCTCCAAGGATCCAAACCGCTGTGGGAAGTTGCAGAGAAGCTTTGAGTTGATTTCTTATGCTCTCATACATTTTGAGCGCACCGCAATGATCCCCATTGTCCCAGTACTCATACATTTTCATCACCTTGCGCAGTAACTTGGAAGCATTAACTTCATCCTCAGAAAACCATCCCCGCATGGATGGGATAATTTCATCCAAAAGAGTCGCTGCATTGCGAAACAGGTAGCGCTCGTAGAGCTCGCGTACACGGTCCCAATCGCGCAGGCGAAAGGTCTCATAAGGATTCGGCAGGATGCCAATACGGCACGTGTAACCGCGTGGGACTCGATTTTGAGGGTCATACTCATCGAAGTCTACGTAAGAAATATCCACACCAGCAAATGCCCCAAATAGAAACGCGCCTGTTACCATGCTTTTCTTTCCACCGGTGATATCCAACACCAGTCGCTCTCCCCCGTGGAGGCGCGGGATGAGGACTTCGCGCAACTTGCGGAAAACATCTGCCGGGTGATCTCGATCTAGAATGACAAATTCTACATTGCCATTGTTCCTGCTTATCTGATTGTTGATAAGATGATTCGAAGCTAGTTGCGGGAAGAATGAAGCAATGTAGTTTCCGAACTCCTGTCCCGTCCATCCTTCTGGAGGCTCACTGTAGCGTGAATTAAGCACCAAGATGACTTCATTGGGCTTATAGGCGCAGATTGCTTGTAGTAGTGGATCAATGGAAAAACCAACTAAAAGTACCAGCACGCCGCCTTGCTTGTCCTGAGACGGTAGGCGTCTCGGTTCATCTTCATCACTTCGAGCACACTCGAGTTCAAGGGGGAGCACGTTTTGTATGTAATCATTAATCCGATCTGAGTCAAGCGGATCAGAAAACTGCCTCCAATGACTTTGGCTAGCAGCTACTACTCGCTGTCGCAAGTTAATATCAATGGACATCTCGCTCCATCTCCCAAAGTGACACAATGGGACTCCCTAAACTCAGCGCAATTCAAGGCACGCTGCCGCCTTAGTGGTCTCCTCTGCAAGGATCATGATTTCTCGGCGACTCGCCAGACCACGGCCCATCCATAGCAATTAATGCATGCTCACTCAGACCGCCTCAATCCTTCATCGCACTGGGGCTTGACTGATCATCAAAACTTCTCAACCAGCCCATGAGGAGAAGGAAGGAGAAGAATCGGAACTCTCACTTTCTACGAATGCCTCAGTTGAGATTTATCTCTCTGGTTCCTTCCGGAAGATTTCCCCCTCCTCAATCACCATCTCTTGGGCATTTAGCATAGCCCGATCAGGGTAGCGCGAACCCTTGACTCAGCCAAGCAAAAGAAGCACCGGTCAACTCAAGCTCATCATGATATTTTCGTTACTGACCACTCGCGCCCGCGCTAATGAACACTCACACCAAGATTATCACCGACTCGAACTTACAACTACCCTTCATCACACCTCGGTGCTTATTTTATCAAAAACCAAACACTCGCGTAAAGAAAATTTCGCTTCTGATCGAGAGCGAAATCCTCTGTGGTCTCGATTAGAGGAGTTCGTGCGAGCCTCTCAAGAAACCCTAGAGAAGGCCCGCTCATGGAACAAATCGTGATGTTTCCTTCATCCTCCCACGAAACCAGGATGTGACGTCATTGTCGCCAGCAGTGAAACCCGCGCAACCAGCTATAATGCACTTGGGGCCTTTACTAGGGACGAACTGGAGGACAGCTTCACTGCCCGGAAGCTACAAGATCCGTATGCACGACGAAGCTGGGAACCGGATCAACCCCGATTGTTTTTAACCTCATATTTCCCAGGCAGTTTGCCGATCGCCCATCCTCTGGCCCTCATCTCACAGTAATAGTATCTTCGACCGTCATGCTCCACCCACGTGCTAAGGATCCCCGCCACTCCGGGCACACCGAGCGTACAATGCCCCGGCATAAACAGGAGTGCTACATCATACCCGATCACCTTCAGGATCGACGCCCCGAGAATCAAGAAGTCTTCGCAATCTCCAGTCCCATTCACCAAGGCTTCTACCGGATATTTCGGGCACTTCTCTTTCTCTGCTTCATAGCGGATCACCTGCTGGACGAAGGAAAGAACGAACACCACTTCTTTATAGGTTCCATAAGGCCGTCCGGCTTCAAGGAGCTTATAGGCGAGGGCTCGAGCCTCTCCACAGATGCCGCCGGCCACATATTCCTGCGCCCACTCGTTGTCATGGACGCACCTCCAGGAATAGAATACTTTATACCGACGAATCACCAGCTTCAGGTCGTAGGCGCGTCCTTCACGCCTCCACTCGAATCTCCGGACGATATCCTCTCGAGACCTCGGGAAATGTCGGCCTAGGGAGCGCCACCAGTTTTGGAGCGATCTCCTCTTCCCTGAGACTCCGAGGAATGTATTCCATAGAGACGGCATTCAAGAGGGAGATGACGCCCACAGGAATCAAGATGCTCAAGGTATCCCAATCCAGAAGCTGGAACGCGGCTAGACCCACAGATACCAGAGCAAGGAGAAATGTCAGCAACGCTATTGCCCGCACGCCTGGTATTCTGGGCAGGTTCCTGAAAAACGGTTTCCGGTCTGACTTGTACGAATGAACGAAAAAAACGAATATCCATCCCGAGCCTCAAGAAGTGGCATAGAGAGCTAGAGCCATCAGCCAGAAATGCAACCCAGACAGATCGAGCGCTGGCACTGCAACAAAGTATTTCCTCATCAGATTGATTTGGATAACTTCTTCTTTTAAGGCAAGCTATAGTCAAGTTGACCCGTTATTGGAGGAGAACGATGGCCAACAAGAGATATAGGATCGATTTGACCGAAGAGGAACGCACATTTTCACTTGACCTGATCAACCGGGGCACGGCGTCAGCTGAAGCGGGTCCACATTCTGTTGCTGTCTGACGAGGACCAGCCGGATCGCAAGATCGTGGCGGCGCTGCACACCAGTGGGCCCACGGTGCAGCGCACGTGGCGGCAGTTTGTGGAAGGCGGGTTGGAGCAAGCACTGAATGAGGATCCGCGGCCTGGGGGACGTCGAAAACTGGATGCCCAGGGGCAAGCCGTGCTGCACATGCTGGCCCAGAGCGCACCACCGGAGGATCGTCAGCGCTGGACGTTACAACTGCTGGCCGACCGGTTGGTGGCGTTGAAGGTGATGGACAACATCTCATACGAGACAGTATGCCAGGCGTTAACAAAAGCGACGGAGGCCATGGATGAGGAAGCGATAGGTAATTCCCGAGGTGGGCACTGAGTGTGTGTGGCGCATAGAGGATGTGTTGGACGTCTATGCCCGGCCCCATGACCGGAAACGCCCTCAGGTGCGTCTGGACGAACTGCTGGTACAACTGATTACCGAGACGCGCACATCCTCGCCCGGCCCGACCGGATCAGCCCGAGCGGTTCGACTACGAGTATAAGCGCCAGGGCACGCGCAACCTGTTTATCTTCTTCCAGCTCCTGGTCAGCCGGCGGCACATCTCGGTTACGGAGTGGCGCACCAAGCTGGACTACACCCATGCACTGTGCTCTCTGGCGGATGAACTCTGCTCCGAGGCAGAGAGAGTCGTGGTGGTGCAGGATGACCTGAATACCCATACGCCGGCAGTGTTGTATGAAGCTTTCGAAGCAGCAGAACCAAGCGCATCCTGGATCGGTTGGAGTTCCATTACACGCCCAAACATAGCCGTTGGCTTAACATGGTCGAGATTGGGTTGAGCATCCTCTGCCAGCAATGTCTGAATGATCGGATTCCCGATGAACAGACTCTGCGTCGGCAAATCCGGGCTTTGGAGACAGCCCGCAATGAGTAATGGGCCACGATCAACTGGCACTTCAGCCTATCCGATGCGCGTCTGAAGCTGGAACGGTTCCACCCAAACTCATCAGAATCTTCTTGATGGGGTACTAGAGCTGAAAGACGTGGACTAATATGTATATCAGATATTTTGCCGTGGCGAGAATGTATAAGTAAAGACGAGGCGAATCAAAAGGAGTGAATTCAAGATCGGTATGAGAAGTAAGAGTCCAGTAAGGGTGGCATCCGATTTCACCTCAGATAGTTACCCAGATCGAACCTACCGTCGGGCTGTAAGAAGAAACCCGCGATAGCAAAGACGGTGGCGAGATGAAAGCCAATCATTCTATTAATGCGTTAAGAATAGTGTCTGATTCCTGACGTGAGCATCTTGTAGACAGATGTGCGCCATTTGTCTCTTCTGGCTCCAGTACCTTACCTCCTGTCTCGTAATTTCGCTCGCTCAGATGCCCATCGCCCTCCTTTTACTAACCATGATTTGAAGACAAAACATAGGACAAAGATCGAAGTTTCGAGACATCCTAGAAAAGTCATGCCTTTAGTATCCAGCACCCTGATTTTAATCCCTTCAAGATACTTCTTATATCGGTTGCTTTCACGCTCAAAGAGCTTAGCATGATAGTGATTCCCCTCCTTCTGCTTGATCTTGCTCAACAACTCATATCCTTTTACACATCCGGGATAGTCCTTTATGTACTCCGCTAGCCCAATACTTTTGCTTATATATTTTGTTGCATCACATAACTTATTATCCTTAAAAGCCCTCTGGGCCAATATCCGAATGGAATTAACTCTTCCGCCCATGAACCCGACTCGCTTGTACAGTTCAGATACGTTGTAATTATATCCCAACTTTTCTAATCTGTACTCCACATCCCTCTGACTACGTAAGTTTCCATCTCCTCCATATAACTGCCTCGCCCTTCTCAATAGTAATGCCGCTTCTTTGTCTAAACAGAGAACGAGTTCCCATAGCTGATGAAATCTCAAGCCACTTCTCCGTAGAATATCAGCAAGGTCTAATAAAAGTTGACTCTTTCGCTCTTCAAATCGTGCCTTTAGCGAGTTAGAGTTAGGAACTCTCTGTTCCAAAGCTCTTAGTTTCCTTCGATAGGTCAAGTATCGCCTTTGACATCTTATTGCCTCGACCAGCTCTATTTCTAACCAGAAATCATCAGTGTGCCTTTTATCCTCATCAGTGATGTGGGCTTGTCTATAGCTTTTGATGGCATTTCTATAGAATTTAGCTGACGAACTATAGCGACCTAGAAGAAATGATGCTCGCGCCCTCTCTGTGCAGAGTCTTGCTATCTGTAAAGGCCCCATCTTATTGCCGGAGTCTTTCTCCTTCGCTAGCAAGCTATTGCATTCTCTCAGAGCATCTTCACCCGCGCCTATTGCAGTTAAGACTCTAGTCAACCATGTGAGCTTTTCATACTCGTCATTGAAGATTGTCTGAAACAACCGGCTTGCTCTTTCCCACTCTTCCAACTCAGGATCAGAAGGTTGTGTATAACTTAAAGTTAAATTGCTTGCAATCTCCTTGAACACTGACCGCATGTCAATTTCCAGATAGTGGCCTCTAACCCTCTCAATCACGGCCTTAGCATCATCAGAAAGCTCCGATCGCTTACGCACGCACCAATATACTGCTTTCAGTGGCATCTCATGAAGCTCAGGACATATATCAAAATCCAACCCGCTATAGCCCACGAAAATCACAATCCCCTGGTTGAGAATCTTCCTGAGCCTATCAATCTTCCAATTACTAAGTCCTTTCCCTTCCTGTCTAATACTGTAAATGAGACTACTCTCATCACCTATATGGCCATGCAACTTAAATATGTGAGGATCTCCCGAATTAATGGCACGATGATGGGCCTCCTGCCAGACAACCGGTGGTGAGCAGCCTAGGGTTCTCTTATAGGCGATTTCAATAGCCCGATCAAAGTTTGTCGTGACAATGGCTGATACATGCCCCTTCCTGAGAAGCTCCGCAAGTAGCAAGTGATTAGCATTGGGTTCAAGCCCAGCCTTTCCGTAAAGCTTTTGTAGGAACTGTATCAATCTATTCCTCCTCGCTCTTTCACTCCCCAACAACTCCAAGTAGAGTTCAAGAATCTCCTCGAGTGAAATATCCCGCCAAGCTTTCTCAAGGCGCTTTGGATCCATCACTTGCCAAGGCGATTCCCGTTGTAACTCTCTCCTTATCAATTCAGTTATTTGTGCACCGGAAAGCAAATTCGCCGGCGGAAACATTGAAATTGCCGATCCCACAAAGAGAATCCGCCGAGCATTGTGATCTTTAAAACTCTTGAGCAAAATTTGCATGTTTTCCATGGAACTCATTTCAATCCTCCCGCAGGATGAGTAAGGCGAGGGCCCGATAAAAGGATCCCGCATAAGTCGTCATAGCTGTTCATAACACACCACTAATCGCCGGAGAACTTCTTCAGCTCGGCTATCGTTCATTTCACAATCTTCTGCCACTTGACGCGCAGCTGCCTTTGTCCATCCCGGTCATCACTGGTGGCTCTACCGAGATGATCGGCTCGATCCCTCGCCGCTTCAGCCGCCAACAGAGAAGATGTCTAGCGAAGGCCCGGTCCGCAATCAGCCATTCCAGTTTCTGGTGTAGTCGCCTGGGCTGGCCCGCCTGACCCACCGTGTCCTGGATCTTCTCCACAAGCTTCACCTCCGCCGGGGAGGCCGCGTCCGGTCTGCTCCCTGCGGAGGACCCACGCCATCGACCAGAACCATCCCCTTCGTCCTCGCGCCCCGCTTGGCCTAGCCTATCTTCGGCCTCCCTTCTTCGCCAGAGAGAAGCAGCCATCGACAGAGCCCTCATCCCAACGAATCTTCTCCTGGTCGTTGAGTTAGGCGAGGAAGGTCCGCCAGAGCATAAGCCGCACTGCGTCTCCCCCCACTCTTTGAGATGCTGCCAACAGGTGGAGGGACAGCCACACCGCCGGGATGGCCGGCTTCACGGGGCTCCGGTCCGGAGAATCAAGAGGGATGCCTTCAACGCAGCGGTAGTCATCCACCCAAGGTCGGCCCCTTGGGAGCGAAGCTTAGAATGGACGTCCAACTTCTCTCACTGCTCATCCCTTAAATGTCCCCAGGCCATGTCTACTGTTTACCACAAACCGGAGGAGGTTTTGAGATGGCCTCGTGGGTAAATGTTATTTCAACTTCGTTTCACATATTGGACACTTGGTGCGTCTCCCTCCAAGGAAACCTAAATCAACACAACTAGAACAAACAAAATGTCCCTTTTCACATGTTTTTCCACCACTCACATTCTTTTCTTTCCCGCAAACGTCACAAATTCTTTTTGGCATATCAAAACCTCCTATAATGAGCTTTGCTAAGTGAGAGAGACAAGTCCTCACTCCAACTTAGCCTGGGCTGAGAACGCCCACCTGCGTCGACATCGAGCACCAACTATCTGTGCAAGAATTCTTCGGTGGACTTCCACCCTCATCTGGGGAGTCAGGAAATTCGATTACTCACTTGTTTACTTCATAACCCAAAAATCAGTATTCAATTATTTCTTCGCCACCAAAATTTTTCATCACCTCTAGATATTCTTTAAACGCTTCACAGGATTCCTTAACGTTTCTTTCATACTCTAGTATCTCTGCGATGTCATTGCACCGAAAAGTCTGACCATTCATGAGACTACCAATAGTGAGGTTAAGGACAATGGATCTGCCAGTTAGTGGAATTTTGACTTCCTTTTGAAGAAGCATTTCTTTGTCAGCTTTGTATTTTCTGACCAATCCCGCTTCTTCATGAGTTAACTCTACGCGTGCCCTTAATTCAAATTTGACTCCTCCAAGCAATCCCTTTGCTTGATCCCTTGCAATGTAAAGTTTCATACTGCGCCTCCCTCATTCATAATTTCCACTCAATGATCAAGCTCGGCCACCCGCCAGAGATAGGTGGGCTACAGCGGATGTTAGTTAGTATGAAGGACTCAGCATGATGTATACATGAAGACCCAAGAGAACGAACAGGCAACTCGTCGCTAGACGCGCCGGGCGTTGAAACTGTTGCGCCAAGGTCAGAGCGTAACCTTCGTGGCGCAGCCCATCGGCGTTCCGCGACAAATGATCAACGACGGGAGGAAGGCCGCACGAAGCCTCAAGAATCCAGGCGGTGACCTGGCGAGTCTGTCAGCTTTCGGCACGGCAGGTGTGGAAACTAGCACATGACCTTTCTTATGGAGCTTATGCCACGGAGATACTGACAAGCACTGGATGCTGGACCGCATGGCGCGCATGACCTATGACGCTGTTCGACGTGCGTTACACCAGCAACGGTATCTGGCATCTGATGTGTCACCTGGGTCGGAGCAAGCAGCGGCCCCAGCGGGCGCTCTGGAGTAGGATGGCGATGCGTCGCTGGCAATGCTATGTCCGGCCCAAGATAAAGAGGTGGTGTGAACTCAGTGCAACACCGGTTGTTCTGGACGAAGGCAGTTTTCGCTGATGTCGTCGTTCACATCCATCTGGATGCCGCGTGCTCAGACGCCCCATGCCTACACTAGTCTGAACCGCATCAGCGACTGAATGTAATTCGCGCGTTGCGTATCACGTCAGGTGAACAAGCTATCCGACGATGGGCTATGAGCCATGCGGTGAACCTGAACAGCACATATGTCCTCGCCTTCTTGCAAAGACAGCTGGCCAGTATTCGTGGCCAATGATCCTGCTCTAGGACTATGCTCCCATCTACAAGCGCCAGATGGTGAGGACTTCCTCCCCCACGCGGCGTCGCTGGGTCAGGCCTAGGACTATGCTCCCATCTACAAGCGCCAGATGGTGAGGGCATTCAACGCGACGAGTTCGCGCTTGCATGTCTACCCGTTTCTCAGTTATGCACTAGAGTTTGCCTCCATCGAGTTTGTTTGGAACTAAGCCGATGAGCACTTGTCCGGGCGCGTACCGTGCAACTTAGTGCTGCTCAAACGTTATGACCACACTACTATCTAAAATACGCGTATCTCGCAACGCCAACGGCGAGTTTGTCTTAGTGATGTTGACTTGAGCCGAAAGAACATGGACATCAGGTCAATTGTTCAAAATTACCACACACAGCCTCATGGCAACGTCCAAGGAACTTTGTAGGGACGTCTCATGCTCGCAAGTCCCGTTCTCTCCCTCGGACGACGATCGGGACACCGAGAAGACAAGGCTCAGCCTTGGCCCCGTCTAGCACATGTAGAGGCCGAGCCACACTGCCCGAAGATACGCTTCGGTCGGTATAAGTCTACTCGGAACACCTAATTGAGATCAGTCACTGACACGACACGCTAATCGTGTATTGTATTGACCTGCTCAGCCAATCACTGTTCACGAGGATGGTATAGATTCCTTCCTCAAGCAAAGTGATCTCACTAATCCTGAACGAAGCTGAGTCTGGCCACTCAATAGCGAGCGGATTGCCAGATGGATCGTATAACTCGATCTCCGCTACACGGAGATCTCCATTCACTGTTAGTGTGATCTGTTGGCCCGGAGATCCATGAAAGATAAAGGTATGCCTCTGACGTCCGTTCAGAATCATGAGCAAGCTTTGACCACAGCGAATCGGCCTGGCCAATGCCGGTCGGTTGACGCGCTGGACGTTAACGAACTCACTAACACCACCACCCTCGACCTGCAACGTATAATTTCCACTGCGCAGCAAAGGTACATACAGCCACCCGTTGTCTGTCGCGACGGGCTCACCTGTGGGATCAAAAAGCAAGAGGTCATTATACGGAGACCAAATTGATAGGACATCAAAAACATTTGCGCAGAACTCGAAACGCTCTGTATCCCTGCTGAGCCCCACATTCTGGCCAAAAGTAATTGCTCGCATCCCTTCTGACAATGGACGAACCAGAATAGACACAACGTTCGATTGAGCCCCGGTGACGTCATCCACGGCGAAATGCTGGTACGTCCCAGGGACGAATTCGGAACTATCAATGATGAAAGTGGCATTACCTTGGCCATCCGTATTGAACTGCAGTATGGGGAACTCCGTTCCATCGGGTTTACGGAGATGAGAGGTCAGCGTACTGTTTGGTGTGAATCCAGTCCACTGGAGGGTGAACAATGTGCCAGGTGCACCACAATCAGGCTCTACGCTGACTTGAGGTTTATTCTGACCGTTGGCAGAACCGGTCTCGACCAGTAACATCGGATTCAGGGTGTTGGCCTTGACTGCGGCGGCGGCCTCTCGAAGCTGAGATTGGGTGAGCTGAGCATCATTTCCAGCGGGATAGGGAACAGCGTTGCCATTGTCGGTGTAGGTTGGCCAGAAAGGGGCATTTTTGTCTTCCGGCCAGGTCTTATCGATCTGGAAATGGAGATGACGCGCAGCAGGATTATCCAATCCCGTGCTTCCCATTGTGCCAATTCTCCGTCCCCGAGCCACCCGAATGTGCCCCTCCTGGCCACTCGCGATGCTGGGATCGAAACTGTCTAGGTGAGCGTAGACGGAATAGATCGTTCCAAGACCACCCACATCATCATGCCTGATAGCGACAAAATTTCCCCATCCGCTCGCCATTCTCCGACGAATGACGATGCCATCGGCGATGGCATACACGCCTAGATCACCGGTCATCTCTCCATAGCGATCCCGGATATCGACTCCAGGATGACCACCGGAGCCTTCGGCGCGTTGGGCTGCGGGTCCACTGTAACGGCCGGCCCAGACCATGGTGTACCAAGTCCGCGGATCGTTTGGGTCGAAGGCCGTTCCACTGTCGACCGGCACGCGAGAGTACCGTATCGGCCCAGCCACCGGCGCCGTGAACAGACCGGCTGAGAGTGCTTGCTGAGATTGAGTTTTCGATGCCCTTGCTCCCTGAATCAGACCGGGCAAGAAGACCAGTGAGAATGCGATCGAAAGATAGAGTGTTCGAAGCATGGTTTCCCTCCCAAGTTTAATTTTGACATTCAGTGCTCAACACAATGAGGATGGATGAGTCCGAGGCTTTTTCGAAAAAAGGAGTTCAGGCCAAGGGAATTGCCAACGACCTCTGGATACTGAAACGAGGCTCTGGAACGAATCACTGCGCCAAGGCCTTGAAGAACTCGGAAGCGATCAGTGTGGCACCATCGGCTCCGTTCATCGCCGACTCGAGTTGGAGCGATGCTTTGCCTTGTCACGCCATGGTGAGTCCTCCGGCTCAATGGTTTGACCGGCATCATCGGCGAGGGGTTGGTCGCCGGGTTTGTGCCTGGTGAGCACCCTCCGCTTGTGCTAACATCTGAGTGTGTCAGAGAGCGAGGGTGAAGAAAGAAGATGACTCGAGAAGAACTCCTCCACGAACTGGAAAAACGAGTCGGGCCGCTGGATGAAAAGGCCAGAGCGGCAGTGGATGCAGCGCTGGACCTGGTCAGCCAACAAGAGACGCCCGACGCAACCCACATGAGCGAAACTCCGACCGCAGGAAGACAGGCGGTCGTGTTCCAGGGCGAGAATCCGCCGTTTGAGGAGGCGGCCCGAATGAGTCCGGAGGAGCGCCAACAAGCGCTCAATGAACTGGAGGAACGGAATCGAGACTGGCTGCAGCAGAAGTGTCAAGAGTTGGGCGCCGGTTGGCTCCTGGTCGTTGATGGTCAAGTGATGGTTCACGGGGCGACACTGGATAACTATCCAACGGATGAAGAGTTGTTGAACCTCTGTCAGCGCACGGGGAAGTTGCCGCTTCTTTTTATTCAGGATCAATTGCTGGCCATTGAGGAAGCCACACCGTGGTCGCCTACCGTCTATTCTGGAGATTTCTATCCCACCCTGAGCTTGCGGTTCCGCAGCCGCAATACAACAGCCGAGAGCATGGCCGACTTCGACACAGGAGCCATTGAGGTTTACGCCGATTGGGATTGGCTCAGTAAATGATGTTTCGGCTTCACTTGTCTGCCAGTAAGCCCTTGACCGTGGATGAGGCGGATTCGGCTTCCCATCTTCGGCATGACCGTGCATAAATTCTGATTGAGCGACATGGCATTGGCTCATCTTCATAAGCACCTATTGGTTCCCTGCTTAAGCGAAACGCTACTGAAGCTCTGCCACACGAAACGTGTACATCTTGCCCAACTGAGCCGAGGCGCTGGCCGACGTATACTGCCCGGGAGGCAGGAATCCATATTCCCCCGGCGGCAACGCCTCGAACACCACCCGATAGGTGCGGGCGGCGATCTTCTCCCACTTGAAGGGAACCAGATTCCGCTGAGCGCCACCAGAGGCGTGAATCACTCCGCCAGTCACCGTGCGAAACTCCCGGGCCTTCTTCTTCACGTGGAGTTTCACCAGTTGATATTCGGTGATGGCCACTCCCTCGGGCGCCAGGATCAAGAATTCCACAGGCAAGGTGATCTTCGTCTGGCTGTGCCGGCCCCGAAGCCGACCGTTGATGTCCCTTTTGACGATTCCCGCCGTGACGATGCTCTTGAGCACCCCGCCCGTCTTCCAGTTGATCACCTCCGGGAGAACCTCCGTCCACTGATCTCCCCGGCGCACATAGACCCCTATCTCGGTCGGGAGGCCCGAGGACGCCCCAGGGGGTGACTCTTTCGAGCCATCCGTCGTGGAGGTTGCCTCGATCGGCTCACCCTGCCGTTTGGCCATCATCGCTTCGATGATGGCATCGCTCACTCCCGCTTTCTTCAACCGAAGGATGGCCTGCAGCGAGACATCGAATTGCGTCCGGGAGCGCTTGATGAGATCGATGATCAATTTCTCCCCCGTCTTCGCTTGGACCAACTCCACGATCGTCTCGTTGGTCATGACGTCGCCCTGTTGAGGCGCCGCTCGCGCCATCATCCGATGCCCCGGGACGATGACGATGAGCGCGACGATCATTCGAACGCCCCATCGCCGGGCGAAATCGCCCAAGCTGCCGCTCTGTGGCCAACCGTGCTCGCTGGCTCTCGACATCATGTCCGGTCTCCTCGATGTATCCCCTCCCCCTACCATGTACAATTCACCAGAAGGGCCGAATTCCTGTGACCGGAAAAATTTTTTGAAAATTTTTCTCCTCATGAGGTGACCGGCAAAATCCACGATGAAAGCCTTTATCTTCATGCTCGACAAGGAGATGCATCGTGATCCATGAGCCGACACCTGATCCCTCCCCGCCGACCAGCCGCGGGACTTCCCCGGGAGGTGGAGATGCACCGTCCCACTAGCTCACAACTGACCCCTCCCCGCTGACGAGCAGCGGGGCTTCCCCGGGAGGTGGAGATGCGCCGTCCCACTAGCTCACAACTGACCCCTCCCCGCCGACGAGCAGCGGGGCTTCCTCAAGCCCCGGAGCTCGCCTCCGGGGTGGGTGATGTGATCAGCTAGTCAACGCCCCACGGCTATTCCCAGCCCCGCCCCCAAGTGTCTCGCTTGGTGATGTGATCAGCTAGTCAACGCCCCACCCACTCCACTCATGAAAGCCCCGAAGCTCGCCTCCGGGGATCGTTACCCGCTACTCAAGCCCTCAACTGACCCCTCCCCGCCGACCGGCTGCGGGGCTCCCCTGGGGAGGAATGGGCCGCCTCGCCAACTCACAACTGATCTCTCCCCGCCACGTAGCGCTTTGGCCATAGCGTTAAGCGCTGCCCCTCGCCAGCTCACAACTGATCTCTCCCCGCTGATGAACAGCGGGGTTTCCTCAGGCTCCCGAAGCTCGCCTCCGAGGATCACTGTGCTCCTGGCGCAGAAAGCACCCCAGAAAACTCACCACAGAGGACGCAGAGAAAAATCGTCCCCAGTCCCAGCAAACTCAACGAGCCCCCTCCCATGACGTGCTCCCCCAAAGCAGTATTCACCCGGGCAACAACTCCAACAAACTCAACGAGCCCCCTCCCATGACGTGCTCCCCCAAAGCAGTATTTACCTCAGCAACAATTCCAGCGAACTCGGCGAGCTCTTTCTCATGATGTAGACCCGGCATTCGCTCACCAAAAGTACCCCACCGGACGTTTCCCTCACGTCTGCGGAATAATGCTTACACTTTCTGTCATTCTGAGATATAATGCCCAGCGAGAGGGAGTTCGCAACCAGTCAGTAGAACTGGGGTTGAGATGTACGTACCTGATGGGAGGGCGCTGATGTGACATGCGTTTCCATCAACCATGCTCCTGGACGAGATGAGGAGCGTGACTTTTTTTTTCGTGAGCACAGAAAAAGGGGGGTCTGAAGCATTATATGTATGTAGGGGCCGATGATCTGGATGATCGGACGCTGATCGAGCGCTTCAAGAAGACGCGCGATCCCGTCTGGTTCGAGTCGTTGTTCATGCGCTACGCGCGAGACGTTTACGCGCTCTGCCGCAAGCTGATCGGGGATCAGGCCCTGGCCGAAGATCTCACGCAGGAGACGTTCATGCGAGCCTATACGCGCATCGAGCAATTCAATGAACGAAATCCGGACAGCCGGTTCAAAGCCTGGCTCTGTGTCATCGCCCGCAATCTCTGCTTCCGGGAATATCGCCGCATCAAAGTACGTGAGGATTACGAAAAGACCGTCCGCCAACAGGGCCCTCATCATTCCCACAATCCCCAACAGCTCATTGTGCTCCTGGAGAGCGAACTCAGGAAGCTCGACGAAGAGCACCAACGGGCCTGGCTGATGTTCCACGTCGAGGGGTATTCCTATGCCGAGATCGCCCGGGCCCTGGGGTGCACGACACGAAGAGTGGAAAGCCTCCTCAACACGGCACGAGAACGCCTGGAGAAACTAGTGATATGAATGACCGGAAAACGCCTTCAGAGATCGAACGAGACTTCATCGATTACCTGCGGCAGAAACGCGGACCCTGTCCCGACGATGAGACGCTCATCGCGTTCCACGAGCAGAAGCTCCCCGCCGACCACGCCAAACGGATTGAGACGCATCTCACTCTCTGCACGACCTGTCAGGATGCCATCCGCGTGCTCCAACGCTTCGACGAATGCCAATCAGAAACGTTACCCGAACCGCCCGAGTGGCCCGACGTGAGCCAGCGATTGCGGAGCCGATTCCACGCCTTCCTGGAGCAGCAGAAGCCGGCGCGCCCCGAGAGCACATCGACGTCATTCTGGAATCGGATCAAGAACATCGCCTTACACCCCGCGCTGGCCTATCTCCTCATCGCCGCTCTCCTCTATCCGGCGTATCGCGGATTGTTCGGCAAACCTCAGGTCGTCACCAAGATCGTCCCTCAGAAAGAGATCGTGACCGTGGAGAAACCGCCGGTGGACATCGCCACCGTACCGCGGGTGGAGCTGAAAGCGGGTATCCGGGCTGCCGGCGCGTCACCTCCCAGCATCCGACTCTCACCCGAGGTCCCGTTCTTCATCCTGGCCTTTTTCGTCCCGGTGAGCGAGCGCCCGGAGTTCGTCTATCGAGTGGAGATCTACGACCGTGGCGGAGAGCTGATCGCCCGCCAGGCAGAGGCTCGACCGCAAGATCGATTGGGAAACTTCCTGCTCCTCTGTCGGCGCGATCTCTTCTCGCCGGGAGAATATGAGTTGCGGGTGGAGGAAGTCAATCGGACGACGCAGGCGGTGAGGAGAACGTTTCGGTTCTCGTTCGTGATGGAGTGAAGATCCCGATGTCCGCGGAGATGATGGCGTCTTCGGGCGGGGTCGACTGGGGGCCATCCGTCGCCCGGAGATGCCCCTCAATGAGGGATGAAGACGAAAGCCGCCGAGATCGTTGAACCTTCTCCCCCCTGCGTTCTCTGCGGTGATGTCTTGAAGGGCTCGCCATGGTGTCAGAGCACCACACCGAAGGGATGAAAGAGGACATCGAGGGAATGGAGCGCAAGACGCCATCTTGCGCCACTCACTATTGTTCAGAGGAATCGCTCATGTGCAAAAGCACGCCACGAAGAATGAAGTCGCGCACGCCGACAGCTTGCGCGACCTGATTTTCACAGGAGTGGAAGGATGTCACTGCTGGGCTTATTGATGATACTGGGGTTACTCATCGTCGCCAGTCCGGGAAGCCCATCTCAAGAGGTCCAAGAGTCTCCGGTGAAGAAGGGGGAAGCCCTGTTCCAAGAGGGACGGCGCCTCTACTACCAGGGACGCTTCGCCGCCGCCCGGGAAAAATTCCACCAGGCCCACTTGCTCGAAGGAGACGCGGGCCTCCTCAGTCTCAAATACGAGGGCCTGTGCTACCAGTACCTGGACGAACTGGATCAGGCGCTGGCTCTGTTTGAGAAGGCGCTACGCATGCACGAACGCCATGGTGATGAACCTCGTCAACTCGCCGATGCCCTCAACAACGTCGGTTGGGTGCTCTATCTCAAGGGCGATTATGTCCGGGCCTTGGACTATCTGCAACGAGCCAAACGCGCCATCGAAACCCCATCGGATGAAGAGCAAGGGGTCGAGTGGCCGCCGTGGTTGAGAGGGACGATTCTCACCAATCTGGGCGTGGTGTACGCGGCTCTGGGCAACTATTCGATGGCCTTCACCTACCTGCGTTGGGTGGCCGAGCAGAGTCCTCACTTCAACGATCCCATGAACGAGACGCGGACCTATCGGCAGTTGGGGAATCTGGAGCGGCTCTGGGGCGATCGGACGGCGGCGTTCCGATGGTATGAGAAGGCCGCCGCCGTGGGGCGGACGGCCTATCGGTATCCCTACAATCGGGCCTATCTGGCCGAAGTGCTCAACGATCTGGGGATGCTGTACGGTCAGCAGCAGATGGTCGAGCGGGCGCGGGCGGTGCTCGGGGAGGCGCTCGCGCTCAGTCGGCAGTTGGGGGTGCGGCGATTGATCGCCCGCAGTCTCCTCAACCTGGGGAATCTGGCCCGCGACGCCGGGGAGATGGCGGCGGCCGTGGCCCGTCATCAGGGAGCGCTGGCGGTGAGCGAGGAGGCGCATCTGCAGCCGTTGATGGCTCTGGCGCTGGCCGAGTTGGGCTGGGATGAGCTGGAACGGGGTGAGGTGGAGGTGGCGCGGGGGTATTTCCTGAGCGCATTGGCCGTGGGCGGCGCGACGTTGTCGGCCGACGTGCAGGCCAGGATCTACGCGGGGCTGGCCGAAGCCGAGGAAGCCCGGGGCGATGAGGGGGAAGCGGCGCGGTATTATCGGAAGGCCATCGATCAGATCGATCGCGTCCATCTGGAGGTGCTCTCCGAAGAGCGCAAGATGGGGTTCTGGCGGCAGCAGCAGGAGATCTTCGCGCGGGCCATTGCGTTGCTCTACCGGCGGCAGGAGAAGGAGCCGGGGGCCGGTCACGGGAGGCGGGCGTTCGCCTATGCCGAACGGGCGCGCGCCCGGGCGTTGCTGGACACGCTGGCCGAGGGGCGGATTCGCATCCGGCGCGGACTCGAGCCGGGGGTGATCGAGGAGGAGCGGGCGTTGTTCGGGGAGCTGACCCGGATCGGCCGACGGTTGCTCAGAGAAGCGCTGGCCGAGGGGGAGCGGCGGCGGCTGGAGCGGGCGCTGCTGGAGACCGAGCGGCGGCTGAGTGAGTTTCGTCAGCGCCTGCGGCTGAAGTATCCGGCTTATGCGGCGCTGCATTATCCGGAGCCCTATGATGTGGAGCGGGTGCAGCGAGAGGTTCTGGATGCTCGAACGCTGCTCATCGAGTACCGGCTGGGGGAGGAGCGATCGTTTCTCTGGGCAGTGTCCAAAGCGGAATGCCGGATGGTCGCTCTGCCGGGAAGAGAGGAGATCGCTCGATGGGTGGAGCGCTGTCGCCAGGCGATCGCGGCGCCGCCGTCGAGCGCCGATGCCTTCGATCGTTACGTCTATCGCGCTCACCGTCTCTATCGCCTGTTGCTCGCGCCCGTCGGGCGGATGGTCGCCCGATATGATCGGCTCATCATCGTGCCCGATGGCATCTTGTACTATCTTCCCTTCGAGGTCCTGCTGACTCGACGAGTGACCCGAGAGACCATTCACCTGCCCCTGCTGCTCGCCCATCACCGCATCAGTTATGCGCCCTCGGCCTCCGTGCTCGGTCTCATGCAGAGGGAGCGGCGGCGCGCCGACCGACAGAAGGCCTTCATCGCCTATGCCGATCCGGTTCTCACCGGCGCTTCTCATCGACCCGAGACCCGCAACGGCACCACGCGCTCTGTTGAACGCCCTCGACGCTCGCATCCCGCTCATGAGCTCATGTCTCCGGACGGCGCGCTGGTGGACATCACCCGCCATCGTTACGGTGAGCGAGGCATGAGCCTGGAGCCGCTTCCCTACACCCGCGTGGAGGTCAACAGCATCGCCAGACTATTTCCCCGGCAGGCCACCAGAATCTATCTGGGACGAGCGGCCACCGAGTCGGCGGTCAAGCGAGAGACGCTTCACGCCCGTTGCGTTCACTTCGCCACCCATGGGTTCATCGACGAACGCATACCGGCGCGCTCGGGACTGATCTTCTCCCTGATCGGCGAACGGAACGAAGACGGCGTCCTGCAGATGAATGAGGTATTCAATCTCGATCTGGACGCCGATCTGGTCGTGCTCTCGGCCTGTCAATCGGGATTGGGGACGCTCGTCAAAGGAGAGGGTCTCATCGGGCTCACCAGAGCTTTCCTCTACGCCGGGGCGCGAAGCCTCGTCGTGAGCCTGTGGAACGTTCGCGATGCCTCCACGGCGGACCTCATGAAGCGCTTTTATCAATATCTGCGGGCGGGACACAGTCGCGCCGAGGCTCTGCGCCGGGCCAAGCTGGCTATGATGAACTCGGATATTCCCGCTTATCGCTTCCCGTACTTCTGGGCGCCATTCATACTGATCGATCGCCCGATCAGCCAGGACGAGACGCGATCACTTCATCAATAGAAGGCGGCGCAAGTCGTCGATTCGCGCTCCCTCACTCTTCATCCGTCGTGGCCTGCGTCGTCCCATGACCAATTCTCCATGAGAAAGCGCGCCTGGGAAGGGCAACGGGGCGCAAATCGTCAGCTTGCGCATCCCCGCACTGGAGACATCTGGTGATCTCGTCCAACATGGAGTAAGATTCCATACTCGATAGATTGGAGTTGACCGTCAACTCGATAAGGAGGCATTCCATGTGGGCAAAAATATTCGGTCTGGTGTGCGCTTCGCTGTTCATGCTGGTCACCGCCGAAGCGGCTCCTCTCGCTTATGTGACGAATCCCAATGCCGATACGGTCACCGTCATCGACATCGCCACCAACACCATCGTGAGCGCGATTCCGGTGGGTCGCCGTCCCCTCTATCTCGCCGCCACGCCCGATGGCGCGCGCCTCTACGTCGTGAATCGCGGCGATATGGCCCTGGATAATCGAGGGAGCGTCTCGGTCATTGATACGGCGACCAATACGGTCGTGACGGACATCGCGCTGGATATCGGCTTCCCCTTTCAAATTGTGCTGTCGCCCGACGGGCGTCGCGCGTACGTCGCCGTCTCTCAAGGGCTCGGCGACGTCATCTCCGGTGGTGCCAATCGCGTGGACGTGATCGATACGGCCACCAATACCGTGGATGCCAGCATCACTATTCCCGGCGATGATCCGTTCGGCCCAATGGGCCTGGCCATCACTCCGGACGGACGTCGCCTGTACGTCACCAATCGTGGCTCGGGGACGCTGGTTGAAATCGATACGGAGACCAACACGGTCACGACGTCTATTCCGGTGAGCGATTCGCGTCCCACGGGCATCGCCATCACGCCCGATGGCACGCGCGCGTACATCGCCAATCGCGGTCCCGACCGATCGGTCATGGCCTTCGACATTGATCCCGATTCGCCCACGTTTCGCCAGCTCATCGCGTTCGTCCCGGTGAGCTTCGCCGCCGCGCCGGTGACCTTTGTGGGAATCACGCCCAACGGGAGGAGAGCTTACGTGACGTACACCAGCTCCAATCGCATCCTCGTCATCAACACCGATCCCACGTCGCCGTTTTTCAACTCGCCGATGCAGAGGATTGATACCGGCGCGGGAGCGTTGAGCGCCGTGGCGTTCACGCCGGATGGTCAGCGCGCTTATGTGGCCAGCTCTTATCCCAATCGCGTCCTGGTCGTTGACGTCAATCCGGAGAGCGAAGATTTTCATACGGTGATCGTCACGCTCACCCTCGGCGAGCGCGATGCATTCGATGTGGTCATCATTCCCAATCGTTGATCATCGAGGGCGCTGTGATGCGAGACGCTCTGGTTTTGCCGTGACTCGTTTTCAGGGCGAGCCGGTCTCCGGCTTCGACGTCCTCCTCGATCGGCGCATCGACCGGACGCCGAGGGAGTCATCCATGGCCCGGGCAAGAATGAAAAGGGGTTCACCGGGGAAAGGCGCGCAAGCTGGCAGCTTGCGCCACGTCTTTTCGGGGGAGGATTTGACCCGGAACGCACGCTCCCAGGCACCGGTTCTCCTCCCCACCGGCCTCAACCGAGCGAGAGAGCCGCGGCGACCAATGACCTCCCATCCACTCATCGCTCCTGCGCCGGCTGTTTGCTTCTCCATGTCTCTTTACGGTTATCTATGGTAGATTTTCTCTTCCGGGTGGCGCGATGAAGAGAAAACGAAAACCGATCCTCGGTCGTGGCGCGAGCGAGAATCCGCCCAACCGATTCCAGCCCTACTCGTACGTCCCCGATCCGGATGTTCTCGATGCCGATGCCCCCTCACCGTCGACGCAATTTTTGCCCGACACATCGAGGACGATCATCGCCTCTAATGACAGTCCCGACGTGGGCTTCGATGTGAGCATCAATCCCTATCGCGGCTGTGAGCACGGTTGCGCCTACTGCTACGCGCGACCGACGCACGAATATCTCGGATTCTCCGCCGGCCTGGATTTCGAGACCAAGATCATGGTCAAGGAAAACGCGCCCGAGTTGCTGCGACGCGAACTCTCTTCTCCGAAATGGACGCCGCGACCGGTGGCCCTCAGTGGCGTGACCGATCCCTATCAACCGGTGGAGCGACGGCTGAAACTCACGCGACGATGTCTGGAGGTGCTGGTCGCGTTTCGCCATCCGGTGGTCATCGTGACGAAGAACCATCTGGTCACGCGAGATCTCGACCTTCTCGGAGAACTGGCGCGTCACCAAGCGGCGGCGGTCATCCTCTCAGTGACCACGCTCGATCCGCGCTTGACGCGCCTGCTGGAGCCGCGCGCCTCGACGCCAGCACGGAGACTGGCTGCCCTGGAAGCGCTCACTCGTGCCGGTATTCCCGCGGGCGTTCTCGTCGCGCCGGTGATTCCGGGACTCACCGATCACGAGATTCCCTCCATCATCGCGGCGGCGGCTCAAGCCGGGGCACAATTCGCCGGCTATACGTTGCTCCGACTTCCGGCGACCGTCGCGCCGGTATTCGAAAAATGGCTCGCACAGCACGTCCCACACAAGAAGAACAAAATCCTCAATCGCCTTCGCGCCATGAAAGGAGGAAAGCTGAATGATCCTCGCTTCGGCCATCGGATGAGAGGAGAAGGCGCTTTCGCCGAGCTGATCGAAGACTTGTTCGCCATGGCCTGTCGCCGAGCGGGTCTGGATCGACGCGGCCCGGAGCTTTCGACGGAGGCTTTCCGACGCCCGTCGGGCGCCCAGCTCTCGCTGTTCGATTGAACCATGATGTGAAGCTTCATCGAAGGGTCGTCCGTGGAGTTGCAGCGTCTGGCGGCGCCGTCATGAGCGAAAGGCGAGATTCGTCCCGGAGGAGACATCATGCAGGGCTCGACATTGCTTTATGATGATCCCATCCTGCGACCGATTCATCATTTTGATGGCGCGCGCGATCACGCGGCGCCCCAGGAGCGTCTCGCCTGCGTGCGCGCTCAGGCGCGACGATTCCGCGACGAGATGCTCGCCGGTCGGCCGGTCGTCTACTATCGTTCGTTCGACCTCATTCGCGTGCCTTATCCCACGCGCTATGCGCTGCGCGATGCTTGCACCGTGCCCACACCATATGTTCACATTCTCAATCGGCTGTTCATCGTGCAATTTGAGAGCGCCGACGGGATCAAGACGCTGCTCATCTCTCCATCGGACGTTCGCGCCAATCGAGAGACGCCGTTTTTCAAGCGATTGGCCGAGCGATTCATGAGATTTGGCGTGAACATGGAATCGCTGCTCGCGCCGGAATTGAGCACGGTCGAAGACTGTCTGGCGCGCGTCGGTCTGCGACCTGAAGACGTCGATTACATCACCTATGATCATCTTCACACGCAAGATCTGCGCCGTTGGTTGGGGACCGAAGAGCGACCCGCTTACTTCCCCAACGCCCGACTGCTGGTGATGCGTCAGGAATGGATCTCGGCTCGAGCCTTACTCCCGCCGCAAGCGGACTGGTACTGTCCCGATGGCACGGCGGGCATCCTGCCGGAAAAGATCATTTTGCTCGATCATGATGTCATGCTCGGCGAAGGCGTGGCGCTCATCCGCACGCCGGGGCACACCGAAGGCAACCACTCCATCATCGTCCATACGCCGGAAGGGCTGCTGGTGACCAGCGAAAACGGCGTGGGCGCCGATGCCTATGCGCCCCGGCATTCGCGCATCCCCGGGCTCCAGAAGTATGTGCGCGAAACGGGCATGGAAGTCGTGCTCAACGGTAATACGTTGGAGCGTGGCCTGGATCAGTATATCTCGATGATTCAAGAGCGCGAGATCGCCGGACCGTCACCGCGCAATTCCGATTTCTATAACGTCGTCCCCTCCTCCGAACTGACCGCCTACTGGTTGTTTCCCGGCATCGTGCCGACGTTCACATTCGGATCGCTAGAGTTTGGTCAGCTCCATCGGCGAGCGGCGTGAGAGCGATATGAATCAGGCAGATGTCGTCATGCTCACCGGATGCGCCAGCGGCATCGGTCGACAACTGGCCGAGGCGCTCATCGCCCGCGGTCATGTGGTCATCGCCACCGATATCGATCTGGAGAAGCTCCAGGAACAGGCTCGAAGGTGGAGCGAGACATCCCTCGGTTCCTCCGATCGGATGTGGGTGCGGCGGCTGGACGTGCGCGATGGAGCGGCTTGGGAAGAATTGCTCGCCGATGTCGTCGCGGCATTCGGTCGCATTGACGTCCTCATGAACGTCGCCGGGTACATTCAGCCTGGGTGGATTCACGAACTCGATGCAGAAGAAGTGCATCGCCATCTGGACATCAATGCCAAAGGCGCGATCCTGGGGACGCAAGCCGCCGCTCGGGTGATGGTCGAACAACGGCGAGGGCACATCATCAATTTCGCTTCCATGGCCGCCTTAGCGCCCATCCCCGGGCTCGCCCTCTACAGCGCCTCGAAATACGCTGTGCGAGCCTTCTCGTTGGCCGCCGCCGAGGAGTTGCGTCCCCATGGCGTTTTCGTCACCGTGATCTGTCCGGATGCCGTGCGCACGCCGATGTTCGAGCGACAAAAAGAATTCGAAGAAGCGGCGCTCACTTTCTCTGCGCCTCGCGTGTTCACCGTGGAAGAGATCAGCGACATCGTCCTGAACCGCGTGCTTCGGCGCCGGCCACGAGAAGTGTTCATTCCCCGGCGGCGAGGTTGGTTGGCGCGATTCGTGGATCTGTTTCCCAGTGCTGCTTCTTTACTCGTGCCGATCTTTCGATGGCGTGGCCGAGCGCGTCAGGCTCGCTGGCGCGATGATGAATCCTAGAGTGGGTGCATGAGAACGAGCCGGCGAGCGTCAGGGACCCCAGAGACGAGCTCCGCGACTCGGCCCTTGAAGCTCCGCCGCTCGGCGGCGGGGAGATGTCCGGCGAGAACTCGCCTGGCGGCAACATCACCCACCCCGGAGACCAGCTCCGGGGCTTTCATAAAAGAGGGATGGATGGCACGTTGACTAGCTGGCAACATCACCCACCCTGGAGACCAGCTCCGGGGCTTGAAGCGGACCCGGTGAGTCGCCTGCCAATGTCATCCCCCCTGAATGATGCGCTCCGGAGAAGCCCCGCCGCTCGGTGGCGGGGAGATGTCAATTGTCGGCTAGTTCGGGGGAAGCCATCTCCTTTGGGAAGCCCCGTTGCTCGCCAGCGGAGAGGGGTCAGGTGTCGGCGAGTGCGAGAGCTTATCCACTCCACCGGGAAACCCCCGTCGCTTGGCAGCGGGGAACCATCACGGTTCCGGGTATTCGCCAGAAGCGTCACCATCCCCGGAGATCAGCTCTGCGGTCTGATCCTCGGGAAGCCCCGCTGCTGGTCAGCGGGGAGGCATCACTTGTCAGCTAGTGTGGCGGCCCACCCACCCTCGGGAAGCCCCGCGGCTCGTCCGCGGGGAGGGCCACGCTCCATCCTATTAGGCGTGACCATCCTCCAGAGCCCCAAAACAGGGGAGGATGTGAGTCAGCATCACCCATCGCGAAGAAGCGTGCGATTCCGTTCCATGTGGAGCTGCGAGGGAAGCGGGTGATCTCCAAGATCCATGCTCTTCAAAACGCCGATGCTCATTCCTGGAATCCAGAATGAACGACTGCTCTGGAGTGGCCAGCGAACTTTCCTCGATGAATTTTCACCGGACATACCGTCCAATGATAAATCGGTTTCCAAAATGCCCTCCGAATGGCTACAATCTGCCGACGTTGGAGTCGAGGAACCTGGCACGATTTCGGAGGACTGATTCGATCTCATGTCATGGCCGAAGACGATAGCCGGCGCCATTCTGGCCATCGTAGCGAGCGGACTGATTTGGTTCTTCTGGCCGATGGACGACTCCGTGCCCGCACTCCCCCACCACTTTCGTGGCCGAGTGGTCGTGCCTCAAGCTTCCATCCGCTTCTATGTCATCAAAGTCGGTTATTCGGCCGATGTTGATTATCGCGACGTGATCGAAGGTGGCGAGGCGAGACGGGCCGATCTGCCCACGCTCGTCTTTTTCGTCGATCATCCACGCGGAAAGGTGCTCATCGATAGCGGCTATGGCCGTCGATTCCAGCAGTTGCGAACGCGATTCCCTTCCTGGCTCCTGTTCAAGCTCATTCGACCGACAGTGCCCCCCGACTGGTCCTTAGACCGGCAACTGGCTCGCATCGGCGTTCGGCTCGAAGACATCACGCATATCGTGTTGACGCACGCCCACAATGATCATGCCGGCGGCATTCAGGATTGCCCTCGAGCCAAGATCTTCATGCCCCGAGCCGAATGGGACTATGCGACGAGAGACTGGTCGGCGGCCTGGCATGGATTCATTCCCGAGCAGCTCGATGGCATTGCCGATCGCGTTGTATTCGTCGCCTATCGGCCGCACACGCCCTACGGTCCTTTCGAACAGAGTTACGATCTCTTCGGTGACGGTTCCATCGTGCTGGTGAGCACGCCGGGGCACACCGCCGGCAGTCAAGGCGTGTTTGTGAATCTTCCATCGGGCCGACGATTCTTTCTCGCCGGCGATACGGCCTGGGTGGCGGACAACTATCGACGGCCTGCTCCCAAGAGCCGATTAGTGCGCCGCCTCGGCGAGTACGATGAGCGCGCCGTCTGGGAGAACCTGTGGCGCATTCACCGACTCGCCGAACTCGCTCCCGATATCACCATCATTCCCGGACACGATCCTGACGTCGATGCGCGCCTCAAGCATCTGCCCGAGTTCTACCAGTGAAGCTCATTTCGGGCTACTGCAGCCCGTAGGGCCAACGCGGTGGCACGAAATCGGGAACGAATCCCAAATCTTCGGGGAAGAACTCCGGACCGGGCGACGCTCCCGTCTCCAACCAGAATTCCATAGCCCGGACCACGGTCACCAACTGTTCGGGTGTGAAAGCACAGTGACCCACGGCATCGGTGTATACCTGTCGGAGGAGGGCTTCCCGTCCCGCTCGTGCCACGAGTTCTCGATAGACCGATTCATGCGCCGCGGGCACCAATCCGTCAGTCGTCGTGTGCAGAGTGAGGACGGGAACGGCGATGCGACCGGTATAAGCGGCGTAGTTCTCCAGATAGCGTCGAGCCGACGGTGGCGCTGAGACGTTCGTTCGCGCGTTCATCTCAGCGAGCAAGGCATCGGCATCGACGCCCAGCGACGCCAGGTAGGCTTTCTCCTCATCGGTCAACGAGTAGACGTGGTCAACATTTTGCACGATGGGACCGCCAGCGCGCCGCTCCAATTCGGCTCGGGCCTCGAAGACGAAAAACATATCGGTGAACAGCCAGTTCGATCCATCGTAGAACTCCTCAGCGGGAAGATCATTGACCAGCCGGATGAACTCGAAGCGCCCGAAGTTCGCCTGATTGGTGACTTGATTGATGAGGACGGGAACCACCTCGGTGTCGAAATCCAGATCGTCTCGAACATCGGCGAACGTTCCCCAGGATGCGGGAATACCGAAGGCGACATCGTAGGCCAGAGCGATGACTCCGGCTCCGTCCCAGGTGAGTGGAGCGCCCGCGCCGACGGCACAGCCGGCGATGACGCCATCATAGACGTTGGCCAGGTCTTCGGCGCTTTTCAGAGCGATGAGCGAGCCCATGGAGAATCCCCAGAGAATGGTGTGTCGGGGCTCGCCGACCCGACCTTTGAAGAAGCTCACCAGCGCCAGCGTGTCGGAGAGTCCTTCTTTCACAGCCCACCCGTTATCCAGATAGGCCGATCCGGCCACCGCATATCCTTGTGAGAGGAGGAAATCCTCCAGCGGTTTCCCTCCCGGCGCCGCATCGGCGTGCCGATCATCCTCTTCGCCCGGATGGTCGGCTTTGTCTCGATACCCATGGGCGTAAACCAGCAGCGTGCCATTCCAATCGGCGGGCACGCGAATCTTGTAGGGAGCGCCATTGAGCACGCCTTCCAGCTCCATGGCCTCGCCCTGCGCCGGAACGACGGTCTGTGAACCTTGCCCTCCAAAAAGAAGCGGCAATGCCACCAGTGCGAGTAACAGTGACCTTTTCGTCATGTTGACCTCCCTGCGAGTGTGTTTTCCAAACGCGGCTTGAGCCTATCAAATCATGGGCGAGAATGCAATGGGAAACGACGAGACGCCAATCCGAACGCCGGAGATGCGTTCGACCGGTCAGTCCCTTCTCCGGCCGGTGAATGTGCCTCCGGGACTGGCACTCAAAACGCAAACGTGTCTCGCCGCTCTCACTCCTCGCTTCATGCTCCGAGGTCCCCGACGCTCGCCCTGCTTCTCTGCCACATCGCCTTCCTCTGAATGCCCCGGAGCGGGTCACCGGGGATCGTTACGTTTCTCGCTCAGAAGACAGGGCGTGAGCCTCCCCGCCGTCCAGCCGCAGAGCCTCCCCAAAGAAAGAGCGGTGAGCCCCCAACTGGCCACGAGTATGAGCTCTCCCCGCCAGTCGGTCAATGTATCGTCGTTCTTGACCCTTGTTCGGGCGTTCATTAATATTGCGCTCATGAATGCCGAGCAGTTTCTGGACGCGCTCCTCTCGCTCCCTCGTCTCATCGGTCCGGAAGTCTCACCCGACGGGCGATGGGTCGCATGGAGCTGGTTCGGCGTTGGGCCGGGAGCCGATATCTACGTGGCGCCCACCGATGGATCAATGCCTCCGATTCGACTCACGGAGACGCCCGAGGATACGTTGCTCGTCTCCTGGACGCCCGACAGCCAGGCTGTACTGGTCGAACAGGACCACCACGGGAATGAACGGGCGCAACTGTTCCGCGTGAACCTCTCTCAGCCGGGCACGATGATGCCACTCACCGAGCCCGACCCTCATTACTTTCTGCGCGGTGGCCAGCTCCACCCGAACGGGCGCTGGCTCGTATACGGTGCCAATCTGGACGTCACCGGCGGTCGACAGATCGAACCGACGTGGATCTACCGCCACGATCTGGCAACGGGCGAGCGCCGCATACTGGCGCGTCCTGAGAAAGCGGCGTTCTGCTGGCCCCACTTGAACGATACGGGGACGCACGTCCTTTACCCCCGACGCGATCGTCACCCGGCTGGGCAGCAAATCTGGCTGGTCGATATTGATGGGCGGGAAGATCGCGAAATTCTCAATTTCGGCCCCTCGGCCAAAGTGTTCGCCTCCTGGTTCCCCGACGGCCAACGCATTCTCTTTCTCGCTGAGATGGACAATTACCGCCGGGTGGGCGTCTGGGAGATGGGGAATGGGACGATCCGCTGGCTGGTGGACGATCCGACGCGCAATATCGAAGACGCGTTCGTTCCCCATCGCAGTCGTCACGCGGTGATCATCGAGATTGATGAAGCGCGAGTCCGGGCTTCATTGCTCGATCTGGAGACTGGCGAGGAACGCCGTCTGCCGTCGATCCCTGGTAACCTCACCCCCTTGGCTCCGGCGAGCGAGGGAGAGTGGATCGGACAATACACGAGCGCCCGTCAACCGACCGATCTGGTCCGGTTCTCGCTCAATGAGGTGCGCCCCGAATCGTTCACCAGTCTCACCAGAGTGTGGGAGCGCACGCCGCTCCGACCCGAGGATTTGACACCGGCGGAAGATTTCCGCTGGACATCGGTCGACGGATTGCCCATTCAAGGATGGCTCTATCGAACGCGAGGCCCGGCCAAAGGCACCATCGTTTACATCCACGGCGGTCCTACGGCGCACAGTCAGGATCATCTCAATCCACAGATTCAATTTTTCGTCTCCCAAGGCTTTCACGTGCTCGACCCCAACTATCGCGGAAGCACCGGCTTCGGTCTCTCCTTCCAGGAGGCCATCAAGGAAGACGGATGGGGCGGCCGCGAGCAGGAGGACATCCGAACGGGCATCGAAGCGCTCATCGCGGCGGGCATCGCCGAGCCCGGTAAAGTGGGGGTGACGGGAACATCGTATGGCGGCTACTCGTCCTGGTGCGCCATCACGCGCTATCCTCCGGAACTGGTGGCGGCGGCCGCTCCCATCTGCGGGATGACCGATCTGGTGGTCGATTATGAGACCACCCGTCCAGATCTGCGCCCGTACAGCGAAGAAATGATGGGCGGCTCTCCCGAACAGGTGCCGGAGCGATATCGAGAGCGATCCCCTCTTCATTTCGTTCATCGGATCAAAGGAAAATTGCTCATCGTTCAAGGCCTGCAAGATCCCAACGTCACTCCGGAGAACGTTCGTGCCGTACAAACGGCTCTAGAGCAGGCGGGTATCGAGTATGAGCTTCTCACGTTCGAAGATGAAGGGCATGGCATTCGTCGCCCTCAGAATCAAAAGACGCTCTATCTCCGCCTGGCCGAATTCTTCGAGAGAGCTTTCTCCTCCGGGTGAGTTTCCCCTGAGGCTGCCCGTTCAGGGATCGTGGAAATGAAGAAACAGAGCTCCGGGAGCGCGCACCCTGGGCTCTCTCCTGGCGTCTCTTCGAGGCTCCCGGCACGCCCCACGTACGGCGCGGATAGCTTTTCGGAAACAAAATTGATACCATATGGGCCTGAAGTCCATCGGGAGGGAAGCAGCGATGAGTCAGGTGGCGCCGCCAATATCGAGGAAGACACCACACCCCCGCCCCAATCCGGCCGTCTGGCTGGGACTCATTTTCTCGGTGGGTGGGGCGCTGAGCTACTTCATGTATTTTGCTCGATTCCCCGAATTTCGGGATTTTCCCTGGATCAACCTTCCGCTGGTTCTCCTCGGCTTCGCCCTCTCGACTATTGGATTCCGGCGAACGATCAAACAGCCTCTCATCTACCGGGGCCGGATTTCGGGCGCGTTCGGCTTCGTTCTCTCACTGATCGTCACCGTCTTTTTCAATGCCTACATCTTCTACTTCTCCTATCAACTTCCCGCCTCGCCCGACGCGCCGCAGGCGATGACGCCGGCGCCAGACTTCACGCTGACCAATCAGCGAGGACAGCCCGTGCGGTTACGCGATTACCGAGGGAAGAAAGTCGTCCTCGTCTTCTATCGTGGCTTCTGGTGACCGTTCTGCCTCTCGGAACTGCAAGGTTTGCAGTCGCACATCGATGAGATTCGTCGCGCCGGCGCCGAGGTTCTGGCCATCAGCGTGGACCCGGTCACCGTCAATCGAAAACTGGCCGCCGATCTGGGGTTGGCCTATGATCTGCTCTCCGATACGAAACTGACCGTCATCGACGCTTATGGAGTTCGGCACCGAGGGGCGGGCATCGACGGTCAAGACATCGCGCGCCCGGCCACGTTCATCATCGATCGCCATGGCGTCATCAGTTGGCGCAACCTGACCACTAATTGGCGGATTCGCGTGCGGCCCGAGCGCATCCTGGACGAGCTGGCCAAAATTCCCTGAAGGGGCGTTACCCATGGTTGAGGTGCGCATTGGCACATCCGGTTGGCATTACAGTCACTGGCGTCAGCGGTTTTATCCGGAAAAGCTGAAGCCTTCGGAGTGGCTGCCCTATTTCGCCCACCACTTCGACACCGTAGAGGTCAATGCCACGTTCTATCGAGAGCCGCGGGCGAGCACCATCGCCCAGTGGATCGAGCACACGCCCGATGATTTCCTGTTCGCCGTCAAGATGCACCGGGCCATTACTCACTACCAGCGGTTGGAGAACGTCGAGGAATCGCTGGAGCGCTTCGATGCCATCGCCCGAAGCTTCGGCGAGAAACTCGGCGTGGTCCTCATTCAGCTCCCGCCGAGCTTCGCATTGGAGGTGGAACGCGTCGCCGCATTCTTCAAGCAACTGCGCCGTCGCGCCCGGAAGCGACGATATGCGCTCGAGGCGCGCCATAAATCCTGGTTGAGCGATGCGGCCACCGAGGTGTTGCAACGGTATGACATCGCCTGGTGCATCGCCGATTCCGGCGGACGCTATCCCACGGCCGAATTCGTCACCGCCCCTTTCGTCTATCTTCGATTTCACGGACCCGGGCCGCTTTATGCTTCTTCGTACAGCGATGACGTGCTCCGGGAGTGGGCGGGCAAAATCCGCCGTTGGAAGCGGCAGAAGCGCGACGTGTTCGCCTACTTCAATAATGACTTTGAAGGCTACGCCATCCAGAACGCGCAACGGCTGAAAGAGTTCGTCAAGTGAGACCGGCCAAGGCCCTGTGGACGTCTAATTCAAAATGCTGCTCAATTCGAAGCGATGTCCCCCCCAAACATATTCGATCGGCACGCCATCGCTACCGTCAAGCTGTTTGCAAACACCCGAGGTCAACCAAGCCTATTTCTATCCGGGGCGAGCTCATCACGAACGCGGCGAGATGTCCAAAGCAGCAGTCAACTGACGGGCTGTTACCACCCACGGAGGCGCCGAACGAGCAGAAAGCGACAACCGTTCCGCTCGGCTCCCTCCGGCCTTCATTGACCTCACGGACGCCAGCCGAGTTCCACCTCCGTGGATGCGAGGCTACGAAATACGCCTCCCCCTTGCGTTCCCGCCAGCAGGTGCCCTCCGGCGTCGACGGCCAGAGAGAGGATGAATGGATTATCGAGCCCCTCGTTGATCGGTTGCCAGGTGCGCCCATCCTCAATCGAGCGAAACACGCCATCACCCTGGGTTCCGGCAAACAGATGTCCCGAAGCATTCACCGTCAGGGCCCGAATATCGCCATGCGATAAGTTGTTCAGGCCCGATGACGCCCACGTCCGTCCCCCATCGGTGGATCGGAAGACGCCGGCCCGAAGTGTCCCGGCGAAGACATCGCCTCGACGCCGAGCCACGAATGAGAGGATGCGCCGATGAGCGAGGCCCGATGACGCCCAGGTCCGGCCCCCATCGGTGGACCGGAAGACGCCCTCGTCAGTCCCGGCGAGCAGCGTTCCCGAAACATCGATGACCAAGGCTCGAATATAGGGATTGGTGAGACCCTCATTGATCGGCGTCCAGGAATCACCTCCATCCGTCGAGCGAAATACCCCTCCGCCGTGCGTCCCGGCGAAGATGGCCCCACGCTCGCTCACCACGAGCGCTGAGACGCGAAGCGCGGTCAATCCGGCGTTGATCGCCTCCCAGGTGTCTCCCCGATCGGTGGATCGGAAGATCCCGCCTCCCTCCGTCGCCGCGAAAAGAGTGCCGGTCGGGCTCAACACGAGAGCGCGAATACGCCGATTGAGCAATCCAGTCGAGAGCGGCTCCCAGGTCCACCCTCCATCCAGAGAGCGAAACGCGCCTCCATCGGTGCCCGCATAGAGACCTCCGGAAGCATCCACGGCGAGCGCCGTGACCCGGGTGGCGATCAATCCGGCATTGAGGCGCTCCCAACCGGTCCCCTCAGTGGACGAGCGGAACACGCCCCCACTGGTCCCCGCCAGCACGCCCCCCGTCGCGTCGTCGGTCAGCGAGAAAACGCGCTCGCCGGTCAGTCCATGAAACGCCCACGTTTGACCGCGATCGGCGGAGCGAAACACGCCCTCATCCGTCCCCGCCCATATCTCTCCCTCGGCGGTGACCAGCAACGCGCGCACGGCCATCCGGGGCAATCCTTCGTTGAGAGGCGTCCACGTCTCTCCATGGTCGGCAGAACGATAGATCCCCTCATCCGTTCCAGCAAAGAGTTCACCCGATTCACCCGTAGCCAGCGCGTAGACGATAGTGCTGGACAGTCCTCCATTCATACACTCCCAGCTCCGTCCATCGTCGGTCGAGCGGTAGACGCTGCCGCCGAACGAGGTTCCGGCAAAGATGTGACCCGTTGCATCCACGGCGAGCGCCAGCACGCGACTGGGCAATCCCGTATTCGCCGGTTCCCAGGTCCACCCCTCATCGGTGGAACGATGTACGCCACTGGTGAACGTGCCGGCCAGAATGGTCCCCGTCGGGCTCACGGCGAGCGCCGTGATGCTCTCAGTACGCAGTCCGGAAGGAATCCAGCGCTCGCCTCGAGTGGGCGAGCGGAACAGGCCCTCATCCGTTCCGACGAAGATCTCACCGGACGCATCGATCAGAAACGCGCGGATCGAAAGATTGGTCAGTCCCCCGTTGACCGGCATCCAGCTTCGGCCCCGATTGGTCGAACGGAACACGCCCGCCCGAGCCGTCCCGGCGAAGATCGTCCCGTCTGCCCCCACCATCAGCGCGTTCACTCTTCCTCCTTCCGGCCCACCGGTCTGTTGCCACACGACGTCGGATTGCGATAACCCCGCCGGCGAAAGGACGAGGAACCATATGGCGATGGTCATGGCGCTCAACGTATGGGTCAATCGCTCGAACACAAGAACCTCCTCACTCGGGCATTTATAGGCTGGCGAACGTCCTCTGTCAAGATACCGTATGAGAAAGACGCATGAGCGCGAGTCTCACATCACAGCGTCACCTTCGGGAGCAAGCGCCGTCCGGTGAGCGTATCCGAGGGAGCTTGCCTTCCCGCACCAAATCTGTTAAAGATGCCAGGTTCAGAATCCACTTCACGGAGGATGCCATGAGGAAACGGGTCTCGTACGTTTTATTCATCTCACTCCTGGCTTCGTTCAGTTTGGCGAGGATCGCCTCAGCCCAACAGTCACCGTTTGTCGACGACCGCACGTTCACCGTGCTCGACAACGAACTCTCCGGCGATATCGCCAAGGATAATCTCGCCATTCTCACGCGATTTCACCGTCCGGGCGGATCGGGCGGATTTCATCAAGCGGCCGAATTCATCATGCAGAAGGCGAAAGAATATGGACTGGAGGGCATCCATCTCATTCGCCAAAAGAGCGACTCGCCGAGCTGGACGCCCAAACATTCGCAACTGTGGATGGTTGAACCCGAAGAGATCAAACTCGCCGACAACATGGAGGTGGCCGTCTCGCTCGCCGATTACTCTCGACCGGCGGATGTGCGGGCGGAATTGATCGACGTGGGCGCCGGCGACCGCGATAGCGATTATGACGGCAAGGACGTGAAAGGGAAAATCGTGCTCGCCTATGGACCGCCAACGGCGGTCATGCGCGAAGCCGTCTGGGAGCGCGGCGCCGTAGGCATCGTGTCCTACTATTCCACGCGACTCAATCCGCTGACCGACAGCGCCGATCAAATCGCCTGGTCGCGCGTGCCGGCGACGCCCGGCCCCGATGGTCAGGAGCCGACGTTCGCTTTCATGATCTCTCCGCGCATGGGATTATGGTTGCGAGGACGGCTCTCGGGCGAACCCAATCGCAGCATCTTCGGCACCGGTCAACCGCAGAAGCCGGAGAAGATCGTGCTCCACGCCATCGTCAACTCCGAATTCGCTCCTCAACCATGGATGGAGATGATCGAGTACGTCATTGCGGGCAGCGAGATTCACGATCAGGACATCGTGCTCACGGCACACCTTCAGGAAGAAAAATTCTCGGCCAACGATGATGGCAGTGGGTGCATGAATCTGCTGGAGATCGCCCGCGCGCTCACCCATCTCATCGAGACCGGCAAGTTGCCCCGCCCGCGCCGCGATATTCGCTTCTGGTGGACGACGGAGATCGCCAGCGAATATCGATATTTCGCCGATCACCCGGAAGAGCGCGAGCAGATACTGGTCAACATCAACCAGGATATGGTCGGCGCCAACCAATCGCAGGATAGCCGCGTGCAGCACATCACGCGGACGCCTTATTCGCTGCCCAGTTTCTTGAGCGATGTGGTGGAATCGATCACCGAACTGGTCATCCTCGGCAACTCGGCGTTCCTCTCCGTTCGACAGGCGCAGCATATCGCTCGCGGCACCAATTTCTCCCGACCCATCCTGTCGCGCCTGGGCACGCGCGATCGGTATAACGCCATGGTCGTTCCCTATTTCGACTCCACTGATCATCTCGTCTTCTGCGACAGCATCATCGGCATCCCCGGCGTGACGCTCACCAACTGGCCCGACGAGTACATTCACTCCTCCGATGACGATTTGTGGAACATCGATGCGACGCAACTGAAACGCAATGCCTTCATCGTGGCGGCCAGCGCGCTGGCCATCGCCAATGCCGGGGACCGGGATATCCCTCGACTGGCCGCTGAAGTCTACGGGCGGGCCTGCGAGCGGATTGGGCGAGATGGGCGAACGGCTCTTCATCTCATCGAATCGAGCGCCCCTCAAGAGCGAGCCGAAGCGTACAAGACGGCGCATCACCTCATCCACCAGGCGGTCATACGCGAACAGAAGGCGGTGCGCTCGATCGCCGTTCTGGCCACCGACGGCCAGCCGGAGTCACTCATTGAGCAATTCGTGCAATCGCTCGCTGAGCAGGAGCGAAAATGGATGAACCTGCTCGATGAGTTCTATCGGCAGGTATCGGGAGGAGCGGCTCCACCGTCGCTCGCTCTCACCGAGCGAGAGCGCCAACTGGCCGGGCGCGTTCCCCGGAAGATCGGCACGGTGGGCGAATATCTCCAGGCCGTACGACGCATTCGCCCCGTGCCCGCTCTGCATCCGATCATGCGATTCGAGATCCTGAACTTCGTCGACGGTCGGAACAGCTATCTGGATATCTTCAGAGCGGTGCAAGCCGAGAGCCTGTCCGTCGGCGAGTACTATTATGGCCACGTCTCGTTGGACGCTGTTGAGGAGTTTCTCAATCATGCCGTAGAGGCCGGAGCGATCGCCGTCGGCGAGAGGCAGTAACCCGGAGAGCAAAGCGCCCGTATCGAGAAGAGGCGCGGCTCGCTCTCAACGGTCACGGCGATCGAGGCGAGGCCATCGGCGGCTCGCTCTCCTGGGGGACATCACCCGGCGACCCGTCGCACGTCGGGGGGAGGGGGGATTTTGCTTGAATTCCTCATCGACTGTGCTATGCTATTGGCATGAGATAAGGATTCGGGTATCTGTGAGTTAGCGCATTAGCGAGACGACCGGAGGCAAAAAAGTGAGGCTGAATTGGCGATGAATCAGCCCGTTGTTCACAATTCACTGGTTGGTCGGGTCCTCGGCGGAAAATATCGCATTGAGCGGCAGATCGCCGAAGGAGGATTCGGCGTCGTCTACCGAGCGACGCATATCGGATTGGGAAAGCCCCGGGCGGTGAAAGTGCTCCGGCACATCAGCCCGGATCGACGACAGCGCTTCGAGATGGAGGCGCGCGCGCTGGCCGAACTCGATCATCCTTACATCGTCGCCGTCGTCGATGTGGGCGTCACGGAGGAGGCCAATCCCTACCTGGTCATGGAATTCATCGAAGGTCGCTCGCTCGGCGATATCTTGGCCGTAGAAGAGAGATTGCCGCTCGCGCGCGCGTTCCGGATCATGAAATGCGTGTGCTCGGCGGTCCATTATGCCCACGAGCGGGGCATCATTCATCGGGATCTCAAACCGGGAAATATCATCGTGCAGCGTCTCTCCGGAGAAGGCGAAATCGCCAAGGTCCTCGACTTTGGTCTGGCCAAGTTCACCGAACAGTACACCTCTTCGGGCACGCGCGCGCATCCAGTGACCGAGAGCGGTATGATCCTGGGAACGGTAGAGTATCTCTCGCCGGAACAGTGCGCCGGCCAGCCGATCGATGCGCGATCCGATATTTATGCCCTGGGCGTCATTCTCTATCAAATGCTCGCCGGTCGGGTTCCGTTCACCGGGGACACGCCATTGGCCATTCTCACCCAGCACATCAACGCGCCGCCACCACGCATCCGGGATGTCTGCCCCGACCTGCCCGCCAGCGTCGAACGGGTGATCTGCCGAGCGATGGCCAAAAATCCGGTCAAGCGGCAGCAGACGGCGCTCCAGCTGCGCGACGAATTGGAACAGGCGATACGACATCCCAGCCACGTCTCGCTGGAGGGGACGACGGTCATCTCATCCGCCGTTCGCCGCCCATGGTCCATCGTTCGCCGCCCGTGGTCGCTGGTGATGGGCGGGGCGCTGCTGGTGCTGGCTTTGCTCGTGACGTTCCATTTCTATCCCCGAGAAGAACCGAAGCCCCAGCCCTGGGTGATCGTTGATCAGGCGGGCCAGCGCGAGAACTTCGCCCTCAGCCGGGATGGTCGACCGAACGCCAGGCTGTGGAACGCGCCATCCACCTGGCGTCTCGTTCCCGGCAAACAATGGCCTGGCGATGGAGCGTTGCTCGTTCGAGGCTCGGAGCTGGGTACGCTGCGGCCGCCGGCCGGAACGGCGCTCTACGATTTCTGGCTTCAATTCCCCGTGACCCTCGAAGGAGGCCGAAGAATCACCTGGGCCTTGCGCGTCCAGGGACCCGATCGGTATTACTTCTTCGAACTCACCTTTCCAGAGACCGATCAGGAGAGCGCCGAGATTCAGGGGTACGTCTATGCTCCCCAGTACGATGAACCCCATCCGTTCAGTCCCAATGCGCGGACAATTCCCTTCGGTCCGCCCCGGAAAGGCGATCAATACTGGATCGAGGTCAAAGCCGTCGGCCACCTGTTCGAATATACATTCACTCGCGATACGATCAATCCGGCGAGCGAGGAAGCGGATCGCATCGACGGACCGTATACGATTCGACTCGAACCCGAGCCACGCGATCGGAAGTACGCCTATGGCACCATCGGATTCGGGCGTCTCTCCGATGGAGAAGCGCTCAAGATCGAATACGTCCTCATCAAGGCGGTGGCTCCTCAATCGGAGGTCGGCCATCACTCGGCGAAGTCGGGGCGACGCCATGCGCAGCTCGTCGCGCGATCCACAATCCTCGACGTCCACTTCCCGAATCTCGAACCAGAGGGGGACAGAGCCTTTGGCCAGCCCGTTGTCAACACAACCCGGACCGGTTACAATAAATGAGCCTCGCCTCAATGGTCATCGCCAGCCCGGCCGATCACATCGATCATGCAGGAACGACGCAGCACCCGAGTGAGTGAAACCGAAACGCTCATCCACTCGCATATCGGCGGCAGGGTGTGTGGTTCCTTCCTCCTGCTCGGCTTTCTGCTCATCGCCACGACCGTCCGGAGTCAGAACCTCATTGCCGGCTACGTCGCCGAAGGACAGGTCGTCGATGAACAGGGTCAGGGCGTCCCCAATGTGATCATTCGTCCCATCAACCGGAAGACGGGCTTTCGCGAAAAACCGGTCAAAACCGATGCCAGCGGCATGTTCCAGATCGCCGGCCTGCAGATCGGCGTCTGGTGCCTTCAAGTGATCAAAGATGGCTATCGAGCCGAGGTGGAAATCGTCTGCCGGAGGAACAGCCGAACCGGAGCGCCCGTCTATCAACCGCGATTGGAAATTCACGGTGATCGCATCGATGTGCCCGAACCGAATCCCATTCCTCTCCGTCGCGTCAGCGCGTCTCGTCGCACCTCGCTCACTGTAGAGCCGGATGGCTTCATCCGGATCGTGCTCCATACGGCGACCTCCGAGCGCCTGACATCGCCACTGGCCGGTCATCGCTCGCTTCCCGATCCTCGGTTTGCGCTCCTCGATGCGCGCATTTCGAGCGCTGAATCACCAACTGATGCATCATCACCGGTGCAGATTCAACCGGGACAGCGCGCCGTCACTGGCCGCATCGTCGATCGACAGGGAAGACCGCTCGAGGGCGTGGAGGTCTATGTCCTGTCAGACGATTCTGACGCCGTCTACTCCGGCACGACCGATGAACGAGGGCGCTTCACCATCGCCCTGCCCACGCCGGGTCACTATTCGCTGATGGCCGTCGCCCGTCAGTATGAGGAGAGGCGCGTCAGCTTCGTCCTCGATCCTCAGGAGATGGTCAAGCGACTGGCTCCCCTTCGTCTCGAGCCGACCGTCGAACGCGGAGCGCGAGTCGCTCGAGCGCCGCGCCGCGCTCTGGCCGAGACCATGCGACGACGCATCTTTTCCGAACGCGAACTCGTTTCCCTGCCTCTGCCCGGCATTCGCACGTTCGATTCGCTGGCCTTCCTGGCCCCTGGCGTCTTTCCGGCGCCGGCCAGTCTCGGCACGCAAGGGCCGGGCATCAGTCCGGGCGTGGGGACATCCGGTCAATTCTCAGTCAATGGACTGCGGAGCCGGACGAATAACTTCACCGTGGATGGCGCCGATAACAATCAGGGTGACGTCGGCGTTCGCCGACAGGGGTTCATCACGCTCGTTCCCCAATCCATCGAGAGCGTCCAGGAGTTCCAGATCATCACCGCGCTGGCCGATGCGCGATTCGGGCGGAATCTGGGCGCTCAGGTCAACGCCGTCTCTCAGTATGGCGGCCGGGAACTGCACGGCACGGCCTACGGGTTTCTCACCGACCGTCGACTCAAAGCACGCGATGTCTTCGATCTCACCGACGAAGGCGGGCCGGCCAGCTTCCCGCTGATGCGCCTCACCGATGGCGCGCCGGCGCTGCTGGATGGTCGGCCGATAGAGCGTCCCAATCCGGTCGCCGGTGAAAATCCACTGACGCGCCTTCAGGCTGGATTCGTCGTCGGTGGACCGCTTGGCGCGACCGGTCCCTTCTTTTTCGCCTCCCTGGAGCATCAGGAGATTCACGCCAGTCGGGAATCGCATTTCGCCGTGCCCACATTAGCCGAACGGGGATTGTTCGGGACCGGCGATCGCGGGATGCTGATCGAAGGTGGGGGCGAGTCCCCCGTGGCCCTGGTACCGACATCGCTGCCCGGCAATGCCATCTTCAGCTTATTTCCTTTCCCCAATAATCCACTGGGTCCTTATGGCCGCCATACGTATACCGCCGTGCTTCCCGCCGATGGGCGAGGCACGCTCTTCTCGGTGAAGCTCGATCATAATTTCCGCTGGATCAGGAACTGGACGCATCGGCTGAGCGGGCGATACAACTTCACCGATGATGAGAGCATCCTGCCGGTGACCGGTGGCGCGCTGTTCTCTTCCCTGCGCCCCGAGGTGCGAACGCAAAACGTCGTCGTCTCCCTGGGCAGCGCGCCCTCGGGTCGCACGGCCAACGCTCTTCGCCTCTCCTACGGCCGGACGAGCCTGAATTTCTTTCGGGTGAGCGATCCATTCCTCCTCCCTTCCCACCTGCCACCAACGACGCCCGACGTCCCCTTTCTCCTGAATGCGCCACTCATTCTGAATCTCACGACGCCCGGCGGTCCCCCACGGTTCGTCTCGGCATCGGCGGCGGAAGCGCAATCGCTCCTGGCGGGCCTCGGCTTGGACGGGATCGTGGACACAGAAACGTTGACCGGACCGCTCGGACAGGTGCGTCTGGCCGGTTTCAGCCCGGTGGGCGTCGATGTGTTCAACTTTCCCCAGCGGCGAGCCAACAACACCATCCAGGTCGCTGACACGCTCACGCACATTCGTGGCCGCCACATTCTCACCGGTGGCATGGATCTGCGGCGGACGCAGATCAATAGTGCCGTCAATCGGAACTTCCGGCCGCTGATGAGCTTCGTGGGCATGATCGGTTCCGAGCCCATTGCCGGCGTCCAGCCGGAAACGACCTCGCCGCTCCTTTCCAGCACCACGTTGGCCGCCGCCGGCGTGCCCACGGGATATTTCCAGACGCTGGCGGCGCTCCCTGCCGGCTTCGCTGGTTCGCCCACCTCGTTTGCGCCCGACGCCACGCTGGGCATTCGTTCCACGCAACTGAATTTCTTCTTCCAGGATCAATTGCGGCTCTGGCCGACGCTCCGGGTGACGCTCGGCGTGCGATACGAAGTCAATACCGTTCCCAGCACCGTGGGCGGGCGCCTGGAGAATCGTTTTCGTCAGACGAGCGAGACGCTGAGCCGCTTGTTCGCCAACCCGGAACTCCTGGAACCATTGCTGGTCACATTTCGTGCCGCCTTCGCCGGCGATCGCAACAATGTGGCTCCGCGCATCGGCTTCGCCTGGGACCCCACCGGTTCGGGGAAGACGGTGGTGCGTGGGGGTTACGGCATTTATTTCGATCAGTTCCTGGAGACGGCTATTGGTCAGGCCCGAATGTTCCCTCCGGACTTCGCTCCCTTGAATCTGGCCGATTTCGGCAACGTCGATCTGGAACTCCCCCCGGTGGTGCGCACCCGCGGTTTGCTGCTCAGTCCCGAAAGAGGGCGAAGTGGTGGTCTGGTTTTGCCCGGCACGTTGAATACGCTCAACCCGCGATTGAACCTCATTCGCGAGTGGCTCAACCTGGTCAGCGTGAGTGGCACGGGACCCACGGTGCTCGTTCCCAGTCGAAATCTCAAAGCGCCGTACTCCCAGCAGTACAGCCTGGCCGTGGAGCGCGAGCTGGGCACCGCGTATCTCCTCTCTCTCGCTTACGTGGGCACGCGGGGCATCAAACTGCTGCGATTGACGACGCCCAATCTGGGCCTGGGCAGCCTCATCGAGGTAGATACCATCGAGCCGCTCATCCCGATCGACGGTGGTGGATTTTTGCCACTGCTCACCGGGACGACGTTGTCGCCGGGATGTCCCCGGGACACGCCACTGGTGGAGCGCGTCTGCCCGGACGCCGATCAGCGACCGGTGCCTTTTCTGGGGGGATTGAGCGTCTTCGAGAGCAGCGCCGCCTCCACCTACCACTCATGGCAACTGGAAGTGCGTCGGCGATACCGCCGGGGCTGGCAACTGAGCGCCGCGCTGACCTATTCGCACGCCATTGATGATGTGTCGGACATTTTCGATACCGGCAGTTCTTTCGCCCTCCCTCAGAACAGCTTGAATCTGGCCGCCGAACGGGCTTCGGCCGATTTCGACCAGCGCGTTCGACTGGCCATCAGCGCCCTCTGGGATCTCCCCTTCCACGAGCGCCACTGGTTGTTCGGCGGTTGGAAATTGGCCGGTATTTTCATCGCCGCGTCGGGTCAACCGTACACGGTCAATACCGCCGTGGATGTGAATCGCGATGGCAATCCCACAGACCGGCTCAACACGACCAGCGGATTGGTCACGCAAGCGAACGGTCGTACGCGCCTCCGCCTCGCGCCGGGCGTCAGGCCGGAACGCCTGTTGGCTTCCGCCGGCCGGAGCGGAGCGATTGGCCGGAACACATTCCGGAAAGCTCCGGTGGCCACGCTCGACCTGGCGGTGAGCAAGGAATTCCGCATCACGGATCGCCACCGTCTCCTCTTTCGCACGGAAATTTTCAATCTCCTGAATCGGACTCATTGGGGCACGCCGGTGCGCATCCTGGAAGCCCCCGCCTTTGGTCAATCCGTCAACACAACGATTCCGGCCCGGACCATTCAAATCGCTTTGAAATACTCGTTTTGACAGGAGGAGATGATGAATATGCGTCTTGTACTCTATGCCTTGTGCGTGATCCTGTGCTCCTGGATGGTGGGCCGCGATCCGGTGGTCCAGAGTGCCAGCGCGCCGGATGAAGCACCCGGGACCACGTCTGATGAACAGGGTTCGGAGCCCATTCAGCGCCTTTCGTTGAGTCGTCCGGCCGGTCTGGCCCTGGACCTGGGCGGGAATCTCTACGTGGCGGATACGGGACACCATCGCGTTCTCCTCGTCGAGAATCCCACTGGTCGTCGCCCGCGCCTGCTGGTGATCGCCGGGACGGGAGCGCCGGGCTTCGGGGGCGATGGTGGACCGGCGACGGCGGCGGAACTGAATCGTCCGACCGGCCTCGTCGTCGATCCGCGAGGGAATGTCTATATCGCCGATACGGGAAACAATCGCATTCGCCTCGTCGATCGACAGGGCGTCATTCGCACTGTGGCCGGCAATCGCCTGGCTCGATTCTGCGGCGATGGCGGACCAGCTCCCCGCGCCTGCTTGCGCCAACCGACCGGCGTGGCTCTCGATGGAGCGGGAAATCTCTACATCGCCGATGCGGGGAACAACGTCATTCGCCGGGTCGCCGCCGGAAGCGATCACGCCGTGACCGGCGACGATGCCCTGGAGATCATCTCCACGGTGGCGGGTAATGGATTACCGACGTTCTGCGGCGATGGTCAGCGGGCGACCGATGCCTGCTTGAATATGCCCACCGATGTGGTGATCGACCTCACCGGCGCGCTGTTCATCGCCGATAAGAACAATGATCGCGTCCGGCGAGTGGTGGACGAGCTCATCGAGACGGTGATCGGCGGCGCCCAACGGGGTTTGTGCGGTGATGGCGGACCGGCGCTGCGCGCTTGTCTCTTCCTTCCCGCCGGTCTGGCCATTCGCACGCGGCCCTCACCGGCGCTGTTCATCGCCGATGTGCTCAATCACCGCATTCGCCAGGTGACCCCCGACGGACTCATCACGACTGTGGCGGGAAGCGGACCGGTGGGCCCGGGACAGGGTGGTTTCAGCGGGGATGGCGGACCAGCCCTTCGCGCTCGACTCAACGAACCGTTCGATGTGGTGGCCGATACAGCGGGAAACGTCTTCATCGCCGATACCGGAAACAATCGCATTCGCTGGGTCGATGCTCAGGGAATCATTCGGACGCTCATCGGCCCCTGAGATGAAAGCCACCGAAGGCGGCAGGAAGCGAGGGGGATCGCGGATGGTTCATCGCTCCCCGGGCCTCCTGGCGACCGTGATTTCATGACGGTGATCGGCGAGTTCCCGAGCGGCTCGATGACGCGCGGTGTCCCGTTCGCCGATGGCCAATCCCCCGATCGTCCGGCCCCGGTGACCGGGTGGGCCCCGAGTAGTTGACCAGGTACACGATGTCGGCTCGGCGCCGCGCTTCTTCAAACCAGAGCGTCATCTCGGAGGCGACTTTTTCTTCGAGAAGATTCTTCTCGATCAATTCCCGAACCTCCTCCAGGGGCGGCGGCGATTGGCCGCGCTCTTCGGCCAAAGGAACGACGCGATGTCGGTAGTAGGATTGAATCTCCTCATCGCCGACCAGGACGAACGCACGAAAGCGAAAATCGATGAATTGGAGGATGATCAAGCGTCGTCGGACGATCTGGTTGAGCGTCGCCTCATCGAGCCCCACGGCCTGCAATCGCCGCCGGAATGCCGATTCCGAGGGGAATTGTTTCACCAACTCGGCGATGTACTGAGCGATGGCCTCTTGAGTGACCTCGATGGTGGGCAACTTTTGCGCTTCCTGATAGAGGAGCTGACGGTCGATGTACTGCTCGAGCGCCTGCTGTTTCATCTGGTCGGTGAACGGCCCTTCGGGCACATCGGGAGCGAGGGCCAGGAACCAGAGAATATCACTCTCGGTGATCGGGTCATCGTTGACCAGCGCGACCAGCCGGTCAACGATCACCCCCGATGGCGATGAAGAGGGCGCGCGCTGCTGGGCCCAGCATGGGCCGCCCGCAGAGACGAGGAGGAGCGCCAGGAGGAATCCCACGACTCGCACGCCCATGGTCGCGATCCAGTGTGATACGTTCACTCTTCTCTCCCCCCATCCCATGTCCGGTTTGTGCCGCGCCCGGCGTCTTTTGCCCCCCGCCTGGCAGCGTCCGAAGGCCTCATCGCGGAGGATGAACCCCGAGCTTCGATTGCCTCTCCTCGCCTGCGCCATCATCAGAACGACGGTCCAAAGCTCACGTGAAATTGCGTTCGCGGAACGAGCGGCTCGCGCCGAACGAGCACGCCGAAATCCAGTCGGATGGGCCCCACGGGCGTCTTGATGCGGAACCCGAATCCGAGCGTATGCGTGAAATGGCGTCGCGTCCCGGGCAGCGCCTCGGCCTTGATATCGGAGAACTTGATGAACACGTTTCCCCCATCGTAAAAGAGCGTCCCCCCCAAGCCGATGCGCTTCCAGATGGGAAAGCGCAACTCGGCGTTGAGGATGGCCAGCATATCTCCTCCCAACGGCTGCGTCTGCCCCGGCCGATTGGGATTGAGTCCCCGCGGTCCGGCTTCCTCGAAACCGAAGCCCCGAAGCGTCGTCGAGCCCCCGGCGAAGAAGCGTTCGCTGATGAGGATGCTCCTGGTCGCGCCAAACGGCTTGGCCACGCCCAATCGGGCGTCGAGGGCGAACACCACGGAACGGAGACCGAGAACCCGATAATACCGTTGATGTTCGGCGAAGAATCGAACGAAATTCTCTTCGCCGCCGAGCGCGCTGGAGGCGATGGAGAGATCCAACGAGGTGAACGAGCCGCGCGTCGGCTCGAAGACCGAATCCCTCAGATCGCGCAAGAAGGAGCCCGACAGTCGCCCGAGGCGCGCCGTCGTATCCTGCCGTCGCAGACGTTCCGGCTCGGTGACATCCGAGATGATGACCTTGCTGAAGCTATATCGCAGGATCAACAGGCTGTTGCCGGGCAATTGTCGCTCAAGCTGCACCAGCCCGGTGAGCCGACTGGCATCGAAGGCATCTCGTTCTTCGCGCTGGAAGAAGGTGGAGGCCAAAAGCGGCCACGCAGAACCAAAGGGTCGAGGGTTGGTGAACGACAATTGACCCAATTGCTCCCGCCGACTGGCGCGAATGCGAAATGACCCCGTGTACAACCGACCGAGAAGGTTCGTATTCGTGATCTCGAACAGTCCGCGCGGTCCATCATCGGTCCGAAATCCGCCACCGTAGGTGAGGAGGAAGCGAGGGGCCTCGACCAGCTCGATGATGACATTTCGCCGATTGGCGTATTCCGAGCCCGCGCCGGCGGTGACCGGGTGAATCGTCACGCGGCGAAACGCGCCGGTGCTATAGAGGTTTTGCTCGCTGGCCTGGAGGCGCTCGTTGATGAGGAGCTGCCCCTCGTGGAACTGCAGGTATTTCCTGATGGCCGGCTCACGGGTGATCTCGTTCCCCCGAAAGAGAAGACGATGAATGCGGAGTTGCCGCCCTTCGCGAATGGTGAAGATCACGCGCACGTCGGGCGCGTGTCCATCGACGAATTCGATGCTGGCATCGACGGTGGATTCGGCGTACCCGTGGGCACTATAGAAGGCGCTCAGCCGCGCCGCCTCTTCGCTGATGTGCGGTTGAGAGAGCGGTTGACCCGCGGCGATCTCAAGCTGAGCCTGAAGCTCCTCATCGGAAAAGGCTTCGTTCCCCCGGAAGACGATCTCGTCGATGTGACTCTGCGGACCCGTATCGACGACGTAGATGATGATCAAATCCTCGCGATTCAACCCCACGGCCAATCGGCTCTCGGTCACGCGAGCGCTGAGATATCCGCGAACTCGCAAGTATTGAACGATGGCCCGTTGATCTTCGCGCATGAGCTCTCGACTGGTCAGCCCGCGACTGAATAGCCCCCCGGGCCGCGAATGGAGTTGGGCGATCACTTCCTTCACAACGTCGGCGGGCAAGCCCTCGATGCGAATCTCTTTCAGAGTGTATTTCCGACCGGGAGCGACTCGATAGACGATGACCACATGATCGTCGCTGGGCTGGAGGCGTTGATAATTCACCTCGGCGAAGAAATAGCCTCGGCGCTGGAGATCCTCCAGGATATTGAGCCGCCCTTCTTCCAGCGTCGCGTCATCGATGCCGCCCACGTCAAGAGTGGGCAACAACTGCTTCTGCTGCTCGGGATGGAGATCGATGCCCTCGACGCGGATCTCAACCGTCGGCCCTGAGTCGATGGGGATGGTGATGCGCACCTGATTCTTCTCCGGCCGACGAGCAATTTCGGCGCGCCCGATATGCACGGCCAGATACCCTCGTTCCAAATGCCAGCGGCGCAATCGCTCGACGCCATCTCGCACCCGACGAGCGCTGTAGGGGCTTCCCGGGTCGAGATTCAGAACCCGTCGCGCCTCTGCCACGGGCAACTTCAACGTGCCTCGAAATCGAACCGACCCAATCGTGGCCTGTTCGCCGGGAGTGATATGAAAGATGATCGTCGCTTCCCGCCCGCCCGCCTGCGGGGCGACCTCCGGAATGGCCTGAGCGTCAAAATAGCCGAGTTGATGGTAATAGTCCACGATCTCATCGGCCGCTCGATTCAGTTGTCCGCGCCTGACCAGCGCCCCCCGGCTGAGCGAAAGTCGGCGACGCAATTCGTCCCGGATCGCCGCGCTCTCCACTCCGGCGAAGATGACATCGGCCACGCGAGGCTGTGGCGTGATGTCGAATCGCAGGGTCATCGCCGTCGGCGGCCCCGAGGCGGTCACCACCACATTGGCCGCTTCTCCCGATCGATAGAGCCGGATGAGCGCATCGTGAATGCGAGCGAGATCGAGCTTCTCGCCGGCGCGAATGCCGATCACATCGACGAGCCGGACATCTTCCCCGCGAGGAGGCGCGCCACCGTAGAGAATCTCGACTTTGGCAATGGGATGCCCCAAGTAGGGGGTCAACGCCGTGAGGCGCGGCCCGAGCGCTTGACGCTCTTCATCGATGATGGCTGGCCGAGAACGCCCGAGAACGAAGGACCATGGCCCACAGACCAAGACCAACAGGCAACTGATCACCCCTGGCGAAGCGACGAGGCATTTAAAACCTTTTCCGAATGCGGAAATCGACACTGAATTCTCCGTTCTCATCCCGAGCGCCCACCAGCGAAAAGCGATCGCTCAACCGATATTCGAGAATGACGACGGGCTCTTCGTTCGACGCCACGCTCACCGAATAGGTGATGGAGAGTTCCCGGGTGATTTGCTGCCCCAGCGTGATGCGCGCCGTCGGGTCGGAACCGCGCCCCTGAAGGAGAGGCTCGATCTGAAATCGATTGATGCCGAAGAATCGGCGCCGGGCAATGCGCTGCTCGAGCTGTTGAGACAGGGCTTCGGAGATCAAACTGGTGGCGATGCCCACGCTGGATTGAGCGAGCACCTGCGTCTCCTGACTGATGGTCGTCGCGCGCCCCGTGGCGATGAGCGAAATGACGTCCTCGGGAGGGAGCGGCGGCTCCGATCGCAGCGTGGGTTTGAAGCGACCCGGCGTGCCGGTGAAGCCGATGGTGATTTCATATCCGCTGATGTTGGTCTTGGCCTCCACGTTGAATCGCATCTCGCCATCGGGGCGCTCCGGCAAATCGAAGGCGGCGATGGTGAGCTCATAGTCTCGATCTCGAAGCCGGAGGATGCCCCGGCTGACGGCGATGCGCCCCGACAGGATGGGCCGATCGAGCGTCCCTCCGAGATGGAGCCAGGCGCTGGCTTGAGCGTCGGCCAGGTTGTTGCGCACGAACACGGTATCCAGCGCCTGAACGCGAATATCGAGCGTCACCGGCGTTCCCGACGCCCCGGTCGCCTTCGCCGGCGGGATGAACAACTGCTCCCGTTTGATGAGCAATTGGACGACATCCACATCCCGAACATACTCGGCCCGCCGGACGTTCATGAAGCCGCTCAGCATTTGTAACCGCCGGCTCCCGCGCCAGATCAGTTCTCCATCGACGACCGAACGCAATCCTTCGGGATATTGAACGCGCGCCCCCTCGATGCGAATGTTGAATCGCCAGCGATCGGGAGCGAAACGTTTCATGAGCACTCCGCCATCGACCCGCAGCGTTCCTCCATTGGCCGTCCCCAGGAATTCTTCGACCAGGACCTTGTCCTCGGTGAAGCGAATTCGCCCCTCCCCGCGCTCCAAGGCCACGGGGAAGGTCAGGAGTCGGGCGGTGGCCTCTTTCACGTCGGCGATGCCACTGAACCGGGGCGCGCCCAATGTGCCCCGCAAGGTGGCGCGAAGGGTCGCCTCTCCGCCGGCGAACAGGTTGGGATAGAACAGGCGCACAATCTGCAGATTCGCGCGCCCCCGAATGGACAGATCGAGTGGCGCCTGCGCCAGAGGACGTTGAGACCCGATGTCGATCACACCGCCCACGGTCAGATGCGTGCTATCGCCAGTGAACCCCGTCTCGGCGACGGTCACCCGCGGTCCTTCCAGACGCACGATCAGCGGATTTTCATTGCGCAGCACGTACTCGCCGATGCGCAGCGCGAGGCGATCGAGGCGAACCGTGAAGTGCCGACGCTCGGGCCGAACGAGCGGCCAGACGACATCGACGTGCCCGCTGGCCAGGAGGCGCACTCCCGAAGGCACCGATATCCATAACCCGAGGTACGGCTGAAGCGGAAGATCGTGAAGATCGGCCTGGAGCGTGAGCGGTTGCGCCGGATCGCTCACATCGAGTCCTCCGGTGACGATGTGCTCTTGCTGAAAGAGTCGCGCTACGAGTTTCCAGCGAATATTCCCCCGCTGACTGTGAACCTCTCCACTGACGGCGCCCGCCCGTTGTCCGGCAATGGTGAGCTGGCGGACCTCGATCTCGCCGTCGAGCTGCGGCTCGGTCAATGTTCCCGCCCCCGAGAGTCGAAACGAGAGCCGACCACCGAGGGGTAGGCCGCGCCTCTCCAGCACCCCATCGAACCGGGAGAGATCAAGGTTCCGTCCTCGAACGGCGAGCGTGTAGGCCCTCGTCGGCGAGGAGAACGTTCCCGAAAGGACGATCTCGCTCGGCCCCATCTCCAGTTTGACATTGCGCCACTGATAGGTTGCATCCCGGGCGATCAACTCTCCGCTCAGCCGATCGAAGGCGATGGTGAATTGAGGGGCTTCCACCTCGCCCCCGGTGATGACGACCGTCGCTCGCCCCTGCGGCGCTCCCGGCAATCCCCTGAGGTCGAAATCGCCCGTGACGATCCCGGTGATGGGCAATTGAAAATCGAGCCGACGCCACCACTGGCTCAAGTTCGCTCGATACACCCGCCCCTTCACGGCGCTCTCGGCCGCACCGAAGTCATGGCGGAACAGCGTCACCACGGCGCGCGAGCCATCGTCGAATCGAGCATCGACATCGGTGAGCGTGACGACGCCATGTCGGTATGCGATGCGCGCCCGGCCAGAGATGAGCGTCCCGGGCGTCACATCGAGGTGGCGAACGCGACCCGCGCCGGTGAGGCTCACGCCCTCACGCGTCTTCTGGATGCGACCAGTGAACCGACCGGCGCCGGAGAGAGACTTGACGGCCCCATGAGAGAGCTTGCCGAGGTCGATGGCCAGCACATCGAGGAAGGGTTCCACTTCGGCCAGATCGGGAAACACCGTCTGGATGCGCAGATCCAATTCCTTCTTCCAGGTGACCCATCCACTCGTCCGAATGCGCGCCGTCCCGACGATGAGGCGTGACGTTCGAATCTCGATCCCTCGCCGATCGATGGCCACTATGGCCGTTCCCCGGGCGGGAAGAAGATCGCCGACCTCGGTGAGCGGAGACTCCATGTTCACCCGGGCGCGGCCAGCGATTTCGCCGAATTTCGTGGCCGGCCACTGGAATCGCGCCTGACCGTGGACTCTGCCAGCCACCGGATAGGCGCGGCCGGCGATGGCGGCCACAGCTTGATGAACATCGATCGACTGGAAGGTCGCCTCAATGGTAGAGGTTCCCCGGAAAACAATATTGACGCGACCGATGATCGTGCCGCGCAACGTGGCGGCCGAGAACGACGGGAGCGCGATGCCCTCAGACTCGATGAGGACGGGGCTCTGGAATTTGGTGAGCTCGATCATTCCGGGTCGAATCCGCCCTAATCGCAGGAGGCCACGAACGGTGAATCCTGACGAACTCTCCGGTTTCCTCAACTCGATGTCGCCGGCCGGCCCGCCTCGCGCCTGGAATTGAAATGCCGATAACCGGACGCCACCCACGCGCATCTTCGGCGCGCGAATCTGACCGGTGAGGCGAAATCGCTTCCCCTGGCCGGTGACTCGCCCCGTCAGTTCGGCGATGCCGGCGAGCGTGACGCCCGGATGAAGATCCGCGGTGAGACGCGCCAGATCCAGCGTCGAGGTCAACCGAACGTCATACGCCGGTGCGGACCAGCGCTCGACGCGGCCACGGATGCGCGCATCGACGAACGGCGTGGTGATTCGCGCGGCTCGAATCTCGGCCTCATCACCCTTCATCACGGCGTCCAGGTCCAAGCTCGCCCGTTCGATCCGACGATGATCCCATCGGGCGTCAATGCGATCGGTGTGCACGCGCACGCGCGTGGCCCCGGCTTCCGGCCGGACGCGAACGACCAGGTGCTGAACCTGACCGGTAGTGTGATGGCGCGCGTGATGGTAAATGATAGTGCCCGCTTCGACGGACAACCGCCCGATCCGAAGTCGCCCGCCGCCCGATGGTCCTCTCTCCTTGAAAGTGGCCAGGCTGAGTCCGTTCAGATTGGATCGCCCGCGCTCATCGAAAGAGAGGCGAACGATGGGCTCCCGCAGGTCCAGCCGTTGCAGTTCAAACTGACGCTTCCATAAGGCGCGTATCCGCACCTGCACATCCAGATCGGTGAGCTGAAAGAAAGGGATCGAAGCTCGACCAGCATAAAGTCGGAGGTGGTGGATCTCCATGCGAAGCTGGAAGGGATGGACATCGAGCCATCCTATTTCAGCGCGAATATGACGTTTGGCCAGCTCACGGGTGAGACGTCGCGCGACGAAGCGATCGAACGAGGCACTCTCTAGCCACCCGAGGAGCGTTATGGCGCCCACGAGGATGACGAGAAAACCCAGGTTGATGACTCGAGCTTTACGCGACATCACTCACCTCGGGCGTTGTCCCCCCGTCTTCGTTCGCGGTTGACGACTCATCCATGATCCGCAGGCGCGGGGGGAACTGGTCGGAGGGATACCCATCACAGCGCCCTCGTCTCCACTCAGAAGATGAAGAAACAGACAACATCTCACCTCATCCCGCTCTCGATGGCGTCCATTTGTGGGTGATGTCACCTCTCCGGACAATACCCATTATCGTTTCGGCCCGCAACGCCTTCACCGCTATGGTTAGTTCTTCTGATGTATGAATGCGAGCATTTGGTTGACCACATCCTGGATCGTCCTGGTGGATGAGTCGATATAAATCGCATCCTCGGCTCGGCGGAGTGGGGAATCGCGCCGCTCTCGATCCCGCGCGTCGCGCGCTTGGATCTCGCGGCGCGCTTCCTCCAACGAGACGCGGCGACCACGGGCTCTCTCCTCTTTCCAGCGGCGACGGGCGCGCACTTCCAGATCGGCATCCAGATAAAATTTCACGTCGGCATCGGGGAACACGCGGGTGCCAATATCGCGCCCCTCCAGGACCACACCACCCCGACGCCCCATCCGCCGCTGCTCGGCCACCATGGCCTGACGAACGCCGGAGAGGGCGGAAATGCGCGATGCTGCCTCGCCGACCCGCAGGGTACGAATGGCCTCGGTGACCTCTTCACCGTCGATGAACACGCGAAGTGCATCCGGCCTTCCGGTCAGCGTGATGCGCGTGGTCTCGGCCAGCCGGGTCAACCGCGCCTCATCATCCAGGGGAATTCCTGACTGGAGCGCTTTCCAGGCGAGCGCGCGGTACATCGCGCCGGTGTCGATATAGGTATAGCCGAGCTTCTGGGCCAATTGTTTACCCACCGTGCTCTTTCCGGCGCCCGCCGGTCCATCGATGGCGATGATCAATTTTTTCATCTTTCGCTCATGACGCTGACATCACCAGCGGATGGACGCCGATGATGTCGAGGGTGGGATGACGACTCACGACTTACCGGTGACGATATCTCTCATCACCTTCAACGCTCGCAGGCAATCCTCGCGGGTGACATCATAGTGCGTGACCATCCGCACCTGGTATCGACTGATCCCCAAGGCCAAGACTCCTCGTTGTTTCAGCTTCTCGGTGAACTCCACCGCCTCCATCCCCGTACCGGCGATGTCGATGATGATGATGTTAGTGGGCACGTTTTCTGGATTGATGTCGATGCCCGGCAGCTCGGCGAGCCCTTCGGCGAGCAACCTGGCGTTGGCATGATCTTCGTGTAATCGCTCGGGCATCTTCTCCAGAGCGATCAATCCGGCTGCCGCCAGAACGCCCGCCTGGCGCATCCCGCCGCCGAGCATCTTGCGAACGATGCGGGCTCGTTCAATGAAATCGCGATCGCCGACGATCATCGAGCCGACCGGCGCCCCCAATCCTTTGGACAGACAGAACATCACCGAATCGAACGGTCGCGTCAATTCGGCCACCGATTCTCCCAGGGCGACGGCGGCATTGAAAATCCGCGCTCCATCCAGATGGACGGGAAGCCCTCGAGCGTGCGCTTTCTGGCAAATCTCGGCCATGCGCTCCCTGGGCATGACGGCGCCACCGGCCATGTTATGGGTATTCTCCAGACAAATGAGCCCGGTCTGGGCGATGTAATAGGCCGGCGGGCGAATGGCGGCCTCGATGGTCGGCCAGTCCACGATGCCGTTCTCACTGGGGATGGGACGCGCCAGCGTGCCGGAGATCGTCGCCATGGCTGCCATCTCGTAGTTATAGATGTGCCCGTTCTGTTCGATGATCACTTCCTGGCCGGGTTGCGTATGGAGCTTGACGCAGATCTGATTGCCCATCGTCCCCGAAGGGACGAATAGCGCCGCCTCCCGCTCGAAGATTTCCGCCGCCCGCTCCTCCAGGCGATTGACCGTGGGATCTTCCCCATACACGTCATCGCCGACCTCGGCCCGAGCCATGGCCTGACGCATTTCTGGCGTCGGACGCGTCACCGTATCGCTGCGGAGATCGATGAGTTTCATCGTTCACTCCTTTATGGATCTCGGCGTCATTCGTTCAGATCAGCAAAGGTATCGGGTTACAGAGAGGGCGTCAAGCAGAACGACGAACCCAACCGCTCCCGGTCAATGAGCGATGAGATCATTGGCATTCTCTTCTCCCCTGGATAGGCCGACGGGAGGCCGAGAGAGCGCCACGCCTCATCGTCGCGGTCCCGTCGGCGATCTTTTTCCAGGAAATCGCTCATGGGGTTCCAAACTCACGACGAATGAAATGATGAGAACCGACAAAGCGCGCAAACCGTCAGCTCGCACCCCACTCGATTCTCACCGAGGCGATCGGTTGGTTGCCAGGCGCATTCTCGAAGTGGTAGGCTAATGTCTCACTGATGTGGAGGAATCCGGTGTGGAGGGACCCTACGAGTCGCTTTCACAGCCAGGCTGGGGATTGAGGCTCTTCCGAGCGCGAAAGGAGAAGACCCACCACCAGAGACGCCCGCCAGGGAGACAACGAGATGTTGATCAGCAGGGGGAAAAGCCGCTCGCATCCTTCCGATCGCGCCATGAATGCTCCACGGTCGTGAAGAGGCTCTCATGGTTGGGAGCATCGAACGCAGAGTGTGTTGACACTCCGATCGCTCTTACGCGCCCGGACGCGCTTTTTCCCGAACGCCCCGCGATCACTGAGAGGCGGCGAAGCGGCCACCCTCTCATGAGGGAGACGGGATCATGATCTCGCGCCACGCCATTGACAGACTTCGCCCTCTCGCCTCAGGGACGGAACAGAGACGCCATCGCGCGGGTGCCACTCAGGAGGAAACAGATCATGCGCATCGCCATCGGCGCTGACCATGCCGGATTTTCACTCAAGCAGGATCTCGTCGCGTACCTGAGCGAGTTGGGACATGACGTCCTGGACCTGGGCACGCATGGGACGGAGCCGGTCGACTATCCGGATTACGCCGAAGCGGTGGGACGGGCCGTTCTCAGGGGGCAGGTCGATCGCGGGATTCTCATCTGTGGAAGCGGCGTCGGGGCCTCGGTGGCGGCCAACAAGTTGCCGGGCATCCGCGCCGGGCTCTGTCACGATACCTACTCGGCGCGTCAGGGCGTCGAACATGATGACATGAATGTGCTCGTGCTGGGAGCGCGCGTCATCGGTCCGGCGCTGGCCCGGGAACTCGTTCGGACATTCCTGGCGGCGAGGTTCTCCGGAGAGGAGCGCCACGTGCGTCGCCTGAAGAAAGTCCGGGCACTGGAAACCCGTCATTCGAGCGAGATGGAGATCTCGCGCGAGGCCGAGGAGCGATCATGAATCCATTGAAAGAATTGCAGAAGCATCATCAATCCGTCTGGTTGGATTACATCCGTCGCCAGCTCATCACCAGCGGCGAGCTTCGTCGTCTGGTGGAGGAAGACGGGCTGCGAGGCATAACGAGCAATCCCTCCATCTTCGAGAAAGCCATTGCTGGCAGCACCGACTACGACGAGACGCTTGGCGCCAGCCTGAGCGCCGATCCACGCCCGGAAATCGAAATGCTCTACGAGCAGCTGGCCATCGAGGATATTCGAATGGCCGCCGATATTCTCCGCCCCGTCTACGAGGACACCGATGGAGCCGATGGGTTCGTGAGCCTGGAGGTCTCGCCGCATCTGGCCCACGATACCGAAAAGACGGTCGCCGATGCCCGACGATTGTGGCGAGCCGTGGACCGCCCGAACGTGATGATCAAGGTCCCGGCCACGCCCGAGGGGATGCCAGCTCTGGAGACGCTCATCGCCGAAGGCATCAACGTCAACGCCACCCTCATCTTTTCTCTCGACCACTACGAAGCAGTCGCACATGCCTATCTGCGCGGGCTGGAGCGCTGTCCTCAACCCCATCGAGTGGCCTCCGTGGCCTCGTTCTTCGTGAGCCGGGTGGACGCGGCGGTGGATCGCGCGCTGGAGGCCATCGGGACGGAGGAGGCCCGGCGCCTGCAGGGCAAGATCGCCATCGCCAACGCCAAACTGGCCTATGAGCGCTTCCGCGAGATCTTCTATGGATCGACCTTCGACGCCTTGCGTCGGCGCGGCGCGCGCGTTCAACGTCCACTGTGGGCCAGCACGAGCACCAAGAATCCGAACGCCTCTGACGTGCTCTACGTCGAAGAACTCATCGGACCGGATACGGTCACCACTTTGCCCCCGACCACGCTCTACGCCTTTCGCGACCACGGCCGGGTACGCCCCTCGCTCCAGGAGGGCCTGGAACAAGCCAGAGCCGCTCTCGCTCGTCTGAACGAACTGGGCATCGACCTGAAGGCCATCACCGAGCAGTTGCAGACCGAGGGCGTGCGCGCTTTCGCCGCCTCCTTCGACAAGCTCCTGGTGGTGCTGGAAGAGAAACGCCAAGCCATCTTGAAAAACCAGGTGGATCGCCAGAGTCTGAGCCTGGGTCGCTATCGGGATCGCGTCGATGAGCGAGTGCGAACGTGGCAGGCGGCCCGATTCGCCCGTCGACTCTGGCAGAAGGATCATACGCTCTGGTCGCCCGAACCGCTGCCCGAACTCCGGGATCGCCTGGGCTGGTTGACTCTGCCCGAAACGATGCCCGAACAACTGGACGACGTGCTCGCCTTCGGCGAGGCGGTGAAGGCGGAAGGGATACGTCACGTGGTCCTGTTGGGCATGGGCGGCTCGAGTCTGGCTCCGGAGGTTTTCCAACGCACATTCGGCCACGCGCCGGGATTTCCCGGGTTGATCGTCCTGGACAGCACGCATCCGGCGGCCGTGCGGGCTGTGGAAGTTCAGCTCGATCTGGCGCGCACGCTCTTTCTCGTCTCCAGCAAGTCGGGCACGACGGTGGAGACGCTCTCGCTGTTTCGCTATTTCTGGCACCGCCTCAGTCAAAGGACGAGCGCGCCGGGGCGCCAGTTCATCGCCATCACCGATCCGGAGACGCCATTGGCGGCATTGGCTCGAGAGCGCCGCTTTCGCCGCCTGTTCACGGCTCCGCCAGACGTCGGCGGACGATACTCGGCGCTCACCGCCTTCGGATTGGTTCCGGCGGCGCTGATCGGCGTGGATGTCACGGGAGTGCTGGACCGAGCCTGGACCATGGCCGAAGCCTGTGCGTTTTGCGTCGCCGAGTCGAACAATCCCTGCCTGGTGTTGGGAGCGGCGCTGGGAGAGTTGGCGCTGGCCGGTCGGGATAAGGTCACGTTCCTGGCCTCGTCGTCACTGATGGCGTTCCCCGCCTGGCTGGAACAACTCATCGCCGAGAGCACGGGCAAAGAGGGTAAGGGCATCGTTCCCATCATCGATGAACCACCACTGCCTCCGGAAGCTTATGGAGCGGATCGTTTCTTCATCTCCGTGGCTCTCGAAGGGGATGAGGACGATTGGGAGAGACGGGGGGCAGCGCTGGAGGCGGCGGGTCATCCCGTGGCCCGGATTCGGTTGACCGAGAAAACCGATCTCGGGCAGGAATTCTTCCGCTGGGAAGTCGCCGTGGCCGCCGCCGGTTCGGTGCTGGGCATTCATCCGTTCAATCAGCCCGATGTGGAACTGGCCAAGAGGCTGGCCCGGGAGGCGATGACGCCGAGAGGCGAGGCGGGCCGGGAGGCGAATGCGATCCATGAAGTCACTGCCGGAGAACGGGAGACATTGAGGCGCGCCATGTCAGATTGGTTGAGCGCAGCTCGGCCTGGAGATTACGTGGCCATACAGGCTTATCTGGCACCGACGCCAGCGACGACCCACCATCTGCAAACGGTGCGAAAGAGATTGTGCGATCGACTCCTGCTGGCGACGACTCTGGGGTATGGACCTCGCTTCCTCCACTCCACCGGTCAGTTGCACAAGGGCGGGCCCAACACGGGATTGTTCCTGCAACTGGTGGACGAACCGACCGATGACCTGCCGGTGCCGGAGACCACTTATAGCTTCGGGACGCTCATTCGCGCTCAAGCCGTAGGAGATTATCGAGCGCTCATCGAGCGCAAACGACGCGTGCTCCGGGTCAATCTGGGGCGCGACGTCATCGAGGGATTGAACGCGCTGGCCGAGGTGCTCGCATGATGGAGATCACGGCTCTGTTCTGGGATGTGGGTGGCGTGCTCCTGACCAACGGTTGGGACCGGACATCACGGTATCGAGCGGCCCAGCAGTTCAATCTGGACTGGGAAGATTTCCAGGACCGGCACGAACTGGTCATCGCCGACTTCGAGACCGGGCGCCTCACGTTAGAGGAATATCTGGAGCGGACGATCTTCTATCGACCGCGCCCGTTCACCCGGGAGGGGTTCAAAGCCTTCATGTGGGCGCAATCCCAACCGATTCGGGAGACGCTGGCCATCGTTGAACGACTGGCGCGCTCGGGGCGCTACCTGCTGGCGACGCTCAACAACGAGTCCCTGGAGTTGAATCACTATCGCATCGAGCGGTTTGGGCTGCAGAATCTCTTCGCCCTCTTCTTCAGTTCCTGCTTTCTGGGCGTACGGAAGCCCGATCGCGCCATCTATCAGATCGCGCTCCAGGTCACTCAGCGGACTCCGGAAGAGTGCCTGTTCATCGATGACCGGGCGTTGAATGTGGAGTGCGCTCACCGGTTGGGCATCCGCACCATTCATTATCAGAATCCCACGCAACTCCGGCGGGAACTTCGCCGCCACGGCGTGGGGTTGGAGCTTCCATAGCCAGGAGGACACGTCATGGACGTCGGTATGATTGGGCTCGGGCGCATGGGCGCCAATATGACGGAGCGATGGCTCAGGGGCGGCCATCGCGTCGTTGGTTATGACCGCGATCCAGAGGCCATCGGGCGCGTGGTCGAAAAAGGCGCTGAAGGGGCGACGTCTCTTCAAGATCTGGTCGATAAATTGACGCCGCCCCGGATCGTCTGGCTGATGGTTCCCGCCGGCGATCCGGTGGATGAGACCATCCAGGCGCTCGCCGGGCATCTCGAACCGGGAGACATCATCGTCGATGGAGGCAACTCCAACTACAAGGATACGCAGCGCCGGGCTGCCAGGCTCAAAGCGCGACGCCTCTCCCTGGTGGATGTAGGTACCAGCGGGGGCATCTGGGGGCTCCAAGAAGGGTACAGTCTGATGGTCGGAGGCGAACGAGAGGTCGTCGAGCGCCTGCGGCCTCTGCTGGAGACGCTGGCTCCAGCTCCCGACCGGGGATGGGGACACGTCGGTCCCAGCGGCGCCGGTCACTTCGTCAAGATGGTCCACAACGGTATCGAGTACGGCCTGATGCAGGCGTATGCCGAAGGCTTCGCTCTGCTCCGGCGCAAGGAAGAATTCGCGCTCGACCTGCACCAGGTGGCCGAAATCTGGCGCTCGGGGAGCGTGGTGCGCTCCTGGTTGTTGGATCTCATCGCGCGCGCGCTCCAGGAGAATCCCACTCTGAGCGGCATCGCACCTTATGTGGCCGATTCCGGCGAGGGGCGGTGGACTGTCTTTGAAGCCATCGACCTGGATGTGCCCGCTCCGGTCATCACGCTATCGCTCATCGCGCGATTGCGCTCCCGAGATGTAGAATCGTTCTCCGATAAGCTGCTGGCGGCGTTGAGACACCAGTTCGGCGGTCATCCCATCCAGCGGGAGGAATGACCATGTCCGAGACGCGGGTTGAACCCTGTCTGTTCATCATTCTGGGAGCCACAGGCGATTTGACGCGGCGGAAGTTGCTCCCTGCTCTTTACCATCTGGCCGCGCAGGGGCTTCTCGGTCGAAACTGCCGGATTCTGGGCGCTGCGCGTCGCGCCGAGTGGGATGACGAAGCGTTTCGGGCGATGGCCCGGGAGGCTCTGGCCGCTGCCGGATTGACCGTGGATGATCGCTGCACCCATTGGTGCGACGAGTGTCTGCACTATCACTCGATTGGTCGAGGGCGGCCGGAGGATTACCGGGCCCTGGCCGCCCGCATTGAGGAATTGGAACGGGCGCATCATTTGCCGGGCAATCGGGTACTTTATCTGGCGTTGCCGCCGGTCGCCTTCCCTGGGACGATCACCGCGCTCGGTCAAACGGGACTCCATCGCAGTGCCGGCTGGACGCGGCTGGTCATCGAAAAACCCTTCGGGCGGGATCTGGCTTCGGCTCGGGAATTGAACCGCCTCGTTCACCAGTACTTCGACGAATCGCAGACCTATCGCATCGATCACTACCTGGGGAAGGAGACGGTCCAGAACCTGCTCGCTTTTCGTTTCGGCAACGCCTTGTTCGAATCCTTGTGGAATCGCGATCGGGTGGAGAACGTTCAGATCACCGTCGCCGAGCAGTTGGGCGTGGGGAGTCGCGCCGGGTACTACGAGCAAGCCGGCGCTCTGCGCGACATGGTGCAGAACCATCTCACCCAACTATTGACGCTGACGGCCATGGAGGTGCCCGGAGCGTTCGAAGCCGACGCCATTCGCTACGAGAAGATCAAGGTGCTGCGCTCGGTCGAGCCCATTCGGCCCGAAGACGTCGTGCTGGGCCAGTACGCGTCCGGTCACATCGACGGTCACGCCGTGCCCGGATATCGCCAGGAACCGGGCGTGGCGCCCGATTCGCGCACCGAGACCTTCGTCGCCCTGCGACTGGAGATCGCCAACTGGCGGTGGCAGGGCGTTCCCTTCTATCTGCGCACCGGCAAGCGGTTGTCGCGCCGGGTGACGCAAATTGTGGTCACCTTTCGCTGCCCGCCGGTCTCTCTCTTTCAACCCTCGGATGGGCCCGGCATCCGCCCCAACATCCTGGTCATCACGCTCCAGCCGGACGAAGGATTCGATCTCTCGTTCGAAGTGAAAGCGCCCGGACAGACCATGGCGTTGCAGTCTCACCGCATGCGGTTTCGTTACGCCGAGGTGTTCGGTCCATTGCCAGATGCCTACGAGACCCTGCTCCTGGATATCCTCACCGGCGATCAGACGCTCTTTGTCCACGCCGACGAGGTGGAAGCCTCCTGGCGATTGTACACGCCGCTGCTGGAACAACGCCTTCCCGTCCACCTCTATCCGGCGGGGACCTGGGGACCGACGGAGGCGGACCACCTGCTGAGCCGAATGGATGACGCATGGACGATCCTGTGAGCCGTGAAGTGCGGTGTTATTCCGACCGGTCATCCTGGAGTCGCCGAGCGGCCGAGGAGATCGCGCATCGAATGCGACGGGCCATCGCGCTCAGGGGACGGTGCGCCGTGGCTCTGGCCGGCGGGCAGACGCCGCGCCCCGTGTATCATCGGCTCGCCGAGGAGTATGGACGCAGCTTGCCCTGGAGTCGGATTCATCTCTTCTGGGGAGATGAACGCTACGTGCCACTGGACGATCCACAGAGCAACTATGGCATGGTTCGTCAAACGCTATTGGATCGGATTCCTCTGCCCGAGGAGAACGTTCACCCCATGCCCACTCACATATCGCCTCCGGAAGAGGCGGCCCGAATGTACGAGCGGACGCTACGGTCTTTTTTTGGCGATGCCGGATCGACATTCGATCTGGTGCTGCTGGGCGTGGGAGCTGATGGCCATACGGCCTCGCTGTTTCCGGGATCGTCGGCGCTCAGAGAACGCGCGCACTGGGTCATTGCTACGCAGGCTCCGGTGGAGCCGCGCATGCGGCTCTCGCTCACTCTATTGGCGATCAACGCGGCGGATCAGGTCATGTTTCTCGTCTCCGGAGCGGAAAAGCGACCGGCGATGCGCATGCTTCTGGACGATCCTCAGCGAGCGCGCACGCTCTATCCGGCGGCGATGGTTCGCCCGCGAGGATCGGTCGTCTGGTTCGTGGATCGAGCGGCGCTTGCAGAATCGGGGTACTGCCTGGAGTGAGCCGTGAAAGGCTCAATCAATCCTGGGAGGAGCCGCAGCGCAAGATGCCGTCTTGCGCTCCATCCATAGTATCAGAGGCGGAGAGTGTGAACAGAAATCGAGGTGGTCCCTGACATGCCGATGGGAGCGCCCTCATTCAGAACAACGCGGCGAACCCGATGGCCGAAACGGCGGTCACACCCAGCACGACGAGAGCGACCACCCGAACTGAGCGAGACCACCTCAGGATCGACGGCGACTCGCCTCGCCTGGCCGATGCCGCCACCAGAAGGAACCGCCCCAGGCGTCCCAGACCTAAGACCAGGGCGAACAGGAGGAAATCCATGCGCGTGGCTCCGGCCGCTATGGTGGCGATCTTATACGGACCGCCACCGAAGGCCACGGCCGCGATGACGGTGGCTCCCCATCCGCTGCGATATAACGACCAGACCCTTTGCCAATCGGCCGTCAGGCCCCAAGACGTCGCCGCCGAGGGTTCGATGAGGCCGAGAAGGAAGTATCCGATCAAGTAGGTCACGATGCCCCCGATGAACGAGCCGGCCGCCATCGTCGCGCTGAGCTTGATCCATCGATGAGGAACGGCATGGACCAGAGCGATCAACATCAGCTCCACCGGGAGGGGCACCAAAGCCGAGCCCATGAAGGCCAAAACGAACAGAACGCCGAGTGGCTCTCCTCGATGAGCCCACTGCAGGAGGCGCGAGGAGATGACGGCCACTACCGGCTTGAGCCTCCTTTTGGCCAGTGCATCCATCATCATTTCACTCTTCCCGATGAGTGAGATGAGGAAACTCCTCCATTGATTGCCTCGCGGGATGAACGCGCCGCGGTTCGAGCTTCTGCTCCGGCAAGGAGACCGGCTCCAGCTTCCCGACCAGGAGCTGGGGAATCTTCAGATAACCGATCCATATGAGGTTCGCCTCTCTTTCTCTCTCTGTGACGCAGCGTCCGGTCACCATATGGTTTCCGTTCGATCCGCATCATGTTCCAGCGTAGAGGAGGCGCAATGGCGAAACCAGGAAGAGGTTCACAGTTGGCGAGAAAGAGGAAGCGGCTGGTTCACGAACTATTGAGGGACTCTGGCTCCATGCGGAATCGCCCATCAGTGCGTGGCTCGCTCCGAACCACCGAGCCTGTGTGATGGTCCAGAGCCCGCCCATCAACGAGGCGCTCGAACGGCGATCACCTGGTTGAGGACGAGCGAAAAAAGGATGCCGGCGATCTTCTCAACAAACTGGGAACGGCGATCACCTGGTTGAGGACGAGCCCCCTTCCTGAGGGGTACCGAATGAGGCCAGCCGTTCAGCCGGAGAATTCTCCTGTCGGAACGGTCCGCTTTCGCCCGCCAGGGAGAGCGCCTCAACCGATCGCTCCACCATCGGCTCACACGAACACGGCGAACACTTCATTGGATAGCACCCATCCTTTACGAGTGAGCTTCAAGCGCCCATCTTCCCTGACCACCAGGCCGGCGTCCACCAGCGGCTGAAGCTCGGCTTCGTACGCGCTCCAGACATCGATGCCGTAGCGCGCTCGGAATTCCCGAAGATCGATGCCCCGGATGCGCCGCAATCCGAGAAACACTGCCTCCTGCCGCCGACGCTCCGGCGTCATGGCGATGCGCTCGGCCGTGGCGTGCCCACATTGACGGACGCGATCGATATAGGCGCGCGGCGTCCTCACGTTCACGCGCCGCTCGCGACCATCGTAGCTGGCCGCGCTGGAACCAAAGCCCCAATAGGGCTCGTCCGACCAGTATTTGAGATTATGCCGCGAATGAAATCTCGGCAAGCAGTAATTGGAAAGCTCGTAGTGCTCATACCCTTCCGCCCGAGCGCGATCGCAAAGGGCATAATACATCTCCACGCTCAGCTCATCATCGGGGCGCGGCCATCGTCCCTGGGCGAGCCATCGGGCCAATGGCGTTCCCTCGTGAACCTCCAGCAAGTACATCGACACATGCTCGGGCCGCAGCGCGAACGCGGCGTCCAGGGTGTAGAGCCAACGCTCCATCGATTGACCGGGAAGTTCACCGATGAGATCCAGATTGATGTTCTGGAATCCGGCCTGGCGCAGGGCGGCGAAGGCGGCTCGCACATCTTCGACCGTGTGGCCTCGACCGAGCATCCGGAGTTCTTCGTCGATGAATGACTGAACGCCCATGCTCACCCGATTGATGCCCAGGCGCCGCCAGGCCTCTGCCCTCTGGGGCGTGATCGACTCGGGATTGGCCTCCAGCGTGATCTCCGCTCCTTCCAGAATGACGAAGTGTTCGCCGAGGGAGCGGAGAATCTCGGCCAGCTGATCGACGGGAAAGAGCGAAGGCGTTCCTCCGCCGAAATACACCGTGTCGGCGACGACATGTTGAGGGACATTCTGATGGACGAAGGCCATTTCACGACGGAGCGCCGCGACGTAACGCGGGATCAAGCGCTCTGAGTAAACGCCGGCATCGAAATCGCAGTAAATGCAGTGATAGGGGCAGAACGGAATATGGACGTATAGTCCCCATCGAGGGGCGCGCCCATTCCAATGAGACTGGTTTTCGACTCCCGTCAGGATCGTCATCGCGTCACCTGTCCGGCCACCATCTCCAGAAGCAAAGTGTAGCACAACCCCGGCCGCTCCGATGACTCTGGACATGGGTAACCTCTCCCGGCAGGAGACGCGACGCTGGCGGGAGTCGACTTTTCAGAAGACTTGTAGCGTCAGAGGCACTCCATACTATCGCCGAGCGACGGGTTGAGGTCACAGTGGCAGCGTGCTCGTCAGACCGAAGGCGTCGGCAGATGCTCAATCCCACTCGGGAATGGAGGTCATGGTGCACGGAGAGGAGATCGAGCATCTCGCTTTGGTTACGATTTGGCGCCACGGGCAGGGACCGATTCGATCGTTCAACGCCGCAGGGCGTCCATCCATATGACAGCCACGATGTTGCGCAGGCTTCTTTGATCTAATGTCTCGCCATCCGCCGGTCTGGTAATTTCGACTGACGCCCCACACCTATCTTGACTCCATTTCTGGTGAGTGGTAGTGTAGTTCTGACTTCAACGAGCATGATGTTGACATGAGGAAACAGCGGCACGATCTCTACAGCGGGAAAGATCCGCGAGAACTCCCCGCCTACACGATCCGGGAGGCGGCCCATTATCTTCGGATCCCCCTTTCGACGCTTCGATCCTGGGTCCTGGGGCGATACTACCCGACCGACCGGGGGCGGAAATTCTTTCGGCCCGTTATTGTGATCCCTGAGAAAAGCCCTCCACTCCTCTCGTTCATGAACCTGGTGGAGGCGCACGTCCTGAATGCCATCCGCCGCCGACATCGCGTTCCGTTGCCCAAGGTGAGAAGGGCTCTGGACTATCTCAAGCGACAATTCCCCTCCAAACACCCATTGGCCGATCGGGAATTCGAGACCGATGGGCTCAATCTGTTCATTCAGAAGTATGGTCAACTGATCAATGTCTCCCAATCAGGGCAATTGGCCATGCGGGAGATCATCCGAGCGCATCTCCGTCGCATCGAACGCGATCCCCAAGGCCTCCCGGTGAGATTCTATCCGTTCATCCGAGAGCGCGAACTCGACGAGCCGAAGGTGGTCGTCATCGATCCCTCCGTCTCGTTTGGACGGCCCGTTCTGGTCGGGACCGGGGTTGCGACCGCTGTCATCGCCGAGCGCTACAAGGCCGGTGAGTCGATCGAGGAATTAGCCCGAGACTATGGCCTCTCGTCGGAAGACATCCAAGAGGTGATCCGATGCGAACTCGAAGTCATGGCTGCCTGAACCGCTCGTTTTCTTCCTCGATCGCAGTCTCGGGAAGAAGAAGGTCGCCCAGGCGCTTCAGCAGGCAGGCGCTGATGTGCGCGTTCATGATGATATTTTTCGGCCTGACGAAAAGGATGAGGTGTGGCTCACCGAGGTAGGTCGGCGAGGGTGGATTGTCCTCACGCATGACCGGAGAATTCGCTATCGGCGGAACGAACGTGAGGCTCTGATGCAAGCAGGAGTCCGTGCATTCATCCTGGCGGCGCGCGGTGATTTGAAGGGTGAGGACATCGCTGCGATTTTCGTGAGAGCGCTCCCGGCCATTCGACGATTTGCTGCTCCAACGCCTCCGCCATACATCGCCAAGGTGAAGAGAGATGGACGAGTTGAGTTGCTGAAGAAGGGGCATTGGTAAAAGGGACGGATGGTGTTCTCCTGGCGCCCCATCAGAGGACGCAGCCCTTAGCCCGCTCTGTCGCCAAGCCCAGCGGTCGTTATATCTTTTGCTCCACCACCTGTATCAATAACCATCCTGAGTTGAAGGTCAGGAACTCCTCAGCATCTGGTCAAAATGGGCGAAGAAATGTTAGAATGCGGCTGGCTCGATTTGAAGGGAAATTCTTTTTAGTTAGCAGAGACGAATTAGTGGTCCATTTCCTAAACCCATGTATTCACCATTTCGAACCGATACGTGGACCGGACCATGGTTTGGGGCACCATGAGGCGGACCCGCTGGGGGCGACCCCACACATGAGGATAGCGATGGCGATTCCAGTAAG
>JALSQX010000101.1 GCA_026985075.1 Blastocatellia bacterium | reverse complement strand
GCGCCTATCGCACCGGCAACGCTGATGGTTTCCACGAACGGATGCATCGGTAGCGTCTCTGCGTCTTTGGTAGTGCGGTGTCTTGTTGCTGCACTGGATTGAGGCGCCGAACGGCCAAGCTCAGCGGTGCGGGTACCGCGTCCGCTGCAGCGCCATGTCAGGCCGGTACTTCCACGTAATCCACCACACTTGACGGCTCGGGAACTGGAAGGCCGTCCTCGCGCAACCCTTCAATGTGGACTTTGATCGCCTCTCGCACCCGGCGCTCTGTCTCCTCAACCGTGGCTCCCGTGGCCACGCAGCCTGGAAGATCGGGAACGTAGGCCGCGTAGTTCGACTTCGCTTTCTCCACGACGATGGCATATCGTCTCATGGCCGCCTCACTCCTTCAGCCCTACCTGCTTGAGGATACTGTTGAGCGTCCCGGGTGGCAAGTCATCACTCGGCTTGCCGGAGACCGTGACCCGCCCGGGTTTGGTGGGATGCTTGAACTGACGATGACCACCGCGGCTCGGCACCCGATACCAGCCGTCTTTCTCAATCATTCTAATGACCTCGCGAACCTTCATCTACTCAAAGGATACGGCAACGAAAGCCACCTGGCAATTAGCGGCCGAACGCTCAGGATCAGTGGGCCGTGAGAAGACTTGCAAGCAGACCCGCACGGCTTTTACGGCTCCACTGCATCCGTTTGTTCTGGCATCATTGCGTGTCGGTTTGAACCTCGTACTCGTACTCAGCATCGCGGTACTCGTACTCGTACTCGACGTCTGCATTGTACTCCGCGGAGTCCTCTCGGGGCAGGTCGCAACGTGCAATCAACCGCGTCAGCATCGACACGATCCGTTTGAGTAACTGCTTCAGTTTACCGTGTGATTCATCATCGATTCCAGCCGTCGCAGCAAGAATATCCTGAATCGCGGCGCATTCCAACGCCGAACCACGAGCGATATCGAGAAAACGGTTTCGATCTTTGAGACTCCGCTTCCCGTTCCCCTCGGCAATGTTCAGTGGAACCGATTGTGCCGCGCGGAGCCATTGGTCGCGAGCGTGACGATGAAGGCCGTTGAGATCTTTCGCCAACGAGAACGAGGAGGCGACGTATTCGATCGAGAGGCGATAAACATCCAGTCGATCGTGATCGAAGATCGGTTCCGTCATCGTCATTCCTTTCGAGTACGAGTACGAGTACCGGCTGGCGCCTGAGTACGAGTACGATGCGATGCCATAACCTATGATTAACCACCCAAAGTGCCACCGGTCGTTGGTGTTGTGA
>JALSQX010000100.1 GCA_026985075.1 Blastocatellia bacterium | reverse complement strand
GGAACATGAATCCAGAGATCGATCTGGAGCTGGAGAACGTGACGGTGCGGGAAATTCTCAATGCCATTGTCCTTTATAGCGTGAAGCTCTATGGTGAACAGCCGGGTTGGTCTCCGATTAGTTGGAAATACGAATTCATCATTGATCCCAATGCTCCCACTGGACTCGGGGGATATCCACGATGGAGTGCATTTTAGCGGTTGACGGTGAGGTTGACTCGATTGCTGGAGATTGGAGAATAAAGACTGTACATCGGAGGGGTTCATTGCAGGACGTATAATCGACGCCTGACCTCCAACATACTTGATCAGTGTGGCGATTGGTTCAATGGTCATGGTGAGTTCATCATAGACATTGTTGAATCGGTCGGTGGGATTATGTCAACTTGCGGCCCTATCCGGCTTTTGGCACAGAGATCAGATGTGTAACTGAAGCGATGATGGGGCATGCATTAATGCTCTCGATAACTAAGGCGGCTGAGAGAGCGCTTCAGAGGTGGTGAAAGGAGCCAGGCGTTGCGTGAGCATTGGTGTCATGTTAGTGATGGTGAGTTGGGCGGGGGGCACAGGGTCGTCCGGCCCCACCGGCGTTATGTGCTGAGTATTGTCTGGCAGCCGGAGAGTCCGATAGAGAGAGTGGGGGTGGGGGTGACGCCGACCGATCCGCCGCTGATTCTGCCCTGGGTGCGGTATCGGAATCGGACGGGGCGGGTGGTGGTGTGTTGTGAGTTGACGGTGGTGATCACCACGGCGCGGGGCGGGCGGCTGAGTCCGGGGTGGGAGATGGGGCGGTGCCGTGATGAGGGGGAGGGGAGCTGGCGCCGGGGCAGGAGAGGGTGGTGGACCGGCGGTCGCCCGAGGAGGTGGAGCGGGTCAAGGAGCGGTTGGGGGCGGTTGTGGCGCGGCATCGGTTTGGGGAGGCGGAGCTTCCGGTGAAGTTGGAGTTTCTTATGGAGCGGGCGGTGTTGGACGATGGGACGGTGCTATGATGTCCGGGATCTGGCTCGGACCCTGGAGGACCGGTATGAGGATGGAGGATCCAGTCTCAGATGGGGCTCGCAGCCTGATCACAGGAGGGGTGGTGGTCTGGATCGCTTGACGCGATACCCGAACAAGATATGGATGGCAGCCTGATCACAGGAGCAGTGGTGGTGACCACATCATTCCTCACAGGCCCCGGCCACATCATCGCAGCACGAGGGGAGCATGAATGAAGATCTGACGAACTGGAACTCCGTGGAGCCCGACCGCTTATGGCCTGCTTGCAAAGCAACCACCCGCTCACCTGTGAAGATCTGACGAGCCGGAACTCCGTGGAGCCCAGCCTCCAGCTGGGAGTGTGTTTCGTCTTCACCAATCTCGCTTCATCATGACGAATCGAACGGGCAGAGAAGAGTCTCATACTCATCGACGAGCACCCTCGGTTATTCGCCGTCCGAATCGCCCTCAACCAATCCAGTCATACCTCAACCAGGTCGGTTATCCACCGTGTGATCGTCATCGGCTTTCGAGGGACGGACAGAGCGTCGGCGAATCGGCGGGCGCGGGCGATGTGCCTCCATCAGGGGAGCCACCTTAAGACCTGCTTCTTGATGGCGTTAGAGCTCGTTCCGGGATCGACGAACGAGTTCCCCGGCGGCTCACCGCAGAACATGAAACAAATTTTGCATAAAACTTGACATTATTTCACTCATATTTTATTATAAAACTGCAATCACTGATTGCGTCAATCGGCCTGAGCCCGCGAGGCGACAGGGTCGATGGAGAAGACATTCTGAGCACAGGAGGGAAGATTGATGAGCATAACCAGATTCGATCCGTTCCGCGATTTGATGAATCTTCAACAGCGTATCAACCGACTGTTTGAGGAAGTTTTCCCGCGCGGCGAGCGCGCCGAGGTGGTTCAGGCGGCCTGGGCGCCGGCGGTGGATATCTACGAGGAGCCGGAGGCCATCCTCATCGAAGCCGATTTGCCCGGGCTGAACAAGGACGACGTGTCGGTGAATCTGGAGAACAATGTGCTCACCATCCAGGGCGAACGAAAGCTGGAGCGCGAGGACAAGCGAGAGAACTACCGGCGCATCGAGCGGGCTTATGGCGTCTTCGCTCGCAGCTTCACCTTGCCGTCGAATGTGGATGCGGCCAAGATCGATGCCGAGTTCAAGGATGGCGTTCTGAGGATCCGGTTGCCCAAGAAGGAGGAGGCCAAGCCTCGACAGATCGAGGTGAAGTGACGTCCGGTGGCCGAGGCGGAGAGGCCGGCGCATGGGCGCAGGGGAAACGGGTCGGGGCGAGTCTGCCCGGCGGGCTCTTGACGCCCGGCTCCGGCCTCCGTACCATGGTGAAGGTCATCTGCAGGCACCCGTTGACGATGGGGAGCTGGAGAGTTCAGCCCCGATGGAGAGAAGAGAGATGAGCATACTGGACATCTTCTGGATATATTTCATCCTGGCATCACTTCAGCCAATTTTAACTCAGAAGTGGTTAGAGTCCAGTCGCCTTCGCCTGTTGCGGAAGATCGAGACTCAGCGGGGCAGCCGGGTCATCGCTCTGGTTCACCGGCAGGAGACGATGAGTCTGCTGGGATTTCCCATCTTCCGATACATCAACATCGAGGATTCCGAGCAGGTGTTACGGGCCATCAAACTCACCGATCCGTCCGTTCCCATCGATCTCATCGTCCATACGCCGGGAGGACTGGTGTTGGCGGCGCGACAGATCGCCCATGCGCTGAAGAATCATCCGGCCAAAGTGACCGTCTTCGTTCCGCACTATGCCATGTCCGGCGGAACGCTCATCGCGCTGGCCGCCGATGAGATCGTCATGGATCCCAATGCCGTGCTCGGGCCCGTCGATCCGCAGTTGGGCGAGTATCCGGCGGCATCCATCTTGCGGGCGGTGCAGCAGAAGGACAAGAACGAGTTGGATGATCGCACGCTCATCTTGGCCGACATCTCGGAGAAGGCCATCGCACAACTGAAAGCCTGTGTGCGCGAGATTCTCAGAGGCAAGATGAGCGACGAACGAGCTGAGGAACTGGCCGCGCTTCTGTCTACGGGCAAGTGGACGCACGATTATCCGCTCACTTACGAGGAGGTCAAGGCGTTGGGATTGCCCGTGTCCACGGAGATGCCCGAGGAGGTCTATGCGTTCATGGAGTTGTTCCCTCAGCCCAAGCAGCGCGTACCGACGGTTCAATACGTTCCCGTCCCGGTGCGGCAACGCGGGGATCGAACTCAGTGAATGGAGGGAGCCGATGTTTCGGGAGATCGTCTTTTACGACAATTACACCAACGAGATCATCTCGCCGTGGTGGCTCTACCTGTTGGTCGGGTTGAACCTGGTGATGCTGGGCGTGCTCATCATTCTGTTTCCCCCGCTCATCGCCTACTTGATCGCCGGGTTTTTGATCTTCGATGGGATCGTGTTCCTGCTCATTGCCTATCGCTTGCGGCAGTTCAAGCGGCGCTACGAGCAATGGCGGCGGACGTTCTGGGATCCGCTGGGGGCCTAGCCTGGTTGGTCGCCCGGCGAGGAGCGGAAGGAGGGTGCGATGGATCGTTTGAAGAAGCGCCAATGGCTCTTCTCGTTGGTTTACCTGGTGATGGCTGCGGGGATGTTTTATCTCGCTCATCAGGCGTTGTCCGGACCGCGCCCCGAAGAGGTTTCTTACAGCGAATTCCTCCAGGAGGTGCGCGCCGGTCATCTGGAGGAGGTGAGCATCGCCGAGCAGAAGCTCATTGGCCGCCGCAAAAAGGAGGTGGTCGAGGCTGAGCGGACATCCCGGCTCATCGTCGCCACGCGGCTGCCGGGCATCGATGAGACGGCGCTCATCAAGGAGTTGGAGGCGCGAGGGGTGACGTTCTCCGGGCGCATAGAGGTTCGATCCTGGTGGACGGAGGTCCTGATGGCCTGGATCTTACCTCTTCTCATCATCGCCATGATCTGGGGATACGGGATGTGGCGCATCGGTCAGGGAGGAGCTGGCCCGCTCACCTTCGGCAAGAATCGCGCCAAAATTTACGATCAATCCCACCAGATCGACGTCACCTTCGACGATGTGGCCGGCGTCGACGAGGCGAAGAACGAATTGATGGAGATCGTCGATTTCCTGAAACACCCGCAGAAGTATCAACGGCTCGGCGGTCGGATTCCCAAAGGGGTGCTGCTGGTCGGTCCGCCGGGCACGGGCAAGACGCTGCTGGCGCGGGCCGTGGCCGGCGAGGCGGGCGTCCCCTTCTTCGCCATCTCGGGTTCCGAGTTCGTCGAAATGTTCGTCGGCGTCGGGGCGGCCCGGGTGCGCGATCTGTTCGAGCAGGCCAAGCAACGCGCTCCCTGCATCATCTTCATCGATGAACTGGACGCCATCGGCAAATCGCGTTCGGCGGGGCGGGGATTGATCATGAGTCACGACGAGCGCGAGCAGACGCTCAATCAGTTGCTCGTGGAGATGGATGGATTCGACAGCTCCAAGGGCATCATCATCATGGCCGCCACCAACACGCCCGAGGTGCTCGATCCGGCGCTGCGACGGGCGGGACGATTCGATCGCCAGATCGTCATCGATCGCCCCGATCTGGAGGGGCGAGAGGCCATCCTCCGGGTGCACGCCCGTCACGTCAACATGGCTCCCGATGTGGACTTGAAGACGATCGCCGCGCGAACGCCGGGGATGGTGGGAGCCGATCTGGCCAACATCGTCAACGAGGCGGCGCTGCTGGCGGCGCGTCGCGGGGCCGAGCAGGTCGAGATGCGCGATCTGGAGGAAGCCATCGACCGCGTGATGCTGGGGTTGGAGAAGAAGAGCCGGGTGATGAGCGAAGAGGAGAAAGAGCGCGTGGCCACGCACGAGGCCGGACACGCGCTGGTCGCCCTGTCGGTCGAACATGCCGATCCGGTGCATCGGGTGTCCATCATCCCCCGGTCGATCGGCGCGTTGGGACATACGCTGCAATTGCCCACCGAGGAGAAGTATCTGCTCACCCGGCCGGAACTGGAAGATCGCATTGCCGTCATGCTCGGCGGGCGGGCTGCCGAAGAGATCGTCTACGAGGGCGTCATCTCCACGGGGGCCGCCGACGACCTGGAGCGCGCCTCCGAACTCGGGCGACAGATGGTCACGCGCTTCGGCATGAGCGAGCGGCTCGGCCAGGTGACCTACGGGCGACCTCTGGAGGGGCGATTCCTCTCCTCGCCCTGGGCCGTCGAGGAGCGAAACTATAGCGAGCGCACCGCTCAACTGATCGATGAAGAGGTGCGACGCCTCATCGATGAAATCTATGAACGCGTCAAAACCATCTTGACGCGTCGTCGGGAGGAACTGGAGCGCATCACCCGCGAGCTGGTGCGCCGGGAGACGCTCGAGCGTCGTCAACTGGAAGCCCTGTTGGCCGAGGCCCCTGTGGCCCATTGACGGAGGCCCGCGGTCGCCGGTTTTGGAATGGGCCCCAGCGGGCGCCCGACGAGGAATGAGGCTCACTGTGCGGAGGCACCTATGCGACACGACATCACCTTCAAGAACTTCGAGACGCATGACCGGCTCAACAAACTCATCGAGCGGTTGATCGCCGGGCTGGAGCGTCAGACTTCGTCTTTTCGGGAGGACGCCGTCTTTCTCCACGGCATCGTGGAGAAGAATCCAACTCGCGAACTCTACCGGATCTCGCTGGTGCTGAACCTCCCCGGGCGCACGTTGGTGGCGCAGGATGAGCGCCACGATGCCGAGGCCGTCATTCGCGAGGCGTTCATTGAATTGGAGCGTCAGCTCAAAAAATACAAGGAGCTGCTCCGCAACGAGCATCTGTGGAAACGGCCAGCGCGCCGGGAAACCGTCCGGAGAGAGCGCAAGCTCGGGGTCGCGCCGGCCACCGAGCGGGAACGGCTCGTCTTCCTCGATCTCATCGAACCTCACCTGGAGAAGTTGTACAACTTCGTGCGGCGCGAAATCGCCGCCTACTTGGCCACCGGCGACCTCGCCCCCGGCGAGCTCAGCGCCGAGGATGTCGTCGATGCCGTGGTGCTCACCGCCTTTCGCTCGTGGGACGATCGTCCCGCTCGCCTGGAGATCGATCGCTGGCTGCTCCAATTGGCCATCGAGCATTTGACGGCGGAAGTCAAGCGCATCAATGAGGAGCGCGCGGTGACCGTTCACGTGGAAGAGGACGTTCCCGAGACGCCGCCAGAAGAAGAGGTGGTCACACTGGGCGATGAGATCTTCGAGTTCTATCAACCGGACGAAGATCTGCGGCTCGAAGACATCGTTCCCGACCCTTACGTCCCCACGCCCGATCAAATCCTGGAGAGTCGCGACCTGCAGCGGTACATCAATCGGACGCTCGCCCGGTTGCCGCGCGCCTGGCGCATGAGTTTTGTGTTGTATCACCTGGAGGGATTATCCATCCCGGAGATCGCCGAGGTCACCGGGCAAAGAGCCGTGGAGGTGAGCCGCAATCTCCGGTACGCGCGCGAATTCTTGCGCCAGAAACTCATCGAATCGGGCCTCAAAATCGCAGCGTGAGGGAGGCGATATGAAAGAAGAGATGACTTGTGAACGCGTCATGGACCTGCTTCTGGAGCGAGCGGGAGAGATTCTCGATGCCGAGAGCGAGCCCCTGGTGAGAGAACATCTGGACGCCTGTGCCGCCTGCGCTCGCTGGGCGGAGACGCTCAAAGCGGCCATTCGAGTATTTGGCACCGCCGCCCGGGTGGAAGTGCCGGCATCGCTGCGCCGCCGGGTGAGGGAACGGGTGATGGCCGAAACCGAAAAGCGGGAATCCGCGGATCGGGCCTCACCAATCCCGGGGGAGGAATCCTGAATCCTGGAGGAGGCCATGATCACGAAAGCCGATCTGGAGACGCTGATCCACTGGCGGGCGCGGCCAGGAAGCCCCGTCCTCAGCGTCTATCTGGACGTCGACCAGTCACATGCTACCAACCTGAATCGGGGGTTCGAGGCGGCGCTGGCTCACATGCTGCGATCCATAGAGGAGCAACTTTCCCATGAATCGGAACGCCAGGCCTTCGGCGCCGATGCCGAGCGGGTGCGGCGCTTCGTGGCCGACTATCAACCAGGGGCCAAGAGCCTGGTCATCTTCTGTGATGACTCGGAAGACTTCTTCTGGCAGCGAGAGCTCGACGCGCCGGTCCGGAATGATGCCCACTGGAGCGATACGCCCTATGTGCGCCCCCTGCTCGAGATCCTCGACGAGTACGAACGATACGGGGTGATCCTGGTCGATAAAGCGCAAGCCCGACTGTTCACCGTGTTCATGGGTGAGATCGAGGAACATCGGGAGGCGTTCGCCACCGACCGGGTGAGACACACCAAGACGACGGGGATGGATCACATCTGGTCGCAGAAACACTTCCAGCGCAAGGCCGATATACATGTGCGCTGGCATCTCCGGACCGTGGCCGAGATGATGTCCCATCTGGCCGACCGCTATGCCTTCGATCGATTGGTACTCGCCGGGCCCGTGGAGGCGACCAGCGAGCTTCACCGGTTACTCCCCAAACGGTTACGGTCGCGGGTCATCGGCGCGATCAGCATGCCGGTGGACGCCAGAGAGAAGGACGTCTTGCGGGCGACGCTCCAGCTCGGGCAAGAGGTCGAGCGGGCCGAAGAGTTGAAGCTCGTCCAAGAGCTCATCGCGGCGGCGGCCAGGGGCGAACGCGCCGTCATCGGCCTGGAGGCGACGGTCGCCGCCGTCCAGGAGGGGCGGGTGTGGAAGCTCATCTATGCCGAGGGATTCACTGCCCGCGGTGGCGAGTGTACCCAGTGCTCGAGCCTGATCCCCGAAGAGCGTCGCACCTGCCCGTATTGCGGTGGGACGGTCCGGCCGCTGGAGCATTTCGTCGAGCGGGTCGTCGAGCGGGTCGTGGAGATGGAGGGGAGGATCGAGCAGGTGCGCGGTCGGGCCGCCGAACGGCTCTCCGAGGTCGGGCATATCGGCGCCGTGTTGAGATTTTGACCTCGGCGTTCGCCGCTCTCCACCCGGCGTCAGGGGTGGAGCCGGTCCATGGGGGCCGTCCTCGCCAGCGCGCCGGGGGCCAGGGGTTCGAAGGAATGAGGAATACGCCGAGCGCGGAGGATACCATGGACAGAGTGGTCATCGATCAATTACCGGTGGAGATGTTGCGCAACCGGCGCGTACTGGTGCGCATTGACGTGGAGACGGAACGAGGATCTGAAGCGGAGACGCCGTGGATCGGGGAGCGCGCATCCCGAAGCGGATCGGAGGCTGCCCCCGAGGATCGATCTCCGGCCGCCGATCGGTCCCCACTGGCCACCCTCGACGAGAACAAGCTGCGCGCCTCGTTGCCCACGCTGGAGTATCTGCTGCGCCATGGCGCCCGGGTGATCGTGGGAACGCATCTCGGGCGTGGCCCCGAGCCCCCTCGCCTCGATGAGGTCGGCGAGCGCCTGACCCATCTGCTGGGAGTGCCGGTGCGCGTGCTCGAAGAAGCGGTGGGGCCGGAGGTGATCCACACGGTGATGGAGTGGCCCGAAGGTCACGTGGTGATGTTGGGGAACCTCTCCCGGTATCGGGGCGAAGAGAGGAACGATCCGGAATTCGCCCGCCAACTGGGCGAGGTGGCCGAGATCTACTGTAACGATGCCTTCGCTCTGGCTCATCGCGGATTGGCGTCCACGGTGGGGATCACCCAGCACGTGGAGGTGGCCGCGGCGGGCCTGGCCCTGGCCCGCGAGGTGCGGATGCTGGAGGCCATCATCGAGCATCCATCGCCGCCTTTTCTGGGCCTCATCGCCGGCGCGCGCCTGGAGACGAAACTGCCCATTCTGGAGCATCTGCTCCCCAAACTCGATCGCCTGTTCATCGGCGGCGCGCTGTCGTTCACCTTCCTCAAAGCCAAGGGATACGAAGTGGGGGCGGCGCCGGTGGACGAGGCGTTCCTGCCGTTGGTCCATGAGCTCCTCGATCGCGCCGGAGGGCGAGTGGAGATCATCCTCCCGGAAGACTTCGTAGTCGTCGACGCGCACGCTTTCCGGGCCTTCCGGGAGAGCGGTGGTCGGGAGCCCATCCCCGATGGGCGCGTGGTGCTCGATAAGGAGATCGGTTCATCCGATCTGCCGGTGGATATCGGGCCGATGACGCTCAATCGCATCGGGGTGTTGTTTGACGGAGCGCGCACCATCTTGTGGAACGGTCCGTTGGGGCTCTGGGAAATCGAGCCGTTCGCCGCCGGGACTCGTCAGGTGGCAGAACTCATCGCCGAGCGCGTTCGTCCCCGTTGGCAGCGGAGCATCATTTGCGGCGATAGCCTGGCCCGCGCTATTCGTCACTTCGAGCTGCCGGTGGAGCGCCTTCGGCACTTGACGACGGGAGGTCAATCTGCCCTGCAGGTGCTGGCTGGTCGTCCATTGCCCGGCGTGGTGGCGCTCGATCGGGCGATGGACCGGGGAGAGGCAGCGGTGGGGGCGAAATACGCCCAGTCTCGAACGCCGCAGCGCATTCTGCTCCCCGTGGATGGGTCGGCGCACTCGCTGGAAGTCGCTCGGCGGTTGGGGAGATTGGTCAACACCGACGGGGCGGAAATCGTGCTCCTTTACGTTCGCCGGCCACCGGCGTTCATGGCCGAGGGGACCTGGGATGATCCCGAAGCCCAGCGTCGGCGTCGCCTGGAGCACCAACGGGAGGCCGAGCGCATCTTCGCCGCCGTCAATGCGGCGCTGGCCGAGCAAGGATTGATCTCGCACGGACAGTTCATGGTGGAGGGCGATCCGGCCGATCAGATTTTGCGCTTCGCCGAAGAGATCGGCGCCACGCTCATCGCCATGGGCTCGCACGGGCGAACCGGCGTCCTGCGCTTCCTGATGGGGAGCGTCTCGCGCAAGGTCCTCGATCACGCCACGTGCCCGGTGCTGATCGTGCGCCTGCCCGACGCCGAGCTGGTTCGAGCGGGTTTGCTCTCCGGTTCGTGAATGAGGGAGGCGTGAGAGTCGGTCGAAGAACGAACCGATGCCGATGAATCGAATCGGCGAGACCCGGTGAGGAGGAGATGATGAGACGAACGACGGCCATCCTGCTCTCGACGCTGTTGCTCTGGGCGAACCTCGGCCCGGTGTGGGCCCAGTCTGCGGAACGACCGGAGCTGGAGGCGCTGGTCGAGAAGTCTTATCTCGAGCTGCTGGAACTCTCCCCACAACTCTCGTTCACCGAGGAGGAGATTCGAGCATTCCGCAAGCGATTGGAGAGCGAGAAACGGGCCGAACAGAAGCGCCTGGAACGAGAAGAGCGCCAATTGCGACAGGCCATCAAACGCGCGCGAAAGCAACTGGCCGAACTGAATCGGCGCGCCGACCGGGAGAGCGAACCGGTGGCCACCGAGCGTCGCCAGCTTCACTGTCGCATCCTCAAGCTGGAGCGTCAGTGGCGACTGAAGCGGATCGAGCGCCAGCAGGGCGTGAAGGTGGCCTTCGCCAACAAGTTCGCCAAACTCGATCTCATCACACAGTGGCCGGCCAAGAGGGAGGAAATCGAGCGCATCATCGCCGAAGGACGCGCTCGGGAGCGCCGCCACGGCGACGTGGAGGATATCGGCATTCGCCTCGTCGGCGAGGGGCAGGAGAAAGATATCAAACTCGGCGAGGAGGCCATCCGACGCATGAAAACCTACGGATTGATGCCCCCCGAGGTGGAAGATGAGGAACTCACCGCCTACGTCCGAAACCTCGCCGAGGTCATCGCGGCGAACTCCGATCTGCGCGTGCCGATTCGGGTGACCGTGCTGGAGAGCGATGAGATCAATGCCTTCGCGCTCCCTGGAGGGTTCCTGTTCGTCAATACGGGACTCCTTCAAAAAGTGGAGACCGAATCGGAGTTGGCCGGCGTGATGGCTCACGAGATCGCCCACGCCGCCGCCCGGCATGGCGCCCGCATGATGAAACGGGCGACGATCGCCAATCTCATTTACCAGGCGGCACAAATTGCCGCCCTCATCTTCACCGGCGGCGTGGTCGGCCTAGGCACGTACTATGCCTTGCAGTACGGCTTCTTCGGCCTGGGAATGGTCCTTCAACTGGCCCTGCTCGGCGTCAGTCGGGAGTTCGAGGCGGAGGCCGATCAACTGGGCGTGCAGTATTGCTGGAAGGCGGGCTACGATCCCAAGGGGTTCATCACCTTCTTCGATAAGATGGCCAGCGAGAAGGGCTATGTGAGGGCGGTGAGCTTCTTCCGAACGCATCCGCCGTTTTACGATCGCATCGTGGCCACGTTCAGCGAGATCATGTACCTGCCGCCCAAGCCAGATCTCATCGTCGATTCGCCCCGGTTTCATCGCGCCAAACGGCGGCTCGAGCGGGTGCTCAGGGAGATCAAACTGAAAGAGCGGGAGAAACCGACGCTCAAGCGACTGCCCCAATGCGATGAGGAGGAGACGAAACAGGGTGAATCGGACAGAGAGGGACGAGGATCGCATCGCGACCATGCTCGCCCCTCTCTTGAGCGGTGAGGAGCCTATGAACGCGAGAGAACCTTCAGGCCAGGAGGATCGCGATCGGGTCCGGCGCCAGCGGGCCGAGGGGTTCCCGGCCGCCTTTGATGCCCATCAGGCGGTCATCGGGAGGGACAGCGCGAACGAGGAGCGGGCGATGATGATCGAGGAACGACCAGCGGCGACGGAGCCCGCCGTCACCGACGAGGTGTTGCGGGGGATGCGGGCCATGGTGGAGGCGTTTCGCCAGGTCAGTGGGGCGCTCTCTCTCCAGGAGACGCTGGAAGCGATCCTGGAGGGATTGCGCGCCCTCCTGGAGTATGATGCCGCGGGCCTCTACGTCAGCGATCCCGAGACGGGACGCCTCAGACACTCTGCCATGCGGGGGTATTCGGCAGGGGTGAGCGAGGCCGAGCTCGTCTCCAAGGGGGAGCGCCTGCTCAGGCGCGTCATGGATGCTGGCGCCCCCATGCTCATCGCCGATGTGGCCAGCGATCGACGATACATCGAGGCGCGCGCCTCCACGCGCTCGGAAATCGTCGTTCCCATCATCGGCAGTGGCGGACGAGTCATCGGGTTATTGGATCTGGAGTCGGATCGAAAAGATTCTTATGATCCCCTCTCGCTGGAACTCGTCCGAGTGTTCGCTTCTGGCGTGGCGGCGGCGATCGAACGAGCCATTTTGCACGCCGAGATGATGGCAGCGCGACGCCTGGAGACGGAACTGGCCATCGCCCGAAGCGTCATGGAGGGCATCTTGCCGCCCACCACGCCCCAATGGGAAGGGTTCGATGTCGCCGTCGTCCACGAGCCGTGGCGACAGGTGGGTGGCGATTACTACGATTTCATCCCCATTGATGGGGAGCGCTGGGCTCTGGCCATTGCCGATGTCGCCGGTAAGGGAGTGCCGGCCGCCCTGCTCGTCTCGGCGTTGTGGGCTTCGCTTCACTCTTTGACGCGAAACGAATTGGCCGTGCGATCGGTGATCAACAAGGTCAACCGGTTCTTTCACGAGTCCTGGCGTGAGGGGGGACGATTGGTCACGCTGTTCTTCGCCGAGTTGGATATTCGCGCCCGGCAGCTCCTATACATTAACGCCGGACATCCGCCGGCGCTGTTGTTGCGCCAGCGAGGCGACTGCGAAGCCCTGTCCAGTGGCGGCCCACCACTCGGCCCCCTGGAGGCTCCTCATTATCTGGAAGGACTCGTCCACCTCGGTGCCGGCGACGTGCTGGCCATCTATACCGATGGGATCACCGAGGCCGTGAACGCGGCCGATGAGGAGTACGGGCCGGACCAGTTATCGAGAGTGCTTTGTGAGCACCGGGCAGAGAGCGCTTCACGAATCGCCCGAGCCGTGATGGAAGATGTCGACCGGTTCAGTCGGTCGCTGCGCTCTGATGACCGAACGCTGGTCATCGTCAAGGCGCTCTGAGTCGTTTCCATGCGTCCCCGGTCCGTTGCCGGCGGTGAGCCCGAAATGGAAGAGAGGGGAGGCAACGGACCGGAGATACCATAACCTATCCTGAGGAGGGGGAACGATGAAGATACTCGCCATCAGCGACGTGCACGAAGAATTCGCCTATTTGGATCGCTTGCCCGACGTCGTCAAAGGCGCGGGCGTGGAAGCGGTGGTGTTCACCGGCAATATCCTTCGCGCCGAGGCCCGTCGGGCCGAGTGGGAGCGGGCTCGCGCCGAGCAGCGTCAGCCCGATCTGAATCAGCCCGAGGTGGCGCGAGAGCGCGACGATGATGCCCAGTCGATCAATCGATTCTTCGGGTTCCTCAATGCCCTCGGCGTGCCCGTCTATATCGTGCCGGGGAAGAATGACGCGCCCGAGCGGTTCTTCCTGCAGGCCGCCTTCAACACGGAGATCGTCGCTCCGCACGTCTACATGGTCCATCGGAGCTTCGCTCCATTGGGCGGGAATGTCGTGGTGGCCGGATTCGGCGGCGAGATCACCCACGATGAGCGGGAGCACGAATTCTTCCTCCGCTATCCGGGATGGGAAGCGGAATTCTCGCTCGATTTCCTGCGCCATCTGGATCAGGAGAAGATCTTGCTCTTCCACACGCCGCCGACCGACAAGCTGAAGGGCGAAGAGGGCGACATCGGCCATGAGATCGTTGGCCATATCATCAAAACCTATGATCCACGGTTCGCCGTGGCATCTCGACAATCGGGCCGCAAGGGCAAGCTCGTCGTGGGCAATACGATGGTCGTCTGTCCCGGCCGATTGAGCGAAGGGTATTATGCCATCTTGGATACCCGGGAGCGGGAAGTGATGTTCGGCGATCTCCGATGAGAACGCCACGTCCGCGGACCACATGAGGTGAGCCCTGGTCCGTGGCTCGAGGAGTGCGTCTGTTCTGTCCAGACACGGCCGCGACCAGGGGCTCACCACGACGGTCAGCGGACGGGACATGAAGGACGGCCGTCCACCGGGAGAATCAGTCATGGGCGATGAGCTCACGACCAGAAGCGCAAACGAAGTCGCGCAAGATGACCTCTTGTGCTACGTATTTTCGGAGTAGGAGGTGATGAACGATGGATATCAATCGCATGACAGAAAAGGTCCAGCAGGCGCTCGCCGCCGCGCAGGCCAAAGCAGCGCGGTATAGCCACCCGCAGATGGATGTCGAACATCTGCTGGTCGCTCTGCTCGAGCAGGAGCAAGGGTTGGCGCCGGCCATTCTCGCCAAGGCGGAGGTCGACGTGCCCGGGCTCAAGCAGCGCCTGGAAGAGGAACTGGAGCGCCGACCGCGCGTCTCCGGCCCCTCCGGGGCGCCCGATCAGGTGTATATCACCGGTCGCCTCAATCAACTCTTGGCTCGCGCCGAAGACGAGGCCAAACGGCTGAAAGACGAATACGTCTCGGTCGAGCACGTCCTGTTGGCCACCACCGACGATGGCGGGGCCGCCGGGCGCCTCTTCAAGGAATTCGGCATCACGCGCGAGCGATTGATGCAGGCGTTGCAACAGGTGCGGGGGAGTCAGCGGGTCACCTCGCCGACGCCGGAAGCGACCTATCAGGCGCTGGAGCGCTACGGTCGCGACCTCACGCAACTGGCCGCTCAGGGCAAACTCGATCCGGTCATCGGCCGGGATGAGGAGATTCGTCGCGTCATCCAGGTGCTGTCGCGACGCACCAAGAATAATCCCGTCCTCATCGGCGATCCCGGAGTGGGCAAGACGGCCATCGTGGAGGGATTGGCCCAGCGCATCGTGCGCGGCGATGTCCCCGAAGGCCTGAAGAACAAGCGCATCATCGCCCTGGATATGGGAGCGCTCATCGCCGGCGCCAAGTATCGTGGCGAGTTCGAAGAGCGACTCAAGGCGGTCCTCAAAGAAGTCCAGCAATCCGAGGGCGACATCATCCTGTTCATCGACGAACTCCATACGGTAGTGGGTGCGGGCAAGGCCGAGGGCGCCATGGACGCCAGCAATATTCTCAAACCCATGCTCGCCCGGGGCGAACTGCACTGCATCGGGGCGACGACGCTGGACGAGTACCGGAAGTACATCGAGAAAGACGCCGCCCTGGAGCGTCGATTCCAACCGGTGCTCGTCGATGAACCCTCGGTGGAGGACACCATCTCCATCCTGCGCGGCCTCAAAGAGCGCTACGAGGTCCATCACGGCGTGCGCATCAAGGACGCCGCTCTGGTGGCCGCCGCCGTGCTCTCCAATCGCTATATCTCGGATCGCTTTCTTCCCGACAAGGCCATCGATCTGGTCGATGAGGCGGCGGCCAAGTTGCGCACCGAAATCGATTCCATGCCCTCGGAACTGGATGAGATCCTCCGCCGGGTGATGCAACTGGAGATCGAACGCGAGGCGCTGAAGAAGGAGACCGATCCGGCATCCAAAGAGCGGTTGGCCAAGCTGGAGAAGCAACTGGCCGACCTCAAAGCCGAGGCCGATGCCCTCCGCGCCCGATGGGAGACGGAGAAACAGGCCATCGGGCGCCTCCGCGCCCTCCGCGAGCAAATCGAGCAGACCAAACTGGAGATCGAGCAGGCCGAACGACAGTACGACCTCAATCGGGCGGCCGAATTGAAATACGGCAAGCTGGCTCAACTGGAGCGGGAACTCCAAGAGGAAGAAGCCAAACTCAGCGAGCAGGGCGAGGCGCGACTCATCAAAGAGGAGGTCGACGAAGAGGATATCGCCGAAGTGGTCAGTCGCTGGACGGGAATCCCGGTCTCCAAACTGCTCGAAGGCGAGATGCAGAAGCTGCTCCACCTGGAAGAGGAGCTTCACAAGCGCGTCGTGGGGCAGGACGAGGCGGTGCGCGCCGTGGCCGACGCCGTGATGCGAGCCCGTTCGGGACTCAAAGATCCCAACCGGCCCATCGGCAGCTTCATCTTCCTCGGACCCACCGGCGTCGGCAAGACGGAGCTGGCTCGGGCGCTGGCCGAAGCCCTGTTCGACGATGAGCGGGCCATGATCCGCATCGACATGACCGAGTATCAGGAGAAACACACCGTGGCTCGACTCATCGGCGCGCCTCCGGGATATGTCGGATACGAGGAAGGCGGCCAGTTGACCGAGGCCGTCCGGCGACGGCCCTACTCGGTCATCCTGTTTGATGAAATCGAGAAGGCGCATCCGGACGTCTTCAACCTGCTGCTGCAGATCCTGGACGACGGACGCCTGACCGATGGTCACGGCCGGACGGTGGACTTCAAGAACACCATCCTCATCATGACCTCCAATATCGGCAGCCATCGCATTCTCGAATATCGCGGCGCCTTCGAGGGCCTGGAATATGAGCGGATGAAAGAGGCCGTGCTGGAGGAATTGCGCCGGCAGTTCCGCCCCGAGTTCCTCAATCGCGTGGACGAGATCATCGTCTTCCACGCGCTCTCGGAAGAGCATCTCAAACAGATCGTCGACATCCAACTCCGCTACCTGCGCGCGCGGCTGGCCGAGCGACACATTCAACTGGATCTGACCGACGCCGCCCGATCCTACCTGGTCCGGATCGGATACGATCCGCATTACGGCGCGCGACCGCTCAAGCGGGCCATCCAGAGGGAGATCGAAACCCCCTTGGCCCGGCTCATCCTCAAAGGCGAGGTGCGCGATGGTCAGACCGTCCTGGTCGATTACGATGCCACGCGCGGCCAACTGACGTTCGCCCCGCAAGCCATGGCCGTCGCCGAGGAGACGCAAGTGCCCGCCGATTGATGAACCGCCCGGTCCGCCGATGAACCACGGGGTGTCGCGCGAGCGACCAGAATCCTCGCCGACACCCCGTCGAGGTCGGGTGTTCCTTTTATCTATCTCATTGAAAATTCCTGCCTTATTTATTTTCCAAAAATCTAAAAAAATTTTTGCAGAAAACTTGACAAGATAAGGCTCATGTTTTATAATAAACTCGGAATCAAAAAAGGCTCCAGCCGATATGGGTGGCTGGAGGAAATCTTTGAGAAAGGAGGTGATGGAACGATGATGCCACTGGCGACGCGAGGATTGTTCGATCCGTTCGAGGATTTGATGGCTTTGCAACGGCGCATTAATCGGCTGTTTGAGGATCTCTTCCCCACCAGCGAGCGGGAATTGCTGCCCACCACGTGGACGCGGTGGACGCCGGCGGTCGACATCTACGAGGAGCCGGACGCCATCCTGGTGGAGGCCGATCTGCCTGGGCTGAGCAAGGATGACATCACCGTCAACCTGGAGAACAACGTCTTGACCATCCGCGGCGAGCGGAAGCTGGAGCGCGAGGATAAGCGGGAGAATTATCATCGGATTGAGCGGGCCTATGGCGTGTTCGCTCGCAGCTTCACGCTCCCGTCCGAAGTCGATCCGGACAAGATCGACGCCGAGTTCAAGGATGGGGTGCTGAGGATTCGGATGCCGAAGAAGGAAGAGGCCAAGCCCAAGCAGATCAAGGTGCACTAGTGACATCACCTCATCCCTGACCGCGAGAGCCTCCTCCAGTGAGGTCCTCCGGTCCGGTGGGCCGTTGACCCGTTTCGCTGGAGCCTGAAAGCGCGCCAGGAGGTTCGCCCTCCTGGCGTTTTTTCGTTTTCAGAGTACTCGCAACCCCGACCACGAGAAATCGCGCGCTCTGGCCGATTCTTCCATCGACAAGACGGTTGAAGGGCGCTTCGTCCTGGGAGCGTGAATCCCTCTGTCCTCGCGCTGAGTGATGGCGGACATTTCTTCCGCACTGCGGGACGACGAGCGCTGTGGGGGACCAGGCATTCGGCCTCCGCTGGACCGCAATCCATTCCGTCGCGCCAATGCCGAATGACTCCCCATGATCGCCTCGCCCCGGAGAGAGCTTATGGAATGGCCGGGCCGCTCCCGGGGTTGGGGTCCCCGGGGAGCTGTGATATGATGATGATCTATGTCAGTGGACAAGGATGCGCTGATCAAGCCTCGGCTCTTGCGGGGGTTTCGCGACTATCTGCCCGAGCAGGTGATCGCCCGACAGAAGATGATCGCCACCATCCGGGAGATCTATGAACGGTACGGGTTCGTCCCTCTGGATACCCCGGCGATGGAGTACACCGAGACCCTGCTCGGCAAATATGGTGAGGAGAGCAGCAAGCAGATTTTTCGTTTCGTCGACCTGGAAGGGAACGATGTCGCGCTGCGGTTCGATCTGACCGTACCGCTGGCCCGCGTCGTCGCTCAGTACCAGGACTTGCCCCGTCCGTTCCGTCGCTATCAGGTCGGTCCCGTCTGGCGATTCGACAAGCCCGATCCGGGCCGGTTCCGCGAATTCATCCAGTTCGACCTGGATACGGTGGGGTCCGATTCCATGGCCGCCGATGCCGAGATCCTCTCCGGCATCTGCGATACCATGGAGGCGTTGGGCATCGAGCGATTTCGCGTCCGCTGCAGCAATCGCAAGATCCTGAACGCGCTCATTGCCTTCGCCGACGTCGATTCGCGTCGCGCCACGCACGTTTTCCGCGTCATCGATAAGATCGATCGCATCGGTCGAGAGGGCGTTCGCCAGGAGTTGACCCGAGGCCGCGTCGATGCCTCTGGAGACGTCATCCCCGGATTGGGGCTCGACGAACGAGCCGTCTCGCGGATCATGGAGTTCTTGAGCATCGCCGGAGCGACGCGGGCGGAGGTTCTGGACGCTATCGATGAGCTGTTCCATGGGATTCCCGGCGCGCGGCAGGGGATTGATGAGCTTCGTCGCATCGATGAGTATTTGACGGCGTTGGACATCTCTGAAGAGAAGGTCGTCTTCGACGTGAGCATCGCCCGCGGATTGGACTACTACACCGGCCCCATCTTCGAGACGATCCTGCTCGATGCGCCGGAATTCGGCGCCGTCTTCAGTGGTGGGCGGTACGATGGGTTGGTAGAACGGTTCCTGGGAGAGAAAATCCCGGCCACGGGCGCCTCTATTGGAGTCGATCGACTGCTCGCCGCGCTGCTGAAGCTCGGCGTCGTCGCGCTCAGACCATCCACGGCCCAGGTCCTGGTGACGGTCATGGAGCCCGATCGCATGGTGGAGTATCAGAAGATCACGCGCCAGTTGCGCCTGGCGGGCATCAACGCCGAACTCTATCTCGGTCCGGAGAGAAGCATCCGCAAGCAGTTGAAGTACGCCGATCGACAGCAGATCCCCGTGGCCGTCATCGTCGGCCCCGATGAGTTCGCTCGCCATGAAGTCTCGATCAAGGATTTACGAGAAGGATTGCGCCGTCAGGGAGAGGTGTCCGAGCGCAGCGCGTGGCTCAAAGCGCGCTTCGGCCAGGTCACCGTGCCACGAGACAAGATGCTGGACGTCATTCGGGAAATTCTCGGCCAGGACGCGCGCGGAGTCAGAGGATGATGGGTTCTCCCGGTTGATCCTTGCGATATCCTCGATGGCCTCGGCGGGTGGGGCTCAAAGAATGAGAGGCTCCCCCGGTCGCGCATTTCTTTCAACACCCAGTAGGTGTAGCTGTCGGGATCGGTGCGCCGTTCGGTGCCGAGTTCCTCGAGTCGTTCTCTGAGCCGCTCCAGGATGCGAGCGAAGAACTGTTGCCGATCGAATAGAATGACGGGCCCATCGAGCATGCCCAGATAATACGGCTTGACGATCTGAGCCTCTTCTGGCGTGAGGATGATCGTGCAGGCGGTGGCGGCGAGCGTCTCTCCGGCGCGCTTCTTCAACGGATATGAGATGACGGCGAACCAATCGACTTCTGGGGAGATCGGCCTTCACCAGGAGCACATCGAGATCGCTCTCTGGATGCGCGCTCCCCGTCACATAGGAACCGAACACAACGACGCTCACCAATGAGTCTCCCCATTTGGCCTCGAGCACATCGACGAATCGAAGTAACCCCCGTCGCAGGTCTTCGGGGAGGTCATCGAGTGGATGTCCCTGAGATGTCATTTTCGCGGCCCTCCTCGTCCCGAGATGGATCGCCTTCTTGGCTCCGTTCGGTCACCACGTGTTCATATAATCTGCTAACTCGGTCGTCCAGTTCAGCACTCGTTCGGCATCCTCTCGATCGTAGAGGTCCGAGGCAGGGATCACATCGGTTTCATCGCCACAAAATACGGGAGCTCTCTCTTCGAAAAGGCTCGCCGAAACCTTCTCTATCCGGACGAGCTTCTTTCGCCAGGCGTCCGGGAGTTGATCCTGGTGAGCGCGAAGCGTGGCTCCCACATCATGCCGTTGTGGTGGATCGATGCCGATATATTGCAGCGCGCCTTTGAGCTCGACAATCTCCTGTGCCTCTCGGACGACATCGTCGTAGGATTCTTCCTCGTAGAGCACCTGGGGAGCTCGAAGGCGTGCCCCGAGCCCTGTGCAGATCATCCCGCGCCAGCGACAACGAATTCATCGTTTTCTCTTCTCCAGCGAAAGCGAGCCGCGGTCAATGGCTGATCACCTCCCATCATTCGCTGTTTCTCAACTACCTCAAGCCATCGCATGAGCGCTACCCGGTCAGTCGACGATGGAAGCAGCTTCGCTCGCCGGTATGGCAGGCCGGCCCGGTTTGATCGATGAGGTAGAGCAATGTGTCCTGATCGCAATCGACGAGGATCTCCCGAACTTTTTGCAGGTGTCCCGACGTGGCTCCTTTCTTCCACAGCTCTCGTCGCGATCGGCTCCAGTAGTGAGCGTAGCCGGTTTCCAGCGTGCGTTTCACGGCTTCGTCGTTGGCATAGGCGACCATCAACACGTCGCCGGTCGCGGCATCTTGTGCGACGACGGGAATCAGGCCATCGCCTTTCTGGAAGTCGAGTTCGCTCAGATTGACGGTCTTCATGGTCTCACCTCGATGCCTCGTTGGCGGAGAAATTGTTTGACGACAGGAATGGGATATCGGTGGAAATGGAAGATCGATGCCGCCAGGGCGGCATCGGCGCGTCCGCGGACGAAGGCCTCGTAGATGTGTTCCGGGCGACCGCAACCGCCACTGGCGATGATGGGAAGGTTGACGCGCTCGGCCAGCGCCGCCAGCAGCTCCACATCATATCCGGCTTCCGTTCCATCCCGATCGATGGACGTGACGAGCAACTCGCCGGCACCCAGTCGTTCCGCTTCCGCCGCCCACGCCACGGCATCGCGGCCCGTCGGGCGCCGACCGCCATAGGTGTACACTTCGAACCAGACATCCGGATCTCCGGGCGGCGGTGCCTCCATGGCGATGTTCGATTCGGCATTGGCCGCTCGCTCTCCAGTCTCTGCTCCTCGAATCTCCCGTCTGAGGCGGCGCTTGGCGTCGATGGCCAGAACCACGCACTGCGTGCCGAACATATCGGCCAGCTCGGCGATGAATTCGGGGCGCTCGACGGCCGCCGTGTTCACCGAGATCTTGTCGGCGCCGCTCGACAGGATGGCGCGGGCATCGTCAAGCGTCTTGATGCCCCCTCCGACGGTGAATGGAATATCCAGCGTGCGCGCCACCTCCTGGACCATCTCGATCAATGTTTTTCGTTTTTCGACCGAAGCGGTGATATCCAGAAAGACCAGCTCATCGGCTCCTTCATCGCGGTACCGGCGCGCTTGTTGAACCGGATCGCCAGCGTCTTTCAGATGTTGAAACTGGATACCTTTGACCACCCGGCCGGCATCGACGTCTAAACAGGGAATGATGCGTTTGGCTACCATCGTCATCGCTCGATATGGGCGATTCCACAAGCATCCATGACATCGGGCTCCAGGGAATCAACGTGCCATGACCCGACGAGCGGCGTCGAGCGTGAGCCGACCCTCATAGAGCGCTTTGCCCATGATGACGCCGGTGACTCCCGCTCGGTCGAGCCGCCGAAGATCATCGATGGAAGAGACGCCGCCGCTGGCGTAGATGCGCGCTCCCTGGAGTTGGGCAGCGGCTCGAAGCGTGGTCAAATCGGCTCCTTCCAGCGTTCCGTCACGGGCGATGGAGGTCATCAGGAATTGCCGTACGCCCGCGTGCCGCAGTTGCCCGAGAGCCTTCAACGGCTCGAGCGCCGTGGCCTCTTGCCAACCTTTGATCATCACTCGGTCGGTGGCATAATCGATCGCCACCATGATGCGTTCTGACCCGAACCGGTGCAAGACCATCTCCAGCGCCCGCCGATTGTGGAACGCCATCGTCCCGATGACCACTTTGCGCGCACCGGCTTCGAGCCATTCGGCCGCTCGCTCGGGCGTTCTGATGCCGCCGCCCACCTGAACCGGGATGTTCACCTGACCGATGATGTCCAAGATCGTCTGCCGATGATCGCGCTGACGACCGAGGGTAGCATCCAGATCGACGATGTGCAGCGCATCGGCGCCCGCTGCCTCCCAACGCCGAGCCGTGCGCACCGGATCATGGCTGTAGACGGTCGGCGCCTGGGGGTCGCCTCGCACGAGGCGAACCACCCTCCCCTCCATGAGATCGATTGACGGAATGAGTTCCATGACGCTTCCGATCACTCAAATACTCGATCGTGGATGGACGCGGCGCGATGGGGAGAGCGGTAACGGGGGGCCAGAGGGGCGCTGCTCTCCTCTCGGTCATCTAAGTCCATCCCTCTCCATCCTCTCGTTTCTGTGCGCATTGGCAACCTGATCATCTGCGACACAATCGCAGAAAGTTTTTCAGCATGAGCGACCCCGCTTCTCCCGATTTCTCGGGGTGGAATTGAGTGCCGAAGATATGATCCCGCCCGACCACGGCCGGGAAGGAGACTCCATGTTCGGCGCGCGCCAGAACCACGCTCTCGTCCTCAGGCTGAGGATAGAACGAGTGAACGAAATAGACCCACGCTCCTTGCGGTACGCCGTCAAGCAGAGGGCTCCGTCGCACGAGATGGAGCCGATTCCATCCCATGTGAGGAATCTTCACCGAATCGGGAAGTCGGACGACGGCGCCGGGAATGAGCCCCAGCCCCTGACCCGGCCCTTCCTCACTGCGGTTGAACAACACCTGCATGCCCAGGCACACGCCGAGGATGGGCGTCCCTCGCTCGATCACTTCGTCGATGGCCGACCGCATCCTTCGCAGCCGTTCGCTCACTGGCGTGAAATGACCGACGCCCGGCAAGATGAGCCCATCGAAACAGGGATCACGGGGAATCTCCTGGCGAATGAGAGGTTCGGCGCCCTCCCTCTGGATGGCGCTCATCAAGCTGAACAGATTTCCCACGCCGTAATCGAGAATGAGAATGCGCGTCATCACATCACTCCCTTGGAGCTGGGAATGCCGGGTCGTCGAGGGTCGGGAGCGACCGCTTGTCGTAAGGCTCTGGCCAACGCTTTGATGCCGCATTCCACCTTGTGATGATCGTTCTCGCCATAGTGCACGATGACGTGGATGGTCGCTTCCATGGCCGTGGCCAGCGAGCGCGCGAAGTGGTAGATATCTTCGCGCGGCATATCTTCGATGCCATTCTTGTCGATCTTCAGATCGATGACGTTGTACGGTCGTCGGGCCAGATCCACGCTGGCCATGGCCAGAGCTTCATCCAGCGGCACGACGGCGTGGCCGAAACGCACGATGCCGGCGCGATCGCCGAGCGCCCGATTGATCGCCGCGCCCAGCGCCAGGGCGGTGTCCTCCACGATATGATGAACGAGGTCGCCGCGCGCTCGCACAGAGAGATCGAAAAGACTGTGCGTGGCCAGCAACTCGATCATGTGGGTCAGGAACTTGACCTCGGTATCAACCTGAGACTGGCCGCTGCCATCCAGATTCACCTCGACCGCGATCTCCGTCTCGCCCGTCTCTCGTGTGAGTTGAGCCGTTCGCATAAACGGATGATTATACGTCAGAGGCGACGAATCTGCCACACGAAAAGCGAGACCCTTCTCACGCAGTGTAGATCGAGGAGGTGGGGGGCAACAGCGGGCAGTGAAGCGAACGCAGCCTCTCATGGAGTCGGTGCTGAGACGGAGTGTGACGGTTGGTTTCACGGTGGGTGAATGGTCTTTGAGGGGCAGTTCTCTCGTCTGCTCTCAACCATCATCCGCTCAGAATGCAGTCCAGGCAGTCGAAAGCGCCGGGGAGCGAATCTTGCCAGAGCCACCGCACATCGATCCAGAAGCCGGGTATCATCCGACTCTCTACTCGTCCTTCTCGATGGGGAGCGACGAGATAGCGATCGGACTGATTCTTTGGAGAAAGGTGCTGAAAGAGGGTACGCCGGTCCCCATCCACGGCCCAGTATTCGGCGACGCCATAGGCACAGTAGTGAGCGGCCTTTCGTTCCAGATCGTGACTTCGACTCCCCGAGGAGACGACTTCGATGATCAGCGCGGGTGCTCCAGGGAAGAAATTCTCTTCCAACTCCTTCAACTGATCGGTGGTGATGAAAAAGATATCCGGCTCATCGTCGAGCCCCGGACGAAGCCGGACCCGGCAGGTCCATTGAAAACGCTTCCCAGATGATGACGCTCCACGTATCCGGCCAGAAGGATGGTGAGGAAACGAACGAGATCCTGGCGTCTGATGGGCGCTGGTCAGTGCATGATGATCTCTCCATCCTCGAATTCCACGATCCGGTTCTCCGGGGCTTCTCGAAAATAGCGTTCTTCGGTCCACCCACCGGTGCGGAGGAGGTAGGCCTCTTGCATCTCTTCGCCTCGGTCGGTCAATACCTTCCAGGGTAAGCTCATTATCAGTACCTCCGAAAGTTATGATAGAGAATTGCCTGAGCGGAAACAAGCATCGATGGAGTTGCCGTGAAGCGATCAGTCTCTCACCGGATCGATAGGCGGTGAGTGCTGAAAAACAGAGGATCAGTGGGCAGGGGCGAGAGAAAGGAAGTTTTGAGCGCACTCACTTGATCCTGGTCGGATCGAAGGAAAAAAGGAGCGAGACGTGCAGAAACATTTCTCCCCTGCGGGAGATATTGCCGGGTGGCGACATATAGTAGAGTGGAGGGAAAATGCAGGTTGTCCGGTGGCGACGTCGTGTCGTGGGGCTGGTGGGGAAGAGATGGGGGCATCGGAGCGATTGAAGAGCGGGACAACAATTTTCGTTTTCGGCGAATTGTTTTGGAGAGAAAATACGTCTGTATATGATGGCGGAGAAATGCCGCGATGTGCCGGGAGTGATGGTGCGCAAGTTCACATAGCGGGAGGATCATGCCCGCAGGTTCGAGGTGGGTGATGTTCGAGAGGAGGAGGAATCGAAGCGAACGCGCTCGAGAGCGGCAGGTCATCGCTGGGTCCGAGCGGACTGCTCACCGTCTCGAGCTGGTGAGGCGAACCACTCGTGACGGAGAGGAGCTGGTGGGCGAGAGTCGAGCCATGCAGGAGATCGCCCGGGCGATAGCGCGCTATGCGCGCGTGGATGCGACCGTCTGTCTGGTGGGAGAGACGGGTGTGGGGAAAGGTCTGGTGGCGCGATTGATTCACGACAACAGTCGACGGTGGAACGGGCCATTCATATGGTTTGACAGTGGGACGATTCCCGAGTCGTTGTGGGAAGCCGAATGTTTTGGTGCCCTGCGGGGAGCTTATACGGGAGCAGTGCATCGGGTGGGCCTGTTTCGGCAGGCCCAGGGTGGGACATTGTTCATCGATGAGGTGCAGGATGTGGGGCGAGAGGTTCAAGGGAAGTTGCAGCGATTTCTGGAGACGCACCAGGTGCGGCCGGTGGGTGGAGAGCGATGGGAGTCGGTGGACGTTCGGGTGATCGTGGGGATGAATCGGAATCCTCGCCAGATGGTGGAGCGTGGCGAATTTCGGCGGGATCTGTTCCGTCGGTTGGGGCGGCACGTGGTGTGGATTCCGCCGTTGCGCGAGCGGCGGGAGGATCTGCCGGCGTTGGTGGCGTACGCTGTCAAGCGAGTGAACGAGCGGTACGGGATGAAGGTGAAGGGAGTGACGGCGGAAGCGCTGGCCGTGTTGCAGGGACATGGGTGGCCGGGGAACGTGGGGGAATTGATGAGCGTCGTGGAGGCGGCGGTAGTGGATAGCGGGGAGGAGTGGGTGGGGGTGGAGGCGATCAGGCGGGCATTGACGGCGTGGGAAGTGGGGGATGAAGATGGACGCCGCCCGATGAGCCTGCTGGCGCGGGTGGAGGCGGTGGGGTTGAGGCGGGCGATGGAAGAGGTGGAGCGTGAGGTGATTATGAACGTGTTGCGGGCGCACGGCGGTCGTCTTCGGTCGGCGGCGCGAGCGTTGAAACTTCCGCGGACGACATTGTGGGAGAAGGTGAGAAGATATGGGTTGCGGGCCGAGGGCCACGGTGAAGGGGAGGAGTGATGGTGTGTCCGGATTTTCGGACGGGGCGTCCGGATTTCCGGACGCGAGTCGAAGCTGCGAAGATAGAGCGGGTTGCACCGGAGTTGGGCTGGTTGCGAGCAACAAAGCGTCCAGATTTCCGGACGCCGAATGAGTCGAGCGCTTGGCCATCTCAGCCCCGATGTGTCAACAAGCCGAGTAATATCAGCAAGTTATGTTTGGCGAGGAATTCGCGTCGGCGTTCATTATGTTTTGGCGTGGCAGTTGCAGAGGCTCCTCGGTGGGTGCTCCTTAACTTAAGTGGAGTTACAGGACACCACGAAAAACGACGAGGAGGTGAATCATGTTTAACCAAAAAACCCTAGTGACAGTGAGTCTAATGACGCTGGTTTTCTATCTCCAAACACCGGAATTCGCCAGTGCGCCTGTGCGACTCACCACCATGCCAAATAGCTTACAGTCGACCATAGAACCAACACTCGTTGAACAGAAAAGTTCGTCGGGGGAGGTCTTAGCCCGGCTTCAGATCACACCAGGAGCATCGTCTGGTGAATTTCAGTTTGAGGTGGAAGATTTCCGGCGTTCAGCGAGAGCCACTGGTACAGGTAAGATCTTGGAGGCAGAGGTTCTTGTTCGGCTGGTAGAATCAGGAAGTAGAACATATGTTGGCCTGCAAGCAAAGCCGGGTTGGATTACGCTCTCGCTGGATCGTCTGAGTTTCAATTTCATCTTCGATGAAAAAGCGCAGACGCTCCTGAGTGAGCTGGAGAGACGTGCTGCAAGTGGGGTTGATGACACTGAACTGCTCAACTTGACAAGGCAAATCGACGAGGCGCTCAAGATAACAACAGAGTATAAGTTTTTTATCGCGCTAGTGAGGAATTCGGCTGCATTCGATATGTTGACCGCCGTTCGCTCGCTTATAGATTCGGTCCCCAGGGAAGAAGTAGCGCGCCATCGTGCCTTAGCCAGCCTCTGGTATGCGAGCCGATTTTTCACAGTTGATTTTCCCCCTTCCTCTCCTCATACAATTCGCTCAAACTTCGCCTCCCCAGGTCAACTCGTGAAAGTTACCTTCGAGACCAGA
>JALSQX010000099.1 GCA_026985075.1 Blastocatellia bacterium | reverse complement strand
CGCCGGGCCTTGCGCACATAGGGCGGCACCAGCGAGGAGCGAAATACCACCGGCTCGCCCGTCCGGCTGCGCACCTTCGGCACCTTCACCGCCACTGGACCCACACCGGTCAGAATCTCCCGCGCCGGCAGGTACCCGTTGCGGACCACCGCCCGGCGGCCCTGTTCGTCCACCTCTCCTTCATAGTGCGCCAGCAACTCGCCGAGCTCCGCCTCAACCGCCTGCTGAATCAACCGCTTGGCGCCAGTGCGCAGTAGCTCCGTCAGCGGATCCTCAAACCCCTCTGGCGTCCGAAATGCAACTACGTTATCTTTGCTCATGGCGGCGTACCTCCTCTGCTGTTCATCAGTTCTGCAAAACCGATTCCAGCAGGGTACGCCGCCTTCTTCAATCTCTCCGTACACCAGTTTCGAGCATAGCTCGAAGGACAAGAGTCGTGAGGCTCGAACGGTCGAGGCCGAGGTGAAGCTGGCTTCTAGACTTCTGAAGATTACGGGTGCGGTCCCCAAAGGGTTCAGCTAGGAGGTCATCACCATTGCGGTCCTGCTGCTCCTGGACGCTCTGCGCCGCGGGGTGAAGGGCCGTCCTCGTCGCGAGAGGATCGGATAGGGCATCTCCATGATCGACGATTGGAGGATTCACGATGGCTGAAGACCACAAACACTTCCTGGAGCTGCTGATCCGGGGCTATGCGGGCGATCCTTCCGAGCCGCGCCATCCCCTGGAGTCGGGTCGCGATGAGGCCGAGGCGGTGGCTCGCTGGTCGGCGCTCCACGTGGCTCGCCATCTCCTGGATGACTGTCTCTTGGTTCCCGATCCCCAAAACCGTGTCGTCTACGTGCAGGTGACCCGCGTGTGGAAGCGGTGGGCAAGCCATGGCGAGGAGGATGTGGATCTCGAAGTCTGGGGGCGGAGTGTCCTCAGCGGCTCAGAGAGGCGGGTGCACTACCTCCTGAAGGTGCAGGTCTGGCCCCGCTACTTCCTGCGTTTGAGCAACTGGACCCGCTCGCTCTGGCGGGATGTCTCCGGGACAGTGCGGCAGGAGTCTGGCGGACGTCTTAAGATCCAGGATATTGGCCACCCTCAGCTCTTTGCGATCGTCCGTTCCGCCGAGCAGAGCGGTTATCTCCCGATCCGTAACTGGCGGCCGCCTGACTGCTGTCGACGGGCCCTCGGGGAGATTCGGCGTATTCTCGAGAGCGGTCGAGCCCTGCACCGGATCCTCGTTGTGTCCCCCTTCGTGGGACTCCTCGGAATGGCGCAGGGACCAAGTCCGGTCGAACTTTACTCCCTGGCGACCACCGATTGGGAGCTGTGGGCTCAGGCGGTTCGCTCGGTTCCAGAACTCATCCGCTCACGGGTTTTGACGGTGATTGAGCTTCATCTCTTGGAACACCGGGATGGGACGATGGAAGGTCAGTTCTGGAAGAACATGCGCCAAGCCTTCATCCATTAAAACACGATTGCGAAAATGGAATACATCTTCAGAGTCGAAAGAGACGTCCACGACTTTGATTTGATCAGAATAGAGGGAGAAAAAACCACGTCCGAGAGAACACCCTCATTAGAGAAAATACGAAAAATATTCAGAATGATAACCCAGCGCAACTTTAATATACGCCCTGATGCAGTATACGTCATATCTTTTTCACCACGAACGCCCTTGTTTTCTAAAATAACAATAAATAGCACAGAATACTTTATCATACTAACCGCTGAAACCAGGATAGAAATACTAAAACAGTTTCTCGGTGCTCACTCAGGTCACAGAGTAATATTAGTAACAAAAGATAGAGTATTATCCGAATACAAACGCTATTCCAACGCAAATAGAGCATACTTAACAACACATAAAAGAATAGCAAGGAGGGTGAGGAGCGCTGACGATATCAAACAGATAGTCATACATATAACTGGTGGCAGGGCGAGTGCTGCACGGACAGCAGAAAACTTCCGAAGAAAAGTCAATAATCAAAACAAAGAACCTGCCGTGGCAGCCCACTATATTGTCGGAAGAAACGGAGAAACTTACCAAGTTCTTTCAGAGATTGAAGTGGGATTCCATTCTCAGTGGTCAAGCAAATCAATTGGAATTGAACATGCTGTTCAGTGGGGAAGAAGGGGGAGAAGGAGAATTTTTGAATTCCTGACTGACGAGCAATATAGAGCTTCAGTAACATTAATAAAAGATATCTGTAATAGATACACAATACCGCAAAAATTCCTGGTCATTCCGAGTGGAGATAATGATGCAGGTATCGTAGAACATAGACAGACCTTAAGGAATGGGCAAAATCTTTACGAAGACTTTAGCATTAGTAGTGGACACGTCGTATGTCCTGCTCCATGCTGGAATTGGTATTACTTTCTCAATTTACTAAAAGGTCAAGAAAACAAACACCCAACAGTAATATTCAATTTCGAAGTCAACCAAGATCAACCCTCACTACCGAGACACATTACAAATCCAGAACTTGGATTTCAAAGGGATCAAATCGATTCAATAAGAGATGTTTATGAAGGGAATATAAAGAAGGTGATAGGGTATCGTCTGTGTCATTTGTTGCGATTAACCCCGGCTCGCGCAGCAAAATTCAGAGGAAGAAACATCATTATAGATGACGACAAGAAAAAAAGATGTATCTTGGCTCTATTAAAACTCCTAGGACTTTTAGAGCCCGACTCAGAATCCAACTCGCCTAAGTTGGAAAAAGGTTCCCGCTACACTCTGACCGTAGATACCGAGGTCTGGGATTTCATCGAAAAGCAAGTCGCAATACCTGCTTGTTTTCCTCCGCCATCAGGCAAATTAAGAAAAGTGGATAACGACCAATTAAACAACGCCGCTAACAGTAGATCATTAACCAGTTCAACCCACCAAGACTGAAACATGCACCACCCCACCCAACCCCACCGCTTCGCCGCCCTCGAGACGCCGCTCGGCGAGGATCGGCTCCTCCTGGTCGAGGCCTCGGTCTCGGAGAGCCTCGCCCAGCCCTTCGTGATCGAGATCGAGGCGGTCTCGCTGGAGCCGATCCGGCCGGAAGAACTGCTCGGAAGGAAGATCACCCTGAGGCTCGATCTGGAAGAGGGGGGGGCGCGCTACTTCAACGGTCACGTCTTCCGGGTGGGGGAGGAGGAGCCGGAAGGGAGGTTCTGGCCCTACACCCTCACCGTCCGTCCCTGGCTCTGGTTCCTCACCCGCACCGCCGACTGCCGGATCTTCCAGCATAAGACCGTGCCGGAGATCGTCCAGGCGATCTTCCGGGAGCACGGCTTCACCGACTTTGAGGACAAGCTCAGCGGAAACTATCCCCGGCTGGAATACTGCGTCCAGTATCGGGAGACCGACTTCAACTTCATCCAGCGGCTGCTGGAACAGGAGGGGATCTACTACTACTTCCGGCACGAGCAGGCGCGCCATGTCTTGATCTTGGCCGACGCTCCGGAGGCCCACGAGGAGATCCCGGGCAAGATCGGCTACCACCTCGCCGGCGGGGCGGCGATCGAGGAACCCCACATTATGAGCTTCCGGACCGAGAAGGTGGTGCGGCCCGGCCGGGTCATCCTGAACGATTTCGACTTCGAGAAGCCGAACGCCAAACTGGAAGCCCAGAGCGCCGAGAAGCGCCCCCACGAGCGGTCCGACTTTGAGGTCTACGACTATCCGGGAGAGTATACCGAGGTCGACCAGGGGGAGCGTTACGCCCGGGTGCGGATCGAGGAGCTCCAGGCGAGGTATGAGGAGGCCCGCGGCGGCTCCGACGTCCGCCTCTTCTCCGCCGGCCGGCTCTTCCAGCTCGCCTGCCGCGATCCTGAGATGGCCGCGAGACTCGATGGTAAGTATCTCCTGGTCGAGGTTCACCACACCTTCTCCACCGGAGGATACTTCTCCGACGAGCCGGGGGGCGAGAGTTACCACAACAGCTTCACCGCCATCCCCGCGCGTGTCCCCTTCCGGCCCGAGCGCCGCACCCCGAAGCCGGTGATCCAGGGGCCCCAGACCGCTATCGTCGTCGGCCCCAAGGGGGAGGAGATTCACACCGACGAATACGGCCGGGTCAAGGTCCAGTTCCACTGGGACCGTTACGGCAAGCGGGACGAGAACAGCTCATGCTGGGTCCGGGTGGCCCAGGTCTGGGCCGGCAAGAACTGGGGCGGTATCCACATTCCCCGTATCGGCCAGGAAGTGATCGTCGAGTTCCTTGAAGGCGACCCCGACCAACCCATCATCACCGGCCGCGTCTACAATGCCGAACAGATGCCGCCCTACGATCTGCCCGCTCACAAGACCCGCAGCGGCATCAAGTCGCGCAGCAGCAAGGGCGGCTCGCCGTCCAACTTCAACGAAATCCGCTTCGAAGACAAGAAAGGCCAGGAAGAAATTCTGATCCACGCCGAGCGGAACCATCGCATCGAGGTAGAGAAAGACGAGTCCCATTGGGTCGGTGGTGATCGCGAAAAGACTATCGACGGCGACGAGACCACCACGGTGAAAGGCGACCGCAATGAAACCGTGAAAAAGAATGAGTCCGTGGTGATCGAACAGACGCGCACTACGGAAGTGACACTCACCCACACCTTCAGGGTGGGTACCGACGAGACCTATGAAATCTATGGGAACCGAAACACTACCGTGGGTGCAATGGACACCCATGAGGTGTACGGTGGGCGCAAGGAGACGATCCATGCGCTATGGAATCAAACCATCAACGGCCCGTGGACCCAGATCATCAACGGCCCGTGGACGCAGGCTGTGAATGGACCGGTGTCCCTGACCGCCACCGGCTCCCTCCAAATCAAGGCCCCGGGTGGAGTACAAATCATCGATTCCAACTCCACATGGACTGATTCCGTGCGCAAGCACTTCACCACTTTTGATTACGGACTCACGGGAGCAAAAATAGAAAGCACCTTATCCAAGGTAGAACACAGCGGCGTCGTCGCGTCGAAGACGAACATCACACTGATCTCGCCGACGACGAAGGTCGAGCAAGCCGCCGCCCTGGCCGCCTTGAGCAGCGCCACTGGGATCGAGATGGACACCCTCAAGGTTTTCCTGTAGTTCGGGTGCGTCACGTCAAACCCCAGAGTGCAGCAGTGCTGACTCGGCCCTACGAGGCCGGGGGACGCTTCCACCTGGGTGTCTCCGTGCTCCTGTTCACGACCCTGGAAGACTCCAGCCGACTGCTCACGGAACCGGCGTTGTGGGCCTTCTGGGCGGAACAGCCCGAGTCGGAGGAGCCCCTGGAGGAGGGGATCCCGCGCGCACAGGCGGAGTACCTGGTGGGGGCCGAGGCACACCCGCCGGAGCCAGCGCGCGGAGGCTGCCGCGTGGTGGCCGAGGTGGGCGCCCTGCGCAAGGAGCTCGTGGTCTGGGGGGAGCGGACCTGGGCCGGGGGGCGCATCTCGGGGCCGGCGCCCTTCGAGTCCCTACGCTTGGACTGGTCGCTCGCCTACGGCGGAGCGGGCCATCCGGAGAACCCGGGCGGACTCGGACACGTGGCCGGGGCCAGCGCCGGACCGATTCCCCTGCCCCGCGTGGAATACCCCGATGCGCCCTGGGTGCGTCCGGCGGAGCCGGTGCGCCCGGCTGGCTTTGGACCGCTGGGAATCCTGCATCCACGGCGCCAGGTCCATCGCGGCAGCTATGACCAGCGCTGGTTCGAGGAACACTATCCGGGATTCCCCCCGGATCTCGACTGGCGGTTTTTCAACCGTGCCCCGGAGGACCAACGCCAACCCCGGGCCTTTCGGGGCGACGAACCCTACCGCTTCGTTCATCTCCACCCCGAGCGGACCGAGCTGCGCGGTACCCTGCCGGGGCTCGCGGTGCGAGTGTTCGCCACCCGTCGCGGCGAAGAAGGTGCGTTCGAAGAAGTGGAGATGGCGCTCAACACCTTGTGGTTCTTCCCCCACCGGGAGCGGTTAATCCAGGTGTTTCAGGGCAGCCTGCCGATCACCGAAGACGATGCCTCGGACATCGCGCACCTGCTCACGGCCGTGGAACGTCTGGGTCAGCGCCGTCCCCGGCGGCACTACCGACACGTGCGTGACAAGCGTCTGGACCGCAACCGGGGTCTGCTGGAGGCCCTACGCGAGGAAGACCTCGTCCCTGCGGAGCTCGCCGTACCGCTGTTCGATCCCAACGCCGCGGCCGAACCCGACATCGGATTCCAACGCATGCAGGCCCGGGCGAGGCAGGAGCGGGAGGCAGTCCGCGGCCTGGTGGCCGAGCACGGCCTGGATCTCGAGCGCC
>JALSQX010000098.1 GCA_026985075.1 Blastocatellia bacterium | reverse complement strand
CTGAAAAACAACAAATCTCAACCTGGAGCGTAAGCGCGTTCTAGCAGGTCGGGGAAAAACGCGCTGGACAAGCGTGCGTCGGGTGTGATCAGACAGGTTCGTGCGCGGTGAAGCTCCGAAGCAGTCGTCGATGCTCTGTCTCATGTCGCCGGAGAGCATGGTTCCGCACGACCATCCACTTCGCGCGATCAAGAAGCTGGCCGACGAAGCGCTGACGGAGCTATCGCCGACGTTCGACGAGATGTACGCCGAGAGCGGCCGGAGGTCGATCCCACCGGAGCGACTGTTGAAAGGGTTGCTGCTGCAGGCGCTGTTCAGCATTCGAAGTGAGACGCAGCTCTGCGAGCAGCTTCGCTACAACATGCTCTACCGGTGGTTCTTGGACATGGACATGACAGAGCCTGCGTTTGATCGGTCGAGCTTCACCAAGAACCGCGAGCGCATGCTCGAACACGAAGTGACCGCGCTTTTCTTCGTGGCCGTCGTCGACCAGGCTCGCGGAGCAGGGCTGATGAGCTCGGACCATTTCAGCGTCGACGGCACGCTCATCCAGGCATGGGGCTCCCTCAAGAGCTTCCGGCCCAAGGACGACGACGACGACGACGACGACAACAACAACGGCTGGGCGGGCTTCAAGGGCCAGAAGCGCAAGAACGACACCCACGAGTCAAAGACGGACCCCGACGCGAAACTGTGGCGCAAGGGAAAGGGCAAGGAAGCCAAGCTGTCGTACGGCGGGAACGCTCTGATGGAGAACCGCAATGGCCTACTCGTGGACTTCCGCATCAATGAGATATCCGGAACGCTCGAGCGAGAAGCAGCAGTCGAGATGCTCGCAGAGAATGTCGATGGCTCGGCCACAGTCGGCGGCGACAAGAACTACGACAGCGATGCGTTTGTCACCGCCGTTCGTGAACAAGGGATTACGCCCCACGTCGCGCAGAACATCACCTCACACCGTGGCTCGAACATCGACAGCCGAACAACAAGGCACGCTGGCTACCGGGCCAGCCAGATCGTGAGGAGAAGGATCGAGCAGATCTTTGGCTGGATGAAGGGGTCCGGCGGTCTCGCACGGAGCCGATTCCGCGGCGTCGAACGAACCCGACTTGCCGGCTACGTTGTGGCCGCCGCGTACAACCTTCTCCGGATGTCGCGCTTGATCCCCCAACCATCTTGAAGGTCGCCGGTCATCGACCGGCGACCGTGATACCGAATGAAGCTCCCACGCAGAGGCGCCCGAACTGGGCTTCTGGGGTGTTCGCTCACCCTCGAACCGGGCCGTTTTTCCCCGACCTGCTAGTGGTCGTGTCCACCCATGTGGACG
>JALSQX010000097.1 GCA_026985075.1 Blastocatellia bacterium | reverse complement strand
TGGAGTTGATCACGCCGATAGCGTTGGAGCGGGGGGTGCGGTTTGCCATTCGCGAGGGAGGCCGCACGGTGGGCGCCGGCTCCGTCACCGAAATCGTGGAATAGACGAGGGAGATGAGAGGCTATGCCTCGCGACATCATCACATTAGAGTGTACAGAGTGTAAGAGTCGAAATTATTCGACGACTAAAAACAAGCGGCGGATGACCAAGCGATTGGAGCTGAGAAAATTTTGTCGGGTCTGCCGTAAACATACTGTGCATCGGGAGATTAAGTGAGGGTGTGCAGGGGTATAGTGTTAGCGGATAGCACGGCGGTCTCCAAAACCGCAAGGCCGGGTTCGAATCCTGGTACCCCTGCCACTCATTCATGCTTATGGCCAAAGTCGTGGAAGAAACCGGCGAGCGCGCGCGAGTGGCATCTCCAAGCCTCATTGTGAGGAAGGCGCAGGCCGTCAAGCAGTTCTATCGCGATGTGAAGCTGGAGATGAAGCGGGTGACCTGGCCAACGCGGGAGGAGGTTTATCAAACCACCGTGGTCACGATTTTAGCCGTTTTTTTCTTCGGATATTTTTTGTGGGGCGCTAACTGGGTGTTGGCTCGGTTAGTGCAGCATATTCTCGCGTTTCTATCGAGTTGACATGTCACGAGAACGTTGGTTCATCATTCATACCTATTCCGGGCACGAGCACAAAGTGTGCGAGAGCTTGCGGAACCGTATTCGCGCCTTTGGCATGGAGGATGAGATCACCGACGTGTTGGTCCCGACAGAAAAGGTGGTGGAGTTGAAGAGCGGTCGGCGAGTGGAATCCGACAAGATGATTTTCCCCGGGTACGTCTTGGTGAAGATCAAGACCGATGAGTTCGGAGAGATCTCTGAGAAAGCCTGGCACACGGTGAGGAATACTCCGAAAGTGACCGGGTTCGTTGGCGGGCAGCATCCGACGCCGCTCACCGATGAGGAGGTGGAAGAGATCATCTCCCACGTCTCCCTCACCGCTGAGAAGCCCAAGCCCAAACACACCTACCTTCCCGGGGAGATGGTGAAGATCATCGATGGACCGTTCACCGGATTCAAGGGGAAGGTCGATGAAATCAATCCGGATAAGAACACGTTGAAGGTGATGGTGACCATCTTTGGGAGAACGACGCCAGTGGAACTCAGTTTCCTGCAGGTGGAGCGGGAGACGTTCACCGAAGAGACGTAGTCTCCCGACGTTGGTGAGGATCTTGAGAGGAGAAGGCGCATATGGCCAAGAAAGTTGTGGCGCAGATTAAGTTGCAGATTCCTGCCGGGAAGGCGAATCCGGCCCCTCCGGTTGGACCGGCGCTGGGTCAGCATGGGGTCAACATCATGGAATTCTGCAAGCAGTTCAACGCGCGCACGGCCAAGCAGGGAGACGTGACGGTGCCCGTCGTCATCACCGTCTATGCTGATCGATCGTTCACCTTCATCACCAAGACGCCGCCGGCCGCCGATCTGCTCAAGAAAGCGGCGGGCATCGAGAAAGGGTCGGCGCAGCCGAATCGGGAAAAGGTGGGCAAGGTGACTAAAAAGCAGATCGAGGAAATCGCCAAGATCAAGCTGCCGGATCTGAATACGACCTCTCTGGAGGCGGCCATGCGCACCATCATGGGGACGGCGCGAAACATGGGCTTGGAGATTGTGGAATGACCGCGACGATCACGGCGGCGAGGAACATCGACCCGGTAACCGCGGGGAGCGCGATGCGAAGGGAGTGAACGGAGTATGGCGGGGAAAAAATACGCGGCGGCAGTGGCCCAGATTGATACCCAGAAAGCTTACACGCTCGAAGAGGCCATCGAGCTGGTCAAGAAGACAGCATACGCCAAGTTCGATGAGACCGTGGAGTTGGCGTTGCAGTTGAACGTCGATCCACGGAAGGCTGATCAAATGGTTCGCGGCACCGTGGTCCTGCCTCATGGTCTCGGCAAGACTCGTCGGGTGGCCGTCATCGCTTCCGGTGACAAGCTGAAAGAAGCCGAAGCGGCGGGCGCCGATTTGGTCGGCGGTGAGGACGTGGTCAATAAGATCAAAGAGGGATGGCTGGACTTCGATGTCCTCATCGCCACTCCTGACATGATGCGACTGGTCGGGCCGCTGGGGCGCATCTTGGGGCCCCGCGGATTGATGCCCAACCCCAAAGTGGGGACGGTGACCTTCGATGTGACTACAGCAGTGAAAGAGGCCAAGGCGGGCAAAGTCGATTTTCGTGTGGATAAGACGGGGGGCATTCATGTGCCCATTGGGAAAGTCTCCTTTGCGACGGAGAAACTCGTCGAGAACGCCCGCGCCGTGATCGAGGCGGTCATCCGCGCCAAGCCCGCGTCGGCCAAAGGACGGTATATCAAGAGCGCCTTTTGTTCCTCGACGATGGGACCGGGCATCAAGCTAGACGTCAATGCGCTCATGGCACAGGCGGGATAGAGATAGAGTATGAAGACGAGAGAGCAGAAACAGCGTGAGATCGAGTTATTGGCCGACGCATTTCGTCGGTCGCCCAATATCTTTCTGGTCTCGTTCGAAGGGCTCTCGGTGGCCAAGGATTGGGAACTGCGCCGTCGGCTGCGGCAGGCGGCCAATGGGGGGATCACCTATCGGGTGGTGAAGAATCGCCTGGCACAGAAAGCGGCTCGGGGGACGCCCCTGGAGGCGCTGAGCGATCAGTTCCGGGGGATGACGGCGGTGGCCTTGAGCCAGGACGATCCGGTGACGGTGGCGAAAGTGCTCACCGAGTTCGCCAAGGAGAATCAAGGGCTCCAGTTCAAGGGGGCTATCGTTGAGGGGCGGGTGATCGACCTGGAGCAGATCAAGGCCTTGGCCAGCCTGCCCTCTCGAGCCGAACTGTTGGCTCAAATTGCCGGGCTCATTCATCTTCAGGCCCAGCGCATCGTCAATGTGATCAATGGCGTGGCCAGGAATCTGGTCGTCGTATTGGGACAGGTTCGAGATCAGAAGGCGGCCGAGTGAATGGAGTCCGGAATTCGCCGGGCGAGGCCGGTCGGTCTTCTCGTTCGCGGTCGATGACGGACCAGGCGCATAGGATATGGACACAGTGAACTCAGTGGACTCAAATTTAAGGAGATGGAGGCTGTTTTCATCATGAGTGAGAAACTTCAAGCCATTGTGGATCAGATTTCGGAGTTGACCTTACTGGAGGCATCCGAACTGGTGAAGATGATGGAAGAAAAGTTTGGCGTCTCCGCCCAGGCGGCTGTGATGCCGGCGATGGTGCCGGGAGCGGCCGGAGCCGGGGCAGCCCCGGAGGCGGAGGAGAAAACAGAATTCGATGTCATCCTCACCGGGATCGATCCGGCAAAGAAGATCAGCGTCATCAAGGCGGTGCGAGAGATCACCAGCTTGGGATTGAAAGAGGCCAAGGAACTCGTAGAGAGCGCTCCCAAGCCGATCAAAGAAGGCGTCAGCAAGGAGGAAGCCGAAGAGCTGCAAAAGAAACTGACTGAGGCAGGGGGCAAGGTCGAGCTCAAGTAGGGATGATGCCAGATGGGTCGTGAGTCCTGGGTCGCCGAGACGACCACTCTGGATCACGACCGACGAACCGCAAAATTCGATCCGTCGCTATTTCGAGACGATCAGAAACGTTTTGACCAAACGTCGGAACAGTCCAAAGACCCCAGAGGAGCGGTCCAGCCGACGTGTCGGCGGGGTCGCTCCTCGTCTGAGGAAAGACCAACCCTGAATGTTCGGACAGGAAGGGTAGAGGGGAGTGACTATGTCAACGCACATCACCAATCAACGCCAACGCGTCGATTTTTCCCGGATTCGGACGACGGTCCGGATTCCCAATCTCATCGAGATTCAGCGGCAGTCCTACCATCAGCTCGTACAGATGGATCTGCTGCCGGAAGAGCGTCAGGATACCCAAGGCTTGCAGGCGGTATTCCGCTCGGTGTTCCCGATCAGCGATTATCGTGGTAGCGCCGAACTCGATTTCGTCGGTTACTCGATGGGCACCTGGCAGTGCAAGTGTGGACAGCTCGAAGGGTTGGAGCACCTGCGGGCCAACTGCAAGAAGTGCAAGGCGGTCATTCGCCTGACGCCGTTCGTCGCTGGCGATGTGGTTTGTCCCCAGTGCGGTGCGCTCAACAAGGATGTGCTCCAGTTGTGTCCCAATTGTGGCGAACCGGTCAGCCTCAAGCTCAAATACGATGTCCGGGAGTGTCAGGAGCGCGGCATGACCTATGCCGTTCCCATGAAGGTCAAATTCCGGCTGACCGTCTTCGATATCGACGAGGCGACCGGGAAGCGCTCGGTGCGGGACATCAAGGAAGAAGAAGTGTACTTCGGCGAGGTCCCTCTGATGACCGACAACGGTACGTTCATCATCAACGGCACCGAGCGGGTCATCGTCTCTCAGCTCCATCGGAGTCCGGGCGTCTATTTCGAGAAGCCCTCGGTCCACGGATATCTGGGGAAGATCATCCCTAATCGCGGCGCCTGGGTAGAGTTCGAGTACGATGCCAAGAGCATCCTCTATGTGCGCATTGACAAGAAGCGGAAGATCCTGGGGAGCGTTTTCCTTCGCGCCTTGGGTCTCCCCTTGAAGCTCGATCTGGCGTCCATCCAGGAGAGCGACGAATCCCTCAAAAACGCCATTCTCACGGCCAGCTATACGGATGAGGAGATTCTCCGTTCCTTCTACTCCACCGAGCGCATTCGCGTTCGCGAGGGCGAGCTCTATTGGCAGTTGAACGCCTCGGGGGCGTCCGCGCGAACGACACCGCTGCTCTCTGAGGTTCGAGCGGCCGAGACCATCACTCACCCCCGGACTGGCGAGGTCATCGTGAAGGCGGGACGCAAGATCTCCACCTATGCCTATCGGGAGCTCCTCAAGGCCAAAGTCAAAGACGTGAAGATCTCTCCCGGTGATCTGGAAGGGGCCTATTTCATCTCCGATCTCGTCGATGCCGATGGCGAAGTGCGCGCCGAGTGCAATACGCCCGTCACTGCCGAAGCACTCTCTCGGTTGATCGCCGGCAACGTCAAGGAATTCGATGTCTTCTTCCCCGAGCGCGATAGCGTGGGGCCGGTATTGAGCACGACGCTCAAGCGAGACAGCGCCAAGTCCCCGGCCGAGGCGCTGGTGGAAATCTATCGCAAGATGCGTCCCGGTGATCCCCCCACCGTATTATCGGCCTGGCGGTTGTTCGAATCCATGTTCTTCGATCCCCGCAAGTTCGATTTCTCCAAGGTGGGGCGATTGAAATTCAACATCAAGATGGGCTACCCCCGGGAGCATCGCATCGATGAGCTGACTCTGTCGCCTCATGATTTCTTCGACGTCGTCCGTTACTTGCTCAAGCTCCATCGGGGAGAGGGCGAGATCGATGATCGAGATCATTTGGGCAATCGCCGCGTGCGTCCGGTCGGCGAGTTGCTGGAGAATCAATTCCGCATCGGATTGGTACGCATGGAGCGGGCCATCAAGGAGAAGATGTCCGTCCACGCCGAGTTGCAGACGGCCATGCCGCGCGATCTGGTCAACGCCAAACCGGTCATGGCGGCGCTGAAGGAGTTCTTCGGATCCAGCCAGCTCAGCCAGTTCATGGATCAAACCAATCCGCTGGCCGAGATCACCCACAAGCGGCGGCTGTCGGCGCTGGGACCGGGGGGGTTGTCGCGCGAACGGGCCGGATTCGAAGTGCGCGACGTTCATCCCACCCACTACGGGCGCATCTGCCCCATCGAGACGCCTGAAGGTCCCAATATTGGTCTCATCTCCTCGCTGGCCTGCTACGCTCGCATCGACGAATATGGATTCATCCAATCGCCTTATCGCAAGGTCGAGAACGGGCGGGTCATCGATTACGTCCGCATCCTCAGCCCCGGCGCCAGCTCTTTCAAGGTGGGCGATCACCTGCCGAAGGAGAAAGTGGACCGGGAGAACCGACGCCTCATCAAGGAAGGCAAGCAACCTGCCGAATACGAACCCTATCCGTTCTACCTGAGCGCCTGGGAGGAAGCCAACTACGTCATCGGCCAGGCCAATATCGAGCTCGATGAGAAGGGATACATCGTGCACGACCGCGTCGCCGTGCGGAAAGGCGGCGAGTTCACCATGGCCCCCAGGGAAGAGGTCCAGTTCATGGACATCTCGCCGAAACAACTCGTCTCGGTGGCTGCTTCGCTCATCCCCTTCCTCGAACACGACGACGCCAATCGCGCCCTCATGGGCTCCAATATGCAGCGGCAGGCCGTGCCCCTGCTCCGACCGGAAGCCCCCATTGTGGGCACCGGTATGGAGGAGGTCGTGGCCCGCGATTCCGGCGCCGTGGTCGTCGCCCGACGCGACGGCATTGTGGATAGCGTCGATTCGGAGCGCATCATCATTCGCGCCATCGAGTCCGACGGCGAGAATCGCAATCGGAAGGGCCGTGGCGTGGCCGCCGATATCTACCAGCTCACCAAGTTCAAACGCTCCAATCAGAATACCTGCATCAATCAGCGGCCCATCGTTCGCGTCGGCGAGCGGGTGCGCAAAGGACAGGTCATCGCCGATGGTCCCTGCACCGATCACGGAGAGTTGGCCCTCGGGCGCAACGTGCTCGTCGCCTTCATGCCCTGGCGCGGATATAACTATGAGGACGCCATCCTCGTCTCCGAGAAGCTGGTCAAAGAGGACGCCTACACGTCCATCCACATCGAAGAGCTGGAGATCGAGGCTCGCGATACCAAGCTGGGACCCGAAGAGATCACCCGGGACATCCCCAACGTGAGCGAGTTCATGTTGCGGGATCTCGACGAGAGCGGCATCATTCGCATCGGGGCCTACGTCAAGCCGGGCTCCATCCTGGTGGGTAAGGTGACGCCCAAGGGCGAGACCCAGCTCACTCCCGAAGAGAAGCTGCTCCGAGCCATCTTCGGCGAGAAAGCCGGCGACGTCCGCGACGCCTCGCTGAAGTGCCCGCCGGGCATCGAGGGTACGGTCATCGACGTCAAGGTGTTCACCCGCCGGGGCGTGGCCAAAGATGCGCGCTCGCTGGCCATCGAACAGGCCGAGGAAGAGCGGTTGCGCCGTAACCTCCAGGATGAGATCCGCATTCTGGAAGAGAGCCGCGATGAGCGCATCCGCGAGCTGCTGGAAGGCCAGCGACTGGCTGCCGATCTCTACGTCAATCGACGCAAAGTCCTCGGGCGGGGCGAGCGGCTGACCGCCGAGTTCCTGCAGACGCTCGATTTCTCGGCGCTCAGGAAGATTCAGGTGGCCAATCCCAAGGTCGACATCGCCGCCGAGATCAAGCAGGTGGAGATGCGCACCCATCGCCAGATTGCCGTGCTCGAGCACTTCTATAAGGAGCGCATCGAGAAGTTGCGTCGCGGCGACGAATTGCCCGCCGGCGTCATCAAGATGGTCAAGGTCTATATCGCCATGAAGCGCAAGCTGTCAGTGGGCGATAAAATGGCCGGGCGCCACGGCAACAAGGGCGTCATCGCCCGCATCCTCCCCGAGGAGGATATGCCCTACCTGCCCGATGGGACGCCGGTGGAGATCGTTCTCAATCCCCTCGGCGTGCCCTCGCGCATGAACGTGGGACAACTGTTCGAGACCACGCTCGGCTGGGCCGGTAAGGCGCTGGGGTTGACCTTCTCCTCGCCGGTGTTCGATGGAGCCAGCGAAGAGGAGATCAAAGAGAAACTCCGCCAGGCGGGCCTGCCCGAGACGGGCAAGGTGACCCTCTACGACGGGATGACCGGCGAGCCGTTCAAGGAGAAGGTCACCGTGGGCTACATCTACATGATGAAGCTCTCCCACCTGGTCGACGATAAGATCCACGCCCGCTCCATCGGGCCCTATTCGCTCATCACCCAGCAACCGCTCGGCGGCAAAGCCCAGTTCGGCGGACAGCGATTCGGCGAGATGGAGGTATGGGCGCTGGAAGCCTACGGCGCCGCCTATACGTTGCAAGAACTCCTCACCGCCAAGTCCGATGATGTCGTCGGGCGATCGCGGATCTACGAAGGGATCGTCAACGGCAATATCGACTTCCAGCCGGGCGTTCCCGAGTCGTTCAGCGTCCTGGTGCATGAGCTTCAGGGACTCTGCCTGGACGTGGAACTCATCAAGCGGGAGGAAGAAGAAGAGCGCGTCTTGACGCTCGAAGAGGAGAAGGCGGCCGATTGAAGCCTGGAGACCGACGACCGGAGACCGACGACCGGTCCCCGGTCTCATCAGGAGAAGAGCCATGTTCAGACGATTCTTTGAGAAGCAATCACCGACCATCGAATTCGACGCCATTCGCGTGGGATTAGCATCGCCGGAGAAGATTCTCTCCTGGTCGCACGGAGAGGTGACCAAGCCGGAGACGATCAACTACCGCACGTTCAAACCGGAGCGCGACGGCCTGTTCTGCGCCCGGATCTTCGGACCGATCAACGACTACGAATGTTTGTGCGGCAAGTATAAGCGGACCAAGCACCGCGGGGTCATCTGTGACAAGTGCGGCGTGGAGGTGACCTTGAGCAAGGTGCGGCGCGAGCGCATGGGCCACATCAAACTGGCCAGCCCCTGCTCGCACGTCTGGTTCTTCAAGAGCCTGCCATCGCGCATCGGGCAACTGCTGGACATCTCGCTGCGCGACCTGGAGAAAGTTCTCTACTTCGAGTCCTACATCGTCATCATGCCCGACGAGGAGCTGGCCAAGCTGGGGCTCCCGGTCAAGTACAAGGAGCTGCTCAACGAGGAACAGTATCGGCGGTTGGTCCAGGAGTTCCCCGGCAAGGTCGGCCCGGAGGTCGCCGCCATGGGCGCCGAGGCCATTCGCAAGCTGCTGGAGGACATCGATCTGGAAGAACTCGCCGAGGAGCTGCGCCATCGGATGAAGACCGATCCCTCGCAGCAGAAGCGCCTCAAATACGCCAAGCGCTTGAGGGTGGTGGACGCCTTCCGCAAATCGGGCAATCGCCCCGAGTGGATGATCCTGGAGGTCATCCCGGTGATTCCACCGGAGCTGCGCCCGCTGGTGCCGCTCGACGGCGGGCGCTTCGCCACGTCGGATCTCAACGATCTCTATCGGCGGGTCATCAATCGGAACAATCGCCTGGCCAAGTTGCTGGAGTTGCGGGCGCCGGAGGTCATCATCCGCAACGAGAAGCGCATGCTTCAGGAAGCCGTCGACGCCCTGTTCGATAATGGTCGGCGGGGCCGGGTCATCAAAGGGGCCAACAATCGTCCGCTCAAATCGTTGGCCGATTCGCTCAAGGGCAAGCAGGGGCGTTTCCGCCAGAATCTGCTCGGCAAGCGCGTGGATTACTCGGGGCGGTCGGTGATCGTGGTGGGTCCGGAGTTGAAGCTTCATCAATGCGGGCTGCCCAAGCAGATGGCCCTGGAGCTGTTCAAGCCGTTCATCTACTTCAAGCTCCAGCAGAAGAACTACGTGCAGACGGTCAAGCAGGCCAAGGAGGCCGTGGATCGGCAGGATCCCGTGGTGTGGGACATCCTGGAGGAAGTGGTTCGCGAGCATCCGGTGCTGCTCAACCGAGCGCCGACGCTCCATCGATTGGGCATTCAGGCGTTCGAGCCGGTGCTCGTCGACGGCAAGGCGATCAAGATTCACCCGCTGGTCTGCACGGCGTTCAATGCCGATTTCGACGGCGACCAGATGGCCGTGCATATTCCGCTCAGTCCCGAGGCCCAGGTGGAGGCCTCGGTGCTCATGCTCTCGTCGAACAATATCCTGTCGCCGGCCAGCGGCCAGCCCATCGCCGTGCCCACGCAGGACATGGTGCTGGGGTGCTATTACCTCACGCGGCGCAAGCCCGGCGCCAAGGGTGAAGGGATGCGATTCGCCACCGTAGAGGACGTGCTCCTGGCCCTGGATGCCGGGGTGGTCGATCTGCAGGCCGCCATCAAGCTGCGCTACGAGGGGCCGCTCATCGATCTGGAGCATCAGCGCAACGACCAGGATGTCATCAACGCGCCGGTCTACGAGGTGAACGGTCGGTTGCTGGAGACGACGGTGGGGCGGGTGGTGTTCAACGATCATCTGCCGGCGGGGATGCCGTTCATCAACGGGATCATGAAGAAGGCGGGACTGCAATCGCTGGTCCGCTATTGCTTCCTGCGGTTGGGGCATTCCAAGACCATTCAGATGCTGGACAGCTTGAAGGATCTGGGGTTCCTCTACGCCACGGTGTCGGGCGTCTCCATTGGGATCGACGATCTGGTCATTCCGCCGACCAAGGCGCGGTTGGTCGAGCAGGCCGAGCGGGAGGTCATGGCCGTGGATCGGCAGGTCCAGGAGGGCGTGCTCACCAGCGGCGAGCGGTACAACAAGGTCATCGAGATCTGGTCCAGCGTGGCCGAGAAGGTGGCCAACGACATGTTCCAGGCGATGAAGGCTCAGGAGGAGGAGACGGGCGAGCCCAATCCGCTCATCATGATGGCCGATTCCGGGGCTCGGGGCTCCAAGCAGCAGATTCGGCAATTGGCCGGGATGCGCGGTTTGATGAACAAGCCCTCGGGAGAGATCATCGAGACGCCCATCCGCGCCAATTTCCGCGAGGGGCTGAACGTGTTGCAGTACTTCATCTCCACCCACGGGGCGCGCAAAGGGTTGGCCGACACGGCGTTGAAGACGGCCGATTCGGGATACCTGACGCGGCGGTTGGTGGACGTGGCCCAGGACGTCATCGTCACCGAGTACGATTGCGGGACGGTCAAGGGCATCTGGGCGGAGGCCATCACCCAGGGTGGCGAGATCATCGAGCCGTTGCGCGATCGGATCATCGGGCGGGTGGCGCTCGAGGATGTGCGCGATCCCATTGACGGTCGGGTGATCGTGCAGGCCAACCAGGAGATCACCGAGGATCTGGCCAACGAGATCCAGAATGCCGGTGGGATCGAGCGGATTCGGGTGCGCTCGGTGCTCACCTGCGAGGCGAGGCGCGGCGTCTGCGTGATGTGTTACGGGCGGAACCTGGCCACCGGGCAGATGGTGGAGATCGGCGAGGCGGTGGGCATCCTGGCCGCCCAGTCGATCGGCGAGCCGGGCACTCAGCTCACCATGCGGACGTTCCACATCGGAGGGACGGCGACCATCAAGGAGCAATCGTCGCACGAGGCGCGGCGGGGTGGTCGGGTGAAGTTCGTCGATCTGCGGACGATCCGCAATCGCAAGGGCGAGCTGGTGGCCATGAACCGCGGCGGCTACGTGGTCATCGTCGATGAGCGGGGGCGGGAGATCGAGCGCTACCCGGTCATCTACGGCGCCGTGCTGCGGGTGAACGAAGGCGATCATGTGGAACCGGATCAGGTGCTCGTGGAGTGGGATCCGTACACGTTCTCCATCCTCTCGGACGTGGAAGGGACGGTGCACTTCAAGGATCTCATCGAGGACGTGACCGTCAAGGAGGAGATCGACAAGGCCACGGGGTTGGCCTATCGGTTCGTCATCGAGCCGTTGGACGAGAAGCTCCAGCCGCGCATCGAGATCCGCGACGACCGGGGGAAGGTCGTCAAGGTGCAGCATCTGCCGGTGCGGGCCATCCTCATGGTCAACGATTTCGACGAGTGGCGGCGGCGGCATCGTGAGGAGCTCGGCGAGAAGCAGCTCCAGGACGTTCGCCGTCAGGAGGAAGAAGGCGTGCGGGTGGCGCCCGGGGACGTCATCTGCAAGATCCCGCGACAGATGGCCAAGGCCAAGGACATCGTCGGCGGTCTGCCTCGGGTGGTGGAGCTGTTCGAGGCGCGCAAGCCGCGGGATCCGGCGGTGATGACCGAGATCTCCGGTCGGGTGAAGATCGCCGGGATCACCCGCGGGGTGCAGAAGGTGCAGATCATCGGCGACGATGGGGAGGTCCGGGAGTACTCCATCCCGCGCGGGGTGCACCTGAACGTCAACGATGGCGATCGGGTCAAGGCGGGCGATCCGCTCATCGACGGGCCGCGGAATCCGCACGACATCCTGGCCATTCTCGGCGTGGACGAGGTGCAGAAGTATCTGGTCAACGAGATCCAGGAAGTCTATCGCCAGCAGGGGGTGACCATTCACGACAAGCACATCGAGGTCATCGTGCGGCAGATGCTGCGGTGGGTGCGCATCAAGGACGTGGGCGATACCGACTTCCTGCTCGAGGAGCAGGTAGACCGGTTCCACTTCCAGGACGAGAACGAGCGGGTGATCAAGCAAGGGGGGCGTCCGGCGCAGGCCGAGCCCTTATTGTTGGGGATCACCAAGGCGAGCCTGTCGACCGACAGCTTCATCAGCGCGGCGAGCTTCCAGGAGACGACGCGGGTGCTCACCGAAGCGGCGGTGAGCGGGCGAGTGGATTACCTGCGGGGATTGAAGGAGAACGTCATCGTCGGTCGTCTCATCCCCGCGGGGACCGGCGCGCGCGCCTACCGGAGCGTGGAGCTCCCGCCCGATCAGGCCATGGTGGAAGTGGAGGAGCTGCCCGAAGCCGAGCGCGAAGAGCTGTTGAAGGACCTGGGACACTACAGATCGGGAGAGGAGAGCACGGAGCACGGAGCATAGAGCACGGAGCAGGGAGCCGGGAGCAGGGGGCAAACGCCACGCTCCACGCTCCGAGTTCCACGCTCCCGGCTTCTGAGTGGAGGAGCTATGGAACAGGGGGCAAACGCCACGCTCCACGCTCCGAGTTCCACGCTCCATGCTCCCAAGTGGAGGGACCATGGAACAGGGCATCACCGAGAAGATCTGGCACAACGGAGCATTCATCGATTGGGAGCAAGCGACCATTCACGTCATGTCGCATGTGGTGCATTATGCCTCGGCCATGTTCGAGGGGATTCGCTGCTATGAGACGAGCCGCGGTCCGGCCATCTTTCGGCTGAGGGATCATCTGGAGCGATTGCTCAACTCCTGCTACATCTACCGGAGCGTGCCGCCCTACACGCTGGAGGATCTCACCGAGGCCTGCCGGGAGCTGGTGCGCATCAACAAGGTGACCTCCTGTTACATTCGCCCCATCGTCTTCCGGGGTTACGGGACGTTCGGGGTCAATCCGCTGCCCAATCCCATCGAGACGTACATCATCTGCTGGCGCTGGGGCAAGTATCTGGGGGCGGACGCGCTGGAAGAGGGCGTGGACGTCTGCGTGTCCAGTTGGGTGCGCTGCGCCCCCAACACGCTGCCGGCGATGGCCAAGGTGTCGGCCAATTACATGAACTCGCAGCTCATCAAGATGGAGGCCATCGAGAACGGCTACGCCGAGGGTATCGCCCTGGACGCCTCGGGGAACGTCAGCGAAGGGAGCGGCGAGAACCTGTTTCTGGTGCGCAACGGCACCGTCTACACGCCGCCCTTGAGCTCGTCCATCCTGCCGGGCATCACCCGGGATACCATCATCACGCTCTGTGGGGTGCTGGGCATCGAAGTGAAGGAACAGAACATCCCCCGCGAGATGCTCTACATCGCCGACGAAGTCTTCTTCACCGGGACGGCCGCCGAGATCACCCCCATCCGGAGCATCGATAGAATCAAGATCGGTCGCGGCCGTCGCGGCCCGGTGACCAAACGCCTGCAAGAGGAATTCTTCGCCATCACCTCCGGCCAGAAAGAGGCCCCCGGAGACTGGTTGATGTGGGTGTGAAAGGCGAACCGGGGACCGAGGACGGGGGACCGGGGACGGGCGACGAGAGGAGCGGCTTTCTGGCTCCGGTCTCCATCAGGACAGCCGGTCTTCGGTCACTCACAGACCAGACCACCCACCACCGGGGACCAGCTCTGCATCGCCCCCACCATGGCCAGGTGAGACCAGGCTGTAAAGCCGGGGGCGGCGAAGCCGAGGATGGCAGATCAGGAAGGCGTTCTGATGGTGAAGGAGAACGCTCGGGAGCGCGTGACCTTGCCCGACTTCAATCGAATCATTACCTGCCAGAAGTAGGTCTGTCCTCGCTCCAGTCGCTCAGCCACCGGGCGGGGGAGAGGGGCGGTTTCCCTCGGGCTCCGTCGACTCCTCCAAATAGGGATCATGCGGGAATCGTAAAGGACCACTCGATAATTCTGAGCATCGGGAACCGCCGCCCAGGTAAAGCGGGAAGGTGGATGCGGGATGTCGCCCCTCGGTGAGGGATCTCTCACCAAGGTCTCCGTTGTGGTCGTTCGTCGCTTGAACACGAAAGAAAATGGGTTGAGGGCCAAGAGCAAAGATCCTCCCGTGACCAACGCCGCTACGATAATCCAGATCGACCAACGCCGCCCGGGCAGTTGCTTCAACCGTGTGACGCTTGTCTCTGGAGATGAGTGAGCGCGAGGCGTCGTCCGTGATCGATCGAACCTTGAGGCGCCCATGAGCGATTCATTCAGGTGACGAAGGATCTTCACCTCCGCTCGACAGGTCGAGCAGAGAGCCAGATGCCGGATGATCCGATACCGCTTCGGCCCGTCCATCGCCGCCTCATTCCACACATATTCGACCAGCCGAGCAGCTTCGGGGTGATCTTCCAACAGCACGGGGCCATAGCGGTCGATGGCGGCGGCGAAACGTCGGAGGTCGGCCAGCTCGACGGCGCATCTGGGGCATCGGCCAATATGCCTGGCTATGCGCGTGCGGGCCTGAAGGGGCAGCCGCCCTTGAACATAGGCCGGTAACCACTCTGAGACGCTCCGGCATCTCATGCCTGGATGTGATCGCTCAGCGTTCAGTTTCTGCATGTTGGGACTCTCCGTACGACGTTAGCGGATTGATGAGAAGCTCGACGATCAGAGTCAACATACGACGCGCCAACTCTCCAGCCGGTAATCCGCCAACCATAGAACTAGCTGAGCGTTTTCGCTGGCATCTCATGGTCGGATTTGAGATGGTTCGTCTGCAGGGCAAGTCAGCCGACGATAGAGCTCGATCGCCTGGTGCACGCATTGTCGGAATCTCGAGCGCACGGACTTCTCATCCTCACGAAGTTGCCCGGCCACCTCGAGGTATGACTGTCCGTCGAGGAAAATGAAGCGCCACAAACGGCGACACTCGTCCGAGAGAGCATGGAAGATGTGAAAGAACAGCCGGCGCTCATCCATGGGCGTATTGGGCCAATGCGCCACGATGGCCTCCAGTTCCAGTTCCTGCCGCAGGCTATCAATATCAGGAGGGCGATATTGGCGGCGAATCCATTCGATGCATCCTTGCTCGGCCAGTTTATAGACGTGCGTGCGCAGATCATGTGAAGGCTGGAATCGCCGTTGACCAAGCTGCTTGGCCAACCGATATTGCACCTGGCGAACGAGAGCCTCAGGAGGATCCGGCCATCCCCAGAGGGGATGGCCGACCACTTCTCGAATCCATTGCTCGATCTGGGAAAGAGCCTGGGGATGGCCGGCCAGAGCCTGTCTTATGAGTTCTTGATCGGTCATCGGCGATTTACTCAATGGGCAGGAAGTTTACCACACATGCCAAGCCCACGGCAAAAGCGTTCCCTCGGCGGCCGACGGATTCGATGTGAGAGATTTCATCCATTGGGCTAATGAGTGATCGAGAATGGCTCAACTCATTTGAGCTTGAGAACTGGTTCGGGTTGTGTATAATTGGCCATTTGATCATCGCCGGAAGTTGAACAGAGCGCTTATGGGGAAAGGAACGCGTCAGACGGAGCTTCATCAGCGGCGCCATCGCAAATGGAAGCGTCGGAAGCAGCGACTCCACGAGCTGCTTCGGCTGTTAGAGCAAGCCAAAACCCGGGAAGAGCGTGTTCGTATTGCTCGGGAGTTTTACGCCAAGGTGCGGCAGGGACAGCACACGCAACACGCTTCGGCATAGAGGAGCGGTGTTCGCGTCAACGGGGAGCAGGGGGGTAGCTTCATAATGGCGACCTCCAAGTGACGGTTCACATCGCTCATCGTGCCGGTCCCGGCATACTTCATTCACCGTTCGGCGAGGTGGTCCAGGCTTCGAGGGCCTCGTCCCAGAGAGAAACGCTGCCGTCTTGTATCACGGCCACTCGACGCTTGCGGGTTTCGCCTTCGCCCCCCGAGTGAGCCGCTCTCCAGCCACGACCGGGATCGCGCGATAACCAGCTCGACGCAGGTGCTCGGCTCGTCGCTGAGCGCGTTCAACGTCCCCCTGATCCACCACGGCGGAGATTTCCGCCGCTGGCCAAACCTCGAGCACATCCGGCCGTTGACGCGGCGGCCCACAAACGAGCAGGTCCAATCGCAGCATATCGTAGAATTCTTCGGCCGAGAGAGGGGCTCGCAGTGATTCCTCTAGCGCGTATGGATCTGCGATCCGAAGTTGTGGGAGAAGAGGGCCAAAGTAGGTACTGGCCTTACCTTGACATAGGTCCGCTCGAGTACGCGACCTTTGAGATCCCTCACCGTATCGATGAGACGTTCTTGACGTTCGATGAGGCGTTCCTGAGTTTCAATGAAAGTTTGCACCCGTTCTTCGGTGCAGCGTTGGGCGTTGGCTAGGTTGGCGATTTGCTCTTCGACATGACTGAGGCGTTCTTCAGTCTGACGTTGGGCGTCGGCCAAGGTCGTGATGTGTTCTTCAGTCCGCCACTGAGTTTCAGCGAGGCTTTGGACCAGCTCTGGCAAAGCCAGGAGTTCATCAGTCGGCAGCAACCGGCGCAATTCAGCCCGCCACTCCGGATGTTTCTGGAGCAATCGAACGAGATCCGGGTCATCTTTCACTTTAAAGGCCATTGCCCATTCTCCGCCTCCGTTTGGCCAACTGACACAGTGACAATATCCATTGCTCTCGCACCCGCTTCAAGCCGGCATGAGCCTGGGGGCAGGAACCTCGGAGGGGGGAGGCCACGGGCGGTAGACCGGAGAACCGGGTGGCACTGGTCCACGCCAGAAGGAGGTCGCTTTACCCTTGGTGTTCTCCAGTCTCATCGCGTTCACCATCCTCATGCTCAGTCGCTGACCCGAAGGCAGATCTTGTTCATGATTTGACAGTTGGCTAAGCTCTGTACCCTGTGCTGACGCTCCTCATTATCTATGCGATTCTACTGCTCGCCGTGGGAGCACTCATTGCCCGGCGAGTGCAAACCGCCGATGATTTTCTGGTCGCCCGGCGAAGACTGGGACCAGGGCTTTTGTTCGCCACGTTGCTCGCCGCCAATATCGGGGCGGGATCGACGGTGGGAGCCGCCGGTTTGGGTTATGCCTTTGGCCTCTCGGCCTGGTGGTGGGTCGGCTCAGCGGGGATCGGGTCGCTCATTCTCGGCGTCACCGTCGGCCCGAGGATATGGCGCCTGGCCAAGCAGCTGAATCTGTACACTGTCGGCGATTATCTTGAACATCGCTATGACCGGCGCGTTCGCGTCATCATTGCCAGCGTGTTGTGGGTGGGCACGTTGGTTTTGCTCTCCGGGCAACTCATGGCCATCTCTTTCATCCTCGATGCTGTGGCTGGCGTTGGGAAGACGGTGGGGTGCCTCGTTGGGGGAGTAGTGGTGACGCTCTATTTTATGGCCGGAGGGCTCCTTTCATCGGCATGGGTGAACCTGGTTCAGTTGAGCGTCATGGTGCTCGGATTTGTCATCGCCACAGTGGTGGCGCTCAGTGGCTTCGGCTCATGGCGCGCTGTGACCGAGCAGGTGAGCGCTCGATTGATCGACGCCGAGCAGGTGGCGGCATATTTGAGTCTGACGGGAGCGGGAGGAAGCTGGATTATGAGACTCATCGTGTTACTCGTTCCCGCTTTCATCGTCTCTCCCGGGTTATTACAGAAGATCTATGGGGCTGAAGGGACGCGCGCCGTCCGGCTGGGAGTGACGGCTAATGCTGTCTGTCTGCTCCTGTTCGCCTTCATCCCTCCATTGATGGGCATCATGGCTCGAGCTCATTTCCCCCATCTCGATCATCAGGAGTTAGCTCTCCCCATGGTGATGGCTCGACTTCTCCCTCACTGGCTAGGGGGATTGGCGTTGGCCGCCGTCCTCTCGGCGGAGCTGAGCACCTGCGATGCCATCCTCTTCATGCTCTCTACATCGCTCAGTACCGATCTTTATAAAACGTGTATCAATCCTCAGGCCGATGCCCAGAAGTTACTCCGCGTCAACCGGATTATCGCTCTTCTGGCGGGTGGATTGGGCGTGGTGTTCGCGCTGGGACTTCCGTCGATCATCGCTGCACTGACCATCTTTTATGGCCTGCTGGTCGTCTCGCTCTGCGTACCTCTCGTGGGCGGGCTCTATTCGAGGCGGCCGAAAACCTCACCGGTGATCTTCGCCATCATGAGCGCCGTCGGTGTCACTCTCGTCGTCTATTTCCTCACTGAGGGTCGAGGGACTGGCTGGCTCGCTCCCGAGGCATGGGGCATTCTGGTGTCGGTGGTCGTCGTTGGAGTCGGCGTGGGACTGTGGAGGCCCCATGAGTAGTCAGAAGCGCTTGAGAGCTGTTGACACAGTCTGCGCGCAAACATAAACTCGGGCGTCACGTGGTCAAATTTTCTGTGAAGGTTGAAGCGGATCATGAGTCTTCTCTTTCTAGCCAGGCGATTCGTCGCCGGTGAGACATTTGAAGACGTCGTTCCCGTCGTTCGACGGTTAAACGAAAGGGGTCTGCACGCCACAGTGAATATGTTAGGTGAACATGTGAAAGATCGCGCGGCCGCCGTGCGCGCCGCCAGGGAGTATCTGACCGTGCTCGATCACATTCAGCGGACGGGCGTCGATTCGAACCTGTCGATAAAACCAACGCAAATGGGATTGGAGATCAGCGATGAGTTCTGTTATCAAACCCTGTTGCCGGTGGTGGCTCGGGCGGCCGAATATGGCATCTTCGTTCGATTGGACATGGAAGGCTCTGCTTACACGCAACGAACGTTGGACCTCTTCTTCCGGCTCTATGAGCACTACCGGAACGTCGGCGTGGTCATTCAAGCCTATCTGTATCGCAGTGAGAGAGACATCGATGAGCTCAATCGAGTGAGGGCGCGCGTGCGGCTGTGTAAAGGGGCCTACAAGGAGCCGGCGCGGATCGCCTACCAGAAGATGGATGAGATCCGAAAAAATTTCCTCAAGCTGGCCGAAAAGCTCCTCCTCCACGGGCACTATCCAGCTCTCGCCACTCATGATGACCGGCTCATTGAACCGATCAAGCGGATGGTGGCGGAGAAGGGCATCGGCCGAGACCAATTCGAGTTCCAAATGCTCTATGGACTCCGTCCCGAGGCACAGGAACGAATGGCCCAGGAAGGCTATCACCTGCGCGTCTACGTCCCTTATGGCCCCCACTGGTTACCTTATTTCTATCGCCGACTGCGGGAGCGGAAAGAGAATGTGTGGTTCGTCTTGAAAGCCTTGTTCAAAGGGTGAACCGGGCGGCGTCGCGAGCTGGTCTTTCAGGGGCGATCATTCGCCTGGGTGCGAAGAAATTCTTCGACCTGCTGGAGCGTGGGCAGTCCGCCCCGAGCGCCAAGAGCACGGCAATTCAGTGCGGCGACGGCATTAGCGAACCGGAGTGTGTCTTCCAGTTCCATGTGTTGAAGTAAACCGTAAATGAAGCCTCCGTGAAACACGTCTCCGGCACCGGTGGTGTCGCGGCAGGCAACAGCGAAGCCCGGCATGTGGATGTACTCTCCTTCATGGTAGGCGAGGACGCCCTCAGCACCCAAGGTCATGGCCACGAAATAGTTTCCGTAGCGCTCTTTCAACGCCTTGAGCCCCGCCCGACGGTCGGAGAGGCCGGTGAAGCGCTCGGGGAATTCCGCCGAGGTCACCAGGTAGTCGACCAGCGGGAGCAGATCTTCGACGCCGGGATAGGCATTGTCCAGGTCAACGACCACGGGGATGTGTTCTTGTCGAGCCCAGCGAGCTGCCTGGATGCTGGCCGCGACATCGTGGCCGTCCAGATGGAGGATGCGTCCCGAGGTGATCACCGTCCGGTCGAGATCTTCCGGTCGCAAAGCGAGGCGGTCGTCACGATCCCAGATGATCGTGCGTTCGCCGGTTTGGTGATCAATGAGGATGAATGCCAGTTGACTGGTTGCTCCGCGGACGACCTTGACGTGACGGGATTCAATTCCCAACTCGGCCAGGGAAGCCAACTGTCGCTCGCCCAGCTCGTCAGAGCCGACACTACCGACATATCGCGTTCGACAACCTAAGCGGGCGAGCGTGGCCAGCGCCGTGGCCGTTTGCCCTCCAGGCTGGATAGTGACATCCAGGAGGCGCACTTTGGAATTGAACGCCGGATAGTGGGGGACCGTGATCAGATAGTCTATGGCATTCAGACCACAACCCACCACGTCGAACGGCTTGTTCTCCGGGAGTGGCAACCCAAACGGCATACCGGTGAGAGTATCGCGTACTCACCATCGGGGAGCAAGCGCGAAACGCTTCCGCCCCTGAGACGCGACATTATGATCCATCCGTCAAACGGGTGATGATGGTCCCTCGCCCGTCCGTGGCTTCATGGAAAAACGTCTCCCAAGCTTGGCGAATCCGGTCGAGCTTCTCGACATCGTCCATCAACCGCTCATCGCCTTCCGGGACGACGAGAATGAACGCCTGTCTGAAACTGGTCGGCGCCCGTCCGGCTGGAGGGACGCGCGGCCCTTCGGCTCGAATGATTTGGTCCAGGGAGACGTCCACCCGGGTGCCCGACGTGGTCACATTGAGTCGAGGGGGACAGTCGCGGCCTTCCATGGCCGGGTCGAAACAGGTTTGTTGCCGCGACGGATTGCGGATGAAGAAAACGTCGGCGACCTCTGAGGGCGACCGGAGGCCCATCAGATACTGATCCAGCGCGCTGTAGCGTTCGGTCGCCGCCATGGTGGTGAAGCTCCCGTCTCCGTTGTCCCGCCAGTCGTTGCCCTCCATCTCCGAGGCGTCACTGTCGAAGAAGAAACTCCAGTGGGCGAAGTCGCGTCCCAGCAACTCATTACTATTACGATTGCCGTCGCGAAACTCGACGAACGCCAGCCATCGGTGCCCGGCTTCCTGGCCGAGAATATCCAGGGTGGAATTCGTCCCCAATCCGGGAATATTCTCATGAGGGTCGGAGGGGTAGAACCGCAGACTGTTCATATTGAGCACGCCCTGCAAGCGACCGTCGGAACCGAATGCTCTGGGACTCCCTCCGAAACTTCCCACGGGAAGGCCGATGCCCCGGGCATCGTTCTGAATCGGTCGATAGAAGGCGAAGCCGAACCCCGTCCCGTTGAGGATGGCGCTTCCACCCCAAACGACGAGGAAATCGTAAATGTCCGGATGAGAGGCATAAAAGCGCCGACCGACGGTTTCCAGGTTGAGTTGACCATCGAAGAACTCGGCCACCGGGCGGGCGGGGAAGGGGCGACCGGCATCTTCTTCGAACCGAGCGTCGACGATGGCATTGACATCCTCGCCACCGGGCGACAGGCCGATGAGTCCACCAGTCGGATTATCCACGTCCAGATAGCTCATCCGGATCGTCCCATTGCGGAAGAGGACGACCTGAAAGGTATTGGCGTCCGATTGATTCGTCTCCGGCACTTTGTTCCAGGTGATGACCACCTGATTGGATTCCACGCGCACAAAGACGCCGCCATCTTCGGGTGCCGCCGGAGGATCATAGTCATCCCAGAGCACGGCGATCCGCGGTCGGGAGGCGAACACGTTCAAATTGGGCTGGGCGATGCGGTCGCGCACTGTCCCCAACGTCACATTTCCATTCGACCCCACGTTGATGCGAGTGAATGACTCGCGGAAGAAGGGAAAAGCAAACGGGAGGTCAACGGGGGCCGTGTCGTTTCTCCTCAGATTGAGTTTTTCTCCCAGATTGGTGTCGAATATGAGTCGGCGCACCGAACCGCGATAGTGCCCTCGGCTGAGGACGAAATCGAGCGTCTGACCTTCGAGGTTGAACAGGTGGGCCAACGTCCCATCCCCGTCTTGAAGGATGGCAATGTCCCCGATATCCATGTCAATGGCGGTCGTCACGTCGCTCAACCGGAGAGGCGTCCGCATGGGGAGCGGTGGCGTCGCGGCCGAAACGGTCGCGACGCCGCCTTCGTATCCGATCAGAAGCTGGGTGCCGTTCAGGGGATCGAGGGTCAGTGAAGTGACTCGCACATTGGGCAGTAGCGTGTATATGGCTCGCCAATGTTCACCTCCATCGGTGCTCCGATAGACGGTGTTCTCAACCTTGTGAGAATGAACAGGATAACCGAGCACCGCGAAGAGGGTCTGGGGAGAGCGAGGGTCGATGGTGATCAGCGGATGATACGTCCGATAGGGGAATAGACCAGGAAGTCCCTGATTGATGGGACGCCAGTGTTCTCCGCCATCGGTGCTCTTGTACAGCCCATTGACTTCTGTCGCCACATAGACGACGTTCTCGTTGGTGGGGTCGACGAGCAAGTGCTGCACGGGAGTGACCGGTGCCGCCCCCACGGCGCGGGGAAGTCCGTGATTTGTGGCTTGCCAGTGGATGCCTCCATCGTGGCTCCGAAAAATGCCATGCCGTTCTGTGCCGACGTAGATGGTGGAGGAATGACTCGGCGCCACCCGAATGACGAGCGGCAAAGCCCGTTCGGGGAAGTCGTCCGTCACGCTCTGCCATCGCTTTCCCCCATCCCGACTGAGCCACAATCCTTCTGCAGTTCCGATAAAGAGACGATCCCCAACCGCGGCCACGGCGGTAATGGCCTTGGGCTCCGGGGTTCCCGTGGGAATTCGCTGCCATGTTTCTCCTCCATCGTCGCTCCGATAGAGCCCCTGGTCGGTCGCCGCATAGATGACCGATGAATCCTCCAAATCTGAAACCAATCGGTGGACTTCGGAGAAAGGGGTGTTGAGCTTCTCCCAACGACCGCCTTCAGGGGAACGGCGCATCAGGTGCTGACCGGCGCGGAGAAGAGGCAATGACTGGATCGATGACACGGCGTAGGAGATCCCCCCGAGGAGAATGACCGAGAAAAGACCGATTCCCCATCGCAGAGAACGCTGGTTCGCGCAATGAGCTAACGTTCGATACATGTTGATGCGCTCCTTGGTTCGACAATGTTTTCGCTTCGGTAAACCATCGCCGAGATATCCACCCGGGCTCAGGGACAAAAATAATGAAGTCGGCGGCCAATGGCAAGTCTCTCTGAAGCATCTCGCCGGCGCTGGCATGGTTGAGCGCGCGCGGCGTCATCTACAGTGGGATGTTACCATGTTTCTTGGGTGGATTCGTATCGCGCTTGGTGTCTAAGAGTTCCAGGGCTCGGATGAGCTTGGGACGGGTGAACTGAGGTTCGATCACTTCATCGATGAAGCCACGCTCGGCAGCCACATATGGCGAGGCGAATTTCTCTTCATATTCGCGGATGCGCTCCCGCCGGAACACCTCGGGATCTTCGGCGGCTTGGATCTCGCGACGATAGAGAATATTGACGGCTCCCTCGGGTCCCATGACGGCGATCTCAGCCGTCGGCCAAGCGTAATTGATATCCGTTCGAATGTGTTTCGAGCCCATGACGCAGTAGGCCCCTCCATAGGATTTGCGGGTGATGACGGTGATTTTAGGCACGGTGGCCTCAGCGAACGCATAGAGGAGCTTGGCGCCATGGCGGATGATCCCTCCGTGCTCTTGATTCACGCCGGGTAAGAATCCAGGGACATCTTCGAACGTGATGATGGGAATATTGAAGCAGTCGCAGAACCGAACGAAGCGGGCAGCCTTGATGGAGGCATCGATGTCCAGGACCCCGGCTAAGTGGGCCGGTTGATTGGCGACAATGCCCACGGGACGGCCATCCAACCGCGCGAAGCCGATGACGATGTTGGGCGCATAATGCTCATGCACTTCGAAGAAGTACCCTTCATCCACGACCAGGTGAATCACGTCTCGAATGTCGTAAGGGACATTCGAGGCGTCGGGGATGATGTCATTGAGTTTCTCTTCGGTCCGATCCGGCGCATCGGTGGAAACCCGGCGGGGGGGATCTTCCATGTTATTGGAGGGGATGAACGAGAGGAGTTCGCGGATGATGGAGAAACAGTCGTCTTCGTCCTCGGCAGCGAAATGGGCGACACCACTTTTGGCGCTGTGAGCGATGGCGCCGCCGAGTTCTTCTTTGGTCACCTCCTCATGAGTGACGGCCTTGATGACATCCGGGCCGGTGATGAACATGTAGCTGGTTTGTTTGGTCATGATGACGAAATCAGTGATGGCCGGACTGTAGACGGCCCCGCCCGCACAGGGCCCCATGATGGCCGAGATTTGCGGAATGACGCCCGAAGCCAAGACATTCCGCAGGAAGATATCAGCGTAACCGGCCAGGGAGGCGACCCCTTCTTGGATTCTCGCCCCTCCACTGTCGTTCAGGCCGATGATCGGAGCGCCCACCTTCATGGCCAGGTCCATGATTTTGCAAACCTTCTCAGCGTTCGTCTCCGAGAGCGAGCCTCCGAACACCGTGAAATCCTGAGCGAAGACGAATACCGGCCGACCATCGATTTTGCCATATCCGGTGACGAAACCGTCGCCCAGGAATTGCCGACTCGGCATGTCGAAATCCAGGCAGCGGTGTTTCTTGAACTTGTCGAACTCTTCGAAAGTGCCTTCGTCCAGAAGGCGCTCGATGCGCTCTCGGGCGGTGAGCTTGTTGGCCGCATGTTGTTTGGCGATGCGCTCAGGACCACCACCGGCTTCCGCTCGTTGATGGAGTTGCCTCAGTGTCTCAAGTTTCTCTCTGGTGCTCATATGACGTTAAACTCTAACAAACCCCGAAGGCTTCGAGCAAGGACTCTCGCCTCCCTCCCCCGAAAATTTTCTAGGTCATATCCTTGACACATCGAACCGATGTCTATATAATCGTAGAATTTTGGAAGCTGAAAGAGCTCCCTGACTGCGGGTTGCACGGCGTGCAGGGGGTGCGACTCGGAATGGAGGCACCCGATCCGGATTTATTGTGGCGCTGCGGAATCATCGATGGGCTCCTGAGACGCGCCACAGAGAACGGAGGCGAGAGGGACGCCAGGCTGCACGTCGGAGGGGGTGTGAACAAGCTCCCTTGGTCAGATCCCTCAGAGACGCTGAGTGAAATGAAGAAGCTCGTCCTTTCCTGAAAGGACGGGTGAGGTGCCGTTGAGGGAAATCAACGGCGAGGGCGTTTTGAAGATAAGTGAAAGCGGCCTCGTCACCCGAGGGCGGGTCGAGGGTCGCGTTGGAGAGAGAGGCGTTATGCCAACGATTCACCAACTCATTCGCAAGGGGCGAGAGAAAGTTCACGTCAAGACGAAGAGCCCGGCGTTGCAGGGATGTCCTCAGCGCCGAGGGGTCTGCGTGCAGGTCAAGACGATGACGCCGAAGAAACCAAACTCGGCGCTCCGCAAGATCGCCCGCGTGCGCCTGACCAATGGCATCGAAGTGACGGCCTATATTCCGGGCATCGGTCATAACTTGCAGGAACACTCCATCGTGCTCATTCGGGGTGGGCGCGTCAAGGATTTGCCCGGCGTTCGCTACCATATCATTCGAGGAACCCTGGATGCCGCCGGCGTCAGTGATCGCCGACAAGGGCGATCCAAATATGGAGCCAAGCGGCCACGGGCCGCAGCGGCCAAGTGAGGTGCCGGCCCTGAGTGGTCACGTCACGCGATGAATGGACGGAGTGAAAGGCTATGCCGAGAAGACGGATTGTAGAAAAACGAGAGATACCACCGGATCCGGTCTATAACAGTCCACTGGTGACGAAGTTCATCAACTGCCTGATGTGGGATGGGAAAAAGAGCGTGGCGGAGCGCATCTTTTACGAGGCGATGGAACGGATCAAGAAGAGGACGAAAGAAGATCCACTGAAGCTGTTCAAACAGGCGGTCGAAAACGCCAAGCCGCGCGTGGAGGTCCGCTCGCGGCGTGTGGGTGGAGCGACCTACCAGGTGCCGGTGGAGGTCAATCCCTATCGCCAGACCTCGCTGGCCATCCGGTGGTTGATCAACTTCGCTCGCGATCGCCATGAGAAGAGAATGGCCGAGCGACTGGCTGCTGAACTCATGGAGGCGGCCCAAGGGCGCGGCAACACGATCAAGAAGCGCGACGACGTCCATCGCATGGCCGAAGCCAATCGCGCCTTCAGTCATTACCGGTGGTGAGCTAATGAGGGGGAGGGGCCTTCGAGGCGCGTTCCCAAGCGAAGACCCTCTGAAGGACCTCCGTCAAGGATCATGAGAGAGACACCGCTCCAAAGAACGAGGAATATCGGCATCGCCGCTCATATCGACGCGGGGAAGACGACGACCACTGAGCGCATGCTCTTTTACACGGGGAGAACGTATCGGCTGGGCAGCGTCGATGAGGGCACGGCGACCATGGACTGGATGGTTCAAGAGCAGGAGCGGGGCATTACGATCACTTCGGCAGCGACGACGTGCTACTGGCGCCTCGGTGGCGGTGATTCGGGCGATCGCTATCGCATTAATATCATCGATACGCCCGGCCATGTCGATTTCACCATCGAAGTCGAACGGAGTCTCCGCGTCCTGGACGGGATGATCGCCATTTTCGATTCGGTGGGCGGGGTCGAACCACAGTCGGAGACCGTGTGGCGTCAGGCCGATAAATATCGCGTTCCGCGCATCGCCTTTGTCAATAAGATGGATCGGGTGGGCGCCGACTTCGATCGAGTGGTCGAGCAGATCCGCAGTCGATTGAAAGCCAATCCCGTCCCCGTTCAACTTCCTCTGTTCAAAGGCGATGAGTTTCAAGGGGTGATCGATTTGATCGGCATGCGCGCCATCACCTGGCTGGATGAAACGCTGGGCGCCGAATACATCGTCGGAGAGATCCCCGCGGCGCTTCGGGAGCAAGCCGAGGCCGCTCGGGAGCGGATGGTCGAAGCCGTCGCCGAGTATGATGATGTGGTGGCCGAACAGTACCTGGAGGGACAACCGGTCCAGGAGACGGCCATTCGCGACGCCCTTCGCCGAGGATGTCTGGAACTGAAGCTCGTCCCCGTCCTCTGTGGCGCGGCCTTCCGAAATAAGGGGATTCAACCCCTGCTGGATGCCATTGTGCTCTATCTTCCTTCCCCACTGGATATTCCTCCTGTGGAGGGCATCGACCCACGGACCCAGGAGGTCGTCACGCGGGAGGCCGATGATGACGAACCGTTCGCCGCGCTGGTGTTCAAGATCTTGACCGATAAGCATCTGGGACAGCTCGCCTTCACGCGCATCTATTCGGGAACGGTGAGATCGGGCCGCCACGTCTACAACGCCACGCGAGATCGTAAGGAGCGGGTGGGGCGATTGATGTACATGCATGCCAACAAACGGGAGGACGTGGACGAGGCTTACGCGGGCGATATCGTCGCCATCTCGGGATTGAAGTTCAGCACTACGGGGGATACGTTGTGTGATGCGCAGCATCCGATTGTCCTGGAAGCCATCGAGTTTCCCGAGCCGGTCATCGCCGTCCGGATTGAGCCTCGGACGCGCCCCGATCAAGATAAGCTCTCGGTGGCTCTCGATCAATTGACTCGTGAAGATCCATCTTTCAAGGTGTCCACCGATCATGAGACGGGACAGATGCTGATTGCCGGGATGGGCGAGCTCCATCTCGATGTGATCGTCGATCGTCTTCGCCGCGAATATGGCGTGGGCGTGAATGTGGGGCGACCTCAGGTCACCTATCGGGAGACGATCCGCAAGAAGGCCCGAGGCGAGGGCAAGTTCGTGCGTCAGTCGGGAGGGCGTGGGCAGTACGGGCATGCCCTCATCGAGATCGAGCCTCTCGCTCCGGGATCGGGGTTCGAGTTCGTCAATGAGATTCGCGGGGGCGTGATCCCCAAGGAGTTCATCCCGGCGGTGGAGGAGGGCATTCGCGAAGCGATGGAGCGGGGCATCCTCGCCGGATATGAGATGGTCGATATTCGCGCCCGCCTCTATGATGGAAGCTATCATGAGGTCGATTCCAGCGAGCTCGCCTTCAAGATCGCCGGATCCTTGGCATTCCAAGATGCCGTCAAGCGCGCCGAGCCGGTGCTCCTGGAACCGATCATGGAGGTGGAGATCGTGACGCCGGAAGAATACCTGGGCGCGATCACTGGCGATATCACCGCTCGCCGGGGGCGCATCGAGCATATCGACACCATGCCCGGGACGAAGATCATCACCGCCATGGTGCCATTGGCCGAGATGTTCGGCTATGCCACCGATCTCCGGTCGTTAACTCAGGGTCGGGCGACCTATGCGATGCACTTCTCTCATTACGAACAAGCGCCGAAATCGGTGGCCGAAGAGATCATCGGGAGAGTAACAGGAGTCGTGAGTTAACACATTTTCGTCGACAGGAGGGAACATTATGGGCAAGCCGAAGTTTGAGCGGGACAAGCCGCATGTGAACATAGGGACGATAGGGCACATTGATCATGGGAAGACGACGTTGACCAGTGCGATAACGAAGTATTTAGCGGCGCGGAATCCGAAG
>JALSQX010000096.1 GCA_026985075.1 Blastocatellia bacterium | reverse complement strand
GATGAGGGGGTGGTCAAGCGGTTGAGCCGGGAGGCGCATCGGGTGCTGGCCGGGTGGTCGTGGCCGGGGAATGTGCGGGAGTTGGAGCGGGTGGTGACGGCGGCCTACTGGCAGAGCGACGGTCCGGTGATCGACGCCCCGATCATCCTCAGCATCCTGAACGGCGATGAACAATGGGAAGGAGTCGATCTCCAGGAGACCCACGATGATCTCCGACGAGGATGGCCGGCCGAGCCTCCTTCCGTGGATCTGAGGCAAGCGGTTGCCGCGTATGAGCGGGCGCTGCTGGAAGAGCTGCTGGCCACTTCGCCCAGCCTGCGCCAGGCGGCGCGACGAGCGGGCATCAGTCTTTCCACATTACAGTACAAGATGCGGAAGCTGGGATTGAAGTGGGAAGGTCGCTTGCGGCGAAGGCTCCACTCCGAACATTCACCGTGATCCTTTCGGGAAGACGCACAGCACAAGACGGCCTCTTGCGCTACACCACATTGATCCTCTCTCAAGATTCTTTCGATGTGAGGCCGTGGGACCATAGGCGACTCCCGGGAATGATGTTGAACTCCTCAGCTCAGCGCTTCCTCTGCAAGAGTGCGCCAGAGGCTCAGGAGAAGATGTCTCCGGGAGCGGGAGACTCTCGGCTTGGATGCTGAGCCGACGAGAGTTCTATGGCGGCGGGCTGACCGGCATTGAGGAGCGCACTGCCAGAAACGCTAACGCCTCCCGAGGGGAGCAGTTGAGCGTCGCCTCTGAACGGACACACCGGATCGGCGATTGCCAATAGACGTCCCTTCAAGGTATTTTGTAGAAGAGCCCGTCGGGAGCATGGATTCTCCAGAGGTGTTCTCCGAGGACGCATGCGATGGATAGAGTGAATCGTTGCCTCCGGGTCGTGAAGCGAACTGCGGTCAGATTGATCGAGGATGATTGCTTCGGCCAGGCCAAAGGGGCGGCATATTCTTTCATCTTGTTTTTCTTCCCGCTGTTACTCTTCCTCCTGACGCTGTTAGTGGTCACCAATACCCTCTCCCTCTTCGCACCCTGGCTACTGGAGTTCATCTCGGACGTGGTGCCACCAAGTACGCACGTACTCATTCGAAACTACGTCTCGGCCATGCTCACCAGCACGCCCACCGATCTGCTGGTGGGCACATTCATCGTCATGGTGTGGATCGGCTCCGGCATGATGGTCACGTTCATGGAGGGACTCGATCGTGCCTATCGGCTCTCGCCGCGATCTCTGGTCCGACAGCGGCTGGTGGCGATTCTGTTGATCTTCCTGGTCGGCGTTCCCATGATCCTCATGGTCATCCTGACCCTGTTCGGTTCGCTCCTGGAGCGGCTCGTCGAATCTCAATTCCATCTGGTGCTCCCCTGGTTCTGGACGTTGGTTCGATGGGGCGTCGAGCTCGTCGCCGCCATGATCATGATTGCTATCATCTACTATGTTGGCCCATCTTGCCGGCCATCGTGGCGGAGAGTGCTTCCGGGAGCGGTACTGGCGACAGGACTCTGGGTTCTGGTCTCCGTCCTCTTCACCGCCTACATCGATCGCTTCGGTCGATACAACATCATCTACGGGAGTCTGGGAGCGGGGATCGTCTTGTTGATCTGGATGTATCTCACATCGCTCGTCGTGTTCATCGGTGGGGAATTCAATGCCGTATTGATGGAGATGCGCATGGCCAATCGGGCGCCGAGTTCACCCGATCAGGAATCGCCACAATCTGGGACCGAGCTACCCGATGCAGCGAGCCTTGACCTCACCACGTCGAAGTCGGCAGGGAATGATGGGGCGTGAAAACCGACGCCGCCGCTTCGCCCGTTGGCTCATCCCTCACGACAACTGTTCGACCAAAGCGGCCACATCGGTCACCGGCGCCTGACAGGTGAAATTCTGACACACGTAGGCCGTGGCTTTCCCAGCGATCGCTTCTCGATCCTTCAACCAGGGGATGCGTCGGGCAGCCTCTTCCTCGCGAGGGTCTTTCAGCGCCATGACCTTATTGGGCAGGAAGCGCTCAAATACGGCGCGGAGGAGGGCGCGCGTGTCATCAGCGTGTTTGTCGCCAACGATGGCGATCTCCTTCGGCGAAGAGAAGTAAAAGTCGAGCGCCCCGAGCAGATGTCCGAAAGCACCGGGGAAGCGCCGGACGGCATCAGCGATGAGCTCAAAAATACGTTCGGCGCGCTGACGGTATTCGGGGTTGTCCAACCAGTGGGCCAATCGAAGTAAGACATCGGCAGCTACCGAGTTCCCGGAAGGAATGGCATTGTCGGTGAATTCCTTCATCCGCGCGATGAGTGGTTCGTGATCCCGAGCCGTGAAGTAAAAGCCTCCCTCGTCGTCGTCCCAGAATTGCTCGATCATCGTCTCCACCAATGAGGTCGCTTCGTCCAACCATCGCCAATCGCCCGTGGCTTCGTAGAGGGCGAGCAGCCCATCGATGAGCAAGGCATAGTCTTCGAGATAGGCATTCAACTTACTGACGCCCGCCCGATATGTCCTCTGTAATTGACCGTCGCGGCGCAGGTGGGTCAACAAGAACTCGGCGTTGCTCGTGGCGATCCAACGATAGTCTTCGCAATCCAAAATAGTGGCCGCCTCGGCGAAGCTCCGGAGCATGAGCCCATTCCAACTGGTGATGATTTTCTCGTCCCGGTGAGGTTTGATGCGTTTCTCCCGATGGTGAAACAGGAGGGTTCGCCCCCGCTCGATGATCTGTCTGAGCGTCGCCCCATCGATATCTGCCAGCCGGGCCACCACGTCCATCTCTCGAGGCACGTTGAGGATGCTGCGACCATGTTCGAAATTCCCCCATGGCGTCACATCGTAGTATTGGCAGAACAGCTCGCCCTCTTTGTCACCGAGGACCTGTTTGATCTCCTCCGGCGTCCAGACGAAAAACTTCCCCTCCACGCCTTCGCTATCGGCGTCTTGAGCGGAATAGAATCCGCCTTCCGGGCTCCTCATCTCTCGAGTGACATAGGTCAATGTCTCCTCGGCAATGCGCCGATAGAACTCGTTGCCCGTCACCTGATAGGTGTAAAGATAAAGGCGGCTGAGCAGGGCATTATCGTAGAGCATCTTCTCGAAATGCGGCACCAGCCATCGCTCGTCGGTCGAGTAGCGGTGAAATCCGCCTCCCAGTTGGTCATAGATACCCCCTCGCGCCATTCTGGTCAGTGATGTTTCGACCATCTCCAGGGCGCTGGACTTCTTGGTACGCTGATAGTAGCGCAACAGGAAAATCAGATTCATCGCCGAAGGGAACTTCGGCGCGCGCCCGAACCCACCGTGTTGAGCGTCGAACTGCCGGGCCAGACTCTGGTACGCCTCATCGAGAATCTCCAGCCCGAGCCGATGGCGAGTTGGTGGGGGCGCGCTGAGCCGGTTGAGTTCTCTCACGATCTCTCGCGCGCTGGCCGTGAGGTCATCGCGGCGCGTCCGATAGAGTTCGGCGACTCTCAACAGGACGCGGCGGAATCCCGGCATCCCATATCGATCTTCCGGCGGGAAGTACGTTCCGGCGAAGAACGGCTCGCCGTCCGGCGTGAGAAAGACGGTCATCGGCCAGCCGCCACTGCCGGTGAGCATCTGCACCACGTTCATATAGATGGCGTCCAAGTCCGGTCGCTCTTCCCGGTCCACCTTGATGTTAATGAAGTGCTCGTTCATCAACCGCGCGATCTCTTCATTCTCGAAGGATTCCCGCTCCATGACGTGGCACCAGTGACAGGTGGAATAACCGATGCTGAGGAGGATGGGCTTGTCCTCCCTTCGTGCTCGTTCTAACGCCTCTTCCCCCCACGGGTACCAGTCCACTGGATTGTGGGCGTGTTGTTGGAGGTAGGGACTCGTCTCATGAATGAGGCGATTCGTATATTTCGGTTCATCCGATGGTGATGAGCTCATCGCATGGCTCCTCAAAGAAAGTTTTTCAATTAAATGAACTCGAAAGCTTACCATATTGCACTTCGCGGGCAAACCTCGGTCATGGATCACAAGGCGACCGACCAGGAGCATCGGGAGAAATCATAACCCGGGATGCACATGCGAAGGCGGTGGTCTCTCCTCGTTGCGAGGAAAGCCACCACCTCCGGAGGTGCATTCCGGGGCCTTCATCGAGAGGGAGGATACGTCCGTTGCTGCGAGCGGGCGTTCGCTGGCTTCCGACGGGTGTACTGTCTCAGGCGAGGACGAGTGATCCTGTTTCCAAAGTCGGGAGGACACTCCTCAGTGAGAGAGGCCGATAGAGGGCGATCATCCGGCCAGCCAGTAGTGTGCGCTCTCAGGGGGTCTTGTTGCGTTCCTCTTCCAATTGCGCGACGCGCTTCTTCAGTTCATCGAGTTCGGCTTTCCATCGCGGCAGGCGCACGAGCGATCCATACTGGACCTTGAATTCACTCATGGGCCGCGCGGGCGTGCCCCAGACGAATTGTTTCGGGTGAATGCGTTTCCCCGTGGGGATACCCGCTTGAGCGCCCACGATGGCGCCTTCTCCGATGGTGACGTGATCGGCGATGCCCACCTGTCCGCCGATGACGGCGCCGCGTTCGATTCGAGAGCTCCCGGCCACGCCGACCTGCGCGGCGAGAACGGAATGCTCACCAATGTAGACGTTATGCGCAACTTGGGTCAGATTGTCGATCTTCGTTCCGCGTTTGATGATGGTGGCGTCGAGCGTGGCTCGATCGATCGTCACATTGGCTCCGATTTCCACATCATCTTCGATGATCAGCCGTCCAATTTGGGGGAACTTGTGATAGACACCATCTACATTGACATACCCGAAGCCGTCGCTGCCCAACACGCTTCCCGCATGGACAATCACCCGGGCTCCCAGACGAACGTGTGGGTAGAGCGTCACGCGGGGATGAATGATGCATTCGGGACCGATGATGCAATGCTCGCCGACGTATACGCCCGCTCCCAGGATCGTGTTGGCGTCGATATGGACACCCGCTTCAATCACCACGTGGGGACCGATGGTCACCCCTTCACCGATGTGCGTGTCCGGCGCGATGATGGCTGTGGGGTGAATGCCTTGGGGGGGACGCTTAGGCGGATGGAAGAGCTCGATGGCTTGGGCAAACGCCAGTTTCGGGTGTTTGACCTGGATGAGCGATCGGGCATCCCAGGTCACTGTCTCTGGAACGATGATGCACCCGGCCGATGACATCCGCGCCTCCTCTCTCTGTCGTTCCGATTCAATGAACGTGAGATCGGTGGGCCCGGCGGAGCGCAGACTGGCCACACCGGCGATGATCACCGAGGCATCACCGACGACGCGCCCTCCAATAGCAGTGGCGATTTGGTGAACGGTCTTCGTTGGTGCTCGCTCATTCATAAAGTTCCTCGACCTCCTACTCAAACCTTCGGTCACGTTCCTGCTCGGCTACTCTCTGGTAAGGCTACGCGACCGAGCGTGACAGAGCAAGATCGTTTCGGACACGAGGATCGAAGACCCAGGCCCGAGCGCTCGCCGATGAACTTCTCATACGGGCGGATGGCTGGTTTGGGCCTGACATTCGATCGATCGTGACCGGGGGACTTCACGTCGCGCCGCCACCCCTATCGGTGATTGTGTAGCTGTGAACTCACGCTCTGGCGGTCCATGTGGAGAATAAGAGGAGGCGTGGTTCCCTTGGGTTCTCCAGACGCCCTCGACGGTCGGAAAATTTCACTGTCGGTCTTGCCATATTTTGATTTTGTGCTATTATGATTGTTTTGTTCAGTTATGGAGGTGTCTTGTATAGTTGGGGGATCGAAACCCCTATTTTCACGTGAGCCGGTGTAGCTCAGTTGGTAGAGCAGTCGACTTGTAATCGACAGGTCGGGGGTTCAAGTCCCTTCACCGGCTCCACAGATACGGCACAGTGTGTTTTCGCCAAGCTGTTTGAGAATAGGGGCAGGGGTGGCAGAGTGGACAAATGCACCGGGCTGTAAACCCGGCGGGCTTTGGCCCTTCGGAGGTTCGAATCCTTCCCCCTGCACCAGGTTTTTTATAAAATCGCTTGCCTCTCAGTAGCTTAGGCGCTATGGTTATAGAGAGGCGGAGCGAAAGCCTGATGATGGGTATATCGCGGGTGTGGCGCAATTGGTAGCGCACGAGCCTTCCAAGCTCGGTGTTGCGGGTTCGAGTCCCGTCGCCCGCTCCAGGACGCCCACGTAGCTCAGTCGGCTAGAGCGGCTGCATGGTAAGCAGCAGGTCGCCAGTTCGATTCTGGCCGTGGGCTCCAGCAATCATAAATTCATTTTCAGGGAGAGACGACTATGGGCAAGCCGAAGTTTGAGCGGGACAAGCCGCATGTGAACATAGGGACGATAGGGCACATTGATCATGGGAAGACGACGTTGACCAGTGCGATAACGAAGTATTTAGCGGCGCGGAATCCGAAG
>JALSQX010000095.1 GCA_026985075.1 Blastocatellia bacterium | reverse complement strand
GAGGAGTGGCGCGTTCAGCTCTGAGACCACATCGATCGGCGATCGGGGCTTATTCTCGGTGAGCTGTCGATACTTGACTTGCACATAGAATTCGACGGCCGCCCGTATGCGATGCGTGCGGCAGGCGGCCAGGATCGCATAGGTGCCGCCCACGCAGAAGCCCAGCGCTCCGATGCGTTGCCCATCGATACCATCCAGCCCAGAGAGATAATCGATGGCGGCGATGACGTCAGAGACGACGCGGTCGTCGGGCAAACCGGCCAGTGCGGCGAGGATACGCTCGCGGCTGGAGAGATCCGTCGGCGTGCCTTCCCGCGAGTAGAAATCGATGGCCAACCCAGCCAATCCCGCCCGGGCCAGTCGCCGCGTGATCTCTCGAATATATTCATTCACTCCGAAAACCGCTGGAATGACGATCACCGCCGCATGAGGGCCTTCCCGATCGGGCAGCGACAGGTAAGCATGAATGATATCTGCTCCGTTTCGATATTGCGCGTTCATTGAGGTCACAGCCATCGCGTTGACATCCTCCTAGCGGGGAGGGCGAAGGTCAGGAGCCGACCGGGCACGCCTCCCAACCTTCGACTCCCCATTAAAGGTCATGGCCGACCATGGTGCCGGATCTCGCCTCGCCATACCTTGACGGGAAGAGGCGTTCGTGCCGGCCCATCCTTCAGGTTCATGGCTCCTGAATCTCTAAGCGAGTGACTTGCTGGGTGAGCGCGACTCCGTCGACGATTTGCCGCCGCCCACTGGGCCATTGAATTTCGATCCTCTGAACCCGTTGGGCCTCTCCCAAACCGAATTCCAGTTCGGGGCTGGATTGCGAATAGTGCCCTTCTCCAGCTCGCGCTTCCCGGACCTGAGTCCCTCGATCGGTGACCACCGTCACGCGCGCTCCCAGCCCGTCGCGACTACTCGCCGAACCACGCAGTCTGATGATGAGCGTCCGGTGAGCATTACCCTTGTTCTTATAGATGACGACCTGCCCAGTGTACGGCGCGATGGGGTTGAAGGTGCAACAGGTGCCTTGCGTGGCGAAACCGCTCACGTTGACAATGACGATGTCCTGGAAACCATCGCCATCCAAATCGCCGACGGCCACGCCACGAGCGTCAAACGGGTTGTCGATTCCCGCGGCGGTGCGTTGATCGACGGTGGCCAGACGATCTCTCAATATGGGATTTCCCTGCTCATCGGTCCCCAGGTTCTCAAACAGATGAGCGTGATTGGTATGCCCCCCGGTGGGAAAATCGAACGGTTCGACGATGCCGAACCCGGCGGGAAACCAATTACCGGCGAAGAAGAGATCGAGATCGCCATCATTATCGTAATCGAACATCACCGCTCCCCAGCCGGAATCGCCGGTTTCATCTCCATCGACCGGTGGATTGGCTACCCCGACGGCCGCCGCGACATCGGTCAACCCGCCACGACCATCGCTGAGGTAGAGGCCATGTCGCGGATTGGTGAATGTGGGCACGGCCTGAGCGGCAAAAAGGCCAATGCTCGTGACGAAGAAGTCGATGTTCCCATCCCCGTTCACATCGCCGGGGGCGATGCCTCGAGAGGAGAGCACATCATTGAGGCCGAGCGCGGGCGTCACATAGGTGAACGGTCCGCTCCCATTGTTCCTGTAGACGCCCAGTTCTCCCAGTTCATTGGCCTCGATGAGATCGGGATCGCCGTCTCCATCGTAGTCGATCCAGACGCCATCATAGGTGATGCGCGAATCGAAGATCGGCTGACCATTCCGCCCCACCGTGCCACTGGTCTCATTCCTCAACAGGTCGCTGACATCAGTGAAACTCAGTTGGCCCGTCTCTCGAAGATCGTTCCGCAGAAGCAGATTCAAGGCGAACGGTGGCCGCGGAGGATACATGGGACTGTCCGAAGGGAAGAAAGGAATGACCACGGGATGATGAGCGGCGACGAAGATATCCACGTCTCCATCCATGTCGAAATCCACCAGCGAGGGCGATTGCGAGCGGGTGAACCCGTGGCCCGCGGCGCCGACCTCGGCGGCCATGTCCACGAATCGAGGAATCCCCTCCTCGTCATTGCCCTGGTTGATGAACAATCGGTTCAATCCTTCCACCGGCGGACAGACTTCTGGATTGGGCAGTCCGGGTGGCAGGCCAACATTGGACACATAGAGGTCCATATCACCATCGTTATCCACATCGCCAGCGACGGCGGCCACCGCCTCGCTCTCGGGGTCGGCAACGCCGGCCACTTCGGCGACCTCCCGGAACGTCGGCACGCCATCGGCGTTGTTCAAATAGAGGACATTGGGACTCCCTCGCCCATTGGTCACAAAGATGTCATTCCACCCATCCCCGTTGAGATCGGCGATGACCACGCCCCCGAGCAACGAGAGCGGAGGACCGGGTTGAGGAAATGGATTGGGCTGACACGGAAAAAAATCGACCGAAGCGCCGGCATGCGTCAAGCGCGCCGGTCCCAAGGCCTGGTCGGTGATATCAACGAACAAGGGACCGCCCTGCCCGAGGATACCCGAATGCATGCTCCCCAACATCAAGAGCACCAGAAGAGAGACCACGACGATTGATTGACGACTCATCTGTTTACTCCTCCTGTTGAAAGATTTTGCCTCTCGCCCAGGGGGCTCGGCGCCTCTCTCGCCGCCATCCATCCTGGTCGATCATGCTCGCCGCCCAGTTCCGGGTTCGACTCCGACTATCTCAACAACGGGTGTTCCCCGAGTTCGCCCTCGTTCTCTGGCATCGATGGTCTTCGAGCTCGGCGACGAGAATCGTCTCTGGATGAAAGAACGCCCAACTGAACCAGAAGATCTTATTGAAATGAGGAATCCGTCGAAGCTCGGCGCCAACCAGCGGTCCTTCGACGGCCCGTCCGCGGAGATCCCACCGCGTCCCTTGGCCATCGGCGGCGATGGCCCGCCCCGGCTCTCTGATCGGCTCGAAGTAAAGGATGCGCCGATCGAGCCGCCGGGAGAAGACCTCGATCAATTCGCCCTCCGGATCGCCGAAAATGACGATGGGCTCACGCCCGACCTCATCATTGACCACCCCATATCGCTCGATGAGCGAGAGAGGGTAAGCTTTGGACGCGCCGCCAACGGCCACTCCCAACACCATCTCTGTCGCGCGCAATCGTCGATCGAGCCGCCCCCTCAGCGTATAGAAAGGCGTTCCGGTCCGTCGCAATCGAGCATCGATACTGGCGATGGCTCGACGGACGAGATGATCGAACCACGATGGCTCTTTGGCGAAGAGCACGCTCGTACTGGGATGCTCCCGGCGCCATTGTGCCCAGGTCGTCACCGTCACCGGAATCCACGGGAGCCGCCGTCCTCGATCCGGTCCATAAGGAATCACCGGATTCATCTGCTGGATGAGGTTCCCGCTGGCCCGATCGTAGAAGATGACGTTGTTGTAATAATTGCCCGCCAACACCAAATCCAATCGCCGACCATCGAGTTCGGCCGGGAAAGCGATGGCACTGTGACACAGCACGCAATAGGTCACGGCCACCGGCGCTCCCCCGATCACATCCGTCACCACGTGCGGCCGATTGAGTATCTCGGTGGGAATGGCCCGGGCATCGCCGTTGACGACGATGCCCAGCACCTCATCCGCTGGTCTCAATCGTCTATCGGTTTCATCGGCGCTCAGCCAGACCGTTTCCCTGAGCGGTCGAAACAGATTGGGCTGATAGAGGACGAAAAAATAGGCCAGTTCGAGACTCAGAACGATTCCCGTTATCCACACCCACTGAGGATCAGCCATCCCGATGAGCGAACGGATGAGGAGCCCGAAGAAGAGAGCCGCGCTCACGGCGAGGACCACGAACCGGGAGCGGAATGTCAGGTACGTCAGGCGATATCCCGGGCTCCCCACAAACTTCAATACCGGTGGTGAACTCGGGAGAAACAGGAGTGCCGGCAACGCCATCGCCAGGCTGGCGAGGATGAGATCACTCACCGTTCCCTCTCCATGAGATCGGTTTTCGACCCCCGAATCATACGCGCATCTGGCCAACTCGGAGGCTCAACGCACTGTCGCCAGTGGCGTCATCCTTCACCGCCATCATCGTGTACTGTGTCCCGATGGGGGGCGAAGCCTTCCTGAACCTGTCGAATATGTTCGGGACCGGCGGGCTCTTCCCAGATCAGGGCGCGGAGTTCGGCCAGAGCCACCATGTCCTGGACGACATACATGATGGCCTGCTCCTCGCCGGTGCAAAAGTGCTCGTGATAGTGCCAGGGCGGGCAGATGAATGTGTCGCCGCTCTCCCAGGTGATGCGATATTCGTTTCCATCGGAATCGGCGACGATGCTATGGCCGCGCCCTTGAGTGATGTGATAGATGGCCACCGAATTATGTCGATGAGGCTTAATGTGCTCTCCGGGATTCATGATCTGAATCCCGATGAACAAAGCGGGCGAGGTGCTCGCTCCGCAGTCCGTGTTGATCAAAGTCACGAACCGTCGATCCGCGCCGCGCAGGGGATCATTGGCCAGTTCTTGGAGTCGGGCTCTCACCTGCTGGCCACTCCACTTGGCCGGGCGCACCTTCTTGCGCAGCAGCCGAGGATAGAACTCATCGTCCGTCATGAGAACGGCCCAATCGAATGACGGTTCCGGTTGCGATTGTTGATCGGATTGCAATGGTGTTTCTTCTTTGGCCATAGGCGAATCCTCCTCAATTCTCGATCTCTGGCTCCTCACTGTGAGCCACGGGATTTTCCAACACGCCGATCCGCTCAATTTCGATCCGCACCCGCTCACCTGGCCTCAGGTATCGCGGCGGGGTGCGCGCAAATCCCACGCCCGGGGGAGTCCCCGTGGAGATGACATCGCCGGGTTCCAGGGTGACGACCTGTGAGATGGCGGCGACAATATCCGGGATCTTGAAGATCATGTGCCGCGTGTTGGAATCCTGCAGGATCTCTCCATCGATGCTCAGCCGGATATCCAGGCGATGCGGGTCGTCGATCTCATCCCGCGTCACGATCCATGGCCCCAGAGGAGCGAACGTATCGAAGGTCTTTTGAATGAGTGAAGGGCCCACCACGCCCAGGAGTCGCTTCAAGGAATAATCCCTGGCGCTCACATCATTGAGAATCGTATATCCGGCAATGTAATCGTAGACCTCATGTGGAGCGATGTCTTTGCCTCGCTTCCCGATAACGAGGGCCAGCTCCGCCTCATAATCGACCATCTGGCTGATCCGCGGGATGACGATGGACTCATGGGGTCCAATGACCGCCGTGGCGAATTTGGAGAAGAAGATCGGGTGCTCCGTGGGAGGAACAATGGAGGCTTCCTCCCCGTGAGCGCGATAATTGACCCACATGCATATGATCTTGGGTGGGCGCTGAATGGGGGCCTCCAGGCGAACCTCCTCCAGCGCAAAGAGGACGCCCCGCTCCCGAAGGAGGCGTTCGGTCGGTGTCGAACGCTTCGCCTCCTGGACGGCCACCAGCACCTCCCGGGCCAACTGCATGCCCGTGTCACCTCGTTGCAGAAAGGCGAGCAACGTCGATGGCATGACAGCATCGGCCAGAGACGTCGAGGTCTCTTCACCGCTCTGCCCCATCCACCAGACATATCCCCGATGGAGGTCCACCACCTGATCTCCCAGGACGGCTCCGGCGCGCGTTTGCCCGCGAAATGTATAGGTCGCTAATTTCATCGCTCAACCCTCACTATGAGAATCTCCGGGCCTCCCTCGGCCATCGCCAGCTTGACCGCTCTCTCGAACGATGGGAAGCCCGGCGAGGCAGACGACATCCCTCTTCTGTCTCCGCAATGAATTGAAATAAAAGGACTTAACTTAGCCGACCCTCATTCTCTGCCACCGAGCCAAGGTTCCAGTTGAGATCCCTTGAGCTCGACGGCTACCGCTCGACCGAGCAGGTTGATCCCGACGACGAAGTACTCCTTGCTCTTGCGTCGAACGATACGCCCGACCAGTCCCCGGAGTGGTCCGTCAGTGACCATGACCCTCTTGCCCACCTTGAGATAGGGGAAAGGCTGACAATCCAGCTTCTGATCGATGAGCATCCTGATCGATTCGATTTCCACGTTGGGCACAGGAGATGGTCCTTGGCCAGTCCCGACGATATGGACCACCCCAGCCGTCGATCGGATGCGGTCATACGCCTCAGCCGTGAGAAGGCACCGCGAGAAGACGTATCCTGGAAACAACGGCTGCCGAGTGATGCGAAACCGCCATGGCGAGAGGGGGCGCCGCGTCTCTCGAAGAGGAAGAAACGTCTCCACGCCCTTCTCGCCGAGCAGTCGAGCCACGACTTTCTCATGACGCGCTCGGGTGTAGATGGCATACCACTGTGGCCGGTCATGGCTCGGCCCTGTGTGAACCCAACGACGCATCTCGGGCGTGGACATGATGGAACCCGGCGAATGTCTCATCCTCCTCCCCCTCAGCTCATTCTGAACATCGTGTTCATCATCCTCTGGCGGGCGGCCATCACATGCTGAACCATCAATTCCCTGGCCTTTCCCGGCCGCCTGGCGCGAATGGCCTCACAGAGCTGCTTGTGCTCGCTACTGACCAGCGGCCCGTGCTCGCCTTTGTACAAGATGCGGTAGAGCAGTCGTTCCCGCTCCAGAAGGAGCTCCTTCATGATCTCATAGAGTCGCTCGTTATTGGTCGCTTTGGCGATGAGCAGATGAAATTCGGTATCCGCCCGGATGAACTGGATGTGGCTGGCGGCATCGCCAGGGGTATACTTGATCTTGACCAACTCCTCGATGCGCGCGAAGTCGGCGGGATCGATATCCCGAGCCGCCGCCTCGGCGGCCTCGGGCTCCAGAATGAGTCGCAGATGGTAAATCTCCTGAACATCCTTCAGGGTGATGGGAGCGACCAAGTATCCCTTGTAGGGGATGGCTCGTAACAACCGCTCCCGCTGCAACCGAACGCAGGCCTCGCGAATGGGCGTTCGACTGACGCCGTATCGCTTGCTCAACGCCGCCTCCGTCAGTGGAGCCTCTGGCCCCAGGGCTCCGGTGATGATGTCGTGGCGCAACTCCTGATAGATTCTCTCAGAGAGGAGCTCTAATTCTTCGCCCGCCTTTCTCGCCACTCGACCCTCCAGGACGCGGCCACATTCCATCGGGCTCTCGGCGCTTTGGGAATATGGCTTACATTCAATTTGTATACATGTTGAATGCCGATTATATGTCAGATCTGAAGCCGGTGTCAAGAATTTTTATCGGGAGGGCGTCTGGCCATGGAGGATCGTCTGTCGAACTCGGTCGAGGGGCGTCGCTTCCCGACCTCATCCCCTTGCTTGACGGTGGCCCGAGCCGAGACATATACTGGCATGAGGCATGAGGATCTTAGCCGTCGACTATGGCGAGAGACGCATCGGCCTGGCCGTGGGCGAAGAGACGGGCCGCCTCGTTCGCGCCGTCAAGACCCTCCCCGCACAGGGCGTCAAGCGGGACGCTCATCGACTCATCGAGTGGGCGGACAAGCTCGGTGCCGATGAGATCGTCATCGGTCATCCGGCGCTCCCTTCGGGGAGAACGGGGACCATGAGTCGAAAGGTGGAGAAGTTGCTCGGTCAGCTCCGAAAGCTCACCGATCTCCCCGTCCGACTCTGGAATGAACACCTGACCTCTCAGGCGGCCGACGAGTGGATGAGGGCCCGGGGCATCAAACCCAGCCGACGAGCAGCGATGCGGGATCAAATCGCGGCCTGCCTCATCCTTGAGGATTACTTGACCCACCGACGGGAAGATGAACGAGGAACCGCTCAATAACCGGGAGCGCTCCGATCATTCCTGGAGACGTTATGCGCTGTTGCTGGTCATGGCTGTCGCCCTGACCATCGGGGCGATGGCGCTCTGGGGGTACCGCATCCTCCACGCGCCCCACGAGCACGCCCAGGCGGGCCAGATCGTCCGCATCGCCCCGGGGATGTCGGCGGCCCAGATTCTCCATCGATTACGGGAGAAGGGGATTGTGCCGTCATCGTGGGCGGTGACGGTGTGGTTCAGATTCATGGCCTGGACCACGACGTTCAAAGCCGGCGAGTATGCGTTCGCCTCCCCGATCACGCCGGCCGCGGTCATCGAGAAACTGGCCCGAGGAGAGGTTTACCTTCACTCGGTCACCTTCCCCGAGGGACTCACCCGATTCGACGTCGCCCGCGTCATCGAGCGATTGAACATCCCGGAGGCCTCCCAGGCTCTCCAGCTCACCGAAGACCCCCGGCTCATCGATCTCATTCGCGATCTCGATCCCGAAGCCACCACGTTGGAAGGATACCTCTTCCCCGATACCTATCAGTACGCCGCGGACACCTCGGCCCGTCAGCTCATCGCCAACATGGTCAAGCGGTTCCGTGAAGTCTTCACTCCAGAATACCGTCGGCGGGCCGCCGAACTGGGATTGACGGTGCGGCAGGTGGTCACGCTGGCCTCCATGATCGAACGCGAGGCTCGATTGGACGAGGAGCGCCCGTTGATCGCGTCGGTCTATCATAACCGATTGCGCCGCGGGATGAAGCTCGACTGCGATCCCACCGTCATTTATGCGGCGATGTTAGCCGGAGCATGGACCGGACGCATCCGTCAATCCGACCTCCGCCGTCAATCGCCGTACAATACCTATCTCCACCCGGGACTCCCCCCCGGTCCCATCGCCTCGCCCGGCCGCGCCTCATTGGAAGCCGCCCTCTATCCCGCCGATACGCCTTACCTCTTCTTCGTGCTCGATCCCACCCGAGACGACGGCGCTCACCGATTCAGCGTCACGGCCAAGCAACACCGCGCTCATGTAGCTCAATATCGACTGGCCGAGCGCCGTCGAGCCAAGAATCGCCAGTGATGATTCTTCTCGTTCAAACGGCTACTGATCGAAATAGAGCGCGAACTCCATGGGATGTGGTCTCAAGCGCAGTTCGTTGAGTTCCATCTCGCGCTTATATTGAATCCACCGTTCCAGGAACGCTTCGGAGAAGACGTCGCCTTTGAGCAAGAACTCGTGATCGCGTTCGAGCGCCGTCAAGGCGTCTTCGAGCGATTCCGGGAGTGCGGGAACATTCTTCAATTCCTCGGGCGTCATATCGTAGATATCCCGATCCAGTGGCTCTCCGGGATCAATCTGCTGCTGAATACCATCGAGCCCGGCCATGAGCATGGCGGCGAAGGCCAGATAGGGGTTGCAACTGGGGTCGGGGGGTCTGAATTCCACGCGCTTGGTCTCCGGCCGCGGCGAATACATGGGAATGCGCGCGGCGGCGCTGCGATTTCGTCGGGAGTAGGCCAGTCGGACGGGAGCCTCGAACCCGGGCACCAGTCGCCGATAGCTGTTCGTCGTCGGGGCAATCAGGGCGGCCAATGCCGGAGCATGCTTGAGCAGTCCGCCGATATAGTATAATCCCAGCTTGGACATCCCGCCGTACTCGTCGCCGGCGAACAGAGGCTTTCCATCCTTCCACAGCGATTGATGGGTATGCATACCACTGCCATTATCGCCGTATATGGGCTTGGGCATGAAGGTGGCCGTCTTGCCCAGCTCGCGGGCCGTGTTTTTCACGATGTACTTGAAGATCATCACGTTGTCGGCCGTCCTCAGCAATGGAGCGTAGCGGAAATCGATTTCGCCCTGACCGGCCGTGGCGACCTCGTGGTGATGGCACTCGACGTCGATGCCCACCTGCTTCAGGGCCAACGAGACGTGGGAGCGAAAATCGGTCAGCGTATCGATGGGGGGCACGGGAACGTAGCCCTGTTTGTGCTTGACCTGATGCCCGGCGTTGAATCCTTCGCGGTTCGTGTTCCAGATGCCCTCTTCGCTGTCGATGAAATACCCGGCGCGATTGGCCTCGTTTTCGTACCGCACGGTGTCGAAGACGAAGAATTCCACCTCCGGACCGAAGTACGCCGTGTCGGCGATCCCGGTGAACGTGAGGTAGGCTTCCGCCCGAGCAGCCACGCCGCGCGGATCGAATTCGTAGGCCTGCTTGGTGATGGGATCGACGATGTTGGCGATGAGGACGAGGGTGGGCTCTTCCAAGAAGGGATCGATCCAGCAGCGCTCGGCCGAGGGAACGGCGAGCATATCGCTCTCATGGATGGCTTGCCACCCGCGCAAGCTGGAGCCATCGAAACCGAATCCCTCCTCGAACGATCGTTCGGTGAGCTGATCGATGGGAAAGGTGAGATGGTGCCAAGCGCCGAGCAGATCGGTGAACCGGAGGCTCACAAACGTGGCCTTATGACTCTTGGCGAAAGCGAGAACTTCGGTTGGATTCACGGTTTCTCCCCTCCTCTGTAAACTGAATCTGGTTCCGGGAACCAGAGATATAGATCATTGCCTGGCTGACCTCACGACGCATGCTCGTTTGATCCTACTTGACCCGCTCCCAGATGGCCGGAATATAGAGCACTGCTCCAATGGCCGCGGCAATGAGCGCTCCAGCCAGCACCGCTCCGGCGGCGAGGTCTTTGGCCCGGCGGGCGACGTCCGACGGCTGCTCATCCGCGCACAGATTCACCGTCGTCTCCACGGCGGTGTTCATCACTTCAGCGACGACGACGAGCCCGATGGTCAATAGGACGAGAACGATCTCCGATGCGGAGAATCGCAGCCAGATGGCCAACCCCAGAGCGATCATAGCGACGACGACATGAATCTTCAGGTTCCGCTCGCCGCGAATGGCCAGAGCGAGACCGGCCCAGGCCGCTTGAAAGCTGGTGATCAAGGAGCCCCGCTCAACTGAAGGGTTCGTATTCATCGCCTCCAATGCTCAGTAAGTTCCTATTATAGGCGTTCTTATCCCATAGTCAACCGGATCGGGGGGAGAGCGCCAGCCCGGTTTCACGGGCGTCCATCCGAACGCCATGGACAATCATGTGGCGCGAGCCAGGAGCTTGCGCTTCGTCTTCCCGCTCCTGTTCATCCCCGCCCCGCAGCTCTCTGACCCCGATCGAGTCCTTCGGAAATGAGCGGCGCAAGGATGGCATCTTGCGCGCCATACCCCATGCGGCCTAGCGGGCGTCGCGGACGAGTAATAGCAAGGTGGCTTTCTGGCGCTCCCTTCCCCGGGGGTCCAGGTTCATTCCTCCGATGTGGGGCTCCAGCGCCGTGATCGAGTCCCATGACGTCCCATTCATCTTCTCCCCGGCCAAGCCCCATCTTGCATTCGACGCGGCTTTAGTGTACCCTGCACACACTCATCGACAGGAGGTCTGCCATGGTAGATGAACTTCTTCTCCGCAAGGCGGAGTACCTGGTTCAACAGAATCTCCCTCTGGACGAGTTGTTACGAAGAGTGGTTGCTCTGCTCCATTTGAATCTCCATCACTACGATTGGGTGGGCATCTATCTCCTCCAGGACAACGAACTCGTCCTGCACAATTACATGGGCGATCCGACTGAGCACAGGCGCATCCCCGTCGGTGTGGGCGTCTGTGGAACGGCGGTTGCCGAAAAGCGAAATCAGATCATCGGAGACGTCACTCAGGTTGAGAATTACCTGGCCTGTAGCCTCGATACCAAGTCTGAGATCGTCGTCCTCATTCGGGACAAGGACACCATCTATGGCGTGATCGATGTGGACAGCGATCAGCCGGATGCCTTTGGTCCCGACGATGAGAGTCTTCTCAACGCCATCGCCCACCTGCTCGCCGACCGGCTGAGAAGAGAGCGACACTCGTCGGATCGACTGCAGCCCTCATCCGCTGAGCAGACCAGATGATCTGAGTGCCGAACTCGGATGGCCACGGAAGGGAGTCCGGCGATGCGCCGTTCGATCACTCAGTAGAGGCCGGTGGCTCATTTAAAAACTGTTTTACCTCGAACGACAAATCTGGTATAATGCCCAACCAGAAGAGGGGTGGTGAATAGGTCTGGGGGGCCAAGACTCAAGGAGGTAGACATGCGAAAGCTACTTATGTTGATGCTGGTAACGAGTCCGGTGATCGTTCTTGGCCTTCTGACTGCGCAATTGCCGCACGTGGCCTTGATTCTGACGGTCCTGTTTCTTCAGGGCTTCATTCCATTGGCGACGTCCTCCTTCGCTTTGATTGTGGGGGCGTTGGCCCTGTTGGTTTTTACGGGTGCACTACCCATCGACTTGCGCGTGTTTCTCTTTTAGTTGAGGCAAACCGAATCCGCTTTTTCACAGATCAGGATGGCCCGTCGAGCGCCAGGAGGGATGGCGACAGGGCGTGAGTTTGCCGAACTGTTGGAAGGGGTTCCCGGCGCCTATTCCGGGCAGCCATTGCGAACATAACCAGGAGTGAACGCCCGCCCTCCACCGGGGGGCGGGCTGAAAGAACCGAGGCGCTGTTGCGGTGTGGTCTGCTCTCCCGGGTGGAGGGTCTCAGCAACACGCTGACGGTGAGCAATCAGTTTCATTCACACTGCGCGCGCGACTGCGGCGCAGCGGTGGGGTCATCGAATCGATGAGGACGATGGCCAGAAGAGAGATTTTCGACTGATGGAGGGTAGTATGCGCAAACTCTATGCCACACTGGCCGCGGTAGGATCGGTTGTCGGCGTCAGTCTGTTGACGCCCGTCATCTCCCACATTGTGCTCATTCTGGTCGCCCTGGGATTCACGGGATTGATCAACCAGGCCGTTCCCATTCTCGGCGCTGTGTTGGGAGTGCTTCTGGTTTTCGCCGCTGCCGGAGCGATTAATATCGAAGTGAATTTCGTTCAGCTCCTGCTGTGAGCATCCCCGTGGCGGCCCTGTAGCTGCGCGAGGGAAAATCTCTGTGAGTCTCGGCGCTCTCGCCGATCTTCGTCTCCCGACCGGGAAATCGAACGTGGAGTGATCGCCGAGCGGGCCACGCCTCTCGACAGTCGTGCGGAGAGCCGATCGTCCGGCGACCGAGAGGCGATGTCGCTCGTCATCTCCGACCAGGTGCGGCGATGAGAGAAGCGTCCGACGATCCGTCACGGGCTCAGTCGTTCGAAGAGGAGAAAAGCGATTCCGGCCGAAAGGACGCCCACGCCCACTCCCACCAGGAGGCCGGCAAGACCACTCAGTGGAGAAAAAAAGAAGAAGGCCACCCATAGCGCGGCCAGGACAATACTCAACACCAGGCTCGCTTCTTTCATCATTGGCTCCTCCGTCGCTCCCTTCAGAAAAACGGGATGCGCTTCGTGTGATGCCAATGTGGTTTCCGTCGTCTGTGCCGGAGATTACATCATGAGGAAAGCGACGGCGATGTGAGCCGGGAGGATGCTCATCGTTTCTCTCGCCCGCTTCGGTTCGTTCGGCCAGACGATGACCTCTTCCCTCGCTGCGCCGGGAGGGCGAAGGATGCCGAAGCTCTGGAGGGTATTCGGATCGGGATGAATGATGTTTTCGTATGATCTTTCTACTTGACGACGAGCACGGGACATGGTGCGCGCTGGGTGACGGCCATGCTGACGCTTCCCAGGATGGTGCCCTGCCACGTCCCCATCCCGCGGGCGCCCATCACCAGCAGATCGGGTTTACTCGCCGCGGCCATTTCGGTGATGACGGAGACGGGAGGACCTTCCACCACTTCCGTCTCCACGTCGGTGACGCCCATCTCGCGCAGACGGTCGGCGACTTTGACGACCAGCGCGTTGGCCTGGTGAACGCGAGACGATGGCCAGAAGGCGTGCAACACGGTCACCTTGGCACCGTAAGAGGTGGCCAGCGAAGCGGCAAAGGCGGCCGCTCGATCGGCCGGCTCCGAGCCATCCGTGGCGAGCAGAATGTTTCGTATCATAGAACCCTCCTCAGTGAGCGATGATTTGACTGGAGTATTATATCACAGTCCCGGCGCTTGAGCTTCGCGGAGCATCCCCCAACATGAACTCTCCCCACAGTCGAGCCGTGGAGCCTCCTGAAGGATGGAAACAAGCCGCCTCACGAGCCAACTCCTGAACCTCCCCGCCGACCAGCCGCGGGGCTCCCTGAGAGAGGAAAAGCGCCGTGAACGAGCCGGCGACTGAACCCTCCCCGCAGACGAGCGGCGGGGCATCACCAGAAGGAGGAAAGCCGTTGTGAACTAGCTAGTGATTGAACTCTCCCCGCAGACGAGCGGCGGGGCTTCCCCAAGATCTGTGCCCATCCCGCCTTTCGCTGCGCCAATCTGTGGGCCATGCGACCACGAACCGCGAGACGCCCACCGAGCAGGAAGAGCATCTCCGCTCAGACCAGAGCAAAAAAAGAGCACAAAAATGGTACAATCTGCCGAGATGAAGGCATCGCGGTTCGGAGCTCGTCGCCGCAAGTCATTGATATGATTGGTGCCGGGGGCGGGACTCGAACCCGCACGAGGCAATGCCCCCTGGGATTTTAAGTCCCATGCGTCTACCAGATTCCGCCACCCCGGCACCCTTTGCTTTCAATCACTTACCAGGCTACCACTCATGCCTCGCTTTTGTCCAGTAGCCTATAAGTAGAGATCCAACCGCACATCTGTCCCCTGATGACCCCATCGAGCGCTAGGTGAGCGCAGCGATTCGATACCTTCGCCAACTTTGGAGATGGACTGTCCCCGGAATCACCCAGGCACCCTCTGAGTGCGCGTCAAGAAGGTGTCACTCTGAATCAGTCAATACCAAGACACGAGTACGAACCCCTCTGGTGAATGTTAAAAGGTGAACCGATAAGAAGGCTCATAGGAGACCCCAGAGGCCGGAACATTCGGGCAGTTTCCAGCCCAACCCCAGCCCAAATTTCTCAAGCACCAATGGTTCCGTTCCTAGACAAGGACTTAGTTCGTTGGTCTCCATACCGACCACTTCCGCTACGCGAAGCACCGTAAGGGCCTCCTCGAGCTTCACAGTCAGAAACCAACTTATCTCCCTTTTTTGAACCGCTCGGTGAGGCGCCTCCCTCAATTCGTGTCTTTAACCATCGAGGAAATAAAGGTTTCATACGCTTTTGAAAATATCATTCATTAAGGACCTTTGTCAAGTTACCGAAGCTTCATGCGCATATGTGATGTGCTGGAACCAGTTGAGTATGGTCTGTCCCCTATCTCCGCCACCCCGGCACACCCCCAGTATGTTACTCAACCATGACGTCGAAGATCCAGAGTCCGGTGGTGATGTCGCTCAGATATACGCGCGTGCGCCCGTCACCGAGACTCCTGGCCACAATCCCCCACGCCCCGCCAAAACACGATCCCAGCGTCGTCTGCCCATCCCAGGTCTCGAAAGATCCCACTGGTCGGGGATGCGCCGGATCGGAGACATCGACGACCTGCAATCCCTCGGTGTAATAGGCCATGTAAATCATCTCACCGACCCACACCGCATTATGAACCGAAGCCGACTCGCCCTCCGGCGCAATATACTCCCCGATCTGCCGAATATCACTCAGGTCGCTGATATCGAAAATCCGCAGGTGCCCCCCATCACACAGCTCATCGGTCGTCGCCACGTATCGTCCATCGGGCGACGGCCAGATGTTGTGACAGAAACCACCCGCATACGCATGCTCGGCAATGACCCGCGGTCGGCGGGGATCACTCACATCCAACAACTGAAACACGCCAAATCGTTCCACCGGCCCGCGAGAACCCAGATTGGCCAGATAGGCGATGTCATCGACGACGGTGACATCGTGCACATACCCCACCGAAGGGCTGTGGACGGCGCGCAATCGCGGTCGGCGGGGATCGGAGATGTCCACGATGAGCAGATCGCCACTTCCCTGAGCACACATGTACAGATAATCTCCGGCGACGAACAGATTGTGAATCCCTCCCCAGGTGAACCGGTCGCGGATGAAGGTCACCGTCCGCGGATGGGATGGATCGGAGACATCGACCACCGCCACTCCGCCCGTCTGCTGAGCGACAAACAGGATATCCCCCTTCAGCTTCAAATCCAACGTGGCCGAACGAACCGGGGATTGATAAACGGCCAGCAGGTTCGGCGTCGTAGGATCGCTCACATCAATGACGGCCACGCGCCCCTCAGATGAGAATTCTCCCACGTAGGCGACGTTCCCATCGACGATGAGATCGGTATTGCGAGGCGCTCCCGTCTCCGATTGACTGAGGAGCGTGACCGCCCCGCCCGCCCGCGACGGCTCGGCCATCGGCCACACCATCGTTCCGACGGCTACCATCGACAGAATCATTCCACACCATTTCGACATGCGATCACCTCCATCTGCTTCCTCAGCCCGCCATCAGTCCAGGGTCACAAAGCGCACTTCCCTGATGCCCGCCGATCGCCGAATCTCCTGGAGCACGTCCTCGGGGATGGGAGAATCGACAGTGAGGATGCCAATGGCTTCTTGCTGGTCGGGCTGACGACCGAGGGCAAAGCTGGCGATATTGATCTGCGCATTGCCGAGGATCGTCCCGATCCGTCCAATGACGCCGGGGACATCCTGATTTCGAATGAGGAGCATATACTGCGAGAAGGGGACTTCCAGGTCGAGTCCGTCGATGGAGACCAGACGAAGCTGCCCCTGGTGGAGGACCGTTCCCTCCACCCAATCGACGCCTCCCTGACCATCCCGCAACTGAACGCTGATGAGATTGGAGAAATTCCGCTCCCGACTGCTCCTCGTCTCGATGACCGTCACATGGCGTTCTTCGGCCACGCGGCGCGCATTGATCAAATTGACGTCGTCGCCGAGCACCGGTTTGAAGACGCCGCAGAGCACGGCATTGGAGACAGGATAACTATTGAGCGAGGCCAGCTCTCCATAATAGCGTATGCCGATCTCATTCAATCGCACGTGTGCCACTTGAGAGATGAAGCGCCCGAGCTTCTCGCCGAGATCCAGATAGACGGCCAATCGATTGAATTCGTCCGGAGGAATGGCCGGGAAGTTGACCGCATTGCGAATCTGCCCGTTGAGCAGATAATCTCTGATCTGTTCGGCGATGACGACGCCGACCAGTTCCTGCGCTTCCACCGTCGAGGCGGCGATATGCGGTGTGGCGATGACCCGCGGATGACCCACCAGGCGCGGATCGGGCGAAGGCTCGTTCTGAAACACATCCAGACCCGCACCGGTCACGCGACCTGCTTCCAGAGCGTCCAAGAGAGCGTCTTCGTCGATCAACTCCCCGCGGGCGCAATTGATGATATAAACTCCCCGCTTCATCCGATTGAGGCTCTCCCGATTGATCATTCGACGCGTCGCTTGATTCAACGAGGCGTGGAGCGAGATGATATCGGCCGTTCGATAGAGCTCGTCCAGATCGACTAATCGCACATCGAGGTCTGAAGCCAATCGCTCGGAGATGTAGGGATCGAAGGCGATGACGCGCATGCCCATGTAGGCCGCTCGGCGAGCGACTTCCTGACCGACCTTTCCCAGCCCGATCACTCCCAGGGTCTTCCCTCGGAGTTCGCGGCCCAGGAACCGTTTCTTCTCCCAGCGACCCTGTTTCATCGATTGATCGGCGTGGACCAGCTGCCGGGCTAACGCCAGCATGAGGCCGAGCGTATGCTCGGCGACGCTGACGCTATTGCCGCCCGGCGTATTCATCACCAGGATGCCCTTCTTGGTCGCCGCCTCTACGTCAATGTTGTCCACGCCGGCTCCGGCGCGTCCGATGACGCGAAGCTGGTCGGCCGCCGTGATCACCCTGGCCGTGACCTTGGTGCCACTGCGGACGATGAGTGCGTCATAATTGGCGATGATGTCGATGAGTTCGGATTCGGAGAGCTTCCCTTTCTGATCGACAATCAGTCCGGCACCGGTCAGCAGATCGATGCCGCGCGGCGCGATAGGATCTGTCACCAGTACTCTCATAGCCCACAGGTTTTAGCGAAAACCGATCGCCCTGTCAACGGCGCATGAGTTGAGCCACCGTCTCGATATGGAACGTTTGCGGGAAAAGATCAATGGCCACCAGCGACGAGAGGCGATATCCCCCCTGCTGGAACCACTTGAGATCGCGGGCCAGCGTCGTCGGATTACAAGAGATGTAGGTGACCGCCGATGGGCCCAAGCCGACGATTCCGCGAACGATTCTTCTAGAGAGCCCCGACCGTGGCGGATCGACCAATACCCAACCGACGCTCCCCGCTCCTCGGTTTCGTTCCAACCATCCTTCCACTGACGAGACGACGAACTCGATGTTCTCCAGACCATGTCGTCGCGCATTCTCTCTAGCCCAGCGCACGGAATGGGCATCGCTCTCCACGCCGATGACGCGATCGAACGAGCGCGCCAGCGGGAGGCTGAAAAAGCCCACGCCACAATACAGATCGACGGCCACCTCCCCGCAAGTCTCACTCCCCACAGCGAAGTTCAACAACTCTCCGAGCAGAAACCGATTCACTTGAAAGAACGACCGGGCATCGACATGATACGTCCATTCGCCCACCGACACAGCCACTTCCCTCACCGACCAGGGACGCATCACCGGGTGAGTGGCCACCTGACCGCCAGCACCTTCCACAAGATCGATGGTCTTCACGCCGCGAAAGGATCTGGCGGGAAGTCGTCGCAACCGGCTCAAGGCCTCATTGAGCGTCGGACTGAGCAACGGGCAGGCGTCGATGGGGCAGAGTTCGTGTGACGCCGGCTTGAAATATCCTATCTCCACTCGATCGTCATGAACGGCGATCTTCAGTTGCGTCCTCAAGCGATACTCGTATTCGGGACCTGAGATGAGCGCGATCTCATGAGGCCAATCGATGCCTCCGAGCCGAACGAGCGACTCCCGGACGAACTGGGATTTGGCTTCTCGGGCGGCCGTCGCCGTCACATGCTGAAGCTGACATCCACCGCACGTCTGGAAATGAGGGCAGCGCGGCGGGCGGCGAACCGGGGATGGTTCGAGAATGCGCTCGATGCGGGCGACGATGAACCCTTTCTTTCGCTCGATGGGCTGAACCACCAGGCGATCGCCGGGAGCGGCGAACGGGACGAGAACGACTTCTCCTCGATAGCGGGCCAGTCCATACCCGCCATAGATGAGCTTGTCGACGGTGACGTTCATCCGGTCGATGATCCCTGAACGCTTCGGGAGGCGAGGTTCGCAGCATGCCGAGTTCGTCCCAGCTATGCGCCGGCCTCGGCGCTGATCGGCATCACTCAGGCATTCCAGGTGCGCATTGAGGTTATGCCGCTCCGGCCATTGACCGGCCCTAACCTCGACTACTGTCCGATCTCTGACTCCCCGGAGCGGTCCATGATGGGAAGAGTCATCGGGCGTTCGAATCGCACCCGGAGAATCGTTCCCGGAGACAACCGAATCTCGGACCCTTTGGTTAACAATAGCCCACCGGCCATTCCACCGACGACGGCGATGCCGCCAGCGCGAGCCGCTCCGCGGCTTTGCCCGAGCAGAATGGCGGCCGTCGCCCCATATGCGCCAAGGCGCGCTCCCCGCAGCACGTTGCCCACCGTCCGACCGGCGCTACGCCCCCCACGGACGACGCCTTCACCATCTCCCTTCAACTTGCGGTCATGCGCGTAATCGTCGATGGCCGTGATACGGGTGGCGATTTCTTCCAGCCCGTAGCTCGTCTTCACGCGATCGAACGCGATGGCCATTTCGGCCTGCCGCTGACCGCGACGAGCCGGTTTGACGTGCGTCACGCGACCGAGAAACTCGGTTCCCCGCTTCAAAACGAGGTGACCCTCAACGTAGAGATCATCATACAGCACGGCCCGGACGGGATCGCCGACTTCGTTCAACTTGGAACTGAGCGGCGTCTGCAACGCCAACCGCACGGTGACGCCTTCGCCGACCACAACTTGATGAGCCGATTGCGCGCGCGCCGTCGCCAGGAAGAGAACGAACAGGCTGACAGTGAGTACTCCTGAGCGCAGGATGTGATCCTTCATCTCCGCTTCACCTCCCACTGGCTGGCATTCACCACTCTATTATACACGGTTTCTGCCCCGAAAATAAGTGTGGCGCGAGTTGCCAACTCGCGCTACATGCCTTGTGGCGTACTGTTGCACATGGGTGATTCCCTCGCTCGCCCCGAAAATGAGCGGTGTTCGGTTTCGACCGAGGGAGGTCGATTCAGTATCCCATCGTGGTGCGGACAGGCCACGTCGCTTCCACTCGACGCCATCACATGACCTGAAGGATGACACACTTCAGATAGTGCGTCTCGGGCATGCTCAGCAGAATAGGATGATCGCGCGCCTGAGTGCGCTTCTCCAACAGGCGAACGCGACGATGTGTATCGGCAGCCGCGGCTCTGAGAATGTCCAGAAACATACTTTCGCTGAGGTGGTAGGAGCAACTGCAGGTCACCAGAATGCCGCCGGGCGCCAACAATCGGAGTGCGCGGAGATTGATCTCCTTATAGCCGCGGATGGCGCCCTCCAGCGCGGCCCGGCTCTTGGCGAACGCTGGAGGGTCCAGGACGATGATGTCGAAACGATCCCCAGCCCTGACCCGGTCCCGAAGGAAGTCGAACACGTTCGCTTTGACGAATTCAATATGCTCGATCCCATTGAGCGCTGCATTACGTTTCCCCTGGTCGAGCGCCTCGGTCGAGATATCGACGGCGACGACCGATTGGCAGGAAGACGCCAAATGGAGGGCGAAGCCTCCGGTATAACAGAAACCATCCAGGCCTCGGCCACGGGCCCATCGCCGAGCGGCGCGATAATTCTCTCTCTGATCGAGGAAAGTGCCCGTTTTTTGTCCCCCGAGGAGGTCGACGCGGAACCGGATGCCGTTGATCGTCACCTCAACGTTTTCCGGCGCCGAGCCCGAGAGTATCCCTTTTTCCAACGGCAGTCCTTCCAGTTGGCGCGCTTTGACGTCATTGCGTTCGATGACGGCCGACGGCTGGTACAGCTCCACCAACAAATCGACCCAGAGCGACTTCAGGGCGTCCATACCCGGCGTCAACGTTTGTATGACGAAGCACCTCCCATACCGATCAATGATCAGCGAAGGGAGCAGATCGCTCTCGCCGAACACGAGGCGAAAGGCATCGGTGTCCGAGACCACCTGTTGACGAAGCGCGTCGGCGGCCAGCAAGCGTTGGCGCCAAAACGCCCGATCGATGCACGCTCGACGATCGGCAATCCACCGCAGAGTGATGTTCGAGTGCTGGCTGTAGAGCGCATATCCCAGAAGATCGCCGCGTCGATTCCTGACCTGAACGATAGCGCCATTCTCGACTTCGTGAGCGTTCACCACGTCGCCGGAGAAAACCCAAAAGTACCCGGCGCGAAGCCGCGTCTCGGCTCGCCCACTGATGACCACGGCCCTCTCTTGCTCGCCCATCGTTTCCCGGCTTGACGTCTCTCTCCTCCAAAACCTAGGCTTTGCGCATGAGTGAGCATACTGCATTCATCGGCCTGGGATCAAATCTCGAGGACCGCCTGAGCCATCTGGCCGCCGCCCGGGACGCCCTCTCCGAATGGGTCACGGTTGAGCGGGCCTCATCCGTCTACGAGACAGCACCAGTGGACCTCCCCGATCAGCCCTGGTTTTTGAACCAGGTGCTCATCATCCGGTGTGCGCTCGCTCCCTTCGCCTTGTTGGAAGCGTGTTTGACAATCGAGCGCCGGCTCGGGCGCGTGAGAACGGTGCCCAAAGGCCCGCGAACCATCGATCTCGACATTCTGCTCTACGACGACCTCGTCATCGATCAAGAGCACCAAGGACTTCGTCTCACCATCCCTCACCCACGATTGCACCTGAGACGATTCGTCCTCGTCCCGCTCTGTGAACTCGCGCCCGAACGGAAGCACCCCATTCTGGGTCGGACGATGATCGAACTTCTGGCCTCGGTCCCCGATGAGGCCGAGGTTCGCCTCTATGTCGCTCCCGGGGGACGATGAAAAAGATTTTCCATCCGGGGGAATTTTCTCTATAATAGCCACCGCTCTATGGAAGTCATCAGGAACGTCGCCCGTATGCAGCATCTCGCTCATCGACTTCGCGGCGAGCGCACGCGCATCGCGCTCGTTCCCACGCGAGGCCATCTCCACGATGGCCATCTGGCCCTGGTTCGTCGAGCTTTGCGCCTGGCCGATGTCGCTATCGTCTCAATCCTGCCCTTGGCCAAAGAGCCGACTCGGGAAGAGGGCGAAAAGCGACTCTCGGCGACCCTCACCAATGATGTCGAGTTGCTCATCTCGACGGGCGTCAACTATGTCTTCGCGCCTCCTCTGGGCGAGTTCCTCCCCTCCACGGCAGTCACCGAGGTCATCGTGCGGGGATTAACCGAGCGGCTGTTCAGTCCATTGTGGCCCGGCTATTATGTTCGGGCGTCAACGGCGCTCACCGCCCTGCTCCAGGTCACCGCGCCGGAAATCCTTTGTCTCGGCCAGAAGGACCCCCAGTTGGTCGCTCTGGCCAAGCGACTGATCGGCGACCTGCACATCCCCTGCCAGCTCGTCACGCTCCCCATCGTCCGCGAGCGGGATGGCGTGGCGGCTTGCCGATGGCTTGCGGCGATGTCGGATCAGGAGCGGCAGGCGGCGACGCTGATTTATAAGGCGCTGGAGAGAGCACAGGTCATGTTTGGCGCCGGCGAGCGCGACGCCGCCAACCTCATGGAGAGCGTCCGCGAACAACTGGAACCGGCATCCTCGATCCAGATCGATTATTTGGGCGTCGTCGACCGAGAGACCCTCGAGCCCTTGGCCACGATCGGAGATGCGCCAGCCCTCATCGCCATCGCCGTCACCATTGGTCGCGCTCGTCTCATCGACAATATCATCCTGGAGTGAGCCGATGGCCCGCGCGCCATCGATGATGCCCTTCGTCCGGGAGCGAAGGTCTCGCCCAAGGCGCGATGTCTGCCCGCGAGGAGAGCAAAAATGGAGGACTCGTCAAAATAAACCCTTCGCCTCAGAGCACCCCTTGTTGTATAATTAGGGCGGTTTGGAAGGGTGAGAGAAACGACGATAGTGAAGTAAGGTGGTTTGGCACGTGAACATCGAGTGCCGGAGATAACCGGTCAACAATTGCCTGGGGAGGTCACTATGAACAAACGAACGATCCTCCATATTATTCTCTGGGTGGGCGCGGTCATCTGCTTCGTCATGACATTTGTGACCTACTACCAATGGAGAGAAGCCGGAGGAAAACCCGATGATCCGGCCAGATTCCACCCCTGGATCTATCTGGCCGTGGGGGTGATTTGCGTGGCCATCTGGTACTTCACTCGCGAAAAAGAGGAAGAAGTGAGCATCACTCGGGGTGGATGATGAATGGTGTCGCCCGGGCGACCAGGAGAGGTGATGGCCGATCCAGTCCCGTTCGGTGGAGGAGGCGGATCTGGAGATCCTGGCTCTGCGCGCGACAACGAGAAACGCCGGTGAGGCGAGCTCCCTCGCGGATCATGGAGAGAGCGGTTTTCCTGTGTGTATAGGGAGGAGATGCCCAGCCATTCCAGGAAGGAACCATCAGTTCGTCTTCCTCGCCAGAGACATCCTCGATGAGCCGGGACGAGCGTCGTCCCGTCCCGGCTTCCTCATCACGGACGCCGCCGCTTCAATTGTGGTTTTTCTCTCGGCTCGGTCTGTTGCTCTCCCTGCTGAGGCGTATTGTCGGTCGGACGACGTCGCTTGAGGGTGGGTCGACTCTGACCGGCCGGCCGGCCTTCGGCGCCCAGCTTGCGGGCCGTCCCTCGCAACCGCGCCAGCCGCTCTTTCACCCGATTGAACTCCCAGGAGTTGATAATGTACTCTTCTCGCTCGGGAAATCGAGCAATGAGGTCTTTGACGATCTTGATGCGCTCGGGCGTCGACGGATGCGTCATGAACAGCTTGGAAAAAGCGCCCGGCTCTCGCTGATGCCGGGCTCGCAACTTCTCGAACATGGTGACCAAACCATGCGGATCATATCCACTGGCCCAGGCATATTGCGCGCCGAGAATGTCGGCTTCTTTCTCCGCCGATCGACTGAACTTGAAAAACGCCATGGGGAGACCGAAACTCGCCCCCAACTGGCCCAGATAGCCAATGCCCCCGCCGACGAAAATGAGCGGCACGATCGCCGCCCAGGAGAGCAATTGTGATTTGGTGAAATTCTCCAGCGCATGGCGCGCGGCCACATGAGCGATTTCATGAGCCATGACGCCGGCCAATTCCGCTTCGTTGTCTGCAGCCAGGATTAATCCCGTGTTCACGTAGAAGAATCCTCCCGGCAAGGCAAAGGCGTTGATCTCGTCGCTGACCGCCACTTTGATGGTGAAGGGAACCTTGGCATCGGAGTGAAGCACCAGGTTCTGCCCCACTCGATTGATGTATTCGCTGATCACCGGATCATCGACCAGATGAACTTGCTGATCGATCATCGCCGCGAGTTGACGGCCCAGACTGATCTCTCGCTGGATGGAGTAAAAATTCAGTTGCCGCTTGTTAATATTACGCTTGCCAATCAACAGAGGATTTTCCTTCTCCTTCAGAGGCCTGGTCTTTTGTCCCTGACCGCCGGTCCAGGCCGCGGCCGGTATCACGACCATCAGGGCTATCAAAGCAGAACCAATGAACTGTGTGAGTCGCTTTCCCATCATCGTTGTCCTCCCGTTCACTCCATTCGCTGACAATACCATTATACCTCCATCCCGATTAAGATGCGGTGAATACAGGATTAAATTTTTCTAATGGTGGCGGTCACTATCGGTCCTCTCCAACGATGCCGCCCCTCCTCGACGAGAGATCCACAATCGGTCCGGCACATCGCTCCACCATAGGCCGCTCCTCCCGGCCCGATCAGGCCGACGCACCCGATGTGGGCGATGAGACTTGCAGAGTGAGATGGGGCTCAGATATCGTTTGTTTGTTATGCCTCAAGAGGACGAGCGCGATCGGCAGCGAGAGCAGGAGGTGAAAATTCGTTGTCGCGACAATCCCCTCCTCGATCGTCGGGATATCGCTCTGGAAACCATCGCCCCTCGCCACTTCGAAGACAACTGGTTATTGGACTTCCCCGACCGGCGCTTGACGGCCAACCAGTCGGTTTTGCGCCTGCGCATCGTTGATGACCGAGGCTGGCTGACGTTCAAGGGTCCCCCTCGGCCGCACACCTGGCTGAAGGACCGACCGGAGATAGAAGCTCCGCTGACCGAGCCGCGGAGCGTGTTGGCCATCCTCCGGGCCATCGGTCTCCAGTGCATCTTTCGCTATCAAAAATTCCGCACCGAATATCGCGTCACGCTGCCCAGTGGCACGACGGCTCGCGTCATGTTCGACGAAACCCCCATGGGCAATTTCATCGAGTTGGAAGGGCGCGAAGAAGCGCTGGCCGAACTGATCGATCACCTCCACATTCCCCGTCAGGCGCTCATTCGGGAGAGCTATCCAGCGCTCTGGGCCGAGCGGGCTCGGGCGGCCGGGGAACCGCCTGGCGACATGATCTTTCGCGGGAGGAAAGAGGAGTGAACCGGTTGGAGACCATGCCAGCGATGATCTTGGCCGCGGGATATGGAACGCGCCTGTGGCCGCTCACGGCGGATCGCGCCAAACCGGCGGTGCCCTTTCTCAACAAGCCGTTGATCAGCTACGTGCTCGCCCACTTACGGGCATTCGGCATTCGCTCGATGATCATCAATCTGCACCATCATCCGGAAACCGTTCGCCGAGCCGTGCGACAACATGCTCCTCCAGATGTCGATTTGCACTTCTCCTATGAGCCTCGGGTGCTGGGCACCGGTGGCGCACTGGATCGCGTTCGCGACCGATTGGCCAGCGGACCGTTCGTCGTCGTGAACGGAAAAATCATCACCGGGATCGATCTTCGAGCCGTCCTCGACACGCACCTGAAACGTCGCGCTCTGGCGACTCTGGTATTGAAACCGAACACCGCTCGGGAGCGATTCAGCCGCGTGAACGTGGATGCGACCGGACGCATCGTCGGGTTCGGCGGATTTCCTTCACCCGAGGAAGAATGTGGCGAGCGTCGAGGCGCCGATCCCCCACTGCTCTTCACCGGCATTCAGATCCTCGACCCGCGCATCTTCGACTATCTTCCTCGAGATCGCTTCTCGCACACCACGAGCGAGGCCTATCCGCGAGCCATCGAGCGAGGAGAACTCCTCGCCGCTCACATCACCGACGAACCGTGGTATGAACTGAGCACGCTCGGGCGCTATCTGGAGACGCATCTCAGATTTTTACGCGCCCGGGGCCAATCGATGATCAGCGGACCGGAAACGATCGTCGATCCCGGCGCTCGCGTCACCGATTCCGTCCTCTGGGAGCGCGTTCGCGTGGAGCGCGGCGCGCGCCTGCATCGGTGCATCGTCGGCGACGACGTCGTGATCCCGTCGGGCGCCCGATGGGACCAGGTCGCCATCGTGCGCGCCGAACGGTGTCCTTCGCCCCAACGAGGAGAGATCGTCAGAGAGAACCTCATCGTCCCGATCGAACCGGTCGCCGATTGTCAATCGTCTCCTGATTCGGTATAGTGCTCCTCGTGAACCATGTCCATTGATACGCTGGATGCATTTCTGGAAGCCAACATCAAGGAGTACGTCGGGCGCGCGTTCCATCAACCGGTCGAGCGCGTCCGGGTGCGAAAGCTCGTTGGCGACGCATCGACGCGACAGTATTTTCGAGTGACGTTGCCCGACGGCCGGCGCGTCGTCCTGGCCCATTATCCCGATCCCATCGATCCGACCACGCATCCAACCTGTGAAGTGACGCGGCTCTTGGAACGAGCGGGCCTCCCTGTGCCGCGCATCATCGACATCGAGCAAAAACGGGGCTTCATGCTCGTTGAGGATCTGGGCGACCAGCGGCTCCAGGATTGGGTTCCGAGGGCAACGCCCGAAGAGCGACGTCGCGTCTATGGCCAGGCCATCGATCTCATTCTTCGCATCCAGGCGGCGACGCCGCTGGCCGAGCGGCTGGGGTGCCGAGCGGCTCGGTTGGCGTTCGACGAAGAAAAGCTCCTCTGGGAACTCTCCTTCTTCTACGAGAACTTCTTCGAGCGCCTTCGCGCCCGGCCACTGGACGGGAGAATGAAGACGAAACTGTTCGACGAATTCACCGCACTGGCCCGAGCGTTGGCCGCTCGGCCACGCGTCCTCTGTCACCGGGATTATCACTCGCGCAACCTCATGCTTCGTGAGGGGCGGTTATACATCATTGACCATCAAGATGCCCGCATGGGTCCCATGAGTTACGATGTGGCCTCGCTGCTCGGCGATCCCTATGTCGCGCTGGATGAGAACTTCCGCCGCGAGATGCTCGACTATTTCATCGCTCGTCGGCGAGAATGGGAGCCAGAGTCAACCGATCCGGCATGGCTCTCGCAGTTCGAGGCGGAATATCACCTCATGCTCATTCAGCGATTGCTCAAAGCGGTCGGTACGTATGCCTATCAATCAGCGGTGGTCGGCAACCCGGTTTATGATCGATATATCCCACGAGCCCTGCAGACGGCGTTGACGGCCGCGCGAGCCGTGGATCGGTTTCCCGTCATCCGGTCGACCTTGGAGGAGCTCCGACCATGAGGTGAGCGCGAGGGCACGGATGGAGTTCTTCCTCAGAGATGGCCGCATACGGATATTTGCGAAATGGTTCATATCCATGGCATAATTAGCGTTTCGTTGCGGGACGGACGGGTGGAGGACAATGGAGGAGAACCGAGACGATGAGAAAGAGCGACGAGCGGAACAAGCTGATGGTGTTCAATGGTGCTGATGGTAATGGTCACCATCGTCGACGTGAGGTGAGGAAGATCGCCGAGGCCCGTCTCCCGACGGAGATCGGTCTCTTCCGCGTGATGGGGTTTCGCGGTCTGAGAAGTGGAGAGGAATACGTCGTCCTCGTCAAAGGAGAACTCCAAGGAACATCGCCCTGCCTGGTGAGAATCCACTCCCAGTGCCTCACGGGCGACGTGTTCTACTCGGTCAAATGCGATTGTGGTCGTCAGCTCCGACGAGCGATGGAAATGATCGAGGCGGCCGGGCGAGGCGTGATCATCTATCAACAGCAGGAGGGCCGAGGCATCGGCATTCTCAACAAGATTCGCGCCTACGCCCTTCAGGATGAAGGACTGGACACGGTGGAAGCCAATCTCCGGCTGGGATTCGCCGCCGACGCACGCTCCTATGACGAGTGCGCCGAGATCCTCCGTCAGCTCGGTCTGACCCGCATTCGGTTGTTGTCCAATAATCCAGAAAAGCTGGCCGCGCTGGAGCGCGCTGGCCTGGAGGTTGTTGAGCGCATTCCGCTGGAAATTCCGCCGGCCGGCGAGATGGCGGATTATCTCAAGACCAAGAAGGAGAAGCTGGGCCATCTCTTGTCCAGCGTCTAACCAGCGATCAATGGTCACTCCGGATGAACTCCGCGATCGCCTGGAGCAGATCCACGAGCGTATCGCTCGCGCCGCCCAACGGGTCGGGCGCCGTCCTACCGAGATCACACTCCTGGGAGCGTCAAAACAGGTCGATCCGGAGCGCATCCTCCTGGCCATCGAATGCGGCCTGCACCACATCGGCGAGAATCGCGTCCAGGAAGCAGAGGCGAAACTGGCCAGCATCCCCGCGCTCAGAGAACGGGCGACCTGGCATATGATCGGCCACCTCCAGAAGAACAAGGTCCGCCGCGCGCTGCGCCTGTTCGACGTCATCCAATCGGTGGATAGCATCCGCCTGGCGCAGGCGCTGGAGCGCGTGGCCGGGGAACTCGGGCGCGCGCTCCCCGTGTATATCGAAGTGAACGTGGCCGAGGAAGCGACCAAATTCGGCGTTCGTCCCGACGACCTGTTTCCGTTGGCTGAGATGTTGGCCGGATGCGCCCATCTTCGGGTGGACGGGTTGATGACCATTCCTCCATATACGGACGATCCGGAGGCGGCGCGACCCTACTTCAGGCAGTTGCGAGAACTGCTCGATGAGTTGAACCGACGTCGCATCCTGCCCGGCGAGATCCGCGGCCTCTCCATGGGCATGAGCCACGATTTCGAAGTGGCCATCGAAGAGGGAGCGACGCTCATCCGACTGGGCACGGCGATCTGGGGACCGCGCCCTCAACCGTGAGGGTGGATATGAGCATCTTCGACGCGCTGGAGACGTTGATCAAGTTCGCCGTTGGTGCGATCATCGCGTTGATGGTATTACGGTTTGCCATCAGTTGGCTCAGAGTGAACCCGTTCAGTTGGTTCGCTTATCAGGTCCATCGTCTCACCGAGCCGCTGGTGCACCCTCTTCGGCACACGCCGTTCGCCATGACCACGCGACATGACATCGCGCCGCTGCTCGTCATCATTCTCGTTCTCATCGTCGCCTACTTTCTCCTGGGGCTCCTCGGGCAAGTTCGAGTCGCGACGGGGTATCTGTTGGAGGCCATGTGGGCGTTCGCCCGAGGCCATCCCCTGACCGCCGTTCGATATGCGTTGGGGGCAACCGCCCTGGTATTGATTTCCTTGCTCATCACCTGCATCATCCTGGAGGTCATCTTCTCCTGGGTGGGATTTTACGGCAACTGGCTCACCCGGATGGTCCGACGAGTGAGCGAACCGGTGCTCGGTCCCTTTCGGCGCATGATTCCCCCTGTTCTGGGAACGATTGATATTTCGCCTCTCATCGCCATCCTCGTCCTATCTCTGGTGTCCAGTGCCGTGCGGGTGATCTTCCTTTCATGAACCAACGATGATCGCCTATCAGGAACAGTCCGATGCCGTCGCCTTCGACGTCGTCGTCCAGCCTCGCGCCGCCCGAACCGAACTGGTTGGCCTCTGGAATGGCGCGGTGAAGATCAAACTGGCCGCTCCGCCGGTCGAGGGTCGGGCCAACGAGGCACTCATCCGGTTCCTGGCCGCATTACTGGGCGTCCGCCGGGCCGACGTCGTCATCGCGGCCGGCCAGAGATCGCGTCGGAAGCGCATTCGCGTCGCCGGATTGAATGGTCAACAACTCATCGAACGATTACAACCGCGCCTTCCTCTGAGGGATGGCGGCCAGTGAAGACATCATGACAGAGTGGCAGCCCATCATTGTTCGCGCCTATGCCGGCTATTGCGCCGAGGAATCGCCGCGGGCGTTCCGCCTGGGCTCCACCTGGTATCGGGTGACTCGTGTGTTCGCCCGGACATGGGAACAGACGGTGGAGGGGAGAGAATTCCGTCTCTTCCGGGTGATGACTGAGGATGGGAAGGTCTTCACGCTACGATACGATATAGAGAGCGAAAGCTGGTTCGTAGAAACTCAGGTTTGACTTGATTCGCGTCTGACGTTTTGGATAGTATAGAGCCTCGCAGTGAATCGGTCTGGAATGCGTGAAGGATGAACAAACCGCGGATTGCAGCGTCGACCTATCTGAATTCCCTCCCGCTCTGTTGGAGTTTTCTCTGGGGTTCCAACGCCGAACGTTGCGAGTTCATCGGTCATCTGGCGCCGGCTCGCTGTGCCGACCTGTTGCGACGGGGGGAAGTTGATCTGGCGCTGATCCCGTCCATCGAATATCACCGCATGGATGAGGCGCTGATCGTTCCCGACATCGCCGTAGCCGTGCGAGGCCCGGTGTGGAGCGTCATCCTCCTATCGGAGAAGCCGCTCGAGGACATCACGTCGGTGGCCCTGGATCTTTCGTCGCGCACGGCGGCGGCGTTGACGCGCATATTCTTTCGTCATTTCCTCGGCCGGGAGGTCGAATATCGAACGTTCGCTCCCGACCTCACCCAGATGCTGCGGGCGGCCGACGCGGCTCTCCTCATCGGCGATCCGGCGCTCCTGGCCAATTATCACAATCGTACGCTTCGGATCACGGATTGGGGCGAACGCTGGCTGGAATTGACCGGGCTTCCTTTCGTGTTCGCCTTCTGGGCCGTCCGCCGGGAGGCCGTCGATCGTCTGACGGCGGTGGATTTTCTCGCCGTGCGCCAGGAAGCCACGTCCAGTCTCCGGCAGATCGTCGACGAATCAGCCAATCGATTGCGCCTGCCGCCATCATATGTGGAAACCTATTTGACCCAATGTATTCATTACGATCTGGATGCCGAGTGTTTGCGAGGCTTGCAACGCTTTTACGAACTGGCTCACCGGGTGGGCCTCATCGACTCGGTGAAGCCATTGCAGTTTTATCGTCCCCCTCGATCATAGAGGATGCGCCGGTGAACCAATGGGCGCGAGACAGCGTGGTGGTATTCACAATCGGAAGGGCTTGGAATCAGGAGGCGTGGCATGAAACGACAGATCATCTTCATCTGGCTGATGCTGGCTATTTTTCCCTCATCTGGGACAGTCAGGGCGCAGGAACGAGGCGTCGACCCTTCATATCAAACGGCTCCCACGGTCACCGGGGGCACGAGCACCGGTCTCTTCCAAACCTTCAGCACGCGGACGCTCCTCAGAGGCCAGTACAACATCGGTTTCTTCTGGCATAATTACGATCGAGATCCCGGCGATCTGGACATCAATCGCATTCCCGTCAACGTGGCTTATGGATTGACCGATCGTCTGGAGGTCTTCCTCAACATCAATTTCTTCCAGCAGGTGACCACCCGGCAACCTTTCTTGTTGAGTGGCTCGGTGTTCAATCAACGGCGCATTCTGGAGGGCGGGCCGAGCGCTGATCCGTTCGTCGCTTTCGGGCCGCCACAACCCGGCGCCGGGAGCGGGAGCACAGCCTTTTTCCCCCGCACGGGAAATCGCACCGGGAGCATCCTGCCGCCGGTTGGCGCGCTGGCCGGTCCCATCAATGGCGTCTTCTTCGTGCCGTTCGATACGGCGGGATATTACAATGAATTTCCTTTCTTCCCCTTCGCCGATGCTTCGGGTCCCCGCATGTCATCCAACGGTCTGGGCGATCTCACGCTGGGTTTCAAGTTGAGCGTGACCGATCCCGAAGATCCCTTCTCGGTGGGCGTCGCGGCCTTATTCAAGATTCCTTCGGCCCGCAACTTCGATGCCCTGGCCGACGGTCGTGGAGCGGGAGCCGTGGATGCCGGTCCCGTCCTCATTTTCAGCGAGCAACTTTACGGGTCCCGTCTCCGGTTCCACCAGAATATTGGCTATCTGTTCACCGGGGCGGTCAAGAGAAGTGGCGTTCAAATCCTCGACCGCCGTGACGAATTACATCTGGACACGGGGGTGGAGATCGCTCCCTGGGATGAGGTCGTGTATATCGCCGAATTGAACAGCACCGTGTATGTCGCCGGCGGAACGCCGAATCTCAATCCGGTCAATCCGATGGATCTGCGCCTCGGTGCACGATTCTATCTCTTCGATGGACGATTTCACATTGGCGGCGCCTGGCAGATGTTCCTCAACAACGCCGATCGGCGAGAAATGTTCACCATCGAGCCCATCACCCGGAACGTGCGACGGGTGATCATCGAGCCCGACGATGCCAATGGATTCGTCTTCCACATCGGCTTCGGCAAGCGCCCGCCGCGGATTCCGCCGCCACCACCCAATCGCCCGCCCACGGTCAATCTGGAAGCCGATAAGACGGAGGTGGTGGATGGAGAGCCGGTTCAACTGTTCGCCCGGGCCATGGACCCGGATAACGACATCCTCATCTACACCTGGACGACGTCGGCCGGTCAACTGGCCGGGGCCGGCCCTCACATGACCTTGAAGACGACCGGCATCAATCCCACCGTGGGCGCGCCACCAGTTGACGTAACCGTCAGTGTGACGGTGGATGATGGTCGAGGAGGCTATGATACGGCGACGCGCACCATCCGGGTCAAGAGTCCACCACCGCCACCACCGCCGCCCAACCGTCCACCGGTGATCGAGTCCATCAATTATGAAGTCGTCGGCACACCGCACGTGGAAGGTCAGATCACCGATGGCGAGATCGTGCGCATCTGGGCCATCGCGCGCGATCCCGATGGCGATCCCCTCACCTATCGATGGACGGCCAGCGCCGGACGACTTCAGGGAACCGGCCAGGAAGTGACGCTGGACACGACCAACGTCACCGCCGGACCCGGAGCGCCTCCGGTGACGGTGACCATCCACTTGACCGTGGATGACGGACGGGGCGGCACTGATGAGGCGTCCACTATCCTCACCGTCCACTCCATCGAAAAGCCCAAACCGGAGCGCGTGGCCAAGGATCTCATCTTCCGGCAAGGCAGCTCGCGAGTCAATAACGTCCATAAGGCCATCCTCGACGACGTGGCCTTGCGACTGGAACAGGATCCCACGGCGATTCTGGTCATCGACGGTCATCAGGATGCCAGCGAGCCTCCCAACCTCAGTCGCCGGCGCGCCGAAAACGTCAAGCGATACCTGGTGCGCGAGAAAGGCATCGATCCCGATCGCATCGTCGTTCGCTTCTTCGGCGCTCGACGGCCTCATCCGAGCGGTAAGCGAGAGTTGAATCGTCGAGTGGAATTGTGGATCGTTCCCAGCGGCGCGGAACTCCCTCAATGAGCCCGGAGGAGGCTCCCGTTCATCGATGAGCGGCATGGACGGGAGCCAACATTCTCCTCCCGAAGGGCGATCGCGCCGCTTGAGACCGGCGCGTGCGGTGGGATGGGCGAATCGGTGCTGATTACCTCATGTTGATGATGATATCTTCGGCGCGTCGCTCGTCGGGAAAGGTCACCCAGAGGATTTTTTGCCAGCCATCGTAGGTCCATCCTCTCTCAGCCTGACGGAGTCGGCCCAGCGTCTCAATCGCCGGAAGTCGCTCTTCACCCCGCCTCACCTCCCGAGGAGCGCGATCGATGCCGTTGAATCGGAGGAGGACCGACCGCTCAGCCGGTCGATACGATCCTTCAGGCGGCGAGATGTGGAACGTGATCCGGTCCGGGGCCTGGTGACAGCGAAAGCGCGTCCGCGCATAGGTGCCGTCCTGGTATTGATAGCTGAGGCCATCATCCTCGTAGAGCGCGGCGGTGGAGTCTCCGGAGGGGAAGATATTGATGATGAGGGGATCGATGGGCGCTTCGTCGACATATTGAACCACTTGCTGCATGGGAATGATCGCGCCCCCGCGGGCGAACAGAGGAATCACATCCAGGGGCGCTTCGACATCGATCTCCCTCGGCCCGGTCAGCTTCTCGCCGGTCCAGAAATTGAACCACACGCCTGGAGGCAGGTATACCCGACGGCCGGTCGCTCCTTCCACCAGTATGGGCGCCACGAGCAAGTGGGGACCGAACAGAAACTCGCTATCCAGGCGATAGGTCCGCTGATCATCGGGATACTCCAGGAAGAGGGGACGCATCACCGGTATGCCGGTGCGCGCGGCTTCCTCGAACAGCGAGTAGATGGTCGGCATCAACCGGTATCTCAACTCGATATATCGTCGATTGATGGCCTCATAGGTGGGACCGTACGACCACGGCTCTTGATCGGCAGTTCCCTTCTGGGTGTGCGTGCGACAGAAAGGGCTGAACACGCCCGCTTCCAGGAATCGGGTATATAATTCCGGCGTCGGGCTCTGACTGAATCCGCCGATGTCTGGTCCGGCGAACGGTTGCCCACAGAGGCCGAAATTCAACACCATGGGAATCCACAGGTGGAGATGCTCCCAGGTGCTCGTATTATCGCCCGTCCAGGCGGCGGCATAGCGCTGACCGCCGGCGTACGAGGCGCGCGAGAGGACGAACGGCCGCTCGTTCGGTCGCAGTCGGCGGATGCCCTCAAACGTCGCTCGAGCCATGAGCATGCCGTAGACGTTGTGCGACTTGCGATGGCTGGTCTGGTGCCCGCGGTCGTCATGAATGGCGTCCAGGGCCATGGTGCGATTCACCCGCCGATCGGTGGGAACGAAGATGGCCGGCTCGTTCATATCGTTCCAGAATCCCCGGACGCCAGCGGCCACCAACTGGCGATAGAGCCCTCCCCACCACCGGCGCGTCGCCGACCGCGTGAAGTCGGGAAACACGCACAGGCCCGGCCAGACCAGTCCGGTATACAGCGAACCATCGGGCATCCTGATGAAATGGTGGCCGGCTACTCCTTCATCGTAGACCCAGTATCCCGGCTCCTTCTTGATGCCCGGATCGATGATCGTCACCACCTTGACGCCCATCCGGGCGAAATCGGCGATCATCTCGCGGAAATGGGGAAACTTCTGTTCATCAATGGTGAAACACCGATAGCCATCCATGTAATCGATGTCCAGATAGATGACATCCAATGGGATGCGCCGGCGACGAAACATGGTGACGACCTGCCGCACCCGACGCTCCGGCTCATAGCTCCAGCGACATTGCTGGTAGCCGAGCGCCCACCGCGGCGGCAGCGGCATGCGCCCGACCAGTTCGGTGAATCGCTGGATGACTTTCTTGGGATGAGGACCGTAGAAGAAGTAATAGTTCAGTTCCCCGTCCTCGGCGCCGAAGGAATAGACCTCCCGAGATCTCTTGCCCAGATCGAACTCCGAACGATAGGTGTTGTCGAAGAAGATCCCATAGCTCCGCCCGCGACGCAGAGCGAGAAGGAAGGGGATCGACTGATAGAGCGGATCCGTTCCCCACCGATATCCGTAGGCATCGGTATTCCAGTTGACGATGGCCCGGCCCCCGAGCTCCAAAGGACCGGCATTCTCGGCCAGGCCATAGTAGTATTCATCGGCGGGCAGCACTTTCCACACCCGCACCGCCCGTCCATCCCAGGCCATCCCCTTCCCGGGATCGTCTCGATTGATGATCCGCCCCTCTCGATCGCGAAAAGTGAGGCGGCATGGCGATCGAGCGATCTCGACGACGAGCTCCGATGTCGTCAATCGAACGAATTCCGGCGTCTCGGAGATGTCCAGGGCCACCCTGGGCCAATCAGTCTTGATCACCGCCCAGCTCTCATCGGGTCCCCAGACGCGCCCCGGGGTCATCCGCACGCGAATGAGGTCGGCCGCCAGGACGCGCACTTCGACCAGTGCCGCTCGACAATCGAGCATCACCCGATTGGTCTCCCGGCGAACCGACGCGACGTCTCCGATGGATCGCCATTCGGCCAGCGCCGGACTGGCGGCGACCACTGTCAGGCCGATGGCCCACAGTATGGCCCGCCTCCAGATACCCGGCGAGGTCGCGCGGTGATGGCGCAGAGCACGAAGAGAAATCGTCATCGATCACCTCCATTCGCTCTGGAGAACACACTCTCAGGAGCTCGACCCGGTCACTCCTGTTGCTGTTCGCGGAGCTTCCGGGCCGCAGCGAATTCGCGTTCGGCGTCTTCGGTGCGACCGAGTCGTTGATAGGCCTGTCCCAGCAGATAATGCCCCGAGGCGTTGTTAGGGTCCATCTTCACTCCCCGCTCGAGCATACCGGCGGCGAGCAAGGCATCGCCTTTTTTCAACAAGACCTTCCCCATGAGGATGAATGGTCCGCTGAATGTGGCATTCAACCAGATGGCCCGTCGCAGGCTCTCCATGGCCCGATCGAACATCTCCAATCGCGCATAGGCATCGCCCAATCGGTAATAGGCCAGCCAGAAGCCGGGGTTGATCTCGAGTTCCTGGCGAAATTCATCGATGGACTCTCGCACCCGACCTTTGAAGATCTCGATTTCGCCGAGCATGAAATGAGCCATGGGCAGCCGCGGAGCCAACGTCAAAGCGCGACGGAGTTCGGCTTCGGCGCGATCCTCCATGCGCTGTTGCAGAAACACCTTGGCGGCCAACAGATGACCGGCCGCCGAGTCGGGAGCGACATCATACATGTGGGCGAAGGCCCGAACGGCCTCATCCATCCGGCCGGCGCGCGCATAGCTCATCCCCAGAACATAGGATGCCGTCACCTGATCGGGCACGAGATCCCGGATTTTCTCCAGCAATGGAATGGCCCGTCGAACGCGTCCCAGGGCATAATAGGATAACCCGAGGAGTTGCGTGACTTCATAATCGCGAGGATGCTCGGCGCGAACGCGCTCCAGAAATTCGATGGCCCGCTGATAATCGGCTTTCCGGTAATAGGCGACGCCCAGCGCGCGCTCCAGGCCAGCCAAGTGAGGCTCTCGCTCTCTGAGCGCATGGAGCAGGCGCAATGCCTCATCCAATCGTCCCTGCTCGATGAGCTCTCGGGCGTGTTCCAGCGCCTGTTCGGGTGACTTCGCCTGCCGAACCGTTTGAGCGAACCCATTGACCATCGGGAAGCCCGTCGCTCCCCAGATCCATAGCCACACGCTCACCGAAAGAGCGCATAACCGCGAGCGGTTGAATTCATTCCTCCTCATCGGCCACGAGATCATCACCGATCGAATGACTCACGAACGCGGCGGCCGCTGCGGGCTCGCCGCCACGGGAACCTGTGATGGAGGGGACGAGGCCCCTCCATCGCAGGTCCTCAGGCATCAGAATTCCAGCCTGATGGCCCATCGCCATTGCCGTTGTATAGTGAACGGTTCGGTACTGGTGATCCTACCGGCGAGGGCGAGATTGCAATCGATGCAGGATTCGGGAATGCCCAGATTGACGACGTTGAACACATTGAATGCCTCGGCGCGGAACTGAGCCTTGATGCGCTCGGTGATCTGGATGTTCTTGAAGAACGCCATATCCGTCTGGAAGAATTGCGGTCCGCGCAAGGCGCCCCGCCCGATGGTCCCAAATGTCCCCGGCTGCGGTCGCTGCCAGGGACCGGAGACCTGCCCGTTCTGGGCGAGCACCTGTGAGGCGGGAATGAACCACTGGTTGCGATTCTGGTCGCTCGGCGTGGGATCTCCCACCAGACTGGGACGACAGAGACCGACATCCTGATCCTGTCCACAGTCGCGATAGCTGGGCGTGAAGGGACGGCCGCTGGATGCCGTCGTCGTCTGATTGATCTGCCATCCGCCGAGCACCAGATCCAGCGCTCGGTTCCAACCGGTCCCCCAGCGTTTGCCGCGCCCGAAGGGCAGTTCCCAGAGCGAGGAGACGATCAGCGTATGGGTCCGGTCGAACGTGGGCGGCCCGTAACCGAGCTTGTCGTTGAACAGGATCTGCGCAGCGTCGTGGTTCAATACCTTCCCGTAGGTGTAGTTGGCATTGAGGCTGAACCCCTGGGCGAATCGCCGAATGACTTTGAGCTGGAGGGAGTTGTAATTGTTGTCGTGGCAGTTGCAGTAAAAGTCGATGCCCTGCGTCCAGCCGAACTTACGGAAGAACGGCTTTCGCTCGTTGGTGCTGAGGACGCCGAAGCCCTCGATGGTGGGTTGATTGATGGGCACGGTGGGCGTCGAGCCGTCGAATCCCGAGAAGACGTGCGTCCCTTTGTTCCCCACGTAGGCGATTTCCACCGACCAATTCTTGGACAACTGATGCTGAATGGTCACATTCCAGGCATCGACGGTGGCCAGGCGCACGCGATCGGGTCGGGCGCGCGCGAAGATGCCATCCGGCAGGGGGATGCGCCCGTTGGCCGGCACTTCGGGGAACACCGGGGGAGGCGGACCGTCGGCCAGATTGAACACGCTGTCGAAGTTATTGGCCGGCGCCAGGTCCTGCGCCGACAGTACGGGCAGATTCTGGGTGGCGAAGTGGCCGAAGATCGAGCCGAACGTGCCGATATCGAAGCTCCGTCCATAACCGACGCGGAGCACGGTGCGCTCGTTCAGTTGATAGGCCAATCCCAGCCGCGGCGCCCAGGCGCCCAGATCCGTCTCTACGTTACCGTCGCGACCGATATCGCCGATGCCCGCCACTCGGATCTCGCCGGTATTCAAATCGAGCCAGCCGCCGTTGCCATCGCCGTTGACCGTCTCGGGGAAGATGATCTCCCAGCGCACGCCATAACTGAACGTGAGTTTGGGCGTCATGCGCCATTTGTCCTGCCCGTAGAAGAACAGGCGATTCTGTCGCTCGGCGGCATCGAACGAGGGACTGACAAAGCGAGTGAAGCTGGAGACATCGCCGAGCAGGAAGGAGGCCACGCCCAGGCCTCCGCCCACGCCACCGATGTCCGCCGTTCGTTCGGGATTGAACGTCAACTCGCCGGCGCGATGCCGGTCGCTGGGCACGCGGAGATTGTAGGCGCGACGGAAATCGACGCCGAACTTGGTGGAATGGTTTCCGCGAGTGACGCTCCAGTTGTTCACAAACTGAACCTGCTCTTCGGACTCCTTCAACGGACAGTTGCAGCCGTTGATGCCCAGAGCGAATCCGATCTGAAATCCACCGGTGCCGTTGACGAAGAACGCGGGCATGCCCGAGGTGAAGAAATCATCGACATTCAATCCGGGAATGCCGGCATCGGCGGCTGGCGATGTGCCCACGCCCCCGGGCAACACGTTGACGCGATAGCGGAACCAGCCGAAGCGGAAGTCCGTGACCACGCTGGGACCGAGGACGTAATCGAATCCGGTGGCCAGGCTCTGGTTGCGCACATCCGACCGTCCGGCGAACCGACTCACATCCAGATTGGGGCCGCCCAACAGATCGCCAAATGCGCCCGGCAACTCGCGACGAAAATCCTGAAGGCTGTAGCGACCGAACAGATGGAAATTCTCCGTCAGGTAGGCATCGCTGCGGATGTCGAAGGCGTCGTCATCGAAGGCCTCGATGCCCGAGGCGCTGAAGTTCCGGTCCAGACCGGGCAGATTGGGCAGAGGGAGTTGCCGAATCAAGGCCAACGCCTGCGGCGACAGTCGATCCGGAGGGATGACGTTCTTCTTCCCATTGAACTCGAACTGGCGGCGCCCCGTTCCATCGGGATTGCCCGTCAGGGGATCGAAGATGGGAATGCCGAATTCGCTGAAATCGCCGCGACGCGCCGCCTCGGTGGGCACGGTGGTCAGAACCGATCCCCCGTTCTTGCGTCGCGTCCCCTGATAATCGCCGAAGATGAACCACTTGTTCTTCATGATCGGCCCGCCCAGCGACCCCCCGAACTGATTGAACAGGGTGTCGGGGATGAGCTTATTGGGATCGCCGCCGATGGGCACCGTCTGCGTGAAGGGATTGCGCGCGCTCTGCTCATCGTTACGCCGGAACCAGAAAGCGCTCCCATGGACCTCGTTGGTCCCCGATTTGGTCTGTGCCGTGATGACCGCGCCGGTGGCCACCCCGAACTCGGCATCGTAATCCTGGGTGGTGATCTTCATCTCGGAGATGGATTCCAACGGCGGATTGATCACGATGATCCCCAGGATGGGATCGCGGTTATCGGTGCCATCCAACTCGAAATAGGTGCCACTGAAATGTTGCCCATTGACCTGAATCTGGATGCTGCCCTGAGGGTTCTCGCTGGAGGCGTGTTGAAAGACGGCCAGCTTCTGCGTCCCCGGCGTGAGCAACTGAAACTGGGTGAAGTTGCGATCGACGATGGGGAGATCGATGATCTCTTCCCGATCGAACGACGTGGAGACGTCGGCGCGATCCGTTTTGAGCAATGGCGCTTCGGCCGTCACCGTGATCTCCTCGGTGATCTCGCCCGGTTCCAGGACGACGTCCGTGCGCGCCGCCACGTCGGCCATCACCTCCACTTCGACCAAGGCGGTCTTGAATCCACTGGCACTGACGCTGACTTGATACCGGCCAGGGATGAGGCGCTCTTTGACGTAGTTGCCATCCTGGTTGGTCATCACCACGAATTTAGTGCCCTTCCCCACATCAGTGATGGTCACTTCGGCTCCAGGAATGGCGGCGCCCGTCTGGTCGGTCACTGTTCCAAAGATGCTTCCATAGACGGCCTGTCCCGCTGCCTGCCCGACGCTCAGAATGAGCGCCACCAGCAGCAGGAGGCCGCCAGTGAGTAATATCTTCCTGTCCACGTGACGTTACCTCCTTCTCCGTATTCAAGATGATAATGCCGAGCCCCGAATGAGCGGTGCTTCCTCGTCCACGAGTGATCGTCTCTCAATTAACGCTCCTTTGCATCCCTCAATGATGATATCCCGGGGGTGAACACCAAGTTGATGAGATCGACGTCAAATTGACATTTTTTCATCCACTGATCAGGCGCATCGTTTCAGTTCAATATCACTTCTTGACGCCTCCCTTTGTAGAGTACAATGCCCCTCCTCTGCTACACTCTCGGCCTCTGTGTTGCAATTCACGTGCCAAACCGATCGGAGATCGCCGGAGTCCGGTTAACGTGGTGACAGGGAAGCGATTATTTCCGAGCGGCGTCGAGGTTCGGGCTCGGGATTCCTCGATCGACTTCCAAAAATATGGATGTTCTTCCGAAAATATGGAAGTGCGCCCCCGGCCGCGATCTCTTCACTCCCGAGAAGATGCAACTGGCTCGAGCAGACGCGTCATGAGGAAGTGGAAGAAGCGATCGACCCGAGGATCGAAGCCGGCGCGAGCATTAGGCCGAGCCCCATCGATGATCCGCGTGATCCCGGCATCATCGACGACCACATGCACGGGACGCAGACGGCAGAAGCGAGGATCGATGGCCATGGCCACGGCCATAGGATCGTAGAGCGTCGGCGTCACGCCACCCCAGAGATGATAGAGCAAGGCGAGCGCGTCGGTGAGCGGCGTGCTGCGCCGGAAGAGAATCCGCCGTTTCACCTCATCCAGGATGAGTCTCGTCGTCGCATCCAATCCCACCATGATGATCGGCACGCCCGACCGGAACAGCTTTCGCGCCGCCGGGATATCCGTCTTGATATTGTACTCGGCGACCGGACCGCGAGGCTCCCCATAGCCAAAATCGTCATAGCGGTAAGCCACCGACCCGCCCATGATGATGACCTCCCGCACCCGACTGAAGACGTCGGCTTCCCGTTCGATGAACGCGCCGATATTGGTGAGCGGCCCCATGGCGATGAGCGTGATCTCCCCCGGATGTCGCGTGAGCTGTTGGCGATAGAATCCCATGGCGTCGCGCCCAATCGGTCGACTCGGCCCAGATCGCCGCGCCCAGGCGTACTGTCGCGGAGGCTCATCGGACGTCTTCACTCCCATCACCACGGGGATATCATCCCGACCGAGCTCGCCGAGGAGATGGGCGACGAGGCGAGCGCGTTTATCGGTCGCTCCATGGGCGGTCACGATGCCGAGGACCTCGAGCTCCGGACTTTGCAGCGCCAGCGCCAGGGCGAAGGCATCGTCGATATCATCGCCGATGTCCGTATCCAGAATGACCTTCTTCCGAGCCACAGGCGCCGACGGGTGGTGCTCTGGGAACGGTGAACTGCTGACCATGAGGAGTCCTCCCATCAGGACGACGAGCGAACGCGATCGTCTCCACCACCATCGCCCTGATCTTCGTCCGGTCATCACGGCTCAAGTCTAGATCGAGAAACTCGGGCCCGTAAAGTGCCGGCGCGTCCCCGCCCGAGTCCGCCATCATCCCATATTGACAATGAGAGACGAGCAACGTTAAGGTGTTCACTCGCTCTCGAGGTCATGAAGCGCGAACGGAATATGGCGATCAATCGCTCATCAGATGGATGGTTCGAGCGCCACCCTGTCCGTCTGCTCTCGCCGACGGTCATCATCTGGGTCATTCTCATCGGCCTCTCGGCCGGTTGCTTTCTGGTCGTCGCCCTTGCTGGCGACCAGAAAGACGAGCACCCGAACATCGCGTTCACCGACGTGGCCCGCTCGGCCGGCGTCACCGCCAGGACCATCTTCGGCGGCGAACACAAGAACATTTATTTACTGGAGACGACCGGATGTGGAGCCGCGTTCTTCGATTACGATGGTGACGGCTGGATCGATATCTTCCTGGTGAACGGCTGGCGGCTGGAGGGGTTCCCTCCCGGGAAAGCGCCCACCAATCATCTCTACCACAACAACGGCGACGGCACGTTCACCGACGTCTCGGCGCGGGCCGGCCTCCTTCACTCCGGGTGGGGACAAGGCGTCTGCGTCGGCGATTACGATAACGATGGTTTCGATGACCTGTTTGTGACGTACTGGGGATTCAATCGCCTCTACCACAACAACGGCGACGGCACGTTCACCGACGTCTCGGAGAAGGCGGGCGTGGCCGGACGAAAGCGACGTTGGAACACGGGCTGCGCATTCCTCGATTATGACCGCGATGGGCATCTGGACCTGTTCATCGCCAACTATATCGATTTCGATCCCAAGACGGCTCCCCTGCCCGAGACCGGTCCATGCCTGTACAAAGGCATCCCGGTGGCTTGCGGTCCTCCGGGTCTGCCCGGGGGGAAGAACATCCTCTACCACAACAACGGCGACGGCACGTTCACCGACGTCTCGGAGAAGGCGGGCATCACCGAGACGATGGGAACCTATGGACTGGGCGTCCTCACCGTCGACGTGGACAACGATGGCTGGGTGGATATCTATGTCGCCGATGACTCCGCCCCGTCCATCCTCTACCACAACAACAAGGATGGTACGTTCACCGATATCGCCATGGAGGCCGGATGCGCCTATAGCCTCGATGGAAAGCCTCAGGCGGGTATGGGCGTAGCCGCCGGCGATTACGATCGCGACGGCTGGCTGGATATCTTCAAGACGAACTTCTCTGATGATAGCTGCAATCTGTACCACAATCTGGGCAAAGGAATGTTCGATGACGCCGTGTTCGTCGCGGGCATCGGCGCGAACACGCGCTGGCTCAGTTGGGGCTGTGGCTTTTTCGATCTGGACAATAACGGGTGGCTGGACATTCTGGTCTGTAACGGGCACGTGTATCCGGAAGTCGAAAAACTCAAACGGCATTATACCTATCGGGAGCCGAAAGAGCTCTATCTGAACCTGAAAAACGGACGCTTCCGGGACATCTCCCAACTGGTGGGTGGCCCTATCACCGAGCCGAGACCGAGTCGCGGTTGCGCGTTCGGCGATTTCGACAACGATGGCGACATCGATGTCGTGGTCAACAACATCAACGATTGGCCGCAATTATTGCGCAATGATTATGGAGGATCTCATCACTGGATTCACATCGGCCTGATCGGGACGAAATCCAATCGCAGCGGCATTGGTGCTCGCCTCATCTGCGTGACGGGCACATTCCGGCAAATTGAAGAAGTGCGCAGCGGGGGGAGTTATATCTCGCAGAACGATCTGCGCGTGCATTTCGGCCTCGGCGAGGCGAAGGTCATCGATCGGCTGGAGATTCATTGGCCGAGCGGCCGGGTGGATACGCTGAAGAATGTTCCGGCGGACGAGATCATTTACGTGAAGGAAGGACGGGGGATCGTCCGTCGCGGTCCCCGGCCGATCAGCGAGCGTCGGCGGCGCGAGCGTCGTGACAATCGGTGAACCGATGACATGAACTTCCCACGCCACTACACCCTGAGCCTCGGTGGCCCGGCGCATGCGAGCGGGGAGACATCGGCTGACAGAATGATGGCTCATCCCGGAAAGCGCTTCGTCGTCACAGGAATCGAGGAATAACAGCGTGCCCTGGTCTCCACCCGACAGATATCTCTGGGATTTCTGGTTCGCCGAGCGCGGCTCAGAGCTTCACTTGTTCTTCCTCCAGGCTCCTCGTCAGGAGTGTGGCGACGATCCCGAGCGCCGGCACGAACTCGCCTCCGTGGGCCATGCCGTGCTGACGCCTCGGGGTTGGAAGGAGATCGGACCCCATCCGGCCTTCCGACGGGCGGAGGGGCGAGCCTGGGATAACACCTCCATCTGGACGGGAAGCATCATCCGGCACCCGATCTCCGGCCTTTACACCATGTTGTACACCTCCCGTCACGCCGGGGAGGCACCCGTCTGGACGCCGCGGGGATGGTTTCGCCCGCAGCATATCGGCGCGGCCGTTTCGGCCGATTTGATATCCTGGCGACGCACCGAGACCTGTCGACGGCGACCGGTCATTTCCAATCCGGGAAAACAGCATGGATGTGACGGCGTCAATTGGCGCGATCCCTATCTCGTTCGTGGCCGCGATGGCCTGTTTTACGCCTTCATCTCCACCCGACGGGCCGATGCTCCGGCCGACTCTGGAGGAGCCATCGTCTATCTCACGTCATCCGACCTGGAGCGATGGAGCACCGCTCCCCAGATCCTCATCGCCTCCACGGAGTTTTATCAGATGGAAGTCCCGCAAGTGTTCTTCTTTCCTCCGGGCGATCATCAGCGCCTCTACCTGCTGTTCTCCGCGCAAGCGGAGGATTGTTCGGCCGGCCGCCGACGGCGACTTCCCCAGAGCCAATGTCAGACGGGGACCTACTATCTCGTGTCGCCACCCATTCGCCGCTCAGCGCGCGGGTTTCCGCCTCTGGAGGAACCGGCGCGGTTGCTGGCGCCCGGCTGGTACGGAGGAAAGATCGTCACCCTCCTTTCCGGAGGCGAGACGGTGTTTTTCGGCTTCCGGTGGAAAGACGCACAGGGCCGGTTCGCCGGCGGATTGTCCGATCCCCTGCCGGTGAGATTCGATGCCGATGGGTTCATCCACCTGGAAAAGGAGGTGTAGCCAGATGAATGCTCCTCGCCAATACACTGTCGTCGGCCTCGGCGAAGTCCTTTGGGACATTTTCCCCGACGGAAAGCAGCTCGGAGGCGCTCCGGCCAACTTCGCGGCGATGGCGGCGGCGCTCGGCGATCGGGGCGTGATCGCCAGCCGGATCGGGGAGGATGCTCTGGGAGAACGCGCGCTGGACCGATGGCGGCAGCGAAACGTGGAAGTGAGCTTCATTCAACGCGATCCCAGACATGAAACGGGAACCGTTCGCGTCGACCTCGACGACCGCGGCCAGCCCGAGTTCACCATCACCGAGAACGTGGCCTGGGATTATCTGGAGTGGACGCCACAATGGCATCGACTGGCCACTCGGGCCGACGTCGTCTGTTTCGGTACGTTGGCTCAACGTGCGCCGCGCTCTCGCCAGACGATCCGCCGCTTCCTCGAGGCGACGCGACCGGATTGCCTCCGTCTGTTCGATGTCAATCTGAGATCGTCATATTACAGTGTGGAACTTCTTCGTCGCTCGTTTCAGCGCGCCGAGGTCGCCAAGCTCAATGATGAAGAACTCTTTCGAGTGACCGATCTCATGGGATTCGGTGAACATGATCTCGCGGCGCGAGCCGAGCAGTTACGACGAACCTTCAATCTCACGCTGGTGTGCATCACGCGGGGCGCGCGGGGAAGCCTGCTCGTCGCCGAAGGTGAAACGATCGAACACCCGGGCATCACCGTCGACGTCGTCGATACCGTCGGCGCCGGCGATGCCTTCACCGCCGCACTCGCCTACCATCTCCTCCGCAGGGCCTCGTTCACGCTGATGAGCGAAGCGGCCAATCGATTGGGCGCCCTGGTGGCCGCTCGCCGGAGCGCTACGCCCACGCTCGATGAAGACGTCCTGGAGCAAGTCAGGCGCCCGGTCGCCCAGCGGGAACCACGATAATTCGTCTGGGATGCTCTGGATGAACCCGATGAGACGTGACGCTGATGAGGAGGACATCCGGCTGTGACTCTGAGCCTCATCGATGGTGGCGTGATCCTCGGTTATGTTCTGGTCGTGCTGGCGATTGGTTTTCATTTCGCGCGACGACGGGCGGGCGCCGAAGATTATTTTCTCGCCGGACGGCGATTGGGATGGTTGGTCATCGGGGTGTCGCTGTTCGCTTCCAACATCTCCAGCACCACGCTGGTGGGACTGGCCGGATCGGCTTATGATACGGGCATCTCCATCTCCAATTACGAGTGGATGGCGACGATCATCCTCGTCTTCTTCGCCATCTTCTTCATCCCCTATTACCTGCGCTCGCGGGTGTATACGATGCCCGAGTTTCTCGAACGCCGATATCGGCCCGCCTGCCGGTATTATTTCTCCGCGCTGACCATCCTGGGCAACGTGTTCATCGACACGGCGGGGACGCTCTATGCCGGTGCGCTGGTCGTTCACGCGTTCTTCCCGAACATTCCTCTGTGGGAACTCGGTTTCATCCTCGCCCTGGTAGCCGGCGTGTATACGACGGCAGGAGGGTTGGCCGCCGTGGTGTACACCGATCTCATTCAGGGCGTCATTCTGCTCATCGGCGCGGCGAGCATGACATTCCTCGCTCTGGAGCGGGTGGGATCGTGGGAGGCGGTCGTCGCGCACACGCCGCCGGAGATGCTCAGCGTCATTCGACCGTTAGATGATGCCACCATGCCCTGGTTGGGCACGCTCATCGGCGTCCCCGTGCTCGGATTCTATTTCTGGTGCACCAATCAATTCATCGTGCAGCGGGTGTTGGCGGCTCGGAACATCCGCCAGGCCCGGTGGGGAGCGCTGCTGGCCGGCCTGCTCAAGCTCCCCGTTCTCTTCATCATGGTGTTTCCGGGAATCATCGCCCGTCAACTTTATCCCCATCTGGCGCGCCCCGATCTCGTGTTCCCCACGCTGGTAGGGGACATCCTTCCCATCGGGATGAAGGGGCTCGTTCTGGCCGGGTTCATTGCCGCCATCATGTCCAGTCTCGATTCCACGCTCAACTCGGCGTCCACGCTGATCACGATGGATTTTGTGAGCGCCCGTCGACCGGCGATCTCCGATGAGCGTCTGGCGTCGATCGGCCGCCTCACCACCATCATGTTCATGCTCATCAGCGCGCTGTGGGTACCGGTGGTAGCCCGGGCGAGCACGTTGTTCGAGTATTTGCAAAGTTCGCTGGCCTATCTGTTCCCGCCGGTGGTCGCCGTCTTCCTCCTCGGCTTGTTCTGGAAGCGGGCTAACGGCACTGGAGCGCTGATAGGCATGATCATCGGACATGGCGTGGCCATCGCCACTTTTCTCCTCGATCGATTCACTGACTGGCTTCCCTCGGTTCACTTCTTGATCCTGGCCGGTCTGTTTCTCGTCGTGACGGCAGCAGTTATTGTAGTGATCAGCCTGTGGACGCCCCCTCCTCCGGAAGAACGCATTCGCTCGTTCACCTGGTCGGCGGCCCGGATGGCCGATGCCGTCGACGATTTGCCGGCCGTTCCCTGGTATCAGGATTACCGCTGGCAATCGCTGGCCCTGCTCCTGCTCACGGGGTGGCTGGTCTGGGCGTATCGATGATGATCCATCCTGTGATAGAATGTCGTTCTCGGCCGTGATCAACGATACAATATTGAAACTCGCCTGGACGCTGCCGATAGCGGGAGGTCTTCTCTGGGGTTCACTGGTGAGCGGACCGGCCAACGCTCAAACGTCATCGGCAGAACAACACTACCGGCGAGGCATCGCCCTGATGCGCCAGCACGACTACGCGCGAGCCAGCGAAGCGTTCCGCGCCGCCCTGCGATTGGTCCCCCAATGGGCGGCGGCGTATAACGCGCTGGGTCTGGCTCTGGGACATCAAGGGAAACTGGACGAAGCCATCGCCGCCTTCCGCCAGGCCACGAAACTGAAGCCCGATTTCGCCGAAGCATTCCGTAATCTCGGCATCGCTCTTCAACGGAAGGGAGCGCTGGCCGAAGCCAGCGCGGCTTATCGTCGCGCCATCCAGCTTCGCCCCGATGATATGCCGTCACGACAATACCTCGTTCAGGTGCTCCAACGCCTCGGCGACATCCAGGGAGCGATTGCCGAACTCCGCGCGCTCATCGCTCGTCATCCTGAGTCCGCGGAGGCCGAGCAGCAACTCGGCGTTCTGCTCGTCAAAGCCGGGGACATCTCCGGCGCGCGAGCGGCATTCACCAGAGCGGTGCGACTCAACCCGCGATTGGTGGAGGCGCATTTTCAACTGGGAGTGGTCCGGCTGCTCTCGAACGATGTCGCTGGCGCGCTCGCTGCGTTACGAGAGGCCATCCGTCTCCAGCCCCGACACGCGCTGGCCTATTATTATCTGGGACTGGCTCTGGAGCGCGCCGGCCACCTCACCGATGCGCTCGCCGCCCTGCACCGGGCGACCCAATTGGCGCCGCGGTCTGCCGAAGCGGTCAACCGATTGGGCGTCGTGCTCCAAAAACTGGGCTGTTGGGATCAGGCCACGTCCATGTATCGTCGCGCCGTCGCCCTCAATCCTCAATGGGTGGAAGCGCGCAACAATCTGGGACTCGGTCTCATTCAACAGCGGAAAGGAGATGAAGCCGTCACGCAATTCCAATTCATCGTCGATCATCACCCTGACAACACCACGGCGCGGCTCAATCTGGGCATCGCCCACATGCTCAAAGGAGAACTGGATGAAGCGATCGCTGCCTTTCGGACGATCATCGACCGCCATCCTCGAGATGCCCAGGCGCATTATAATTTGGGATTGGCGTTCAAGGCGAAGAACGCCTATGCCGCCGCCGAGAAGGCCTTGCGACGAGCCATTGCCCTCGGGCCGCAATTGCCCGAAGCACACTATAGCTTGGGCGCCATTCTCTTCCAGCTCGGTCGGCTCGACGAGGCCATAGCCGAACTCCGAGCGGCCATCGCCGCTCAACCTGACTACGCCGAGGCCTATTACACGTTGGGCACGGTGTTGCGACAAAAACGCGATCTGGCGGCGGCCATCGAGGCCTTCGGCAAGGCGCTCGCGCTGAAACCCAATAGTCCGGAGATTCACAACGCCCTGGGGACTGCTCTGCGACAAAAAGGAGATATCGACGCTGCCCGAGCTGAGTTCCGTCGAGCGGCGGAATTGAACCAGCGGCGAACGCATCTGCAAGCGGCGATGTTCGCCACCAACACCGGTCTACACCAATGGGCACAAGGCGACATCGATGGAGCCGTGGAGCGCTTTCGGGCGGCGATTGCTCAAGCGCCGGACTATGCGCCGGCCCATTATCACCTGGCACGAGCCTTGAAGCGACAGGGGCAGGATCGAGAAGCCGAAGCGGAATTCGCCCGCGCGCGGGAGCTCGATCCCTGCTATCGCGCCCGGGCGCTCCTGGAATCAGATTCGCCGTGAGTAGCGATGAGTATAATCGGCTGATGAACAGGCCGAGAGGGATGCCGATCAATGAACCAGAAGGGACAGCACGCTCGCCAGCGAAATCAATCGAGCGGCCGGGCGCATTCGCGCGATCTGCTGTACCCTTCACATTGACGAGAGAGCATAGTATGTGGACCAAGATTCCACACCTGATGGCCGTGCTCATCATTGTCGGGCTGGTGTACCATCTGGTGGTGTCGGGCCGCCCCGTGGATGTGGCCTCCAGCGTTCAATTCGTCGATGTGACGGCAGAGGCCGGACTCGCCTTTCGCCACGCTTTCGCTCCCGAGCAGAAGTACATCGTGGAATCGATGAGCGGAGGGGCGGTGTTTTTCGATTACAACAACGATGGTTGGCTGGACATTTATCTGGTCAACGCGCCGACCCTCCAGATGGCCCGGGCCGGGCGACGCGCCCGGAGTGCACTTTACCGCAATAATGGCGACGGCACGTTCACCGACGCGACGGATCGAGCAGGGGTCGGGCAGCCCGGTTGGGGAATGGGAGCCTGCGTGGGCGATTACAACAATGATGGCAACGAGGACCTCTACGTCACCTGTCTGGGGAAGAACATCCTCTATCGGAACAACGGCGATGGGACGTTCACCGACGTGACCGAGCGCGCGGGCGTCGGCGACCGTCGCTGGTCAACGGGAGCCGCATTCGCCGATTACGATAATGATGGCGATCTGGATCTGTTCGTCGCCAATTACGTGGACGTCGATCTCGATCACCTCCCCGAATTCGGCCGGGGGAAGAACTGCACCTATCGAGGTCTCAAGGTTCAATGTGGGCCGAGAGGTCTTCCCGGCGCCGGCGATACGCTCTACCGCAACAACGGCGATGGCACGTTCACCGACGTGACCGAACGCGCGGGCATGACCGATCCGCGGGGCTATTACGGTCTCGGCGTCATCTGGACCGATTATAACGATGACGGATGGATGGATCTCTATGTGGCCAACGATTCGGTCCCCAATTTTCTCTACAAGAACACCGGCCGCGGGACGTTCACCGAGATCGGATTCCCGGCCGGCGTGGCGGTGAACGAGGATGGCGCCGAGCAGGCGGGAATGGGAGTGACCGTGGGCGATTATGATCGCGATGGGCACCTGGACCTGTTTGTGACCAATTTCTCCGAAGACTATAACACGCTCTATCGCTCCCGGGGAGACGGAACGTTTCAGGATGTGTCTCACCACACGCGCACGGCCATCGTCAGCTATCCTTATCTCGGGTGGGGCACGAGCTTCTTCGATTACGATAATGACGGCTGGCTGGACCTGCTAGTGGTCAACGGTCACGTCTATCCCCAGGTCGATCGCGCCCATCTGGACACCAGTTACCGGCAACGAAAACTCCTCTATCATAACAATGGCGATGGGACGTTCAGCGAGCTGGCCGCTCGCGCCGGGCGCGCGCTCATCGAGAAGCGAGCCAGTCGCGGCGCGGCCTTCGGCGACATCGATAACGATGGCGATCTCGACGTGCTGGTGAACAACATCGATGGACCGCCGACCCTCCTGCGCAATCGAGGCGATCGACGCCATCACGCTGTGATGATCCGGTTGATCGGTCGCACATCGAACCGGGACGGCATTGGCGCGCGCGTCACCGTGAAGGCCGGTTCGCTGGTTCAGATCGACGAAGTCCGGAGCGGCGGAAGTTACCTCTCGCAAAACGATCTGCGCCTCCATTTCGGTCTCGGCGAAAGCGATCGCGTCGACCTCATCGAGATTCGCTGGCCGAGTGGAGCGAGGCAGACATTCGCCCATGTGAAGGCCGATCGCCTCCTGGTCATCGAGGAAGGCCGAGGAATGATTCGGGCCACACCGCTCGCCAGCTCGGAGCGGCGATGACTCCTCCTCAACCTTTCAAGCCGGTGGTGGCCATGCTCTCGATGAAGGTGCGTTGGAAGAAGGCATAGGCCACGATGATGGGGAGAGCGAGCAGCGTGGCGGCGGCCAATTGCGCCCCCACCCTCGCCTCGGCCAATCCCCCGATGGAGAACAGAGCGACGACTTGAGGCATGGTCATGAGCCGTCGATCGTGAATGACGAGTAATGGCCAGAGCAGATCGTTCCATATGCCCATGAAGGTCAGAATGCCCACCGTGGTGATGACCGGTTTGGAGAGAGGCATAACGATGTGAAACAGAATCTGCCACTCGGAACACCCGTCCAATCGCGCCGCTTCGATCAACGACGGGGGAATGGTGCGGAAGAACTGTCGAAATAACAGAATGGCAAACCCGCTCATCATACCCGGGACGATCAACGCCTGATAACTATCGGCCCACCCCAGGCGAACGATGAGCGTGTACAGAGGAATCAACGTCAGTTGAGCGGGAATCATCATGGTGAACAAAATGACGTTGAAGATGATCTCCCGACCTGGAAACGAAAGGCGCGAGAGGGCGTATCCGACCATGGCGCCGAATACGATGACCGACGTCGTCGCCGTGGCCGAGACGAACAAACTGTTGACGAAGGCGCGAATGATGGGAATCCTGGTGAACACGAGACGATAATTCTCCCAGGTCACTCGATGAGGAATGAGATGGAATCCCCCCAATTCCAGTTCCGGTTTGAACGTCGCCGAGAGCATCCAGAGAAAGGGATAGAGGAAGACGATGGCTCCCAGAATCAATGCCGCGTATAGCCCCAGTCGCTTCATCATCCTACATCCCTCTCCACGACTTTGCGCTGTACGAGTACGACGACGAAAATCATCATCGCCCAGAAGAAGCCAATAGTGGCCGCATAGCCCATGCGATTGAAGAAGAAGGCTTGCTTATAGAGATAGAGGACGCCGGACAACGTGCTGTTGGCCGGGCCACCGCCGGTCATGATGTACGGTTCGACGAATAACGAGAAGCCGCCGATCGTGGACAGAATCAGGACGAGCAGAATGGTGGGATTGAGCATGGGGAGAGTGATGTGCCAGAACTGCTTCCACTCCGATGCCCCATCGAGCGCCGCCGCCTCATAGAGCGAGCGAGGAATGGACTGCAATCCGACCAGAAACAAGACGATGTATAATCCGACGTTCTTCCAGGTGGCCATCAGGGCAATAGAGGGCATAGCCAGCCGATAATCGGTGAGCCAAGGAATCCGGGGCAGTCCAATGGCAGTGAGCGCTCGGTTCAGCAACCCCGTATCCTGGGCATAAAGCTGTTGCCAGAGGATGGTGATGACCACTCCGGAGACGACCACGGGCATGAAATAGATGGCTCGGAAGAGAGTTCGCCCGCGCAGGTGACGATTGAGCAACGCGGCGAACGCCAGCGCGACGACGAGTTGCGAAGGGACGTGGATGAGGACGAAGTAAAAGGTATTCCACAGAGCCTTCCAGATCAGCGCATCGTGAATGAGAAACCGGATGTTCCCCAATCCGATCCATTTCATGGGCAGGTAGATATTCCATCTGTGGAAGATGAGGATGAAAGCAAAAGCGAGTGGATAGGCGCCGAACACGAGAAAGTGGAGGACGTAGGGGAACGACATGAGATATCCAATGGCCTCGACTCTCCGTCTCGCTTTTCGCTGACGTCTCCTCGATTGGTTCATCGGAGCGACAGAATGAGCCGACTGCGCCGAGCGGCGTCATGGACGGCCTGTTCGGGCGATTTCAGCCCCAACAGGGCGCAGGCTTCGAACTCCTGGGCGATGGCATCGAAGATCTCTTTCAATTCGGGAACGGCATCGGTCCCTCGGGTATGAAACGCCTGACGAGCGAAAGGAATGAGTTTGGGCTGTCGCCGGAAAAATCCTCCGAACAGCGGATCGGCGAGCAGCGGCTGGCGGATGGGCAGTTGCTCGGTCATCTCCAGCAACCGGAGATCGTTCCGCTTGGAGATCATGAATGTGATGAACTGCCAGGCCGCTCGAGGGCGACGCGAGGTGCTGAAGATGACGATGTTCTTGTAATCGCCGTAGGTGATCGATGGGCCGGGAACATCGTCGGGTCGTGGGATGGGAGCGACGTCGTATTCCAGTTGCCCCGGTCGTTTCCGCTCGATATCGGCGATACTCCATGGTCCCACGTTGGGTTTGATGGCCACCCGCTCGAGCAGGAAGGGATCACTATAGGACATGCTCCTGATGACATATCCGCGACGAAACAACTCTCGAAATAACCGAAAGACCTCCACCGCCGCGCGATTCTCAAAGACCGGTCGATGGTCAGCAATCAGTGGTTGTCCCTGAGAGGCGGCCAGGTAAAAGGGATAGAAATCGAACATGCGCTTATACCACACCGGCTGGAGATCGATGCCCATCAGCCATTGATCGATCTCCCCATCCCCATCGCGATCTCGCGTGAGGCGTGCGCCGGCGGCCAGGAGTTCGGCGTACGTCCGCGGGGGATGGTCAATGCCCGCTTCCCGGAACATGCGCACATTATAGAGCATCATGATGGGATTGGTCTTCCAGGGCACTTGATAGTAATGGCCATCCCGAGAGCGGAATCGGCTGAGCATCTCATCGGGCATTCGCCGCCGCATCACCGAGAAGAAATCGGAGAAATCGTCCAGTCGCACCAATCCTCGCGCCTCGATGTACTGCTCCAGCGCTCCCGGCCAGATATTGGAACAGAGATCGGGCGTCGTCCGGGAAGCGATGGCCGCCAAGAGCACTTCTTCGGAGGAGACGCCCGCCGGGATGGGCTCCCAGTCGATGGGCGCTTCGGGATGCTGCCGATTCCACTCGGCGACGATGAGGCGGGCGAATGCCATCTCCTGGGGATTGGTCGATGTCCAATAGGTGAGATGATCATCGGCTCGAGGCATCCCGGTCCGATCGGTGGTGCAACCGGCGATGAGGACGACGGCGATCAGGATGAGCCAACCGAGTCTCATCTCATCCTCGAAGATGGGCATCGGCTGGGGAGGATTCCCTGCTCGATGACTCCAGGGCCCGGCGGTCGCCCCTCTGCGGTCATCGCGAAGATGTAACCATACGCGTCGAGATGAGCCCATCGCTGATCATCGATGGCCGGCGGCCGACGATGCTCGGCGCTCGGCCCGACCGGGTAAGGGAAGGCCGGAGAGTCGTCGCACGCGATCGCGCTCGGCGACCGGCAATTCGGCCATCAACTCTTCGAATGCCGCATTCGTCCAACCGAAGCCGATCTCGTTGGACGAATAGCCGAATCGGAGGCCCGCCGACACGTCCGATTCCCGGCGAACGACGTCATACTTCTCCACGATGACATGATGCTCGATGAATTCCTTGAGGATGAGCGAGAGGAAATTGATGGTGAGACGATTGGCCTCCCGGTCGTAACCATACCGGCGCAGCCCTTTGATGGCGATGATATGAAGGGGCGCCCATCCGAACGGCGCGTCCCACTGGCTCCCGGTCACGCGAGCGCTGGTCATGAGACCTCCCGGTCGTTCCAGTTCGGGGAGGTGGGCGACGACGCGTCGCGCTTGTTCGGGACTGGCCAGACCGGCCCAGAGCGGATAGAACGTCGTGGCGAACAGATAATCGCGCCGCCGCCCGGTGCGAAAGTTGTAGTCCAGATAGAGTCCTCTCTCCTCATCCCAGAGGAATCGATTGATGGTCTGTTTTCGCGCCGCCGCTCGCCGCTTCCACCTGGCCGCCGCCTTCGGCCGATTCAAGATGGTGAGGATCTCGGCCGTCTCCACTTCCATGCGATAAAGGAGCGTGTTGAGGCACACCGGAGCATAGTGGATGATGTCCACGCTGAACGGTCCAAACCGATTCGAGGGATCGAATCCCGATTCGCGCATGGAGCGGTCGCCGATATAAAAGAGATCGGTCAGCCGATCTCTCCGGGCATCGTAGTAGAGGCTGAGGAGATAATCGGTGACCTCGTGCGTTCGATAGTAGGCTCTCACCCGATCGTAATGCGTGCGGCCTCCCCGATCGCGCTCGGCGGCGACGACTTCCGGCGCCGGTCCATGCCCGGTATCGAAGTAGCGCGATAATCCGATCTCGGGGATCAGATGAGGCGCGCTCGTCCAGAAGCGATAATATTTCTCAATGGCCGGAATCGTCTCGGCCAACCAGGCCTTATCGTTGGTCGCTCGGTAGACGCCGAGGATCATCTCGGTGAGAAAAGGAGGTTGCGATCGGGTGAGAAAGTAGGTGCGATTGGCGTTCAGGATTTTCCCGTAATATTCGATCTCGTAGAGAAAATTGTCGGTCATGTTTTTGGCCAAACTGAGTTCACCATCGCGCAACAGACCGAGCAGGATGAAATAACTATCCCACCCGTACATCTCGTTGAATCGCCCTCCGGGGACCACGTAGGGATACGGCAGATAGAGGAGTCCGTGCTCGGTGATCCCGTCGATATGTTCCGGCAAGGGACGCAGATCGATGCGCGCCAGATCTCGGGCGGGCACCTCTCTCTCCAACTGGCGCTGAAGGCGAGCCCGATCCTCCCGCGGCGAGACGTACACCGGCCATTTCTCTCTCCGTCCCCATTTGGGATCGATGGCGGCGGACAGCAATTCTCGATGAGAACGCTTCAGCGTCGTCCAGCTCCGCCGGATATAGTGCCGGATGGCCTCAAGCTGCTGCCGGGTGGCCACCTGTGGTGACTGGGCCGGAGCCGCTCCCAGCACCAGCACGATGAGCACCAGACATCCGGCGATCGCTCGCCGCCAACCGAGCAATGAACCAACGACGGCGCGCCTCTCACGACACTCTCTGCGCTCGCCGCCTCGTCGCCTCATTGATTGCATCATTGCCTCCCCTCACGACGCGCAGCGAACCGACGGCCAGCGGTGGAAGACCCTCTGGTCTCGGCGACGGCGGCGGTCTCGTGATTCGCGATGGTGGTGATTCTCATGCCCACCTCCTCTCCTCGTCCCGTGGGGGCTCATGGTGGATTCCCTCACCATGTGTGCCGATGTCCGAGACGGGTTCCCGCCGCTTTCATGCCTTCGAAAACGTAACGCAAGATGACATCTCGCGTTACACCGTCTTCATCCTGGCGGTGTGCCGGGAAGGCACGGGAGACGCCCTCGATGATCTCCTCATATGGCCAAGATGGCCACCACCGCCGTCTGGACCGGTTCGCCGGTGACGATGGCGTCGCGCTCGGTCACGTAGACGTCCACTTCGCTACGAACGCCAAACTCGCCCTCCAAATAGATCCCCGGCTCGATGGAGAAGGCGGTGTGCGGCAAGATGAGTCGATGATCCCGGGTCTCCAGATTATCAATATTGGCTCCATTGCCGTGGACCTCCTTACCGATGGAGTGACCGGTCCGATGAATGAAACAGGGCCCGTAGCCCGCTTCGGCGATCACCGTTCGGGCCACGTCATCGATCTCCCATCCGTGAAGTGGTCGCCCGGCGCGCACCGCGTGCTGAACGAATTCCACGGCCCGATCGCGCGCCCGGCGCACGATATCGAAGATCTGCGTGTAGCGGTCGGGCACCGAGCGCCCGACATATCCCGTCCAGGTGTAATCGGCATACACGGCCTCGGGATCGTCTTTCTTCTTCGCCCAATAGTCGATGAGCACGAAGTCACCCTCTCTTATGGGTTCCGTCCGCTCGCGCGTGGGAGCGTAATGAGGATTGGCCGCATTGGCATTGACGGCGACGATGGGCGGATGATCGGTGATGAGGCCGTCGCGCTCGAACAACGCCATCATGAACTGTTGAACGTCGTACTCGCTGGTCGTCCCCCGCTCTCGTACGCGTCGGGCGATTTCGGCGAACGTCTCATCGATGATCCGCCGCATCCGGGTCGCCGTCCACCGATGGGATTGCCATTGAGCCTCCGTCCAGACGGCTTCGAATTGGGCGACGAGATCCGATGACGAGACGACGTCGACGCCGAAGCTCCGAATGAGTTCCACCGTCCCGGCATCCACGCGCGAGATATAGGGGATGTCGTTGTTGGGCGAATACTGCATGGCCAGGGTGCCACACCCTTGAACCGCCTGACGCACGTACTCATGGAGTTGCTGCCAAGAGAGATAGACGAGCTTCTCGCCGGGCAGCGCATCCAGATGTTCCCTCTCGATAGCGTGGACGATCTTCACCGGCTGGCCCTCGGCGGGAATGACGTAGAACCAGCGACGCGTGCCCAGCCGCGTCTCATCCAATCCTAAAATGCGATAGGCCAGTGGATCGCTCTGGCGAAAGTCGTAAAACAGCCAACCACCGATGCCGGCTCGTTGCAAAGCCTCCTGAATCCGATGAATGGCATCCTGATGATGGCGCTCGCATTTCTCCGATCCCTGCATCGTTCATGCCTCCTCGATCATCATAGTGAATTTCCGCTTCCCCACCTCTCTGGGGGACGTTCTCCTCTCCGATGAGAGGAGCCGAATGTCGCTCGATGTGGCTTCGATTCATCGCAATGCCCGGTTGCCCATCGAGACGCTCGGTTCACGTCTCAGGCCAAGACTTTCATCACTACCAACGTCATGTCATCGTGTTGCTCGACACCCCGCGTGAAATCGCCGACCGCCGTCATGATGCGGTTGATGATCTGCCGGGCGGTGAGCGCGCGAGCTTCCCACAGCAGGCGTTCCAGGCGCTCCTCTCCGAATTCCCGGCCGTCCAGGGAACACGCTTCGGTGATGCCATCGGTATAGGCCACGACCATATCCCCTGGATGAAGAGACGCCGTTTCTTGTTCGAAGGGCACCGTTTCGAAGGCGCCGATGATCGTTCCTCCCGTCTCTAACCGCTCCACCAGGTGGCCGACGTTCGTTGGTCGAGCCAATCCCGGGCCGGCCCGCGTCGCCGTCGGAGTGGCTGCTCCCCCGTGAGCCGGACCTTCACCCTCGGCCATCCCGCGGAACAGAAACGGGCTGTTGTGGCCGGCATTGACATAGGTGAACGCCCGGGTGGATTCATCATAGACGGCATAGAACAGAGAAGCGAATTTATTCTGGCTCGTCGAGCGGAAGAGCAAGGCATTGACGATGCGCAACAGCCGCGCCACGTTCAATCCGGCCAGCGCCGCCTGGCTTCTCAGGCTGGCTTGAAGATTGGCCATGAGAAGAGCGGCGGAAATCCCTTTCCCGGAGATATCCCCTACGGCGACGCCCAGACGACCGGGAGCCAGAGGGAGAAAGTCGTAGTAGTCGCCGGCCACTCCGCGCGCCGGCAGGCATACGCCGGCCATATCCAGCGTAGCCAGTCGAGAAGCGGTTTGGGGAAACAATCGGGCTTGAACTTCCTGGGCGATTTCGATTTCCCGTTTGAGCTTCTCTTCCTCGGCCATCCGTTCGGATAATCTCGCTCGTTCGATTCCCAACGCCGTTTGCGCCGCCACGGTCATGAGCAATTCTTTGTCCTCCCGCGAATACGGTTCTTCGGACAACTTTTCGCCGAGGAACATCAATCCGATGAGACTTTGAGATACGCGCAGCGGGATGACGAGATCAATCGTCGCCGCCTGAAAGAAGAGTCGTTCTTCTTGCGTCAACTGATCGAGCCACCCCGTCCTCTCCTCCACGCTCAATTCCAGTGGGCGCCCCGACCTCTGCTCCAACTGTTGGATGAGGGGCGAATGGGCGCTTATCGGTGGGGGATCGGGGAGATCGCCCAGCAGATGAACGGAACGAAATCGATCCCCGTCGGACTCCCTCAGCAGCAACGCTCCATGCTTGATGTGAAGCGAATCATTGATCTGGTTGAGGACGAAGCTGGTCAGCTCATCGACGTCGACGATCAAGCCAATCCGCTCAGCCAATTCTGAGAGGATCTTCTGGGCGTCGTAGGCCTCGCGAAAAAATCGGCGATCCAGCCAGTTCATCAGCGGTCGATGAGCGACGATGAGCGCCGTCCCGACCACGATGTACAATCCGATCCGAGGGAGCTCCTGCTGGATATATTGAAGGATGACATGCTGAGAGGCGGCCAGAGCGTCAATGACCAACAAGGCCAATGGGCTGATCAAAGCGGCGAACAGAACGTGTCGGGCCAGTGCATACCGGAGGCTCTGACGGACGACGAGCCGCAAATCGAACAGACGATGCCTGATGATGGCATAGGCGAACGAAAGGGGAACGAACAACACCATTGCTCCCAACAAAACTTCCCAGCCCCTCCCGGCCGATTCCCACGAGTACAATCTCCGTCCGATCAGATAGGCGGCGAATCCCATGACGGTGCCCACCATGATCACGCGCATCCGCCGCTTGTGATCCGGTGAATGCGCCTTGCGATAGCTCATCACCACGGCCATCATCCCGGCCAGGAAATAGAAGAAGGCGATGAGCCCAATGGGAATGGCCGAGGAGATGCGCAGCAGCCCCCTCCTCAATCGGGGATCGAGGGTCACGTCCAGGAACAACGGCAAGGTACTCAACACCGCCAAGGGAAGGAGGAGGAGGAACGGGAGATAGATCCAGGTGATCAGTCGAGGCCAGCGGTCGACCCAGCCAACGGGTTGCGGGAAGGTGAGAAAGAAATGAACCAGGAGAGGCAGGGCGAAAACGCTCAACACGAGCTGCACGCCCCAGATGAGATTCCCCAGCGATAGAGGAAGTCGCCGCAGATACACGGGCGAGATGTTGCCGAAAAAAGTGGAGACGGCGGCGAACGCCAAGCAGAAGAGAACCACCTGTCGGTCATTGGGCTTGAGTAAGAACACGCCCACGCCGATGGTCAGGAAGGCGAGAGCTACCACATTTCCGAACAGTTGCCCGAAAAAATGGGACCATCCTCGATAATTAGAATCGATCACCAGCTCCACCGACATCCGCTTCCCCTGGCGTTCGACGATCATGCGATGGCGATCCCCGATCTGGTAACTATCGGTGATGGCGATCAACTGGCGTCGCAGGGCCTGGAGTTGGGAGATGCCATCCAGAGCGATGATGCGGTCGCCCGGTCTCAATCCCGCCCGCGCGCCCGGACCGTCGGGATCGACGCTGACGATGAGGCCACTCTGCGTCCAGAGGAGACCATCGGTCGGACCGACGCTCCGGTGATAGATGTAATACCCTTGGGCGACAATCAGAATGGCCGCCGCAAAAAGAACGGCGGGGAAATACCACGGGCGCCCGCGCTCATGCCGTCGCTTCATGTTCTCTGCCCTTTTCGTGGCTCATGCGCACTCACTCTCCCGGCGATGAGGCCCGATCTCCTCTCACCCGTCCGGCCCGCCGGAATCATCCCGCCACCAGGTCCTCGTGAGGAACCGTTGGCCCGCCTTCGACATTCAAGGCTCGGATTCCTTGAGCCGGAGACCGTTCAGCTCGACTCTCGCCGCATAAGGATTGGCGCCGGCGGGAATGGTATCGATGTTCACCTGGACGGCCATGGACTCTCCCGGAGCCAATTGTGGACGGAGCTTGGGAATAGGCCGCGCTAATCGATAGGCGATTTCGTTCCCGTCAGCATCATAGGCCACACCCCGGAGTTCCAGGAGAACGATAGTACGATTCCCTCGATTTCGCACATACGCTCGGGCCACAGCCTGAACCTGACCGAGCAGGTTGCTGGCCGCTTCCGGTTCTCGTTGCTCGATCTCGATGAAGCGCTTATACGATTCGAATTGGGGAGACCCTGCCCGATAGGGCATTGTTGCCGAGGCTTGCTGGACAGCCCGGTGCTGACCCAGATAGAAGAGCACCGTCGCGATGATGGCCACGAAGACGACGACGGCGAGGCCAATGATCATCAGGGCGCGATTTCGGGACGCTTTAGCTGATGATAATTCAGGCGATTCAAACATATCATCATCTCCCAATAACGCCAGGATCAAATGAGCGGGCCTCTATTCAGGAGTGGGGCCGCGATCGCTGTTCGGATTACTCTCATATATCTTCCCACGGTCTCTTCCCTGCCCGCAGAGGGAGAATTCGATTATAGCACCTCGGACGCACCCGGTGAAAGAACCGGCGGCGACGATGGGCTGAGTGATAGATGGTGGCTCCCAGACCGTCATGGAGATGGTGAGGTAGGAGCCGACGAACTGGTGGCGTCGGGAGACCCTGGAGCCAGGCTTCAGAGTCTGAGAGACTCCGTCGCTCGCCGGCGAGGTGACGTCACGTTTCATAATAGCGAGGAGCGTAACGATCCCCGGAGACCGGCTCCGGGGCCTTCAGGAATGAGGCGAATGCGGCACTGACTACCTAATCAGCGTCATGTGACCCCGGAGGCGGGCTCCGGGGCCGACATAGCCTGCGGCCCGTCGGCGGGGAGGTTCATGTTGTCCGCTCGTTCAAGGGCCTCTCCCGTCTATGGAAACCCCGCCGCTCGTCGGCGGACGATCTCCTCGAGCGGGCGCTCGCCCTGCTGGAGGTCTGGAGGGAAGCCCCGCCGCCCGTCGGCGGGGAAGTTCACGTGGACAGCCAGGGCTGAGGGGGCAACACGATGCCCTCACATCATATCGATGGGATCGACATCGATGGTGATGGCGCGGGTGTCCTGGCGGGCTTGCCGCATTCGCTGTAACGCCGTCTCGATGACGTCTCGCGCCAGACTGCGCCGTCGCGTCTTGATGATGATATGCATCCGGTACTCCCCTCGCAATCGGGCCAGCGGCGCCGGTGCCGGACCGAGAATGCGCATCTCCTGATGGTCGGCCAGCGCGCGCAATTGCCGAGCGAATTCATCGGCGAGAGCGTTGACCCGATCCCATCGCCGATGACGAACGAGGGCCAGAATGAGCGTGGTGAATGGAGGATAATGATGTTGCTGACGATAGTGGATCTCCTGCTGATAAAACGCCTCATAGTCCTGGGCCTGAGCGCAGCGAAGCACATAATGCTCGGGATAGTACGTCTGGATGATGACCCGCCCGGGCACCTCGCCGCGACCGGCTCGTCCGGCCACCTGGGTGAGCAATTGGAAGGTATGCTCGGCGGCGCGGAAATCGGGCAATCCCAATGCCGCATCCACCGAAATGACGCCCACCAGAGTGACATTGGGGAAATCATGCCCTTTGGCGATCATTTGCGTCCCGACCAGCGTATGAATCGAACCGGCGCCGAACTCGGTCATCACCCGCTCATAACTGCCTCGACGTCGCATGGCGTCCCGGTCCATCCGGGCGATGACCATCTCGGGAAACATCTTCTGTAGTCGCGCTTCCACCTGTTCGGTGCCCACGCCGGCGAGAAAGATGAATTCGCCGCCACACACTTCGCACCGGCGCGGAATGGCCGCATGGTGATTACAGTAGTGGCAGAGGAGTTGATCTGCCTCCCGATGATAGGTCATGGTCACATCGCAATTGACGCACTGAAGCTTCAAGCCACAGCGACGACACATGACCAGCGGAGCGAATCCACGACGATTGAGCAGAATGATGGCCTGCTCGCCGCGCGCCGTGGTCTCCTGAAGAGCTCGAATGAGCTCATCGGAGAAGACGGATGGCTTGCCATGTCGAGCGAAGACCTCGCGCATATCCACCAACTGCACTTCGGCGAGCGGCCGTCCCCCGATGCGCTCGCCCAATTGCAGGTAGGTGTACTTGCCGATATGGGCATTATGGTAACTCTCCAATGACGGCGTGGCGCTCCCCAGAATGACCACGGCATTCTCCCGGTAGGCGCGCATGATGGCCGTGTCCCGACCATGATACCGCGGCGACTCATCCTGCTTGTACGACGTATCGTGCTCTTCATCCACGACGATCAAACCCAGATCGGGTAACGGCGCGAACACGGCCGATCGCGTCCCGATGACCACTTGCGCCTGCCCCTGGCGGATCCGATTCCATTCGTCGAAGCGCTGGCCTTCCGAGAGTGACGAATGAAGCAGCGCCACCCGCTCACCGAAATGAGAGCGCAGTCGACGACTGAACATCGGAGTGAGAGCGATCTCGGGCACGAGCATGAGCGCCGTCTTCCCTCGCCGCAGCGCGGCGTGCATGGCGCGAATATACACTTCCGTCTTTCCGCTCCCGGTCACGCCGTGGAGCAAGAAGGCGGCGTAGGTCCCTTCGTGGAGCTTCGCCTCGATGCGCTCCAGGGCCGCTTTCTGCCGCTCGGTGAGATCGAACCATTGGGGCGGTTCCACTCGAATATGGCCGAGCGGATCGCGCCGGACATGTTGAGCGAAAATGTCGATGATTCCCCGTTTCTCCAGCGTTCGGATGACCGAGGGACCGACGCGCGCCCGATCGGCGAGTTCGCCGAGCGGGAGAGGAGCGGCGGCCGCTTTGAGCACTTCGATGACGCGGCGTTGCTTCTCGGTCAATCGCCGTTCGCTCTCATCATCGATGCCGGTCCGCTCCGATCGCAGACGAGCGACGTTCTGTCGCTTGGGCTTGACGTGAGGCTCCCCCACGCCGAAGTGGCGCTCGATGTACCCGGCGGCTTCCAGCGCGCGAACGATCGTCTGGCAACGAGCTTTACCGAATGTCTTCTGCCAGGTGGTCAACGCGAGCGGCTCTCGTTCCAGAAGCATCTGCAACGCCTGCGCCCGGAGCGAGCGCTTCAATCGAGCCGCTGACATTGTGGTCAACGCCGCTCGTCCGGCCGGCGTGATGGTGAAATAGGTCTCCGAGGCCACGGCCAATCCCGCGGGCAGGGCGGCGCGGATGGCTTCGCCCCAGGAAGCGAAATAGAATTCGGCCAGCCATCGAGTCAATTCCAGAATAGGGGGCGCAACGATCGGTTCGCGATCCACCAGATGGAGAACGTCTTTGACCTGCCGCTCGGTCAATTGAGGATCGAGGGCGTCATGGAGGCCAACGATGTAGCCGGTCAATGCCTTCTTGCCCAAAGGCACGACGACGCGCGCGCCCACCCGCGCCGCCGGTTCGGCGTCTGGCGGAAGGCGATAGGTGAACGTTCGATCGACCGGCAAGGGTAGAGCGACGTCAACGTACATCGTCATCATCGATCCCTGGTTGGCGAGCCCTCATCTGGAGTCGGCGGCCGGGGGACCCGGAGATCGAACGACCGATCTGGCCTTGTCAATCCCCATCGCCCATAGGCGCTGTGGCGTGAGACGCCCCTTCGATCATCACCGGATCCCTTCCCTACCCCATATGAGCGGGATTCGTCGCCTGCGCGCCTCGCCGTCATCGCCACTGATGAGCCTCCGCCGATGAACGATCCCTCGAAAGATGATCTCCATGACGCCATCATCGATTCCCCATCACGTGGGCGTTGGATGGAATCGTGAAGCGGAACTTATCGAGGGGAATGGAAATGTTCTCTCGCACATGGGAGAAGAGGAAATCGGATCGCGCTCCGCCGATTTCGATGATCGAGACGCGTCGCACCATCAAGGTCGACGGCTCGACTTCCACGATCAACTCGGCGAAGACGGCGTACCGGTTCTTGGGTGTGAACTGGAGAACGACGTCGCCCGCCTCCACGGGACGCTCGCTCCTGGGGTTCAGAGCGATCCGCTTGAAATACTCCCGGAGATGGCCCCGACCGAGGATGAAGATGAACGCGGCGCGCAGGTCGTCAACCCGGGAGAGTTTTTGACGCATCACCTGGCGATCGGCGGGCACGTACAAATAGACCATCTTCCCGTCGGAGATGAACAGCTTCTCCTCCGGATGGGTGTATTCCCAGCGCATATATCGAGGCCGCCGCAGCCAGACGCGTCCCGACTCGTGAAACAGTCGCATGCCGGGAGCTTGATAAATGTGATCGAAATCCGCGACGAGCGAGCGCAATCTGGCGAACTTCCGCTCCAACCGCCGGAGGAGATCAGTGAGCCCTTCCTCCGGAGGGCGAAAAGCCGATGTCGCGACGACCATACCGATGATGAGCACGCCCAGAGCTGCCCGATGACCGCCACGCCATCGGCGAGAGTCAGAATCGCTTGTTCTTAGAATGGCGCAAATTCTCAACCAGCTCTTTGGCCTGAGGAAGCGTTTTAATCGCGGCCAGTAACTGCTCGTCATGTTCCAGGGCCACGCGCGATCCGGCATCCATGCCATATCGAGCGGTGACCACTTCCTCTTGGATGCGATTGCGAGCATACTCGATATGTTGCTCCAGGTCCTGCGGGCTCAGCCGGAAGTCGGGTCGTCGGCGAACGAAACGACGGAAGGCATCCAGCAGGGCATCGTCGATCTGAATATGGAGATCGCGATCCGAGGCGGGCTTCTCCGGCCTGTCGACGCGAAACTGCGGGAATCCTTTGATCTGGCCGGCCACCAGATACCGCACGAACTCAAAAGCGGCGCCGAACACCCGCGCCCGAACGGGATCATCGGGCATGGGGATGTAGACATCGGGTTCGATGCCCCCACCGCCATAGACCGGCCGTCCGGCATCGGTGGTCGTCTTATCGCTCGGCCGATGGTGATTCCTCCGTCGACGCTCCCGATCGTAGTACTCGTAGTTGGACAGATGCGAATAATCGCGTTGGATGGAGCGCCCGGAAGGCGTATAGTACCGCGCCGTGGTCAACGTGATGGCTCCGCCGGCCCCCTGCATGATGGGATAGACGGTCTGGACGAGGCCTTTGCCGAAGCTGGGCTCGCCGACGATGAGCGCGCGATCGTGATCTTGAAGGGCGCCGGCCACGATCTCCGACGCCGACGCCGAGGCGCGATTGATCAAGACGACCAGGGGGAAGTCTTCATGCTCGTAGGCGAACAGGCGCTCGGGAACCCGATAGGGCGGACGAGGGCGCCGACGACCGCGCACCGAGACGATCTCCTCGCCGGGTTTGAGGAATCGCCCGGCCACTTGAACCGCCTGGGTGAGGAGACCGCCGGGATTATATCGGAGATCCAGAATCAACTCTTGCATGCCTTGCCGCTTCAATCGGCGAATCGCCTCATTCAATTCGTCGATCGTCGTCCCTTGAAATCCCCGGGTGAGTCCAATGTACCCGATGCCCGGTCGGATCATGAAAGCATTGCTGATGCTCGGCAAGGGAACCGGACCGCGACGAATGCGAAAGGTGAGCGGTTTGGGCTCGCCCACCCGCTCGATGGTCAAGGTGACGTACGTGTTCCGCTCCCCACGAACGTTCCTGGCGACCTCGGCGGTGCTCCAATCCACCGCCGATTTCCCATCGACGGCGATGATGGCATCGCCATACCGCAATCCCGCTCCATCGGCCGGACCTCCGGGGATGACCGAGAGAATGTGCACGCGCCCATTCCGTCGATTGATGGTCACGCCGATGCCGTAGATGCGACTCTCTTGTTCGTGTCGCAACTCAGCGTAATCTTTAGGATCGAGATAATTGGAATGAGGATCCAGCGCGCTGAGCATGCCCTGAATCGCCGAGCGAGTGACGCGGACGACATCCACCTTCCCGGCATAATGCGTTCGGGCGATCATCAGGGCCTGTTGAAATTCGCGCTCCACGCGCCAGGGGGTCGAAGTCGCTCCGCCGAGAGCATGAGCGATCAATAAAGCGCTGGCCAGGAATGTCACCAGCAGGACCAATCCAATGAGCAAAGAACGTCGTTTGGTCATCCTTCGTGCCTCAATTCTGGACATCCTTGTAACTATAACACAAATGGGAAGACGAACGAAACGGGCCGCTGTGGCGAGAGACGCTCATACGGGAGCAGGCGATGTCGATTTCACCGGTCGAGATTCCCACTCCAGAACGCCATCCGCCCGATGAGAGCGATGATCCCCCTTTCCGGTCCTCATCGTTACCTGCGATGCCCCGCGTCTCACGACACGCCTCGACTCACCGGAATCACCTGGAGAGGCCATCATCACGATGGAGGCGCATGATCGAGAGCGGGCGATCACCTCCCGTTGCTGCCGCTCTGGTGGCCGAGCGAATGGGGGCTGACCGTACGATGGGCTGAACTCAGAGATTCAACGATGACTACTGAACATCGCCTGGTAGAAGCGAATCACTTCATCGCGTTCGCGTTTATCGATTTTCAACAGATCGCCGAGGGCGACCGTGCCCCGCAACTCGCCTTCCGGAGTGATCACGACGAGATGCTGAAAATCATTCTCCAACATGGTCACCAGGCATTCGGCATAGGTCGCCTCCGGGGTCGTCGTCATGGGATCGGGCGTCATAATCTCGGCCACCGGGGTCCGTTCCGGATCGCGGCCATCGGCGACCACTTTGGTGAGAAAATCCCATTCGGAGACGATACCGGCGACCTTCTCTCCGTCCATGACGGTGACGGCGCGAACGTTCCATTGTTTCATCCGCTGGGCGGCCCGACGCACCGAATCGCCGACATTGACGAAGTAGATCTCCTCTCGCGGTTCGATGATTTGCTTGATTCTCTTCATAGCTTCTCCCCCCTGACCGCGGAAGACGCTGAAGGCGCGCGTCTCTGCGATCGCTCGAGTTTCACGTCCAACGGCCACGGTGAGCCCATGGATCGCGGTCGCGCCTCGTCGCTCCCGAGGCGCCCAGATGGACGCACTCACCTACGATGATGGCGAGGAGCATAGCTCATCACCGCCAATGAGCTCCCGAAGTTTTCCCTCGACGAGGCGACGAATCTCTTTGAGGCGCTCCTCGCTCTCGGCCTCGAAGCGAAGAACCAGCGCCGGTTGGGTGTTGGACGCCCGCACTAATCCCCAGCCCCCATCGAACAGGATGCGCGCGCCATCGATATCGATCACCTGATGATCCTTCTTGAAGGCGGCGGCCAATTGCTCGACGACCTGAAATTTTTTCTCATCCGGGCAATCGACGCGGATCTCGGGCGTGGAGACGGTGGGCGGCACGTCGGCCAATAGCGCCGAGAGCGGTCGATCGGTATGGGAGAGGATCTCCAGCAAGCGGGCACCGGCGTAAATGGCATCATCATATCCGAAGTAGCGATCGGCGAAAAAGATATGGCCGCTCATCTCGCCGGCGATCGCCGCCTGCTCCTCCTTTATTTTCGCCTTGATGCGCGAATGGCCCACCTTCCACATGATGGGTCGACCGCCATGACGAGCGATATCATCAAACAACGTCTGTGAGCATTTGACTTCCCCGATGATGGTCGCTCCCGGCTGCCGGCTGAGGATCTCTCGCGAGAAGATGATCATCAACTGATCGCCCCAGATGATCCGCCCCTGCTCATCGACGACGCCGATGCGATCGGCATCTCCATCGAAGGCGATACCCAGATCGGCTCGCTCGGCGGGGACGCGGGCGATGAGATCCCGCATATTTTCCACCACGGTGGGATCGGGATGATGATGGGGGAAACGACTATCCGGTTCGCAGTAGAGACCGACGACCTCAAAACCCATGCGCCGATACAGGGGCAGGGCGACGAAGCCTCCCATGCCATTGCCGGCATCGACGATGACTTTGCGCTTATGCGGTCCGAGGTGCAGCGTGTTCAGCACGGCCTCTTGATAGGCGGGGATGATCTGTTGTTCGGTGATCGTGCCCCGCTCTCCCTTTTCGTACTCATCGGCCTCCATGAGGCGCCGGATCTGCTGGATCTCCTCGCCGTGAATGGTCGTTTTCCCCAAACCGATTTTGAATCCGTTATATTCGGGCGGATTGTGACTCCCGGTGATCATGACGCCTCCACCCACGTCGAGGTGAAAAAAACTGAAATAGAGCAAGGGCGTGGGCACCATGCCGATATCGATGACCGAGCATCCGGTTTCGGTGAGGCCGCGGCCGAGCACATCGCGGAGATGGGGAGAACTCTCTCGTCCATCCCGACCCAGAGTCACCCGGTCAACGCCATGTCGCCGGTAGTACGTTCCCACGGCGCGACCCAGGTTATAGACGACCTCATCGGTCAAATCCTCCCGGACGACCCCTCGAATGTCATACTCGCGAAAGATATGAGGATTCACCTGCATGGTCTTCCCTCCTCAAAACGGATGGCTCAGCGACGAGACGAGTCGATGAGCCTCAGAGAAACTGCTTCCATTCTTTGCGCTTCAATTCCTCGGTGACGCGGCGAACATCCTGGGATCGACGTAAGTCCGCCACCAGCAAGGCATCGGGCGTATCGACGACGAGCAGGTGGTCCAGTCCCACGGCCGCCACCAACCGACCGCTGGGAGCGTAGATGAAGCTCCGGCGAGTATCGATGAGGAGCGTTCGCCCGTCGGTCAGGTTCTCCCGCTCATCGCGTTCATCGCGCCGCAATTCGTAGAGAGCCTGCCAGCTCCCCACGTCGCTCCAGCCGAACGTTCCCGGCAAGACGTAAACCGGTCGCGTCGTTTTTTCCATCACTCCGTAATCGATGGAGATGCTGGGAAATCGGGCGTAGACATCATCCAACATCGCCTGATAGGTGTTCGCCGAGATGTGCTCTTCGAGTTGCCTCAATCCTCGATAGACGTCGGGGAGGTGGGCGGCGATCTCCTCCAGGATGGTATTGGGGGTGAATGCGAAGATGCCGCTGTTCCACAGATACCGCCCGCTGGCGACGTATTCGGTCGCGGTTGGCAAATCCGGTTTCTCCACAAACTTCTCGACGAGGAAAACCGGGTGCTCAGACAGGGTCGACTGCTGAGCCCCCTTGAGAATGTACCCATAGCCGGTTTCCGGTCGGGTCGGCGTGATCCCGATGGTGACGATGGCGCCCGTCTCGGCCACGGTGGCCGCCGCCCGGAGCGTCTGGCGGAACGCGTCTTCATCGGCGATGAAATGGTCGGCCGGGAGCACGATCATGGGAATATCGCCGGCGTGCCTTCTGAGGTGAACAGCCGCCAGTCCAATACAGGGAGCCGTGTTCCGTCCTCTCGGCTCGGAGAGGATTGTCACTCTCCGCTCGGCGAAGAGTTGTTCAGTGAGCGTTCGGTGAATGTGGTTGATGACGAGGAAGATGTTTTTTTCTTCGGTCAGTGGCGAGACGCGAAGGAAGGTCTGTTCGATGAGCGAGCGCGAGCCGATGATGTTCAAGAACTGCTTCGGCTTCTGTTCTCGGCTCGCCGGCCAGAACCGCGTACCTGATCCACCTGCCATGATGATGATGTACATAGGTTCACGCCTCACTTTGGTCAAGCTGCATTCATGATAACCCCAGTGGAACCCTGGCGGCAAGCTCTGGCGCACGAAGTGAACGGAGGACTCGCTGATAACTGAGTCCTCCCCGCCGACCAGCCGCGGGGCTTCCCAAAAGGGGGAAGAACCGTCGTCAAACTAGCTGACAATTGACTCCTCCCCGCCGACCAGCCGCGGGGCTTCCCCAGGAGGAGGGGAGCTGTCGTGAACGAGCTGGCAACGTGAACCTCCCCGCCGACCAGCCGCGGGGCTTCCCCAAGCCCCGGAGCTGAAACGGGCGCTGCGAGCACACGTACTCAGCCTCCTCCACCGACCAGCCGCGGGGCTTCCCCAAGCCCCGGAGCTCATGGCTTCCCCGCTAACAGCGCGAAACACAACCCTTCCCTATTGACAAGCTGCCGGGCATCCCTTCCAGGCTCCGGAGCTTGACTCCGGGGTCCCTGACTTGTCAGCTAGTCAATGTGACACCCCCTCATCCCCACAAAAGCCCCGGAGCTCGCCTCCGGGGATCGTTACTTCCCCGCTACTCAAGCCCGCAATTGACTCCTCCCCGCCGACCAGCCGCGGGGCTTCCCCAAGCCCCGGAGCTTGACTCCGAGGTCCCTGACTTGTCAGCTAGTCAATGTGACACCCCCTCATCCCCACAAAAGCCCCGGAGCTCGCCTCCGGGGATCGTTACTTCCTCGCTACTCAAGCCCGCAATTGACTCCTCCCCGCCGACCAGCCGCGGGGCTTCCCCAAGCCCCGGAGCTTGACTCCGGGGTCCCTGACTTGTCAGCTAGTCACCCGCCTCCGTACCTCCCCATAAAAGCCCCGGAGCTCGCCTCCGGGGATCGTTACGCTCCTCGCTGAGGGGTGATCGCTCCTTCGAGCCGCGATTCTGATCGTCGAACTTCTCGACGTTTCATCATAGGACGTTTAGAATACACTCTCGTTGAGGAGGACATGCTCATGACACTCTCAATCCCAACCATTCGCGACGTTTTGGATGCGCGACGCCTCATCCGTCCCTATCTCCGTCGAACGCCTCTTCATTTCTATCCGGCGCTCTCGGAGTTTCTCGGCTGCGAGGTCTACGTCAAGCACGAAAATCATCAACCTATCGGGGCCTTCAAAGTTCGCGGAGGCATCAATCTCATGGCCCGATTGAGCGACGATGAACGCCAGCGAGGGGTGATCACAGCGTCTACTGGCAATCACGGTCAATCCATCGCCTATGCTGCGCGACTGTTCGGCGTGCGCGCCATCGTCGCCATGCCCGAGCGCGCCAATCCCGACAAAGTCGATGCCATGCGGCGCATGGGCGCCGAGGTCATCTTTCACGGTAAAGATTTTGACGAAGCTCGTCAACATGTCGAGCGCCTGGCCAGCGAGCATGGGTATCGGTATATTCATTCGGCGAATGAGCCTCATCTCATCGCCGGCGTGGGGACGGTGGGATTAGAGATCATCGAGGATCTCCCTGAAGTGGACGTCATCATTGTGCCCGTCGGCGGTGGCAGCCAAGCCTCGGGGATCTCCATCGTGACCAAAGCGTTGAGTCCTCAAACTGCTGTCATCGGCGTACAATCGGACGCTGCGCCCGCCGTGTATCTTTCCTGGAAGGCGGGTCGACCACAAAGCACCGAGGAGATGAATACGTTCGCCGAAGGACTGGCCACCCGTCAAGGATTCGAGTTGACGGTCCGCATCCTGCACGAAAACCTGAGCGATTTTCTTCTGGTCAGCGATGACGAGATTCGGCAGGCCGTCGTTTGGCTTCTCACTTTCACCCATAATTTGGCCGAACCCGCTGGGGCGGCTCCTTTGGCCGCGGCTCACCGATGGAGAGAGCGGATCCGGGATCGGAAAGTAGTGCTCATCCTGAGTGGCGCGAATATTACCACTGCCAGCTTGCGGGAGATCCTCAATCAATGCCCGGACCTACCGGGCCAGGATCAACGGGAATGAGCACGCACCTGGAGATGACGGCCTGGATGTTGTTCGTGGATCATGCCCTCCCCCTGATAGTGAGGAGCGCTCCCATCCCCGGAGACCAGCTCCGGGGCTTTCGCAGGGATGAGGGGACGTCGGACTAGCGGGCACGTCACCGACCCCGGAGACCAGCTCCGGGGCCTGGAGGGGAAGCCTCGCGGCTGGTCGGCGGGGAGCCATCACTTGTCGGCTAGTCCGGAGGCGTTTTTTCTCCTCTTGCAGTAGAGACCCCGCCGCTGGTCGGCGGGGAGGAGTCAGTTGCGAGCTTGAGTAACGGAGAAGTAACGATCCCCGGAGACCAGCTCCGGGGCTTTCATGGAGTGGGGGATGTCGCGGTGACTAGCGGGCAAATCACCGACCCCGGAGACCAGCTCCGGGGCCTGAACGCTGGTCGGCAGGGTGATTTACGTTGCGAGCTAGTTTACGACGGCTCCCCTCCTCCTGGGGAAGCCCCGTGGCTCGCCCGCGGGGAGTCGTCGGTTGTGAGCTTGAGTAGCGAGGAAGTAACCATCCCCGGAGACCAGCTCCGGGGCTTTCATGGAGTGGGGGATGTCGCGGTGACTAGCGGGCAAATCACCGACCCCGGAGGCCAGCTCCGGGGCCTGGAGGGGAAGCCTCGTGGCTCGCCCGCGGGGAGACGTCAGTTGTGAGCTCGTCAGGCAGTCCGTCCTCCCGACCAATTCATCTGGAAGCGGCGCGCAATCCCCGGATCATCCGTTCGAATGTCATCCGGTGTGACGCGAATGCCCTTTGGGGACTGACAAAAGCGACATACACGATTCTCTGCCCCGCCCACTGCGCGGCCACCCACACGCGCTCAACCGATCTCCGCCTCGGCGGAACGCCCTCCAGGATGACGTCGAGTCGCTGCCCGCCAGATTGGCCCGACGGTCGGCGCACGCGACGACTCACCGGTCGAAGATAGGGATTCTCCTGGCGGAGATGCTCCACGAGCTGATCAACAGCCGTGCCGAGACGGAGCCGACCGGTGCGCCGCCCCCTCGGGCGTCGTGGTTGGAAGAGATCGACGATGGCTCCATAGACCAAATGGGTTCGACCACCAACTGACCGCCATCCATCGTCGGGGGCCAGGACGACCCCCGTCTCGCCACTGCGATAGATGCGCCAACCGGCCGGATAGGGGAGTTCATAAAAGCCCCGCGGATGTCGGTATTGACGAAAATCCAGAGATGAGGATTCCGTTCCTCGCTCAGCCTCGCTCGAGGGACGCGATTTCGGCGGCGGGGGCAGCGCTTTGAGTCGAGCGCGAATGCGCCGGAAGCGAATCGTATCCACCTTGGGATGACTCACTGGCGGGAGCTTGGCGATCTCTTCTTCGATGCGCTCGATGCGATGCTCGGGACTGGGATGCGAAGAGAAGAATTCCTCCAACTTACTGGGATCGCGCCCCTGGAGCCGCCGCAACAACTGAAACATGCGAACCATCTGACGGGGATCGTATCCGGCCGCATGCAACAGTTGTGTGCCGGCGATATCGGCTTGCGTCTCGGCCGAGCGACTGAATTTCAAGAACAGCGAATTCACCACGAAGGTGGTCCCCAATTTGGCCATCACCGCCTGCCATCCTCCGCGGCCGATGATTCCGCCGAGAATGGCCAACGGGGCTTGCGCCAGATACGCCTTGGTCAATTGATTGGTGCCATGACGCAACGTGACGTGAGAGATTTCGTGGCCCAGGACGCCGGCCAATTCTCCTTCGGTCTCCGCCGCTTCGATCAATCCTCGATTCACGTAGATGAATCCTCCCGGCAAGGCGAAGGCGTTCACATCGGATGAATTGACGACCTTGAATTGCCAAGGGAGATTGGGATAGTCGGTCTTCTCAGCCAATGCGAGACCCAGATCGGTGATGTATCGCTGGACGATGCGATCGCGAAGGATGGGCATTTTCCTCTCGACCTCTTCAGCCGCCTGCCGGCCCATCTCCACGTCCTGCTCGATGGTGAACAGATTGATCCCTGGCTTGAGTCTGGTCTGAGGAAACGCCACTGCGGTGCAGAGAATGAAGCCGACGAGCAGCGCGGCGTACCGGGAGTGCTGTGTTCTTTTGATCTTCATCGCGCATTCTCCTGGCGTCACATTTTGAGTTCCCTCGTGTGGGATGATGAAAGAGCTGTTGTCGGTTGGTTATTCCAAGCGATAGAGAGTGAGGCCGGAAAGGAGTTTGGGATAAAAATCGGTCGACTTTTGTGGTAGGACTTCGCCAGCCAGTGCGACGTCCCGGACCTGTTCGATGCGCGTGGGGTTGACGAAAAAGCAGATCGCTCCCTGACCTTCATCCACCTGGCGAATGCCGGCCTGGAATTCTCTCAGATAGGCGATAGGTTCGTGCTCGGCGATGAACTCCGGCGTGAAGCCCAGCCCTCGTTCGATGATGAGAGCATGAAGAACGGTCACATCCAGCTCGCGCAATCGCGGTGGCACATGCTCCATCAGGGCCGCTCCGGCAGCATCATCGCGATAGTGGAGGCGGAAGAAAGCCGCTCGGCCGGCGGCGTACATACCGAATGTGGGACGCTCTCGACCCAGGCGCTCCATATCCTGGTGCAATGCGCGCGCGGCGGCCGCTTTTTGCTCCTCATCGGCGAATGGGTAACTGTGGAGATCGAAATACCGTTGGAGAAACTGTAACAGCCGAGAGAGATCGAATGGGCGTACCGGTTTGATCAACCGATGTGTGGGTAGAATGGTGAGCCCACCGCTTTCAGTGTTAATGAACGTCATCATCACCCGTTCGTAGGGAGCGTCACGATCGATCCGACCGGCGGCGGCGCGGCGTTCATCTCGATAAGCGAGCGCCGTCTCGTAGCGATGATGCCCATCGGCGATGATGAGGGGATGATCGGCCATGAGGTGCTGAATATGAGTCACCGCCGATTCATCGCTCAATCGCCAGACGAGATGTTCGACGCCGTATTCATCCACCACGCGCATATCGGGAGCCCTGCCGGTGTGTTCATCGAGGACCTCATCGATCCGCTGAGCGGGATCGGAATAGAGCATGAAAATCTGGCCGAAGTGTGCCTTGGTGGCGCGGAGCAAATTCAGCCGATCGATCTTCGGACCGCGAAGGGTGCGCTCATGAGGGAAAACAATTTTGGCCTCATAATCCTCGAGCTGTCCCAGGCCGATGAATCCCTTGCGCACGCGGCGATCGCCCGGAGAGAGAGCATACCGTTGATGATAGATGTAGAAGCTGGGACGAGCATCCTGGATGAGAATGCTCTCCGCGATCCACTGCTCGAGCGTGCGAGCGGCGCGGGTATAGACGTTAGAGCGTTCATCGTCGTCGGGAAATTCTCTCCCGCGGATGATGCGGACGAGATTGAACGGATGCTGATAGTAACGGTCTTGCATCTCGGGCGTGATTTTGTCGTAAGGCTGGGTGACGACGTCGGCCAGGTTGCCGACCTTATCCGGATTATATCGCCATGCCCGAAATGGAAAGATTCTCGCCATAGTTCGCTCGAAGGCGGGTATAGTATCCAGGGAGGATTCATTCTGTCAACGGGCTCGGCACGGCGAGGGCGCATCGACCGGGAGGCGCCCCGGGTGAGAGCCAGCGGTCGAGCACAGTGGTGATACGGCACGAGGTCAGCGCGAACCAGAGGTCACGTGCGGCAGCGACTCTAAATCACACTGCATCGACCGCTATCGACCCCGAATGGAGCGCCATTCCTAGCCGAAATGTGATCCATCCTCGCCGACCAGCGGCGGGACTTCCCTCATGGTGGAGAAGGCACTGGACTAGCTGACATCTGACCCCTCCCCGCCGACCAGCCGCGGGGCGTCCCTCCAAGCCCCGGAGCTGGTCTCTGGGGTCCCTGACTGGCCCGCTACTCACCGCCGCTCCCTCACTCCATGAATGCCCCGGAGCCGGACCCCGGAGCGCACCGGAAAAGCTCGGTGAGCCCTTACAGGCAAGAGGGACTCTTCAAGCCCCGGAGCTTGACTCCGGGGTCCCTGACTTGTTTGCTAGTCAACGCGACTTCCCTCACTCCATGAATGCCCCGGAGCTGGCCTCCGGGGATCGTTACTTCCCCGCTACTCAAGCTCACAATTAACTCCTCCCCACGGACAAGCCGTGGGGCTTCCATCGTGGGGGGATAGGCGTCGTGAACTAGCTCGCCACTGACTCCTCCCCGCCGACGAGCTGCGGGGCTTCCCCAGGGAAGTAAAAAACGCCCTGAACTAGCTGGCAACTGATGGCTCCCCACGGACAAGCCGTGGGGCTTCTCCAGCCTGGAAGCAAAGCCCCCTGAACTAGCTCACAACTGACCCCTCCCCGCAGACAAGCCGTGGGGCTTCTCCCGCCTGGAAGCAAAGCCCCCTGAACTAGCTGGCAACTAATTGCTCCCTGCGGTCCAGCCACGGGGCGTCCCTTCAAGCCCCGGAGCTTGCCTCCGGGGTCCCTGACTGGCCCGCTAGTCATCGCGACTTCCCACACTCCATGAATGCCCCGGAGCTTGCCTCCGGGGATCGTTACTTCCCCGCTACACCCGCTCGCACCTGACCCCTCCCCACGGACAAGCCGTGGGGCTTCCCAGGACACCGTCTCACTCGCTGACAGCATGGCTCGTGATGCGCTGGTCACTCCAAGGCCAGCTTTCGTAACCGCAGCGCATTGCTGATCACCGAGACCGAACTGAACGTCATCGCCGCGCTGGCAATGATGGGACTGAGCAACACCCCGAATGCCGGATAGAGCACGCCCGCCGCAATGGGCACGCCCAGCGAATTGTACACGAAGGCGAAGAACAGATTCTGGCGAATATTCCGCATCGTCGCCCGGCTCAATCGGCGCGCCCGGGCGATGGCCCGCAGATCGCCTTTGACCAGCGTCACGCCGGCGCTCTCTATGGCCACATCGGTTCCCGTCCCCATGGCGATGCCCACGTGCGCTTGCGCCAAAGCGGGCGCATCATTGATGCCATCGCCGGCCATAGCCACGATGCGGCCTTCGGCCTGTAGTCGTTTCACCACTTCGCTCTTCTGCTCGGGCAATACTTCGGCGATGACTTCGTCAATCCCGAGCTTCTCGGCCACCGCTTCGGCCGTCGTCCGATTATCTCCGGTGACCATGACGATGCGAATGCCCTCCCGGTGAAGCCATCTGATGGCTTCGCGCGTCGATTCTTTGATGGGATCGGCGACGCCGAGCGCGCCAGCCGGCCGCCCATCCAGCGCTACGAACATGACCGTCTCGCCCTCGTGCTGTCGCCTCTCCGCCCGCTCGCGCAACGGCGCGATGTCGATATTCAATTCCTCGAAGAGCGCTGGATTCCCCAATGTCACTTGACGCCCGGCCACCCGGCCGACGACTCCCCGGCCTGTGTAGGAGCGAAACTCATCGACGCCGATGAGCTCCAAGCCCCGCTCCTCGGCTGCGCTGACGATGGCCTCGGCCAGCGGATGCTCGCTGGCCCGCTCCAGACTGGCCGCCAGACGCAGCACCTCCGACTCCTCGTACTCCGGGAGAACGTCCAGAGAGGTGAGCCGCGGTCGCCCTTCGGTGAGCGTTCCCGTCTTATCCACCACCAGCGTGTCCACTTTCTCCAGGATCTCCAACGCTTCGGCGTTTTTGATCAAGATGCCCGCCGTGGCGCCGCGCCCGACGCCGACCATGATCGACATGGGCGTGGCCAATCCCAAGGCGCAGGGACAGGCGATGATGAGGACGGCCACGGCATTGACCAGAGCGTAGACCATGCGCGGCTCGGGCCCCACCATGCTCCAGACGATGAATGTGATGACAGCGATGAGCAGGACGGCGGGCACGAAAGCGGCGGCGGCCACGTCGGCCAATCGCTGGATGGGCGCGCGGCTCCGTTGGGCTTCGCTGACCATGCGGACGATCTGGGCCAACAGCGTGTCGCTGCCCACGCGCTCGGCTCTCATGATGAAACTGCCGGTTCCGTTGACCGTCCCGCCGATGACCCGGCTGCCCGGCTCTTTCTCCACCGGGATGGACTCGCCGGTGATCATGGATTCATCGACCGAGCTCCTTCCCTCCAGCACGACGCCATCGACGGGCACTTTCTCGCCGGGGCGGACGCGAAGGCGATCGCCCGGTTTCACCTGATGGAGCGGGACGTCCACTTCCGTCCCATCCTCTCGAACGAGGCGAGCAGTATTGGGTGCCAGTCCGAGCAGCGCCCGGATGGCATCGCTCGTTCGACTGCGCGCGCGCAGTTCCAGCACCTGACCGAGCAACACCAGCGTGGTGATCACGGCGGCAGCTTCGAAATAAACGGGAACGCTCCCATCGGGATGGCGAAAAGAGGCGGGAAAGCGGCTCGGAAAGAGCGCCGCCGCCACGCTATAGACGTACGCCGTCCCCGTGCCCATGGCGATGAGCGTGAACATATTGGGACGCCGGTTCTTGATCGAAGTCCAACACCGTTGAAAGAACGGCCAGCCTCCCCATAGCACTACTGGCGTGGCCAAGGCCAATTCCATCCAGGTGATGACCGTGCTGGAGAGCGCTCTGGTGAGCGGTTGACCGGGAATCATCTCGGCCATGGCCAGTAACAGGATAGGCGCCGTCAGGATGAGCGATATCCAGAATCGACGCGACATGTCGACGAGTTCAGGATTCTCCTCTTCGACCAATGTGACCGTTCGGGGCTCCAGGGCCATGCCGCAGATGGGACATGATCCCGGTTGATCGCGAACGATCTCCGGATGCATGGGGCAGATGTATTCCGTTCGGGTGACCGGAGCGGCGACCACGGTCGATTCCAGCGCCATGCCGCAGGAGGGGCAGGAACCGGGCTGGGATTGCTGCACCTCCGGATGCATGGGGCAGGTGAATGCGCCCGCAGGTCGGCTGGAGACGGCTGGAGTCTCTTGGATTGGCGCGACGGATTGAGCGGGAGGAGCCTGAGAGAGGTATTGCTCGGGATGGGATTGAAAGCGACTCAGACAATGCTCGCAACAAAAATAGTAGGTCGTTCCTCGATAGGCATACGAGCCGGCGGCCCGCTCCGGATCGACCCGCATCCCGCACACCGGATCGACGGCCAGTTGCGGAGCCGGTTGCTGGACACGGCTCGGCCGAATCTGCACCGGCTGAGGGTGAACGGCGCTGCGAGAGGCGCTCAAGTATGATTCTGGATCGGCCTGGAATGCCATGAGGCAATGGTGACTGCAAAAAGAGTAGGTCGCCCCCTGGTACTCGAACGAGCTGGCGGCCCGCTCCGGATCGACCTGCATCCCGCATACTGGGTCGATGGTTGAAGACTGTTGGTCATGAGAACGCCCATCGTGTTGATGATGACCTTTGTGCATCTCATCCATGGCGATTTCCTCGTATTTCTGAGCGATAGTAGCCCATCGTGGGCGGATTGAGGATGAATGTCCCTCGATTCGCCCGGAAGATGTTGTACTCACCATTGATCATGAGACGGAATTCGGTTTGAAAAAACCTTATAGCTTGTTATTTTGACAAAGATTGAACGAAAAGACTAGCTCACAATTGACGCCTCCCCGCCGACCAGCCGCGGGGCTTCTCCCGCCTGGGAGCAAAGCTCCCTGAACTAGCTCGCACGTGAACCTCCCCGCCGACCAGCCGCGGGGCCTCCCTCCAAGCCCCGGAGCTTGACTCCGGGGTCCCTGACTTGTCTGCTAGTCACCGCGACTTCCCCCACTCCCTGAAGGCCCCGGAGCTCGCCTCCGGGGATCGTTACTTCCTCGCTACACCCGCTCGCACCTGACCCCTCCCCGCCGACCAGCTGCGGGGCTTCTCCCGCCTGGAAGCAAAGCCCCCTGAACTAGCTCGCACGTGAACCTCCCCGCGGTCCGGCCGCGGGGCGTCCCTCCAAGCCCCGGAGCTTGACTCCGGGGTCCCTGACTGGCCCGCTACTCACCGCCGCATCCCTCACTCTTTGAATGCTCCGGAGCTCGCCTCCAGGGTTCGTTACCTTCATTCGCGACACATACGGCTACGGCGTCACTGACCTTCCAGGCTCCGGGGCTCGCCTCCGGGGTTCGTTACCTCCCCCCCGCATTTTCTCAGATAGGCTTCCAATTGCGCTGTGCTCCACTCACCAACCGCGCCTATATAACAAGAGGGCATCCATACCCGCTTCATGCGGCGATGAATGATGGCCTGCCCATAGTGCTTGCCAAGAAAGTACTGACCATTATTCATGAGCCAACTCACAACTTGAGCCGGAGCCTGCGCAGGATGCAACGTGACTATGAGATGGATGTGATCGGGTAGGATGGTCGCTCTGTCAATTCCGAACCCGCGTTTATTGGCTACCCGTTGCCAGTACGCCCATAACGATTCGGCCAGTGACGAATCGAACAGCCCTTGTCGCCACTCTGTGGACAACACCACATGATAGTTCAACTCCACATCGGTGTGACGAGGACTCAAATTGACCGAGAGCTTCCTCCGAAATCGACGCACCGGTGAGCGAACTCGTCGATGATACTCATGGTGCGTCTCCTGATGCCGAAGATATTCAGCAATGGCGGACTTCTTCACTCGACCAGTAGTGCGCGCCAAATATCCACGAGCCCACGGATGCTCCCAGCCCACGGCTCGACCAGTGAGGGATTTTAGCGTCTGCACCGTTCGAGAGATCCGTTGCTCGGGCTTGAGGCTGAGGAGTACCCGAAGGTGAGTCGATTGTACTGTAGCCTTTAACAGGTGCAGGTCATACTGTTGACAAACCCGGGACAATTCCCGCTGGAGCACGTGTTGTTCAGCCGATGAGAGCTGACGGAGCCGATGCGTTTGCCAACAAAGATAATGGTGAAGCTGGTAGGCGAAGGTGGGATTTTCAATTGGAGTGAGTTTCATGAAGATGCGCTCCTTGAAGAAATTGGCGCCTTTTCAGATGCGCGGGCGACGCCTCCCCGCCAAAATGAGCTTACAACTGACTGCTCCCCGCCGACCAGCGGCGGGGCGTCCCTAAAGTGGAGGAAGAGGCGTCGTGGACTAGCTCGCACGTGAACCTCCCCGCCGTCCAGCCGCGAGGCGTCCCTCCAAGCCCCGGAGCTTGACTCCGGGGTCCCTGACTTGTCTGCTAGTTACCGCGACTTCCCCCACTCCCTGAAGGCCCCGGTGCTCGTCACCGGGGATCGTTACTTCCCCGCTATGAGCACGAAGCGTCACTCCCCCTGATGATCATCGCTGACGATTGGCGGCTCGAACGCGGCCAAACCGAATCGAAATGGGCCCGAATTGCTGCCGCCGGCCGTCGCTCTCTATGGCCTCCAGCAGGTAATAATATCTCGTGCCCGGCCGAACCCGATCATCAGAGTAAGAATAATCGGCCCCGGTGATGGCGCCCGCACTCCGGGCGGGAATGAGATCAGCGTTCATCTGGGCGAATGGGCCATTGGAGTGAATACTCCTTGCAACATTGTATCCGAGGATGTTGTACTCGTTCACCGTTTCCCAGCGAATGACAATGCCCTCTTTGATGCTCCGGGCGGTGAACGAAATGAGCAACACCGAAGTCGGTGAGAACCCCTGAGGCGTGGGCGTTTGCCCGGTGGCCCAATCGGTATCTTGATCGGTGTCCGTGTCGTTCACCCTGGCGATAGTCTTATCATCGGTCCCTTGAGAGGGAATACCACCATCGACCTCAGTGAAGTTTGCACAGCCCGTGTTATCTCCCCACTGCACGCAATCGATCTCGGTGCCCGTGCAGCCCGCGCCATTGAACAAAGCGACGTGATCGCCAGCGTTTCGCAGTCCATTCCCAACCGCGCCATTCAATCCGATGACCGCACCCTGAAAGCCAGGGTGATCTTGCAGGAATTGTGCGCGATCGCCGGCCAGGATGAGGGAGTCCCCGGCCGGAATGGTCACTTCCGGGAAGTTATCGCAGCTATCTTTATCTCCGATGCTCCAATCGTTGAGCGTTTGCGATGCGCCGCTCACGTTTTTCAATTCGACCCACTCCTTGGCCGCTTCCGTGGACCCGGCCGCATTGACGAGAACTTCATTGATCAGGATCGTCGTAGAACCGAGCGAGGGAGAACCCGCCTTTGGAGATGGGACGATGAGCAGCAATGAAACCGAATGGACGAGGAATCGCCAGCGCTGATTTCTGAGCCGGAAGACCGATCTCCCGGCAGATCGCCCATTCCGAGATGGTTCGCCATTGCGTTTGCAGCACGCCATCGTGTCCCTCCATTTAGAAATGTCCAGTGGCTTCTTAACGCATCATGGTTCAAGACATCTCTCGCTCGACGAACGCTCCACTGATGGCGTCGCTGGAGCGAACGGATTACTCATAACGAATTCCCATCGTCATACGCTGATGGGCAGATGTCGTAACCGCCATCACCATGTGCGATGAGGTGCTTCCCTCTGAGCCACTGGTTCTATCTCAGCCTCCCTTGGGCTCATGTGCTCTCTGGTCCCCCTCAGCGATGTGGGGGCTGACGGTACGCTTTCCTCACGCGCCGACCGCTATGTCATGAGCCGCTTTCTTCAGCTTACAACTGATGATGTTCTCAAGTCAATGTCAAGCGAACGATTTTGCAAACGAGCTTCCACCTGACGGCTCGGACGAGCGGCGGGGCGTCCCTCGTGAGGGAAGAGGCGTCGTGGACTAGCTCACAATTGACTCCTCCCCACGGACCAGCCGTGGGGCCTCCCCGGGGTGAGGGATAAGCCCCTTCACTAGCTCACATCTGAACCTCCCCACAGCCAAGCTGTGGGGCCTCCCTCCAGGCCCCGGAGCTGGACTCCGGGGTCCCTGACTTGTCTGCTAGTCACCGCGACTTCCCCTCATCTCCCTGAATGCCCCGGTGCTCGTCACCGGGGATCGTTACTTCCCCGCTACTCAAGCTCACAACTGACGCCTCCCCGCAGACGAGCTGCGGGGCTTCCCTGGGGTGAGAGATGAGTCCCTCCACTAGCTCGCATCTGAACCTCCCCGCCGACGAGCTGCGGGGCTTCTCCCGCCTGGGAGCAAAGCTCCTTGAACTAGCTCGCATCTGAACCTCCCTACGGACAAGCCGTGGGGCTTCCCTCCAGACCCCAGGAGCTCGCCGCCGAGGTTCGTTACTTCCTTGCTACTAGCTCCTAACCGATCCTTCCCCGCCGTCCAGCCGCGAGGCCTCCCTCCAAGCCCCGGAGCTTGACTCCGGGGTCCCTGACTTGTCTGCTAGTCACCGCGACTTCCCTCACTCCCTGAAGGCCCCGGTGCTCGTCACCGGGGATCGTTACTTCCCCGCTACTCCAGCTCACAATTGACGCCTCCCCGCAGACGAGCTGCGGGGCTTCCCTGGGGTGAGAGATGAGCCCCTCCACTAGCTCGCATCTGAACCTCCCCGCAGACGAGCTGCAGGGCTTCTCAAGCCCCGGAGCTGGACTCCGGGGTCCCTGACTTGTCTGCTAGTCACCGCGACTTCCCCCACTCCCTGAAGGCCCCGGAGCTCGCCTCCGGGGATTGTTACTTCCCCGCTACACCCGCTCGCACCTGACCCCTCCCCACGGACAAGCCGCGGGGCTTCCCTGGGGTGAGAGATGAGCCCCTCCACTAGCTCGCATCTGAACCTCCCCGCCGACGAGCTGCGGGGCCTCCCAGGGGGGAAGAGCCATCGTCAAACTAGCTGACAATTGACTCCTCCCCACGGACAAGCCGCGGGGCTTCCCTCGTGTGGGAAGAGGCCCTCTGGACTAGCTCACAACTGACTCCTCCCCGCAGACGAGCTGCGGGGCTTCTCAAGCCCCGGAGCTGGACTCCGGGGTCCCTGACTTGTCTGCTAGTCTCCGCGACATCCCTCACTCTTTTGAATGCCCCGGAGCTCGCCTCCGGGGATCGTTACTTCCCCGCTACCCAAGCTCTCAACTGACTCCTCCCCGCAGTCAAGCTGCGGGGCCTCCCTCATGGAGGGAGAGGCGTCGTGGACTAGCTCACAATTGACCCCTCCCCACGGACAAGCCGTGGGGCTTCCCTGGGGTGAGGGATAAGCCCCTCCACTAGCTCACATCTGAACCTCCCTACAGCCAAGCTGTGGGGCCTCCCTCCAAGCCCCGGAGCTGGACTCCGGGGTCCCTGACTTGCTCGCTACTCACCGCGACATCCCCTCACCCCACGAAGGCCCCGGAGCTTGGCTCCGGGGATCGTTACTTGCCAGCTAGTCAAACTCGCAACTGACTCCTCCCCACCGTCCAGCCGTGGGGCTTCCCTCCAGACCCCAGGGCTCGTTACGCTCCTCCTCATCCTCCAGTGAGCATGATGAGGCAGTAAGGCACAAAATCGGCCCCGTTCCGAACACACACACAGGACGGGGCAAAGGATTCATCCTCCGGTGAGCACGATGAGGTAGTAATGCACCAGCTTCTCATACTCGAACAACACCTCTTTGGCCGTTCGCCGCTCAGTCCACCACGTCGCAGGATCAAAAGTGTCATACCGGCTGGCGCGAGGGATCACCCGAATGCGGCCGTCCGCCAAATGATGGAAGATCTTATACGCCCGCGTCGTGTGCGATTTCGACGTCACCATGATGACCGAGTGCAGCCCTTGACGCAGACAATAATCGCGAACCACGCTGAGCTCCATGTAGGTGCTATTCACCCGCGGTTCCAAAACTACGATGGCTTCATCGGGAACGCCCGATTTCCGCGCGATGTGAAGATTGATCTCATACCCCTCGGGCGCCGCCAAACCGAACGATCGCAACAGATCGAGATTCTCCGGCTTCTCCGCCCGCGTGAGAATGAGCCGCGGCGCGTAACCGGCCTTGTACACATCGATGGCCTCCAGAATGCGCTCGGGCACGCCACCGCTCAACACGACGATGGCATCGGCGGGCTCTAACGCGCCCTCGGTCACTAAATATTGACCGCACAGGCCCAATACCCTCTCCCGGAATATCGCTCCGGCGAGCACAGCCGCGACCACCAGCGCGAGCACGGAGACGCGGAAGCTCAAGAATCGCCGATACCGCTTCCCGTTCATCGTCTCACCGTTCCCTGACGCGCGCCGCCCGTTCCATAGCGAATATCCAACCGCCGAACGACGACGAGCACGGCCACCAACACGGCGAAGATGAAGGCATTGGCCATCGATTGGAGATAGAAATCGACCAATCCATGCACCAGAATCCCGAAGCATCCCAGACTGGCGCCCAGCGCCACCGATCGCCCGAAGGGGCTCGGGCTGGCCCACCCTCGCCGACTCAATCGCACCAGCGCGATGAGGAACAGCGCGAGCAGCGTCCCGCCGATCAATCCCGTCTCGGCGAGCAGTTGCACGTAATCGTTATGGGCGGCGCGAAGTCGACGGAACCCCGGCGCCGTATCATAGCGCGCGTAACCGGTGGCGAACGCTCCCCATCCCACGCCGGCCAGCGGATGCTCGGCGAACATCCGGAGGCCGTTCTTCCACATGACCAATCGAGCGTACTCGGCCCGTTGGATGGGTTGACCTTCGATGGCCAGGAGTCCCCGGAGTTCCTCTTCGACGTCCTTGGAAATCTCCTGCGAGATGGGGCGCGTCGCCGTCCAGACCACGCCGGCCAGCAGCCCGGCGATGAACACGGTCACGCCGATAGTATTCAACAGACGGCTCGCCCGCGCGCGCCGCGGACTGAGCGACCGGGATGGCCGTCGTCCCGAGAAACTCAACAACCCGAAGGCCACCAGCTCAGCGATGAGCACCATGAGGCTCCCTTGAGTCACGGCCGTGGCCACGACGACGCCGATGACCACGCCGGCGAATCCGTAGAGGATCACCTGATCGCGGCGCGCGCCGCGGGCGAAGACCATGGCCACGGGCAGCGGAAAGAGCATCTCCAGCAGGCCGGGATATTCGAGCTGGCGAAAATAGAAGCCCAGCGGCCAGGCTCCGCCGAGCAGGGGCTGATTGGGCGGAGAGAATCGATTCAAGATCATGAGGATGGCGATAGAGAATCCCACGCCGATGAGCCAATTGACCAGCAGGCGCAGCCGTCCGGGCGTGCTTATGATAATCGGAACGAGAACGAAGATGCCCACGAGTATCGCCAGCCGCCGGACGGCTTCCACCGTAGCCTGTCGATCGACGGTGAGATACGACCAGCGCGTGAGGTCCGCCGGCAAGCCATCGAACGAGTGACCGAACGACCACGGCGGCGCGGAGAACGGCAGAGGCAGGAGTTGAACCAAACAGAAGGCCAGGAAAGCCAGCACGATCCAATGAAGCGGCGACCAGGGGAGGATGAGGCGCTTGACGAGCGCGGCTTCCACAATCCGAAGCGAAACGAGCACGAGCACGCCCCCCATCGCCCACTCGACGTTCATGCTGTGAATGGGAATGATGATCAGGAGGAAGAGGAGCGTGGCCAGGCTCGAGCGATCGATCCAGATGATGAGGCGTTCTCGGTTCATCATCGGTGGTTTGTGGCCCGCTCATGGCGGCGCGATGCCATGCCCATCAAAGGGCCTCCGGGTTCGCTCGGCGGCGGGCGCTTTCAAACGACGTGGTGCGGGATAGCGCTTTATGTTCCGTCACCGTTCGTCCTCGGTGGTGAGCGCAGAGCTTATGACCGATTCCTGGAATCCCGGTCGAGGGACGAGCACAAAAAATCCTCGACCACGTCAGTCTGGTCGAGGATGTCGTGACGGGGAGCCACTATCTCCGATGCATGCTCCGATGGCGATGACCACCGATTCCATCGATCATCTCCGGCCGCTCATCATAGCCCGAACGTCAGCGGCTGCGGCGACCGAAGTCTCGGCCGCTTACAGGAACTGGCATCGATTACCGGTGGAATCCGTGGCGATGGCGCAATCATCGCCGCATTCTTGCGCCTGAACGGTGGCGATTCCTCCGGTCGTCACGTTCTTGAGCGCCGCGTTGCCCGGAGCGTCGGGATCGAAGAAGTAATCGCCGGTAGCATTAGTGGTCGTGGTGAACGGGCCGAGCACCGTCCGGTCGGTCAAAATGACGCGCATCTGGACCTGAACGCCGGCGACCGGCGTTCCCCCACAGGTGACCTCTCCTCTGACTTCCAATCGCGTCCCGATTCGTTTACATCGAACGTCGACGAAGCAGTTCTCCCCTCGATCGGTCACCGGCCCTTGTTGCACCGGTGAGGGCTTGGGAGTGCCCACGGGAGCGACCACATCGGTGAGGGCTTGACTGGCTTGAGCGGCGATGGTTTCGGTGACGCCATTGGTCACGGCGACTTTGACCGATTTCAACAGGCTCTCCACTTTGGTCCCCGAATCGAGCACGGAGACGGTGTAAAGGTTGTTGGGCTCCGATTCGATGATCCGATCCGGAGCGATGACCGTGGAGGCGAGTCGGCTGCGAACGGTCACCGAGCCTTGAAGCACTTCGGCGATAATTCGCGCCTGCCGACGAGTGATTTTGACTCGCGAGCCGGGAGCGATGGAGAGGACGCCGCCACCGGAAAGGATATTGATGAACGCCGTGGTATCTCCGGTTCGAATCTCGCTGTCGTTGAAAATGGTGCTCCCTCGCCCGGCGGGCGCACCGTTGACGAGCACGAATCGACCATTGGTCAGCAACTCACCGAACGGGGTGGCTTTGGAGTCAGATTGACTCCACACAGTGATAGCCCCCAATGCCACGACAACTGCTATCAAGGAAGGTAGTGTGACGTGCCGTTTTCTTTTCATTTGACTGCTCCCCCGTTCTGTTAAATCTCCCCCTGTAGTACCACCGGGAAGCTCACCTGCACAGCCCGAATTATATGATGCCCTTCGAGGAAAGTCAAGATGAAGTTGATCTTCATTACAGGCGCGGAGTGGTGTCTTGGCGCGTGCAACGGCGTCGGGTTTTTGTGGCTCGAAGGGGGAGTCAAAATGAGTTGACAATTGACTCCTCCCCGCGGACGAGCCGCGGGGCTTCCCTCGTGGAGGAAGAGGCCCTTTGGACTAGCTCGCAACTGACTTCTCCCCGCAGACGAGCGGCAGGGCTTCCCTCGTGGAGGAAGAGGCCCTTTGGACTAGCTCGCAACGTGAATCTCCCGCAGACGAGCCGCGGGGCTTCCCTCGTGTGAAAACAATTAGCCGACAAGTGAGCCTCCCCGCGCGGGGCTTCTCAAGCCCCGGAGCTTGACTCCGGGGTCATTGACTTGTCTGCTAGTCTATACCGCATCCCCCACTTTTTGAATGCCCCGGAGCTCGCCTCCGGGGATGGTTACTTCCCTGCTACTCAAGCTCGCTACTGACTCCTCCCCGCGGTCCAGCCGCGGGGCTTTCCCAGGAGGAGGGGGGCTGTCGTGAACTAGCTCGCAACGTGAACCTCCTCGCGGACGAGCCGCGGGGCTTCCCTCGTGGAGGGAGAGGCGTCGTGGACTAGATCACAACTGACTCCTCCCCACGGACCAGCCGTGGGGCTTCCCCAGGGGAGTAAAAAACGCCCTGAACTAGCTGGCAACTGATTGCTCCCCACGGACCAGCCGTGGGGCTTCCCCAAAAAGGAGGAAGAACTGTTATCAACTAGCTTATCAACTAGCTGGCAACTGATTGCTCCCCACGGACCAGCCGCGGGGCCTCCCTCCAGGCCCCGGGGCTCGCCCCCGGGGTCCCTGACTTGCTAGCTAGTCACCGCGACATCCCCACACTCCATGAATGCCCCGGAGCTGGTCTCCGGGGATCGTTACTTCCCCGCTACTCAAGCTCGCTACTGACTCCTCCCCGCAGTCAAGCTGCGGGGCTTCCCCAAAAAGGAGAAAGAACCGTCATCAACTAGCTGGCAACTGATGGCTCCCCACAGACGATGTGGGGCTTCCCAAAGAGGAGGAAAGCGCCTTGGACTAGCTGCAACTGAACTCTCCCCACAGACGAGCTGTGGGGCGTCCCCAAAAGGGGGAAGAACCGTCGTCAACTAGCCGGCAACTGATCCCTCCCCACGGACCAGCCGTGGGGCTTCCACTATGTGGGGAAAAGCCTCCAAGAGGGACAGAACGCAAGATGCCACTTGCGCAGCAGTTTCCCAACGGAGAATCAACTCCCGAAACTTCTCTCGCACAATCCAGGAAACACTTGCGCAGCAGTTTCCCAACGGAGAATCAACTCCCGAAACTTCTCTCGCACAATCCAGGAAACACTTGCGCGACAGTTTCCCAACGGAGAATCAACTCCCGAAACTTCTCTCACAACCGGGAATCGCAGTGACCGGAGTTCTCCCTTGTCGGCTTCCAAGGGAGGATCAACTCCCGGAACCTCTCTCGCACATATTCGTTCATCCAGGAAACACTTGCGCGACAGTTTCCCAACGGAGAATCAACTCCCGGGCTCATCCGGTGGCTTCGAGGTCTCCTGACGTTGATGATAATACCCGTATCCGTACCCGTACCCATAGCCGTAATACCCATCGCCGTGGCGCCGCACATCGACGGCATTGACGACGACGCCGAGAATGCGCGCGTTCACCTGCCGCAGAGCCTCTTTCACCCGTTTGATGCCTCGCCGCGAGGTCTCCTCGGCTTTCACTACCAGAATCACGCCATCGGCCAGCGCCGCCAGGATCAATCCATCGGCCACAATGCCCACCGGCGGCGTATCGATGATGACATGATCGTACTGCTCGGCCATAGACTCGATCAACGCCGGCAAGCGCTCGGAACTGAGCAACTCCGACGGATTCGGTGGGATGGGTCCCGAAGAGAGGAAATCCAACCCCTTCACGCCACAATCGCGACACAGCGTGGGCGATTCCTCCTCGGACGAGAGATAGGTGCTCAACCCGGCTCTTTCTGGAATATTGAACGTTCGGGTGAGCCCATTATGCCGCATATCGGCTTCCATCAACAGGACGTGTTTGCCCGCCTGCGCCAGAGCGATGGCCATATTGGCCGCCGTCGTGCTCTTGCCGACTTCGGCCTCGAAACTGGTGATGACGATGGTGCGAGGCGGTCGATTGGCCGATGAGAGGAGCACCGACGTGCGCAACGTCCGATAGGCCTCGGCGAAGGTCACATCCCCGTTCTCCGGGCTCCCCAGAATGAGTGGTGCTGTCGACCGCTTCCGACCGCGCAATAAGCCCTCGTCCCCGTTCGCCAGGGGAATGACGCCCAGATTGGGCAATTTGAGCAACGTCTCCACTTCTTCCACCGTCTTGATGCGATCGTCGATGAATTCCAACAAGAAAGCCACGCCCACGCCGATGGCCAGACCGATCAATACGGCCAACAGCAGCGTCAGGCTGTCGGACCCCGCCGGATGCAGGGGCACTTCGGCGCGATCCACGATGCGAATGTTACTCCGCGGCGTGAGCGTACGCATGAATTGCGCCTGCCGCAGGCGCTCGGCGAGCATCTCGAAGTATTTCTCATCGACCTCGGATTCCCGTTTGAGGAGGCTGAATTCCAGTTCCCCGCGATTCTGTTTGAGGATCTCGGCGCGTTGCTTCTCGACGGCTTCGCTGAGCGCTTGAACGCGCTCGTCGGCCACGCGATACTGTTTCTCCAGCTTCTCGATGAGCGCCCGCTTGGCCTCTTCGATGCGGCGATCGACGGCGGCCATCTGCGCTTTGATCTGCTCCACCGGCGGCGCGTTATCCTGATAGATGCCCAGCAGTTCGGAGAGCTTGGCCTCCAGTCCGGCGCGCTCCTGCCTCAATCGATCGAGGACGGGATCGTGGACATCCTCGGGCAAAGCGTCCACGCCCCCTTGACGGGCGAGGCGATAGAGGATCTCGGCGTTGAGGCGATCGGCTTCGGCCTGCGCCAGTTGAGCGTTCAACGTGCTGAAGCGCTCCAGCGCCGGATTGCTCGTCGCTTCGCCGAGCGAGAGGAGTTCGGCGTTCTGCTGATAGGCGAGCAGTTTTTTCTTCGATTTCTCCAGCTTATTCTCCAGCTTGGCCAGCTCTTTGGTCAACCACTCGGCGGCCTCTTCCACGGCTTCCACGTTGGTTTGTTTATTCTGTTCGACGAACGTCTCCATCAACGTATTGAGGGCGTCGGCGGCGAATTGCGGATCGGTGGACCGGTACCGCAGCGTGATGACGCGCTTACCAAACAGGCGATCTTCCGGCTTCTCGATCTTCAATCCGCTGCGAAACCGGTCGATGAGTTGTTGCTTGCGCTTCCGTCCTTCCTCGGTGGTGACCGATGAGACGGCGAATTGGGGATATTTCTCGGCCAACTTTTGAATCGCTTTCCAGGCCAGGCTCCGAGTGTTCAGGAGATCCAATTGCATCTGAATGACGATGCCTTCGTAGTAAGTCTGCTCGGCGGGGGTGAATCCCTGAAATCCGGGAAGCACCTGCTGGCGCGCCGGCTGGATGGCGATGGTGCCCATGGCTTCGTAGACCGGAGGCGTGCGGTAGACTTTGATGGCCGCGATGGTGAATACGGCCAGCGTGGCGCCGACGATGAGCCAGAGGCGATTGCGGACGATGCGCCAGTAGCGCCAGAAATCGAAAGCCTCTTCCTCGGCCGGTTCGTCGAAGAACTGAGGCCAGAGCAACCGGTCCTGGCGATCGTCTTCCGGTCGTTCGTTCATTCCTCACCGCTCCTCCGCATGAACGTCCTCAGCGCATCGTCGCACATCTGATCATGTTCGTGAGCTTTCTGAGCAATGGTATGACGTTTCTGGACGGGCGTCAACCCCGATTGGTCGGTTAAATACACATGGAGACGGGGAATGGAGAATCAGACCGGGGATGGGAGACGGGACAAGAGGGGAAATCTGTGGATATCCCGCTTTTCGCTGTGACCATCTGTGTGCTATTCCCCGCCGCTCGCCGTGTCACTCTGTGGGCGATTCTGTAATGGCACACCGATCGACACAGAAACGGCGGGATCATCACAGATCTTCAGGAAGCCCAGCGGCTCGTCCGCGGGGAGAAGTCAGGTGGCGGTTAGTGTAGCGAGGAAGTAACCATCCCCGGAGGCCAGCTCCGGGGCTTTCCTGAGGTGAGGCGGTGGTGGGTGACTAGCGGGCAAGTCAGGGACCCCGGAGTCCAGCTCCGGGGCTTGGCGCGGTCGCCTCAGCCTTGACGTCTCTCGCACCGAGCACTGTATGATGAATCATCAGACGAGGACGATGAACGCGAGCGATTCGCACTCTCACACGCTCGATGAATTCAGCCCCGAGGATCAACTCATCCTCCTGGCGGCGAGAAAAGATCTCTCCCCCGACGTCGAACGGCGCATGGTGCAACTCCTGCAGAGCGATCTCGATTGGGAGCGCTTCCTCAATCAGGTCCTGGCCCATCGGGTCTATCCACTGGTTTACCGCACATTGCGGCGATGCTCGTCCGATCTCATCCCATCGCCCATCCTGTCCCGGCTGAAATCGGAGACGTATCAAAACGGTGCCCGCAACCTCCTCTACAAACAGGAACTGCTTCGCCTGGTGGAGCGATTCTACCGGGACGGCATACCCGCCATCCCCTATAAAGGGCCGGTGCTCGCCGAGACGCTCTATGGAGATGTCACGTTGCGCGTCTCTTGCGATCTGGATTTTCTCATTCGAGGGGAAGACGTTCCCAAGGTCAAGGGTCTGCTCCTCGCGCTCGACTATTGGCCTCAATTCGCCATGAATCCGGCCGAGGAGCGCATCTATCTCCGATCCAATTGCGAGCTGAATTTCATTCGCCGCTCGGAAGATGGTATGGCCTTTCAGGTAGAACTCCATTGGAACATTCTCCCACCGACGATGATCGCGGGACTCGATCCCGAGTTGATCTGGCGAGACGCTTCGCCGACGGCGTTCGACGGCGTTTCCATCTACCGGATGTCGCCGGAGATGCAGTTTCTGGCCCTCTGTTTGCACGCCTGGAAGCATCTTTGGGCGTCGCTGCAATGGATCTGCGATGTGAACGAGTTTCTCCGTCAGTATGGTCAACGACTCGACTGGTCGCTGATTGACGCGCGGGCGCGAGCGTTGGGCATCATCGACGTCGTCGGCGTCAGCCTGCGACTGGTCGAGCGCCTGTTCGGGGGAGAACCGCTTCGATCTCCCACCATCTCGGCGCTCATGGAACACGATGCGCTCTTGGAGATCGTCAGGCGATGGGGTTTCCCCCGTCACCGAATGCCGTCATCGAACGTTGAGATTCATCGAGCGTATCTCGCGTTCATCAGGCCGTGGCGGAATCGATGGCGGTATGTGGTATGGACGTTGATGACGCCGAGTCCTACAGACTTTCAAGAGCTTCGGCTTCCGACGTGGCTGGCACCGTTCTACTGGCTACTCCGGCCGTTGCGAATAGTGTGGAAAGTGATGCGCGGACGTCAGAGGATGTAGAATGGCATAGCGGACGGGAGATGGGGAGTTGGACCGGGGACGGGAGGGGAAATCTGTGGCAATCCCGCCGTTCACTGTGCTGATCTGTGTGCTATTCAGGAAAATGGCACACGGATGAACACAGGAAAGGCGGGATGAGCACAGATCAATAGAGGAAGAAATCGGTGGAGATCCCGCCGTTCGCTGTGACAATCTGTGGGCAATTCCCCGCCGTGGGCTGTGCCAATCTGTGCGCGATTAGAGGGATGGGACCGGAGACGGGAGGAGCAGCTTTCTGGCTCCGGTCGCCGGTCGTCGGTCTCCGTCAGGACCGGGGACGGGAGAGGGGGGATGGAGGGCCGGGCGTGTGATCTATTCCCCGCTTTTGGCTGAACCCGGTTGACCGGCGGCGATCGGAAAGGCATACTCTGCTTTGTGAAAAGCTCGCGACGAATACCAGGGAGCGTCATCAAGAATCACGATGGCGGCGTCCTGGCCGAGCGTCTGGACGAGATTGTTCGGCGCCTGGTCGATGAATTCCAACCGGAACAAATCATCCTCTTCGGCTCACATGTCTATGGTGAACCGCGGCCAGGGAGCGATCTGGACATCATGATCATCGTCTCTGACTCCTCCGAACCGGCCTATCGCCGTGAGCAACGAGCTTACGCCTGTGTGGGCGCGATTGGCGTGTCCAAAGATCTCCTGGTGCTGACTCGTGAGGAATTCGAGCGACAGGCGCGCGTGGTGACATCGTTGGCCCACACGGTCAAGGAAAAGGGTCGGGTTCTGTATGAGCGAAGAGAAACGCGCTGAGATTCGGAATTGGCTGATCAAAGCTCAGCATGATCTGGGCTCGGCTCGCCGGCTCATGGAAGGGAAGCCACCGTGGTCACGAATCGGCGCCGAAACGGCGAGATCAAATGGGACACGGATGAACACAGAAAAGGCGGGATGGACACGGATCAATAAAGAGAGGAAGAAATCGGTGAGAATCCCGCCGTTCGCTGTGCTGATCTGTGTGCTATTCAGGAAAATGGGACACGGATGAACACAGAAAAGGCGGGATGAGCACAGATCAATAAAGAGAGGAAGAAATCGGTGGAGATTCCGCCGCTCGCCGTGCCAACCTGTGGGCGATTCCTCGCCGTTCGCTGTGACAATCTGTGCGCTATTCCCCGCTTTTCGCCGTGTCAACCTGTGGGCGATTCTATATCAGAACTCGATTTGTGTTCTCTTGTAGAATAATGTACATTCATGTATCTGAATGAGATTCGTCGTTGACGCCGATGGAATGATCAAGCTCAATAAGGCTGGCGTCCTGGAACTACTGGCTCAACAGGCTGAGATTCTGATTGGCCCAGAGGTCTTTCGAGAGGTCGTCCAGGAGGGGAAAGTCCGGGGCTAGCCCGACGCCCTCGAAATCGAGGAGATCATCACCCGGCAGGTGACCCAGAAACGACCCAAGGCCCGGACGCCCGCCGATCACATCCTGAAAGGGATCCGGCTCGGCCCTGGGGAGCAGGAAACTCTGCGGCTCTACTTCAGCGAGGGCGCCGATGCCATCGTGAGCGACGACCAGAAATTCTTAAACTGGCTGGACAGCCATAACGTCCCGTATCTCACACCGGCGGCCGTCCTCGTGCTCTTGGTCGAAAGGGACATCCTCTCCCGGAGGCGGGCGAAGGCCGCCCTGGAGAAACTGAGGCCTTACATCCGCGATGAGCAATATGAGCGAGCGCGTCAGGATGTGCAACGACGAGAAAGGAACTCATGATGAGCAAGAAAGCATACCCACTACGGATTCCGGCCGGCTTGATCGAACTCGCCGAACTCAAAAGCAAAGAAGAGCGCACCGACAAAGCGACGGCGCTCAGGCAGTGGCTCTACGCCGGCGCCGAGGAGTACGTGCTGAAGTTACTGTCCGAAGGACGATTAACGCTGTCCCAGGCGGCGGCAGCGCTCGAGTGGAGCGTCTACGATGTACAGCGTCTGGCGCAGAAACGGGGCATTGACATCGGCGCGACGGCTGAGCAATACGAACGAGCGAGCCAGACGGCGCGTCGATTAGGGCGCCGATTGAAACCAAAGCCAGCCCGGTGATTCAGACCCACACTCCGTTCGGTGTTGGGACATCGAGTGGCTATGGCTCTTCGGTCGGGAGATTCAAAAAGGCGGGCTTGAGATCGTCCAGGTGGACGATCTGTGGGTTCTTCAGAAAATGGCACACGGATGCACACAGAAACGGCGGGATCACCACGGATCACATGAGGGATGAAAAAGGGAGGTGCTTGTTGAGGGCGGCACACAACTGCTCGTAGAATTCTGCGACCGAACCGGTCATGATCGGGTCCTCATCTCCTCTTTGATTTTTCTCAGTTGTGCGAGGACCACCTGATGCTCATCCACGAGACTCTCCCATTCCATGTAATCTCGCTCGACTTCATGTGAATGTTTTTCGGCGATCTCACCACGTCGCCACGCCTGCTCAAAGTCGGGGAAGCTCATGCCATACTTCTTCTCGAACTCCAGAATTCGCTCGGCGCAAAGATGCAGCCGTCTCTCCAGATCGCTGAGGACGAGGTTGAAAATCTTCCGCTCGAGGTTCTCCCCCGGCGCCGATTCCAAGATTTTCTTGATGGAAGCAGATAATTGTAATGTCTCCATAACTCAATCCTATCCTAGAGCGAGTTCGCTCATCATTCTACCACACATTAACGCCAGGGGACGAGAAATAATGCTCCTTGAATCACAGCGGGATCGAATGGGACACGGATGAATATGGGACCGGAGACGGGAGACGGGGGACAGGAGGGGGAAATCTGTGAATATGCCGTTTTTCGCTGTGTCAATCTGTGGGCGATTCACAAATGGCACACGGATGCACACAGGAAAGGCGGGATGGACACAGATCTTCGGGAAGCCCCACGGCTCGTCCGTGGGGAGACTCACTTGCTGGCTAGTTGAACGGCGGTTCTCCCCTCATTTGGGGAAGCCCCGCGGCTCGTCCGCGGGGAGAAGTCAGTTGGCAGTTAGTGTAGCGAGGAAGTAACCATCCCCGGAGGCCAGCTCCGGGGCTTTCCTGAGGTGAGGCGGTGGCGGGTGACTAGCTGACAAGTCAATGACCCCGGAGACCAGCTCCGGGGCTTAGTGTGGAGCAGTCACCTCGGCCACGAATCGGCGCCGAAACGGCGAGATCAAATGGCACACGGATGAACACAGAAAAGGCGGGATGGACACAGATCTTCGGGAAGCCCCGCGGCTCGTCCGCGGGGAGACTCACTTGCTGGCTAGTTGACGGCGGTTCTCCCCTCATTTGGGGAAGCCCCGCGGCTCGTCCGCGGGGAGAAGTCAGTTGGCGGTTAGTGTAGCGAGGAAGTAACCTCCCCGGAGGCCAGCTCCGGGGCTTTCCTCAGTGGAATGGATGACCCGTCGACTAGCTGACAAGTCAACGACCCCGGAGACCAGCTCCGGGGCCTGGCGGGGAACGGTCACCTCGGTCACGAATCGGCGCCGAAACGGCGAGATCAAATGGGACACGGATGAACATAGGAAAGGCGGGATGAGTACAGATCAATAAAGGAGGAAGAAATCTGTGGCAATCCCGCCGTTCACTGTGACAATCTGTGGGCGATTCTGTAATGGCACACGGATGCACACAGAAACGGCCGGATCACCACAGATCTCATGAGGGATGAAAATCTGTGAGAATCCCACCGTTCGCCGTGTCAACCTGTGGGCGATTCTGTAATGGCACACGGATGCACACAGAAACGGCCGGATCACCACGGATCACATAAGGGATGAAAATCTGTGAGCATCCCGCCGCTCGCTGTGACAATCTGTGGTCTATTCCCCGCCGTTCGCCGTGGTGGGCGATTCCCCGCCGTCATCGCCCTTTCAACCCCAGAATCACTTGAATTGTCTTCAACAGGATTAAAAGATCGAGATAAGGTCCCTGATGCTTGATGTAATAGAGATCGTACTGTAGTTTGATCAGCGCATCATTAACCGACGCGCCATAGCGATACTTGACCTGAGCCCAGCCGGTCAGTCCCGGCTTTACGGCGTGACGCACACGATAGAACGGGATTTGCTGATCCAGTTGAGCGACGAATTCCGGTCGCTCGGGCCTGGGACCGATGAGCGTCATCTCTCCTTTCAACACATTACAGAATTGAGGCAGTTCGTCCAATCGAGTTTTCCGCAAGATGCGTCCCACCGGCGTCACTCGTCGATCGGCTTCCGAAGCCCAGACGGCCCCCATCTCCTTCTCAGCATCAACGACCATAGATCGAAACTTGATGAGCATGAACGTCCGCCCGGATCGTCCTACACGAGCCTGACGATAGAACAGTGGGCCGGGCGAGGTGAATCTGTTCGCCAGCCAAATGATCGGTGCAATGAGACCAGTGAGAATGCACCCGAAAACTCCAGCTAATAAGTCGATAATACGCCGAACCAGCATATAAAGGCGGTGCACGGCAGGTTCATTCAGAGGCATGACGACATGGAGATTGCGTCCCGCATGCTCCACGGGAACCCGCCCAGTGAGCTCTTCATAGAGCGTCGCCATCGTCGTAATGGGAATGCCCATCTCGCGACAATCCAGGATGGCTTGAAAGAGCTCCATGTGGATCTGTTGCGGATTAGTAATGGCCACAATGAGCTCATCCGGTTTCAATTGGCGAACCAGCTCGACGAGATCCCGCCGGGTGCCGAGAACGGGAATACCTTCCACGCTCAGTCCCTGTTTTCGCTCATCGTCGTCGATGAAACCGAGCAGTTGATATCCGATACCGGCGCTGTTCTCCCCGCCTCTCTCATTGATGTTGGTGAGAGCACGGGCCAACGTCTGACCCGACCAACCGGCACCGATGACCAAGGCTCGCTGTTGGAAAACCGGTTGTACGAACACCTGAGCATAGATAATTCGCCAGGCGGCGACACCCATACTGGCCAGCAAAGGAAACACCAAGGCTTCCAATCGCCGACCGGGCAATTCCGGGGTGATGAAAGGGATGAACAGGTAAATCAATCCGGTCAACAAAGCGGCTCCACTGGCCACCCACGCTGAGCGTAAGCCATTGGCTGCGCGAGCCAAATCATAAACGTTGAGGATCACACCCATGGTGATCCAGATGCCGCTGACGGTGATGAACCAAAGGAATTGGTGCACGATGATACCCCGGGTCATCTCCACATCCGGTCGCACGGTCAGTGCCAGATAGAGTGCCGCGTTGACAGAGATCACATCGAAGAAAAGAAGTAACAGTTTCCGTTCGGAGAACCGGAGACCGAGGCTGGGTAGCGAGATCCGCCTCTTCCCTGCCTTCCGAGGGACTTCTGCCGCCGAACGAGAATGCGCCACACCCACAGGATGACTGGTCATGTTCACCTCCTCGCTGTATTCACACTCACCGTTCACTCGGTGAGAGGACGTTGAGAGTCCCTTATCTCTAACTCCTACACGGCGTTGCTGAAACTTCGTTGCACTCTCGTAGGGAGAGAGCTCGAGACAAGCCGACGATGAACATCACGGAAGGAAAATACGTTGTCGTTCCCTACCCGTGATGTGCCGTCAACTCAGGCTGTCCCTGAGCGCTCATTTTGTGGGAGAAGAGTCCATACCAGATTCCGAGTCCGTAGCTCGTATGGAGGCAGGCCAGGACGACGGGAATGAGGAGGCCGCACCTGAGCCCTACCCTTCCCCCAGTCCATAAGACGACGGTGGCCACGAGAAGGAACGTGGCGTATGCTCCGAGCACGAACTCCAGGAGAAGTTCCCCCTCGGGCACGATCAATCCCAGCACGCATCCGATGAAAACCGCCAAGACGAACAGTGGTGGAATCAGATGGCGGAGTTTGAGAGAATCGGGATGCGCTCTCACAAATCGACCTTTCCAGATGCCATACTGCCAATACTGTCGCCATAGCCCTCGAAGCGTGGATCGAACGTAATACTCTGCCCTTAACCAGGGGAGCAGGAGGATGCGCCCACCGGCTTTTCGCAGCCGGTAATTGAACTCGTAGTCCTGATGACGGACCATATGTTCATTGAATAATCCTATTCGCTCAAATACCTCTCGACGATAGGCGCCGAACGGGACCGTATCGGTCAAACGAACTTCTCCGTCGGCTTGTGCCGTCCGGAAGCGGGATCCGCCGACGCCGAATGGAGAACTCATTGCTCTCGCAATGGCTCTCCCCAGGCAGCCAGTTCCTATGGATCGAACCGCCCCCCCAACACAGTCGGCATTTGTTTTCATGAGCCATTCTATACACTCTCGAACATATCGGTGTGGGATGAGCGCATGTCCATCCACACGAATGATGACATCGCCTCGGGCCTCTCGCAGAGCTGCGTTCAGACCGGTGGGCACGATCCGCCCGGGATTATCGATGATTCGCACGGGGATATTGGACCGAGTCGCCCTCTCACCGTCCTTCAACTCGCCGACCTGCCGGCTTTCTAACACTCGCCGGATGATCCCCCTCGTCCCGTCGTCGGACATCCCGTCGGCGATGATCACTTCCATTCGACCTTGTGGATAATCTTGATCGAGGACGGCGCGGAGGCTTCGCTCGATGAATCCTGCTTCGTTGCGGACGGGCATGATGATGGTGACGAAAGGAAACCGTTCCATAGCCCGATTATCTAATCGCTCACAGATCGGCACAGCCAACGGCGGGATCGCCACAGATTTCCCTCATTGAATCTGTGCCCATCGCGCCTCTCCTGTGTTCATCCGTGACCCATTAATAGCCCACAGATTTTCACGGCCAACAGCGGGATCTTCGCAGATTTTCCTTATTGAATCTGTGCCCATCCCGCCTCTCCTGTGTGTATCTGTGGACTATTTGATCTCGCCGTTTCGGCGCCGACCCGTGGGCGAAACGATCGTTCCGCTCATGCCCCGGAGCTTGACTCCGGGGTCCGTGACTTGCTAGCTACTCAACGCGACATCCCCTCATCTCCATGAATGCCCCGGAGCTGGCCTCCGGGGATCGTTACTTCCCCGCTACTAGCTCTCAACTGACCCCTCCCCGCGGTCCAGCCGCGGGGCTTCCCAGAAGGGGGAGAGAACCGTCGTCAACTAGCCAGCAAATGACCCTCCCCACCGACCAGCGGTGGGGCCTCCCCGAGGGGGTGAAAAAGCCGCCATCAACGAGCTGCCCACCTGACAGCTCCCCGCCGACGAGCCGCGGGACTTCTCGAAGATCTGTGCTCATCCCGCTTTTTCTGTGTTCATCTGTGGCCCATTCATCTGTACGGCGCTCATTCGTCACCTATCTTAGCGAGATACTCCCGGATGCCCGACTCGAACCGCTCGAAATCCGACAGCCGTGTCTCCAACAACTCATAGACCCTTCGATCATCAACTCGAGCATACACGTGAACGAGCAGATTTCTGAACCGCGCCATTTCCTCCAATTCCTGCACGAAATCCGGAGGGAAAATGCCCGCTTCGCCCATCACCCGAAAGACCTCGGCGTATTCTTTGGGCTGACCCAGTCTCTGTGCGGCGATGATGTGATTACAGATATCAATAGCCGATTCGATGGCCACGATGAAGAAGTATCGCGCACTGCCGATTTTCTCGAAGCTGGCCAGAAACGCCTCCTCCGGCGTCCGCCTCAACTGGTGGAGAATATTCACCGCCTTGCGGAGTTCCTGAAACAGGTCGGTGATCTTGACTTTATCGACGGGATTCACCGGTTCACCGCGCCAGTACGAGCTTCTGATAGTAGAAAGTCAAATGCGGCAAGAAATCGAAAAACAGCGCCCGCGTGCGCACTTCGAAGGCCACCCGCTGCTGTTCATCCCGACAGACGAGCACCTCCCCTTCGCTCACCACGCGAAATCGCAGCGCGAGCGACGCTTCATTGAGGATGACGACATCGACCGGATAGCCGATGTCTCGCTCCAATTGCACGCCGAGCTGCAATTGATATTGAAAGCGTTGACGCTCATCGGGCACTTCGGTTTCATCGATGAGGATGCCGAGATCGATATCGTTGAAGCCGTCATCAGACAGAAAGGAACCAAACAGGTAGGCCAATTGAACGGCTCGCTCTTCGCCCAGTGAACGAGCGATGGCGGCGCGAATCTCCGATCGCGCCTCTGGTGAGAGCGTATAGGTTTTGGCGACCTTCATCGTATGAGTATACCACAGAGTGGGGAGAAAGCCGGCATTCATCAACGGGCTTGAATAGCACACAGATTGGCACAGCAAAAAGCGGGATCTCCACAGATTTTCCTCCTCACTTTATTGATCTGTGCCCATCCCGCCTCTCCTGTGTGTATCTGTGGACCATTTTCCTGAATAGCACACAGATCGGCACAGCCAACGGCGGGATCTCCACAGATTTTCCTTATTGAATCTGTGCCCATCCCGCCTCTCCTGTGTGTATCTGTGGACCATTAATAGCACACAGATCGGCACGGCCAACGGCGGGATCTCCACAGATTTTCCTCATTGGATCTATGTGCATCCCGCCTGTTCTGTGTCCATCTGTGGGCCATTTGATCTGTGGGCATCCCGCCGTTTCTGTGTTCATCCGTGTCCCATTTGATCTCGCCTCTCAGTTTCGTACCCGTTTCAATGCATTGTCAAACACTTTCCTCCGAATCCCCGGCTCCGCCCCAAAATTCAATAGCAGCCCAACCTCGATGTCGGTCGCTTTCAGATAATTGATCAACTGCGCTTCATGCTCACCGGCTATGCCGTCAGTCGCCTTCAATTCCACGATGACCTTATCTTCCACCAGCAGATCGGCGAAGTATTCCCCCACCGTCTCGCCCTCATAGTACACCTTGATCGGCGATTGCTGCACCACCCGCAGTCCCCTCTCCCGCAACTCCATGGCCAACGCATTCTCGTAGACTTTCTCCAGAAACCCATACCCCAGGGTGTTGTACACCTTGTAGAAAGCGCGAATGATTTGCTCGGTGATATCCTTATGTTTCTCGCTCATCTTTCGCTTTTCTCTTTTTGAATAGCACACAGATTTTCACAGCCAACGGCGGGATCTCCACAGATTTCCCTCATCGAATCTGTGCCCATCCCGCCTCTTCTGTGTGTATCTGTGGAGTATTTGATCTCGCCGTTTCGCCGCCGATCCGTGGGCGAAGCGATCGTTCCGCTCCATGCCCCGGAGCTTGACTCCGGGGTCCGTGACTTGCTAGCTAGTCAATGCGACATCCCCCACTCACGAATGCCCCGGAGCTCGCCTCCGGGGATCGTTACTTCCCCGCTACCAGCTCTCAACTGACGCCTCCCCGCGGTCCAGCCGCGGGGCTTCCCAAAATGGGGGAAGAACCGTCGTCAACTAGCCGGCAACTGACCCTCCCCACCGACCAGCGGTGGGGCCTCCCCAAGGGGGTGAAAAAGCCGCCATCAACGAGCTGCCAACTGACCCCTCCCCACCGACCAGCCGCGGGGCTTCCTCCCATGCCCCGGAGCTTGACTCCGGGGTCATTGACTTGCCTGCTACTCAACGCGGCATCCCCTCATCTCCATGAATGCCCCGGTGCTGGTCACCGGGGATCGTTACTTCCTCGTTACACGAGCTGCCAACTGACTCCTCCCCGCGGTCCAGCCGCGGGGCTTCCCCAAAAGGGGGAAGAACCGTCGTCAACTAGCCAGCAAATGACCCTCCCCACCGACCAGCGGTGGGGCCTCCCCAAGGGGGTGAAAAAGCTGCTACACGAGCTCCCAACCGACGCCTCCCCACCGACCAGCCGCGGGGCTTCTCGAAGTTCTGTGCCCATCCCGCTGTTTCTGTGTCCATCCGTGGGCCATTCCTCTAATCGCCCACAACCAGAAAGCTGCTACTCCCGTGCCGCACGCCTTTTTCGCTCCTTGATCTCTTTGATCACTGTCTCCAGACGAACCCCTTCGAGCCAGCGCTGACGCTCGCGAGTGTAATCGCCCACCCCCAGTTCGAATTGCTGGAGAAACCGCACCATTCCCACCGGACCAAGCGCCTCGGCGAGCGCCTCCAGACCTTGTCGTCTAATCTCGGAGAGCGTCATCTGCCGCATTCTCATATTCGGTCACCTCAATGAGCCAGCGAAGAGGATTCATCACCTTCACTCCCAATACCTTACGATGCCTGCGGGTCTTGCGCAATAAGCGATCATCCGTGGTGAGAAAAATATCCGCCTTCCTCCGCACAGGCGAGATGTAGAGCATCGTAGGCTCCAAACCGACGATCGGCTAAGAAGGCAGCCCGGCGCTCAACTCGCCTACTGATCTCGACTCTGGATGCCGCCAGCGACATCAAGAGCATAACTTTTTGCTGCCGCTCCTCATCGGGAATGCGAGAAATCTCAAAGTCAAGGACATCGCTCGCCAGCAATTTCCATATTCCCTCCTCACATCGTGAGAGAATGAGCAGCACGGCCTCTGATTCCAGGCGAATGCGTTCCTGTGACTGATCATCAAACGGCCGGTTCAAACAACACGCATCGAGATAAATGAGCAATGTTCGCTCCTAGTCAACTCGTTGGTTGTGAATCGGGAAAGACGAAATTATTAACGAGCGCTGCCAAAAGCAGAGAATAGCACACAGATTTTCACGGCCAACGGCGGGATCTCCACAGATTTTCCTTATTGAATCTGTGCCCATCCCGCCTTTTCTGTGTGTATCTGTGGGCCATGTGATCTCGCCGTTTCGGCGCCGATTCGTGGGCGAAGCGATCGTTCCGCTCATGCCCCGGAGCTTGACTCCGGGGTCATTGACTTGCCCGCTACTCAACGCGACATCCCCTCATCTCCATGAATGCCCCGGAGCTGGCCTCCGGGGATCGTTACTTCCCCGCTACTAGCTCTCACCTGACCCCTCCCCGCGGTCCAGCCGCGGGGCTTCTTGAAGATCTGTGCTCATCCCGCCTCTCCTGTGTTCATCCGTGGCCCATCCCTCTAATCGCCCACAGATCGGCACGGCCAACAGCGAGATTACTACAGATTCTTCCTCACGACGTGTTCAGTCGCTCAGTTCTTCCAGGAACGTCAAGAAGGCGTTCAGATCCTTCAAATGATGGGGGCGAAGTTTCTCGTCCAGTTTCTTGAGCACCAGCGTCATCCTCTCCCAATCCAGCTCCAACGTGTAGGCGTGGCGAAAAATATGTCGAAATCGCCGCAGTTCATCGAGCGCATCAAAACATTCCTCATCGATGACTTTTGGCCGCACGCCTTCGATGTCCAATGTCATTCGCTTCAACAGCGAGGCATGCCACGTCTCCGGCTCGGCGATCTGATTGCCGAACACGGTAGTGATGTTCTTGAATACATTCTCGAAGGCAGAGTAGAGGTTATGAAGCAAATAGCCAATGGCCGCCTTCTACTGGAAGGATGGAGCTTGATCTCGGGGTATATCCTGTCGCAGCGCATCCAGTTGCTCCATGAGGCGCTCGATGGCCTTCAGATCGGCGCGGAGTTCGGCAATCAGCGTCTTAATCGCTTCCCGATTCATAGATGAGCATCCCCGATTCTCGCACGCGCTGCGAGAAGAGATCATCGCCCAGCTCGCGAAGATCGATCTCTCGCCCAACGGCCTCCTCGAGCTCGCGCCAGAGAGCGAAGTAATCTCCCTTCTCCCGCCATTCCACGGCGACATCAATATCGGACGCCGACATGAAGTGACCCGGTCGGACCAACGAGCCGAAGAGAAACAGACGGGAAATCTGGC
>JALSQX010000094.1 GCA_026985075.1 Blastocatellia bacterium | reverse complement strand
TTCAACTCATAGAGCTTGGTGAGCGCTTCCACCGGTGCCATGGAATCGATGTCCAGGTTCACCAACTCATCCAAAATGGCCCGCACCTGATCGAGAGACGAGGAGTATGTGGCCTTCGCTTCGGCGATGTGGGATTGAGCTGGCGAAGGGAGTCCCTGGGCTCTCCGGGAACCGACCTCGTACTCGGCGAGAATCTCCTCGGCTCGGTGTACCACCGGTCGAGGCAATCCCGCCAGCCTGGCTACTTGAACGCCGTAGCTCTTCCCCGCTTTGCCGGGGACGACCTTGCGCAGGAAGCGAATCTGACCGCCTTCCTCGGCCACCGTGACGTAGAAGTTCTTGACGCGAGGGAGCGCGTCGCCCAGCTCGGTGAGCTCATGATAATGGGTGGCAAATAATGTTTTGGCTCGGAGCCTGGGATGATTATGAATGTATTCGATGACGGCGCGCGCAATGGACAGGCCATCATACGTGCTCGTACCTCGACCGATCTCATCGAGGATGATGAGCGACCGTGGCGTGGCATGATTCAAGATGCTGGCCGTCTCCATCATCTCGATCATGAAGCTGGATTGTCCCTGACTGATGTTATCTTCCAATCCCACCCGACTGAAGATGCGATCCACCAGCCCGATGGTCGCCTCCGCGGCGGGAACGAAACTGCCCACGTGGGCGAGCAACGTGATCAACGCCACCTGGCGGAGATAGGTCGATTTTCCCGACAGATTAGGACCGGTGAGAATGATGATCTGGAGATCGTCATTGGAGAGGAACACATCATTGGGCACGAATTGCCCCTCCGGAAGCGCTCGTTCCACCACCGGATGGCGTCCCTCCTTGATGGAGATGAAAGGCTCGTCAGTCAGCCGCGGACGCACATAGCGATGCCGGACGGCCCCTTCGGCGAATGCCGCCAGAATATCCAGTTCACTGAGCGCGCGCGCCGTCGAAATGACCTCTTCGCGATGCTCGCCCACCCGACGGCATACGTGTTGAAACAGGCTCGATTCCAGCTCCAGAATGCGATCCTGAGCGTGGGATACTACTGACTCGTGCTCCTTCAATTCCAACGTGAAGAAGCGCTCGGCGTTGACCAGCGTCTGTTTGCGGATGTAGTCGGAAGGCACCAGATGCAAATTCGGCTTGGTGACCTCGATGTAATATCCGAAGACCTTGTTGTAGCCGACCTTGAGCGATCGGATGCCGGTTCGCGCCCGCTCGCGCGCTTCCAAGTCGGCCAGGTACTTCTTACCGTCCCGTAATACGGCGCGAAGGTCGTCTAGTTCCTTCGAATATCCCGCTCTCACCACATCGCCCTGCTCCACCGTGGCTGGCGGATCATCGACGATGGCCCGAGTGATGAGTTGAACAACCTCGGTGCACGGCTTGAGGTCGTCGAGTAGCGCGCCGAGCGGCTCGACCGCCGGTTTGAAGAGCGCACGAATTCGGGGAATCCAGGTCAGGCTCCGACCGAGAACGACGAGCTCGCGCGGAGTGGCGATGCCGCTCCTGATGCGTCCGATGAGCCGCTCCAGATCGAAAATCTTCCCCAAGTATGTGCGGAATCGCCGTCTCGCTCTCTCGTTCTCGAAGAACCAGGCGACGGCATCCTGACGGCGCTGGAGTTCCCTTCGGTCCAGGAGCGGTTGTTTGAGCCACTGTTTGAGCCGTCGTCCTCCCATGGGAGTCACGGTGAGATCGATGACCCCAAGAAGCGAGCCTTCGGGCGCTCCCGCCCGACTCTGGAAGATCTCCAGATTGCGCACCGTCTGCGCATCCAAAGTCATATATCCGCTGAGCGCGTAGGTCCGCAATCGCGTCAGTTGCTCGACGGCGCGCGGTTGCGTCCGCCGCAGGTACGCGATGATGGCCGCCGAAGCGCGAACGGCCAGAGGAAGGTGCTCGCATCCATAAGCGGAGAGCGAGCCGGCCTGAAAGTGATCGAGCAGAAGCCGGCGACTGCGCTCCTGGGCGAGCGTCTGATCCTCCAGCAACGTCACCGGAGCCCGCTCGCCCGAAACGAAGGTCGCGAGCCGAGGATCGAGCGACTCTCTCTCAGAGAGACTCCGGGGGATGAGGAGTTCGGAGGGTTCCAGGCGCTCGAGTTCCTCCAGCGCGGCCTCCAACGCGAGTTCGGTGGTGGCGAATTCTCCCGTCGTCACATCGACATAAGCGATGCCGGCGCGCTTCTCTTCGGGCACCAGGCTGGCCAGATAATTGTTGACCTTTCCCTCCAGCAACGCGGGCTCCACCACCGTTCCCGGCGTCACGATCCGGGTCACGTCGCGCTTGATGAGCTTCTTGCCCGGCGGCGTCAACTGCTCGCAAATGGCCACCTTGTACCCGCGCCTGATGAGCTTGCCCAAGTGCTGCTCGAGCGATTGTACCGGGATGCCGGCCATGGGCACGCGAAGCGTCTTGCCCATCCACTTGGTCGTCAAGGCCACGCCCAACTCCCGGGAGAGGATGGTGGCATCGTCATCAAACGCCTCGAAGAAGTCCCCCATTTGAAAGAGCAACAGCATATCCGGATAGCGCCGCTTCACCTCCAGATACTGTCGCCGCAGAGGGGTGGTCATTCAGAGAATCTCCTCCAGGAGGTCTTTGATCTCGCCGAGCGCCTGGTGCAGGCGCTCGATCTCCTGAACGCCGAGGACGGTCGTCACGGTGCCGATTTCATGGAACGATCCCCTCAAATAGGGTTGGAGGAATCGACGCGCCCGCTGGGCCTGTCGTTCGTCGGAGATCACCAGAATCGGTTTCGATCGCTGCGTATCGTAGGCATGTTTGAGCTTGGCCAGCGCGCTCTCGATATGTCCCTTCACCTGAACTTCAAAGACATGACTCAACCGAGGCGCGATCTCACTATCCTTCCAGACCACATCGTACCGCTCGTACTCCTTTTCGGCATACTTCCCCAACGCCCGACCGATATCCACGAGCATGTCCTGAATCTCGCGATGAGAGCGCGTCCGTTCAACTCGTGCTTCGGATGCCTGAGGCCAAGAAAGCCGCATCTTTTCGGCTTCCGCTCGTTGACGGCCGCGCTCGGTGAGCATCCATCGTCCCCGCCACCGTCGTAATTCTCCCCGCCAGACTAACCGCGTGCCCGCCCGCTGGACCAACACCTTCCATCGATTGCGGCCGTTGCCCGTCTGCGCATGTAAGTCTTTCTCGGTGAGCTGTGGGAAATAAGGAATGAGACGGCGATAGAGAAGCCGGATGTTCTCCTCGCCCCCAGTGGCCAGCAATTCCTGGAGAATAGGGCCCTCCAACCGGGCGCTCTCGGGCAACGCCATGTCTCCCACTCGCGTATGTTCGGATTCGAAATGTAGCTTATAGCATAACCCCGTCTCCCTTACAAGCGGGGGCGGCGCGGCATCATCGGCATCGGGATGGGGGGATCGGAGCCGCCTCCCTTACAGGCGGGGGCGGCACCCTCTCATGGAGAGCACCAAACGCCGGTGAAGAGGGAAAAGAGCACCCCTCATCCCACAAAAGATGATCGCGGCAGATCCCCCGTCGCCCTCTCTTCTCCAGGATCGCACCTCCCCGGCTCATTGAGGAAGCGCCAGTCACCGTTCACCGGGTAACCCGAACGCCAAAAGTTGGGAGGCCGGGAGGCGGAACACCAGGTCCTCCAGCGGCGTTCGACCTCGACCAAGGAAGAGGCATGCTTCTCAATCGCGGTCAGGCTACCGGACGATCGCTCGACGGTTCGCGCTCGATCCGAAGAGGATGCGGCTCAGCGACCTTCCCCTTTGAGATAGGTATCCAGGAACTTCAAAATCGCTCGATACCCCTTGATTTGATTCTCCTTCTTGACGAACCCGTGACCCTCATCGTCGAACACCATGTACTCGACCGGCACGCCATTCTTCCTCACGGCTTGGACGATCTCATCCGACTCCACTTTGAGCACTCGGGGATCGTTGGCGCCTTGAAGGACCATGAGAGGTTTGGTGATGCGATCGGCGTGAAAGAGCGGTGAGATGCGGCGCAAGTACTCCTCGTCCGTCTGTGGATTGCCAATCTCCCGATACAAGGCTTCCCGGAACGCCTCCCACCATGGCGGAATGCTCTTCAATGTTCGCACCCAGTTGGAGATCCCGAACAGATCGACGCCTGCGGCGAATGCCTCCGGACGGAAGGCGAGCGCCGCCAGAACCATGTATCCGCCGTAGCTTCCACCGATGATGCCGATACGATCCTCATCGACGTATCCGGTGGCAGCGAGGAATTTCTTGGCCTCCACGCAATCGGCGAGATCATCCTCTCCATGTTTCAGATCGTCCAGCTTGTAGAACGTCTTTCCGTATCCGGAGCTCCCACGATTATTCACGGCCAGGACAACGTAGCCATGATTGACCAGATACTGAATGAGCGGTTGATACCCAATGCGCGACTGTCCCCCCGGTCCACCATGCACCCAGACGAGCGCCGGGACTTTATGTTGAGGCGTGGCTTGATGCGGCTTATACAGGATGGCCGGAATCTCAAGGCCGTCGAACGACCGATAGCGGACGACGTGCGCCTGGACCAGATCTTCCGGATCAATCTCGGGATTCATCGTATCGGTCAATCGCTTGTAGGCCCCGGTCTCGAAATGATAGACGTAGAGGTTGCTCGGGGCGCGCGAACCGTTCAGATGGAATGTCATGAGCTTCTCGCTCCTGGAGATGTTGACCGCGGTGATATCGCCCTCGGGAAAGGCGGGGAGCTCTACGGGTCGATTGTTGAGCATGTCGGTGATGTGGATTTCTGTCCGCGCATCTTTATTGATGCCTACGACGCGATACCGCCCGTTCCGGGAGAAGGAAGCGAACATGATGTCCCAATTGGTCTTCTCGATCGTCTCGGACTGGCCCGTGTCGATGTCATAGCGCCGGAGATACATGAACTCGTGTCCCTCATCCGTCAAATAGTAGAGTCCCCGGGAATCGACCGTGAAGGCTACCGGCGAATATCTCACCTCTCCCTGGTGCGGCGTCAGATGGCGCAACTGTTGCGTCTTCCGGTCATAGAGATAGATGTCGGAATTGTGCGTCGTCAACGTCCTGGAGAGCGCGATGTATCGCTCATCATTGGAGATGGCTCCAAAAGCATAACCGCCATCGTTGCGATAGATCATCCGAGGCGTGAACGTCTCGATATCCATTTCGTAAATATCCATGAACCGAGGATCGCGCTTATTCCAGCCGTAGAAGAAGCTCCGGCCATCATAACTCCAGGCATAGAAGGTCGCCCGAGCGTTCTCGCCCGGCGTCAGATCCCGGACCGTTCCATCTTCCTCTCGCAGATAGATATGCCAGATCTCATTCCCCCCTCGATCGCTGCGATAAAGGATGCGATGGTCAGTGGGAAAGAAAGAGATGACGAAAATGGAGTTGTCCCGGGAATGCGTGAGCGCGACCGGACGCCCGCCTTGGACGGATATCGTGTAGGCGTTATAGATGCCCGTCTCATTGCTGGAGAAAAGAACGGTCGTGTCGTCGGCCGAGATCGAACCGCCCAGGATGGACGTGGTGTCGAGAAACTGCTCAATAGTATATGATTTCACGGCATGGGCCTGGCGGGTCTGACAGCCGCACAGAACGAGCACCGCGAATACCAAAGATGTGATCCATCGTCGTCTCATCGCTCCTCCTTCCCCTGTGGAGGGGACGCCTCCACAGCGTTGGGGCTTACGCAACATATATTGCTCATTATCAGAAGGAGCAACAATCGTATACTTTCCGGCGCAGCCTGTCAATGCGCCAGCATACGCCTCGATGCGCGGAGAAATGGGATAACGCACTCGCGTTGACGATGACTCAGCGATCAGTGCGACGACTCGACGGAATACACCACGTCCTTCTGTTCCTCCTCCCGAACCGATCGGGAAGATCGACCTCGCCCTGGAAGGCCCCGCCGCGCCGAGCCATAAAAAGAGCGGAAATAGCCATACATCGACCACATGGAGGAGATGACCACCAACCACATCATCGCCCGACCAGCGCTGTAAAGCAGGATCTTGACATCCAATCCCGAGAGGTGATGGGTGGCGGAGAAATGCTTGAGGACATTCCAGAACGCTGGCGGCTTCCAATAGACGGGAACGGCATAGGGCGTCACCGGAGGGCCTCCATGATGCATACTGGTGATGAGCAAGGCGATGGTGATGACTTGAACGAGCATCTTGAATTTGCCCATTCGCGAAGCCCTGATGACGACCCCTTCGATGGCGGCGACATTGCGCAATCCACTGACGGCGAACTCGCGACCGATGATGACGACCACCGCCCAGGCGGGAGCCAACTGATTATTGACCAGAGCGATGAACGCCGCCGAAATGAGCAGCTTGTCGGCAATGGGATCGAGCATGACGCCCAACGATGATACCTGACCGCGCCGGCGGGCGAGGTATCCATCTAACCAATCGGTCGCGGCGGCGATCAAAAAGATGGCGACCCCAAAGATGTGTTGAGGAACACCCAACCAGTCTTTGGGCTGGGTCAGTAACACGGTGACGAGCAAGGGAACGATGAAGATCCGCAGGAGCGTTAGCGCATTCGGCAGATTCAAATACCACTTCTCCTTCATGGACGCCTTCCAACGGAACGATGGTAGGTTCTTCCCTCTCCCTTGTCAAGAAAGAGCGTCAGCCAGCGTTGAGGCGTTTCCGCGCGCGGCCAGGAAATGGAAGCCCTCAAGCGGGCACCCCCTCGGCGGCAGAACCTGATGACAAGCGCCATGAATCGGGCTACAATCAATGCCATGGAAGAGACGCTCTATCATTACATTGAGCGTTGTCGAGAATTCGGCGATCGCCTCTTCTGCACCTATCGGACGGAGTTTCGCCGATTCCACTGGACGTATGCTCAGCTCGTCGATCGCACCGATCGCATGGCCGCATTTCTCCGGCGGCGGGGTCTCCGATCGGGCGATCGCGTTCTGTTATGGGCGCCCAATAGTCCGGATTGGGCCATCGCCTATCTGGGGTGCATTCGGGCGGGCCTCATCGTCGTCCCTCTGGACGTTCGACAGACGGAAGAATTCGCCGCCCGCGTCGCCGAGGAGACGGAGGCGCAGCTCCTCCTGCGCTCGCGATTTCGACCGGCAGAGAAACTGGAATTGCCGCAAGCTCTCCTCGAAGAGACCACCTTCCATCTGGACGATGTTGATCCCGAGGTTCCCCCGAACACCGCTCCTCGTCCCGATGATGTCGTGGAAATCATGTATACGTCAGGGACCACGGCGCACCCCAAAGGCGTGCTCGTCACGCACCGGAACATCGCCTCTAATGTCCGCGCGGCACTTCAGGCCATTCCCATCGAGGGTCACTATACCTTTCTCTCGCTGCTGCCGCTCAGCCATCTCTACGAACAGACTGGAGGGTTCTGGCTTCCCCTCTCCCGGGGGGATACGATCGTCTATCTTCAAACGCTGACCCCCCAACACATCGAAGCGGCCTTCCGCGAGGAATCGATTCGGGCCGTACTGGCGGTGCCCCGACTGCTCCAACTGCTGAAAGACGGCATCCTGAGGAAACTGCCTCTCCCGGAATCGACGTTCGAGCGCCTTCTGGCGGCGACCGAGAATCTCCCCATCACTCTGCGCAAGCTCATCTACTTCCCCATCCATCGATTCATCGGGTGGCGCTTCGCTTACTTCATTCTGGGCGGCGCTCCCCTCGCTCCAGAATTACAACAGTTCTGGGAACGGCTCGGATTCACCGTCCTTCAAGGGTACGGGCTCACTGAAACGGGTCCCGTCATCACCGTCACTCGACCCGATGCGCGGAAGTTGGGTTCGGTGGGGCTCCCTCTGCCCGGCGTCCAAGTGCGCCTCTCCGAACAAGGTGAAATCCTCACCCGAGGACCGCACGTCAGTCCGGGTTACTATAAACAACCGGACGCCACCCGGGAGAGTTTCGTCGACGGATGGTTTCGCACCGGCGATCTCGGACGATGGGATGAGGATGGCTTTCTGTTCCTCCAGGGCCGCTTGAAAGAACTCATCGTCACTGATGCCGGCGTGAACGTGTATCCCATCGATATCGAGCAGGTGCTGGATAGCTTCGACGGCGTGCGGGAAAGCTGCGTCGTCGAGTTCAAGGGACGAGTGCACGCTGTCCTGTTGATGGACGAAGAGGCCAAACCGAGAGCTGCCGAGATCGTCGCCCAGGCCAATCAACGATTGGATGCCGCTCAGCGCATACAGGGATTCACCGTCTGGCCGGAAGAGGATTTCCCGCGCACGACGACGTTGAAAGTGCGGAAAGGCGAGGTCGTGAAGAAGCTGAGCGCCTGGTCGCAGCGAGAGGCCGAGACGACCGCGCCCGCGGCACCGTCTCCCATCGACGACTTCGCCACCTTGGTCGCTCGTCTCGCCGATGTTCCTCCCACAACCATCAGGCCCGATTCCCGATTGGGAGATGATTTGGGGTTGAGCTCGATCGATCGGGTGGAACTTCTCGGTCTCATCGAATGGGAGAAGCACGTGGATTTAGGTGACGTCGATCTCACGCCGGAGATGACGGTGGCCGAACTACGCCGGCTGGTCGAGCAACGGAAGCCGATGAGTGCCTCTCTTCGGTTTCCTCGTTGGGCGCGGTGGTCGGTAATCAACGGGGTGCGACAGATCCTCCAATGGGCGCTCGCTTTCCCCGTCTTTCACCTCTTCGTCCGATTCACTGTGCGCGGTCGCCACCATCTCCCTCCGGCCCACACCGGCCCTTATGTGTTCATCGCCAATCACACCAGTCACGCCGATACGCTGGCCATCCTGCGCGCTCTGCCGGGAGCGTTCCGACGGCGACTGGCCGTGGCCGCCTGGGCGGAATTCTTCATTCGACCGGGACAACCGATCCTGACGTGGCTGTTCCGCTGGGGGCTCTATCCCCTCCTCGTGCTCGGCTTTCATATTTATATGGTGCCCCAATTGCGCTCGCCGAGACTGAGCCTGCAATACACCGGCGAGCTGCTCGATCACGGTTGGCACATTTTGATTTACCCGGAAGGCGAGCGCCATCCCGCCGATCGGATGGGCGACTTCATGGAAGGTATCGGCCTCATCGTGTCAGAGATGCGCGCCACGACCATCCCCATATATATTGAAGGATTGGATCACGTCCTGCCGCGGGGCCGCTTCTGGCCTCGATTCGGCAAGGCTCGTCTCACCTTCGGCGAACCGATCCCACCTCAACTCGGCGATTACAGAGAGATCGCCATCCGGCTCCAACAGGCGGTGAGAGCGCTCTCTGGCGACCATGAGCGAGCATGATCGGGCCGACGGCCACCATCGAAGGGGCATCCCGACTGATGGGAGAGGATGGTTCCTTTCTTAGGCCCGATCACCGATCTGCGGCGAGGCGACCGGTGGATTTCAACTCGCTGGCGCGCACTCGGTCCATTCCTCGAGAGGCACAGAGAGAAGCGGATACTTTCGTCGGAGGGCGATGACGCGATCGGCATATCCCCGCCGCGCTTGCGGCCCTCGTTCGCGCTCCAGCGCCACCTGTTGCTGTTTCAACTTGCGGATTTCGATGACGTAGAGATCGTAGAGAAACTCGCGCACCAGCGCCGGATCGGTATCTGGCCGTGGCAATATGCCGTGCCGCTCCAGTTGCTCCAAAACGCCCGGTTTGTATCGGTATCTTCGCTGGCCCATAGGATTGAGGGAGCATCGCCCGGGTTTCACAGGTGAAGATTGTCGCGCGGCCAGATTGTCCTGACCATCCAGACGCACAATCGACCCCACCAGAGCGGAGACAGGAGCAACATCGCTATGAGCACGATCCCCTCCTGACGAAAAGACCTCCCCGTGAACGCGCCATATCCGCCCGCTCCCAGGGCGAGAACGAAGATGAAGATGCCGACCTGGATGGGGAGTTTGCCATCTTCTCGAATCGACATCAGGATGACCAGCGCCGAGGCCACGGACCAGGGCACCGCCTCGAGATAACTCGCCTCGGCTCCCCAACTCATGGCGAGCGGAACGAGCATCAATCCACCAATGACCAGGGCGCCGATGGCGAATGGCCAGTAATCGGATGGCCGCAAAGCAGGTTCTTCAACGGCCGATGACGGTCTGTCGACGAGACCGAGCATTTGAAGATGTTCGAGTTCGCGAAACCGCGCCATACCTTCGCATCAATTATTCATCGACGTCCTCAGAGGAGTCAATACCGCATATCACCAGATGAACGCTCTCCCGATCAGCTCCTCGGGCAGTCGGATGGATCGTCGTCGATGATCGACGCCTCTTCGCATTCCTGCGCGCGCATCTCTCTCCCGATCAGAATTCGATGCGCACGCCGAGATCCATGGTCCGCGGCTTGCGCGAAGCGCGAGGTTGGAGGAACACCGATTCCCCAAATCGGGTATCCAGGGGGCCGATGAATCCATTCATGAGAAAATTGGTCGTATTGGTGACGTTGTCAATATCGATCCACGGCCGCACGGTGACCCGCTCTCTCACCCGAAAGGTTCGCGAAATCCTCATATCCAGTCGATGGATGCCCGGGCCGCGACCGGCATTCCGCCCCAGCGTGCCGTCGGTCCCCACAGCGGGAAAGACGAATAAGCGGGTCAGAGCGGCCGAGGTGGCGGCATCCCCCGGATGAACATATCGAATCGGACCCTGTCCGCGAAAATGGGGGCGATCATTGGGCACATCGGAGAGATTGCGGTCCTGCCCATTGGTGCTGATGTTGAATGGGCGGCCCGAGGAGAGCCTCAGGATGGACGAGATGTGCAACGCCCCCAGGAATGGAGGCAACGTGAATCGTCCACTGAAGACGAAGCGATGGCGTTCATCGGTACGCCCCAGCGATCTCTCCAACGACAGGTCGAACTCGTCCAATGGCGAGCTCGTATTGACCGTCGTATTGTCCAGGAGCTTCGACAACGTATAGGAGACGCGCAGAGCCAATCGACGACCGAAATATGTCCGCAATCCGACGGTCAATCCGTGATAGATCGACTGGGCATCGGATTGAAGCTGTTCGATTTCGCCCAAGCCGGGATCGGGGCGCAGGTACCGCACGGCATTGAGTGCCGCTTCCACGGGATCGGTCGTCGACGCCCCACCGCCCACGGCGTTCAATCCATAAATGCGCGTCTTTCGGCTTCCTCGCCCGACGTCCTTACGTCGCTCGTCGCTCAGATCGAACCGTACAAAAGGTATGCCGACATCGGCGATCTGACGCTGACGATTATCGAAGACTTTAGTGCCGTCGTCCAGGACGATGACTCCCGGATAGTCGATGGAGGGATCGAGCAAAAAGGCGACGAAACCACCCGGTGGCGGCACCGGCGCATTGATGTTGTGGTCGCGCCAGAGTTTCACGCCCCGATGCAGGGTATAGTCGATCTCCAGCTTCCATCCGCGAAATATCTCCCGTTCGACGCCCAAGCTGGCTTGCAAACTATAAGGGATGCGTAAATCGGGGCTCAATCGCCGCGTGTCGAAAATGGGACGAATGAGATCGCGCACCAGTGGATCGGTTGGATCGTTGGGGAAGATATGGGGGAATCCGCCAATGCGATCCAAAGCCGTGAGCGGTCCGGTGGCATCGGCGCGAGAACTCAAGTCGATTTCGAACAATTGTGATTCCACGGCGAAGTCCTCGATGGTGCGCAACAACACCCGATTGTAAAAGATGCCCACACCGGCTCGCACCACCATTTTCCCGCTGGCCAGAGGGTCCCACGCCAAGGCCAGTCGAGGACCGAAGTTATTGTCATCATCGCCGAGGAGCGATTCCAGATCGTAACGAAGACCAAATGTCAGCGTGAGGTATCGGCGCAGTCGCCAGGCATCTTCGAAGAAGGCTCCCACAATGGTGTTCTTGATGAGCTGATCGGGATCGCCGATGCGCTGTCGGAAACGCGATGGGCGACTTTGGGCGAAGTCATCGAACCCGGAGAAGTTGTAGAACCCGAAGAATCGATTCAATCGCGACGTGGTAGATCGAAGGACGACGATATCGGCGCCGAACTTCCACTCATGTTCATGGTACTCCCAGCTCAGCGTATCCACCCACTGCCATCGTCGAGCGGCCCGCTCCTCGGGGAACCCACTGGCCCCGGCGACGAATCCCGTCCCCAGAATGAACGGGCGCGTGCCCCGCGACGAGCCGACGACGACGCCCGGACGCCGATCGCGGGGGATGAGCCGGGGAGTGAATTGCGAATATTGGAAGCGAAATTGATTCACCCGCGTCGCATCCATGGCCCAATCGTGGTGCACCTGTGTTGACCAAGCGTCCCGACGCCGGTTCAACAATCCGGAGCGCACTGTGGCTCCCCGGCTCCGGGCCCGCAAACTATCGGTCACCGTGCCACTGAACCGGAACGTCCACTGTTGCCCGGAACGCGACTGGGCGTCCAGTCGTCCGGCGAACGTCGTTCGGACGCTGGGCGTCAAGAAGTCTTCTTCCAGGAGTCCCACTTGAATACCATCGCGCTCTCTCAGTCTGCCGGTAGGCGCCTCATTCAACGGATAGCGCGGATTCAATCGAGGGTTGGCCGGCAACAGGGCGATGATGGCGTCCAGATCCTGCTCGTCTCGGCGTTCGATGGCGGTGAACCAGAACAGGCGGTCTCGGCGGATCGGGCCACCCAGGCGCCCACCAATATGACGACGCTGAAATGGAAGCCGAGGTTGACGCCGGGCGTTGCGAAAAAAGCTATTGGCGTTGAACATCTCGTCCTGGATTTGAAAAAAAGCCCGCCCGTGCCACCGATTCCGCCCCCGGCGGGTGCGGATATTGATCCGTCCTCCCGAAGCGCGCCCATATTGGGCCGAGTATTGGTTGGTGATGACCTGTACGGCTTCGATCTCCTCGATACTGGGGCTGCTCTGCTCTCGGGCGGTGCGATCATCGTTATTATCCAGCCCATTCACCGTGATGCGATTGGCGGTGGCTCGCCCGCCCGCCAAGGAGAAACTCCCCGCCTCTTCCGACGGCGGGAGGACCTCATCCCAGGTCCCCGGATCACCCAGATGGCGGATCTCGAACGGCTCGGCCTGGACATTGGCGAGCAAGAAAACGAGATCCAAGGGATCGCGACCATCGAGAGGGAGATCGTCGATTTCATCGCCGGAGAACGTCGTTCCTATCACCGTCCGACGGACATCAATGAGCGAAGACTCGTCTCGCTGATTGACGGTCACCTGTTCGACGAACCTCGCCGGTTGGAGCTGAAAGTCGCGCCGCATCGTCTGGCCGGCTCTGAGCGTCACATGGGCATAGTGAACGGAGGCGAACCCCTCGGCCGTGGCCCGAAGCGTGTACCTTCCAGGCGGGAGCGCATAAAACCGATAGCGGCCAGTGCGATCGGTCATTGTCTCCCGTTCATATCCGGTCGAGTCCTCCTTGACGATGACCTTCACGCCGACGACGACATCGCCACGCGCATCGGTGACCAGACCCTCAATAACCGCCCGATCGAGATCCTGCCCGACGACGGGCGAACCCATCCACAGTCCCCACCCCATAATGCAGAAGATAGAGAGAAAAAACGTGGTTCCCATATGTGACTCCCTCCTCGCTATAGACTTTACCGATTCCCAGCGTGTGTTTTCGCGCTTCAATATATTCAGACGTATTTTTCTCCCAAAACCATTCACCGGCGACGAAATTTTTTGTCAAAGGAGTGAGGCCATGCCTTCCTCGACCCGTTCAGCGACCGGACGGCGAACCTGGAAGCCGAGCGGCGAACAGGGGAGGGATGAGGAATCGCCTCCCGATTTCTCCTCGACCATAGCCGGTGCGGCAATTCACTCATGGAGAGGAGCGCCCTCAGACGGGCTCGGGAGCCAGCTAAAAACTAAAAAATCTATTTACAAGACCTGATGGTTATGATAGAATACAAGCGTCTGATGTAATGGTAAGGGGGTTTCGTAAATAATACTAAGTTCGCGCTGCAGTCATGGGGAAACAAGACGATAAAGTTGAGTGTAAGAGCCGGAAGTTCAAACTGAGCCCCGGTTTCTCGCCCGATGTTGATATAGAAGTTTCGCCTTGAATGGAGGCAGTGTATCGCCGGGGTTCCCTGGACCTGAAAGGGAGTTCCGGCTGCTCTCATAACGGGGGGTTGGTGGTACTCAACGTTGCGCATCGACTGGGCACTGGGCAGTCCCACACAGTGTTCAACCCACTCAGTGATGGACTAATAGTGCTCTCAGTGTGCCATTTATCCCATCGGCGCCCATTGTATCTGAAATCCACGCTGGAGGATCGCCAATGAACAGGGTATGGAATAAGTCCGCATTTTTAGTTGGAGGAGTGTTACTCACACTCTTCGCACTGATTGGTTGGCAAGCGGTTCAGGCCGATTGGGTACACCGTTTGTTCAATAGCAGTAAGGAATCATCGGTGACCGTCTCCTCTCCGAGGATGCAACCGGCGCCCGCTCCTCGGAGTTCTCAAGAATCCAAACTGACCGAACGCCAGGCGGCTTTTCATAAAGTGGTCAACGTGTCGTCCACTGGTGGGATGGTAGCCAGCCATCCGGTTGACGCCGCTTTGGCCGATTTGAACGAGGATGGTCAGTTGGATTTGGTGACCGCTTTCGATAACAGCCTGATCACCGTTCGCCGAGGCACGGCGGAAGGGACTTTCGGCCCGGTCACCTCGTTCAGCGTCGATGCGAACATCAACGCGTTGGCCGTGGCCGATGTGACGGGTGATGGTCACCTGGACGTCATCGTCGCCGATGCCGCCGAAAAACTGGTCATCCTGGCTGGCGACGGTCGAGGGGGACTGCCGCAGGCCCAGGAGCTGGCCCTACCGGGGACTCCCAGCCGGCTTCTCGTCAGGGAATTCCTCGGCGATGAGCGAGCGGAAGTCCTCGTCGCCGTGGATACGGGGGCCGAGCGAGCGATTCTCCTCTGGCCCGATGTGGCCTGGCTTCATCCCATGCCGTCATCGGCGTTACATACTGTCGAGCCGCGAACATTGGCTCTCCCCCCCGAACGTCTCTCGCTCCCCCTCCAAGGCAATCCTTCCAGCCTGGGTATCGGATTTGTTGATGCCAACTCCTATGCGGACATCATCAGTGTGGATGAACAGCACATCGCTGTTCTGTTTGGCGATCGAACGTCTCCGTTTCGGCGATTCTCCACGCTCTCTCTAGAACGGCCAGCGTCGGCCAGCGCAATGGGCGATTTCAATGGTGACGCTCGCACTGATGTGGCCATCCTGGATGGTCAGACTCACGAGGTGATCCTCTATTCGTTGACCCCGAAGGGAGCATGGAACGTGATCGAGCGACTCCCCGTAGGGACTGTTTCGGCTCTGAGCGCGGCCGACATCAATAATGATCGCGTCGACGATCTCATTCTCATCCGCCCCGATGACCATCAGGTCTCCATCGTTCTGGGTGCTCGACAGAACCATCTGGGCGGAGAGCTGGTCAACTCCGTTCGTGGTCGGCCACAGATCGTGTTGCCGGCCTATCTGGACCGCGATGAGCGGAGTGATCTGGTGGTGGTCACGCATCGTGGTCTGTCGCTGCTCCTGAGCGAGGAGACGACCCAGCCATTGGCCGATGTCGAGGACAGTCCGATCATCGAGATCGATCCACTGGAACTGGACGTCAAGATCCCCGAAGGCGAATGCGTGACCGTCCCGGTCACCATCACTATTGCCCCCACCGTCTTCCGGCCGCTCGATATTTATCTGCTCGTAGATGGCACCAATAGTTTTCGCGATAATATCAGAAAATTTGCCGAGAGTGGCGAAGACTTCGTCCAAGCTCTCCTTGATTTGAGGGGCGATATTCGTCTCGGCGTGGGGCTGTTCCGGGATTATCCCATTCAACCCTTCGGCAACATCCTCGATTTCGCCTATCGGCGAGTGATCGATTTGCAAGCGGTCAATGTGGCCAATCGACGGCGGTTAATCGATGCCATCAGATCGATTCGGACCCGGGGTGGCGGTGATCTGCCCGAAGCTCAACTCCCGGCATTGTTCCAGGCAGCCACTGGCGCAGGCCAGGAGTTCCCCACTCCGCTCCGCCGGGCGAACATCCCGCCCGATGAACAGGCCAGCTTCCGCCGGAATGTGGATGTCGAGAAGATCATCGTCCTGGTGACCGATAGCACCTTCCACGAAGCGGGCGATCCCGGCCAGATTCCCTATCCCGGGCCGAGTTTCGCCGATACCGTCGCCGAGTTGAACGCCCGCGGCATCAAGGTGATCGGCATCAATAGCGGTGGAGGATCGACGCCGGTCAACGATGTCATGGCCGCTCTTCGGCGGTTGGCTCAAGCCACCGGCACGATCGCCAAGCGGGATATCGATTGCGATGGCAACGGCACCATCGATATTCGAAAAGGCGAGCCTATCGTCTGCCCACCGCCGGCTGACGGTGTGAATTTGAAGGACGTGATTCTCAGTGTGGTACGTGGTTTCGATCTCCCGGTGCCACTGACTCTGGAGATCGACCGGGATTGCAGTCCGATTTCCTTCATGATCGACCCACCGGTACACTTTGTCGATCCGCTCACCGGGGGAACATTCACCTTCAATATCACATTCTGTTGTCCCTGCCCATCGGCGCCCAGCGTCTGTCGATTCGAGACCAAAGTCATCCTCGATGAGATCATTCGCGCCCGTATTCCATCGCGCGTGGAATGCGTCAGGCCCGTGTGCGAGGTCACACCGACCACCCTTGACTTCGGGGACGTGTGTACGGGCGATAGTGCCGATCGAACGATTACAGTCAAGAACACCGGCAACGGAGCCTTCACGATCAACGGAATCAACTCTGATAATCCAGCCTTCACTATCGTGAGCCCAACGTTGCCGGTGACCGTCAATCCCGGAGACACGGTGACGGTGCGCGTACGGTTCACCTGCACCACGCCTGGGCCGCAGTCGGGCACCATCAGCTTCGTCACCGATCCGGCGACACCGTGCGACTCTAGCGAGCCTCTGTGTGCGCCGGTCAGTGTCACCGGATTCTGCGTCAATATTGATGGTGATGCCGCTCCACGGACGATCGACTTCGGTCAGGTCTGTGTCGGCGATAGCGCCAGCCAGGACTTCACCGTGACCAATACCGGGAATCGACCGTTCACCATCGATGCGGTCAACTCCAGTAACCCGGCATTCACGGTCACACCCGCTGGCGGCGTGACCATCGCCCCCGGCGATTCGGCCACGTTCACCGTAACATTCACCTGCACCACGGCCGGACCGCAGTCGGGCACCATCAGCTTCGTCACCAGTAATGCGACGAACTGCCCATTCGATCTGGGAACAATCGATGTCAGCGGCACCTGTTTGTTGATCACCTGCGATGTCAGTCCGCGGACCATCGACTTTGGCGATGTCTGCGTGGGTGACACGGCCGATCGCACCTTCACGGTGAGCAACACCGGCAATGGGGACTTCACCATCACCGGCATCGCCTCCGACAATGCGGCGTTCAGCATTGTGAGTCCTGCTCTGCCGGTGACCGTGCCTGCCGGTGGCAGCGTCGATGTCACCGTGCGGTTGACCTGCACCACGGCCGGACCGCAGTCGGGCACCATCAGCTTCGTCACCGACAGCGCCTGCGGCCCCGTCGATTGCGGCACCGTCTCGGTCAGCGGCACCTGTTTGTTGATCACCTGCGATGTCAGTCCGCGGACCATCGACTTTGGCGATGTCTGCGTGGGTGACACGGCCGATCGCACCTTCACGGTGAGCAACACCGGCAATGGGGACTTCA
>JALSQX010000093.1 GCA_026985075.1 Blastocatellia bacterium | reverse complement strand
GTCAGCGGCACCTGTTTGTTGATCACCTGCGATGTCAGTCCGCGGACCATCGACTTTGGCGATGTCTGCGTGGGTGACACGGCCGATCGCACCTTCACGGTGAGCAACACCGGCAATGGGGACTTCACCATCACCGGCATCGCCTCCGACAATGCGGCGTTCAGCATTGTGAGTCCTGCTCTGCCGGTGACCGTGCCTGCCGGTGGCAGCGTCGATGTCACCGTGCGGTTGACCTGCACCACGGCCGGACCGCAGTCGGGCACCATCAGCTTCGTCACCGACAGCGCCTGCGGCCCCGTCGATTGCGGCACTGTCGACGTCACCGGTCTCTGCATCCAACCGGTATGCGCCATTGATCCGACGGCGATCGATTTCGGCGAAGTGTGTGCTGGCGCAAGCAGCGATCAGACGTTCGTGGTGAGCAATACGGGGAACGTCGGCTTCATGATCACCGGATTCACTTCCAGCAATCCTGTGTTCACGGTAGTGAGTCCGGCGTTGCCTGTCGAAGTTCCTGCTGGCGGAAGCGTGACGGTGACTGTGCGCTTCACGTGTCCGCCGGGCAACGGCGATCTCCAGACCGGCACGCTGAGCATAGCCACCGACAGCATTTGCGGTCCAGTGGCTTGTCCAGATGTCTCGCTCACCGGTCAGTGCCGAGTTGGGCCTATCTGTCAGGTCGCGCCGGCGGCGATTGATCTGGGTGAAGCGCGCGTCAATCCCAACGCGCCCGGCCCACCGCCTCGACTGCAAGGCACGGTGACTATCACCAATGTGGGTGACTTGCCGTTGACGATCACCGACGCGACGTCGAATGATCCGCGCTGCCGCATCATCACGCCGCTGCCGATCACCATCGCGCCCGGTGATAGCATGAGTGTGACGGTGGAGTGCGAAGTCCGCGAGATCGGCACGCGAACGGCCAGGATCACGTTCATCGTCGATAAGAGCACTTGTCCGGCCGTCGATTGCTTCGTTGACGTCACATTCACCGGGTTCCTCGGACCCTTCTGCATCTTCATCCAACCGCCGGGAACGCCGCCGAACTTCAACTTTGACCTGCCGTTCCCCGACATCGTCGTCGGCGACATGACCACGGTGAATGGACTGGTGCGCATCCTGAATCTCGGTGATCGGCCACTCATCATCAACTTCGGCGGTCAGCCACCGGTGAGCACCAATCGTTCCTTCACAGTGGTCGGCTTCGACGTCGACTGCGACGGCGTGCCGGAGACCCCGGTGACCACGGAGATCACTATCGCTCCCGGCGACTCGGTGTGCATGCTGGTGAAATTCACCGGGCTTGACGTCGGCGAACAAGTGGGAGCGATTCAGATCTTCACCAACCAGGTGGCCAACGATCCCAATAACCCGGCCTGCGTGATCAAGAATGTCCGCGGGCGGGTCGTCCGACCGCCTCAGTGCCAGGTGACGCCGACCGATCTCACTCTGGAAGCGTTCGCCGCGTGCACATCGGCGGAGGAAACGGTCACCATCAGCAACGTGGGCGACCTGGATCTCATCATCAGCGACATCACCAGCGGAAGCCCCGACGTGACGGTGATCGATCCGACGACCAATCTCCCGCCGACGCTGCCGATCACCATACCGGGCGGTGGGTCTGTCCAACTCAAGATCCGGTGCACGCCGTTGGCCGTGGGGACGAGCACGGTGAAAGTCCAATTCGTGACCAACGAAGCGGATTCTTCGGCCTGCGCCGTCACCGTGACCTGCGTGGCCACGCAAGGGCCCATCTGCGAGGTGGTCATGCCCGACACGACCAATGGAGCGCCGGACGGGAAGACGTTTGGCGAGGTGGTCATCGTCCCGCCAGATGATCCACGATTCGGCACGGTGGGACCGACCGGATTGCCGTTCGGCGAGAAGCGGCTCCCCATCGAGGTGCGGAACGTGGGCGACGCGCCGTTGATCCTCACCGCTCCGCCGGCGCCGTTCACCGAGAATCCATTCATCACCAACACCAACTTCATCGTGGAAGGATTCTCCATCGGTGACACCATCATGCCGGGTGAGTCGCAGATGGGAACGGTCATCTTCCGGCCCACGCTGCGGCGACTGCAGCAAGGGACGATCCGGTTCTTCACCAACACCTGCGTGGGCGAGTGCGTGCTCACCGGCGTCAACGGGATCGGCGTGACCAATGCCATCATCAAGAGCGTCTCCTCATCGCTCAATGTGGGGACGGCGCCCATTGGTGGCTTCGTGGAAGCGTCATTCCCGCTGCAGAACGTGGGCGATCGCGATGCGGTGATCGATGATCCGTCGATGATCGAGATCGATAATCCACAGTTCAGCGTGGTGACGCCGCTTCCCATCGTCATTCCCGCCGAATTCAGCGGGCTTCCCAACACTGTTCCAGTGACCGTCCGATTCACACCTACCGCCACCGGTGAACAGCTCGGGCGCATCACATTCCATTTCAAGGACACGGATATCGGACCGGTGAAGGCGTTCAGCATCAATGTGTCGGGGACCGGGACGATGTCCGCCACGCGTACCAGCGCATCGTCGCCGAAGAGCGGCGCGACGGCCGTCCCGGTGACCGGGAGCGACCGCCGGAGACTGGAACAACGATAAGATAACAGGTTGGCGAGAGCGCCTCGCTGGCGCTCTCGCCATATAACGATGGCCGAGCGGGCCATGAAACACTAGCCGAAGTAGGGGGTGATCTTATGAGCCAAAAGATGAACACATTCATTCGAGCGGGTCTCGCATTAATCGGCGTTCTCGCACTCAGTATGGTGCTGAGCGGAGGGCCAGTTCAAGGAGAAAACGAAATCATTCGAACCATCGCTGGAACGGGAATGGGAGGCTTCAGCGGCGACGGCGGGCCCGCCGTTCAGGCCGAATTGAACACCATGCAGGGATTGGCCATCGACGCCCAGGGGAACCTGTATATTGCTGAGCCCACCAATCAAGTCGTCCGAAAGGTCGATGCCGCCACCGGGATCATCTCGCGCATCGCCGGTCTGGGACCGAATCGGGCGGGATTCAACGGCGACCGTCAACCGGCTCTGGAGGCTATGCTGGCTTCGCCCACCGACGTGGTCGCCGACGCACAGGGAAATCTCTACATCGCCGATAATGGCAACCACCGCATTCGGCGCATTGATCGCAATGGAATCATCACTACGGTGGCGGGAACGGGAGAACCGGGATTCAGCGGTGATGGAGGTCTGGCCACGGCGGCGCGACTCATGAATCCGTCGGCTCTGGCACTCGATGTCGAGGGGAATCTGTACATCGCCGATGTGGGTAACAACCGCATTCGCCGAGTTGATCGCGCCACGGGAATCATCACAACTGTCGCCGGAAGCGGCGCCCGTGGGTTTGCCGGCGATGGTGGTCCAGCCACGGCGGCGGCGTTCAACGGGCTCCGCGGCCTGGCCATCGGTCCGGGTGGCGATCTGTTCGTCGCCGACTTCTTCAATCAGCGCGTGCGCCGGATCAGCGCTGATGGCACGATTACCACGGTCGCCGGAAACGGAACGTTCAACATTTCTAACGAGCAACAACTTGGCGATGGCGGTCCAGCCACCCAAGCCGTCGTTCGGTGGCCCATTGATGTCGCCGTTGATCAGGTTGGAAATCTCTACATTGCCGAGAACGCCAGTCATCGAATCCGTCGTGTCACTCCCGATGGGATCATCACCACGGTGGTGGGCAGTGGAAGCCCACTGTTCGGAGGCTTCAGCGGCGACGGCGGGCCCGCCCGCCAGGCCCGTCTGAACCTCCCCAGTGGCATCGCCGTGGATGGATTGGGCAACCTGTATATCTCCGATGCGGGCAATTTCCGGGTGAGAAAAGTGAGCCCCCGGTAACCAATAAGACACCCTCTGCCTTCAGGGCAAATACGAGGCCATGGAGTGGCCAAGAGTCTGTTGAGCTTTTGGCCACTTTTTTTGTCTCTCTTCCCAGTCGCTCCGCCTCGAGATCTATCGCCCCGCGGCCGACGTGTGAGCGCTCAGTAGCGCTTCTCCACACGACCAGAGCACCATTTCCTCCTGGCGAAGAATGAAATGAAGGTTTCATTGCTGAAATCTCCCTTGGCCTCCTCCCCAGGCTCCGAGTTCGGCTCGCCCTGACTAATCCTCCTCCCCCCAATTGCTTACCGAGGGCCCGTTGCGGTCAATGAAGGCGCTTTGTCGCCGGCACAGAAGTTGCAGATGAAACGGCGAGGAAACGCTATGACCGAACGCATGATCGTCACCAAGCACTTCTCGTCAGTCCTGACCATTCTGTTGCTGGCTTTCTGGGGATACCCTCAACGCCAGCCGTCGCTCACCCCACACCATCCTCCTTCTCCTCAGCACACTTATGCCATGGTGGCACAAGAGGATGTGAGCGCACGGGTTGGCGTTCGAGGAGCGCGGCGGATGGAACTCGTGGCCGAAAATCCCTTACCGGAGAGGCCTTTTGTTCTCACGATGTGGGTATCCCCCGAACGTCGCCCCGAAGCCTTCCTCATGCGACCGCTCGACGTTTTCGCACCGGATGCCCGACTGAAAGCGGTGACCTGGCGAGGAGTGAGCGAGCTCGCCCGACCAGACGTGAGACTCTATTGCGGCCGCTCGTCCGAGCAGGAAGATCACTTCCTCTTCCTCTCGATGGGTCGAGACGAATGGTGGGCCGTCCTCTGGCGTGGAGACCGGACCAGCGTGGTTTTTCCTTCGATCTCGGAGAAGGGACCCATAGAGGTTATGGTCGATCAACCGGTTCAGCGGGCAACGGTTGGAGAAGCGTTTTGCCATACGGAGGTCGTCGCGGGGACTTCGACCGTTCCAGGAGAACTCTTGGAGAATCCGCCCGTGGCGTTCTCTACTGCCGCCTCGGATCGCCTGGAGGCTGAGATCATGGTGGACGTCGATTATGGTCTCTACAGTCGCACCTTCGGTAAAGACATGACCAGGATCACAACTTACGTGGCCAATCTCTACGGCACGGTCTCGGCCATTTATCAACGCGATGTGAACGTACAACTGCGCATCACCCATTTGACGATCTGGACGCGACCAGACCCTTTTGCGGGCATCGACGCTGTGGATCAACTCATACGATATCGGCAATACATGAGTCAAACGCGCAAACAGATCACCCGAGACGTTGCTCAGCTTCTCGATGACCAGTGGCCCGATGGAGGTGCAGCCTACGAAGCGACTCTTTGTAACAGCACGTATGGATACAGCGTGTGTAATCTCAAAGGCAACGTCCACTTCCCTGTGCAGGATTTTGTCGAGGACGTGTATCTGGTCGCTCACGAACTCGGACATAATTTTGGGAGTCCGCACACCCATTGTTATTCGCCGCCTATCGACCGATGTTACGGTCAGGAGCCCTTCTGCTATAACGGACCGTCCATTCCGACGACGGGGACGATCATGAGCTTCTGTCATTTGACGCCCGCTGGCGCCACCCTCAATTTCCACCCCCGGGTCATTGCCCTCATCCGCGCGGAAGCAGAAGCCGCCGAATGTCTGGAGAGAGTCCCCGCGGGGGAACTGGCCGTCGATGATGGCACATTCGAGACCGCCTTTCGGGCAAGTGGTCGAGGATCGGTTTCCTATGTGAATCGGCTCACGCCCGCCGTCTATCCGGCAACGCTGGCCGAGGTCGCCATTTTCTTCCCCGGCGATGCGGGAATGAACGTGGGCGATTCCCTGTCCATCGTCATCGGCACCAACCCGGGCGGGAGTGCCACTCTGGACGGCATCGCGTTTCAGACTATCGAAGCCTCCGTCTCCTCGCTCGATCAATTCAACGTGTATGATGTCCCCGAACTCTCCATTACATCAGGAGATTTCGTCGTGGGATTCCGCGTGCGTTCCCGTCGTGGCGTCAAGCCATGCGCCGTCGATCAAACGCCGCCTTCTCAGGGTCGCTCCTACATCTCCACCGACGGCGTCCACTTCACTCTCGTTGATGAGGCCGTGCCGTCCGCAGCCGGCAACTTCGGCATTCGGGGCCGACTGAAAGACTGAAGCTTCTCCGGGTCACCAGCACAAAAAGAGAGGGATCGGGCGCTGTGAACGTCCCGCGACGGAGGCGCATCTTCGCCAGCTCGCCTCAGTACAAAGAAGGCGCGATCTCAGCAAACGGATGCCGGACGTCGGGGGGCGCTCCCTGGTTCACCTCGGTACGAGAAGAAGATCGGGCCTCGTACGGGTCACATTGCCCGTCTCATCGGGGACGGTGAAGTAATACCAGATCTCATCTCCGGGTTTGAATGGGCCGAGACGGGTCATAAATCGCGTCGGGGCTCGACAGGAGAGGCAACGCGTTTCCACAACGGCGGGCTCTTGGTCTCCAGCCACCTCAAATTCCTCGAGGAAGTAAGACGTCCAAGCTCCGCCGTTGACCGAGACGTGTACCTCTACGGCATCGGCCACTCCAGAGTGGAGATCCATAGCCGCTATCCGGAAACGGCACTCGCCCTCCGCGATGCTGGCCCTCGCCGCAATAATCACCGGCTTCGTCCGATCGACCTTGAACCTCAGGTGGACCTGCTGCACGATTCTCCCAGTCCCCGTATCGATCAATCGAGGTCGAATAATGGAAACCCCCTCGGGACTCTTCGCCGGCCGCCGAAGCGTGATCGTCCCCACCGGCATCTGGCCCGGATAGAGAATGAACGGCGTGGAGGGATCAGGATCGATCCGAACGACTTCCCAGCCGGGTAGAGCGTCGCTCAGATCGACACTGGTGACGACCTCGATGGGTTCGGTCATCGTTTTAGTGGCCATGTTGAACATCGGCCACGAGATAGTCTCCTCCTGCGCCGCCAGAGCCGAAGAGTCGGCGACGGTTCCTTCGATCCGATCCGTTCGCCAGATGTAATCCTGAAGGAGCCCATTCTCATCCTCCAGATCCGTGTACTCGAAGAAACTGTTCAGATCGAGCTCTGGTGGTTTCTTCAACCGCCAACGAACCGTTTTACACTCGCCGCGTTTCAGAGAAACTGGCTGACGCGGAAGAACCAGAATGGTGGTGAAGAAATTTCCACTCTTCAAAAACGGCTGGACGAAGATGGGATCAACTCCTTCGACCAATCGACGCAGCTTCATATAAAACAGGAGAGTGTCCGTTCGGGAATCATAGCGGAACCATCGACTTTGCTCAAACAACCCGAATCCACTGCGCTCAAAGCGATCACAGGCCAAGACCGGTCGTGCGAGCACGGGAAGTAAAAACACCAACAACCACACCGGCACAGTTCGTCCTACACTTTTCATCAGCATCCCCCTTAGGTCTCACTCCAGGATTGTGGCCAGATTGGGTGTCGTCGCTGAACTCGCGCTCTCTCCACCAGCTCATCCCCCTTACTATACACTGCCGAGGATGACAATTGCCACCAAAATTTGCCCCCTGACTCCTTCACCGACAAAACTGAAATGCTCGCCAAGCTTCTGAAACGATTGCTTCATCAATCATGGAGAGAAAGCCCCACGAGAGAGCTCATTGTCATGGCTAACTCATCCTCTTCGCAAAGGATAGCTCCATGAGCTGAGTTTCGGCATGCGGCTTGCAACCATGAAGTTCGGAATCGAGGAGGAGGCTCGAAGGTGAACCGCCGGATACACGTGTTAAGCAAGTATATTCAACGAGTTAAACCAATAGAGATGAAGTATCACTTTAAAAATTTCTTGACTTTTTGAGGAGCAGTCAGTAACATGGGGCTGGTGCTCCTTTGAAGCCAAGTTCTGGAATCAGGAGGTTGATATGCTGGCGACCACGGCAAATGGCAAGAAACTCGTAAGACGTTGGCACACATGGGCATTCGCTGGCCTGATGGTGGCTCTCACGCTGCTCACGGTCACGCCTCTGAGCTTCACACAAACGGGTGGCACCATCACCACGGTGGCGGGCACCGGCGTTTGTGGCTTCAGCGGCGATGGTGGATCGGCCACACAAGCTCAGTTGAAGGGTCCCGCCGGACTGGCCACCGATGGAATGGGAAATCTCTACATCGCCGATCTCGGGAATCACGTCATCCGGAAAGTCACGCCTTTTGGCACCATCACCACGGTAGCGGGCACAGGAGCACCGGGATACAACGGGGACGACAAGCCGGCCACCAATGCGCAGCTTGCCGCCCCCACTGATGTGGCCGTTGATCCGCTGGGACAGAGTCTTTACATTGCCGACAACGGGAATCATCGTATTCGTCGCGTGGACCTGACCACCGGGATGATCACCACGGTAGCGGGTACCGGCCAACAAGGCTTCAGCGGCGATGGTGGGCCGTCCACGGCGGCCACCCTCAGTTATCCGTCGGGGGTGGCACTCGACGCCTTGGGCAATTTGTACATCGCCGATTCCCAGAACCATCGCATTCGCAAAGTGGATGTCAATGGAATCATCACCACCGTTGCAGGCAACGGCGCGCGCGGCTTCAGCGGTGATAATGGCCCGGCCACGGCGGCGAGTTTCAAGGAGCCGGTTGCCGTGGCCGTGAGCTCGACGGGGTTCCTGTTCGTCGCCGATACGGCCGATCATCGCGTTCGCCGCATCGACCCCAGCGGCACGATCACCACTGTCGCGGGCAATGGGACGTTCATGGCGCCCAATCCCGGTCCAGCCACTCAGAGCAGCATCCGGTGGCCGCAGGCGCTGGCTGTGGATGCGCTCGGGAATCTATACATCGCCGACTTCGGCAGTCATATGATCCTGCGTCTGGACCCGGATGGGGAGCTCAGCGTCGTAGCGGGGGTCGGTTTCCCCGGATTCGGCGGCGACGGCGGACCAGCCAGCCAAGCAACACTCAATGGGCCGAGCGGGATAGTGATGGGGCCGTTCGGCAACCTCTTCTTCTCCGATTCATTGAATTGTCGCGTGCGGCGCATTGGCGCCTAGGATGGATTCATTGGGAATGCTTCCCCGTGATGACATTCGCCCGGGTCGCCGGCGACCCGGGCGAATGCGTCACGCTATCATCATCATACTCGCTCGGTAATCGAGGATGCTGAATTCGCTCCGCGGATGAGTTACGCTGTGACACTGAGCGGGTCCCATGATATTATCGAACGAGCCCGGCGATTGATTATGTGGAGGAAGTGGCATCCACAACGAGGTCGTTTTCGCCTGCCCGTCCTCATCGCGCTCATGGTTCTGCTGGCGTCGATCGGCGAGGGGATGAATGCCAATGTCCAGGAGGAGGCCGGGCTGGCATCGCTTCGCGCCCTCACCGAACACCACTCGCGCCCCTCGGCAGATCAGCTCCAGCAGATCGAATCTCAATACCCCAACACGCGCGCTGCCGCATTGGCTCACTTCCTGCGTGGAGTCATCGAATACGAGGCCCAGAGATACGAGGCCGCCATCCGATGGCTCTCGGCCGATCAACTCCAACAACGGCTTCGTGTCGGCGACCATGCTCTGTTCATGCTCGCTGATTCGCTCGCTCGACTGGGACGGTTGAGGGCTGCCGAAGCCGCATTCGCTCGGCTCGCCGAACGCTATCCCGACTCCATCTATGCTCGGAACGCCCTCTTCCGCGCGGCAGAATTGGCCGCCGAGCAAGGGAAAATCGATCGCGCCACGTCCCGATTGGCCTTCCTCGCCGAGCGCAAAGATCCACAAGCTCTGTTGCGACTGGCCCGACTCTACGAGAAGCAGGGTCATCATCGGACAGCGTTGAACATTTACGAGGAGATCTATCTGGATCTTCCACCAAGCCGCGAAGCTATAGAGGCCGAACGGGCGCTTCAGGCCGCTGGCGTGCTCGTCAAAGGCCGCGTCACGCTTCCTTACCGGCGATTGCGAAAACGAGTCGAGGCCCTTTATGAAGCTCAGGCCTACACGGATGTCATACAACTCCATACTAACATCCTTCGCGCCTATCCCCAATCGGCCAAAGATGGAGAGGTACAGCTTCATTATGGCATCTCGCTCTACCACACCCGAGCATTACGTCAGGCGGTCAACGTCCTCAAGACGCTGAAACTCACGGCCTCGTTGGAAGCGGAACGGCTCTATTACCTGGCCGAGGGTTATCGTCGAAGGGGACTGGAAGCCGCGTTCATCAACGTCAGCGAAACATTGGTGAAGCGATTCCCTCACAGCTCCTGGGCTGCCGCTACCCTGCGATCGCGGGGCCGATACTTTTTGCGCCATAACCGGGACGCCCTGGCCATCAAGGTCTTTCGTCAACTCCTCGCTCTCCAACCGGCCAGCTCGTATGCTCCGGAAGCGGCTTATCGGGTGGGCATGGCGGCGTATTTTCGTCGGCGCTATGAGGAGGCGGCTACGGTGCTCATCAACTCCCTCGTCCGTTATCCGAACACCCGCTACGCCGGCCCAGCTCTCTATTGGGCGGCGCGCGCCGAGGAACGCCGAGGGCAGTGGGATCGGGCGCTGGCCCTTTTCGAACGCCTGCTCATTCGCTATCGCTACACCATGTATGGCCAGTTCGCCCTGGCTCGCATCGAGCGTCTTCGGACTCAACACCCTGCAGTGAAACCCATCGTGCCCGATCCTCGATCGCCACTTGGTCGGGCGCTGGCCAACATCAAACCGGCCCAGCCACCACCAGAGAGTCTGACCGAGGCCGCAGTGGATCATGTCCAACGGGCTCGAGAGCTGAGGCTCATCGGTCTGGATGATCTCGCCCTGAAGGAATTGACCGTCGCCTGGAAGCGAGCCCCCCGATCGCGCGCGGTGAGCCTGGAACTGGCGCGGCTCCATCACCGTCAGGGACATTACTTGACGGCCATCCGCATCCTGCGCCGCGTTCATCCCGAGTACACCCTCTATCAGGGAGAGGGCGTTTCTCCCGAAGTCGAACGGCTGCTCTTCCCCCTGGCTTACTGGGAAATCATTCGCCGGGAAGCGGAGCATCACCGGTTGGACCCCTATTTGATCGCTGGCCTCATTCGCCAGGAGTCAGCGTTCGATGAACAGGCGCGCTCCAGGGCGGGAGCCCGGGGACTCATGCAGTTGATCCCCTCCACCGGACGGCGCGTCGCCCGGCATTATGGATTGCGTCGCGTCTCGATTCGACGCCTGTACGACCCAGAGTTGAACATCCGGTTGGGCACGCTCTATTTCGCTCAGATGGTGGAGCGGTTCGGAAAGATCGAGTATGCACTGGCCGCCTACAACGCCGGTCCCACGCGCGTGGCTCAGTGGCTTCACCAGTATCCACATCTGGAGATTGACGAATGGATCGAGCGCATTCCCTTGGCCGAAACGCGATTCTACGTCAAGGCTGTGATTCGCAACGCGGCTCACTACCGCCGCCTCTATGGCGAGGAGGGCGACTCCTCAGCCTCACTTTAGTCGGTCTCCTGCTTCTTGGCGGCGCGGACGCGGCCAACGGTCATCGGATTCCATCTCCTCCCGCTGTCTCCGATGCGCCCACACCCTCCCCCGCACGGGATCATGCTGATCGGGGCCGGGGGCACCAACGGGCGCACCTGCACATTCAAACGAGTCCATCGGAGGTCTCCATTTATTTGAACGGGGCTTTCCGCGGGAGAACGGATCATCGGGGGAATCTGGTGATCACCGATCTACCACCGGGCCGTTATCGCCTGCGGGCGCGCAAGCTGGGGGCGTGCGAACATCGCCTGGATCTACGATTGGCCCCCGGAGAATATCGCCGCCTTCGGATCACCCTGCGTCCCACCGGCGATCCTGCCGAGCTGGCCTATCAACGGGGCGAACAGTTGCGCGAGGAGAAAAAATACCAAGCATCGCTCTCCTGGTACCGTCTGGCGCTCCAACGGCGGACGCCGTTCCCCGAAGCTCACGTGGGATTGGCCCGCTCGTTCCTGGCCCTTCACCAATACGATGAAGCTCGGGCTCACGCCGAGGCGGCGATCGGCGAGCGTCGTGGCGTCTATCCCGAGGGCTATACCGTGCTCGGGCGGGCGCTCCATGGTCAGGGGCTCTACGAAGAGGCGCTCTCGGCCTACCGGCGCGCGTTGCAGCAAGCGAAGAATCTCTCGCCCGAAGCCCATGCTGGATTGGCTCTGGTGCTCGATGATATGGATGAGCCGGAACAAGCCATCGTCCATATGCGCCTGGCCATCGCGCAGAACGGAGATGCCGAGCCTATCCTTTACAACCTGCTGGGGAATATGCTCCTCCGCATCGAGGCGCTCAGAGAAGCCATCGCCGCTTTCCAAACTTACCTGAACCTCGCTCCACAGAGCGATCTCGCACCGGCGATTCAATCCCTGGTCAACCAGTTACGCGCCGAGATGAACGATGACCGATGACCGCCAACATCGACCGGCCCGAAGAGACCGAGCGGAAGAGCCTCGTGTCAATGGGCACTCCGATCAACCGACAATGCCATGGTGCGATCAGCGCGGATGAAGAGAAACATCGTCGCTCCAAGGGACGTGCCGCTTCAAATGTCATGATGATGAGGGACCCGCTTCCTGAAGTACGGGGCTTCAAGCCTTTCGGTGATCGTTCCTCTGTAGCTTCCCGGGTTGGCGCGTCAGCGACCACAATGGGGTCTTCCGTTTCGTTCTCACTTTTTGCTACACTAGCTCATTCACCGACCGGCCGACACGATGATCGGTAGCGGAGAGACTCATGCATCGATCTCGCACCAAGAAACTCACTTCGCATAAGGCGGACCATTTCACCGAGTCCGTCATCCGCGAAATGACGCGCCTGGCCCATCGCTACCAGGCGATCAACCTCGCTCAAGGCTTTCCCGACTTCCCCGCCCCGGCGGAGATCAAGCGGGCGGCCATGGAGGCCATCGCTGCGGACATTAACCAATATGCCATCACCTGGGGAGCCAAGTCGTTTCGCGACGCGCTGGCCGAAAAGGTGAAATGGTATCTGGGATTGGAGATCGATCCAGAGACGGAGATCACCGTCACCTGTGGATCGACTGAAGCGATGATCGCGGCCATGATGGCGGTCATCAACCCCGGCGACGAGGTGATCATCTTCGAACCCTTCTACGAGAATTATGGCCCCGATGCCATTCTCTCGGGAGCGACGCCCCGTTTCGTCACCCTGCACCCTCCAGACTGGACGTTCGATCCCGACGAACTCAAAGCGGCGTTCAACCGGCGCACCAAAGCCATCATCCTCAACACACCCAATAACCCGACGGGGAAGGTGTTCACTCGACAAGAATTGGAATTCATCGCCGACTTGTGCATACGCTGGGATGCCATTGCCATCACCGACGAAATCTACGAACACATCCTCTACGACGGTGCCGAACATGTGGCTATAGCGACCCTGCCGGGAATGCGAGAGCGCACGGTGACCATCAATGGCTTATCGAAAACATACAGTGTCACTGGCTGGCGGGTCGGGTATGCCATCGCTCCCTGGGAGATCACATCGGCCATCCGCAAGGTTCATGATTTCCTCACCGTGGGAGCGGCGGCGCCCCTTCAGGAAGCAGGCGCCGTGGCCATGCGCATGCCGCCCAGCTATTATCGCGAGCTGGCGGCTCAGTATGCCGAACGGCGCGAAGTACTCTGGCGCGCACTGATCGAGACGGGATTCAGACCGTATCGACCTCGCGGCGCCTATTATATCATCACGGAAATTGATGAGTTTGGATTCCCCGATGACGTGGCGTTCGCCGAGTACCTCGTCAAAGAGATCGGCGTCGCCGTGGTTCCCGGCAGCAGCTTCTATCAACATCCAGAGAAGGGACGCCGACAGGTTCGATTCTCGTTCAGTAAGAAAGTGGAAACGCTCCAAGAAGCGGCCAACCGACTGCGCCGATTGAATGCGTGAGGTTCCCTTCTCCACTTGGAGCCATGCGAGCCTTGAGATTCGATGGTCAGCTTCGATTCGTCACCGATGCTCCCCGTCCACGGCGCGAGGGCGAATCCCTGGTCCGCGTCCTGCTCGCGGGCATCTGTCGCACGGACATTGAGATCACGCGCGGATATGCCGGATTTCGTGGGATTCTCGGCCACGAGTTCGTTGGCGTAGTGGAAGCTTCCTTAAATCCTCAGTTGATTGGTCGTCGCGTGGTGGGCGAGATCAATGTCGGGTGTGGCCACTGCGCCTGGTGCCGGCGAAGCGACCCGCGACATTGCCCGTCGCGAACGACGCTGGGCATCCGTGGTCGCGACGGCGCGTTTGCCGAGTTCCTGTCGTTGCCCGCCGAGAATCTCTTCCCCATCCCGGAGACGCTCGCCGACGAAGTGGCCGTATTCACCGAACCGCTGGCCGCGGCCGCCGAAATTCTCGAACAGATCACCATCGAACCCGAAGATCAGGTCGTCATCCTCGGCGATGGAAAGCTGGGATTGCTCATCGCTCAGGTCGTTCGCCTCACCGGGTGTCAGCCGACGCTCATTGGCAAACACGAGCACAAACTGGCCATCGCGCGTCGGAGGGGCCTTCACACGCTCTCCCTCGATGAGGCCTCGCGCCTCCCGCCACAGCACACAGACTGCGTCATCGAAGCCACGGGCTCTCCCACCGGGCTGGAGCTGGCACTGCGCCTGGTGCGGCCGCGCGGGCGCATCGTGTTGAAATCCACGCATCACGGCCAACAAATGCTCGATCTCACCCCGCTCGTGGTCGGCGAAATCACCATGCTCGGCTCACGGTGTGGGCGCTTCCCCCGCGCCCTGGAGCTGCTGACCACCGGTCAGGTTGAGGTCGTCGATCTCGTCTCTGATATATGGCCATTGGAGGCAGGCGTGCAGGCATTCAGTGAGGCACAGCGGCCGGGCGCTTTGAAAGTGCTCCTGCGACCGTGAAGCATCCATCTGCGTTCAGGGATACTCTTTGAGTGTTCTCGGAGAGGCAAATTTGCTATAATCCATGACGAGTGATGAACGGAGAGACACTGTTGGAGGACGCGAATCATGAAGAGAATCCCACTGATGGACATGAGCTCATCATCGGCCAGCCCCACTCCCTTCCGTCAACGCGTAGTGATCAGCGCCCTGCTGGCGGTCGCCGTATTCATCGGCATTGGCATCGGCATGATCCTCTCTGGCGGCGCGTCGGCTCGGCAGGAGCGCACCCACCACACGATCCAGATCAACCATGTCTCGGAATCTCCATCCCCGATGATCTCGACGGCTTTGGCTCTCTCGGAGGCCTTCGCTCAGGTCGCCGCCAGGGTCGAACCGGCCGTCGTGCATATTGAGACGGCTTCGGAACCGGCGACGGCGGGGTCCGATCTGTTCGATTTCTTTCATCAGCCCAATCGGCGGCGCGGAGCGGGGGCGGGCGTTCTCGTTGATCCGACAGGATACATCCTCACCAACCATCACGTCATCGATCAAGCGACCATGATTCGCGTCCGCCTTTACGATCGACGGACGTTCACACCTCGCGTCGTCGGCGTCGATGAGGAGACGGATCTCGCCGTCCTCAAGATCGATGACGCCCGCCCATTCCCCTATGCCACATTCGGCGACTCCGACGCGCTACGGGTAGGCGAATGGGTACTGGCCATCGGCAGTCCGTTTGGTCTGGCACAAACGGTCACCGCGGGCATCATCAGCGCCAAGGATCGCATGACTGATGGTCCTTATGCGAACTTTCATCAATTTCTTCAAACGGACGCCGCCATCAATCCGGGAAACTCGGGCGGTCCTCTGGTCAACCTGAGGGGCGAAGTGGTGGGCATCACCACGCAAATCTCGACGCGATCGGGCGTCTCCAGTGGCGTGGGATTCGCCATCCCCAGCTCGATGGTCGTCCAGGTGTATAATGATCTCATCACCCGAGGCAAAGTCGAGCGTGGCTTTCTGGGCATTCTCCTGGACGAAGTGAAACCAGAAGTCGCCCGGGTGTATGGCCTGGATGAACCGCGAGGGGCGCTCATCCATGACGTGGTCGGAGAAGATACGCCGGCGGCCCGCGCTGGACTTCGCAGCGCGGACATCATCATCGAGTATGATGGTCACCGCGTGCGCAACCAGCGGCATCTGACCCGATTGGTTGCTTCGACCAAAGTTGGACGTACTGTTCAACTGAAGATCATGCGCGATGGCCGGGAAGTGACCATTCCCGTCACCATTGGAGCGCGGCCGAGCGCGGCGACGCCGCGAACGCTTCCCGCCGAGGATATGGTTCATCAGGAACTCCTCCCCCCTCGTCAACATCACGTGGAGTTAGGTGTCACGTTGAAGCCGGTTTCCTCCGAGCTGGCCGAGGCTCTTCACCTTGACGGGTCGCAAGGAGCGATGGTCGCCGAAGTGGAAGAGGGCAGCCTCGCCGAAGAGTTGGGCCTCCGCCCTCAAGATGTCATCCTCCGCTATAATCGCCGTCCGATCACCACCGTCCAGCAACTGGAAGCGATGCTGGACACTCTCCAGACCGGAGATGATGTGGTCTTTGAGGTCATCGGTCCGCGGCGTCGCTTGAATCGTCCAGGTCGCGCCGTTCTCTCTCTGGTCATTCCGTAGAGCGAACGATGATGAAACAGTGGATGCGACGAGTCTGCCTCTGTCTTCTCCTATTGGGCATGGTCGCCGTCGATGTGACGCTGCCCGATCTCGGACAAAACATCCTCACCGACTCATCCGTCCTGGCTCAGAAGCGGAAACGGTCCCGACGGCGTCATCGAAGGTATCGACGCCGACATCGTCGGCGCGCTTCCCTTCGTCCGGGATCGCGCATTCCGCGGGCCCGCGTCTTGGAGATTCAACGCGCCTTGATCGAACGCGGTTTTCTGAAGAAGGCGACCGGCGTGTATGATCGAGCGACGGTCGAAGCGATGAAAGCCTTCCAGGCCGCCGAAGGCCTTGAAGTGACGGGCTATCCCACGGCCCATGCTCTTCATCGATTGGGCCTCTCCTTAGGACCAACGCCCAAGACGACGCCATCCCCGAAAAAGAAGAAACCATCTGTCCACACATCGCCAGACGGACCGTGAAGGCCCTCGATGGAAGACTCCCTGTTAGAAGAGCATGCCGAGGCCTTGGAGACTGGACGACCGCCTATTCTCGTGGCCGAAAGACGAGGAGATACAATCCCGCACCGACGATCGGCACGGCGAGGATCATGATGATGAGGATCAGACGGGTGCCCCAATCGCGATATCGGGAAAGGACATCGGCGATGGCCACGATATCCAAGGCGATGGTGAGGATTTTCAACAGACCCCACATCAGCCTGCCCTCCCCTGGGAAAGCTTGGAGCGCACGATTTGACTGACGAGCTTGCCATCCACCAAGGCGGTCGCCAATCGACCCATCACCGCTTTCATGACCGGTCCCATATCTTTCAAGGAGGTGGCGCCCAACGCCGCGATGGTCTCATCGACGACGCGCTCGATGTCCTGTTCGCTCAATGCCGGAGGCAGATACTCCTTGATGATGGCGATTTCCTCCTCCTCGGCCCGGGCGAGATCGGTCCGGCCCGCCTGTCGATACTGCTCGGCGGAATCCTGCCGTTGCTTGATGAGCGATTTCAACACCTTGATCACTTCGGCATCATCCAGGTCGCGCTGGAGATCAACCTGCCGATTCTTCAGCGCCGCCTTCATCATCCGCAGGGTGCTCAGCCGCTGCGCGTCCTTGTTTTTCATCGCCGTGACGAGATCCTCGTTGATGCGCTGTTGCAATCCCATGTCGTTTCTCCTCTTGGGCGTCGACTCCCTTCAATGGTAACCCAACAACGGGCGGCTGACAACGCGTGGAATACCGGAGAGCGCCTGTGTTTGGGTTCCTCGGCTCGGAGAATGTGATCGCTGCTTGACGAAAGGCGACTTCGTGGCTTAGACTTCGCAACGAATGAGAAAGCGATTCTGAGGATGCGTCCTATGTCAGAGAAGACATTCCCGGAAGCGATCACCTTCGATGATGTTTTACTCCTCCCGGCCAAGAGCGATGTCTTGCCGGCGGAGACCGACGTCTCGACGTCTTTCAGCCGAAACATTCGCCTGAATATTCCCATCTCCAGCGCGGCCATGGATACGGTGACCGAAGCGCGCCTGGCCATCGCCATCGCCCAGCAAGGGGGCATCGGCATCATCCACCGCAATCTGACCATTGACGCTCAGTGTGACGAGGTGGACAAGGTGAAGCGCTCCGAGAGCGGGATGATCGTCGATCCGGTCACCATGACGCCCGATCGCCCGATCTCCGAGGCGTTGCAGATCATGGCGCGATACAAGATCTCGGGCGTGCCCATCGTCAACCATGACGGTAAACTGGTGGGCATCCTCACCAATCGCGATCTGCGCTTCGAGACGCGCCTGCATTTGAAAATCGGCGATGTGATGACGTGCGAAAACCTGGTGACCGTCCCGGTGGGAACGACGCTGGAAGAGGCCAAGGCCATCTTGCAAAAGCATCGCATCGAGAAACTCCCCGTCGTGGACAATGAATATCGACTGAAAGGCTTGATCACCGTCAAGGACATCCAGAAGGCGCTGGAGTATCCCCAGGCCGCCAAGGACTCGCTGGGGCGCTTGCGCGTGGGAGCCGCCATCGGTGCGACCGGTGACTTCATGGAGCGCGCCGAGGAACTCGTGCGGGCGCGCGTCGATGTGCTGGTGATTGATACAGCTCACGGTCACACGACGCGGGTCCTGGAAGCCGTCCGACGAGTGAAACGGCGATTCCCCGAGGTCGACGTGGTCGCGGGGAATGTCTCTACTTACGAAGGGGCCAAAGAACTCATCGAAGCGGGAGCCGATGGGGTGAAAGTCGGACAGGGGCCAGGATCGATCTGCACGACGCGCGTCGTCACCGGCGCCGGCGTTCCTCAGATTACGGCCATCCTCTCCTGTGCCCGGGCGACACGTCCGGCGGGCGTCCCACTGATCGCCGATGGGGGGATCAAATTCTCCGGCGACATCACCAAGGCGTTGGCTGCCGGAGCGGACTGCGTGATGATCGGTTCGCTGTTTGCCGGCACCGATGAGAGCCCCGGGGAGACCATTCTCTATCAAGGTCGCACGTTCAAAGCCTATCGGGGCATGGGCTCGCTGGGAGCCATGCAGGAAGGGAGCCGCGACCGATACAACCAGGAGATGGAAGCGGTGGAATCCAAGCTGGTGCCCGAAGGCATCGAAGGCCGCGTTCCATACAAAGGAAGTTTGGCCATGCTCGTTCAGCAACTGGTCGGCGGTCTGCGCGCGGGGATGGGATACTGCGGCTGCCGGACCGTGGCCGAATTGCAGGAGAAGGCCCAATTCATCAAAGTCACCGAAGCCAGCCTCCGCGAGAGCCACGTCCACGATGTGATCATCACCAAAGAAGCACCCAATTACCGACTCGATTGATGGTCAACCGCATGACGATCATTCACAACCCCGCCTCGGGTCGCTGGGGCGTACGCGCCTCTCAACTGGATGGCGTCCGCTTCGCTCTGGACCGGTACGGCATAGAAAGCGAATGTTTCATCACTCGGGGACCGGGCCACGCCACCGAGTTGGCGGCACAGGCGCTGGCTCGAGGGACGGAACTCATTCTCGTCAGGGGAGGCGATGGCACGCTCAACGAGGTGCTCCAGGCGATAGTGGGCTCAGACGTCCCGCTGGCCATTTGGCCGGGGGGCACAGCGAATGTTTTGGCTCGCGTCCTGGGCCTGCCTCGAACATCGGATCATCTCGTCCCCATGATCGTCTCCGGCCGCACTCGAACGATCACCGTTGGACAGGCTGGCCGGCGATACTTTTTCCTCATGGCCGGCATCGGACTGGATGCCTCCATCGTCCGCCACCTCAATCCCACGCTCAAGCGCCTCGGTGGCCTGCTGGCGTTCTGGGCGTCTGGCCTCCAACACGTCGCTCGATGGTCAGCTCCCGTCTTCACCCTGCGCGTCAATGGAAACGAGTTCCCGGTGACCTTTGCGACTCTGGCCAATGCTCCCAATTATGGGGGCGGTCTCCGCCTGGCTCCCGAAGCCCGACTGGATACAGTCTGGCTGGATATCTGCGCGTTCCGTACGCGAAACAAGTTACGCTACCTGCTGGTACATCTTCCCGGCAGTTTCTTTGGCCGGCACATCCGGCAACGCGGCGTCATCTATCTGAAGACGCGAGAAGCGCAGGCCGAGTCCTCGGAGGAGATCTGGGTTCAAGCCGATGGAGAATTGATCGGGCGCCTCCCGATGACGTTCCGATCGATCCCGGAGGCGGTTCGCGTTTGCGTGCCCCCCGATCAGCGCCGACCGTCGAGAGCCGGGAGACGATGAGGAGGAATACGCAATGATGGATCATCGGTATCGCTCTCTGTGCGCCTTGACGCTCGTTTGGACTCTCCTCCTCGGGCTCCCGATGACCGGGCTCGCCGAGCAGAAGAGTTCTCCTCGGGCACCGGCTACCGAACAGGACCGGTTCGATGCATTGCGACAGCGAGCGTTCGATGCCTTTTACAACCTCGACTACGAAACGTCCCAGAGACTCTTCCAGCAGATCGTGGAGGAGTTGCCCGATCATCCGGCCGGTTATCTCTATCTGGCCACGCAAGTATGGGTAGGCGAACTGAATCGTACGCGGCGATTGCAGACGAGCCTCTATTCCAATCCTTCTTTTTACAGCCGGACGGGAGAGACGGTCGATCCTCAGGTGGATCAGCAGTTCCGAGACTATATCCAGAAGGCCATCGAGAAAGCCGAGGCGCGACTGGCCGGAAACGATCGAGATGTCGAAGCCCGATATTTCCTCGGCGCGGCTCACGCCATTCTGGCCTCTTACGAGGCTACGGTGACTCGCCAATTCATGGCCGCCCTCAAACATGCTCGTCGCGCCGTGAGCGAACATCGCAAAGTCATTAAACAACAACCGAACTTCGTCGACGCCTATTTGACCATCGGCGTGTATGATTATGTCGTTGGCAGTCTGCCCTTATGGGTCAAACTTCTGGCCGCGTTAGGGGGCATCCATGGCAATAAGGAGCGGGGCATCAAAGAGCTGCAGCAGGCCGCCGAGCAAGGGAAGTACGTGAGCGATGATGCTCGCATTGTGCTCATCGCCATTTATGTTCGAGAAAAACAGTACGAGAAAGCGTTGGAACTGGTCCGCTATCTGCGCCATCGCTATCCGCGCAATTACTATTTTCCTATCGAGGAAGCCCATCTGTTGATCGAGGCGGGACGGAAGCGAGAAGGATTCGCCGCTTTCGAGGCCATGTTGCAGAATGAGCAATTCCAGGAGGTGGGCGATCTCATTCGCTTTCAGTACGCTCAGCTTTTGGCTGAGCAAGGCTATCGCATTGCCGCTCTCCACTACTACCGTCAGGTCACGGAGATGCCCGAGGCGAGCCCTCAACTGATCACGCTGGCTCATCTTCGCATCGGTCAGCTCCTCGACCTCCAGGGTCGTCGCCAGGAAGCGATCAGCGAATACAAACTGGTTCTCGATCGGGAGAATGTCTTCGATTCCCATCGACAAGCAGAACGATATCTTCGCCGACCATACACTGGCAACGAATGAAGAAGATCATGATCGGGGAGATAAAACAGAGATCCGAAGCGCAAAAGACGAGATGCGACGGCTCAGTACATCCCAAATACCATGTTGACCGATCGCCGTTGTGAGCGGCGGCGTCTCGCCATTCGGGAGTAGGAACAATGCATCGCCTGACAGCCCATTCCCCAGTTCAACAGCGATTGATCTTGTGCGTTGATGGCGTACCCTATTCGGCCGTCGAACGGCTATACGCGCAAGGACATTTCGCGCGATTCCATCGCCCGAGCCGCATGATTGCGCCCTTCCCCACCATGACCAACGTCGCTCTGAAGGATCTCTTCGGAGCGGCCAGCCCTGCCGGATACGAGGCGTTCTACTTCGACCGATCGCGCAACCGATTGACCGGCGGCGCACTGAGCTACTTGCAACGACGAGCCGAGACCACTCACATCAGGACGTATCACCATTTCGTTGACTACCAGGAGCCGATTCACTTCGAATTCCTCGTCTATGTCATGCCCGAACGCATCTTTCAAGCCGATCTGGAGCGATTCCTCACGGCGTTCCGAGCCCACACCGGTTCGCAGTTCGTCGGATATTTGAAATCGACTGATGGGCTCATCCACATGGGAGGGCGACAGAAACTCGATTGGGCGTTGCGGTTGCTGGACGAAACCTTAGAAGGACTGGTGGAAGCGCATCGAGGGAGACTGGAGATCATTCTCTTTTCCGATCATGGCAATAGCACGAAAGTCGAGCGATACGCGCCTTTGAAGGCCCACCTCCGACATCGCTATCTGACGGGTTCGCGACTTCATTCGTCGGCGAGCATCGTCATCCCCGAATTCGGTCTGGCCACGTTCGCCGCCATCTACACGACCATCGATCCAGATCCTGTGGCCCGCGACGCCACTCAACTGGAAGGAGTCGATTTCGCCATCTATCGTCGGGAGGATACCATCGTCATCGTGAATGGCACTGGCACCGCCGAGATGACGTACGATCGGGCACGGCGAGCCTATCGCTACGAACCTCACGATGCCGATCCCCTCAACCTCCATCCGCTCATCGAACGACTCCAAGAGCGCGAGCATCTGGACGGGGAGGGCTTCGCCGGGGATCGCGCCTGGTTCGAGATCACCAGCACGCATGAATTCCCGGACATCTTGTATCGGCTTCATCAGGCCATGGACGACCAGGTCGAGAATCGCGCCGATATCTTATTGAGCTTTCGGGATGGGGTCTATGCCGGACACGGTTTTTTCGAAGGATTCGTCGATCTCATGGCCATCCATGGCAACGCCCGGATGGAGTCTTCCACCGGATTTCTCATGTCTACGCATCGTCCATATCCACCCTGCTTGCGCGCGTCTGATGTTCCGGCTTATCTGGCATTGGCCTGAGCGCGCCCTCTTTCGAAAAGAGAGGGAGGTGCAAGTTGACAACTTGCGCTACGTTCCCTGATGAGCTCCTTTCCAACCTCGCGGTGTGGCTTGGACGCCAGGAAGACTCTCCCGAAATGGAGGGTAGCGAGAGAAGACATCTTGCGCCCTCCCAGCTCTCACCGGCATGGACTCTCTCCCAACCGTCCGCTCGCTCTCACCATCTCTCATTGCCCACCATGCATCAAGTCAATGAATCGATCCTTTCGACCAGGGTTTTCTCATTGCTCCCATTCCCTCGGCCGAAAGTCTATAACTTCAGTCACTCCTATTTTACGCCCGTCCTCATTGAGAGTAAATGACCATCAGTCACATGATGAATACGCACCATTTGATTCACACTCTGTCGCCAATAAGACAGTAAAACCAATGTACCCGTCACTTGACGCGATACCAATCGACGCAGTGCAAGCAAGTGCACCTTTATGAGCGCCATCGCTCCATGTCGCTCCACTCTTCGCATTTTCGATGCTCGTCTTGTTCCCTGGCTTGACCACCCTGAATCATCTTACGCATACCCACTTCCTCATAGACGCCAATGAGACAGTCTCCCTATATGAACGCTCGACTCGCTGCTGCACCCGTCAGCAAGGCATGCCCGCCGATAATTAGAAGATAATTCCCCAACTAAGAGCATATGAACGAGTTTTGGCCAACGAACTCCATCATCGATAAGTTCACGCGATACTGCCCCTAACCACCTAGCAGGAGCATTCCAGCATACGCCAATACCTCCGCTATTGATGTAAATGATCGCCGGTCACATCGGTCGATACGCTAACCAAAGTATCGCTTGTGAGCTTAAGCGTGGCAGATCACCCGTTAAGACAATATACCGAGCCCGTCGTCATGGCAATGAATGGCCTCAGTCCAGACCGATTGAGGAGACGTTACGAGGACGAGGATGGTGCCGTCTCTGGTGCGATGATCCAGTCGTAGATCTCTTCCAAATCGGGCGTAAAGACGCTGGTCACCGTGGCTCCCCGCTCCCGGAGTTCGTTGATCAATCTCTCATCGTACCGGTCCGTGAGGAGAGCGAATCGCTTCGCCTGTCTGGCACGACTCAACTTCAAGCCGATGACATCGATGGAGAGATCCCCATCACATACTCCCTCCACCACTCGCCAGGTCTCCAATGCCCGACGGCTCTCTAACAGCTTTACTCGTCCGTTCTCCAGAAAGGCGATCCGATCGGCCAGATCTTCGACGTCTCGCATGATGTGGGAGGTCAGCAGGATGGCCGGTGAGAAGCGCTCTCGCGCCTCCCGGATCTTCTCTACGAATAATCGTCGCATCTTGGGATCCAAGCCCGCCGTCGGCTCATCGAGGATCAACAAACGAGGTCTGACGGCCAGCGCCAGCGTCAGCGCGACCTTGGTTCTCATTCCCTTGGAGAGTTTCTTGAACCGTTTGTCAGGATCAACGGCGAACTCCTCAAGCAGGCGGAGGGCATATTGCTGATCCCAGGCGGGATAGAAAGAACTCCAGAACTCCAGGATGCGTCCCACCCGGAGCTCGTCGAACAAATGCGGATGCTCGAACACAACACCTAACCGCTGCCTGATCTCAACCTCATGCCTATCCAGATCGAGATCAAAGAATCGAACGCGCCCTTCATTCCGGCGGACGATGTTCAGCAGCGTGTAGATGAGCGTCGTCTTCCCCGCTCCATTGGGTCCCACGAAAGCCAGCGTCTCGCCCTCGGCAATGGAAAAGGAGACAGAGAGCTGAAATCCTCGATACCGCTTGGTCAGTCCATCAACCTCAAGTGCGTTCATCAACCCTCCCAGCTCCTCATGTGCTGACCGGCGCGCTCGGGATCCGGCAGTTTCATATGTCGACTCTCACTCCGAGATCCTTATAGTCTCCCCTCAACGGCTTCGTCAAGACCTCTCGTCGGTTCTGGTGCGCCAAGTGAACGTTGGAGAGTCCCAAAAAGTGCAACAGAGCAGCCTGAATCATGCATCACCAGACACCGATCTCTCCTCTCCATCGGCCCTGAAAGGACGAGATGCAGAGTCGGAACGAGCATGGTGAACCAGCCCCTAGTCAGCGCACCGTATCGGATCTCGCATTGGCGGCGGGCGTCGACGATTCGGGCTGCTCTAGCCACGCTTCGCAAGCAGCCAGCCGAGCGAGCAGTCGTATCACCGGATTCTCGATTTGAGCGGCAGCCAGTAGAGCCTCGTCCAAGTTGATGCGCCCCAGGGATGCGAAGGCACGATTCAACTCCGATCCATCGATGAGACGGCGGGGGTCGTTGAGTCTCCTCATGAACGTCTTCGACGACGCGCCAGTCGAGGCCTCTTCCCGAGACAGGAGCGCGAGCCCATTCAGAGCGGCGACGGCCTGTTGAAGCGATCCGATGGCCTCGGATTCGGAGATAGTGGATGCCGTAGCGGCTAACTTCAACAGCGCCCGCACGTGAAGGCCGTTGGGCCTGGCGTTGGCCAGCGCCAGGCGCGCTTCGGCGAGGATCAACCTGGCGAACTCGACCTCTCCTTTTCGTTGAGCTGATCGAGCCACCTCAGCATACATCGTCGCTCGCACGTTCACATCATCGATCTGCCGGGCGACCAGGAGCGCCTGGGCCAAGTTGGATTTGGACAGATGGGATCGAAACTCCACATGAGCGATGGCTTGAGCGAAGCTTTTTCTCTTAGCTTCATCCTCGATCCGGCCGATCAGTTTCCTGGCCTCACCCAGCTCTCCGCGTTCAATAGCCAATCGGATGGCTTCGTCCACGTCCTCGGGTTCCGATCGTTCGGACTCTTGACCGAGAGTTCGTCGAAGACGAATGATCCTCAGGCGCTCGATGCGGGCCAGCGGCGATGGGATCTCCCTGGCCAATCGGGTGGCCAGGGCGTTCAACTCACCGACCAGCTCGGGAGCATATCGCGGAGCCAGCGCTGCGAGGATGGCGGCCACCGGTCCTTGATAGAGCGAGCGAAGGCGAAGATCGGCAGCCGTGTATTGCTGTTTTCGTCGAAGGACGGTTTCGGATTCCTGAAGCGATCGCTGCAAAATAGCATATGCCGCGGAAAAATATTGTCCGCGCAATGTTTCATCCGGAGGATCGGTTTTCCCCATCATCTGCTGCGCCGGGAACACATAGTCGCTGAGCACATGGACGCCGGACAATGCAATCACCGTGGGGCGTTCCTGGAGCGTTTCCAACGTCCGCATCACCAGATAATCGGCCAGTGAGGGATCTCTCTCTCTCAATCGGAGCAGCAACTGGAACGCCGCCGGTGAGACGCTCACTGAGAGACTCTGTTCGAGGAGCGAGGCGGCCAACGAGGGGTCACGGTCTAACATCCTGGCGGTCAACCGATGGAGTCGTTTCAGGTGCGGATCTCGACCCCTGAGCTGCGCGGCGAAGGGCGCTTCTCCGCTCTTGTGACTGGCAGAAGCCTTGGCCAGCAGTTCCTTGGCCATTCGGGGAGAGCGAGGGAACATGTTCTGCAATACGGCCGTTCGCGCCGCTTCTTTATCCAGCGCTCCGTCTTTTTGCGCCTCAATCCATTGCCATAACTCGGTGAACATCCTCCAGGCGCGATCCGGATCGGAAGGCCATAACAGATTCGCTACTCGCGCCCGTACCTTGACCGCACCCAGCTTATCGGCCAGCAAATCGACTTCGGCCAGAACGTTCTCTACCTCCTGGCGCGCTCGATCCCAGGGCGAGATGTCCGATTCGCTCGGTTGTTGACCGCGAGCGGGTACAGCAGTGAGCCATAACAGAACCACGGCAATGAGCCCATGCCTCATGTTTTCTCTCATGACCACTCTCCATGCAATCAGACATATGCTCTCTTGTGCCGGAACACCTTGCTCATGACTATCCCGATGAGCAACGTCAGAAGCACGATGACTCCTATCAGATTCTCCATCCGGCTGAGAAAGCGAATTACGATGAGAAATGTTGGTTCCCGATGGAGACCGGTGAAAAATGGGTTCAGGACGAAGTTAATGAGTAAAGGCACGAAGAATAGACCCATGAAAATCAAATATACGATGCGTGCATCGCCGAGCAAAGAGGAGCCGATGAAGATCACGGCGAGTAAAAAATCAAGAGCCAGAAGCAAGGCGAAGAAATCGAATGCGGCGACCGTCTGGATTAAGGGTTCCTCCTTGATCAAATTGAGTGATCTCAATAGCCAGAGACCGGCATAGCCGACGATCAATGGCATTGCGCATAGCAGCGCCGTGGAGAGAATCCTTCCCCAGAACAGCATTTCGCGAGACAGAGGCAATACAAGCAAGGCTCTGAAGCTCCCGTTGGCTTTTTCAGCGTGGATGGTGCTGGCGATGACGGCGACGCCGAGGAAGAGGGAGAGTAAAGAATAATAGAAAAAATCGAGAGCTGGACTCGCCGTCCACCTCATGATGTTCACTACTATGCGGGGGAGCGAAGATAGCCGCTGATCGAAGGAAGTGAGTATAAGAATTTCCAGTGCCCAGACAAGAAGAAACATCAAGAGGAAAAAGGAGAAAGATCTGTTACATAACCCGTCTCTTTTCATGAATTGGGCGATAATGTCGATGCTGGATTTGAGTCGTTCGCTCATCGTCTCATCACCGTGACGGGATCAATGGATGCTTATCGGCGTCTCACGGATTGTGCCTGTCAGACGGCATTATGAATTACCCGCTCCTGCCACGTAGAAAGTAGGCACAAGAGTCTACATATCCCCACAGCACGAAATCCATCAATCGAATTCCTTAGGGAACATTAGTATTCGCCAAGCACAAGAATCCACATATCTCCGCACCACTGCCAATGGCGAACAGGTAGAGAAGGCACGCCTGGGGACTTGTATAGCAGGTTATTCCCAGGCCTATTGGATCCTCAATAATGCTCTCGACACATTCTTCCAGACAATCCAGGAAATCAGGATCGTTTTCATCGCCACCATCTCCCGAGGAATCTTGAAACGCAGAAGCGAGAGCGACAGTGCGCATTCCTGGGATCGTACCTCCTTTGTGCTTCACCAACGTCGTAAAGTCATGGACGGGATATACTGATATGCTGTCGCCTGCCACCGATCTGATAGGTGGATTCCATCGGAGATTCGGAAAGGTCGATATATCCTTGCCCGAAGCGATTCCCAGATTCGCATATGCGAGGCTCAGAACTAATGCGAACTTGAACAGTCTCTTTTTGGCCATCGTCATATCCTCCTATGTTTCGAATCCCACCACATTCAGGCATGTGGCGGCAAGCCCATCGAGCTTGCACCCCCTATTCTACATCTCATCGTCTCTCACGTCTGTCAACTGGTTGACACTGAGGTGGAGACCCCATCTCCGGCTGAGCGGAAATCGAGTCAAGCGTTCCAGCGATTGGATCTCCTCCTCAACGGTGGCCTGACTCCGCCTCTGGCGAGCTTCATCTCTCGATGGATTTTGACGCGACTTTCTGTGAAAGCAAAAACATCACGGGGAACATGGCGAGCACTCCTCTGATCATCCCTCGAACGAGCACGTGGAATCTTCCCCCTCTGGTATCCAGAAGGAGCTGAAGACCGCCCACACCGCCAATGGCCAAAGACAACCCCAGAACGCCGAATCCGATGAACTGCACAACTGATACCTCCACCGATTCGCGAACTCCTTCCCAGTATCCCAGCTATCCCGATGCTATTGCCAACGGCAAACGAATATGGAACACTCCTTACGATAACTTCTACAGGATAATGTTCGCCCAGTAGCAAGACCTCATCAAGGACTATAACAAAGACGACGAGTAATAGGGCCATCACTTTGATCCTTCCCATGCCACATGCTCCTTCAGCGCATGAAGGTGATGAGTCCCACTATTTCTATATACGCACGCCTGAGACTTCGGTCAACTGGAGAGAACAGATCCCTACTTCGGACTAGCATCAGAGAAGAATCTCCGATTGCTGCCTGCAGATTACCGCTTCGTCGGTCCTGAGAGGAAGATCGAATTCAGTGATTGGCGAGAATAGACCAGTCGAGAATTCGCTTTCATAGACATAGCCACGAGTCGTGAATTTCCCACCAACCACTGACATGGTGCACTTGGAGTTCCTGGCCGATGCTGAAGAGAATACAGACCATAAGATCCATACAGATAATCAACTCTGGTTGGCTCTCTCCCAGTGGACTCACCTTCGGTCAGCCCACCATTCCCGCCCTAACCGCTCTTTGACCCATTGCTGCTCCCGTAATAGAGGTTCGTAATTCATGCGGCCAAGTCATAAGTGGCTGATATATATGCGAGTGGCTATCACCATGATCACCGTGGGAGTGAGTATGGTGAGCAGCACGGCAATGAATGCCGTGCAGAGAGAGAGGCCTCGGCGAAATCGCCAAAGCACACCTCCTATTATCCCTGCTACACCTCCTCCAACAAGCAGTATCATCCCACTGAAACGATTGGCCTCGTACCATACGCCCGGATCAGAGAGGGTCTCAGCGCTGCGATACCCATAAGCCCGATTCGGTGGGACCTTATCCAACACTAACGGGATCGAGATGGCCACATATGTGACACTCACTACCCACAAACAGATGATCAAGCCGTTGATCTTTGACTGCACTTCACGAGGGGATAACTCCATCGCATAACCTCCTTCATGTCACCGCGCACGTTTTGAGAGTCTCTGTCAATCAAAGGATATGGCCAAACAAAAAGAGTCATAGAGGACGATTCATAATATGATTTTTCCATTTCTCCACACGTGCATGTTCTCATCCCTGACTCTCATCACCTCAAATCAAAAAAGAATCAGCGTCCCTCCCATCACTCTTACGCTATTCTAATCGCTTGAGATACATGAAACACGCGGCCAACACGACAGCCAATGGAAATATGTCGCCAACTAAAATGGCGATGAGTATGGCTGAAGCCGGCAGCGTTTCCCGCAGCCACCAAAGGATCATTGCCAGGACGATAGACATCACTCCTACAAGGATGAGGAGTTTGCCACAATACTCGTTAGCTTCATACCATATTCTCTCATTGGAGAGTGTCTTCGCCGTGCGAAAGCCATAGAACACATTAGGACGCACCTTACGCAAACTCATCGGGGTCGCCAATCCAACAAGCAGTACCCCATATAGAGCGACGATCAGGATGAGCATATTTTTCATGACTTGGTTTCAAAACCTCCTTCCATCAAAATCGGCACCTCTAGCTCATTCAGCATAACAAACCTCATCGAGACATCCAAGATTTTCTCCTCATACCGATCGCGGATGGTTTTCTTCACTTTTGAGTCATGATACATAAAACGGCAGATGTCACATATGTGTGCAAAACGATTTTCCCATTGAATAGTAGGATCCTTCTCAGCGGCCCAAGCCACGATATGTGCCGGTCCTTCGACAAATAACCAAATCTTTAAGAAATCTTGTACAGCCTTCTTAAAAAGCGCACGAAGAGACTGTTCTCGCAGCGATCCAACGTTCAACTCTGAAATCTGTTGTCGGGTTAGTCCGCAGCAAACCCCGAGTTCTTCCTGAGGAGTGACGACCAAAGTTCCTAGTATGCTATCACACCCCGGTTGAGCATGGAGATTGTTCTTGTTGATATACTGCATAGATTCGTATCGAATATCTGCGTTAGTCATTTCCATCGGTATCCATGGACTCTCAAATATATGCAATAGATCTTTAATATCAGGATCCTCTATGATGGAGGCAATTCTCTCATTCCTCCAAAAGTGTTCAGCAGCAAATTGGCGCCCCCACCGTGACTCAACCATGATTGATGTTCGTATCCCTTGTCTAATAGCTGCTACAGTTGCGTTGACAACATTCTCAACTGGAACATATTCCTGATGAAAATCTCCGGTGCTGATATTAAGTTCATCTAATCCCGCCTCTCTCAGTCGCTCCAAACGTTTATGAGTGTTCGTTTCATTAACAGCCCAAAAGGCGTTTGATACGACGCGTGTCATTAACCCTAATTGAGTAGCATAAGCAATGGCCTGATCTAAATCTTCATCAAGTAAGAACGGCTCCCCTCCTGAGAATACAATCAAAAAAATACCCAACTTGGCAGCCTGGTCGATGTAACTCAGGATTCGTTCCTGGGGGATTCTCCCTTTGACGAATGGGTGAGATCCAAAACAACAATGAGAACAAGCGGCCGTGCACCTATAGGTGGGCAAGATGGTCAATGTAGTGGGAAGGCGAAGGTTCATATTGATTTTCCCTCTGAAATCGTTTTATGACTGTTCTACACTAAATCGCAGTGCAGAGAGCTGTTGAACAAGAAAGAGTTCAGGAGTAATCCTTAAAGTTAACGAAGCCCAAAGGATTACGACGATAGACCCAGAGAAAGTATTTTGCCCGAATATGGGAGAGCGACCGGGAACTGACCACATTGGCATCCACAATTGGAAGAAGCGATACCTTATCCGCCATGAGTGTGGCGATCTTGGACGTTTGCTAAGATCAAAGGGATGCCGTTTTACCGATTGAAGACAGCTAAAGATCGTCTTACTTTGGTGGCCGCGTTGCTGGCATATAGTTGTCCGATGCCGACGATTGTGGTGGCCTTTGAGACGGATGAGTGCACGGAACGAGGCGGATCCAAGAGGACTGGGAAATAGTGCCAAGCAATGCACAAATATCCGGTCCAGCAGTACCAAGAAGTGGGACGAGCACCAACAAACCAGATGCGGATCAAAGCGCAAGAGATGGTGGTAGGGCTGGCCATGACCCTGATGGTGCGGATTCACTTGTAGCGGGATTAGGCGATCTCGGAACACTGGAATCTGGTCTCGGTTACAGCCTTGATGGAGATGGTGTGGGCCTGTGGCTCGGACTTGACCGACACCGTCTTGGTCTGTACCGATGGTCGGTGGGCCTATATCACCATTGTACGTCAGACTTTTCGACAGGCGGCCCGAGGCGGCCACGTGGAGCGGCTGCAGCGGCGACTCTAGAATCATATCTGTATCACTCAGACCATTAAAAAGTTTACTCAGGGGCAAGTCATGGTGATGGTACAACACCTCGCCCAAGATCTCATCGAACAGATCTAGGCCGTGATCAACCACTTCTAAGGCCACGATGGCATCAACATGCCATTCATCAAACAGCTCAACGGCCCATTTCGTCAACGGTTGGGGAGCCTCCGCCATCGGAGCCGCACTCCAGCCCGGTTGAACAAAACGCTGCACCGAGGTCTGGGCCCGGTGAGCATGGTTTATGATTTCCATATTGAACATCGGAGGCTTTATCTTCTTAGTTTGGTGAGCAGTCATACGTGTTATACCAAACGTCCGCCATGGCTACCAGCATCACGGATCCTTACTAGGCCATCAACGAATTAACGTGGTTTCGAGCATCTCTTCCTCCCTGGTCTCCACTCAAGCGGTGGGAACATCCGCACGAGCCGCTAAACTTCCTGTAACGAAGTGGCGCAGATGATCATGGTAAATGTAGCATTAGCACAGGATATTGACAGCTCTTTTTCTCTTCAGTCTGCCGCTTTTATACAGGACTCCTTCTTCTAATTTCTCACTACCATAGTTATCACTGAACCCATCCACCCTGCTTGGCATATCGTACGAACTCATCACTAAATCGGGCCAACTGTATTAGGACTCCCAATTGCTGAGTAGGTTTGAATCGCCCCTGACTCCCCGTCACTTCATCACCGTTTGCATTTGTTACGGCATTGGCATTTGCCACGACATTCACATTTGCATAAGCATTTACAACCACTCCCGTTTTAACAAGAACCACAGCAACTACGCATAATAGTACTGCCACGCAAGAGAATTCTGTATCATCTGTATCAAAAGGATACGTGTCAATGGATATAGACTTATTAGGAAAACCGCCGGGGAAGTTGAGCTGAGAGTGCTCTCTTAACGCATGAATAAATGCCTCTATAATCCGATTAACCTCATTGACAGTGAACCTGCGAGAAAGTATTTGCTGAATACCTTCGTCCTGCAACAAAATTTTCAACTGATTTTTTAGGTTCTCTTCAGACTTCAAGTAAGCCTTAATAACTCTCCTAAAAAACTCCGGTGAAATGTTGATTTCTCCTCCTGCAGCTATTTGACCTATCCAGGACTCAACTAACCATTCTGGAATATCGATCATTAAGGATTGCTCAAGCAGCTTTTCTTGAAGCTCGCTATTACTTGAGAGGTAAAAAAGTAACCTGTTAGCCTCACCAATAAATGGTCTAGCCTCTTCCGGAAGAACTCCATGTAAGAGCATCGCTTCTATAGGACTACCTAAAAACTCAAGTTGTAGATGTCGATTTTGAGAGAGTTCCATTAAGAACCGACTTTCTTTTTCCAAGAGATTTTTCAAACTGCCACGAAGTGGGAGAACCAGAGGCTGATCAGGTTGTGCTGCTGGAGGCACAAGGCCATATCCCATATCCGCCAAGATTAGCGCAGAAGAAACATCAAATATCTTCCCCAAAAGCTTTCTCCGTGTGAATTTTCCTTTTTTCTTCCGATCTTTCTGATCCTTACGAGTCATAATGTCCCTCCAGTTATCGGGTTCACAATAACAATCATTAAGACATTTTCAATCATCATCCAACAAACCAAATGTATCGCTTACTATTCATCGAGAGATCCTGAAGAGCGAAATGGCCAATACCTTTTGTAATATAAAGGAAATAGGCACATAGGTGGCTCGCCCCTTGTTTAATTAGCATTCGTTCGTACTCGGCTTTAACAACGTGAAAAGGAATTTTCATACCTATAGCGCTGGACCAAACAATCCTTCTGAAGAAAAGGCTATGTGGAGCTAGGGATTTATGTGATGTTACCGTCATCAATATGTCCATGTTCATACTTTCAGCCCATCCCTTTAGCTCGTCGACAATGAAAGGCCGCGTTCCATCGCTTAAGCATGTGCCAATGAGCTGGGCAGTTCCGCCAGAAGCCAACACAGAAGGTAATCCATTCAAAATGTGTCGAATCACACGCAATCCATCTGCACCACCATGTCCTACGAAAGGGTAAGGCATATTCTCCGGGAAAGGTATGAAAGGTGGATTACACACAACTGTATCAAAAACCTCTCCAGCTACAGGTTCATAGAGGTCACCACAGCATACCATGACTGAATCCTCGCGATCATTCATTAAGACATTGAGCTGTGCAACCTTAGCTGCCTCCGGGTTGATTTCAACCGCTACAGTGTGACTCGCAAATAGACTACAATAGAGCGATTGGATGCCTGCACCAGCACAAAGATCCAAACACTTTCCTTTGCGCTTAGGCTGTAGGCGAGTTAATAAAGCCACTGAGTCATCACCGTAATAGATCTTTGGATTTGTCTGAGGTGGTTGAACAAATAGCCAATTTCCATAGAGTCGGATCAAAATGAGATCGCACATTCTCAGCCAACCACTCCGTGTCCGCCTCATCACTCCAAGATTACAGAGCAGTTCTATAAGGTCACTCGGTAATTCTTTAATCATTTCAGGTGGAACAGCTTGATTCAGCAGGAAGAGATCGAGCAAGCGATAAAGTTTATTCGGAGCTTTCTTACGATAGGCTCCCCATTTATTCCACATGGCTGGTAATTCAAAGGGAATGAAACTTGAAATATATTCACTATATCCCAGCCGTGAAAGACATTCAACTAGTTCCCTGAGAGCCCACTTAGTGTCGTTAGATATCTCAATATTTGCCCTTTTTGAGAATGAGCTAGATCCAGTCACTTTCATGATAATAAACCACATCATTTATCACTACTTCCTCACTACGCTATTTTAAAGCATTACCCACTCTCACGTCTGTCAACTGGTTGACACCTGTCTGTCAACTGGTTGACACTCCGACGAAATGACCGACCACCCGGCCAAGACCAATCACCTCTCAAGCCAGAGATCGCCGACAAAACATTAATTCTCGAATTCTCCCTCTGAGTGACTCATCTCTCCCCCCTCCCCCGAGGCTCTACCGCCTCATCCCATCGTCAGTGAAGGCCGCCGGCAACAGGGTGATCCACCCTCGCCGCCTCCGAATCACTCCCCGCTCCTCCAACTCCCTCAATAACCGACTCGCCCACTGCCGCGTACATCCCACACTCTCGGCCAGATCCTGCACCGTGAACGGCAACTGTAACTGAACGCCCTCTCTCCCCGGCTGACCACAAACCTCAGCCACCTCCCTCAGCCGATACAATAAACGCTCCACCATGGGCATATCCCCCGCCTCCACACACCACCCCATCAGATAGGCTCGGGCTTCCTCACTGAGAAGCGCGAGAAACTCCTCGGCCATTGCCACATCATGTGCCAGGACGGCCATCACCTCATTCCTGCTGAGATACACCACCTCGACCTCGTCAATGACCTCCGCCGTCATCATATGCGCGCGCCCAATCATGAGCTCGACTACCCCCAGAAGGCCCTCCGGGCCAATGAGCCGCAACGTCCGCGTCCGACCAGCGAAAGTGATACGAACCAACCTGATCCATCCAGAGCGGATGAGCCACATCCCGCTCACGTCCTCACCCTGACGAAAAATCACAGTCCCTCGAGCATACACCTTCGCTCGTCCCATCCCGGAGAACTTCTCAATCAATCTCGCTGAAGGCTGAACTCGATTCATATCCCTCCCCCCACGAGACGACGCGAGAATGAAAAACGACACTATGGTGACAGCTCGATGATGCGCTCAGCATCCCTCATTGCCTCACCGACGCCTCTGCCCACATCGTCAGCGTGCACAAGCTGGTTACTCAGGATGAACCTGTGGCCCTATAGATCCGACTCGACAGTACAGCAGTGAGCGTACTCCCCGATTCGACCGTGGTTCGATGTGTGACATTGCTTACCGAACGTGCTCCAGACTCCATCTCGTCCCTCTGACAGCACAGCCAGCATGATCCATCAAGCAATGTCTCTTAATCTCAGCCTTCTCATTGCGCTCGTTTCTCCAGCTCAATACCAGAACTTCAAATCCTCTCCATTTTACGCCCGTCCTCATCGAGAGTAAATGACCATCGGTCACGCCGACCCAAGGACTCTCTACTCTCACCAATTCCACCACGTCAGAGCCGACAGGCGCGCCGCACTGAACAAAACTGCGCACTCACTCTCCCCTCATCCAGAAATAAGCTCGCCGCACCCCCGTAACCTAACGCCCTCTCGTCTCCCTTGTCCCCCTCATCTCCTCTCATCCCCTCGCCCACTCCCCCACAGCACATCATCCCTTTCCCGTTCGCACAACCGCCGCAGCCCATGGGCATCGCGAATGAGCGTCACTCCCCGCTCCCGCTCAATCAATCCCGCCTCCACCAATCGCCGCAACAGCCGAGACACCGTCTCCACCGCCTCCACCCCAATCCGCTCAGCCATCTCCTGCCGACTCATCGCCAACCGCACCACCTCCGCCTCCCCTCCCCCCTCCTCCACCCACAGCCGATACAACAGCCAGGCCAACCGCTCCACCGCCGTCCGACTCAACGTGAACGTCCGCAACAGCCCCAACACCTCATAGAGCCGCTGCGCCATCTGCCCGAGCAACGCCCGCTCAATCCCTCGATACTCCTCTAAAAGAGCAAAAAACGCTCGCCGAGGAATGAACCGCAGCCAGCACGGCTCGACCATCTCCGCCGTCGTCGGATAGACCCGCCCGGCCAGCAGCGTAATGGCCCCCAACACCTCCCCAGCCTCGAATGTCCGCCAGAGAAAGCGCCGACCCCGCTCATCCCCATACCACTGCTTGATCTGCCCAGCGCAAATGACGTACACCCCTTGCGGCCTCTCCCCTTCCCGAAACAGCACCCCGCGGGCCCGACGATACGCCGGAATCAGCCCATCGATCTCTTCCCACTCCTCATCGCTCACCTGACAAATCGGACAGCGAGCACAAGCGCGACAGGCCAGCGTTAACTCACGCGCCTCTGATTTCTTCGTGTTCATGGAATCCTCCATTCAATACGTAGCGCCAACCATCCGGCACCTGTCATTCCAAAACTGGTTCGGGCGATGAAAGAAACCGAACGAGCTCAAGGTATAAGCTCGCCGTCAATCCCATGATTATCCAGTAATTCGGTGCTCAGACATCCCCCGTTGTCTCACCAAATTGTGCTCACCCTTGCGGAACTTTTTCAGAACGAGAAGAAACACCACATACATCGTCAACAAGCACATTCCTCACAGCAACTAATGGCTAGAATCTCTCGACGGCGAATACCAACCCACAATGAGAAAGAACACGCCGAAAATCAGATACAAGTGGATGAGCTTCCATATCGGAGATCGTTCGTCGAAAAACTGGCCTATGCATCCACTTCCCCCGCAAGTACTGTTCAAGCAGAAGCTCCCCGCACGTATACTCCTGCCGCTTCCTCGAGCACGATAACGATGCATCGTGACATGACCCCTCTCCATCGATGTATCTTCATCATCCCACACTCCTCGACCGAATATCAAAAAGCCAAATTTTCTCCATTTTACGTCCACCCTCCATCAATGTAAATGACCGTTGGTCACATCGCCGAGAGCGCTCTCAGCCAGCTATTCCTGACTTTTCGTCACATCATCCCGGTCATCTGAATACGATCGATGCGCCAACAACGAGAAAACACTGTAAGAATTCCCACCATACCATCATCGTCAACTCGTTGATGCGCTTCCGCCCGGCGTTCCCGAGACCGAAACGTCGCCGAAAGACGGCATCGTCGACGATAGAGCCAATGGCGTCGGAGGCAACACGATGCTCCTTTGACCGCACGATCTCGGCTCCGGCATCCAAATTTTTGGATAGGTTTCCGAAAATCTGGATAGGTGTCTCGCCCATCTGATCCCCGGTTGCCCGGCAACTCCTTGCCCATCAGTGTATTGATTTGTCGCTCTCTGAATGGCACGCGGTTTGCATTCATCTGCGCCGGCTTCTGCTGTTGTGATGCTTGAGGTGATGGATTGACGAAGTGTGCGATATGGCTGAGTGGCAGGAGGAGGTTCCCTCCGGGTGAATCACCGCCCATTTCTCTGTCCAATGCCAGGGTCGCACGGCAAATTCACTATGGAGGTGAAGACGATGATCAATCGAGAATCTCGTGCGCCGGGCATGAGACAGTCTCACCGGGGATGGCTATTTGCCGTCCTGATTCTCCTGGCTGTCCCCGCCGTGGCCTGGTCTCAGACGGCGACCACGGCGAGCATCTCTGGGACGGTCACCGATCCTAGCGGGGCCGTCTTGCCGGGCGTCCAGATCGAATTACAGAATAAAGCGACCGGTCAGACCTGGAAGCAGATGACCAATGCTTCCGGGCAATACGTCTTTTCCCGGGTCTCTCCCGGCGAGTATACGCTCACCTTCACCATGTCAGGCTTCCGCAAGGCGAACGTCTCGTCGGTGAAAGTGGAAGTCGCCAAGTCTTACAGCGTCGATATGACGTTGGAAGTCGGCGATGTTGTTGAAACCGTCGATGTCACGGCCGGCGTCGCCGTGGAACTCCAAAAGGCCGATGCCACGGTGGGTAATGTGATAGCCAGTCGATCGTTGCTCTATCTGCCATCGCTGCAACGCAACGCCGTGGAGTTCCTCACTCTGCAACCGGGCAGCATTCCCGAGGCGGGCGACGGGGATTTCGGCAACAGCGGCGGCGCGGTGACCGGCGCGCGATCCGATCAGAACACTTTCTCTTTGGACGGCATCGACATCACCGATAATTCTATCGCCGGAGGCGCTGGATTTCGTACCATCATCCCGGTGCCCGTGGACAGCGTGGAAGAATTCCGCGTCGGCGTGACCAATCCCAATGCCACGTTCGCTCGATCGGCCGGCGCTCAGGTCGCGCTGGTCGGACGGCGCGGATCGAACGAGTTTCACGGTGCCGTCTACTGGTATCACCAGAATGACAATCTCAACGCCAATAGCTGGACGAACAATCGCAACGGCATTCCCAAAGCAGAGTTGAAAGACAATCGCTATGGGTTTCGGGTGGGCGGACCGATCTGGCGGAACCATACGTTTTTCTTCGTCAACTATGAAGGCCGCGACTTCCCTCGAGCCTTCGATGTCTCGCGCATCGTGCCCACCGAGACGCTGCGCCGCGGCATCGTGCGATTCCGCGATGGAGCGGGGAACATCGTCTCTTACGATCTGGCCAATTCCCGGCTCTGCGGCCCAAACAACGACCAACCCTGTGACCCACGCGGACTCGGTTTGAGTCCCAGCGTATCGGCTCTCTGGTCGCTCCTTCCACCGGGGAACGATCCGGGCAGTGGAGACGGGCTCAATACGATTGGTTTTCGTTCTACGGCCTCGGCTCCACTGGAAGATGATTACTTCGTCTTTCGCTTCGATCACCATTTCTCCCAGAACTGGCGGTTCGATGGGAGTGCGACCTACTTCCGCGAATTGGCCACCCAAGGTGGGGCCAACGGATTTCGCCAACAACTGGATATCCGCGGTGGTCGGGCCGTGTTCACCGGCAATTCCCCGCAACGCGGGCAGAACCTCACGTTGGGATTGACGGGAACGCTCACTCCCACGTTCACTAACAGTTTCCGGTTCGGATGGACGCGAGATCGCACGGGCAACATCCGCTTCGATCCGTCGGCGGTGGCCAATCTCCTGGCCATTCCCGGCACCAACACCAGCGCGGGACATATTGCTCTCAATATTGGTGGCGGGACATTCGATCAGCTGGTGAGCGAACCCATTGACGTCGGCACGCAACGCGGTCGCACGCAGAGCAACGATAACGAGATCTTTCAATTCGTCGAAGATGCCACGTGGATCAAGGGAAATCACACGTTTCAATTTGGGGCCAACATTCGTCACATTCTCACTCGTCACATCCGGAACGATAAAGTGTTGGGCTCGCTGGGTTCGCTGGTGGCTGACGTCTTCGACGGCAATTTCATCAACATTCCGGATACGGCGCGGCCGCCAACCTGTGCCGAACCCGGTCAGACCAACTGCCTGCAACCTGGCGATGTGAATCAATGGAATCAACTGTTCGCCGCCGTGACCGGGATGGTGGACACCATCGGCATTCTCATCGCTCGCGACGGTGATCTCAATCCTTTACCTTTCGGCACACCGTTGATCGCCGACACCTCGCTCAACACCTACGACTTCCACTTCCAGGATACCTGGCAACTCTCGCCGTCATTCACACTGACGCTGGGATTGTCCTATGGCTGGCAGGAAGCGCCCAAGGAGAAACTGGGACGGCAAACGTTCATGATCAACAACGAGACGGGCGAGATCCTCACCTACGACACGTACATCCAGGCTCGACGCGATGCCGCTCTTCGCGGCGAGATCTTCAATCCGGAAGTGGCTTTCCTCCCCATCAAAGCCTCGGGTCGAAAGGACATCTTCGATATCGACTGGAATAATGTGGCGCCACGGGTGGCGGCCGCCTGGAATCCATCGTTCACCAAAGGGCTCTTCGGTAAACTGTTTGGCGATCGAAAGACGGTTCTGCGCGGTGGATTCGGTCTCGTCTACGATCGCATCAATACCGTTCAGTCGGTCATCATTCCCATGCTGGGCGTGGGATTCGGGCAGACGATCAATGTCGCCGGCCCGGATTGTGCGGCCACCGGAGCGGGCGGTCCCGGTTGCGATCCTAATGGAAGCGATCCCGTATCGGCGTTTCGCGTCGGCGTCGATGGTCCTCTCCCTCTGCCGACCGTCCCCGAGGCCAATGTTCCCGTCGTGCCTCGTGCTCCGTTCGGGGAGATCCTCTCTTTCCAGATGGATCCGGATTTCGATGTGGGCAAGAATTTCAGTTTCGACTTCACCATTCAACGGGAACTCCCCGGCGACCTGCTGTTAGAGTTGGGCTGGGTCGCCCGACTGGGTCGCGATCTCCCATCGAGCACCAATTTCAACTCCTCTCCCTTCTTCCACGTCGATCCGGCCTCTGGACAGACGTTCGCTCAGGCCTTCGACACCATCGCCGAACAATTACGCGCCGGCGTGCCGACGGCCGATATCGCCCCACAACCCTGGTTCGAGAATCAGATGCCCGGAGGCACGGCGGCCATCATCAGCGGGTCGGAAGCCGACTTCATCAACGGGAACGTCTCCAGCATCTTCCAGCGCGTCGATCTGGCTCGCTTGTTCAGCGGGTTGACGCCATTCAACAACCTGCAGAATCTGGTGGCCTTCGTCCGCACCAGTCTCAGTCGATCGAACTACCATGCCCTGGTAGTGACGCTGCGGAAGCGGATGTCTCACGGATTGACGTTCGATTTGAACTACACCTTCTCCAAGTCGCTCGATGAATCGGGGGCCGTTCAGAACTCCGCCGGGATCATACCCACCAGCTTCTTCCCCGGCTTCGAGTATGGGCCTTCGTTCTTCGACCGCACGCACGTGTTCAACGGGCATTTCCTCTACGAGCTCCCGGCGGGTCGTGGCCATCGATTGAGTACCGGCAACTGGGCGGATAAAATCCTCGGAGGATGGAGCGTCTCCGGAATCTTTCGCGCGGCCAGCGGACTCCCGGTGGTCGTCTCGCAAGGCGTACCGGCACTGGGCGGCGGCGCGGCATTGATTGGCGCCACGGGCGCCATTCCGCTCCGCGATCCCGATGATTTCGGCAATGGCGTACACTCGGGCGTGACCGGCTCGAATAACATCGGCACCAACGGCGACCCTGCTAATGGGGGATCGGGCCTCAACATCTTCGCCGATCCCGAGGCGGTGTTCAACAGCTTCCGCCGCGTGCGGCTGAGCGAAGATGGACGCTCTGGACGCGCCAATCCATTGCGCGGCTTCTCCACCTGGAATCTGGATCTCTCGCTCGGCAAACGGACTCAGATCACCGAGACGGTGGCGACTCGCTTTTCGTTCGATTTCTTCAACCTGTTCAATCATCCCATCTTCTCCAACCCCAGTCTCAATCTGCTCAATCCGCGCGGATTCGGCGTCGTCACGCAGCAGACGGTGCCCACGCGACGGCAGTCTTCCAGTCGCTGGATCCAATTCGGCTTCCGCGTGGAGTTTTAACTCCTGAGTCCGCGCACGACGGTTGACGGGTTGGGTTGATGACCCAACCCGTCCTCCCTCTTGAGAAACCCTCAATCCTCGATCTCCTGTCAATGAGAGACGAATGACTTCGGAAAAGCCCTACCCAGATGGTGATCTCTCCCTGCTCCTTCGTACTTGATGAGCCCTGACTGAATCTCGTCATCCAATTTTTTGGAAGGACATCCAAAAAATTGGATATCTCCGGGTTTTCCTGAACAGAGGGAATGAATTAACTCCTTCATTATCGATGAATTGGAAATCCCCATCCCATTGGCATGCTACTTGCAGTATAGCTGAGTGCATATCAGTATGAGGCTCGCTCTTATGACAACCAGTGCTGGAGTGTGGATCTGCGAGGCACTGGGTGTTCAGAGCGTGCCTCTACAAAACTCACAGAACAGGAGGAGAGTATGAAGCATCGACTCAGCTCAGTGGTGAGGGTGACCCTCTCTGCTGAGAATTTCCAAAATAAGCTGAAGTGGTCGATCTTGGTCAGCCTGTGGCTGGTCTTCTTCTGCCTCCCTATGAACATTCAGGGGCAAACCACGACCACGACGACGCTCAAGGGGATAGTGACAGATCCGCAAGGCGACGTGATCGTGGGGGCGGAAGTCAAGCTCGTCAACCAGGCGACAAAAGCCGAACGTCGCGTGCTGACAAACGCCGATGGGCAATACGTGTTCGCCAATATTGAGCCCGGTACCTATGACCTCGTCGTCACGGCGGCGGGCTTCCGTCAAGCGCTCATCTCTGGCATTCGCGTTCAAGTCTCCAGGGAGGCGACGGTCAACATTGCCATGGAGGTTGGGGGCGTAGAGGAGGTTATGGAGGTCCCGGCTGAAGCGGTAGCCATCGAGCTGCAAACGACCGATGCCAGTGTTGGTAACGTCATCGAGCGCCGGCGCATCATGCGGCTGCCTAACCAGTTCCGGACAGCCACCGCTTTGCTCGGCCTCCAACCGGGAACGATTGGCGAAGGAGCTTATGGAAACAGAGGGAGCATCACCGGCGCGCGAGCCGACCAGTCTGTATTCACACTCAACGGATTGGACGTCTCAGACAACGTCATCGGACAAGACTTCCGCACGGTCGTTCCCGTTCGGACCGAGGCCATCGAAGAATTCCGCGTGACGGTCGCCAATCCCAATGCTTCATTCGGACGAGCCTCTGGCGCCCAGGTGGCGTTGGTCACTAAAAGTGGCTCGAATAATTTTCATGGTTCCGTGTACTGGTGGCACCAGAACGACAATCTCAACGCCAATAGCTGGGAGAATAATCGCGTGGGTGTGGACCGTCCCTTCTTGATCGATAATCGATTCGGCTTTTCGGTAGGTGGTCCGATTTTGAGAGATCGCCTCTTCTTCTTCACCAACTATGAAGGGCGACGCTTCCCACAAAGCAGCAACGTCGTTCGCATTGTCCCCACCGAATCGATGCGCCGAGGCATCTTGCGCTTTCGCGATGCCGATGGGCTCATTCAAGAGATTGACCCCACAGACTTCGATCCGCGCGGTATCGGCCCGAACCCGGACATCCTGCAGCTCATGCAGCTTTATCCTCAGCCGAACGACTTCACGGTGGGCGATGGACTGAATACTGCCGGGTTTCGCTTCACCGCGCCCATTGGTCGGCGGGACGATTACTTCGTCACCCGATTCGACCAAAACCTCACCCGGGATGGCCGGTGGACATTCAATGGCGTGTTCACCTACCAGCGGGATGTCAGAGGCGATGCTCGACAGGTGAGCGTGATGGAGAAGAAGGCAGTGGCGGCGACGGAGTCGCGCCCGCGGAACCTCACGGCGGCGGTCCTCGGCCAGATCACGCCCACGGCGTCAAATGAATTCCGATTCGGCTGGTTACATGACCGTCTCAATTTCAAGCGCACGGATCCCTTCCCGCTGGGGAATTTCAACCTGCCGATTAATTTTGTGGGATTCGACGAACCGATTGACGTGGATGCTCAGCGCGCGCGCTCACAAGCGCGGACGATCAATGTCTACCAATTCATCGATAACTTCACCTGGATTCGAGGTGACCACACGGTGCAAACGGGTTTCAACATTCGCCGTATTAATGTGAAAGCATTCCGCAATGACAAAGTCATCGGCGGTCTCACCGTTCCCGTGGCCCTCGTCGGAGCCGGAAGTAATGTCTCCATTCCCGACGATCAGCGACCAAATTTCATCCAACCACAGGATGTGAGGAATTACGATCGATTCTATGCTGCATTGCTCGGGATTGTGGATAACTCTTCGTTCCTCGGCGTTCGCGATGGCAACCTGAAGGCGCTTCCACCGGGGACTGGTTTGTTCACCAATTCGACCCTCTGGGCGCCGGAGTTCTACGTGCAAGATACCTGGCGGCTTACTCCCACGCTGACGGTCACGGCCGGCGTCATGTATCGTTGGCAAACGCCGCCCAGAGAAAAGGACGGGAAGCAAATCGTGACGGTCTTCGCCGATACCGTCCAGCCGCTGGATCCCCTAGAGTACCTCAAACAAAAGCGCATCGCTGCCGAGAAAGGCGAGGTATTCAATCCTCCTATTGGATTCCAACCGGTCAAGTTCACGACAGCAGGGAGAGTGTTCGAGACGGACAAGAACAACGTCTCTCCGCGCATTTCGCTGGCCTGGAATCCCGCATTCAAAGAGGGCTTCTTCGGAAAGCTATTCGGAGAGAAGAAGACAGTGTTTCGCGGTGGATACGCTCTCCTCTATGACCGTACCAACACCGTCACGACGATCACTATTCCCACGCTCGGACTTGGCTTCACGTCCATCGCGGCCATCAACGGTCCGACGAATCCGGCTGGTGATCCCTTCCGCGCGCTCGTTGATGGTCTCATCCCTGTTCCCAGCATCAGTGATGAGACAGCTCCGATCGTTCCTCCGAGCAATCTCGGTGAATTATTCCACTTCGCCATCAGTCCCAATTTGACCGTTCCCTATAACCACGTTGTGGACTTCACCATTCAGCGCGAACTCCCGTGGGACATGTTATTCGAAATTGGGTACATCGGGCGCTTTGCGCGGAATCTCTATCAGAATTACAATCTCAACTCCATTCCCTTCTTCTTCGCGGATCCAGCGTCCGGGCAGACCTATGCCCAGGCATTCGATGCCGTGGCCACCGAGTTGCGCGCTGGCGTCGATCCCAACAACGTAACGCCGCAACCCTGGTTTGAGAATCTGATCGGGGAGGGAGGCACTGTCATGGTCGCGACCCGTCGCGCGGCGAACTTCATCGAAGGAGCTCAAAACTCGCTCTGGCAGTTCTTCCTGGACTTCGTGGCGGGCGCGGGACCATTCATGAATCAGCAGGTGATCGACATCTTCATTCGAGCCAATGGTGGTCGGTCCAACTACAATGGTATGGTCGTGACCCTGCGGAAACGATACTCCCATGGGTTGGTCTTCGATCTCAACTACACACTGGCCAAGTCGCTCGATCAAGCTGGATTGATCCAGAACTTCGCTGGTGAGTTCTCCACCAGCTTCTTCCCCAACTTCGATTACGGTCGATCGAACTTCGATCTTCGTCACGTCTTCAATGCCAACTGGGTCTATGACCTCCCATTTGGTCGAGGACGATTTTCTACCGGCAATTGGGTGAACAAAGTGATTGGCGGATGGTGGATCTCCGGCATCTTCCAGGCGCGGAGTGGATTCCCGTTGCAAGTGACGCAAACCGATCAGGCATTCGGGGGAGGACTGGTTTTCGCCGTGAACTCCGGGGCTATTCCTCTCCGACCGGTGGACAGCGAAGGCGTGAACTCCGGAGTGAAAGGATCAAATGGCGTAGGAACCAGCGGTGATCCCAGCCGAGGCGGTTCCGGTCTCAACCTCTTCTCCAACCCGGAAGCGGTGGCCAACAGCTTCCGGCCCATCTTGCTCAGCCAGGACACCCGCCATGGGCGCGGCGTCTTCAGCGGGCTGGCGAGCTGGAATCTGGACTTCGCCATTGGAAAATTCACCAACATCACGGAGGACGTTCGCTTTGGATTCTCGTTCGAGTTCTTCAATATGTTCAATCACGTCGTCTTTGACGATCCGAGCTTGAACCTCCAGAATCTGAGCACATTCGGCGTGATCACCTCACAACGGAACGATCCCCGGCGAATCCAATTCGGAGCTCGAATCGAATTCTAATCTTCTTTCCCAACCCCTCCGGCGGGTTGGGTCCAGTCTGGGCCCAACCCGTTCTTTTCCCACCTCGAACGGCACACGGCTACCGGACCCTGGAGGGTGACGTCGGCGATGACACCGCGAGCGACGCTCTTTCTCTGCTCCGGGGATCGAACGCTCACGGAACCCGTTCAAAAACGGCTTCTCCATCGCGCGTCCAGTGTACGAGCACATCATCGAACTGATAGGCCCACTCCTCTGGTCCTCCGCTGATTCGCCGAGCAGAGGCGAATCCCTCCAGTGCCGCCGCCGTCTTCTGATAACTGAAGTAGGCCGGACGCCGATGCCCGGCCGCATCAACTAATCCACGGACCGTCTCTAATCGCCCCTGCCGGGCGCGGGCGCTGATGAACGGCAAGTAAAAGACGTTCCGCGCCCCTTCTCCGAGCGCCGTGACCAGCAACTTCACCGTATCGCGCCCGTGGATATCCGCATCATAACGCCGGTCATCGACGAAGGCATACCCGATCTCCCACACCTCGATGGGTTTGATCTCCCCATACTCGGCCATGCGAGCGCGAATCCACCGGAGGACCTCGGGTAGCAGGTCCCAGGGTTCATAAAAGTGGAGTTGATAAGCGTCGTAAAGCGTGGGATTCTGAAAATGGCGGATCATAATGTCGTAGGTGCGCTCGGCTTCGGGCGCGAAAAGGACACGGCGGAGGTCCCGCTCCGTCTCAATCTGAACGGATGTACGATGCGCGAAGTACCGATTGAGCCAGTCGATGGCTCCACTCACATCACCCCGATCATATCGCCAACGAGCGATGGCGATGCCGTAGCTCGGGCTCGGCATGCCGAAATCAACGACCACCGCATCGGGATCAGCCGCTTTGATGGCCTCATATCCCACTCGCCACAGAGGTTCATAGTCCTCGTAGCTCCCCGCCCAAAACGACGAGGCGCTGACTTCGTTTTCCAGAGCATAGGCTCGCACGCGCCCCCGATAACGACTGACCACGGTGAACACCCATTGCGCATAGTCGTCCAAGTTGCGCGGTGGGCGCGATCCCTCGCCATTCCCTCCCGGTCTCACTCCCCAATGTCCCTGACCGGTGCGAAGCTTGATGGCCAGCTCGACGCCGCAGGACTCCGCCTCATCGACGAGGTCATCGAGGAGATCGAAATTCCACTGATTCCGCGCCGGCTGGATGAACTTCCAAGGCACCTTAATCCAGGTGGCACCAGCGCCGAGCCCTTCGAGGCGATCGCAGTAGATGGTCGTATTATCTTCGCCGAGCTGCACAACACCGAAGCGCACCGTGTCCTGGCCCACTCGTCCATCTTTTGATGAGGAGTGGGTCGCCCCACCGAAACCGTGGATTGTCATGAACAGAACGAGTAGAATGGTCGCGGTGAAGATCATTTTTTTCATCGATCAACTCCTCCGCAGAGAGATGCTCCGTCGCACATACCGACACGAAGAGCGGCTCTTCGTCTTGAGTGACAAATTCGTTCACCGACGAACACTCTCAAGGAGAACGAACCGCCACCAATCTTAGACGCGCATTGCGCACGTCGCGGTCGGATCATTGTTCGCCTCGCGTGATGGGCCATGCCTGCGGGCTTATTATGCGGCTCCGGCTCCTGGACGGGAAGCCTGAAGAGTGGGTGAACCTCTCGCCTCCTCTGACATTTATAAGATATTCGTTTCGAGAGTGTCAAGAAGCCCCAGCGCGCCCGGTGCGGTTATCAGAAACTGGTCCGGCCACGATGGCTTCCATAGCCATGTCGCCCTTTCAGCGATTCCGAGAGATCGGTCGGCTGAGGCGCGCCAGATCACAGCACTGCGCTCGTTCAAGGCCTTGGGTTTTTCACCTGGTGCACCGCTGTATCGAATAGGGGGGTTGACGGTCCTGGGAGCGATGGCTATAATGCTCCGTTCTATGAAGCGAGGACTCAGCTTCAGCATCGTCACTCCCGACGTGGCTATCGCCGCTTACTGGTGGTCTGGGCCATAGGGGGTGGGGTGCACTCGGTAGGAAGCTGAGGGATAAGGAATTCAGCGATCCCCACCTCGAAGAAATTCGAGGTGGGGATTTTTTTTGGGGAGAATATGGTATTCGAGTTGAAGGAACAGTGGTTGGCCGACCTGGAGACGCCGGTCTCCGCCTTTTTGAAGTTGCTCCCGCTGCGACCGGTATTCCTCTTAGAGAGCGTAGAGGGAGGCGAGATCCTCGGGCGCTACTCTTTCATTGGACTCCGTCCGCTCCTTCGCCTGGAGGTATTCGCGGATCGCACGCTGATCGTAGAGGGCGAATCGCGTCAATGGCTGTCGGAGAATCCATTCCTCATCCTGAAAAAAATATTACATCGGTTGAACGGCTCGCCGTCATCGGATGAGCTGCCTCGATTCTCAGGAGGCCTCGTCGGTTACGCTGGATATGATATGGTCCGCTTCATTGAGCGGCTGCCCAACGTGACCCAGGAGACGATGCCCTTCCCGTTGGCCGCGTTCTGTCTCCCATCGGTGATTCTCGCTTTCGATCACCTCCAAAGGAAGATCAGCTTAATCGGCGCACGGCGCGAACTCGAGGGTGATCGCCTCATCGCTCAGATTCAACAGTTCCTCAAGTCATCGGTGCCCTCGTGGCCGGCACAAGCGTCCTCTCCACCTCGACCCAATCGTTCTCGGGAACAATTCGTAGAGCAGGTCGAACGCGCCAAAGCCTACATCGCCGCCGGAGACATTTTTCAGGTCGTCCTCTCGATCCGGTTCGAGGGAGAGACGGAAGCTCATCCTTTTCAGGTCTATCGGGCGCTTCGCACGATCAATCCATCGCCGTACATGTACTATCTCGATTTCGGCCCCTATCAGATTGTGGGCTCTTCACCAGAATCGCTCGTCCGACTGGAGAACGGGCGCGCGATGCTTCGCCCTATCGCGGGAACGCGTCCCCGGGGCGCGAACGCTGAGGCGGATCGGCAGCTCGAGGCGGAATTGCTCGCCGATGAGAAAGAACGAGCCGAGCATATCATGCTGGTCGATCTCGCCCGCAACGACCTCGGACGGGTAGCTCAACCGGGGACGGTGAGCGTGCCGAATTTCCTCACCGTCGAACGATACTCCCACGTGATGCATCTGGTCTCCTCAGTGGAAGGACAAATGCCGCCGGGAATGGACATGATCGATTTGTTCGAAGCGACCTTTCCCGCCGGCACAGTGACCGGCGCTCCCAAGATCAGAGCCATGGAGATCATCGAAGAACTGGAAGGCGAGCGACGCGGACCTTATGCCGGATCGGTGGGTTACTTCGGGCTGAACGGAAACATGGACCAGGCGATTACGCTGAGGACGATTCTGTTCGCCAGAGAGCGTTACTATATTCAGGCCGGCGCGGGTATCGTCGCCGACTCCATCCCGGAACGCGAACACCAAGAGATTCTCAACAAGGCGCGGGCATTGTTTCGCGCTCTGGAAATGGTCGCCGAGGGATTATGAGAGTGTTGCTCATCGACAACTACGATTCGTTCACCTACAACCTCTATCAACTGCTCCGGGTTCTCGGAGCTGAGGTGGTCGTGAAGCGAAACGATGCCCTCACCGTCGATCAGGCCCGCCGATTGAGGCCCACCCACCTGGTCATCTCTCCGGGACCCGGAACGCCTGAAGAGGCGGGGTTCTCCTGCGCTTTGATCGAGGCATTTTATCGGCACATTCCCATCCTCGGCGTGTGCCTCGGTCATCAATGCCTGGCCCATGTCTTCGGTGGGCGCGTGGTCAGAGCGCCACGTCTCATGCACGGAAAGACATCGCTCATTCATCACGATGGGCGGACGATTTTTCGAGCGGTTTCTAATCCGTTCGAAGCCACCCGCTATCACTCGCTGATCGTGGAGGAGAGACTACCCGATGCCCTGGAAGTCTCGGCCACAACGGATGAGGGCGAGATCATGGGCATCCGGGTGAAGGGATTTCCCGTGGAAGGCGTTCAGTTTCATCCGGAATCCATCCTCACCGAGGAAGGCGCGAAGATCATAGCCAACTTCTTGCGACGAGGGGGTGAGCATCATGCGTGAATTCCTAGAAAAAGTTCTCGCGGGCCAGGACCTCACCCGCCAGGAAGCGAATCGAGTCTCGCATCTGTTGATCGAGGATGTGGTGACCCCATCACAAGTCGGAGCCCTGTTGGCCGCGCTCCGCATGAAAGGCGAAACGCCGACCGAAATCCTCGGCTTCGTCGAGGCCATGCGGGAGCACGCCGTGCGCTTCGAATGTCCTATCCGACCCCTGATCGACACGTGTGGGACGGGCGGCGACGGTAGCGGAAGCTTCAACATCTCGACGCTAGCTGCACTGGTCGTGGCCGCCTGCGGGCAACCGGTGGCCAAGCACGGGAATCGAGCAGCCTCCAGTCGCTGTGGGAGCGCTGACTTCCTGGAAGCTCTGGGAATTCGCGTCGATCTCGATCCCGTCGCGGCCCGACGTTCGCTGGAAGAGACGGGCTTCGCCTTTCTGCTCGCGCCGCGTTATCACCCGGCGACTCGGCGGGTGGCCGCCATTCGCCGGGAGTTGAAAATCGAGACGGTATTTAATATCCTTGGTCCTTTGACGAATCCAGCGGTGCCGGAGTTCCAGTTAGTGGGCGCATCGAGCCTATCTAAGGCGCGGAAGATGGCCGAAGTGCTCCGGTTATTGAACGTGCCGCGGGCCTTCGTCGTCTACAACGAACTCGGCTACGATGAGCTCACGCCCTGGGGCCGAAATTGGGTCATCGAGGTGCACCATGGTGAGAGTCGGGAATTCGTTCTCGATGCCAACGGCTCCGCACAAGGTGAAGATCCTGTGACAGCGCTTCGCGGTGGTTCGCCCGAGGACAATGCGCAGATTGGCCGGTCGGTACTCCGAGGAGAGCGCGGTCCACAAAGAGAGACGACAATCATGAATGCGGGTATGGCCCTCTGGGTGGCCGGCCGCGCTCAAGACTTGCGGCAAGGCATGGAGCAAGCCGCTGAGGCCATCGACTCGGGTCGCGCGCTGGCCCTGGTCGAGACCTTGCGGAGGTTGTTTCCCTATGGTGGAACCTATTCTGGAAAAAATTTTCGCCGCTAGGCGACGAGCCGTCGAAGACGCCAAGAAAACGACGCCGCTCGCCGAACTCATGGCGCGCGCCCGGTCGATAGCGCCACCACGAGATTTCAAGGCCGCTCTCATGACCAAGGAACTGGCCGTCATCGCCGAAGTGAAGAAAGCTTCGCCCTCTCAAGGGCCAATGGTCCAACAGATGGATGCCGCCCAACAAGCTCGGCAGTACCAAGAGGGGGGCGCCGCGGCGATCTCAGTCCTGACGGAAGAGACGTTCTTTGGTGGGCGTCTGGAAGACCTGTCAAAGGTGAAAGAGACCGTTTCGCTTCCGGTGCTGCGCAAGGATTTCATTTTCGATCCCTATCAAATCTGGGAATCGCGGGCCTCAGGCGCCGACGCCGTCCTGTTGATCGCCTCGGCACTCGATATGGTCTCGCTCCGTCAATTGATTCGACTCACCCGGCAACTGCGAATGATGCCTCTGGTGGAGATTCATCATCTCGATGAACTGGGCAAAGCCCTGGATGCTGGAGCCGATATTGTCGGCGTCAATGCCCGCGATCTGCAGACCTTCGCCGTCGATCTTCGCATCCCATTATCGTTGGCGCCGGTGATCCCCCCGGGCATCATCAAAATCGCCGAGAGCGGCATCAAAACGCGAGCCGACGTCGATCGACTCCGACAAGCGGGATACGACGGCATCCTCGTCGGCGAGACGCTCGTGCGCGCCGAGAGGCCAGCGGTCAAGCTGCGAGAACTCATGGCCTGAGCAGCGAGTATCGCTTATGGAAAGAGTGCGCATCAAAGTTTGCGGCATTACGAACAGGGAGGATGCTCGGCTCGCCGTGCAGTTGGGAGCGGACGCGCTCGGATTCATCTTCGCCGAAAGTCCCCGGCGCATCGACGTGCCGACGGCCCGCCGTATCATCCGACAACTCCCGCCTTTCGTGGTGACGGTGGGCGTCTTCAAGGACCAGACGCTCAGTGAAGTCATCGAGACGATGAATTACGTGGGATTGAGCTATGCTCAACTCCACGGATCGGAGCCGCCGGAGTACGCGCGGCGGCTCGGTCGCCGCGCCATCAAGGTGTTTCCCATCAACGGGACGAAGATCCTTGAGGAAATTGAGAGGTACAATCTGAATACCATCATGCTGGATACGCCCAAGGGAAGCGAGGGGACGATCCTGGAGTATATCGATGTCGCTCGGCGGATCGTCAATGCTTCACATCTCATCTTGGCCGGGGGGTTGACGCCGGAGAACGTCGGCGAGGCCATCCTCCAGATTCGCCCCTTCGCCGTGGATGTGGCCAGTGGCGTGGAGAGCTATCCGGGGAAGAAGAGCGCGGCGAAGCTGGAACGATTCATTCGCGCGGTCAGGGAGGTCGAACATGCATTACGGACAACCTGATGAACGGGGACGGTTTGGGCGATTCGGTGGACAGTATGTGCCGGAAACCGTCATGGAAGCCTTGCTGGAGCTGGAGCGCCAATTCCAATCGGCCTGGCATGATGAGGCATTCCGACGACTCTTTCATCATCATTTGAGAGAGTTCGTGGGGCGGCCGACGCCGCTCTATTTCGCCGAGCGATTGACCGAGGCGCTCGGCGGAGCGCGCATCTATCTGAAGCGTGAAGATCTCTGCCACACGGGAGCTCACAAGATCAATAATTGCGTCGGACAAGCGCTCCTGACGCTGCGCATGGGGAAACGGCGCATCGTGGCCGAGACGGGAGCCGGTCAACACGGCGTGGCCACGGCGGCAGTGGCCGCCCGATTCGGATTGGAATGCATCGTGTACATGGGTGAGATCGATATGGAGCGACAAGCGCCCAACGTCTTCCGCATGCAGTTACTCGGCGCCGAGGTCGTGGGAGTCGCCGAAGGCAGTCGAACGCTCAAAGAGGCAATCAACGCCGCCATTCGCGATTGGGTGACCAACGTGCGAACGACGCATTATCTGCTGGGCTCGGTCGTCGGCCCGCATCCGTATCCGGTGATGGTGAGATCTTTCCAGGCGGTCATCGGAGAGGAGGTCAAGGAACAACTCCTGGAGCGGGAAGGGCGACTGCCCGATTATCTGGTGGCCTGTGTGGGCGGAGGATCGAATTCCATCGGATTATTTTATCCTTTCCTCGACGAGGAATCAGTCCAGATCATCGGCGTGGAAGCCGGTGGGCGAGGCCCAGGACTGGGCGAACACGCCGCGACCCTGAGTTTCGGGACGCCGGGCGTGCTGCATGGCGCCCATTCCTTCCTCCTCCAGGATCGATTTGGCCAGATTGCCAGCACTCACTCGGTGTCGGCGGGATTGGACTATCCCGGCGTTGGTCCCGAGCACAGCTTCCTGAAAGAGACGGGCCGGGTCACCTACGTGACCGTTTCTGATCGCGAGGCTCTGGAAGCTTTCGAGGAGCTCTCGGAATTGGAAGGGATCATTCCCGCGCTCGAACCGGCCCACGCGCTGGCTTTCCTACGGCGGTTGATCCCCCGCACGTCCAAAGAGGATATCGTCGTGGTCGGCCTCTCGGGACGCGGGGATAAAGACTTACAACTGGCGCGCCAGGCTATGGAGGAATACCATCATGGGTGAGGTCGCGACCCGAATGACAGCACTGCAGCGGGCGGGGAAGAAAGCATTAGTTCCGTTCGTCACGGCGGGATTTCCCACCCGGGACGTGTTTCCGCAGCTCCTCGAAGAGGTCTCCCGATTCGCCGACATCATTGAAATCGGCGTTCCCTTCTCCGATCCCCTGGCCGACGGTCCGGTGATTCAACATACGTCACAGGTCGCCCTGGAGCAGGGCGTCACGCTCCCGTGGATTCTGGAGATGCTCGCCGATCAGCAAGCGCGCGCCTCCGTTTCGGTTCCGGTGGTGCTGATGAGTTATCTCAATCCGTTGCTTCAGATATCCGATGGAGACTTCTTCGAACGAGCTCGGCGAGCGAACGTCGCCGGGGTGATCATTCCCGATCTCCCGGTCGAAGAAGGAGCACCGTACGAGATTGCGGCCCGAGATCAGCAGATGGATCTCATCTATCTCATCGCGCCCACCACCAGTCAGGAGCGCGCGCGACTGATCGCCGATCGATCGCAGGGGTTCGTTTACCTGGTATCTATCACCGGCGTCACTGGCGCGCGGGATGCTTTCCCGGCCGAGACGTTCGACTTTCTGCGACGCATGCGTGCTCTGACGAACAAGCCGTTGTGCGTGGGATTCGGGATCTCCCGGCCGGAACAGGTGAGACAACTCGCCCCTGAAGTTGATGGTGTCATTGTGGGATCGAGCTTGTTGCGGGTGATCATGGAAGCGCCATCCGATCCCATTCGGGCGGCCCAACGAATGCTCACGCCACTCAGGCGAGCGCTGGATGAATCCTGGTCGCCATCATCGGTAATCAATGCTGAGTAATTGATGTGGAGGTATATGAGCAATGATTGTCATCATGAAGAAAGACGCTACGGAACAACAGATTAACGATGTGCTTGCCCTCATCGAGTCTCTGGGATTTAAACCACACCTGTCGCGAGGAGCAGAGAAGGTGATCATTGGCGTCATTGGTGATGATCGCTATGGGGCGAAGGATCGATTGATTGATATGCCCGGCGTGGAGGGGGTGGTCCCCATTTTGAAGCCGTATAAACTCGTCTCTCGCGATTTTCGCTCTGATGATACTATCGTTCGTCTGAGAGACGTGACCATTGGAGGAGGGGGATTCGTGGTCATAGCGGGGCCGTGCTCGGTGGAATCGCGAGAACAAATTCTGGAGACGGCGCATTTCGTTCGGGCACACGGGGCGCATCTTCTCCGAGGTGGGGCCTTCAAGCCGCGAACATCGCCATATAGTTTCCAGGGATTGGAACTTGAAGGACTGAAATATCTGGCCGAAGCCCGAGAGCAAACCGGTCTTCCCGTCGTCACCGAAGTACTCTCGCCGGAGACGGTGGAGATGGTTGCCGAGTATGCTGACATTTTGCAGATCGGCGCGCGAAATATGCAAAACTTCGCCCTGCTGAAGGCGATTGGTCGGGTGAACAAACCCGTCCTCCTCAAGCGCGGCATGAGTGCGACGATCGAAGAATTCTTGTTGGCCGCCGAATATCTGGTCGCCGGCGGCAACCCTCAGATCATCCTCTGCGAGCGGGGGATTCGAACGTTCGAGCGCTACACGCGCAACACGCTCGACATCAGCGCCGTGCCGGTCATCAAGGATCTCTCCCACTTGCCCATCATCGTCGACCCATCGCACGCCACCGGAAAGCGGCATCTCGTCCCGCCATTGGCCAAAGCGGCACTGGTCGCTGGTGCCGATGGGCTGATGGTGGAAGTGCACCCGGAGCCGGAAAAAGCCAAAAGCGATGGCCCACAGAGCTTGCGGTTCGCCGATTTCGAGCAGATGATGATCGAGTTGAAGCACATTCAAATGGCCTTGGACGCGAGTCGCCCCAGGGCGATGGCCCATCGGTGAGATCGCATGGAGGGAGGGTAACCATCGAGATGCAGGGGAAGAGCGGCAGGAGGTGGAAGAGAAATCATCAACGCCCTCTTTCCCTCAACACCGCCTGGAGGAGTCTCTCCGGGAGCCGCAGAGGGTGCCCGCGATAACGAATGATGCCCCTTCGATCAATGAGAAACGTATAGGGAATGCTGTGTACGCCATACAATTGAACGATTTGACTGCGCCAATTCCCCTGATCGAACACGACGGTGAACGCATACTTCCCGGCATCGAGATACCGGAAAACTCTGGGGAGTGGCCCCTCGATATTGACGCCGATCACCTTGAGGCCGCGATCCTTGTATTGCTCATGCCACTTCTGGACGTGAGGCATCGTTCGACGACAGGGCCGGCACCAGGTCGCCCAGAAATCCAAGAGAATGACCCGCCCGCGCAACTCGCGCAATGAGATCATCTGTCCCGACCGGTCGGGAAGCACAAAATCAGGAGCTGGCTGGCCGAGTCGTTGACCGAGCGCGATGAGAGAGATGCTGCTCAAAAGAATCAACCCCATCCCCACGATCAACAGAAAGCTCACGTCATGCCACTCGTTCCGTTTCATCTCACCATCTCCGTCGATGCGCGATTCAATGAAGAGCTAAAGATAGGCGAGGACGAGTCGAGAGACAAGTGATCAAGCGCGCCGTTGTGCTTTCTCTGACTCGCCTCATTGGGCGAAGTCTCCGAGATTCGCTTCCCTTTTTGATTTTTATTCCCCCGCGGACGTCGCCTCCGATCGAACTCAGCCCTTCACAATTGGCGCGGTGAGTGTACAATATGACGTCACCTTTGAGAGCGCCCATGAAGGATCACGCTTACGAACACAACGTTCGACGACTCAGGTTCGTACTGGGATTGACGGCCATCTACATGCTGGCCGAAGCGATCGGTGGTTGGTGGACCAACAGTCTCGCCCTGCTCGCCGATGCCGGACATATGTTGACCGACGTGGCCGGACTGGGATTGGCTCTGCTGGCCGCCTGGATGGCCGACCGCACGGCGCCCCCTGAGAAAACATACGGGTATTACCGTTTTGAGATCCTGGCCGCCTTCATCAACGCCGTCGCCCTGGTCGTCATTTCGCTGGTCATCCTTTATGAAGCGTACCAACGATTCAACTCGCCTCCGCCCGTCCGGGGTCCAGAAATGATGGCCATCGCCACTGGTGGTCTGGTAGTTAACCTCATAGGACTGTGGCTGTTGAGCTCTCCTTGGCATCACAACCTCAATATTCGCGGAGCCTTCCTTCACATTCTCGGAGATGCCTTGGGTTCGCTGGGAGCCATGGCGGCGGGACTGGCCATCTGGCGGTGGGATTGGAGGACGGCCGATCCACTATTCAGCGTCGTGACCGCCCTGCTCATCATCTACTGCGGCTGGCGACTGATCAGAGATTCAGTCAACGTGCTCCTGGAGGCCACACCGGCCCACATCGACATTGAAGCCGTCAAACAATCAATGCAGCAGATTGCCGGCGTCCTCGATATTCATGATCTGCATATCTGGACGATCACTCCGGGCAAGGAAGCCTTGAGCGCTCATATCATCCTCGACGAGAAGGCCAGTCATAAAACAACGTTGGAGGCCCTTCAAGGGAAGCTGCGGGAAGAATTCGGCATCGCTCACGCCACGCTGCAATTAGAGACGCCGGACTTCCGCGAAGAAGAGATTCACTTCTAATGGCCACACGTCGCCTCATCATCGCGTCGGATGAGAACGACTATGCGGAGGATAGAGATCCCCAAATGCCGTTCATGATTTCCGGCGGCTGGCTCCATGCAATTCGACACTATTCGCAACAAGCCGGAACTGGCACCCGAGGAACTCGGCCGCCGTGCGACACATCACCAGCCGTTGCGTGAAAATCTCGAAGAATTCCATCACGCTGCCGATCGATGTATCTACATCCAACTCCAATGTAATGACGTGCGCCTGAGGATCCACTTTCAGCAAACTGCGTCGCGACGCATAGTTTATGCGGTCATGGATGTCGAACTGCTTGGGATCCGTCAAACGTACCCGAGATCGGTGAACGTCCGATTTATCGGCCAGAATGACGGCCGCGCTGACCGGACTGATCGGTCCCCCATCCTCCTCGTCATGGTGCCCGACGGCCGACATGACGAGAGCGAGTTCCCTGGGATCCATCCCCAAATCGGTCAGGATATGTAACGCCATGAGGGCGCTGGAGTGAGCGTGGTCATTCCGATTGATGAGGTTCCCCACATCATGAAAGTACCCGGCAATGGCCGCGATCTCCGGGAGGCGATCGTCATATCCTAACTGTTGAAGAATCTGTCGCGCGATTTTCCCCGTGCGTTTGGCGTGGCGAAGCCCATGCTCGGTATAGCCCAACGTCTCCAATACGGCATCGGCCGCTTCCACGTAAGCAATCGCTCGCCGATCGGCGAGCACTTGTTCGAATGTCACCGGTTTATACTCGATCGTCTCAATCACGTCCTCCAATTCTTTCACACTCATCTTCTTCCCCTCTCATAACGCCGTTTCTCGGACAGGAGTCCCTGGTTTCTGCAATCTCCCCCTCGCAATGGCACAATTTGTTATTTTACTCTCCAACCCTCATCGAGGACAACTCCCCATTCACTTCTCGCGAGAAGAGATTCGTCGCGAGGCCATTCATCATCGCCACGACTCATCGCCAGCGTCTCGACAAGTCACCAGCATTCACTTGTTATGGAGCCTTGGTCTGCGGCAAACGATCTTCAGGCGTCGATGGGTGGAGGCGGGGCGATTCCGAGGGAGGGATAGAAATGGGGCGCAAGTTGCCGAAGTTGGTCGGATTCTCCAGTATTCTTTGCGCCATGACGTTTTCCACCCGCATCCGACTCAGGGCCATCTGCGTCAATGCCGCTTGCAAGACCTCCTCGCGTTGCTGCCGGAGCTCCTTGACGATTTGAGGACGTACCTCGTCGAGCGTCAACTCGCGATCGCGCTTGACGCGCCCATCGAGTTTGAAAATATACCACCGGTTGCCCGCTCGAATGGGTTCGGTGATGTCGCCTTCCCGCATCCTGGAGAGCAGCTTAATGAACGCAGGAGGAAGATCGGACGAGCGTTCCGGGACGAATGTCGGTCCGCCGCCGCGTGGCCCGGTGATGCGGTCTTCCGAGCGGCTCGCGGCCACGGTCGCAAAGTCGGCGCCCGTTCGGAGCTGGTCATAAATCTCGCGAATCTTGCGTCGCGCCGCTTCCTCACCGATCGCATCTTGAGGGACATTATCGACCTCTGGACTGACCATGATCTGGCTGAGTAGAAAGCCCCGACGTTCGACGAACTGGGCGCGATGGGCGGCGTAAAATTCCTCGATCTCCCGATCGGTGACCGTCACCCGCGGCGTCACTTCTCGATCGAACAACTTCTGGATGGCGACCTGACGTCTCACCTCTTGTCGGAACTGTTGTTCCGTCTGTCCGGCGTCGCGCAACATTCGCTGGAATCCCTCTTCAGTCAACCCCTGATCTCGCTTGAGCTTCTGAATGTTCTGGGTGACCTCGTCTTCGCTGACCACCACTCCCTGGCGCTGAGCCCACTGATAGAGAGCCTCCTGAGTGATCAGGGTATTGAGCACCTGTAATCGAGCCATGGCTAACTCTGCGGGTGTGAGCGTCAGATTTCCCTGGGCCGCTCGATCCCGCAATTGCTGTTCGACGATGCGATCGACTTCGGAGAGACGAATGATAGCCTTATCGACACGCGCGGCAACGTCCTCGGTGGCTCTCGGCTGCTGGCCACTTCGACATCCCCCAGTGACCACTGCGACGATGCTCATGATGACGAACGCTTTCTTCATATGACCCTTGAGTTGACTTCCCGAATTGAGTTTGCTATAAGTGTTGTTTTGAATTTATAACTATATCGGAGGACAAAGAGCATGGCAAATCGATGCGCGATCTGCGGGAAAGGCCCTCAATTTGGCCATCGCGTCAGCCACGCTAACAATCGGACCAAGCGCCGCTTCTATCCCAACTTGCAGCGCGTTCGCGTCTTGATCGATGGCAGCGTGCGGCGAATCCGAGTGTGCACTCGATGCATCAAAGCGGGCAAAATCGTCAAAGCCGCGTAATGATCGCATGGTCGCCGGGCAGGGAGCGCCCCCCCACTCCCCTTCACGACACATCCCCGACGACCGCCACGGCCTCGATCTCCACTCTCGCTCCCATAGGCAACCGGCTGACCTCCACCGTTGCTCGCGCTGGTTTCCACGAGGAGAAATATTGGGCATAGACCTCGTTCATCTGCTGAAACTCGCCGAGATCGGCCAGATAAACGGTCGTCTTCACAACGTTGCTCAGCGAAGCCTGAGCGGCGGCTAACACCGCCTCCAGGTTTTTCAAAACCTGCTCCGTTTGCTCCCGAATCCCTCCCTCGACGAGTCGTCCCGTCTCCGGGTCGATGCCGATCTGGCCGGAGAGAAAGAGGAATGGCCCAACCCGAATGGCCTGAACGTAAGGTCCGATCGCCTGTGGGGCACGATCAGTGTGAATGGGTTCCATCGCTCATCTCCTCCCGAGATGGGACGGCGAGATCGCCAATCCTCCGGCCGCCGCCCCTCATTCCTTTCGCTCAACATCAATGACGCCTTGAACTGATTTGATCGCCTGGATCACCTTCTCCAGGTGTTTGAGATCGGAAATTTCCACCGTGAACGTCAACTCGCCCTGGCCATGATCGTTCACCCGGGCGCGGGCGTCGCGAATGTTCGTGTGAATGGCAGCGATGGCCTGCGTCACCTCGGCCAGGGCCCCCGGGCGATCTTCCACGAATACCTGCAGTGGAACGGCATAAGACTCATCGCTACTCCCTTTGATCCACTCCACATCAACGATGCGCTCCTTATTGACCATCAAACTGCGCACATTGGGGCAGTATCGCGTATGCACCGAGACCCCCTTCCCCCGCGTGATGTATCCGATCACCGGTTCGCCTCGGATCGGATTGCAACAGTGCGCGCGGTAGACCATCAGGTTGTCCACCCCTTTGACTCGGAGAGGCACGTCCCCGAGTCGCAACGCCCGTCTGACCACGTTGGCCACGTGCTCGAGCCGGGAGGGGGGGCGCTCTTCCTCCAGCGGGAGCCGGTCGGCGGGAACGAACTTCGTCACGATACTTCGCGCCGGCGTTTTCCCGTATCCAACGGAGGCGAGCAACTCATCGATCTTCCCATAGCCATATTCGGTGGCGATCTGCTGGAGCTGCTCGCTCTTGAGGATCTTCCTCAGGCTGAGCCGGAAGCGTTGGGCCTCTTTTTCCAGCAGCCTCCGCCCGAGCTCAATGGCCTCGACGCGTTCCTGCTCGCGAAGCCACTTGCGAATGCGATTCCGCGCCTTGTTGGTGACGACGAACTTCAACCAATCGCGACTCGGCGTATGTCCTGGGGTGGTGATGATTTCGACGACATCGCCGTTGCGGATTTGATATCGCAACGGGACGATCCGCCCGTTGACCTTGGCTCCCGTGCAGGTGTGACCAATCTCGGTGTGAATGGCATAGGCGAAATCGACCGGCGTCGCCCCGCGGGGGAGTTCGATGACCTTTCCTTTGGGGGTGAAGGCGAAGACTTCCTTGGGGTAGAGATCCAATTTCAGATCATCGAGAAATTCGCGGGGATCTTTCACCTCTTGCTGCCATTCGACCAACTGTCGAAGCCACTGATAGGTTCGATCCTCGGGATGATGTCCTCGTCGCCCCTCCTTATACTTCCAGTGGGCCGCCACGCCCTCCTCAGCGATACGGTGCATCTCTTCGGTACGAATCTGCACCTCGAAGGGCTGCCCTTTGTCGCCAATGACGGACGTATGAAGCGACTGGTACATATTCTCTCGGGGCATGGCCACCCAATCCCGGAAGCGGCCTGGAATGGGCGTCCAATGCGTATGAATCACCCCTAAGGCCGCATAGCAATCCTTGACGCTGGTGGTGATGATGCGAACGGCGATCAGATCATAGATCTCATCCAGGGTCACCTTGCGGCGTTTCATTTTCAGGTAGATGCTGTACAGTCGCTTCACCCGGCCTTGAATCTCGACCACCGGAATGTGATTCTCCTCCATCTGCACTCGAATCCGTTTCTTGAGGTCATCCAAGGTGGCATCGAGGGCGCGGCGTCTCTCCCCCAACGCTTTTTTGATGCGTTCATAATCTTCGGGGAAGAGATATCGAAAGGCCAGATCCTCCAACTCCCCGCGGACGCGCCCCATCCCCAACCGATGAGCGATGGGAGCATACACATCGAGCGTCTCCTGTGCGATACGAATCTGTCGCCGGCGCGGAAGATAGTGAAGCGTCCGCATGTTATGAAGGCGGTCGGCCAATTTGACCAGGATGATGCGGATATCGTCCACCATGGCCAACAACATTTTCCGCGTGCTCTCGGCCTGCCGCTCTTCGCGAGAGGCATAACTGATCTGACTCAACTTGGTCAATCCATCGACGATGTGAGCGATGTCCGGCCCGAAGTAGCGTTCGATCTCTTCAACGGTTGCTTCACCATCCTCGACCACGTCGTGCAACAGACCCGTGGCGACGCATACATGATCGAGTCGCATCTCGGCCAGCATGTAGGCGACTTCCAGCGGGTGGATGAGGTACGGTTCACCCGACATCCGCGTCTGCCCCCGATGTTGCATGGCCGAGAAGAGATACGCTTTCCGCAACAGCCCTTCATCGGCGTCGGGGTGGTATTGTTTCACTTTTTGGACGATATCCTCGAACCGAATCATGGGCCTTTCTCACCGCTGGTGCCGCCCTCCACAGAACATTGTAGTCGGAAATCGCCGCTGGAGCCAGTTTGCCCCGTTCATCTTCATTGATCGAGACAAAAAAAAACAGGCGATTCCTCTCCTTGAGGATATCGCCTGTTCGACCTCTCTCCTCCTGACGGGGCCTATGATGATCCCGATGGGCTCATTTGCTCCTCCTCCCGCTTCCGCTTCATGAGTTCCATGGCCCGCTGGCGTATTTCGTCGGCCTGACTGATGAGCTGCTCCTTCACTTTGGGATCTTTCTCCACCTTGGCCAATTCGCGCAACAGGAGATTCTTATAGGTCAGCGCGTCGGCGTATTCCGGTCGTAGGGCCAGCGCCTGCTCGATGTATTCCAGTCCCTTATTGGCCAGCTCACGGACCTTGGGAATCTCTTCATCGGGCACCTCTTGTTTGTTCATGACATACTGTTGAGTGATCTGGAAGGCATCGTTCCAATAATCGGTCGCCAGGCTGTAGTAGATCTCCGCCTTACTCTCGGGCGTCATTCCCGGAAGCTCCAGCCGCTTCTTCATCCATTCATGCTTCTTCTCCGTATCGCCCAAGTTACCATAGATGGCGGCGATATAGGCCAAGGTGTTATTCAGCGTTTCGACATCGGGGTTATCCTTTTGCATCTGTTCCTCGTACACCTGCTGGTAGACCTCCAGGGCCTTATGGGCGAATTCCTCATCGCCCGTGAGGTTGAATCGGGCGTAGAGGGTCGCTCCATAATACGGTTTGAGCTGAGGCAACGTGGGATCGAGCGCCAGGGCTTCCTCCAACAGCTCCTGTGCTCTCTCATAGTTCCCGTGCTTGTACTCCACGGCTGCCGTGTTCAACCGGTCTTTCGCCTTGACCTTGTTCAGAAACCGACAACCACTCAATCCCACCACCAAGAGGAGCACGAGGCCCCCTACCGCGACCTGTTGTTTTGCGTTCACGTTTCAAGCCTCCTTCCTGGGTTCACTGGACATACATTTGAACTGTAGGATGACCGAGGGGCGCCCATCGAAGGATTGTGCGCCTCTCTCGATCCCTGCAGCGGCGCTCACTCCCTCATGATTCCGGCAGGTCATCGATCTGCAGTCCGATGGGTGAAGCCCCGGCCGCTTTGGCGATATCGATCACCTGAATGACCTGACCGTAGATGGCATTCCGCGCCGCACGAATGAACACCGTGCGCCGATCCGAAGGCAATGAGCTGAGAGCGTCGGTGAGTCGCTCGCTCAACTCCTCCAGAGTGAACGGACCGTCGTTTTGAATCTTCACGCCGGTGATGCGCCCCCGGGCATCCGTCTGCACGCTCAGCACGGTGACCAGAGGATTGACGACTTCGACCTCTGGCTTGGCTCGCTCGGGAATCTTGGATTCCAGCTTATGCGGCTTAATGGGCGTGAGCACCATGAAGATGATGAGCAGAACCAGGAGCACGTCAATGAGCGGCGTGACGTTAATATCGGGTTCCGCCTCTGTGGGCTGCACTGGTTTTTCTTCGGGTTCAATGGCCATACTCACAACTCCTTCCCCTCGACCCATCGGCGATCGAAGGGTCATGAGAATTCGATCTTCGTTCGGGCCCAGGCTGGGCTCGCGCGCCCGACGTCCTGAAGCACTTGTTTACTGTTGCTGCTGTCGCCGCCGCTTCTCCGCTTCCTCGCGCGTCTCCACCACCAGACCAACGCGGTCAATGCCCGCACTCCGGATGGTATCGATGACGCTGACGATCTCTCCATAACGCACGCGATTATCGCCTTTGACGTAGACGATGCGCTCGTTGAGGGGCTTATTCTCCATCATCTTCTGGATGCGACTTTGAATCTCGCTCAAGCTCATCGCATCTTTCCCCAAGTAATACACCCCATCGGTGGGGATGGCGACGATCACGGCCGATTCTTTATTGATGTCCGGATCTTCCACACCATGAGGAGCCTTGGGCAAGGTGACGTTCACCCCCGGTTGCAGAAAGGGGGTCACCACCATGAAGATGATGAGTAGCACCAACATCACGTCGACCATCGGCGTCACGTTGATCTTGGCGACGAGCCCGCCTTTTCCCGTGCCAACGTCTATGCCCATGGTTACTTCTCTCCTCGTTGCTTCAGGAAATAATCGATCAACTCCGATGAGGAATTCTCCATCTCCACCACAAAGGCATCCACGCGACTGGTGAAATAATTGAACATCCACACCGCGGGCACGGCGACGAAGATACCAAACGCGGTGGCCACCAATGCCTCAGAGATCCCGGCGGCGACGGCACCAATGCCCGCCGTCTCGGCTTCCTTCAATCCCTGGAAGGCGGCTACAATGCCCACCACCGTCCCGAACAAGCCCACGAAGGGAGCGGTCGACCCGATGGTGGCCAGCGAAGAGAGTCCTCGCTTGAACTCCGCCGTTTTCACGGCCACGGCCCGTTGTAAGGCCCGCTTGGCCGCATCGACCGTCTCACCAGGAATTTCCGTTGACAGCTGATGAGCTTGAAATTCCTGGAGCCCGGAATTGACGACCATGGCCAGATGACTCTTCTTGTACTTGTCGGAGATGGAGATGGCCTCATCGATGTTCCCCTTGCGCAGAGCCGCGGCCACCTTGGGCGCGAATTCGCGCGATTGTTTCTTGGCCGCGTTGAACGTCAATAAGCGCTCGATCATCACGGCGATCGAGTACATCGACATGATCGCCAGAATGATCATCACGGCAATACCAACTCCTGAGAGGCGACGAAGCATATCCCAGAGCTGGAATGTCGGTGTTTCCTCTTGAAGCAAGAGAAAGAGTTGTCCACCAAAACACACGAAGGCGTAAAACATCGTCAGAATGTCCTCCTATTCAAAATTTTGATCTTGTTTGCGAGCCCATGGGCTACAATCGGAAGTTGAATACCAGGATCCCGGTGACCTTGATCGGCTGACCGCTCAACAGCGTCGGCCGGAATTTCCACTGCCGGGCAGCATCCAAGGCAGCCTGCCGCAGCAGCGGGTGACCGGACAAGACGCGGGCCGAGATCACATTTCCTTGCTCATCAATCACCACTTCCACCTGCACCGCTCCTTGAACTCGAGCACTCCGAGCGATGGGGGGATAAATGGGTTGCACGCGGCGAATCGCTTTCCCCTGTAACACGCCGCCAGAAACCCGCTTGGGTTTTTTCGGGGGCGGCGGAGGCGGGGGCGGTGGAGCTTCAACCGGTCCGGCGCTTCCCAAAACGCCACCCACCACGCCACCGAGCACGCCTCCAGCCACACCGCCGGGCACCCCCCCAGGTACGCCCATGGCATTGGGGTCCACGCGAACCACAGGGAGATCGGCTTCTGCTGGCGGAAGCTTCTCCGGAACTTTCGTCGGGGCCACGAATCCGGTGGGGATCTTAATGACGTTCCGGGGAACGGCTCGCGGCTTCGGTGGCGCCGCGGCTGGCGGGGGCGGCGGCGGGGGCGGGGGCGGCGCCAATAGTGCGGCCGAGATGAATTGCTCCTCCAACTGTGGGTTGACGAGCATGATGCCCAGAATGATGACCGTCGACACCACGATAGTGTAAACGATCATCGTGGCGAGGAAATACCACTTGGTCTGCGTCTTGACTCTCTCCGTGGTTGATTCGACCAGCGATAATTCAAACATTTGCTCCCTACTCCTTGCCGATGGGTCAAATGATTTTACTCTCCGTCTCTCTTGATCGTATAGGCCAGCAACTGGTGCCTAGTATAGTCAAAATGCCCTCCAGGGTCAAGGCCGATTTTCGCCGACGGCCGCTCTCGGCAGAGCCGTAATGTACCAGGGAAGAAAGCGTTGAGAAAAAGAACCTCAATCCATCCCGGAGAGCGTCATACCTTGTGTTCAATGCCCAGCACCTCATCGATCAGCGACGACTATCAGCTGACGGCCACCTTGCGCTTGACTTCCCGGGACCGGCGCGCCGAAGCTCCTCTCCGTCGAGCACGTATGCGTGCCTGCTTGCGCTGTTGCCACCACACCATAACCGGACTAGCAATAGCTACCGATGAGTAGGTCCCCACAGTGACGCCGATGAGGAGCGCCCAGGCGAACCCATCCAACACCGGGGGGCCAAAAATCACCAGCGCGGCCACGGCCACCAACGTAGTGCCTGACGTCATGATCGTCCGGCTCAATGTCTGATTGATGCTGTCGTTGACAATGACGCGCAGATCGTCGCGACGCCGCAACCTGAGGTTCTCTCGAATGCGATCGAAGACGACAATGGTATCGTTCACCGAATATCCGGCCAGCGTGAGGAAAGCGGCGACCACGGCCAACGAGATTTCCTTCTGGAGAATGGAGAACGCCCCAAACGTGATCAGCAGATCATGAAAGACGGCGATGATGGCGGCCACGCCATACACCCACTCGAAACGAAAAGCGATGTAGAGCAACATGCCGGCAAACGAAGCCAGCACGACGTAGATGGCCCGTTGACGCAATTCTTGGCCAATTTGGGGACCCACGATGTCGGCGCTCACAATCTTGACATTTCCGGCGAAGAAATGATCGGGCAACGCCTCCACCAATTCCCGGGGCAATCCGGAAACGCTGGCCAACTCCTTCACGTCGTCGATCAACCCACCGCGCTGTTGATCGCGATAGATGGTGATCAGCTCCGCATAGCGTTCATATTGTGACGCCGCGGCCGCCGTGTCAGACCCCTGGATCAAACCGAGGGGATCCCACTCCATCAACTCGTCCCTCAATCGATCGCGCCCGATGGTGTTCAAATCGATTTTCCCCGTTGCCTGGGCCGACTCATTGAACGTTTGGAGGGCCGCTTCGATAGCCCGCTTCTCCGCGTCGAGCTGTTCGGCCAAGTTCCCCACCTGCCCGGTCGTCGAAGTCTCCGATGAAGGATTCCCCGAACTCCCCGTCCCCGCCGTGGTCTCCGGTTGAGCGGCTGGTTGCTCCTCGCGTTGAGGCAGGCGGATGAGCATCTGATTGACTTCACCAGTGAGCGGATCTCTCACCGGTTGGAGAATCACCTTTCCCGGATCGATGCCTTGTTTGGCCAAAGCCCGGCGAATGTCATTCTCGGGAGGATGCGCCCGTTTGAACTTCACCGTCACCAATGTCCCGCCCGCGAAGTCGATACCCAGATTGAACCCCCGATAGTAGACGGAGATGGCCCCGACGAGGAGCAGCACCATGGAAAAAAAGATGAACGGCTTTTTGATGCCCAGCCAATCGATGCGCGGATTTTTAACGATCTCAAACATCAATCCCACCCCTAAATGCTCAACTTCTCAGGCACTTCGCCCCGCCGCGTCAGAGCCCATTCGAATATGGTGCGCGAAACGAAGACGGCCGAGAACAGGTTGGCCACTAATCCGCAGGTCAGGGTGACGGCGAATCCTCGGATCGGCCCGGTTCCGAAGATGAACAAAAACATGGCGGCGATGATGGTGGTGACATTGGCGTCGAAGATGGTCACAAACGCCCGATCGAACCCCAGCTTCACGGCGGACATGATGACCTTGCCATGTCTCAATTCCTCGCGAATGCGCTCGAAGATGAGCACATTAGCATCGACGGCCATGCCGATGGTCAGAATGACACCGGCAATGCCCGGTAGCGTCAATACCGCTCCGAAGATGCGCAACGCGGCGAGCATGAGAACGAGGTTCAGAATCAACGCGATGAAGGCATTGATGCCGGACAGCCGGTAGATGAACAGGATGATGAGCACCACCAGCGTCATTCCCAGCACCGACGCGGCGACGCCCTGCTGAATGGAATCAGCTCCCAGACTGGGCCCCACTGTCCGTTCTTCCAGATAGGCGACGCGCGCCGGGAGCGCACCCGATCGGAGCGTGAGGGCGAGATCCTCGGCCTCCTCGCGAGTGAAATCGCCTTCGATGACCCCTTCACTGGAGATTTGCGCTTTGATCACCGGCGCACTTTGAACGACGTCATTTAAGACGATGGCCAGCCGATCGCCGATGTGCTTGCCGGTGAACTCGGAGAATTTCTTCGCTCCCTCGGGGCGCAGTGAGAAGAGAATCTCGTAGTTACTCCCTCCGGTGCGGGCGGGCACGGCGCGGGCGCTGCGCAGTTCGGCACCGGTGACCACGGGCGTCTTGTCCACCACGTAGTACTCTCGCGTGGCCGACGAGCCGGGACGGCGCCGTCGTCGCGTGCTCGGGAGGATCTGTCGATCCAGGGGAGCGGTGCCACCCAACGCCTGTTTGGCGGCCTCTTCAGACGGAAAAGGTCCATCGACCACCAGCTTCAATTCCAACCGCGACTCGGCGCGGATGAGATTCTTCACCCGCTCGGGATCATCGACGCCAGGGAGTTGAACGAGAATCTGATGGGCCGAGGCCGGGCCGTGCCGCTGAATGACCGGTTCGGCCACGCCGAACGCGTTCACCCGATTCTCGATGATGCGCATAGCCTGCTCGGTCGCTTGATCGCCAATGCGTTCGGCCTCGTCGGGACGGAGCGTGAACACGACGCTCTTGCCTGGCGTATCCACATCCCATCCGGGTCCGAAATCTTCGCTGAGGAGTTTCTTGACATCCTCGCGGCGCGTCGTATCCTCCAGCTCGACGACGATCTGCCCGGGACGGGGCGAGGTCAGGCGCGTGAAGGCGATCCCCTCATTACTGAGAATTTCCCGCGCTTTCTCCACATTCCCGTCGGTGATGGCCCGAATGGCGTCTTCGGCTCGTACCTGAAGAATGAGGTGCGTCCCCCCTTTCAAATCCAATCCCAGCTTGATATTCTCGGCCAGGTTCTGCTTCAATTGAGCGAGCGTGAAGTTGGCCGCAAAGGTCTTCCAGGAGAACGCTCCCGTCTGTGGGTCTCGCAGGCGAAGAGGCCCGAAGAGCAGATAGAGAGAGACAACAACCACCACCGAGATGACGATGAACCGATTGCGTACTCTCTTGCTCATGAGTGAGGCCTTCATCGTGGCGGGTTCGTCTCAGACCCCGCCTCGGTTTGCAAACCGGCGACGGCATTCCGGGAAATTTCCAATTTGGCCTGGTCCGATTTGATGATCAGACGATCATCGCGCAAGCTGAGGATGGTGCCGTAGATGCCCCCCGAAGTCACAACCTTGTCGCCGACCTTCAAGTTATTGATGAGTTCCTGGAGCTTCTTTCGCCGCTTCCGCTCGGGCAGAATGATGAGGACATAAAAAATCACCATGATGAGCACGAGCGGCATGAGCCCCGCTAATGTTCCCATAACTAATACGTCGATTCCTCAGCTTTTGTCTGAAAGCACGCTTTGAACTCGGTATACAATTCTGAAAACTTGCCAAGTCGAATAGCTTGCCTCATTTTCCGCATGATGTCAAGATAAAAAAACAAGTTGTGGTGCGTACACAAAATGGCGCTGAGAATCTCGTTGGCGACGTATAAATGACGAATGTAGGCGCGCGAATATCGCCGACACACGAAACAAGCGCAGCGCTCGTCAATGGGCCGGGAATCCTTCATCCACACGGCATTCTTGATGTTGAGCGGTCCTCGCCAGGTGAACACCTGTCCGTTCCGCGCATTGCGGGTGGGGAGCACGCAATCGAACATATCGACACCACGAGCGACACATTCCACCACATCGAGGGGCGTTCCCACGCCCATCAGGTATCGGGGTTTGTCCTCCGGCATGAGCGGTGCTATTGCCTCCACGGTGTCGTACATCGCTGCTCTCTCCTCCCCCACGCTGAGCCCACCAATGGCATACCCATCGAAGCCAATGGCTGAGAGTTCCTCCAGACTCCGTCGGCGAAGATCGACGAACGTCCCTCCCTGCATGATCCCGAAGAGCATCTGCCGTTCGTTGGCGCTGAGTTCTTCGAACCGTCGCTTCCCCCGTCGAGCCCAGTTGGTCGTCAGCGCGACCGTCTGTTCCACCGCGTGACGAGGAGCCGGATACCGCTGACATTCGTCCAACACCATGACGATATCCGATCCCAGAGCCACCTGGATGTCGATCGCCTTCTCCGGCGTCAGGTGATGCCAGGAGCCATCCAAATGCGATTGAAAATCGACGCCGTCCTCGCTCAATTTTCTCAGCGGAGCCAAACTATAAATCTGGAATCCCCCGCTGTCGGTCAAGATGGCACGGTCCCATGACATGAATCGGTGAAGTCCGCCCACCTGGCGAATGACATCATGGCCCGGCCGCAGGTAGAGATGATAAGCATTGGCCAAGATGAGCCGGGCATCGAGTTGCTCCAGCATCTCCTGAGTCTGCGCCTTGATGGTCGCTCGCGTACCCACGGGCATGAACACGGGCGTCTCCACTGAGCCATGAGCCGTATGGAGGATGCCCGCTCGCGCACCCGTCGCAGCATCAACAGCCTGGAGTTGGAATCCCCGTTCTGGCATCGTCACACTCCATCTCCTTGGCCTCCTCCGGGGGATACTAAGACCGGCCCTCCCGGCTGTCAAGCAGAGCGCTGGTCGTCCCTACTTGATGACCCTTCGTCAGCACTGATATCATGAGAGCGAGATCCTAATTGGAGAGGCGACCGATGCGACGATGCGAATTCCTCCTGCTCGGCATTTTTCTGGGTTCCGGGATTCTCGCTCTGGCACAAGATCACGGCATACTCATCGGAACGCTTCGTGATAGCGAGACGGGGCGACCAGTGGTGGGAGCGACGGTGCGTATCATGTCGCTCGATGTGGACAAGGAATTCGTCATCTCCACCAACCGGCGCGGCCAATTCGCCCACGCCGGTCTACCGGCTGGCCGTTATCTGGTTACCATCACCAAGGCAACGTATGCTCCCGTTGACATTTTCGATCTTGACATCGAACGCGGCGAGATCACGCGCCTCAAGGTGAAGATGATGCTCTCGGCGCACGCTCCTTTCAAGCGCCAACTGATCCGCTATCGTCGTTCCCTCCTCAACACCGAAGATGCTCGCATCAAGATGGTGTACCCGATGAGGCGTCGATGAGGCGAAGCTCTCCACGTGATCGGCGATGAGCCGCGTTGAGCCTATCGAAAGGTGAAATCGGTCGGCTATCGCCCTCGCGCCAGCCTCACGACCTTCTCTGCCGCATCCTGCATGCTCGTCGCACTGACCAGTTGCAATCCGGAGCGATCCAGCATCTGCCGGGCTTTCTCGGCGTTGGTCCCTTCCAGGCGCACGACCATGGGCACGGACACGCCGATCTTCTTGGCCGCTTCGATGACGCCCTGAGCGACGATATCGCAGCGCACGATGCCGCCGAAGATATTGATGAGCACGGCCTTCACGTTGGGGTCTGAAAGCAAGATGCGAAACGCGTGCTCGACGCGCTCGGCATTGGCGGCGCCGCCGACGTCGAGGAAGTTGGCCGGCTCACTTCCGGCCAGTTTGATGATATCCATCGTGGCCATGGCCAGTCCGGCGCCATTCACCATGCAACCGATGTCGCCATCGAGTTTGATGTAATTGAGGTTGTACTTGGACGCTTCGATCTCCAGTGGCTCTTCCTCATGGAGGTCGCGCAACTCTGCATAGTCTTTGTGGCGGAAGAGCGCATTATCATCGAAGTTGATTTTGGCATCGAGCGCGTAGAGTTCCCCCTCCTCGGTCACCAGGAAGGGATTGATCTCGGCCAGCGAGGCGTCCAAATCGATGAACGCCTGCGCCAGCGCCATCATGAAGCGCGCCGCCTTCCCCACTAACTCCGACGGCAATCCCAATCCAAACGCCAATCGTCGCGCCTGATACGCCTGAAAGCCGAGCGCTGGATGGACGGGCTCTTTCAAGATCGCCTCGGGCGTCTTGGCGGCCACTTCTTCGATGTCCATGCCTCCGGCTGCGCTGGCCATGAATACGGGTGCCGCGATGGCCCGATCGATGACGATCCCCAGATAGAGTTCCTGTTTGATGTTGAGTGCCTCCTCGATGAGGAGCTTCCGTACCTGTCGACCTTCGGGGCCGGTCTGATGGGTGACGAGCGTCATGCCCAACATCTTTTGGGCCAGCGCGAAGGCCTCTTGGGGCGAGTGGGCCAGCTTCACCCCGCCCGCTTTTCCGCGACCGCCAGCATGAATCTGGGCCTTGACGACTACGCGACCACCAATTTGCTCGGCCGCCTGGCGAGCCGCCTCTGGCGTATCGACGACCTGTCCTCGCGGCACCGTCACGCCATATCGCTTCAACAAGTCCTTGGCCTGATATTCGTGAATTTTCATATCGCCACGCTATCCTCTTTTCGATGTGCCTCTCACGAATGAGCTCATGGACTTTATGTTCTGTCTGGCCAAAAGTCAAGGCTGGCTCAGTCACTCCCTTCTTGCTTGACAGGAGACCGGAAGAGATCCCAGAATAGGTTCAGGGAGGGTAGTCATGGGAGAGCGCAGCGCGTTACTCATCGTCGATGTCCAGAATGATTTTTGTGCTGGAGGGTCGCTGGCGGTTCCTGGGGGAGATGAGGTCGTCCCCGTATTGGATCAGTACATCGAAAAATTCTCTCGCGCCGGACGACCGATCATCGCCTCTCGCGATTGGCATCCGCCGAAGACGACGCACTTCAAGGAATACGGTGGCCCCTGGCCCCCGCATTGCGTCCAGGGAACCAAGGGGGCCGAATTTCATCCGGATTTGAAACTCCCCGAAGGCGCCATCATCATCTCCAAGGGCACGGAGTACGATGCGGACAGTTACTCGGCGTTTCAGGGCACGGATGAGAAGGGCCGCCCTCTGGCCACTGTGCTCCGGGATCTCGGCGTCGAGCATCTTTATGTGGGGGGCCTGGCGACGGACTACTGCGTCAAACACTCGGTGCTCGACGCACTGAAGAACGGCTTCCGCGTCACGCTGCTCGAAGACGCCATTCGTGGCGTAGACGAAAAAGCCTCGCAAGAAGCCATCGCCGCCATGGAACGCGCGGGAGCGAAGAAGGCGACGCTCAAAGACCTGGAATGACGCTCGCGCCCCGCGCGACGAATCAACGATGGAATGACTCCCCGTGAGAAGCTCGCCCGATGGGCCATTCACCGTGGATCGTAGCGGAGGAAGACCACATAGGCGATGAAAAACAAGACCAGGGCGTCGAGAATGAGGACCACCATGTCAATCCACGGCCACCTGCTAGGACCTTGCGCCGTTGAGTAGATGAAGCGCGGAAGTTGACGGAGATCCGGTTTCCGCCCCGGAAGTGGATTCCCCTCGGCCGACAGAAAGGCCATCTCACTATGCGTCTGCTCGATCATATCCTCCACCACACGGCGGAACTGCCGATGATAGGTCAACACCGCCGTCACAAAAGCGGCTTGATCGCTCTGGCCCGTGTGCGTCAACTCTGCCATCAACAGTCGATAAGCGGCACTGGGAGAGAAGCACGCCAGTGCTGCCGCCAAGCTGGCCTGCGCTTCAAGGTGACGTTGATAATCCTCCCACAGTTTGAGGAATTGGCGCTGATACTTGTCACGTAGTCGCCGACGGAGAGCTCCCAACTTTTGTTGAAATTCCAGTTGAGCTTGGAGCCGAGCTGCCTCGTCTGTCAACGCCCACCGCTGTTGCCACTGGGAATAGAGCGTGAGGGTCTCTCTCGTCTCCTCCTGCATGCGTTGGCGACCAAGCTGAATGCGTTGAGCCTGCAGTTGAGTGTAGGCGGGCGCCGGTCGCAAGCGGGCCGCCACTGCTGTGCCCAGACGAGGAGTCACAAATGTCAACCAAATCCAGGCAAACAGGCACAGGATGAGGGAGATCGACGACCGGGCGCTCAGTCCCGACAGCACCAATCCCAACAGATAGAACGCCAGAAGATAGACCAGCGAAAACGAGAACACCAACAATATCCGCGTCCCGACCTCCCCACCAAGTACAGCCCTTGAAGAAGAAACAACGATTAACAGCCCCATGAGGAAAGCCATCGCCAAGGGCACGCTCAAAATCACATACCGACCGAGCATTTTCCCCAGGATCACTTGGACTCGACTCACAGGATGAGCCAATATCATCCGCAGCGTACCTGCCTCTTTCTCACCACAAATAGCGTCATAGGCGAATAACAGCGCAAACAGACTCAAGACGACCTCGACGACCACAAGGAAATCGAGTTTCCCCAGGAGTAGGGAGAGTGATCCTACGAGTTGCGCATTGCCCTCGAAGCGCGGCGGAGCATCGATGCTGATATAGGCGCTCTGAATAGCCGGAATGCTACTCCCACTGAACACCGCCATGAATTCCGGCCGACGAAACACATACAATCCCACGCGTCCTAAATCAGCCCAATCGGTGGCTGATTCCATTTGCTCCCTGTTCGCCGCCTGTCCCTCCAGATAGGCGCGCATCTCCATCCGATAGCGGGTCACGCCAACCAGAAAGGCCAGCAGAATTAACACCACACTCGTGACCAGGACAACGACGAACTTGAAGCTCAGAATTCCCTGGAGAATTTCCTTGCGCATCAGCTCTCTGAGCATGACTACGGCTCCGTCGTGACCAGCTGATTCACTCGATCGAGGAATCGCTGCTGATCAGTGGCATGAGCATTGGGTCCACCGCGCAGGAGTACTCGTCCTACCGCGCGATCAAGCAACAGCTTGAAAGGCGTCCATGCGTCTGGCAACCTACCCGATAGCCAACCCTCTTCATCTATGAGCACCGGAAACTGAAGCGGTGACTCCTGCAGAAACAGTCGCATTTCCTGTTCGTTGGTCCCCAGCCCAATACCATAGACGCTCGCCCGGCCTATCCTTTTCGAGTACAAGGAGAGTTCCTGCAGACAGGGCGGACAATTGGTTGGACGAAAGATGAAGACCAGAAGAAGAGGTTCCGGGATCTCCGATAACTGGATCAGGCGACCATCCAACGTACGAAATGGCTGGGTCAGCACATACCGGGCCAAGCTATCGGTGAATTCACTCACTGTCGACATCTGGGCCAACCTGTGCTTCAGCACGGAGAAGCGCCAGAGTAGGACAACGTTCAATGCCAACAACAATGCGACCAGTGACCTCAGCCTATTCCCCTTCATGGCCGGTTTCTCGAAGACCATATTGGACCAAAGTGGAAGGATGTTCTTCATCATAGAAATAGAGTCGCCCCTGCTGATCCCGTCCTACAGGCGTCAATTGTGTCATCAAATCAGTAGCAACGAGGTGACCATTCAGATCATAAATTTCTAACAAATACTTGAATGGGGTATATTGCATAATGGCGACGATAACGCGCGGGCCAGTGACCCAAACCTTGGCTACGCGTGACCACTCCCCTTCCCGGTTTAAAATCTCGTGGATATCTCGGGTGGTAGAGAAATCTGGTGGAGACCGGTAATATTGTGACCGGCATGGAAACTTCACCAGCTTTCTTGAGACAGGGTCATATTTGAAAAGGCCATGTACCACTTGATGCACAATAAACACCTCGCCGTCAGCATCAACGTCAAGAAACCCAAAGTTATATGAAGTCAAGTGCCTGGCTCGCACCTTCGATGGCACATCGAGAAATGAATCAATGTGCTTCCAATCTGCGAGCTCGAACCGATGTGCGATCTGACCTATATCTATCCTGCCGGCTGGTGTGCCAGACATATAGAGGGTATTTCGCTTCTCGTCCACGGCCAGCGCCGTAACGACTCCCATCTCTTTTGTCACAACAGATCGAAGGTAGTGTCCTTCGGGCGTGAGGACAACAATACGTCCATCCGTATTCGCCACGTATACTCTTCCCTGACTATCAACGGCTAGTCCGAACACAACGCCAAAGGCATCTTGCTTGTTTTTCGTGACGCCAGGTCCAGTGAGTTCTAAGATACAGCGACCACGGGGGGAATATTTTCGCAGCGTCAGGCTTGGGTAATCGAAGAGCCAAATGTTCTGTCGATAATCCCCAACGAAAGCCAAGATCCCAGTCACCGGCTTTTGCAAGCGAATCTGCTGACGTTTAAGGAAGACGCGATCAAACGCCTCATTGGTTAAATCCTTCCTCGGCACAGCCAGCTCTTTTGGCCGAGGATAATGCTGGAGAGAGAGCACCCTGTTATGACGTCCCCCTGATCGAGTCGCCTCTGTACTGAGATGAGACGATATGTTTCTAGACGTGCTGGGGGGAGGAGGTGTTGCCTCTGCCGGGCCGTCTGAGCTTCTTTTGGGCCGAGATTCACCGCTTGGTAATCCACCACATGCGAGTGTGAAGATCAAGAACAGTGTGCAGGTGGATAATCGCATCGCTTTTGCTGTAAGTGTTACGTTCTTCGAGAGCCTATTGTTTCTCCTCCCTAACATCACTTCTGCCCGCGGTTCCGTTTCTCGGGTTTCTGAAGCTAGCCTCAACGCTCTACTGGCGACTCGATCAATATGGTGATCCCCCGTGTCACCGCCTCCCCGCTCACCACTTATCTGCGCGGGCATGTATCTGAAATCCCTAAAAGACAATGCCACAGAAACAGGAACCATCCCCCGGGCATTGGCAGATAAGCGGAAATACTGAGACGACCGTTCCTGGGATGAGTATCGGAATTGGAGGAATGGGAATTGAAGTAGATGCCTGCACCTCAAATGGTGCTAGCACCACTAAAAAGTTAAGGGCGATCAGAAAAAATGTTGCTACGCTTATGCCCAACTTCTTAGGCACCTCCTCGCGTGAGTTTTACCTTCCCATCACCCTACTGCAATTACCGTACCAAACAAGGAGTCATCAGCGGCAGTATGGCAACCTCACGTTCTGCAACCCGTTACGGAGAGAGACGATTTTGATGTGCACCTTCTTTGTCCGAGAGAGTTGACCTTATATCGTCATTTTCACTTTGGGCTTTTGCTTATCCTGTAGTCAAACAACAAAATAGTCCGTTGGCCGAATATCATCACCATGGCGAAATATCGTCAGCAACCTGCATGAGGAATGTTCTCCGCTCAGATTAGGCATCTTTCCGGGCAATCCCCAGCTTCTTCATCTTACTCCTCAATGTCGAGCGGGGGATGCCCAAGAGCTGGGCGGCCCGGCTCTGATTGTAGCCAGTCGTTCAACGGGGCCAGGAAAGCCCATCACCGGTTGAGCCACCCCCCTTCTCTTCCCACTCCATCAACCTTCGCCAGCCGGTGCTGGGACGGCTATACCGACGGGACAACTCGCTCCAGGGCGCCCCCGTCCACCAGATCCAGAGAACCCCTTCAAAACAGCGCCGGTCATCCACGCGGGGCCCGCCCCCCTTAGGGCCAGGCTCATATGGAGGGAGGTGAACGCTGATCTCCTCCCGCTGTTCATCCGTTAATCGTCTCCATCCCATGCCTCCACTCTATCACAGACCAGAGCAGGTTTTGAAATGAGTTCTATGATCTCACCGATGCTCGCTCAGGATCAATCTTGGGTTTCCTCGAACCTCCTTCTCCAACCAGGCGTGGAACCCTCATGATGAGAGGCCCGATTCATAAACTGCCTTAACGTGCATCGTACCGCGCAAAGGCAATATATGCCGCGATCACAACAAAGAAAAGAAACCCCATGAGCAGACTGACATCGAAAAAGGCTTTCCTCATCGAATCAATCAAGCGAGGTTCGCTCATGTCAAACAGAGGAATCTCATGAGGATCGACCGGGTTTTTCGAGAGAAAAAAAGAGAAGAGAAGATGAGGACTCTCGGGGTCCATTCTATCCCGGTCAACGATAAACTGTAGAAGGGCTCTCCGGTATGACCTGACCGATTCCAAGAAGAGCTGGGTGCGCTCAAGGCCGATGCCGGCGATGTTCTCCACCGCATAGTCGAAAGTCGAGGCGGGTGACAGGCGAGAGAACGCCCGTGCCGTTGCCGCTTGAGCCAGAGCGCGATGCAAATGATCATCGTAGACCCTCCGGGCAGCCCTCATCCGTTCATTAATAAAATCGACCCAGATTTTCGTTCGCTCAGAAAAGGGTTGACTGAAATCGACACCCGATTCTCTATCTTTATACTTGTTGTCGACCTCCTCTACCGCCTTCTGAGCAAGGGTCAGAAGCTGTGAGCTATTTTTTGTTGGCTGAAGGAGTCTCCCTGCCGTGTTTCCTGCTTCGGGTATGATGACCAGAAACAGGGCCCACAGGAGAAATAATATCACGAAGCTGTTCGAGGAGTTATGAGTGAGGGCCGAGACCATGATTCCCAGCACCGCGAAGCCCGCAAGATACACCAGAGCAATGAGGAGCACAAGACCAATCTTGGCTCCATCCTCTGGATGAACTCCAATTCTGAACCGGGTCGCCACAATCAGTAGGCTGAGAATCACCCCTACCAACAGAGGAATGATTATTGTCAGATAAATCCCAAGGAACTTACCCAGGAGAATCTCCGATCTTCTCACCGGGTTTGCCAACATCAGGGCAAGTATCCCCTCTTCTTTCTCTCTTGAGATGGAATCATAGCTGAACACCACGGCTCCAAAGCTCAAGATCGCGCCGACGATGAAAATCCACCCGATGGGAGTGAACCTTTCAATCAACGGATTACCAGGCACGAGTTTGACACTCAGTGTCTCGGCGATCACAAAGCGAGGAGATATTTGTATCGAATCGGATAAGCCGGTGCCTCGACCTGAGATAAGGAATTCCAACAAACAAGGTTTGAGATAGAGAGTTTGTTGATGATCGAAAAGCTGACGAAGGCTCATCGCACTTTCGCGAAGTTCCTGGATCTCCACGCGAGCGAGCTGATGGTACCGCTCGAGCGCATCAAAATATCTGCTGAGGGAAACGACTCCACTGACGGCAAATAATAGCACCGTTACGGCCAGTATGAGGAAGAATCTCACCTCCATCAAATTTTGTGTGAGTTCCTTTTTGGCTATCGTCCACAACATCCTTCACGGCTCCATAATCAATCGATACTCACCGGACGTCGTAGTGGAGGAAGGCCACTAAAGCGACGAGAACCAGCAGCAGCGGTTCGAAAATAAGTAGCACGATGTCCAGGCCCGCTCTCCTCATCGCGTCTTGAATGGATTCCTGGGGGCAACGAAACGCGGGGACATCTTTCTCGAAATCCAATGCCTCCCCACCGTCAAATTGGGACGTGAAGTACCTCATGGAAGTGAACGCGTTTTGGGTCTTCAGATAAGCAATGAACTGGGCGCGGCGGTGCCTCGCGCAACGGGAAAACTGCTGATAAGCGGCAGCATCCGTGCCCGCCAGGATGGAGGCCACTTTGGCGAGCGAAAAGGCCGGTGAAAGCCGGGATAGACTTTCGATCAGCCGGGCCTGGTTTCTTAACTCCATCAGCCTGGCCTCATAGAGCCTGTGGACCTTCTCCGCATATTGGAGGCGGAGTGGCTCTACATATTCGATGAATTTTCTCATATAGTCGAGCGTAGGCTGATTCGTCGTCTGAACCCTGGTCTCTCCTCTGAACAATCCATACAGTCCCATGCCGGGCACAAAATTCGCCCCTAGATCTACACTAAAGGTGGTCGCCTCTCGCTCCTCAAACTTGGCGACTTTTTGCTTGAAGTCCTGATCCAGCGAAGTGATCTGGTCGAGCATGACCTGACTCGAAGTGATCGGCCTCATGCGGGCACCAAGATAGGGGGCGAGATTAGGGATGACAAGAATGAGTATGACCCATATCATGAAGCAGGAGAGCAGCGTCGCGGACGCCCTATGGGTGAGCGTCGAGAGCACTATTCCCATCAAATAGAAGGACGAGAGGAAAAGAAGGGAGCAAAAGAAGATCAGGGATATTCGGATCCAGTCAGTGCCGGCGAATTGGATGAAGCTCTGGCTCTCTGAGATCATCAACGCAATAAGGAAACTCCCCGATAAAGGAACGACAAGACAACTGAGTCCACCCAATAGCTTGCCGAGCAAGACGTGGCTCCTAGGAACGGGTTGTGCGAGAACCATCTTCAATGTTCCCATCTCCTTTTCACCGGAAATCGCCTCATAACCGAATAACATCGCTAACACGCTCAGAATAACAATAACCAACCTCGTGAGGTCAGGGGAGGGACTTGGCGTAATGAAGGGATTGACCCTGGATGTATGCTCTGCGTTGAGCAACGTTGGAATCTGCCCGATGCTGATGGGGAAGAGATCGCCCAGAGTCCCTTCGAGACCGGAGCGGAAGATGGTCAACACACTGGGTGCTCTGACCACACCGGGCGAGAGGGCGGAAAAGATGTCAGCCTGCCGCAAGCTTTCAGTGATCTGGTTCTCTGCGGCGCTACAATCCTGGAGCCGGGCTTCATAATCTCGACACATGGCGAAAGTCCCAACCGAGACTAACATGATAGCCAGGCTGAAGCTGAAGGTGAACTTGAAGGTCGTGATATTCCGGCGGAACTCTTTTTCAGCGATGAGACTGATTGCGGGAATTGATTGTGCCCTGCTCTCCATATGCCATCTCCAGGCTCATGCTGGGCGCTACAGGCCGTGAGTGAAACTGTTGATCGCACAATTCTGCATACAGCGAACAGCGAGAGTATAATTCAGCATGCGTGCCCTGGTCTACTATTTTTCCTTGATTCAGAACGATGATCTTATCCGCGTTCAGCACGGTCGAGAGTCTGTGAGCAATCACCAAACAAGTCCGACCTTTCATCGAATCTCGAATCGCCTCCTGTACGAGCTTTTCCGTATTCGAATCCAAGAAGGAGGTCGCCTCATCCAACAGCAGGATTTTCGGATTAGACACTAAGGCCCTGGCTATGGAAATTCTTTGTTTCTCGCCTCCGGAAAGCAACGCTCCTTGCCGGCCGATCTGTGATTCATATCCATCGGGTAGATGTTTGATAAGCTGATCGACATGTGCCTGGGTGCAACTTCGGATAATCTCTTCATCTGATGCTCTTGGTGACCCAAAGCGCACATTATCCTTAAGGCTCCTATTGAACAAGAAGGGCTCTTGAGGAACCATTCTGATGAGCGTTCGCAGCGCCTTCAGGTCGATGTCTCGAGTATCTATTCCATCGATCAAAATACGTCCCTGATAAGCATTATAAAGTCTCAAAATGAGATTAAAGATCGTCGTCTTGCCAGCGCCACTTGGGCCCACAAGAGCTACAGTGGTATGCGGATCTACTCTAAACGAGATTCCCTTTAATACCTCCTGATCAGGCCGGTAGGCAAAGGTAACATCTTCGAATTCGATTAACCCTGAGAGCTCCTCTCGGTTCACTATCCTGCGCAATGGAGACGGAGAGGGTTCCTCACCCGGAAGATCAAAAAGCTCGAAGATCCTATCTAGCGACGCGAGAGACGCTTGAATAGACTGCACAATACCATAGATATTTCTCAACGGGTTAAAAAGGTAAGCCAGATACATATTAAACGCGAAAAGCTTCCCAATGGAGAGCTGATTATGAACCACTAGATAGCCCCCATACCAGATCACCGACAACGGAGCCAGCGTGGCGATACACCCCATGACCAAATTAGAGAGCAAGCTAAGTCTTGTGATTTGCAGATTACTGCGTACAAACTTTATCAAACTTTTCATCAGCAGCCGGAGTTCACCAGCTTCTCGGGCAAAAACTTTTATTATAAAGATCGAGTGAAAAAGATCCTGCAATCTGGCAGCAACAAGGGCGTGCCGCTCTTGATTCTCCCAGGAAAGGGTCCTCATCTTTTCGCCGAAGTAGATGACCGAGCATGTAAAAAAAGGCAGAACGGCGAGCGATAGGAGGGCCAATTTCCAGTTCAGTAGGATCAGAATCAAGGCGGCTCCAATGAGTGTGAGCAGATCAACGAACGTCTGAACATACCTATCCGTCATAACACCGGCGAGATTGCCTATGTCTGCATCGACTCTGGACAGGAGGTATCCTGGATTCTGACAGTTGTGGAACCTTAAGGGAAGCTTCAAGATATGTCCAGTAAGATCCCTCCTCATCAAGAGCATTGCTTTTTGCTGGATAACAGCAAACAAATACTGCCGGGCCATGCCAAACAGATATGACAGAATGGCTACCACCAGAAAGGCCACTCCAAGGACGTTAAGCAGCTTTACATTCTTTTTCAGCAAAGCCTCATCTATGATTGCCATTGAAATGACTGGCTGAATCAAAGAGAGAAACAGGCCTGAGAGAAGAAAAAGGAATCCTAGAGTGATATGCTTCTTGAAGGGGACAAAGTAATGAAGGAGGCGCAAAAGCAGCCTCATATTCTTCATCGACCACGATTTCATACGACTCGTCTCCTGCCAAATCATGGAACGAGGTGGCGATGACTCAATTTATGGATTTATCCGCCCACGATCTCGTACCGTATAGATCCATCTGCGAACGTCAGTTTGATTTTCTCGCCTTCTACTACCCGATCATTCGAAGAATCAAAGAGGACGGCCTTGCACCCAATCAACTCGGAAGCTCCTTTTGAATAGATGATTTCCTCAGCCTCAAGGATAAAGTCCCCCTCGCCTTGGACCGGTATGACGACCTTTGCCTGGTGGAATATCACCTGTTCTTGCTGGTCGTTTGATTCAACCCAACTTCTGTCTCGTGAAAAGATGGTGAATCTATCCGTCTTGTATTCCAGGTGATATCGCTCAGCCTTCGACGCTTCAGGTATGAGAGAAAGAAGAAGTGCCAGGACCTTTTGCGAATTTCCCCTCTGAAATAAAACAATGGCGCCCTCGCCCCCAGTCAAAGGGAGTTGCTCCACATAAGAATCTCCCGTTCGGATGTCATCGAAGGTGATGCGAACTTCTACCATGTCAGAATATTGTGCTTCTTCAGGTCTAATAAAAACTTGCGTCATAATGCCGTCTTTCATCCAAACCTCATTCGGCAGATTACCCGGGGTTAACTCACCATATCCGAAAGACTCTAAGTTCTGAATTGGGAATACTGCTCTCAAACGTTCAACTAATCGTTCGCTGTCCTTGATACCGAACTCCTTGAACTGAATGATTCTCGCTGACATTGAGAGTTCTGAAGTTTCTTGTTGCCAGTCGCATGAGATGAGAGTTACTCTCAATTGCACAACTTGGCTCTGGATTTCAGTCATTGATTTTCCCTCCAAGAAAAAACCTAAGGGGACTACCCAAAGGACGAAGCCAACCATTCCAAGCCAAAAGCAATTCGCGAACATATACAACCTCCATATCAAGTTTTCTAAAATAACCCCTTCATCACGCATCCTGTGGTTAGCCGACGAGATAACCACAGAATACAGGGTGATTTCACGAGAAGTCGCAAGATGCCCCATTGCCTGCAGTGAGACGAATATGACGTGATTTGCAAAGCAACACCTCCACCAAGAGCCCCGCCACAGGCAGTAGGAGGCTTGCTCTTCCCAATGAGAATAAGATTTCGCCAATAATACAATCCATCCAATCTGTAAAACTAATCCTCCGTTGTTTTGATAACGAACGAATTCGGAGTCGGACCACAAATCACCAAACCGCCTGTGCAATCACAATGCCTCAATGTGCCACCGCCAGTGCATCTATCGGCGATCACAAGCTCCATGGTATAAAAATCCGCTAATGGGATCACAAGCCACTTCATAATCCTTATCCCTCCTTGCCTCGACCATCAAGTGGTCAGGAAATGTCAAATGCAAAAGTTCGCGCCTTACTCCTGGCCAGGGACAACGAGTCCTCCCTTGCACTTGCAGACAACAAGTCCCCCAGTGCAGCTACAATGGTTGAGCTTTGTGCCCTCACCTGTACAAGAGTCGGCGCTGATCGGCTCAAGAGCTTTAAACCCTGAGAGTGGTTCGATAATCCAGTCCATTGTTTCCTCCTTCTGCTAACTCTTTCCTTAACGTGGCCAGACATACTACAGACAAAGCGCGATAAGATTATTCACGCTCCCTGGTTTCGATTCTGGTCATCCCAGGACAAGAGCGATTTTGTCCCAATAATAGTCTCTGGAGCTCATTTCACCCCCTTGCCTCGGGGTCTCTCCCTAACTAGGAGGCCTGATTGTGTAGTCTCTTTCGAGCCATACTCAAGGCTGCCGATAGGTTTTGGAACAACTTATTTAGCAGAAGTTACGCTGGCTTAATAACCAGGCAGCCCTTGCAGTTGCAAACGACAAGTCCCTGACTACACTTGCAAACATTGAGGGTTCCATCACCCGAGCACTCGGGTTCAGGCTGTTGTACATTTAACATTTTAAATCCTGAAAAAGGTTCGATGATCCAGTCCATAGTCTCTTTGCTCCTTTCTGTCAGCTCTCCTCCCAGAGCGGCCGGGTACAATAACCACAGGTTGGATTGTGCTCTCAGTCTCTGGTCCCGGTCAATCCAGGGCAAGAGCGACTTTGTCTTGACCTTCCTTCAGTCGGACATCAAATCCACTCATTTCCATTTAAGACAATCACAACTAAATCTTACAGTTCAACATGTTACCAGTTTGGGTGTGCTAATTGTCGCTACTTCAAGTCATCAGTTTTGTTAAAGGCAGAACTTAAAACGAGTTTGCCCCGCGTCTCCATGAGTCGATTCCAGCCACTACAAAGATTTTGGCTTTTGAATTAATCCACCACTGCAGTCGCAAACCAGAAGACCACCGGTGCATGTGCGGTTTCGTAGTTCTGCTCCCCCGCTACATTGGTCGGCGACTATCGGCTCGAACAAACCGATAAATCCAGTAATAGGTTCAATAATCCAGTCCATGGTTTCTCCCCCCTTCCTTAGGTCTCAGGGCTTCAGTTCGATCAGTCAGTGGGAACTGTTAGTTTCAATCACTAATCCACCGGTACACGTACAGACGATGAGCCCGCCTTTCTTCTGACAATGATGCAGTGTTCCACCACCATCACAAGTGTCTCCCGCGATGGGCTCAAATGCCTTAAACCCCGAAAGTGGTTCAACAATCCAATTCATGTCAACCTCCTCTTAGGATTTCACTCGATAGAGAGAACTAATCAGTCGAAACAACTAGCCCTCTATTGCAATCGCATTTCTTCAAACCAAAAATACAGCTGCAGTGATTTAGAGTTGCATCTCCCGAGCATGTCTTGGCGATCGGCTCGCTGAGGAGTTTTACTCCCATTAGGGGTTCAACTAGCCATTTCATTTTGACCTCCAGATTGAGTTGATTGGGCCTCAGCCAGTTGTTCGAGAAATACCTCCATCTTCTTCCTCATCAAGATCTTCCAGGGAGTACAGTTATAGTTCCTCCCAAACTTGCCTCGTTGTTTAAGTGCCACATACGGGCACCCACCGGCACAGATGGGGAAGAACTTGCACACCCTGCATTCAGGGAATTGGAGGAGCGGTTCATAGCTCAACCACTCCAACAATTTTGCATTCATCTCCAGAGGTTCCTTAACATTTCCAAGATACGCTTCTCTATTGCCAACATCTGCCCAACACTTATAAAGTTCGCCATGAGGATCAATAACGAATCCTGCTGGAGAAGTGGCAACACAATAGGAATATTGTGAGGGATATAAGTTACTCAGTCGAAACCCGCGCGATATCAGCTCCTTTTGAAACTCAAGTTCAGCCTTCGAAAACTCTTCCATGGTAAAACACTGCGAAGCAATATTACTACAAACGGAGGTCCATTCTCTGGTGTAACCGATATAGAAGAGGCAGTTTTTCGACTCGTCAAGCCATCCTCGATTTTTCATCTCCTCCACCAGCTCTAGACTTTGCTCATAGTTTGTCCTATCAACGTTAATGCGAATATGAACTGGCAGGATACCAAGTACGCGCTCCACATTCCTGACGATGGTGTCAAACGAGCTCTTATTATTCGATATGAATGGCCTTCTCACGTCGTGCGTCTCTTTAGGGCCATCTATAGTAACTTGTATATGGGTAACTTTGCACGCCTTCAGTCTCCTAGCAATCGTCTTGTTTAAAATTGTGCCGTTAGTGACAACCATGGCTTGATAGTTAACACGCTTGCGTCTACAGAGATTGATTAGTTTGCGTGATAAGGAATATATGGCTTTCAAATGCATGAGCGGCTCACCCCCATACCAGCTAACAGTTAATCCGCGATAGCCAAATCGCCTGATTTGACTCTCAGTAAAGTTGGTGATCGCGTCTTCGATTGATTCGTCCATGTACTTACCTATTTTGACCCCCTCATAGCAGTAGACACACTTAAGATTGCAAGCGAGCGTAGGAACAATAGTTAATGATAGAACTGTTGATCCAAACCGACCCATATTCATTTTTGCTCGCAAGAACTCGATCTCGTCAAATTCTTTCTCTACAATTATGTGCCCCGAACGTAAAGAATCGAGTAACTGCCTCTTTGACTCATCACGCTCCAGCTTATCCAGTCCTTGCTCACCGCTTCTAATCAACCTGTAAACCTCAGGTTCTAATTTCGCCAGCCCATTACTGATAGCGTTGTAGATAAGATACATGTTGCCTTTCCGGTAGAAAATGTAATGATTATAGTTGGATAGCTTATACTTAGACATCCCTTTCTCCCCCTATTACCTGACTCAACCCACTGCAAAATATGCAAATTCTGTGCCGAAGAGACTACCAAAACGAGGAAAATCATTAACCGCTCTTTATGCTTATAGATAGACGATATTCGATGATAACCTCTCAAGCCATCTCAGAAGCATGATTCACGAAATATCATGAATGTATCAGATGAAAATCACGGAACGTCGTTGATCTTCAATAAGAAACGTCATTCACGAAATATCGTGAGCGATCGCGAAATATCGTCACTTAGAATCCCTAACAAAACCGTTGGACATAGTTCCATACGATGAGTGCGCATCCCAGCTGGAGGAAGGCCTCATGGATCTCCGCCAAGCGCTCGTAGCGCACCCGCAACCGCCGAAACCGGTTGAGCCTGGCCAGCGTCCGCTCCACCACCGGGCGATGCCTCCCCAACCGCTCTGAGGACTCGATGCCTCTTTGGGCAATGCGGAGGGTGACCCCTCTCCTCCGGCAGGCTTGCCGACAACGAGCCGGGTCATAGGCCTTGTTGGCATGGAGCTTGTTGGGCCGCTGGCGGGGCCGACCCCGCGGCCGCTTGATCGGCTCTACCGCATCCAAGGTGGCTTCCAGCATCTGAGAGTCGTGGATGTCGGTCCCCGAGAGAGTCGCGGCCAGCGGGGCCCCCTCCCGGTCGACCAGCAGATGGCGCTTCGTCCCCGCTTTGCCGCGATTGGTCGGATCCGGCCCGGTCGCTTCACCCCCCCCGGGGCGGGCACCGTTTGAGAATCCAGCAAGGCGCGACTCCAATCGATGCCATCCGCCTCTCCTAAACGGTCAAGCAGGACTTGGAGGAGCTTCGGCCAGACGCCGGCCTGCTGCCACTCCCGCAGCCTGCGCCAGCCGGTCATCCCGGAGCCGCCGCCCATCTCCTGGGGGAGCGTCTCCCAGAGGCTCCCGGTCTTGAGCACGAAGAGAATGCCGGTGAGCACACGGTTGACGGCAGGGCGAGCGCGATGACGAGACTACTTGAGCACGAAGAGAATGCCGGTGAGCACTCGGCGGTTGGGGATGCGCGGCCGACCCCCCGGGAGCTTTGGGGGCTCAGGAGGCAGCAAGGGCGCGATCACTTCCCACAGTTCGTCTGAGACTAAGGGGTTGGCCATAGTGCCTCATAATACACCATCCG
>JALSQX010000092.1 GCA_026985075.1 Blastocatellia bacterium | reverse complement strand
CAGAAAAAGGAGCTTCTGGAAAGCTTGAAAGAAACCAATGAGCATTTGAAAAATCAGGAACGCGAAGCCGATGAGAACGATCGCGCGACGCTGGAGGAGGAGCGGTGGCTGGAGCTCAGGATCAGGGAGCGGGAAGGCAAACTGATCGCCAAGATCGATGAGGCGTTGCAGCGCATCGAAGATGGAACGTACGGATATTGCGAGGAGACTGGCGAAGAAATCGGCCTGAAACGGCTGTTGGTGCGGCCGACCGCGACGCTTTCCATCGAGGCCAAGCAGCGTCGTGAAAATGTCGAAAAAGCGTATTCAGACAGTTAGCGAGGATTTTTTACCGGATGGCCGCTGCGCCGGACTGGTGAGCGCACCGGATTGGTTGCAATGAATGGCTGCTGAGAGAATCCAGAAGTTACTGGCCCGAGCGGGGTATGGTTCCCGTCGGGAGATCGAACGCTGGATTGCTGAAGGGCAGATTACCATTGATGGGCGACTCGCCAGGCTCGGCGATCGGGCCACCCCCCGGAACGTCATTCGGTTACGAGGGGAGCCGGTTCATCTGAACGCCATCGAGCGAGCACGGGTCCGCGTGCTCGCATACCACAAGCCAGCGGGGGAAATCGTCTCCCGCTCGGATCCCGAAGGACGCCCTATTGTTTTCGATCGGCTGCCGTCAATGAAGACCAGTCGCTGGATCGCTGTTGGGCGGTTGGATTTCAATACTTCCGGATTGCTGTTGTTCACCAACGATGGTCAGTTGGCGAACAGGTTGATGCATCCTTCCACCGGCATCGAGAGAGAATATGCCGTTCGAGTGTTGGGCGATGTGTCGCCTGAAGTGTTGATGCGGTTACGGACGGGGGTGGCGCTGGAAGATGGCGTGGCTCGGTTCGAGGATATCGTTGCAGCAGGCGGCGAGGGGGCCAATCAGTGGTTTCATGTCCTGTTACGGGAGGGGCGGAATCGCGAGGTTCGGCGGCTGTGGGAATCGCAGGGCCTGCAAGTCAGCCGTCTCAGTCGGGTTCGGTTTGGGTCGGTGGTTCTGCCCAGAGGATTGAAGCCCGGCAAATGGAAGGCATTGCAGCCAGGGGAGATTTCCGCGCTCTATGCGTTGGCGGGGTTGCCCGTTCCACCCCTGCGGGAGGAAGGGCGGCGTCGGTCTCGCAAGCGGTCGTCGCACGGGCGCAAATTCGATTGGCGTCGCCGATCCGGACGCTGACCTAACCCGCATTTCTCACAGATCACGACTGCGACCGCCCAATGCGGCGCGCTGACTGGCGTTCACTCGGTCGGGCAGCTCGACGTAGCGTCGACTACGCCTGCGCGGCCCTCTGTCGCGAACGCCAGCCATCACACCACCTTGAGCAGCCTCGTTACGCGACCCTGTGAGC
>JALSQX010000091.1 GCA_026985075.1 Blastocatellia bacterium | reverse complement strand
CTTCCGCCTGCTCACCAACGTCATCTACATCGGCAAGGTGAGCTACAAGGGGACGATCTACCCGGGCGAGCACGACGCAATCGTGGATGCGAAGGTCTGGAAACGCGTTCAGGAACTGCTGCGCCGGAACGATCGGAACGGCGGGAAGGAGGTGCGGAACAAGTACGGAGCGCTGCTCAAGGGACTTCTCTACTGCGTGCCGTGCAACACGGCCATGGTGCACACCTACACGGCGAAGAAGAACGGCAGACGCTACCGGTACTATGTCTGTCTCAACGCCCAGCAGCGCGGCTGGGACGCCTGCCCCACGAAGTCGGTGAATGCCCATGACCTCGAGACGTTCGTGGTGGACCACATTCGCGGGCTGGGGACCGACGGGGAGATCGTCGCCGAAACCATCCGCCAGGTCCGCGAGAAGAGCGAGAAGCGGATGATCGAGCTGGAACGCGAACGTCGCACCCTCGAGAGGAAACTCTGCCGGCTGCATGCGAAGCTCCAGGAACTGGCATTGAGGCCGGCCGCGCCTGGTTCGGACGTATCACTCACAGCGGATCGCCTGGCCGACCTGCAGGACCAGATCCGGAGCATCGAACAGCGCATGACCGCTATACGCGAGGAGGTCCTCTCGCTCGAACGCGAGACCGTCGACGAGAGTGACTTGGTCAAGGCGCTGTCCATCTTCGACCCGGTATGGGAGTCCCTGAATTCGCGCGAGCGGCACCGGGTGATGCATCTCCTCATCGACCGCATCGCTTACGACGGGCGCGACGGCAGCGTGACGGTCAGCTTCCGGTCCTTAGGGCTAAAGGCGCTCTGCAACGAAGCCAACATGGTCTATGGAGGCGAGCATGAGGCGTAATCAGACGAGTGCGGTCACCGGGACCATCGAGGTCCGGTGGACCTTCAAGCCCAGACACAACGGTCGGAAACGCAAGGACGGCCCGGGCATTAGTCCGCGGGACATCGAGCCGGGCAACGTCCCTCGGATCACGCGCCTCATGGCTCTGGCGATCAAGTTCGATGGCATCGTCCGCCGTGGGGAGGTGCGGGACTACGCGGACCTCGCCCGGCTGGGTTACGTGACCCGGGCCCGCATCACGCAGATCATGAACCTCCTCAACCTGGCGCCCGACATCCAGGAGGAGATCCTGTTCCTGCCCAGGACCGTGAAGGGCCGCGACCCGATCCGCGAGCGGGACATCCGCCCCATCGCCGCCGTCCCCCATTGGAACCGCCAGCGCAAGATGTGGAAGGCGCTTCTCAAGGAACGGATGCCCAAACTGCCCGACGCACAGGACGCGGCGCGGGCAGCTCGATAACCCGCGGCCACTCCCAAACCCTCGCCCATCAGGGAACCCTCTCTCTCACTTCCCGCCGTCTTCCTCTCACCGG
>JALSQX010000090.1 GCA_026985075.1 Blastocatellia bacterium | reverse complement strand
CCTGTTGGAATTCTCGTTCTTGCAGGTCCACGTATCCACTCATGCCCGTCTCGGCATATTGGCGGGCCAGTTCGAACATGCTCAGGTTGAGCGCGTGGAAACCGGCCAGCGTCACGAACTGGAACTTATAGCCCATGGCTCCCAGCTCGCGCTGAAACCGGGCGATCGTCGCGTCGTCGAGCTTCCGTTTCCAATTGAACGAGGGCGAGCAGTTATAGGCCAGCAGCTTGCCGGGGAATTCGGCGTGAATGGCTTCGGCGAATCGCCGCGCCTCGTCCAAATTCGGCTCCGATGTTTCGCACCAGAGCATATCACAATACGGGGCGTAAGCCCGTCCTCGGGCGATGGCCGCCTCCAAACCGCCGCGCACATAGAAGAATCCCTCGGGCGAGCGCTCGCCGGTCAAAAATTCACGATCGCGAGGATCGATGTCGCTTCGGATCAATTGAGCGCTCACCGCATCGGTCCGGGCGATGAGAATGGTGGGAACATCCATGATATCGGCGGCCAGCCGCGCGGCGACCAGTTTCTGGATGAACTCTCGCGTGGGCACGAGCACCTTCCCGCCCATATGCCCACACTTCTTCAGCGATGAGAGTTGATCCTCCAAGTGAATGGCCGCGGCGCCCGCTTCGATCATCGCTTTCGCCAGTTCGAACGTGTTCAATGGGCCGCCAAATCCAGACTCCGCATCGGCGACGATGGGCGCGAACCAGTCAATATCGTTCCGTCCTTGGGCGTGGTGGATTTGATCGGCCCGTTGGAAGGCATAGTTGATGCGTCGGACCAGCGTCGGGACGCTATCCACCGGATAGAGGCTCTGATCGGGATACGTCTGCCAGGCCAGATTGGCGTCGGCGGCGACTTGCCAGCCGCTGACATAAATCGCTTTCAGACCGGCCCGGACCTGCTGGACGGCCTGATGACCGGTCAGGGCTCCCAAAGCGGCGATATAGGGCTCGCTCGACAGCAAGTGCCAGAGCCGCTCAGCGCCCCGGCGCGCCAGCGTGTATTCAATGCGCACCGAACCGCGCAGCCGGATGACATCTTCCGCCGTATAGGGTCGGGTGATCCCTCTCCAACGCGGATCTGATCTCCAGCGCTGGCGAAGCTGGTCAGCATCGGACAGATAGGGTTGTTGGATCATCAGTTTCCCCTCCTTGTGAGTTTTTCTGCGGGAGCGTCTCCCCGCTGCCAGTCAAAGATGGTGAGGTGTGAACCAGATCACGAGTGGCGAGCCCCCTGAGGGGCTACCGAGGTGGGCGACTCGCCCGTTCTCCCCTCCTTCCAGATGAGGAAGAGTTCGGCGAGTTTCCAGAGGTGTGACTTCAACGGTTGGGGCCATGCGCCCCATCCATCCTCCCAGGCCAGAACTCTTCGATGCGCGCTGTGACATTTCATCGTGTTCGATATATTGAACATAAGTTCGATATTATGATAAGCGAGTCCATTGCCCGTGTCAAGTGCGAATTGCGTTTTGTTCAATATATTGAACAAAAGTTTCATATTTGGGAAGTGAGGTCATTGTCGCCGCACCCTCTCGGGAGATGGCTCGTCAAGGGATCGAGCGCAGTCTGAGCGTGCCACAAACCGTGAGAACGAAGAGCCGGCGCGGACGGCGGCGATCGCCCCCGTTTCTCATTGGAGAGTTGGCCACAGCCAGAGGGCCTTTGACACCTGGAGGAGGGGTTGTTAATATGGCTGATGAGATTGAGGATGATCGGTGAGTTATGGGTGAAGTGAGGGACAGTACCTCCACCGCCGTTGAACGGGCGCTCGATATCCTGGAAGCCATCGGTCGGCGTGGTGGTGGAATGACGAACTCCGAAATCAGTCGACGATTGCATATCCCCAAGAGTTCGGCCAGTTATATTCTGCGAACGCTGGAGCGACGCGGCTACTTGCGCCGCGATCGTTTCACGGGAAAGTACAAGTTGGGGCTCAAGGTCCTCAATTTGAGTCACCGCGCGCTGATGGGATTGGATATCAGAGATGTCGCCCATCCCGTGCTTCAGCAATTGGCCGAGCGCACGCGATTGACGGCCAATCTGGCCATCCTCGATCATGGCGAAGTCGTCTACATTGAGAAGGCGGAGGCACCGAGTTTCATCAAGATGGATACCTGGGTGGGGCGCCGATTACCGGTTCATGCCACCAGCGTGGGGAAAGCGCTCGTCGCCTTCTTACCCCCGGATGAGGTGAAAGACATTCTCAAGGAGTGGGGGTTGAGCCGATTGACGCCCAAGACGATCACCGTGCGATCAAGGTTCCTCCGCGAGTTGGAGCGCGTTCGTGCTCAAGGATATGCCGTCGATGATGAGGAGAGCAGTCCCGGCGTGCGGTGTGTGGGCGCTCCCATTTTCGATAGTTTCGGCAAGGTGGAAGCGGCGGTGAGCGTGAGTGGCACGACGAGCCAAATCGACAGCGCCCATCTGCCGAGAATCGCCGCGCTCGTCATGGAGGCGGCGCGGAAGATTTCCCGCCAGCTCGGATATCGAGCTCCCCACGGGCATTGACGAACGCCACCCATTCACTCCTCGCCTGTTGAGGGATAGCCCACTTCTCCTCGTCACGTCTGGGAACGACGTTTTAACCACTCTGCCGATATCGGCCAGACAACGCGCATCGCGCTTCGTCCGATGGAGAGGCTGTGATGGCCACCGGGGACGGTGAGGAGTTCCTTATCTCGACTGTTGATGAGTTCCATGAGCGCGATGCTCGATGCCGGTGGGACGATCTCATCGCGCTCGGCGACCACGTTGAGGACCGAGCAGATCACCTTCTCCAGGCGGACGCGCTCCCCTCCGAGAACCATGCGACTGTTCACTAACCGATTGTGGTGATACGTCTCTGTGACGAATTGGCGGAACGTCTCGCCGGGCACCGGGACGGTGTCGCGAATCCAATAATTGAATGCCTGAAACGTGTTGATGAACTCCTCATCGTCCAGACGCGCCAGCAGGTCAACGTACTTGGTGATGTTCCTCATCGGCTTGAGCATCATGAATGCCCCATAGAGGATTTCTGCGGGAACATTTCCATAGACATCGACGAGCCGATCAACATTGAAATACTGCGGGCGGCTCCACAGGCTCAGCAACGATTGATTATGGAAGTCCACTGGCGTAGCCAGGAGCACTAGATTCCTGACTGGCCGACGATGCAGCGCGGCGTAAATCAACGCCATCGTCCCTCCCATACAGTAGCCGATGAGTGTGAGTGTCGAAGCTCGCGCATGCCGTAGTACACTCTGGACGCACCGGGTGAGATAGCCGTTGATGTGGTCATCGAGCGTCAGGGTACGATCGCGCGCATCGGGGATTCCCCAGTCGATCATGTACACGCGAAATCCCCGTTTCACCAGGTATTCCACATAGCTTCTGCCCGGACGGAGATCGAGGATGTAATATTTGTTGATGAGAGAGCTGACGATGAGAACGGGGATGGGGAACGGGCGAGGAGTAGCCGGGACGTAGTGAAGGAGCCTCAGCTTGTTTTCGCGATAAACGACTTCGCTGGGCGTTTGGGCAATCGACGGGGGAGCGATCACGCGCTGTATGATGGTCATCCACTTGCGGAGATCGAGATCACGCATATTGCCGTCGATCTATCGGACCGCGGTTAATAATGAAGGGGATGAAGTGGGAGCGTCAAGTCATCGGCATCATTGCTTGGCCCCCCATGGAGGAAGAAACCCACGATTTGTCGAACCGTTTGGATGCTGGATATAATTGCCACGAAGGAATGATCGGCGAGCGGCTGCGTCATTACGAGATCCTCAAGCGGCTTGGTGCGGGTGGGCAAGCGACCGCCTATCTCGCTCGAGATACCACGCTCAATCGCACCGTGGTGTTGAAACTCCTCGATCCGCGAATGGCCGGAGACGAGTTGGCCCGCAAGCGATTCCTCCGCGAAGCGCGTCTGGCGGCGACGCTCAATCATCCGAACATTTGCACCATTCACGAGCTGAACGAGGATCGAGGATACCACTTCATCGTCATGGAGTATGTCGAGGGCGAGAGTCTCAAAGCCTTGCTGGAGCGAAAGCGACTCTCCCTGGAAACAGCGCTGGCCATCGCTCTGCAGGTCGCCGATGGCTTGGCTGCCGCTCATCGCGCCGGGATCGTTCATCGCGATCTCAAGACGGCGAATATCATCATCGCTCATTCCGGCCGACCGGTGATCCTCGATTTCGGGCTCGCCAAGGCCCTGCCCACCGCCGCCATCGAAGATGTCGACCTCACTCAGGCCAGTGCTCTGGGGAAACCCTTCGGGACGGCCAGTTATATGTCGCCCGAGCAAGCTCGCGGCGAGCTCACCATCGATGCGCGCAGTGACGTTTTCTCGTTCGGGATCATCCTCTACGAGATGTTGACCGGCAAGAAACCTTTCGTGGGAAAGGGAGCCGTCGAGATCATGCACGCCATTCTGCACGATGAGCCGCGTCCGATTCGCCAGTTCATACCGGCGATCGATCCCGAACTCGAGGAGTTCCTCATGAAGGCTTTGAAGAAGAATCCCGACGAACGTTACGCTTCGGGCGTCGAACTCCTGGAACGTTTGACGGCCGTGGCTGCGCGCTTGGGCCTTCGAGATATAGCCGCCGTTCAGGCGATCGTCGCGGCGACGCAAGAGCGAGCGAGCTTGGGCCGACAACTGCTCGGCTCTCTCATCGACGTTTTCCAATCCGTAGCCTCGTTCATCGAACGTCTGGGATTGCCGAAAGAGCGTCCCGTTGGGTCCCTCGCCGATCACGAAACCAGTGAGGCCACTCTGAGCCGGTCTCAAACGCGAGCCAAACTGACGCTGGCCATTCTTCCTCTGAAGAGCCTCACCAAAAGTCCCGCTTATGAACATTTCGGCGTGGGATTGGCCGATACGTTGATCACCGAATTGGCCGTCGTCGGCGATCTCATCGTCCGTCCATTGCGAACGGTGCTTCAATACGAAGGGCGAGAGGTTGACCCTCTGGCTGTGGGGCGAGCGTTGGATGTCGATGTGGTGTTGGATGGAAGCTTCCAGGTCGCGGGGGAGATGCTTCGGGCTACGCTCCGGTTGTTCGATGTGCGGACCGGCGAAGATATCTGGACGGATCGACTCGATCATCACCTGGATGAACTCTTCGCTTTGCAGGATCAGGTCGCTCGGCATATCATCGAGGGGCTTCGTATTCACCTCACGGATTACGAAAAGCAGCAACTGAGGGCCATCTCGGCGGGTGCGACGGCAGCGTATGACTGTTTCGTGCGCGGGAAGTATATCTTCGAAAAGGTCAACGTACGACAGGACTTCGAGGCGGCGATCGAGCTGTTTCGGCGCGCCATTGAAATGGATCGTGGATTCGTCCCCGCCTACTCGGCGTTGGCCAAGTCTTACTTTTTGTTCCGCGCGTCGGTGGACAACGATCCTCGGTGGTTGGACGAAGCCGAGAGAGCCTGTCGGCAGGCCATCGCACTGAACCCTCATTTTGCCGAGAGCTATGCCGCTTTGGCCAACGTCTATCTGGATCGCGGCCGCAAACACGAAGCCTACGAACAGTTGCGGACGGCCCTGAGGCTGGCACCCAATGATCTGGAAGCCCATCTGGCGCTGGGGTGGTTCTACCGCTGGAGTGGATTATTGGACCGAGCGGCGAAAAGCTATCGCCAAGCCCTGCGAATCGATCCCAGTTATTGGCGGGTATATTGGGGGTTGATCATGACGGCTATCTATCAAGGGCAACTGGAGGAAGCCGAGCGACGGGTGAATCACTTTTTGATCAAAATCGATCCCCAGCATCCGGTACTCCGATTTCTCCAGGGTGAAATCATGTTTTATCGGGGAGACCTGGAGCGGGCGCGCGATCTCGGAGAGCGATTGAAGCGAGGCGCTCCGGATGTGCCTTTCGGAGCGATGCTGCTGGCCAAGGTGTATGCCAGCCAAGGAGAGGCGGCGCGAGCCGATGAAGAACTTCAAAGCATGACCCATTATGTCGGCGTCCAGGGCGATTATCTCTACTGGCGCGCCCAGATTGCCGCCCTCCAGGGGAGAATTGCTGAGGCCCTGGAGTACTTCCAGCAGTCGGTCCAATTGGGAAACGAAAATGTCCCCTGGTTCGAGCGAGATCCGACATTGACGTCACTCCGCACCGAGGCACGGTTCACCGAGATGATGCGCGCGTTGCGCGAGCGATGGATGGCTTATCGGCAGAAGTATGAGTGAACCGAGCGGGCAGTGGGTGATAGAACCAATGAGCGCCTTGCCCATGGGTAGAGGTGAGCCCAGAGGTGAGCAGTCCTTCGAGCTATGTGGACTCCAGGGGGGACATGAAAGTGAAACTGGTGGTCCAGGTGTTCAGCGCGGCGGGATCGTTTCGGATCGATCTGGACGAGTTGTTGATCCGCTTTACGGCGAATTGAGAGAGTGGAGAGGATTGGACCATTGTGATCTGGTGATGGCGGGGGCGAGCATCAGGCGCGCAGCGAGAAAAACATCTCTACCGCAGGAGAGAGAAAAGGAGGGAATAAGGGGCGAAGAGACCACGTTTGGGTTGCTGGTGTCATTGGGTTGTTGCTGAGTGGATGGGCGGTGGCTGAGACGGTAGGCATCTGGGAACCGATCAGCACCGAGGGTGAGCCACGATCCCGGGCGGGTCACACGGCAGTGTGGACGGAGCGGGAGATGATCATCTGGGGCGGGTACGACGAGAACACCGGCGAGTTTTTCGGCGAGGGGGCGCGGTTTCGTCTGGAGTGAGCAATCATCTGAGTGAGGAAAACGCTTGAATCCGAGGTGGCCGGTGAACGTGGGAAAATGATCCCAGGGTGAGCGCGAGCTTCTGTGTTCAACCAGGGAGGAGGAAACCATGACACCATCTCATCTCACGCCGCGCTGTGGTGAGTGTTCCGTATGTCCGCTTTGCCCGGTGATAACGAGGCGTGAACAGGCGACTCTCGGGTGGGCTCCATGGCGCTTCTACCCGAAAGGAGCCATGCTCTTTTGGGAGGGAGAAGCAGTGGAGCATGTATTCATTTTGTGTGCCGGTCGGGTTCGGTTATTCTTCCATACACCGGAGGGGGAAGAATTCACCTGGAAGTACAGTGATGTCGAGCAGGTGTGGGGATACACGGGCTTGCTGTGCCAAAAACCATCCACGCTCTCGGCTCAGGCCGTCACCGACTGTCTGGTGCGAGTCATTGGGGTGGGGGAGTTCCGTCGCCTGCTCCACACGGAGCCAGACTTCCACGCCTGGATTGATGCCTTCATGGCGGAAGAATTACACTGGACACGACTGCAGTTGCGAGAGCTGGGGTGCAGGATTCCAACGGTCCAGCGGGTGGCGCGACTCTTGCTCCGGCTCACATCGGGACAGGGTGATGGGGCGCGGATTGAGCCCACGGTGGCGCGACGGGGCCAGATGGTGGGACTCAAGCACCGGGCGATGACCCGGTATTTGAATCAGTTGAGGCGAGATGGGCTGATTCAGGGTCGAGGGGTGTGGTTCTCATCCCGAACCGGCGAGCGCTCGAGGAGATGGCCGGAGAGCGCGGACGTGGCCAGATCGGCCGCAGGGGTCGAGGTCAACGGCGAGGCACTTTTTGAGTCGCGTTAAGCTCGGCATGGAAATGGGGAACCGGTGTCCGACTCCGGACTGTGGTATCGCGCCTCTTGGAAGCTTCTTCCCGCGAAAATACGTAGCGCAAGATGCCATCTTGCGCTCCATTCTCATTCATCCATCGTGGCGGGCTCGCTACGCATGAGCGATTCCCCTCCAGTTGAGGATATCGCCAAGGTGAAAACTGCCTTCACTCGTACAAGCGTTCCAACACATCCCGATATTTCTCGGTGACGACGTCACGTCGAATCTTCATCGTCGGAGTGATCTCGCCCGCCTCCATGCTGAGGTCGTGATCGAGAATGACGAACTTCTTGATCGATTCGGTGGACGAGACGCGCGCATTCACGCCATCGACGATGCGCTCGATGAGCGATACGATCTCCGGATGTCGCACCAGTTGGCCGAAATGCTCAAAGGCGATACCTCGGGCTCGAGCGTATTGTTCGGTCTCCAGGCGATGAAGCGTGATCAGGGCCACCAGATAACTCTTGCCCTCACCATAAACCATCGCCTGACTGATGAGCGGATGCTCTTTGAGCATGTTTTCGATGAGCATGGGAGAGATGTTCTTGCCCGTGGACGTGACGATGATCTCTTTCTTCCGGCCGGTGATCTTCAGAAACCCATCCTCGTCCAATTGGCCGAGATCGCCGGTCAGCAGCCAACCATCCCGGAACGCCCCGGCCGTCTTCTCGGGATCTTTATAGTATCCGCTGAACATCATCCGGCTACGAACGAGGATCTCCCCATCTTCGGCGATCTTGACCTGGCAGCCGGGCATCGGCGGGCCGACGGTGCCGAATTTGTACCGGTCTGGTCGATTGAAAGCCACACAGACGTTCTCGGTCAGTCCGTAGGCCTGCAGGATGGGAATGCCGGCGGCATCGAAGAATTCGGCAATGTCCAGCGGCAGTGGCGCGCCGCCCGACGTGGCGATGCGAATCTCGCCACCGAAGGCGCGCTTCACCCTCTCCAGAACCGGTCGAGCACTCCGTTCGTACTCCAGATGCAACTCTGGAGGAATGGGCTGGCCGGCTTGTCTCAAACGACTCAGGCGGCGACCTATGGCCAGCGCGCGATGGAATTGTTCGCGCTCGGCCGATGACGCCCGTTCGACATCGGCCATGATGCGAGCGTGTAGCTTTTCGTAGAATCGCGGCAGGCTGCCGAATACGGTCGGCTTGACCTCCAGCATGTACGACCACAATCGGTTGAGATCATCCACGAAGTAGGCTGGCGCTCCGGCATAGAGCCGATTGTACAATCCGGAGATGCGCTCGGCCACATGGCAATAGGGGAGGTAGGAGAACGATCGATCCGCGTCGGAGATGGGGATCGTGGCCAGCAGTGATTCCACGCTATTGATCACGTATCGGTGGCTCAGGCACGCTCCCTTGGGCGGCCCCGTGGTGCCCGAAGTATAGACCATGATAGCGATATCGTCTGGTCGGGCGCTCTCGGCGCGCGCTCGGAGGATCGGATAGACGCGCTCTCGGTGAGTTCGACCGAGGCGTAACGCCTCATCGAAGTGGATGAGTCGTTCTTCGAGGTGGGTGCGTACGCGCTCCCGGACGATGGTCTTCTTGACGCGGGGGAGGGCGTGGCGAATCTTCAGGATCTTCTCTAACTGGGCTTCCGTATCCACGATGACGAACTCGGCGTCCGAGTGATTGATGATGTACTGGCATTGCTCCGGCGAACTGGTCGGATAGAGTCCGACGCTGATGCCCCCCGCCATGATGACGCCGAGATCGCTCATCGGCCACTCGGGCACGTTTCCCATCAAGATGCAGACGCTCGTCCCTTTCTGCAATCCCATCGCGATGAGCGCGCCGCCGAGATCGTCGGCGGCACGCTCGAAGTGATCCCAGGAGATGCCCGTCCATCGGCCACCTCGACGGACATAGAAGACGTCGCGATGGCGATATTGATTGACGCGTTCCCGGAACAATGTAGCGATGTTTGGATATCGCATATCACCGTCCGCGCGCCGCCCTCGACCCCGCCCGCCGAAGGGCGAGCGCCATTACCAGCGAAAGGCGGCGCAGGCCATATTCAATCCACCGCCGGAGGCGCACATGACGAGAACATCGCCGGGCTCGAGCTTACCTTGTTTTACGGCATCATCGAGCGCCATGGGAATGCACGCCGAGCCCGTATACCCCCATTTCTGCATGATGGTGTGCGTGCGCTCCATGGGGAGATGCAACCGGCGCATGACTTCGCGAATCGCGCTGAGATTGACTTGAGTGAACAGAAACAACCGCACATCGTCGAGAGTGAGCCGAGCGCGTTCGAGGACCTGGTGAATCAGCGCGGGCCACCCCTCGAGGTTAATCTCCGGTGGATACTTCTGGTGAAATCGCACTTTGTTCTCGTATCCCTCCCGCAGGACCTGCTCGGTAATGGGCCGATGAGTGCCGCCGGCGAAAATGCCCAGATGGTGATGGTATTGTCCATCGGCGTAGAGTCGGGAGGCGAGAAATCCCGGACCGTCACCGGAGGCGCGCACGACCACGGCGCCCGCTCCATCGGCGAAGATGGTCGCCGTCTTCTTGTCCGTCCAATCCACATATTTGCTCATGGCGTACGCGCCAATGACCAGGATGTGATCATAGGCCGGATCAGCGTGGATGTATTTGGCGGCGACGTCGAGCGCGGTGACGAAGCCGGCACAGGCACAGTTGATGTCGAACGTACCAGCATTCGCCGCCCCCAGCCGATGTTGAACGACGACCGACGTGGCCGGAGAGATGTACTCGGGCGTGTCCGTGGCCACCAGGATGAGATCAATCTCATCGGGCGTCACCTCGGCCGCGGCCAACGCCCGTCGCGCGGCGGCCACAGCGAGATCGGCCGTGCTCTCATCCGCTCGGCAGATATGACGCTCCTCGATGCCGATGACCTGAGAGACGAATTCGTGAATATCCTCGCCGAGCATGCGGCTGAGATCATCATTGGTCAACACCTTCTCCGGGACGTATGATCCCGTTCCTATGATCCGCGCATATCGTCGCATCGTCTTCGAACCTCATCGGGCGACGCCCATCGGTTGCTCGTGTGAGAAGAGGCGATCAGATCGCCTCACCTTCATCGGTCCGCTGCCTCCAGAAACTCGATGACGGCACGATTGAACGCGTCGGCCCGCTCGATGAACACACTGTGGCCGGCGCCTTCGATGATCACCAGCTTGGCTCCGGGAATCCTGGCGGCCAGGCGACGGGAGTTCTCCGCCGGCACCATCATATCTTGATCGCCGGTGATGACCAGCGTGGGTGCCTTGATCGAGGAGACGCGCGCTTCGGCATCGAAGCCGATGGCCGCTTGCAGTTGACTGAGGTACGCGTGTTCGGGAATGGGATTGGCCAGACGGAGCCGGATGGCCCGCTCCAGTTCTGCGGGATGCTCCCGAATATACGACGGTGAGAACGCCAGGTGGATGTGTTGTCGCGCCCGCTCTTCCGTGTTCAACCCATCGAGCGATCCCATCGCCTGAAGAACCTCTTGAGGCGGAGGAACGTGATGGCGGCCGCCAAAGCTGGTGCATGCGAGAATCAACCGGCGCACCATCTGCGGATGAGCGAGCGCTAATTCCTGAGCGATGAAGCCGCCCATTGAAGCGCCGAGCACATGTGTGCGCTCGATGTCCAATACTCGGAGCAAGCCGGCCACATCATCGGCCATCCTGGCGATGGTATACGGTCCGGTCGGCTTATCCGATCGACCGGCCCCGCGATTGTCAAAGATGATCGTCTGGAACTTTTCAGCCAGAGTGGGGACTTGTTTGAACCACACCCACGACCCGACGCCCAGACCGGCAATGAGGACGAGCGGTTCGCCTCGACCGTGAATCTCGTAGTAGAGCTCGATATCATCGACTCGTGTTTTCGGCATATGCTATTCCCTCAAGTCGCTCACGAATGGAAAATAGATGTCAAATGCGTCTTCGCTCACCCCGAGCAAATAATGAGCGCGTGGATCTCCGAACTCCAGCGGCGGATCGGTGGGAAAGACGACGGGGAAACGAGGATCGGGCGGCAGATCGAAAGCCAATCCGACGTTGATCGCACCTTCCAGCACCGGACTCAACCGGAGGTTCACCGGTCGATTCAGGCTATCGATGCCCTCGGCGGGAAAGGCGAAGTCTTCGCTGGGACCGGCGGCAAACAGCGTCATGTATCGCGGTTGGCCGTTCGCTTGTGGCGTCTCGTCGGCGTTCAGCGCCTGAAGGAACGGGGAGTCCGCGCGGCCTACTTCCTCGCAAAGGGTCACCAGCGATGCCGGCTCCGTCCCTTTGATGAATGGGAATCCGCAGAAATGTGTGCCATGATTGGGGCCGGCGATGAGCACCACATCGTCGAGCCGCGAGAGCACATCATGGCCGCTATCGCGTTCTCGTCGAATCCAGTCGCGCACCAGAGTGACGCCCAGCGAGTGGGCGATGATATCCACCTTGGCGGCACCCGTATAATCGAGCACCGCTTCGATGAAGGCGCCGACATCCGGCGTATTCGCCTGGTGAGAATGACCGAAACTGGAGCCAATGAGGTCGCGTCCATCATTGATGCCGTCGCGCCCCAGGTAGCTGAGCGCCCAGAGTTCCGCCGGCGTATACCCTTCATCGATGAATCGGGCGATGATGTCTTCCGGCTGGACCGTTCCCCCACCGGGGATGGGTTCGGGGCCGAGAAAGCGCCCGAGCAGTCGCGGAATGGCGTATGACAGTCCTCGCCAGTAGAGCGCCGTCTCGCCGTTTCCGTGAACGAAAATGACGGGATTATGATAGAGCACGCCCGGCCCACCCCCGAACCCCGGAATAGGGCGCCCCGTAGTCACATCGATCGGCGAGGAGAAATCGGCCGGGAAGGCCTCGGGTACGTCGGGAACGGGATGCGTGGTGAAAGTGAGATCATCGCTCAGAGCCGCGCGCCCTTCGCCGTCCACCGAGAGGGCGCGGAAGTGATAGGTGGTCTCTGGAGTGAGCCCGGTGACGATAACTCGATGCCGGCGGGTCATCCCGGGGCTGCTGGCCGTATGCCCATATGCCGGCGTCATTCCGTAGATGACCTGGCTGGTCGCCTCTCTCTCCGTCTGCCAGGTGATGGTGACGATGCGATGCGTGATATCGGTCACTTCGGCCTCTAATCCCGTTCCCTGACGCGCCATCAATGGAGGGAGAGCCGCCCCTCCCAGAAGAACTCCCGCGGCGACGGCGATGCCGGCGAATTTCAGGTTGATCATCTTGTGAACATGGCCGGTCGACATCATTCGCGTTCTCCTCTGAGAAGGCGTGGCGCAAGTTGCCGACTTGCACGACCTCGCTCTTCACCGGTCATGTCGTGCATAAGCCCATCAGCGATTCCTACGCGAAGGCGTGGCGTAAGATGGCATCCTGCGCTACAGCCCGTTTCCCCGAGCAATCGCCTCCAGGGCGCAGATTCACCGAAGTGCCCCTGGCAGGCCCGCCCTTCAGTTCTGTTGCGTTTTCCAGTCGATTCGCCGTCGCCGCTCGATGGCATTCTGGAGCGCCTGCTGGACTTTGATCATCGATTCGCCGACCACTTTCCATCCATTGGTCGGTGGTACCGAGGCCGCATTGGCGGCGACGATGTTCACCGTCACCTGTACGATGAGTTCGCCACCCAGATAGGTGACGCCGAGTTCGGGCACCGGAACGGTCTTGGGGAATCGGATGATGTTGCGAATGACGTAAGTGCCCGGTTGCATGATCCTGGTGGTGATGTTCAATCCCCAGATATGAACCGTCTGTCCGGGGAAGCCGACCAGAGCCCCATCGAACGGGCCGAGCCAGGTGACGTGATCCGGCGTGAACAGGTCATCATCCATGAACTTGACGCCGTTGATCTCCAGAGTGTAATCGGCGAGCATCGTCTCCAGGAACGACTCCGGGGTGAGTTCGGAGCCAATCCGGTCGGGCACGATGAACCCGACGAATCCCGGGAGGAAAGATTGACCGGCCGGGAGCGTCACCGGCGAGAAGGTGAGCCGCGTTCGCGCCGGGCCGTCGGGGAATTCCTCTTCATCGAACATCGGTTCCACGGTCACGTCGGACGACTCGGCCAACGCCGCCGGCTGAACGACCTCGCCGGCAAAGAAGGCGCTCAAATCGGCGACGTTGGGTCCCGGTTCGCCCGTCTCCACGGTGACGCCAATGTGCCCCGATTCACCCGTATCGAACAACAACGTGACCGAGGGCGGGAGTTGTTGCGCCAGGATACTTCCTGGCGCGAAAAGCCCGATGATGAGGGCATAGAGAACGATGAAACCTTTTGGGAGTCTCCTCATGATGTTCTCCTCCTTGGGCGAGATGTCATTATACCTCATTCAAAAATTGAGTTTGAGGGCGAATTGAATGATCCGCGGACCGGCGCTGGTCGCCGTGATCCGCCCAAATGTCGCCGGAACGGCGATGTTCGCATTGGGATTGGCGAAATTGACCGTGTTGAACAGATTGAACACCTCGGTGCGAAATTCGGCGCGAAGGCGCTCCGAGAGCGGGATGAATTTGATGATCGAGAAATCGACGTTCCGCTGATCGGGGCCGCGAAGAATATTGCGCCCCGCATTGCCGAAGCCAGCGGGGGGGACGAAGGCATCAGTGTTGAAGAAGCGTTGGAGCTTGCTGTGAACCGAACCCTTGATCTCCGCCGAGCCGCTGAAGCCGGGAGCGAAGTCGGCGCGGTTGAACACGCTCGATCCGATGGCCTGGAAGACGGTGAACGGTAATCCCGACTGCCACGTGACAATGCCGGCAATCTGCCAGCGATTCAACAAGAGACGGCCGAGGCGCGCATCACCACGATACAGTTTGGGCAGGTCATAGACGAAGCTGTACACGAACCGATGCCGGCGATCGAAGTCCGAGAGCGCTCGATGAGAGGCGAAGTTCTGTTGATCTCCCGGCAAAATGGTCAGCTCGCTGGTGGGCGTCCCGGAATACGTGTCGATTGATTTACTGAGCGTATAAGAGGCGAGGAATTGAAGTCCGCGACTGAACCGCTTGGTCACGCTGAGTTGAAGGGAATCGTAGTGCGACGTGGCCGCGCTTTGAACCTGAACCATGCCGAACAGGTTCTTGTTCGTCGAGAAACAGGGCAGAGGCGTGCCGCAGGTGAACGGCGTCGCACCGCCCGCCTGATTGAGGTTCAATACGGTGAGGAGTTTGGTGCCTTTGGTCCCCACGTAACCGATTTCGAGCAAGACGTCGCGGGCGAATTCCCACTGGACGCCGAGCGTGTAATGGTAGACGTACGGGCTGCGAAAATCGGGCGAAATATAGATCCCATTGATGGGCACGGGGCCCAAAGGGAACGAGCCGATGCCGGGGACGAAGGTGGTGATGGAAATCGGCGAAGGGATGCTCGGCGTCACGGGAAACGCTGTGGGCGGTGGGATGTCCGGAAAGGGCTCGGAAAACGGCGTGCCCAGGGCGACGGCGACGACCCCATAGGGATAATTGAACAGTTGAACATTGGCCATGCGCGTGGAGAAGCGATCGAAGTAGATGCCGAAGCCGCCGCGCAGGACGAGTCGATCGGTGTTCAGCGGGCGATAGGCGAATCCGAATCGGGGGGCGAAGTTGGCATCATTGGGGTTCAACGTGTCGCCGACGGTGGGGACGTCCGGCAGAGGCGGATCGGCATTGCTGAGCTGCACGAATCCGTTGGGCGGCAACGACGGCGCTTTGGACGTGCCCGGCCGGAATTGCGAGGGATCGAAATTGACCAATCGCCCGCGCACGTCAGTCAACCCGCCGAAGAACTCGTAACGAAATCCGAGATTGAGCGTCAACCGCTCGCTCAGTCGGAGATCATCCTGAATGAAACTGCTCAGGTCGGTGGCGCGAATGCCGCGGTCGGGGACGCCCGAGCCAATGAGCGAGGTGTTCACCCGCCCGCGCAGGAAGTCCTGAAATGTATTGAAAATCAACTGGCCGCGCGTGAAGAAATGGAAGAAAAAATTCACCTGATAGCGGCGCACTTCCACGCCCAGACGGAGGTTGTGCCGGCCATGGACCAGAGAGACGAGGTCGCTATAGATGAACGTGTTGACCGTCGACGCCTCATCGGCCAATGGCGTGGAGCCGATGGTGAAGTGCCCCGTCACGCCGAGCGTGGGGAGCCCGGGGAAGAGGTCGCCGAGTGGATTCCGAATGCCGAATTGGGCGGCGGTGAACGGTTCTTCGGGCGACGATTCGGCGCGGATGCGACTGAAGCCGAATCGAAACTCGTTGATCACGTTGCTCCTGAAAACGTGCGTGTGGCTCAGCGAGAGGACGCGATTGCGAATGTCGAAGTCGCCGCCATAGCCGGGAGCCTGGAAGGCGTTGGCGCCGACGAAGCTGAACAGCGCCTGGAAAGCCGGCGTGTTGGAGAAGAAAAACTTCCCCGAGAGCTTATCGGCGTCAGTGAGTTGAACGTCGATGTTGGCGTTGAACTGGTCTTCGCGAAATCGCGAGATGCCCGAGAGCGCCGTCGGCCCTTCGGGATTGGCCGAGGACGGAATGGCCCACTGACCATTGGGCAAGCGAGCCTGGAGCAGAGCCAATGCTCCCTCGCTGATCTCATCGGCCGGCACGCCAAAAGCGGCGGCCAGCGCGTCTGGACGCCGATCATCGGTGAGGGGGACCACGCGCGTCGTCCCGTCTTCGGCGGTGACCGGAAAATTCAAGTTGAGAAAGGTGAGACTATTCATCAGCGAGGCCCCGTTCCGTTCGCGCGTGCCTTGATAGGAGCCGAAGAAGAAAGCCTCGTCTCTGACGATGGGACCGCCCAGCGTGAAGCCGAATTGGTTGCGCGTCAAAATCGGGCGCTCCTGGCCAGAAGCGTTGAGGAAGAAGTCATTGGCGTTGAGCACGCGATTGCGAAGGAACTCGTACACGTTTCCATGAAACTGATTGCTGCCCGACTTGGTGATGGCCGCCACATTCCCCCCGGCGTTGCGGCCATGAGAGGCATCGTAAAGGCTGGTCTGGACGATGAACTCCTGAATGGCATCGGGAGCGGGGACGGCGATGTTGGGCGTCGAGTTCGTGCCCGGGCTGTTGACTTCGACACCGTTGATGACCACGTTGTTGCTCGTCATACGTTGCCCATTGACCGAGATGTTCTGATCGCCACGGCCCATTTCCGTATTGTTGGTCAAACTGGCCATGGCGCCCGGTGAGAGCGCCAACAATTGCTGGAAATTGCGCGTGGGCAACGGCAATTGCCGAATGCTGCGTTCGTCGATGACGCGCCCCATCTGCGAAGACGTATCTTGCACCAGAGGAGGTTCGGCGGTCACAGTCATCACCTCGGTTTCCAGCGCGACCGGCAATTGCACGGTCAATGTGGTCGTTTGTGTGATCTTGACGACCACGTCTTTCACGACGACGGTCTGGAACCCCGGCGCCGAAACCCGCAGCTCATACCGTCCCGGCGGCAGCAACGAAAAGACGAAGTCGCCGAGATCGTTGGTACCCCCTTCCCGCGTCTCGGAGGTCTCAATGTTGATGAGCGTGACGGTGGCTTCGGGGATGACGGCGCCGGTCTGATCGACGACCGTGCCGCTCACCCGTCCCGTCGATCCCGCCTGAGCAAACGCGGCGGGAGCGCCGACGAGTGCCATCAGCAGAATGACGTAGAGAAGGACACCCGGTTTTCGCTCCATACCTCCTCCCTGTACAATCGGCGTGTGACGCATGACCGCCCGCGCTCGGTCACTTTCATCCGTTGTGGCCGGCTCCGAACTCATGAGCGATTCCTCGCGCGGTCGCATGTCTCGGCGCCCGCTTCGACGAACGCCATCGCCGATCCTGGCCGCCGAGATTCTCGTCGAGCGCCCAATAACTGCGCTCTTCCGAACTCCCGGGCACTCACCCGCCGGGGGCGGCGACATCGGAAGAGCCGATCACGGCGACGGTAGATGCAAACGTGGTTCATCTCTTCTTCTTGGCTCGTGTCTTTCTGGGAGGTGGTGTCGTGCGTTCCTCGAGTTTCCGATGGAGTTCAGCCACCTCATCGCGCAAAGCCTCTACGCTCCTCCTCAATTGCTCGATGTCATCGCGGGTCGGCAAATTCATCGTCTTCAGCGTGGTGGTGACCAGGTCCTGGACCCGCGCCATGAGGTTCAGCGACTGTTCCATGGCCGCCGCCATGGTGGAGAGAAACACGGGATGGCGCGCGAGTTGATCCCATTGGTCGGCGGCGCTTTTGCAGAACTGCTCGGTGAGCTGCTGAACGGCATCGAGCACCTCAGAGGCGGAGCGATATTCCTCACCCGATTTTTTTCGACCCATGATGCCTTCCTGTTCGTGCGACTCGGCCGAGGGTTCCATTGACGGCCATCGAAACATGAACGTCCGTTTCGCCGCCTCTACGCCATGACTGCACGACGTCCATTGCGCCTCTCTGAACGCCTGCATCCGCTTTGGTGCCGGGCGCAGAAGCACCTCCTGGAAAGAGAGGCCGGCCGCGATCGTCTCCCGCAACAATTGCTCGGTGAACCTCTGTATGCCGAGCACCATCTCCCGGACTACCCTCAGCGCGTCGCCCGAGCCATTCTCTGAAATCCATCAACAGCAATGCCACGCGCGTTTCGCTCATCGTGATCTCGATCTTCCAGCACCGGATTGGCGCTACCGAATATTATCAAAGCCGGATCGGAGTGTCAAGAAATTTTTCGCAATTGCGAGATCACATGTGCAACTCGTGTCATGTCAGTAAATATATATGCTGCGATTGTTTCATATGAGCGAGTGATGGGCGGATTTTAGGGGGCTATTGCGGCCCAGCTCCTTCGCATATGCGAAAAGAAATATGCTTCGTATGACGAGCCGGTTAGCCAGAAAAAGTTGACATCTATGCTGCGATTAGAATAAAGTAAAGCATTATGCCCAGGAGGAAGAAACAGCGGACCGGTGAGGGGCCGGTCTTGATCAAGCGCTATGGCAATCGTCGGCTTTACAACACCGAGACGAAGAGTTACGTCACGTTCGAGGACCTCATTGAGTTGATTCGCCAGGGACAGGATATCGAAGTTATTGACTCCAGGACGGGGGAAGACCTCACCAAGCTGATCTTGACGCAAATCATCCTGGAGGAAGAGAAGAACAAAAAGAGCATCTTGCCGCTCTCCTTTCTCTATCAGGTGATTCGAGCCCAGGAAGAATCGATCCAAGACTTTTTCCGCAACTACCTGACGGCCAGCTTCGAGGCCTACATGAAGACGAAGAAGGAATTCGATCGGCGTTTCCGGAGCTGGCTGGAGATGAGCGCCATGGCGCCGCAGATGTGGGAGCGATTCTTCCCTGGACCGGAAGTGATCAAGCCGTTCCTTGATCAGAGCCCTGAAGGGCGTGATGAGGAACAGGAGTCTGACTGATATCCTCTCTCCATCGGACATGCTCCGGGAGGCGCGTCTTATTATTGTCGTGAGGGGTGAAATGCGCCTGGGGGATTCGGGCCGCCACGAGGAGAAAATGGTTGTCTCACCTGGTCCAAGTGGGGTATACTCCAGATGACGCTGTGTCACCTCAGATGAAGAGACTGCACTTCTTCTGCAGAGCTGCGCGGGGGGTGGTACGGATGATAGGAGATGATGATGAGCAATGGAGGCATCAAGCTGCGTTTTGTTGGCTTGGCGTTCACATGTCTCACCTCATCTTCTATCGGGAATGGCGTGGTTCGGGCTCGGGGCGCTGGCGGAGGGGCCGACCATTATATTCACAGTGATTGGACCACAGAAGATGGCTTGCCACAGAACTCTGTGACCGCCATCGTCCAAACCCGTGATGGGTATCTGTGGTTGGGCACCTTTGGTGGTCTGGTGCGCTTCGACGGGGTGAAGTTCACCATCTTTAATACGACCAACAGTCCGGGGTTGAAGAGCAATCGAATTCTTTCCCTGTATGAAGATCGCGCGGGTCATCTCTGGATTGGGACCGAGCATGGCGGGCTCACACGAGATACCGATGGGACGTTCACGACCTATACGAGGGAAGACGGTTTGCCCGATGACTTGGTGTGGTCCATTTGCGGGGATCGGGAAGGAAACCTCTGGGTTGGGACGGAAAGTGGGCCAGCCTGCCTCAAAGAGGGATACATCGTCACGGAGACGAGTCACGATGGCCTCACGGGTAAGAGGGTCTATGGCGTCTGTGAAAGCCGGGACGGGAGCATCTGGTTTGCCTCCAACGAAGGTCTCATCCGATATCGAGCCGACACCGTGATCACTTACCCGCGTCACGACGGCGTGCCTCTTGATACGATATTGGAGTTGCGGGGAGGGCGGGACGGGAGCGTGTGGGTAGCCGCGCATCGGATGCTGATCCGGTACCATGCGGGCACGTTGACCACCCTGGCCACCTATCCCAACTGGTCGCCTCATGATCGGCCGGGCGACGTGGTCATGTCGATCTATAGGGACCGGGAAGGAGACATCCGATTCCTGACCCCCCGGGGCGTGGCTGAGGTCAAAGGTGGGACCATCACCCTATCCCAACCCATTGCTGAATTATCGGAGAGCATTTCCGGCGTCCGTGTGCGGTCCGTCATCGAGGATCGGGAAGGCAACCTCTGGGTTGGCACCGATGGCAAGGGACTTCACCGATTCAAGCGGGGACTCCTGACGGCGTACGCCGGAGAGGAAGGCCTGTCCGATGAGAGCTTCGTGCCCATCACGGGGGATGGCGGCGGGGGAGTGTGGATGGGCGCGGTGTCGGGCGGTCTGTTTCGATTTCATGATGGAACGTTTACGACTCATAACTTGTATGCCTCCGACCGCCGGAAACGTCGGAGACTCATCGGGCCATGGGCCTTGCATCAAGCCAACGGGGGCGGCCTCTGGATTGGTGATTACTTGGGACTCCATTACTACGTGGATGGACAATTGACCTCCGACGAGCGGCTTGTGGACATCCCGGTGATGGCCCTGTACGAGGATTCGGAGGGGGCCCTCTGGATCGGCACGATGAGGAGCCATGCTCCGGGCAATCGGGGAGGGCTCTGCCGTCTCAAGGACGGCGAACTCCTGAGCTACCGAACGAGCAATGGACTGGTTCACGACGATGTGCGGTTCATCATGCAGGATCACCAGGGAGCGCTTTGGATCGGCACCGTCGGTGGGCTCAGTCGCTTCCAAGACGGACAGTTCACCAACTACACGACCGAGAATGGATTATCCCACAACTCCGTTCGAGACATCTATGAAGATGCCGACGGCGCGCTCTGGATTGGTACCTACGGTGGTGGATTGAACCGCTTCAGAGAGGGGAGATTCGTTCCGATCACGGCTGAGGATGGATTGTATGACAATATCGTGTCGCGCATTCTGGAAGATGATCGCGGAAACTTCTGGATGAGCGGCAATCGGGGGATCTATCGGGTCCGCCGACGAGAGTTGAACGATTTTGCCGACGGGAAGGGTGATTCGATCACCTGTGTCTCGTATGGCGTCGGCGATGGCATGAAGACCAGCGAGTGCAACGGTGGGAGTCAACCCGCTGGATGGAAGACGCTGGACGGGAGGCTCTGGTTTCCCACCATCAAGGGCGTCGTAGTGGTTGATCCGAGCAGAATCAACCGACGGCCTCCACCCGTACACATTGAACAGATGTTGATCGAGAAGAAGCCGGTCGATCTTCAGCCAGGGGTAGAGATACTCCCGGGATCGGGCAATCTGGAGATTCACTACACGGGCTTGTGCTTCACCGCGCCGGAGAAGGTGCGGTTCAAGTATCGACTGGAGGGGTATGACCGTGCCTGGGTGGATGCCGGTGCCCGACGCACGGCGTATTACACGCACCTTCCACCCGGCAACTATCGGTTCCAGGTCATTGCCGCGAACAACGACGGCGTGTGGAACCTGAAAGGGGCGAGCTTCCGGTTTGCGCTCTTGCCGCCGTTTTGGCGAACGTGGTGGTTCATCGCTCTCACGCTTTCGGGTCTAGGGGGCTTGACCGTGTTGATCTATCATCGACGGATCTCGCAACTGGAGCGAGCCAAGACGGTGCAAGAAGAGTTTTCCCGGCGGCTGATCGATCTTCAGGAGAGCGACCGCCAGCGCATGGCCTCGGAATTGCACGACAGCCTCACTCAGAGCCTGGTCATCATCAAAAACCGGGCGCTGCACAGCTTGCAAACACCCGAACATCCGGAACGCGCCCTCGAACAGATGGAAGAAATCGCCGAGTCGGCCAGCCAAGCCCTCGCCGAGGTGAGGCAGATCGCCTATGACCTGCGACCGTTCCAGATCGACCGTCTCGGTCTGACCAAAGCGATCGAAGCGATGGTGACGAAGGTCGCCGGCGCTGATGAGCTGCCGGTGACGACGAATCTCGATGTGATTGATGGGCTGTTGCCGTCGGAGTTGGAAATCCACCTCTACCGCATCGTGCAGGAGGGACTCAATAACATCATCAAACACGCGGAGGCGACCGAGGCGAGCGTCACCATCAAGAAAGAGTCACAGTCAATCGAGATCGCCATTCAAGATAATGGCAAAGGATTCGATCCGAACCTGACGACCGGTGATCGCAGTGGCTTCGGTTGGATCAGCGTGAGGGAGCGCGCGCGTATCCTCGGCGCCAGGCTCTCGATTCAATCGGCGCCGGGTCAAGGCGCGAGGATCGTCATCAGTGTGAAGTTGAAGGATGAACGGTATGCCCGATGAGATTCGAGTAGTCATTGCCGATGATCACCCCATCTTTCGTCAGGGCTTGCGACAGATCATCGAACGTGAGCCACAGTTGAACGTGATCGGTGAAGCGGGCGACGGTCAGACGGCGCTGGAACGGATTGCGACGTTGCGACCGGAGGTCGTCATCCTTGATATCGAGATGCCGCGTATGGATGGGTTCGGCGTAGCGCGCTCGCTCCTGAAGCAACGGCTCGCGGTTGAGATCATTTTCCTCACCGTCCACAATGACGAAGCGTTTTTCAATGAAGCGTTGGCGATGGGAGCTAAGGGCTATGTTCTCAAAGACAGCGCCGTCATTGACATCGTCAGCGCCATCAGAGCCGTGATGTCAGGGCAACACTACGTCAGCCCGGCACTGACCTCGTATCTGGTGACTGGGCGACGACCGGCCTCCGCAGTCAAGCCCCGGATCAGTCTCGATCTGCTGACGCCCACTGAGCGGCATATCCTCAAGCTCCTCGCCGAATACAAAACGAGCAAAGAGATCGCCGAATGGCTCCATATCAGCCCCCACACGGTACAAACGCACCGAAAGAATATCTGCGCCAAGCTGGGGCTTGAAGGCAGCCACGCCCTGATGAAATTCGCCCTCGAACACAAATCGCAACTGTAAACGGGGAAACGGGGGAAGCGGAAGAGGGCGCGAGAACCAACACCCTCGCATCCCTTCTCTCCATCCCCGTTCATGAGTTTTCATTCCCACCTCCCCACAACTGGGTAGAAAAATGCCCGCCGCCAGGTAAGCAAAATACCCTCTCTCGGCGATATCGTATTCACGCGATCTGGGTTATAAAACTCGTTGTAGATTGAAGGAAGACGAGGGTTCGGTGAACGAGGGGTGATCGGGAGAAGTATGAACCTGCTAATCGTCGAAGATAACGAACGCATGCGCCGGACGATCAAGTCACTGATCGGCGATCTGATCACGCAGTTCTATGAATGCTCGGACGGCAGTCAGGCCCTGGCCGCCTATGCCGAGCATCAACCCGATTGGGTGCTCATGGACATCGAGATGGAGCCGATCGACGGGCTCACGGCCACCAGGCAGATCAAAGCGGCTTATCCCGACGCCAGGATCATCATGGTGACAAACTACGATGAGCCCGCTTTGCGCGAAGCAGCACGGGCGGCCGGCGCCTGCGCATACGTATTGAAAGAGAACTTGTTCACCCTGCCGCGGATGCTGCGGGAATACGCGGACACTCGCCAACCTGAATGAGGTGCGGATACGGGGTGATGCATCATGTTCACCAGAAGTCATTTCATCAACTGAAGGGAGGATAATATGCCTCGATATATTGTTCTTGCCAATTGGACCCAGAAGGGAATGGAGAACATCAAAGAAAGCCCCAATCGACTCGACGCGGCCCGAGACGCCTGGCGAGCGATGGGCGGGGAGTTGAAAGAGTTTTACCTCACGATGGGACAATATGACATGGCCCTCATCGTCGAAGCGCCAGACGATGAAACGGTGGCCAAGATCGCTCTGGCTACTGGGGCTCAAGGAGGCGTTCGCACCATCACGCTTCGGGCGTTCGCCGAAGATGAATACCGGCAGATCATGGCGGCGCTCCCCTGAGCGATGGACTGGCGAGGGGATGGCCGACACGATGGCCAATGAGAAACAGGAACGTTCATACCTCGTTGAGCCAATAACGAGGACGGTGAGGGATGGGTCTCACCGAAAGCGAAAACTCGAACCAAGGAGGAACAAGATGATGCAGGGGATGCGAACTCTTTTCTTGATAGGAGCGATAGCACTACTGGCCTTGCCGGCCGTGGCCATGCGAGAGCCTGGGACACTCGCTCGAACGTATTTTGTCAAGGCCAAGCCGAGCATGGTGCAGCCATTCGAAGCCGCCTATAAGCGACACATAGCCTGGCATCGTCAGCAGAGAGATACCTGGACCTGGCACACATGGCAGGTTGAGACCGGCGAGCAGTTCGGTCAATATGTGATTCGCACGCCCGGTCATCACTGGGAAGACTTCGATGCCCGCGGGGAATTCCATGCGGCTGATGAGGCCCACTGGGTCGCCAATGTGGCCCAATATGTTGAGTCGGTATCCAGCACCATCGTGGCCTATCGTCCGGATCTCAGTCGGTGGCCTGAAGGAGAGATCCCCGCGTTGGCGTCAGTCTTTCAATTCCATCTCAATTATGGGGGCTCGCAAGAATTCGACTATGCTATCAAGAAGATTGATCAAGCGATTGAAAAGTCCCACTGGCCCGGTCACTATTCCTTGTTGAGTGTAGTCAGCGGGAGTGAGGTCCCCACGTCCATAGTGGTGATTCCACACCGGAACTGGGCGGCCATGAAGGCGCCGGAGAAGCCGCTGTGGACGATGATCGAAGAGGTGTATGGCCGACAGGAGGCCCAGAGACTTCGCGATTTATTCGCCAAGACGGTACATTGTGAGCGCAGCTTTATGGTGCGCTTTCGATCCGACCTGAGTTACCAGCCGGCAGAACAATAGGCCGTGATTGGAGCGCCCTTTCCCCGAGCGCAAGACGAGCTGCGCATCTCCGAGCACATTCAGGCCATCTGGCGTAAGACGATGAGACGGGCTGTCGTGGTCTCACCGCCACGGGGACATGGCCTGCCGGGCCGCCTCTCATCGCTTCTCAGCCAATCTCTGGAGTGTGAGGGTGCTGGGAGTCTCAAAGGGAACCCGTGAACCAGTGTAAAGCCAGCTTGGCTATCAAGAATCGTCGTGGTTCCGAGTTCCTTTTCCGCCCTCTCATTGTAAGTGAGGCCAAGACCAATAAAGAGGAGGACAACACTCATGCGAATGTTCCTCAACGTGATCCTTCCTCACGAGCCATTCAACACCGCAGTACGGAATGGCACGGTGGGAGCTACGATCGGTCGGATTCTGGACGAGATCAAGCCGGAAGTGGCATATTTTACCGAGCAGAATGGGCAGAGAGGAGCCCTGCTGATTGTGGACATTAACCGGCCATCAGACATCCCTGCGCTGGCTGAGCCATGGTTTTTGAACTTCAATGCCGATTGTCGGTTTCACATTGTTATGACGCCCGAGGACCTGCAGCAAGCGAGTCTTGAGGAGCTGGGAGAGAAGTGGACCTAGGCTCGACGGGTTCTCAGACTCGAGCTGCCTCGGCCAGGTCGATCGAAGACCGTCGAGCGAGGGGAGACGCTCAGTGCAGTGTCATGAAGCCAGTTCGTCTTCCTTGAATGTGCTCCACGAGTCACTGATTGCAAAATGAAGATGGGCTCGCATATGAAATCAACATTTACGGGTTCATGGCAATATCACCATCCTGCCCTACTCTGGTCACCGCGCACCGGGGGCGCTCAAGGCGGGGCGAAGGGTGTGTCCGGACGCTGGACAGACATCCTGATGGAATGCGGGGACAAGTGGGCGCTGATCGGCGACCGCGGCGGGTAGACATCGAGAGAATACCTCACAGTTCCGACGAAAACCATCCGGCGTGTCGCGGGAAAGACAATCGAGACGCGGACGATGGACGCCGTTGAACATCGCCCCGGGAGAAGGCGCCGCCGAATTGGGCCCCTGCTCCAGGCCGCTGGTGAAGGAGAGGGCATAAGAATGGACCATTGTCTCGGGGGGAGCGAGGCCAACACGTGTTGACACTCTCAGGGCCGGTCAGTTCAGAAGTGCCCGCAGGACAAGAGCAAATTCGATTGGCAATCCCCCTCCGTCCATGATATAACCCCCCTCTCGGTATGGATGTCCATCACATTCGCGCGCAATTTCCCGGACTTCGAGACAAGACCTTTCTGGATGCCGCCTGTGTGAGCCTCGCGCCTCGGGTGGCCATCGAGGCCGTTGAGGAATTCCTCCATATGGCCCTCTGTGGACCCGAACGGTCGGCCACGCTCCATCACATCACCATGGACGAAAAGCGGGCCCAGGCGCGACGGGAGGCGGCACGACTGATCAATGCCAGTGAGGACGAGATCGCACTGGTCGAGAGCACGACCCATGGCTTGAGCCTGGCCGCTCAGGCGCTGCCGCTCGAACGCGGCGACCGCGTGATGCTCTGCGATCTGGAGTTCCTGGAGTTGGCGCTCCCCTGGTGTCAGCTCAGCGAACGAATTGGCATCGAGATCGACGTCGTCTCTCATCGGGAGGGCGCGGTTCGCGTTCAAGACATTGCTGATGGCATCACTGGGAAGACGAAGGTGGTGGCCATCAGTTCGGTGCAATGGACCAATGGTTTCCGTTGCGACCTCGGAGCGCTCAGCACCCTCTGCCGCGACCGAGGCGTCTGGCTCGTCGTCGATGCCATTCAGCAACTCGGCGCCATCCCCATCGATGTGCGACAGACCCCGGTCGACATCCTGGCCTGTGGCGGGCATAAATGGCTCAATGCGCCGTTCGGCGCCGGCTTTCTCTATATTCGTCGGGAGCGACTACCAGACCTGCGTCCTCCCATGGCCGGGTATTTGAGCGTAGAGCCGCCGCCCGGGGGATGGGGAGAGTACTTTCAGACCCCGGACATCACTCCGGTCCGCGCCTATCGGTTCACCACCGAGGCGCGCCAGTACGAGATTGGCGGCACGGGCAATTATCCTGGGACCATCGGATTGGCCGCCTCGCTCCGACTCATCAATGAACTGGGACCTTCGCGCCTTGCCGAGCACATCTTTCGATTGACTGACCATCTCATTGCCGGGCTGCGGACGCTGGGGATTCGTCTGGTGACGCCCGTCGACCGTCAATATCGCTCTGGCATCATCACGTTCACCGTCGGTCCGGTCCGGGAGAATGTGGAGCTGATGGAGTACCTGCTCGATCACCGCGTGTGCGTGTCCGTCCGCTATACCTCGCGGGTGGGGGGCGTGCGGGCCTCCTGCCATTTCTACAACTCGCTGGAGGATCTGGATCGATTATTGAATCTGGTGGACGTGTGGCGACGCCGCCGATGAGCTGGAATGGCCAGGGAAGCGTCGCCATGAGGCCCGCCAGGTGAGAGACGAGGAGACAGTTGATGGAGAGGACGCCTCAGAGGAGGGTTCAAAGGAGTCATTCATGGCCCGGCGAGCCACACCGAGGAAGTGAAATACGGACGCTCGGGGAATGGCGCGCAAGATGGCATCCTGCGCCATACTTTCGAGAGGAGGGAACGAGCTTATGGAAACGGGTGAACGCATCATCGACGCCTGGGCGCAGCCAGCGCTGAAAGAGGCTTTTCAGCATCTGCCAGAAATCGTTCGGCTCTTTCGACAGTCTGGCTCGGCTTCTGTTCTGGAGACCGGGATAACGCCTGAAGAGACGGTCGCGCTGATGGATCGAGCGGGCATCCAGACGGTGCTGCTCTCGGCCTGGTATCGCCCCGGGCGGTGGGTCATCAGCAACGATCGGGTCGCTGAGTTCGTGCGGCGGTTCCCCGGGCGATTCGTCGGCGTCGCCGCCGTCAATCTGGAGAATCCCATGGAGGCGGTGCGCGAGCTGGAGCGGGCAGTGAATGAGCTGGGATTCAAGGCGCTGCGGGTCATTCCCTGGCTCTGGAATCGGCCGCCCAACGACAAGTTCTATTTCCCTCTCTACGTCAAATGCATTGAGCTGGACATCCCGTTTTGCACGCAGGTCGGACACACCGGCCCCCTGATGCCCTCAGAGCCGGGGCGTCCCATCCCTTATCTGGATGAGGTGGCGCTGGCCTTCCCCGAGTTGCGGATCGTCGCCGGTCATATCGGTTATCCCTGGACCGATGAGATGATCGCTCTGGCCTGGAAACACGAGAACGTCTTCATCGACACCTCGGCCTATCTGCCGCGCTACTACCCGCCGCAACTGGTGCACTTCATGAAAACCTATGGCCGGGACAAGGTTCTCTTTGGAACGAACTTCCCACAATTATCTTTCCAGAAGTGCGTCGAGCACGCCCGCGCCCTGGATCTTCCCGACGACGTGCGTCGCCTGTTCTTCGGCGAGAACGCCCGTCGCGTGTTCAGGTTAGACTGAAAGAACGGACACGCCAAACCTGCCCTTTCCTCGTCTCAGGGAGCGATGCGCGCTCCCCCTCTGTACGGTGACGACGGAACCCCACCCCCACCCATCGAACCGATGAAGAAAAAATTCTTGACATCCCCCGGCACGCTCTCTATAATGCCATTGTCATAATTAAAACATATTTCAACTATTGAAATGGCCGACGCGACGGAGAACAAGCGAAACGGGAAAGGGGTCGTCGACAAGGTGGCGGCCATCCTGATGGCTTTTTCGTTTGATGACCCCGAACTGGATTTGCGCGAGATTTCCCGGCGGGTGGAGTTGAACAAGAGTACGACCTGTCGAATCTTGAGGAAGCTCATGCAGTATCGGTTCATCGAGCAGGATCCGGCGACGGGGCTGTATCGATTGGGAATCCGGTTGTTTGAGCTGGGGAATCTCGTGGCCGATAATCTGAAATTAGGAGAAGTCGCTCGGCCCTATCTCGAGGCCCTGACCGAGCGGGTGGGTGAGACATCGCACTTTGCCATCCTCAGCGGCGACCGAATCGTTCATTTAGTTCGGATTGAATCCCAGCAGGCCATCCGCGTTGTCCCCTCTCGGCTCGGCGAGCGATATCCGTTTCACTGTCTCTCGGTGGGGAAGGCGATTGTAGCTTTCTTGTCCGAGGAGGAGCGAGAGGCGCTTCTGGCCAGGGCCGAATTCGAAAAGTTCACCGACCGGACCATCACTTCCCGCGCCGCCTTCGAAGAGGAGTTGGAAGAGATTCGTCGATGTGGTTATGCCCTCGACAATGAGGAGTTCATCGAAGGGATTCGCTGTATTGGCGCGCCGGTGCGGGGATACAAGGGGCGGGTCATCGGTGGCATCAGCGTCGCCGGGCCGGCGATGCGGTTGACGTCGGAACGGATTGCTGAATTGATCCCCTTCGTCGTGGAGACGGCGGCGGAGATATCCAGGTGCTTTGCCAAAGACCAGGCTGAGGTTCCCACCGGGAAGATCAAGGAGGCCGTGAAAGCGAAGCGATGAGGGCAATGCCGGTGGGCTGGTGACCTTTCGCCCGCGGAAGGAAAGGATGTTGGTGGCGTTTTGAGATGGACCATTCAATCCGCCCGTTGGCTTCAAACCGCATATAGCGCCGTGCTCGGTAGCGGGAGGGACAAATATTGCCTCACCGCCGCTGGGGGCTCGAACCGGAAGGGAGGCTGACGAGGATTATGACGCAGGCCAGACACGACAAAGTCAAAGTTGCCATCTTGGGGACGGGGAACATAGGGACGGATTTGATGTACAAGGTGCGGCGGAGTGAGGTTTTGGAGTTGACCTGGGTGGTGGGGATCGTGGCGGAGTCGGAGGGGTTGAGGCGGG
>JALSQX010000089.1 GCA_026985075.1 Blastocatellia bacterium | reverse complement strand
AGTTTTTTTGGTTCCTCGGACGAATTCGTGGGTGAGAAGCGGCGCTGAACCCACCGAAGGGCAGTAGAGCATCTTGGCCGGCCAGCTGAGAGGATGGGGTTGCGATACCAACAACCTCAAGGCCGGCAAACCAAGATGCAGCTCAAGACGTTGCTCAATCACGTCCAGAAACACAAGGGATTTGTCTACGAGTCGGTTCGGCTCGAAGAGCAGGGCCGACCGCGGCTGGTCGTCGACATCCGACCGCGGCGCGGAAGCCGAGGGCGGTGCTCAGGCTGCAAGCAGAGGCGCGCGGGCTACGACACGCTCCCGGTCCGGTTCTTCCAGTTCGTGCCGCTGTGGGGGCTGCTCGTCTTCTTCCGCTACGAGATGCGACGCGTCGACTGCCCGAAGTGCGGCGTGAAGGTGGAGACGGTTCCGTGGGCCGAAGGGAAGAGCCCGATCACCACGACCTACGCGTGGTTTCTCGCGATGTGGGCCAAGCGGATGAGCTGGAGCGAGGTCGCCCGTCACTTCAAGACGACATGGGACACGGTCTTCCGAGCGGTCGAGCTTGCCGTCGAGTGGGGGCTCGACAACCGCGACCTGACGGGCATCCGCTCGCTGGGCGTGGACGAGGTCTTATGGCACCGTGGCCACAAGTATTTGACCGTCGTGTACCAAATCGACGGTCATTGCCGTCGGCTTCTGTGGGTCGGCAAAGACAGGACTCGCGCCACCATCGACGACTTCTTCAAGTGGTTCGGCCTTCGAGCCCAACACCTGCGCTTCATCTGCAGCGACCAGCACAAGCCCTACCTTGCCTCCATCGCGAAGTACGCGAGCAAGGCGGTCCACGTGCTCGACCGCTACCACCTCGTCGCCCGGCTAAACAAAGCCATCGACAACGTCAGAGCGTCGGAAGCGAAGCGGCTGAAGCGAGACGGGTACGAGCCCGTTCTCAAGAAGACGCGTTGGTTGCTGCTGAAGCGACCCGAGAATCTCCGCGGCGACCAGCGGACCAAGCTGGCCGACGTCCTGCGTTACAACATCAAGACGGTTCGCGCCTATCTCCTCAAGGAAGAGCTCCAGCAGTTGTGGGACTACTCCTCCCCGACGTGGGCCGGGAAGTTCCTCGACCGCTGGTGCTCTCGCGTGATGCGCTCTCGCATCGAGGAGATGAAGAAGGTCGCCCGCTCGTTCCGCGGTCACCGCGAGCTCATCCTCAACTGGTTCAGGGCCCGCGCCGCCATCTCGGCGGGCTCAACCGAGGGCTTGAACAACAAGCTCAAAGTGACCCTCAGAAGGGCGTACGGCTTCAGGACCCTCAAAGCGACGAAAATCGCCCTCTATCACTCACTTGGAGCCCTTCCTCAGCCGGCGGTCACCCACGAGTTCTTCTGACGAACCGGTTTTTATCACCTTCTTTGGTAT
>JALSQX010000088.1 GCA_026985075.1 Blastocatellia bacterium | reverse complement strand
GATGCCATGAACACGCATCAGACGCTCAACCCGTTTGTGGTTCACACAGAACCCTCGTGAGCGGAGCTCCGGGGTCATGCGCGGTTGACCATAGGCACCGTCGAACTCGGAATGAATCTTGAGGTTCCCCCCGTTGGCCGGTCACGTTGGTTACGCGGCCTTCTTGGCCGTGGTTTGAGTGTATTGGTGTTCCCATGCGATGGGGGCGATGTATCCGAGGGTGGAGTGCCGTCTGCGTGAGTTGTAGCGGTTGATCCAAGCGAAGATCGCTCGGCGGGCGTCGGCTCGTGTGGCGAACCGGTAGCGGTGCACCAGTTCTCGTTTGAGCGACGACCATGCTGATTCCGCCACCGCATTGTCCCAACACACCCCGGTTCTCCCGATGGACTGGATCATGCCGTGGCCGGCGACCAGTTGGCGGTAGTCGCCTGACATGTATTGGCTGCCGCGGTCGCCGTGAAAGATGGTTCCGTTCACTTGGCCGCCGCGTGTGGCCACTGCCATGTCGAGTGCGTCAGCGACGAGTTCGGTGCGCATGTGGCTAGCCATCGAGTAGCCCAGCCACCGCCTGGATCCGAGATCAAGCACACTGGCGAGATAGAGCCAGCCTTCGCCGGTGGCGATGTATGTGATATCGCCAACCCATGCCACATCAGGACGGCCCGGAGCGAAACGACGCCCGATCAGATCAGGCATCGGCGGATTGTCCTCCGCTGGGATCGTGGTACGCACCTTGACGGGCTTGTGCACCCCGACGATGCCATGAACACGCATCAGACGCTCAACCCGTTTGTGGTTCACACAGAACCCTCGTGAGCGGAGCTCCGGGGTCATGCGCGGTTGACCATAGGCACCGTCGAACTCGGAATGAATCTCACGCATCTCAGCCACCAAGATCGCTTCGGCGATCTCAGCATCAGTTGGACCAGCAGCGTGTTTGGCACGCCAATCATGCAACGCCTGACGGGACACACCGGCGACCTTGCATGCCATCGTGTACGGGAATCCCTCGGCCTTCCGGGCCAGCACCCACTTGTAGCGGGTCACTGTCCCGACTCCTTCACCCAGAAGGCCGTCGCTCGTTTGAGCAGATCTCGTTCCATCCGCAAACGGGTGTTTTCCTTGCGAAGCTCCACCAGTTCGGCACGCTCATCACGGGTCAAACCGGCACGCTCACCGCGTTCGATCTTCTCCAACCGAACCCAGTTCCCGAGAGTCCCGGCACCGACACCGATCGCGCCGCCAACATCGACGATTCTGCGACCATCATCGAGCACCATCGCGACCGCGTCGGCCTTGAACTCGGGACTGAACGACCGCCGAGACCTCGACCTGTCCTTCTTGTCTTCCATAACAACCATGATTACCTCCTTGACGAGGTGACCGGCTCACAGGGGGACACTCAGGTGGCCTC
>JALSQX010000087.1 GCA_026985075.1 Blastocatellia bacterium | reverse complement strand
TTGGCGCCTCCGGACCGGGGAAATCACAGAGCGGTGCTCAGGAAGGTCCTCCGGCAGTGGATGCCCCGCCGCGTCCATCGTCCGCCGGGGAAGACCGCATCTTTCAACCACAAAAGTCGAAACGATCGCCAGGCCCTGTCTGGGCGAATCAGCGACGCACGCTCCATAGGGAGAATGACAGAATCCTGGGGTCACCCACCGGGAGATCGCAATATGTCCTCCATCGGCGGGAGTGGTTTCGTCCCTCGCCGACTTCAGAACAATCCTTTGATCGTTCCCCCATCGACCTGAATTACTGCGCCAGTGAGGTAACTGGCACGTTCGGAAGCGAGAAACGCCACCAAGGCGGCGAGCTCGCGTGGCTCCCCCAATCGGCCCATAGGGATGGTCGTCTCCCATTGCCGGAAGATCTCTTCGGGGGTGACAGATTGCTGCTCGGCCATGGACCGGGCCAACTCCTCCACCCGCTCCGTCCGGGTATAACCGGGGCACACGCAGTTGACGGTGATATTCTCTCGGGCCAGTTCGTTGGAGAGACTCTTGGCCAATCCGAGCACACCAGCGCGGGCGGTATTAGAGAGGATGAGTCCCTCGATCGGTTGCTTGGCGGCGATGGACGTGAGATAGATGATACGACCCCACCGCTGCCGCCGCATATGAGGGACCGCGGCGAGAGAGAGAGAGATGCTACTCATGAGATTCAGCTCCAGCGCCTCTCGCCATTGGGCTGTGGTGAAGTCCTCAAAGAGCCCGCTGGGTGGGCCACCAGCATTACTCACCAGGATGTCCAGGCGCTGATAGCGATTCACCGTCTCCTCGATCAACCGCTCCACTTGATGTTCATTGGTTACATCAGCGACCACAGCGAACACCTCGGCGCCCGTGGCTTGCCGAATATCAGTGGCCGCCTGTCGCAACCGCTCTTCATTCCGCGCACAAATGACGAGCTTCGCTCCTTCGTGGGCCAATTCCAGCGCGATGGCTCGACCCAATCCTCTACTCGATCCCGTGACGACCGCCACTCTGTCTTTTAATCCCAGATCCATAAGCTCCTCCCATCGGTATGTTCTTCAGCTCTCATTCGAGGCGCGTCATTTCGGACCTCTTCTCTCACTGCCGGGAACGTCACCTCCATCCGCGGCCAATCGCCCCTCTGCGCCAGCCGCCAACGATGGTCAAGTGATACCGACAGCATGGCTTGCTCCCTCGTCACCCATCCGCGATTTTGCTCCACGCGGGCTCAATCTCCCGCCGTTTGGGGGCACCCGACCCGCCATATTTCGTGAGCACGATTTCGGCCAGTATGGACACGGCGATTTCCGCCGGCGTGCGCGCGCCGATATCCAATCCAATAGGAGCATGCACGCGCTCGATGGCCTCTCGAGGGATGCCCTCTTCGAGCAACCGCCGGAATACAGTGATGACGCGCCGACGGCTGCCGATCATGCCAATATAGCGAGCTGGCGAATGGATGAGCACGCGCAGGCAATCCTCATCGTACTTGTGCCCGCGCGTCACGATGACGATGCTCGTCGACGGCGTGATCTGAAGCGCGGCCAGCGCTTCGGCAAATGGTTTGACGATGAGTCGAATGCTCTCGTCAGGAAAGAGTTCGCGCGAAGCATAATCGGCGCGATCATCGACGACGACGACCTGAAAATCGAGCCATCGAGCCATGGGAGCGAGGACTTGCCCGATATGACCGGCTCCACAGATGATCAACTGAGGTTCGGGACGAACGCCCTCGAGCATGACGCGTATCCCCTCTTCTCCTTCTCCCAACCGGATCGAAGTGATGGAGGTCCGCTCTTCATGAGCGAAAGCCGCCACCGCTTCCAGGAGTTCGCGCTTGAGCCTCGGACGGGCATCGAGCCAGGCCGAGAGCATCTGGCTCATGAACAGTGGTCGTTCGGGCGACTCCAGCAATGCCTTGGTGCCGATGAGTCCAGGCGCTCCCGCCTCCATCACCGTGATCAGAACGGCCGTTCCCTGTCGACGATAAATCTCCTCTATGGCACGAGCGAGTTCAACGTCGTTCATCATCCTTCACTCGACTCGAGAACCATGTATGATAACGCGAAGCGGCTTTTCCGGGCGAGGGCTGATGAGTCTCCCTCCACGACGGCACCCGATGTTGATGAAGAGCACCCGACCGACCAAGATGATGATGCTCACCGGGAGGATCGCGATGACCAGAGATCGAGAAAAATCTTCATCGTCCCGCCGCACACATCGCCATCGGGCTTTTCCGGATCATCGGTGAGATGAAACGTGAACAAGCCCGATTGGCCGCGCCGCAAGACCTCGCGGGCCTGAGCCCAGACCTCGGCCTCTACACACCCGCCACCCACCGTTCCCAGCATGCGACCATCTTCGAATACGATTAATTTAGCGCCTGAGCGCTGTGGCGTCGAGCCTCGCGTCTCCACCACTGTGGCGACGACGAGGCGCTCGCCGCGGCGCAGAGCCTCGGAGATGCTCTCATAAAGGTGCTGTGGGGAAACTGTGGCTCGCATCGCTTCTCTCGGCGTCGCTGCTCTATCCTTCAGAGGATGAGCGAACCTTTTTCCATAAATGATCGAAGCGCCCGGTTCCGAGCTGGATGGCGCAACTTACGAATGGCTTTGGCTTCGATCTGACGAATGCGTTCGCGAGTGACGTGCAACTTGCGTCCGATTTCCTCCAGCGTATGTTCTCGCTCAAACGGAGCCAGGCCAAAGCGCATCCTGAGGATCGTCGCTTCCCGTGGCGTCAAAGTGCGCAGAGCCTCCTCGGTCACTTGACGTCGATTAGTAGCCAAGGCCACATCGACCGGGCTCAGAGTGAGTTGATCTTCGATGAACTGACCCAATCGCGCCTCTTCATCGTAGCCCATCGGCGTCTCTAGCGACACCGGATCCTGGGCCACCTTGAGCACCTGGCGTACGCGAGCGACGGAGACGCCCATCCGGCAGGCGATTTCTTCGTGCGTCGGTTCACGCCCCAACTCCTGCACCAATTGTCGTGACGTCTTTGCCATCCTGTTGATGGTTTCGATCATGTGAACGGGTATGCGGATCGTTCGCGCCTGATCGGCGATAGCCCGGGTTATGGCTTGACGAATCCACCAGGTGGCATAGGTAGAGAACTTGTATCCGCGCCGCCAATCGAATTTCTCGACCGCCCGCATCAATCCAATGTTTCCTTCCTGGACGAGATCGAGGAACGGAAGCCCGCGATTGAGATGCTTCTTGGCGATAGCGACGACGAGGCGGAGATTGGCCACGATCATAGCCTGGCGGGCCTGATCGACCTCCTCTTCGCCGCGGCGCACCGTCTGCGAGATGCGCTTCAGCTCGATGGCCGATGACTGATATCTTTTCTCCAATTGGGCCAATTCCCGGCGAGCCTCCCGCCACTTCCGCCGCCACGCGGCCCTGGTCGCTGATGAGCGCGCCCGTTTCAAGCGCTGTCGGTATTGCTCGATGCGCCCCTCGGTGGTTTGGATCTGATCAGCGGCTCGATGAACGCTCTCCATCACCCGGGCCAGAAAGCGAGCTCCGAATGCGATAGAGCCATGAGAATGTCGATTCCCATTTTGGCCCACACCCCGGATGAGTCGAGAAAGCGCGATCCGCGTTCGCGCCAATTCCCACTCGCTCTTCGCACGCGGGAACGAAGACCGACGCCGCGTCCGCCCATTGGGGCGCGTCGTTTGCCGGGATATCGGGGCCATCAGGTGTTGAAGCCGTCGAGCGCGAGACTCGACCTCGGTCACCAGACGGATGAACCGGGAGACAGCGGGGCGGAGTTGCTCTCCCTCCCTCCCCTCTCCTTCAGCCACAGTGATGACCTCGCCCGCAGGGATCGCTCCGTTCAACAACTGATCCTTCACTTTGATGAGTTCCTGAATGAGGAGGGGAGAACGAGATAGCGCCTTGAGAATGCGACGGCGGCCACGCTCGATACGCTGAGCGAGGGCGATTTCATCGGCTTTGGTGAGCAAAGGGACGACACTCATCTCGCGCAGGTAGGCCCGGATGGCATCAACGCTGGATTCCTCAGCAGGGGAGAGGTTGACGTCTACAACCTCCCGGTGAACGCTCGACAGATCCCGCTCGTCGGAGAGGCCCGTCCTGCCAGTCGCTTCGGTGGCGCCGAACGGATCTGAGGATGTGAGACGCACCTCTGCTGATGTCAAACAAGGATCACAAGCGCCATGAGAATCACTATTTTCCCACCAGGGAGGGGAGCCGGGGAGATCGACACATGCCGCTCTTCTCTTCCTCACCATAACGATCCTTCGCGCGTCCGCTCAGATGCCACCCTACAGAAGGTGTTTCCGCTCAGCAGGATCCTTCACAATTGACCTCAACATTATATGCCCCTTGAGAGCAGAAAGCAACACATTTCTCATCGGAGAGGTGGGCCCTCGGGCCAGCATCTCCTCTAGAAGCTGGTGAGCGGAGAGTTCGGCTTCGAGAACTCCGACCGACTTCGCCAAGAACTCGCCATGCTCGGGGACAACCCATATACGCATTCAGGGAGCCGGGATGCCTCGCGGGAAGGCGGCTGATTCGGGCCTCGGGCAACGTCGAAACCGACGCCGGTCATCACGGCACGACCCTCATTCCGACAGTGGGGGCTTCCTCCAAATGAACATCCTGGAGGCCAGAGAGCTGATGCGAGGGAGCCCGGCCTGGCCGGATTATCCAGGAAAGGGGATCTAGAATGCCAACGACTCAAAAAGCAAAGCAGCCGCGAAAAAAATGGCCTCATGGTCCGGGAAGGGCGGTCCGGGGCGACGGATGATGAACTTGACCTTCGGGATTTCCTTCCCTTCGTTTCATTAAAATATTATAATGCCGAAGACAACCGAAACAGGAATGAAAGCATCGCAGTGAGCGGATCGAACAGCTAGCTGTGGTGCTTGCATTCGCCCGGAGCGGATGACGATAAAGGCCCTAGAAGGTGCGTCAGATACAGAGCTAGTTGCTCGATCGGCAACGGGGGATGTTGATGCATTTGGCAAACTCTATGAGAAACACCGCCGGCGGGTCTACTCGCTCTGCCTCCGGATGCTGGGCAATCCGACGGAAGCGGAGGATATGACGCAGGACGTATTCATGCAAGTCTACCGTAAGCTCGGAAGCTTTCGGGGCGAGGCGGCATTCACCACTTGGCTTCATCGCCTCACCGTCAACCAGATCCTCATGCACTTTCGCAAGCGCCACGTGCGCATGGAAGCGCCCACCGAAGACGAAGACCTCAAGGAACTGATTGAACCGGGCACGGAGCGCCCACAAGCGATGTCCGTCGTTGACCGCGTGGCGCTCGAACAAGCTATTGCTCAACTCCCCCCCGGCTATCGCGCCGTGTTTGTTCTTCACGATATCGAGGGATACGAACACGAGGAAATTGCTCACTTACTCGGCTGTAGTGTGGGGACATCCAAGTCCCAACTCCATAAAGCGCGCATGAAATTACGCAAGATTCTCCGTTCGGAGGGATGAACGCTATGGGATGTCTCGCCTATCAGGAAAAAATTTCCGATTACATTGATGGCCTCCTCCCCATACCCGAGCGCCAGCAAGTGGAAGCGCACCTGTCCACTTGCCGAGTCTGCCACGCCATCTATCAAGATCTGGTCATGATTTGCGAGGCGAGTCGAAATTTACCGGATTACGAACCAAGCGAAGTCGTTTGGCAACGGATCCTCGCCGAGATCGCCCCGTCCGGTGCGGGGGCGCCAATAGCCCGCGGCCCTCGCTGGCCCGTTCGTCGCTTCCTCCCCCCTATGTCCCGCTCGCTGCGGTGGCACCCGGCATGGGCGGTCGCGGCTCTGTTGGTCATCGTCGGAGTGACCGCCGTCTTCCTTCGCCATCCCATTCAACTGATCGAACAACCCGCGCCGAGCGGGATTCACTGGACGGATGGGCATCGCCAGCTCACCATCCGGCGGACGAACCGAATCATCGTTCACAAATCGCATATCCAAGTGGATCTGGTCAAGCAGCGCATTGATGAACTTCAAAAGCGCATCGAGGCCGCTCAGATTCGTTGGAGTCCCGAAGTCCGGGCTCTTTACGAACGTCATTTGAGCGCGATCAATCACTGTCTCAATAACTGTCAAAATCAACTCACTCGCCAGAGTCGGGATCCGGCTGTGCGCGACGTGTACGAAGCGACCTTGCGCGCGAAGTTAGAGCTCCTGAAGCAATTTGCTGAAATGTGAAACCGGCAATGACCCGTGGGTGAGAGCGCATTTATGGGGCAGCTATACGTTGTTTGTTCGACGGCATTCTTCCTCGTCTGGTCTTTCTCTCCTCTCCCGCACCTGCAACGCCCGACGCCCTCGCCGGGCAGTCGCCATTTTGAGAAAGTCTTTCCCGCCGGGGAGAATGCGACCCTCATCCTGGAGAACACCTCAGTCTACGGGAATGTGGAACTCAAAGCGTGGAATCAACCGCTGATCAAAGTGGTGGCCGAGATCCTCTCGCCTCACATCCTGGTTGAAGCGACCCCAACGGATCGATCCGTGCACGTGCGACTGCGCCGCCAGGGCCTCGTTTCGGTGGACTCAGTCCATTTCCACGTCTGGCTCCCCCCTCACTGTGAGGTGGAGCTCTCGAGTTTGAGCGGTAAAATTACCGTGCGGGGACTGCGGGCTCGATTGAAGGCCTCGACCACTGATGGAGACATCGAGCTCATCGACATCTCGGGGGAAAGCATCGATGCCATCAGCAGCACGCGGGGCAACATCACCCTCATTGGCCCTCTCGATCACGAGGGGAAATATAACCTCTATTCGGGTTCCGGCCAGGTCAGGGTCATCTTCCCGGCGACAGCCTCCTTCACCCTGGATGCCGCTACTCGCGAGGGGCGAATCGACGTGGAGGGATTCCAATTGACCGAGGAGCACCGCTCCCCACACCACCTGGAGGGCACATATGGAGAGGGTGTGGCCGTTTTGATGATTCGCACTTATAAGGGCATCATTCACTTGCAGAAACAATGATCACCGAGCCCGGGGATGCACCAGCCGATGCCCCATCGCCATGATCCGATGACCGATCCATACTAATGGAATGCGCCGACGGGCCACAGTCTCAGGTGAGCATTGGGGAACTTTTGATAGATGTCGCCGGCGAACACGAAATACTTCTCATTAGGGTCCAACCCCCGTTCGCGGGCGCAATCATGACACATCGCCTCTTTCTCCTCCAATAGCCGGGCGTCGATGGGGTCGAGTTTTTTCTCGACGACGATCTGAATCTCCTTCAAACAGAAGATGCACGTTTTTGTTACTGACCGCATAAGTCGAAAGTGTACGGTTTCCCCCACCGAACTTCAAGATCGATCAGGAGCCTTATCACCTCTCGTTCGGTCGGTGGCGGAATGCCATGTCATCACCCGAGCCACGGTGAATCCATACACCGCTTTGGCCCCCGCCTCCACCAGGACGCGACTACAAGCGTTGAGGGTGGCTCCCGTCGTGAAGACATCGTCGACGAGCAAAATGGTCTCACCTCGGATGCGCTCCGGGCGGGTGACGGCGAACGCCCGGGCCACGCTCTTGATGCGAGCTACCTCATCCATCCCGGCGCGATGTCGGTCCGTGTGCTTAATCCGGATCACCGTTCGGGAGTCGAGCGGGATGCCCATCTCGCGCGCGACGACTTTGGCAATCACCGCCGCCTGATTGAATCCTCGTTCTCTCAATCGAAGAGGATGGAGGGGGACAGGCACTATGCGTTCCACACGGGAGAATGCCGACTCTTGGTGAATCGTTTGAGCGATCATAGTGCATATTCTCCCACACACATGCGGACGGCGCTTGAGCAGGAGGAGATTCTCCCGCAATGCTCCCTGGTATGGGCCGACAGAACGAAGGAGCGCAAAGTACGCACCGCGACAGTGCGAGCATCCTGATGGGAGGGAGGTGGACGTCGTCCATCCAGGCCGAGGCCATCCACAGCGCGGACACCCTTGCTCGGCGCCCATCTCCGGCATCTGCTGCCAACAGTGATGGCAAGTCGCGCCATCGTCAAGCGATTCAACGGGTGCGGCACACAGTCGACAGAGCTGGGGAAAGACGAGCCCGGCGAGGGAATCGCCGAGTGCCTTGAGCCAGGTGGTGAGCGTGGGACGTCGCGGCATGTCATTTCTCGGCGAGCGCGTCGAAGTCAAGATCCTTCCGCGGACTCTTCTGTCTCCCCCGAGCGGCCGAAGTACGATTGATAAATCTTCGTGGCTCGTTCCAGATCTCGCTCATCTACTAACACGGCCACGTGCTCAGCTCCGCTGACGATGCCGATGGGATCGGTTTGGCCACGGACGAAAGCGGGAATGTGATGCTCTTCCAATACATCTTTGAGCATGGCGGCTTCGGCGACCGTGGGAAATACGGCCAATTTCACCACGCGACTCCCTGGAGTCGATTCCACATCCTCCTCCGGTAATTCGGCGACGAGCGCGACGCCGCAATCGCTACACCGGGTGAAACCGGGTCGATACTCAATTCGGCAACGCGGACAGAATGGCATGGAGTCCCCCTTCGATCCTTTGGAGTCAAGAGATGTCGGTGAGCCACTCTCCCCGGTAAACCAGCTCCACCGGCCCGACCAACACCACGACGTCATCGTCGCGCCAATGGACGGAGAGTTCTCCCGCCCGAGTGAGAACTTTCACCCGGCGATCCACTCGGCCATTGAGCACAGCAGCCACCGTCGCCGCGCATGCTCCCGATCCCGAAGAGAGCGTTTCTCCGACGCCACGCTCCCAGAAAAGGACCATGAGCCGCTTCCGACCGAGCACCTTAACGAATTCAACGTTGGTTCGTTCGGGAAAGATGGCATGATTTTCGATGCGGGCCCCCACGTCGGTGAAATCGATGCGATCCAGATCTCGCATGAGCAGACTGCAATGGGGATTCCCCATGGAACACGCCGTGATGTAAAAGACGTCCTCGCCCACCCGCAAAGGATGTTTCACGACGCGGGATAAGGGTGGTTCCAGCGCCATGGGAATCTCGTCGCTGGCCAACTTGGGCCGGCCCATCTCGACTTCGAAATAACGCGTCTTCCCCCGCTCTCCCAGATGGCGCAATCGTTTGACGCCGGCCTTGGTTGCGATACGAATCTCCGGTTCCGTCCATCGACCGAGATGATACACATAAGCCGCGGCACAACGGATGCCATTGCCGGAGATCTCTGCTTCGCTCCCGTCAGGATTGAAGACGCGCATCTGAACGTCGCTCTCATCGGCTGGTCGAACCATCCGAAGGACCAGCAATCCATCGGCGCCCGCCCCGTAACGGCGATCGCACATTCGCTCGGCCAATAGATCGAGTGAGACATCGGTCGGAATGCTCTCTTCGTCCACGACGAGAAAATCGTTGCCCGAAGCTTGAAATTTGTAAAAATGCATCATCTCCTCGCCCCCCGGCCCCACAGTGCGATGGAAGCCCGGCGCGCGCTCGGATGCGCCATCCACGCGATGTGCATCGCCAAGCACGCCGACACTTCTTTCGCCTCCCTGAGGCTCGTCTCCAGACGCCTCGCCCACCCTCCTCGAAACAGGCGGTGGGCACTCTCATGTCCGATTGGCAATACAGTCGGTGTTCGCGAGCCGAGGCTCTCACCCCGTCTTGGTCATGCCGGCCGTTGAGTGGTCCGAGCGCATGAATTCTATGTCATCGAAGTGAACGAGTCGCTTGAACTCGCGAAAGCGCGCGTTAATATCCTCATAACGGAGTCGGCGAAGCTGATCACAGCCGAACTCTTCCACCGTGAACGATGCCATGACCGAGCCATAGATGACGGCCTGACGCAGCGCTGCCGAGCTGAAATTATGAGTCGCCGCCAGATATCCTAAGAAGCCTCCGGCGAACGCATCGCCCGCGCCAGTTGGATCGAATACATTCTCCAAAGGGAGTCCCGGGATGGCGAAGATCGTGTCACGATCGAACATAATCGCCCCGTATTCGCCGCGCTTGATGATGAGCGTCTTCGGTCCCATCTGGCGAATGCGCTGGGCCGCTTTGACCAGATTCGGCTCCTCGGCCAATTCTCGCGCCTCCGCATCGTTGATGATCAGAATGTCGATCTCGCGAAGCACCCGCTGAAGGGCCTGACGAGACCCTTCGATCCAATAGTTCATCGTATCCAACGCCACCAGCCGGGGATTGGCCATCTGGCGCTTCACGTCCAGTTGCAGGACGGGATCAATGTTGCCCAGGAAAAGATAAGGCGTGCGCCGCGCCGCGCCATCGAGCTTGGGCGTGAAGTGAGCGAACACGTTCAGTTCCGTCGCCCGCGTCTGCCGATCATTCAAATCATACCCATACACGCCGCTGTAATAGAATGTCTTCCCTTCCGGGATTCGCTCCACGCCGGAGATATCTATCCCTCGCTCGATGAACACGGCTTCGTCTTCCCGGCCGAAGTCTCCCCCGACCACGGCGACGACTTTCACTTCGGTGAAATAGCTGGCGGCCAGCGATGAATAGGTCGCCGACCCCCCCAGAATGCGATCTCGTTTCCCGAAAGGCGTTTCAATGGAATCAAAGGCCACTGATCCCACCACGAGTATGGACATAGCGAGCCTCCTTCTCCGAGCGAGCATGAGATCCACGGGTGGCATCCGGCTTCTTCAGTTTCTGGAGCCGCGCCCGCGCTTTGGACGCAAATTCGCTCTGTGGGAATTCTTCGACCACGCGCGTGTAGAGCTCGACCGCCAGCTCCGACTCATTCGTCTTCCGATAGACCTCGCCGAGTAAAAAGTAGACCTCCGCGATATGAGAGAAATTGGGATTCTCGGCGACGATCTCCTGCAACCGATCGCGCGCCGCCATCCATTTCTTTTTCTTGATATAGAAGCGCGCCACTTTCAGATTGTGAAGCGAGACCCGTTCCAACTCCCGATCGCGCGGCTCAACAACTGGTCCCCGAGGCACATTGCCCTGCCACGCCAACACCAAAGGGGCCACCGCGACCAGGAGAAAAAGAACGAGCATGACCCTCCACTTCAACCGATCCATCATCCCGTTCCCGCTTCAAAATATTTCCCCAAGATGGCCGATAATCGTTCAATGGCTTCGGCCGGTATCTTTTCCCGTTGAGTCAAAATAGCATGCTCTAACGCCGTCTGACAACGGCAAGGGCGTTTTTCTTCTTTCAGATGACGCACCGCGTGTCTGATGATGGACTGAGCGTTGGCCGTATTCCGATTCAGGTAGTCGATGACCATCTCCACCGTCACGGCATCATGATCGGGATGCCAGCAATCATAGTCGGTGACCAGCGCCAAGGTCGCATAGCAGATCTCAGCCTCCCGCGCCAGCTTGGCTTCCTGCAGATTGGTCATGCCGATGACATCCATCCCCCACGCCCGATAGGTGTGGGATTCGGCTTTGGTGGAGAAAGCCGGACCTTCGATGCACAGATAGGTTCCGCCACGATGCACGTTAATCCCCTCCACCTGTCGGGCGCTTCTCTCCAAGACATCGCTCACTACCGGACAGACGGGATCAGCAAAGGCGATATGAGCGACGAGGCCTTCGCCAAAAAAAGTGGAGACCCGCTGGCGCGTCCGGTCAAAGAACTGATCGGGAATGACGATGTCCATGGGCGCGTACTTCTCTTGAAGCGATCCCACGGCGCTAGCCGAGATGATGCGCTTCACCCCCAGGAGTTTCATGGCATAAATATTGGCCCGGAAAGGCAATTCCGAGGGCATCAATCGATGTCCGCGCCCATGCCGCGCCAGGAAAGCGACGCGCACGCCCTCTAATGTGCCGATGACGAAATCATCCGACGGCCATCCGAACGGCGTCTCCACGCGGACCTCCTCGACATCCTGGAGGCCCTCCATGTGATAAAATCCACTGCCACCAATGACACCTATTTCTGCTCGCATCCTCCATACCTCCTCAACCGCCAAGCGCGCCACGTGAGGCTCCCCATCCGAGCAGGGATGGCGCGCTCATCGATCGATATACTCGCTCTCTCCTTTGGGGCTCTGCCCCCTGCTACCGCGTCCACCGGTCGACCTTATACTGCTCATCCACCTCAATGATTCTCCCCACCGGGATCTCCGGATCATGGTGAAACACACAGAGCCACCCTTCGCGCGCCGCCTGGGGAATGAGACGTTTCTTGTGCATGAGCGTCTGCTCGGGATAAAGATCGAAGGCCATGATCCAAGGGAACTGCACGTGCGGCGTCATGGGGACCAGATCGCTCCAGAACACCGCCGTCTCTCCCCGCGATCGCACGAAGACGCACTGGAAATCGCGATTATGCCCGCAGAGCTTGACCACCTCGATGCCGGGCACGATGGACTGGTCGCCCTCGATCAACTCCAACTGCCCCCGTTCTTCTAAGCCCGCCCAGTTCTCGGGATCATAACTGGCCCGATCGCGCTCGTGGGGATGTTGAGCGTGCTCATATTCGCCGCGTTGAACGATATAGCGAGCGCGAGGAAACGTCGGCCGCAAGGAACCATCCAGATATCGCGTATTCCATCCGCAGTGATCGAAGTGAAGATGGGTATTGATGACCACGTCGATATCCTCGGGTTCGAGGCCCCGCTCGGCCAGCGATGCGATCAGCGTCGGCGGCTGCGTGAGACCGTAGATCCGGCGGCGCTTTTCATCCCATTTGTCGCCGACTCCCGTATCAATCAACACATTCTCTCGACCCGTCTGAACGAGCAACGTATTCAACCCCAACCGTACGCGGTTCTTCTCGTCGGGAGGAGCCACGCGCTCCCATAAGACGCGCGGGACGACGCCAAAGACCGCTCCTCCATCCAACCAGAAGACGCCATCGGAGATCACGCTGAGCCGAAAATCGCCCAGCCGATATTCCCCGGTTGCTCGCCTCGTCTCCATCGGCATTCATCGTCGAGCGCGCGGCTCACCGCTCGCACTCAGTCATCCGCCGCGCGCCATCTACCACGGCCGGATACCGCCGGGCGATGTCGCAGATCAATTGACGGAGCTTCCGTTGCCGGAGTCGATTCTCGATCACGCCACGCAGTGAACGATCGAGCGGTATCGTGCGCCGGCCTTCCACTTTGATGATATAGAAGCCGAACGGCGTTTCCACCAGATCGCTGATCTGGCCCGGCTTGAGTTTGAAGGCGACCTCTTCATACTGGGGTGTCATCTGCTCGTGCTTCAAATACCCGAGATCGCCGCCCTTATCCCGCGTACTGGCATCATCAGAATACTCTCTGGCCAGTGTGGCGAAGTCTTCGCCGGCGCGGGCGCGGCGGAGCACCTCTAATGCCCGACGGCGCACGGCCTCACGATCCGGCGGCGCGGCATGACCATTCTGCGATGGACGCGTACTGAATAGAATATGCCGCACGCGCACTTCGGTGAATTCCTCCAGATGACGACGGTAAAACGTCTCGATCTCCGCCTCGCTCACCCGCGTGCGTTTCTGGAGATCGCGGATGAACGCCTTTCGCAGGACATCTTGAGGAAGGTATCGGAGTTGCAACGCAACGCCCGGATCCCGATCCAATCCCTCCTGGCGCGCGCGTTCGGCCAGGATACGCGTCTCGCCGAGTTGCCGTCTCAGGCGCCGCCGAAAGCGTCCGCCACGGCCGGCGAATTGTGGGTTATAGCGAAGAAACTCATCCAGCGCCCAGGGATGCTCGCGAAAATAGGCGTCCAGTTCTTCGTCCGAGACGCTCACCTGGGGATGTTTTTTCCTGTACGCCTCAGCCAGCGAGAGGTCGCGTTGCAGGTTCATGTTGTAGGCGACATCCGGACGACTGGTGTATCCCAGTCGTCGGGCCTCTGCTCCCAGGATCAATGCTTCCTGGAGTTGGGTGAGATATTGTCGGCGAAAATCGGGATCGGCATAGGCGGCGCGTTGCCGATCGGGCATGGCGTCAATCAACAACTCCACTTGCTCGGCAGTGATGTGAATGGGCGGACGAGGGTTCATCGCTCGATACTGCACGAACAACGCTCCGGCCACCAGCAGAGCCATGACCACGATGCTGAGGATGACTTTCCTCGATAGCTTCATTCCGCAGCTCCCGTTATGGTCGTCTTGACCGACCCCATGATGCCTCGCTCCCCCGATCAGAACACCCTCTTCACGAGGCTTCACCATTCATCGATGAATCGTCCTCATCAGATGGTGATGCGCGTTCCTCGACCAGCTCGATGAGCACACCGTGGGTGCTCGATGGATGGAGAAAGGCGATCTTATGCCCACCGGCGCCACATCGCGGGACCTCATCTACCAGGCGCACGCCCGCGGCCTGGAGTCGATCGAGCGTGGCCCGGATGTCCTCAACGGCGATGCACACGTGATGCAGTCCCTCACCTCGCTTGGCGATGAATCGGGCGATCGGCGAGTGTTCATCGGTCGCTTCCAGCAACTCGATGCGCGAATCGCCGATGGGGAGCAGGGCCACGCGGACGCGCTGATCGGGGACGATCTCCTCTCCTCTCATGGAGAGTCCGAGTGTGTCCTGAAAAAACTTCAACGCTTCACTGATAGAACGAACCGCGATGCCCAAATGATCGATTTTGCTCATAATACCCGCGACGCGATTTCCTCGACGATAGAGTAAGGATCGCGCTCCTTCTCGGCCACCTGGCGCGCCAGCTCTTTCAGTTCTCCATTCCGCAACCCTCGCTCCAGGGCGATGAAGAGCAACCGATCCCGCAGGAGTTCGATCAGCCGGTATTCGGCAATTTGTCGCCGCCGCTCGTCGGGTCGATCGGGCGACCGGCGGAACTGGCGATAGGTCGCGATGGCTCGAGCCAATTCATCGATCCCTTGATTCTGTGTGGCCACGGTCTTGACGACTGGCGGATGCCAGCCATCGGTGCGCTCGGTCAATTCCAGCAGAGCGCGTATACCTTGCTCCATACGCTCCACACCTTCGCGATCGGCTTTGTTGATGACGAACACATCGCCGATCTCCATGATGCCGGCCTTGATCGTTTGGATCTCATCGCCCATCCCCGGAACGAGCACGACGACGATGACATCGGCCGTTTTCACGATATCGATCTCATCCTGGCCGACGCCCACCGTCTCGACGATGATTTTCTGAAATCCGGCGGCATCCAAGATGCTCACGACATCGGCCGTGGTCGCCGCCAATCCGCCCAAATTCCCGCGCGTGGCCATGCTGCGAATGAACACGCCAGGATCAGTGCCCAACGCCTGCATGCGAATGCGGTCGCCCAGGATCGCCCCTCCCGAAAACGGACTGGAAGGGTCGACGGCTATGATCCCTATCAACTCACCCTCCCCTCGATAATGGAGAGCCAGTCGATCGACCAGCGTACTCTTGCCCACGCCCGGCGATCCGGTGACGCCAATGATCAACGCCTTCCCCGTATGCGGGAAAAGCGCTTTGAGGAGTTTCGGCGCGTCCTCGTCCCGATTCTCGACCAGGGAGATGGCGCGGGCGATGGCCAATGTATCGCGGGAGAGCACGCCTTCAATAATCGCTGTGATATCTCGACCCATACGAGCAAAGTCAAAAACTTAATTGGTAAACGGGGAACAGTCAAGGAACTGGAATGATGGTGATCGTTTCGAAGATGGCGGCACTCATTTCGGGACACACGCGACCGACCCGTTTGCGGATTACCGAGGGCGAGATATCGCGCCAGAGATTTTCTGGCGCCGAAGTCAAAACACCTCCCAATGCGACCGGTAAGCGGAATCGACGTGATGACGCTCCCGGGCGAATGGATTACTCATCGCCATCACTCCGCGCCCTGCAGAGTACAACTCCGGATGCCGCCTTTTCATCTTCCGCGATGGGACGCGTCCCTCGGCGATCTCCGACGAACGGGAGGAACACAAGGCAGCGAATGCCATGTGCCAGCCCATGCGCGCCGGAAGATGAGTCCTAATATCCCTCCACCTCTTTGAGCAGCTCGCGAGCAATGATCAAGCGCTGGATTTCGCTCGTCCCTTCTCCGATGGTCAGCAATTTGGCATCCCGCCAGTACTTCTCCGGCGGATAATCCTTGACATATCCATATCCGCCGTGAATCTGAATGGCTTCCTCGGCCACGCGCACGGCCATCTCCGAAGCGAATAGCTTGGCCATGGACGCCGCCTTCTTCACCGGCTTCCCTTCGCCGGCCAGATGAGCGGCCCGTAAGGTGAGAAGCCGCGCCGCTTCAACCTGAGTGGCCATGTCGGCCAGCTTCCATTGAATAGCTTGAAACTCGGCAATGGGCTTGCCGAAGGCGACGCGCTCTCTGGCATATCGCGCCGCAACCTCCAACGCGCCCTGAGCCAATCCCACGGCCAACGCGCCGATCGTGATACGTCCCCCATCGAGAACCTGCAGAGCATCGATGAACCCTCGGTTCAATTCGCCCAGCAGATTCTCCTCCGGCAGGCGGCAATCTTCCATAATGACCGACGCCGTATCGCTGGCCCGCATGCCGAGTTTGTTCTCCTTCCGCCCGGGCGTCAATCCCGGCGTTCCCCGTTCGACGATGAACGCCGAGACGCCCTTAGCTCCCCGCGCCTTGTCCGTGCTAGCCAGGATGACATAGATGTCGGCATAACTGCCGTGAGTGGTGAAGTTCTTCGATCCATTGAGCACCCATTGGCCATCCCGCTTGACCGCCGTAGTGCTCATGTGAGCGGCATCGCTCCCGCTCGTTGATTCGGTGAGTCCCCAGGCACCGAGCTTCTCCCCTCTGGCCAGCGGCATGAGATACTTCCGCTTCTGCCCCTCATTGCCCGCCAGATCAATGTGCTTGGCACACAATCCCACATGGGCCGCGACCGAGAGTGCCACCGACGGGTCCACCCGCGCCAATTCTTCGATCACCAGAGCAAACTCGACCGGTCCCATCCCCGCGCCCCCATATTCTTCCGAGAAAATGACGCCCAGCAATCCCAACTCCCCGAGCTTGAGGAGAAGCTCCCGGGGAAAATGCTGTGCTTCATCCCACTCCATGATGTGCGGGCGAATCTCACTCTCGGCAAACTCACGGACCAGGCGCTTGATGTGCCACTGCTCTTCGCTCAACTCGAAATCCATCGTCCCTCCCAACCTCCCGATCAATAAATTCAATTTACTGGCCTATAAGCACTAATTATAATCGACTCGGGAGCGATGTCAAAGAGTCCTCGAAGCGGGATGGTGGCCGACCGGGGAGGTCGATGACGATGAGGACATCGCCGATCCGCTGAAGAGAGGTGATGCCCTCTCGTATCCGCTTTCGGCGACGCGCCCGGATACCCGTCGGGTCGCTTTTCCGACCGATCGCGAGGTCATTCCGACCGCTCACCAGAAAGAGGTTGAGATACGGCCGCTGGCCCGCGTAAGATTCAGAGTGGATGCATTCGAAGGCAAGAGTGGCATATGAGCGTTTCATCGAGCGATGAATCGATGAGCACCATAGAGATGATGGAAACGTCCATGTCGAGCATTGAAGAGGGTCCACCTGCCGTCCTCGTGCAGGATCTCTGGAAGCGCTATGGAGACGTGGAGGCCGTGCGCGGCATCAGCTTCCATGTTCGTCGGGGCGAGATTTTCGGTCTGCTCGGACCCAATGGGGCGGGAAAGACGACGACGGTAGAGATCATCGAGGGCATGCGCCGCCCCGATGGCGGCCAGGTGCGCGTGGGGGGCTATGATCCCATCACTCAGGCCGATCAGGTGAAGCGACGTATCGGCGTGGCGCTCCAATCGACAGCCCTGCCGGACAAGATCAAGGTGCGCGAAGCGCTAAAGCTGTTTGCCAGTTTCTATCCGCGTCGAATCCCGGTGGGAGAACTCCTCCAGCTCGTCGCGCTCCAGGAGAAAGCCGAGAGCGTATTCGATACCCTCTCGGGTGGTCAGCAGCAGCGGCTGGCCGTGGCGCTGGCACTGGTGAACGATCCGGACGTCATCATCCTCGACGAGCCGACGGCTGGCCTCGACCCGCAGGCGCGGCGCGAACTCCATGGAGTCATCGAACGGATGCGCGCCGGGGGCAAGACGATCATCCTCACCACTCACTACATCGAAGAGGCCGAAAAATTGTGCGATCGAGTGGCCATCATCGATCGCGGGAGGATCATCGCTCTGGATACGCCGCGTCGGTTGGTCGCGCGCTCGCGCGGTCAATCGCGGATCGCGTTCCGGACGGCGACTCCCATCGAGGTGAACGCTCTGCGTCGAATTCCCTTCGTCCAGAAGGTCGCCCGGAACGAGGAAGGATACACGGTGTGGACAGTTGATGTTCCACGCACCGTGGTGGAGCTCATCAAGTGGTTGGAGTCCGGGAATCACGAGTTACTCGATCTGCATGTCATGCGCCCCACGTTGGAGGATGTCTTCATCGAACTCACTGGAAGGAGTATTGATCGATGAACGCCTGGCTGACCTTGACCACCATACACCTGAAGCTCACCCTGCGCGATCGGCAGGCGCTCTTCTGGAACTATCTCTTCCCGCTTTTCTTTCTTTTCGTGTTTCTCAGCATCTTCGGCCGCGGCGGACCGCGATCGACGGGGATCATGACCGCTGGTCTGCTTTGCATCAGCACCATGGCCGTTGGGTTCTTCGGATTGAATATCGGCCTGGTCACCGCCCGGGAACGAAACATCCTGCGACGATACCGCTTAGCACCCATTCATCCCTGGCTCATCCTGAGCAGCGAAGTAGCCACCAACTTTCTGACCGCGCTTTCGTCATTGATCATTCAGCTCATGCTGGCCAAGACAGTGTACCGATTGAAGATCGCCGGGAGTCTCTGGGCATTGCTGGTGATGCTGAGTGTCGGTGTGCTCGCCTTCCTCGCGCTGGGGTTGATCATCGCCAGCGTGGCCGAGAATACCAAAGTGGCGCCGGTGATGGCCAATCTTCTATTCTTCCCATTGATGTTTCTCGGCGGCGCAGCGATTCCGTTGGAGATGCTCCCCCCATTGATGCAAAAGATATCTCGCTGGCTGCCATCAACCTACCTGGTCGATGGGCTCCGACGGATCATCGTCGATGGCGTCGGGTTGTCAGCGAATCTTGGGAATCTGATCGTTCTGGGTCTCACCTTCGGCGTGGCTCTCATCATTGCCACTCAACTCTTCCGCTGGGAACCGGCTGAGCCCCTCCCCTGGAGCAAGAAAGCGTTGGCGACGACCGTCATTCTGGTGTTCGCCCTCGCCGCTCTATGGAGAGGTGGAGAGATCTCGGCCGAGCGCTCGCCGGTTCTGGTCATTCGAGGTGGCCGGGTGATCGATGGGACGGGGCGCGCGCCAATAGACAATGCCGTGGTGATCATCGAAGGGGAGAAGATCAAAGCCGTCCTCGGCGAGCGCGAAGCGACCATTCCCGACGGTGCCCGAGCCATCGCTGCCAGGGGTAAAACCATCCTGCCCGGATTGATCGACGTGCACGTCCACCTCGGCGGCAGCGCCGGAGCCGCCACCTCGCCCGAGGAATATACGCCCGCGCGCGAACTCCATGATCTGAAGGCTTATCTCTTCTCTGGCGTGACGACGATCAAGAGTCTGGGGGATATGGAAGAGCGCATCCTCGATCTCCGGGCCCGAGAATGGGCCGGCGATCTCCTCGCCCCGCGCCTTTTCGCTGTCGGTAAGGTTTTCACGGCACCGGGTGGCCATCCGGTGAGCACGATTTTCGCCGGCGCGCCGGACTTCGTCGTGGATGCCGCCGTTTTTCAAGTGAAGACCGAGGAGCAGGCTCGCGCCGGCGTCCGCGCGCTGGCCGCCGATGGGGTTGACGGCATTAAAGCCATTTACGATGGGGGAACGCCCGAACGACCGCTCCCCAAGCTCGATCGGTCGCTCCTGGCCGCCATCATCGATGAAGCCCATAAGACCGGGTTGCGCGTCTCGGTACACTGCGGGACCGGCCAGGACGTGCGGGAAGCTGTGCTGGCCGGGGCTGATGGGATTGAACATGCCGATCAAGAAGATCTCGACGATGAGACCATCGCGCTCATGGCCGAGCGAGGCGTATTCTACTCGCCGACGCTCGCCGTCTTCGAAGCGCTCCTGAATCTGGCCAAAGGGCTTCGCCCGGCCGATGATCCCTTGGTGCGCGCCTGCGTCCTGCCGACCATTTTGACCGGTCTGACCGCATCGTCATCCCCCATGCTTCGAAGGCTGAGAGAGCACCCGCGCGCGGTCATTCAGCTCGAACATCGATTGCAGGCGGCCAAGATGAACGTGCGCCGCGCGCGAGCGGCGGGCGTGAAAATCGTGACGGGAACGGACGCCGGAAATCCGGGGACGTTTCACGGTCCGGCCCTGCACCGGGAACTCGCTCTGCTCGTCGAAGCCGGACTCACCCCGCTGGAAACCATCATCGCCGCCACGCGACAAGCGGCCGATTACCTCGGCGCCGGCGATCGCCTGGGCACGATCGAGCCGGGGAAACTGGCCGACATCGTGATCCTCGATGGCGATCCGCTCAAGGACATCTCGGCGACGGAGAGGATCTGGAAAGTCATCCGAGGTGGCCGGGTGATCGACCGCCAGCGATTGTTCGCCGAACATGCGGTCGCCGAAGCGAGCCCTACGGCGCCACCCTCGGGCCCCTTAGTCGAGGACTTCGAAGACGGGGACACGATCAGCCGCTGGGGCGGTCGATGGACAGCCGTCGATGATCGCGTGGCCGGAGGCTCATCCCACGCACAGATCGACATCGTTCCTGCCGGCGCCCATGGATCGCGACACGCCCTCAAGATCAGCGGACGGGTGACGACTCGATTCACCTGGGGACCTTTTGCCGGCGCCGCGCTGTCACTCAGCCGAGATCCTCAATCGACGGTCGACGTGAGCGCTTACCGAGGCATCCAATTCTACGTTCGAGGCGATGGCAAAACATACCGGATGCTCGTGCACATCGCTGCCGTCAAGGATTATGACGCCTTCTTCGCTTCGTTCACCGCCGGAAACGAGTGGAGGCTGGTGCGCATCCCTTTCTCCGAACTCCGGCAACAAGGGTTCGGAAGGCGAGTGGAATGGAATGCGCGGCAGGTGAAGAGCATCGCATTCTTCACTAGCGGCGCGCCTCATGAAGCGTTCGAGCTGTATCTTGATGACATCGCCTTCTACAAATAGCCGAGCGGGAAGTGGCTCCTCCGAGCGGGATCGTCGACATCTTCCGGAGTGGCCGTCGGCAGGCAAATCGTCGGGGAGACCCGCTCGGCGAATTCACGAGAGACAAAAACGAGGTATCGTGTCATGTCACCGATGCGGCACCTTCTCAGCATGATGATCGTGTTCATGGCGAGCACTCCGTCGCTCGCACAAGATGTCTATCGGAATGAGACCCCGTGGTCCGTGATGCAGCGGTACCGGCAGATGCAGTTAGAATACATCGACCACTTGAAGGCGCAACTGGCCGCCGATCCGGACAATCTGGCGCGACAACTGGATTTGGGGCGCGCCTACTACTGGTTGGCCGTGGAGCGCGAAGCGGCAGCCCAGTTCGAGGCGGAAAAAATCTTCGAACAGATTCTGGCTCGCGACCCGGATAACGCCATCGCTTTGGCCTATCACGGATCGTTACTCGGCTTGAAGATCGGTTATAATCTCGCACCGCCGGAACAAGCCGCCACCCTGGGTCAACGAGCCTTCGCCGAACTGGATCGCGCCGTCACACTCGCTCCAGACTCCATCGAGGTCCGTGAACTGCGGGGATATTCCTGTTTTTATACCCCGTCCTTTCTCGGTCGCGATCGCCTGGCAGTGGAAGACTTCGCCGAAATCCTTCGTCTGTTGGAACAACATCCCGGGAGCGAAGAGCAGCGAGCCGAGATCCACCTCATTCTGGGCGACACCTACAGCAAGATGGGTGATCGCGCTCGAGCGCAAGCCAATTGGCGGCGCGCTCGACAGTTAGCTCCTCACTCGCGCCTGGCCTTGGCGGCAGCGGCGCGACTGCGAAGCGATGAGCTACGCAAGAACGCAGACGTCGTCGAAGTCGAGCAATTGGTGGCTCTCTTCGGTTTTCTCATCGGCACGTTCATATTCGCCGTCTTGAGCTTCCTGGTGGGACGCGATCTCACTCGGGTACGTCGGCGACGGAAGGGGATGCTCGCTTCCCTTCTCGTATCTTTGGCAGCGTTCTTGTGGAATGGAGCGAACATGATGATGATCGTCCTCCACGCTGTAGGGGGAGACACCGCGCGCCCACCGGGCGGCGAGAGCATCGGGACGTGGTCGGGATTCTCTTTGATATGGGCGCTCTCGCCGATTCCCGCCGGATTGATCATCGCCTATCGGTTCTACAAAGCGACGTTCATGGACATCGTCTTGAAGCGCGGGGCGGCGTTACTCGCCATTTTCCTCATCACGCTGGCTTACGCCGAACTGGTGGAAGCGCCCCTGAGCGCGACTCTCATTCTGGTTCCTGACCGAACGCTTCAGTTGATCTTGTTCACCGGACTCTGGCTCGGCGTTCTGGCCTTCTATCCACCACTGCGCGATCGCATCTATCGGTTGGTCGATCGGCATCTCTTCAAGCGTCGCGATTATTCCCAGTTGCTCGATTGGTTCAACGATCGGCTGCGCGCGGTGACCGATGAAGAATCACTGATGAACACCGTTTCCGAGACACTGAAAGAGGCATTCGCCACTCAGACTGCTCATTTCTTGCCTCCCTCGGACGCCCTCGCCGTTCGACTCTCCGAGGCGCTCAGCGAACGGCGCTCTCAGGTGCTGCTCAAGCGGGCTATCAGCGATGACGCTCTGTACGCGGAATTGGACCGACGGCGCATCGAACTCGCGTTGACTATTGGATCGCTGGAGGCGCCAATGGGCGTCATTCTGGTCGGGCCACGGGCTTATGGACAAGATTATTTGAGCGAGGAGTTGAGCGTTCTCCGGACGGCCGCCGCACAAATTGAACGCACTTTGGAGAATCTGCGTCTTCATGAAGCACGGCGCCGGCAGGCCATCGCTGAACAGGAACTGCGGAAGCTGGCCGCCGAAGCCGAACTCCGCGCGCTCCGGGCGCAAATCGATCCGCACTTTTTCTTCAATGCCCTCAATTCGGTCGCCGCGCTCATCGGGGAAGATCCAGCCGCCGCCGAGGAACTCATCATCGACCTGGCCGATCTCTTCCGTCACGCCTTCAAAACCAATCGTGCCTTCGTCACGCTGGAGCAGGAACTCGATCTGGTGAAAACGTATGTGAAGGTGGAAAAAATGCGCTTGGGCGACAAGCTACGATTCCGGACGGAGATCGCTCCGACAGCACAAGCGGTCCAGATTCCCGCCCTCACCATTCAACCGCTCATCGAAAACGCCGTCAAACATGGCATCGAACCGGCTCCCGGCGGTGGCGATATCACCTTCTCGGCGACGGTGACGGCAGGATATCTGCGCATCTCGGTGGCCGATACCGGCGTGGGCATCTCGCGTTCGGAGCTCTCTCACATTCTCTCGCGCGGCGTTGGACTGGCCAATGTGAACGATCGCCTGGTTCGCCTGTATGGAGAAGAAGCGGCACTACACATTGACAGCCTGCCCGGACAGGGCACGACGGTATCGTTTGCCATTCCGGTTGGGGTTGAACCAGCAACCCATTAACGAAGATTTTCTATGGCTCCCGTGCCAGAGAGAGCTCGCGGTGGGAGACGTCGCGTATTGTGTGCTGTGAAGTATATGGCCGCACTCAGGGAGGTGAACAAAACCGTGCACAGATGCAGATCGCCGATCATCCTCGCTCTCCTTTTTGTGGGATATGTCGGCGTGAATCCCAGCGCTGGGCAAGACCGGCCGCTGCCGACAGCGGCGACCTTGCGCGAGCGCGTGCTGGCCAGAGCCAGACATCAAGAAGCCCTGAGAGAGAATTATACCTTCCGAGAGACGCGCATCCGTGAGGTCCTGCGGGCGGGTGGCCCGGTGAAAAGCCGACGCGTCAAAATCTTTCAGATTTTCCCCAATCCATACGGTCCTCCCAGCGCCAACCTGCTCGCCAAGGATGGGAAGCAGACCACGGCGGAGCAACGACGAAAGCAGATCGAGCGGGACCTGCGACAGCGAGAGCAACACCGGCACGCTTCAGCCGAGGCACGAAGCGGAGAAGAAGCGAAATCGCCACCTCTCAGTCGCGTATTGGAACTCTATGGTATGACCGTCATCGGGCGAGAGCAGCTCAATGGGCGCCCCACCATCAAAGTCGCTCTCACGCCCAATCCCGAAGCCACGCCTCGCTCCTTCGTCGAAAAAGCGATGCTCAAGATGGCCGGCACGGCCTGGATTGATGAGGCGTCTTTCTACATCATGCGGGTGTCGATGCGGAGCATTGGCACCGTCCGCCGGTGGTTGATCACGAGCAGCAGAGAGTTCAGCTTTGAGTTGTGGCAAGAGCAAATCGATCGTCAGGTCGTCTTCCCCGAGCGCAGCCAACTCGCCATCCAGGCCAAGATGCTGGGCCTGTTCAGCTACCGGCTTCGCATCATCAGGGAGTTCTCTCACTATCAGCGATTCACCTCGGGCATGGAGATCCTCCTTCCGAGAGAGCCCTCGACGTCCTCGCCTCTGGGTTCTGCTGCTCGTTGCCCGGGGCGTTGGGATCTGGAATAATGAAAGCGATGTCTATCATCCGCACGCTCATCATCGATGACGAGGAGCTGGCGCGAAAGCGGTTGCGTCGGCTACTCAGGGAATTCGCCGATATCCAGATCGTCGCCGAAGCTGAGAGCGGTTCGGAGGCCGTGCTGAAGATCGAAACGCACCGGCCCGACTTGCTTCTGCTCGATGTGCAGATGCCCGATCTGGATGGCTTCGGCGTGCTCCGCATGCTCGATCTGGACCGGCTGCCGCTGGTCATTTTCGTCACCGCCTATGATCGGTACGCGGTCGAGGCTTTCGAAGTCAATGCCGTCGATTACCTGTTGAAGCCCATTCGCCGTCAGCGCCTGGAGCAGGCCATCGCCAAGGTGCGAGAGAAGCTGACGGCGCGCGAGTGGGCCAGCGCCCGATTGGCCGAATTCTTGCAGACGGCCATTGGCCGACCCGAACAGTATCTGCAACGCCTGCCGGTCCGCGCTCACCGCCGCATCCGCATCCTCCCCATTGATGAAATCACCTCTTTGCGCATCGATCGAGGCCTGGTGTATGTGACCACGGCCGAGGGTGAGTTCTGGACCAAATACACAACCATGGCGCAACTGGAAGATCGACTCGACCCGGACGTCTTCATTCGCGTGCACCGTCAGAGTATTGTCAACATCAATCACATCCGAGAAATCACCGCGTTCGACAATAACACGGCGCGATTGACGTTGAGTTGTGGTCATCAGGTGGACGTCAGTCGGAGTCACATGAGAACGCTCCGTCGCCTTCTCAATTGGTGAAGCTGGACAATCGACGATTCCTCTGAACAGGACGCCGGGCGTGAAAATGAAACTCGTCGATCCTCGATGAAGACCGGATGCAGCACGTTCGAGCGTCTTCACGCCGGCAGTCGGTGCGTATGCTTTCTCCCTCGCGCTTGACACAATGCAACCGTGGGATTCACGCTCCCGCGGAAATGCCATCGGCGCGCATTCCTTCTCCGTCGCCCTTGACACGCGGTCGACAAGAGGCCATCATCACCGCTTCAATATCATCTGAGGTCGGCACGGACGTATGACGAGCGAGGCGAGTGAAGCGCGACGTTGAGCGCATCGCCGCTTGATGGACGGCTTCATCGACCGAGCTTCATGAATTCACAATCGGGGAGGATGACAGAATGCCAACCAAATACCCTCGCTCCTCCGACCGAGATCGCCGGACTCCTTCAATTTCTGCTCTCCCAGCGGCGTCGCTTGACCGGCGCACATTCGTCCAATTAGCGGGGACGGCGGCCATCGGCTGGGGCGTTTCGCCCGCCAACCTCTATGCCGCGCAGGCTCAAGAGCCGATCGATCCTTCACGCCTCATCGCCGGTAAGGATCGGCGACTCATCGTCCATAACAGCAAAACGGGCGTCCTGGAAACGCCCATCGAACTGTTGCGTCAGCATCGAGTGACGCCGAAGGAGATTCTGTTTGTGCGCAATAATCAGTTTCTCCCTGGCTCGCTCACCCTCGACCCTCTCCCGCTCGATGGCTGGACAATTGAGATCATCGGGTTAGTCAAAGCGCCTCGGATCATCAGCGCCACCGAGCTGACCCGGATGGAGCAAACGGAAGTCGAAATGGTCCTGCAGTGTTCGGGCAATGGTCGGAGCTATTATGCCCAGACGGTGAAGACGCGCGGCACGCAGTGGAAAAAAGGTGGGATGGGCAACGTGCGCTGGCGCGGCGTACTCCTCAAAACGGTCTTCGAGCGAGCCGGCGTCACCACTCATCCCGGCGCCCGATTCCTCACGGCCGAGGGCAAGGACGCGCCGCTCGTCCCCACGGCGCCCGATTTCGAGCACAGCGTTCCCCTCCACGATGTCATAGACAAGGCTATTCTCGCCCTGGAAATGAATGGTGAGCCCATTCCGGCCGTTCACGGTGGACCGGTGCGACTCATCATCCCCGGTTACTACGGCACCATGAATATCAAGTGGCTTCACCGTCTGCGATTGGAGGCCCATGAGACGTTCAATCACAACCAGATCCCTCGCTATCGGACATATATCCGCCCCGTCAAGCCCGGTACCAGACTGAAGCGAACGTTTGACAACAGTGCGCCCAATTGGCGCCAGCGCGTCAAGAGCATCATCTGGTCGCCACTGGAGGATGACAGCGTCGCCGCCGGCCCGGTCGCCATCAGTGGCGTCGCCTGGAATGACGGGATGGTGGGGATCGAGGCGGTGTATGTCTCCACCGACCGGGGGGAGACCTGGCAGCGCGCGCACCTGCAGGTGCCTGCCAGTCGCTATGCCTGGTACCTCTGGACGATCACCGTGCCCATGGGTCCCGGTCAACATGAGATCTGGGCGCGCGCCGTCGATGCCCTCGGCCGGAGTCAGCCGCTCGATGGCAGCATTCACTGGAATCCTTCCGGTTACGAGTGGTATGGCGTGGATAAGGTCAGGATCACGGTGAGGTGATGAAGAGATGGATGCGTCCTCTGGTTCGATAACAGTGATTCGTCAGAGATCATCACTGGGGAGGTCGGATCGTGCGTAAGATCTTCGCCTATGTGTTCATTACCGCGACGGTCGTGCTCATCGTTCTGGCATTAACCCAGTCGCCTCTGCCCAAAGGACCAGGAGTCGAACTGGTGATGACCAAGTGCCAGACGTGTCATGGTCTTGAATATGTCACTGATTCGGCGGGCATCAGTCGGGAGATGTGGGCCGAGACGATCAGTGAGATGGAAGAATATGGCATGGAGATCGAGCCCGAGGAGCGCGAAACGTTGTTGAACTACCTGGCGACCTACCTGGGGCCCCATCCCCCCTCTGAAGCTGACTCCTCGCCTCGCTCGTCAGAATCCCGGGACGGGACAATCGACGCGGCCGAACTGTATCGCCAGTCCTGTGCCGCTTGTCATCGAGCTCAAGGAGAAGGAATGGGCCGACTGGCTCCCCCGCTGGCCGGAAACGAGATACTGTTCAAAGACCGGCGCTACGCACTGCTGGTCGTCCTTCACGGGTTAGAGGGAGAGATCAAAGTCGGCGATCGCTCCTTCGATGGTCAGATGCCGCCGACGGCTCACCTGAGGGATGAACAGGTGGCGGCCATCATCAATTATATTCTCACCGCCTGGGGCAACGATAAACATCGGCCTGCAGACTTCGTCTCTCTCTCTCCGGAAGACGCGGCCAAGGCCAGAAGTGAATCGCTCACTCCCCGGCAGGTGTGGGAGTATCGGCGGAAGCTGCAGTGAGCGGTCTTCTGGCCGGCCCGATTTCATTTTGGGCTTTTCCATATCGAGGATCTCACGCACCAGACGAGCGAGGAGACGGCGGGAAACCATCAACGAGACCGGCAGTCGGTCAAACGACGTTCTCTCTATGGACCGTCAATCGATGTGTGCGCACTGTATGCTTCACCATCGACCAGCGGCGAATACGGAATGAGCCTTCGTGGCCTATGGCATCGCCATCATCGGAAAGCGCTACCTCCCCCAGTGGAGTTTGTCGCGGAGCACCTGGAAGTAGTTTTTATGGAGAGGACGAATGAGTTCCAGATACCGCTCGCTGCGACGAACGGTGACCTCGTCATCGCTCTGGAGGTCGACGCCGGTCTGCCCATCCAGGGTGAGGGTGACCTCTTCGCGAGCGGTGCGCAGAATGAGTTTCACCGTCGAAGTAGGGGGAATGACCAGAGGTCGATTGGTCAGCATGTGAGGACAGATGGGTGTGATGAGGAGAGCCTCCATCGTGGGATAGACGATGGGCCCTCCCGCCGAAAGCGAATAGGCCGTCGAGCCCGTCGGCGTGGCCACGATGATACCGTCGGCGCGGAAAGACGTCACGTACTGATCGTTGACCAAGCATTCGATCTCGATGATGCGAGCCAACGCGCTCTTATTGACCACGGCATCATTGAGCACCGTCTGTGCGGCAACCGGTTGGCCTCGCCGCCAGACCATCGCATCGAGCATCATTCGTCGTTCCACGCCGATGGCGCCGCAGAGCATTTGCTCCAGCGCCGGGAATAGCTCCTCGAGCGTGAATTCGGTCAGATAACCTAACCCACCGAAGTTGACGCCCAGAACGGGCACGGGGAAATCGTTCAAACTGCGCGCCGTGGCGATCATCGTCCCGTCCCCACCGAAGACGATGATCACATCGACCTGCCGCGAGATTGCATCGCGCGGCACAATCTGAGCTTGACAACGGGGAGCGATTTCCTTCACCGGAGGCTCGGCCACGAACTCGATGTCGTGATCGGCGAGCCATCGAGCCAGTTGGTGGAGAACCTCCTGAGCTTGTTTCAGTTTCGGCTTGATGATGACGCCCACGCGTTTCAAGGGGATGGATCGCATACTGTACATATGACCCCTCCGTACCTCTGCGGCGCGCATCTGATGGCCGACGCCTCGTCGAGAGACGACTCGATGACGACCGGCGCCCGGAATCAGGCGCTCGATGCCGCCGCCTGAATCGCCGTTCGGGTTTTCTCCAGACTCTGACGATCTTCGACGTTGAGGAGGACCACCGGGACACCTTCTGCCCTGGCAATCCGTCTGATCAATCCCGAGAGGACTTTCCCCGGCCCGATTTCAACGAAGTGCGTGATTCCGTCATCGCGCAACATCTTCTGGATGATGTCCGTCCAGCGAACGGGCCGACTCACCTGGCGCTGGAGCGCCCGCTTGGCCTGCTCGCCCGACGTGATGCGGCAGGCATCCACGTTGGTGTAAATGGGAAACCGCAGGTCGGCGAATGCGATCTTCTCGATCTCCGGCGCCAATCGCTGTTCGGCCGGTTTCATCAACCGACAATGGAAGGGCGCGCTCACGGGCAACATCACGGCGCGGGCCGCTCGCATCTCCCGCACAGCCCGTTCCACAGCGTCTCGATGTCCCGAGATGACGATTTGCTGCGGACTGTTATAATTGGCGATCTCCAGGACGCGGTCGCCGCCCGGCGCGCGCTCATCGAGGTATCGCGTCACTTCCTCCAAACTCGCCCCCATTATGGCCGCCATCGCTCCTTCTCCGACGGGAACGGCTTCCTGCATGAACTGTCCGCGCGCACGAACGAGCTTGAGGGCATCGGCGAACGGCACACTGCCGGCGGCCACCAGAGCCGAATATTCGCCCAGGCTGTGTCCGGCCGCCACTGCCGGCGTATGCCCCAAAGCGCAGTAAGCCGCATAGCTGACCAACAGCATAGCCGGCTGAGTATTGGTGGTGAGCATGAGCTCTTGTTCTGGACCTTCGAAGCACAACCGGGTGATATCAAATCCCAGAGCCTCGTTGGCCTGTTCGAAGACCTCTCGAGCCACAGGGTACGCGTCATAGAGATCCTTCCCCATGCCCACCGCTTGTGAGCCTTGACCGGGGAATACAAAGGCGATGTTCATCGTCCCTCCATAATGTTCAAGGATGCGCGGTTTCGAATTATAACGAGTTCGACGGGGAAAGCTCAATGCGCCGACTCTCTGGCGCTCATAACGACCATCAGCTCACGGCTCGGAGGCGCCCGACGAAAGTCGGTGGTGGCCCATTCCTCCCACTGAGACATGAGGACCCCATTGCCCGCTCTTTCGGAGACTGGTAAAGTTTATCACTAGCGGCGATGAAGCAACTCACAGCGCGCGTCAAAGAGGAAGCCCATCGGTTGGGATTCGATCTCGTCGGTGTGATGCGCATCGAGCCGCTCGTCGAAGAAGAAGAGCGCTATCTCGACTGGCTTCGCGCAGGCAGGTCCGCCGATATGGCGTACTTGCAACGACGGCCAACGTTGCGCGCGCGGCCAAATGAGCTGGTGCCTGGAGCACGATCGATCATTTCGCTGGCCGTGAACTACTATAGTGGCGAATTCGACGAGGTTGGTCCTGGCGAAGGGCGCATCGCCCGTTATGCGTGGGGACGCGATTATCATGAGGTGATTCCTCCTCGACTCTGGACGCTGGTAGCCAGGATCGAAGAGTGGATTGGACGAAAGGTGCAGGCGCGCTGTTTTGTCGACGCCGTTCCTCTCCTGGAACGCGCTGTGGCGCGGCGCGCCGGTCTCGGCCGGATCGGGTTCAATTCCTGCCTCATCACCGATCGCTTCGGTTCCTGGGTATTCCTCGCCGAGATTCTCCTCGATGTCGACCTGACGCCTGACCAAGAAGACGCGCGCACCTGTCTTCGCGCGCTCGACTGCATCGATGATTGTCCGACGGGCGCGATCACCGAACAGTACGTGGTGGATGCCCGACGATGCATCTCCTATCTGACGATCGAGAATCGCGGCATCATCGACCGCGCGCTCCGCCCTCTCATCGGCGACTGGCTGTTCGGTTGTGACGTTTGCCAACACGTATGTCCGCACAATCGACAACTTCCCAAGACGACCTGGAGAGAATTTCATCCTCAATCGGGCGTGGGTAAGACGCTCGCCCTCAATGAGGTTTTATCCATAGAGTCTGACGAGGCGTTCCGCCACCGTTTTCGACATACAGCCTTACGACGCGCCAAACGTCGTGGTCTGCTGCGCAATGCGGCTATCGTCGCTGCCAATCAGAGGTATGAGCCGGCCATCCCTCTGCTCCAACGGTTGATCGAAACCGATCCCGACCCTATCATTCGCGGTCATGCCGTGTGGGCGCTCGGAGAACTCGCCGGTCGACGAGCCCACGCCCACATCGAGCGGGCGCTCAAAGACGAGCATCCTTTCGTGCGGGAAGAGGCCAGAGCGAGGTTGGCGAGATGAATCCCATGGCCACCTCGATCCACTCAGACGGGCGAACTGGCGGCGGTCATGGCAACGCCTTTCCTATCGCCGTCACTCCACGATCTTCCCCTGCAGGAAATCGCGGACTTTTTTCAGATCTTCCCAGGCATCGCGCTTCTTGTTCGGCGAGCGGAGGAGAAATGCTGGGTGGAAAGTAGGCAGTAATTTCGTGCCGCGAAAATCGAAGAATCGCCCCCGAAGTTTGGAGATCGGCGCTTTGGTGCGGAGCAACGTCTTTGTGGCCACACCGCCCAGCGCCACCACCAGCCTGGGTTTGATGACGTTGATCTGACGATAGAGGAACGGTTCGCAGGTGGCCACTTCATCGGGCTCCGGTTCGCGATTGCCCGGAGGACGGCACTTGACGATATTGGCGATGTACACCTGCTCGCGCTTCATGCCGATAGCCTCGATCATACGATCGAGAAGCTGTCCAGCACGACCGACAAATGGGCGACCGGTGGCATCTTCATCGGCGCCCGGCCCTTCACCAACGAACATGAGATCGGCGTGGGGATTCCCTTCGCCAAAGACGATATGCGTCCGGTGCTCGTGCAATTTACATCGCGTGCACTCGCCGATGTCCGCACGAATATCTTCCAGCGTTTCATCGGCGGGCAACGAAGATTCGCCCGGGGACTCGGCGGGCGCGAGATCACCAAACAGCGACGCCTGGGTTTGACTGATAACGCGTTTCTTTTTCTGCGCCATGGGTGATTCTCCCTTCACAGCGATGGGTTCTCCGGAGCGCGGCTCGGACAGCGCCGCAGTCCTGACCTCATCCGAGGATCCGGATTCGGCGAGACGCGCCGCGCTCGCCAGAGGCGGAGGTGGTAGCCGATCGGCGCCCATCGGCATCGTCACCTCATATTCTTCGATGCCCATCTCCCGGAGGTATTTCACGTATCGGGTGATCTCATCGATCAGCTCCAACCAGGCTTGACGCCAATGACGATCGTCCCTCATCATCGCTCACTCTTCATCTGACCCGGCGCGCTTCGGCTTCAAGAAGGTCTCCACCAGGTGATCAAAAATGCGCTCGGCCATCTCGCGTTTAGACATCAGGGGAAGTTCGATGAGACCACCGTGCCGATCGAGGAGCGTCCCCCGATTGGTGTCCACGTCGAAGCCCGCTCCCTCGGCCGTGACGTCATTGACGACGATCACATCGAGATTCTTCTGCGCGAGTTTCTCGCGGCCATGCTCGATGGGATGGTCCGTCTCTGCCGCGAAGCCGACGACCAGTCGATGGCCCTTTCGCCGCCCCACCTCGGCGAGAATATCTGGCGTCGGCTCCAGTTCGATGTGCAGAGGCTCGGCCGATTTTTTGATCTTGTTCGACGGCCTCTCCCGAGGCCGGAAATCGGCCACTGCCGCCGCCTTGACGATGATAGTTGCCTCATTCAAATGGCGCATCACCGCCTCGTACATCTCCTCGGTGGACCACACGGGGATGAATCGCGCCTCTCGGGGAGGAGTCAGATGGGTCGGCCCGCTGATGAGCGTCACGTCGGCGCCACGGGCCAAGGCGGCCTCGGCCAACGCATAGCCCATCTTGCCCGAAGAGCGATTGGTGATGAATCGAACGGGATCGATATCTTCGCAGGTAGGACCGGCGGTGACCAGGACATGTTCTCCGGCGAGATCCCGACGCTGGGATGGAGCGCGTTGGAGGATGGCCATGACTCGCGCGACGATTCGGGCCGGCTCGGCCAATCGTCCTGGGCCGACTTCCCCGCAGGCCAGAAAGCCGCTCTCCGGCTCGATGACCTCCACGCCGCGTGCGCGGAGGACGGCGATATTCTCTTGCGTGGCCGCGTGTCGCCACATCTCCACATTCATGGCCGGGGCGATGACCGTCGGGCAGGTGGCCGAGATGTACACGGTGGTCAACGGATCATCGGCCAGCCCATGAGCGAATTTGGCGATGATGTGAGCCGTGGCCGGAGCGACCAGCAGGAGATCCGCCCAGCGGGCCATCTCGATATGTTTGATCCGCGTGTTCAATCCCGGTTGGAAGAGGTCCGTCAACACCGGCTGTCCGGAGAGGGCCTCGAAAGTGAGTGGAGCGATGAACTGGCGCGCGCTCGGCGTCATCACGACGCGCACGGTCGCCCCCTGCTCCTGAAGCTGACGCAACACTTCGGCCGCCTTATAAGCGCCGATACAGCCGGTGACTCCCAGGATGATGTTCATCGTCGCTCGGACCTCGCCGCACCCATAGTTCGCGCCCGGAGGAGGACATCACTTCCTTCCGGCCGCCGGTTGCTCATCAAATGTTCGAAGAATCGCCCGCGCCTCGTCTTCGCGCCGCTGGCGCTTCTGGCGCTCGGCTCGCACGATGGCTTCCACGGCCGCGATCGCGGCATCCAATTGATCGTTGACCACCAAGTATTGGAATTCAGTATAGCGCAAGACTTCCTGGCGAGCGACGTGCAAACGGCGTTCCAGCGATTCCGGCGTCTCCGTTCCTCGAGAAGATAATCGCCGTTTGAGCTCGGCAAACGAGGGGGGGAGAATGAAAATGGTGACCGCATCGGGAAATTGCTTTCTGACTTGAGCGGCCCCCTGGACATCGATATCGAGAACGGCGTCGCACTCGGCGGTCAGAATCTCTTCGATCATCCGCCGCGAGGTTCCATAGAGATGCCCGTGAACCTCTGCCCACTCCAGAAACTCGCCACGCTGGCGCATCCGTTCGAATTCATCCTGGCTGATGAACCGGTAATCTTTGCCGTCGATCTCATGTGGCCGCGGCGGGCGCGTCGTGTACGATACCGAGAGTCGGGTCTGCGGGACGCGGCTCAGCAGCGCCGAGACCAACGTCGTCTTGCCGGCTCCTGAAGGTGAAGAGATGACGATGAGAAAGTGCTTCCTATTCGACATTCTGGACCTGTTCCCGCAGTTTTTCGATCTCGCTGCGAATCTCGATCGCCGCCTGGGACACGGGCAAGCCCGAAGATTTCGACTGAATGGTGGTCGCCTCGCGATTCATTTCCTGAAGCAAGAACTCCAGTTTGCGACCGACGGGTTCTTCGCTCTCCAACAGCGATCGATATTGTTCGATATGACTCTTCAACCGGCTGATCTCCTCGCTGATATCGCCGCGCTGAGCGAGCATAACGACTTCTTGAGCGAACCGGGTCTCATCGATGTTAACATCGGCGGCCAACTCCTGCAGGCGCCTTTGCAACCGCTCGCGGGCCAGTTCCAGCACGCCATGAGCATGGCGTTCGATGACTTCCAGATGCCGTTCGATGGTGGCCAGTCGCTCTCGCATCTCCTTGGCCATCTCGCGGCCCTCAACGGCACGCATGTGAACGACGGATTCCAGAGCCTGCCCGAGAGCCGCTTCCAGTCCGGCGGCCAATGTCTCTTCGAGATCGCCGAGATCAGTAGCCGGTTGGATGACGCCGGGAAGCGCCGCCAGCGTATTGATGTCGATCTCGCCGCCGATGGAAAACTCCTTCCTCATCATCTCCAGCGCCGCCAGGTAGCCGCGAATCATCGGGCGATTCAATCGATAGGGAATCTCTCGCATCTGCTCGATCAGGATGGTCACATTGATGCGCCCGCGCTTGCAGAATTTCTGGATCAGCCCGCGCACGCGAAGTTCCAGACCGATCAGCTCCTCGGGCATCCGAAGCTGAATATCGATGAATCGATGATTGACCGTTGAGATCGTCGCTCGGATGACGACGTCTTCGCTCTGGTAGATTCCCCGGCCGAAACCGGTCATGCTTTTGATCATCGCTCTTCAATCGGGCCGCCAGCCGGTCACCATCACCATGATGCTCCATTGATGGCGGAAGACCGCCAGGCGCCCAGGTTAATGTCCCGGTACGATCGCCTCGGTCTCTTCATCGGCGAACTGCAGTTCGTACAGTCGCTGATAGATACCGCCCCGCTGCATCAATTCTTCGTGCGTGCCCATCTCAGCCACGCGTCCCTCTTCCAGCACGATGATACGGTCGGCCTTGCGCACTGTGGAGAGCCGGTGAGCGATGACGATCGTCGTTCGATCTTTCATCAAATTGGCCAACGCCCGCTGGACGTACAACTCGGACTCGGTATCCAGAGCCGAAGTCGCTTCGTCGAGAATGAGAATAGGGGCATTCTTGAGCAGCGCTCGAGCGATGGCCAATCGCTGACGTTGCCCACCGGAAAGTCGAATCCCCCGCTCGCCGATGAATGTATCGTAGCCATCGGGAAGGTCCATGATGAATTCATGGGCGAGCGCCGCCTGCGCCGCTGCGATCAACTCCGGCTCGCTCACATCGGCGCGACCATAAGCGATGTTATTGCGCACCGTATCATTGAACAAAATGATGTCCTGAGTGACCAAAGCCATCTGATCCTGCAGTGATTTCAATCGAACGTCGCGAATATCCCGACCGTCGATGAGAATAGCTCCATCGGTGACCTCATAGAAGCGAAGCAAGAGATTGGTCAACGTCGTTTTCCCCACCCCGCTCGAACCGACGATGGCCACGATTTCGCCCGCTCTCACCTCAAAGCTCACATCGCGGAGCACGTAATCGGAGGCATCGGGATAGCGAAACGAGACGTGCCGGAACTCGATCTTGTCCCGGAACGTCTCCAGGGGGACGGCGTCGGGCTTATCCACAATTTCCGTATGCTGATCCATGAGGGCGAAGACGCGATGGGCGGCGGCCAAGGCATGTTGCATGGCATTGTGAATCCGACTCAGTTTTCGCACCGGATCGTAGATGCTGAACAGGAAGAATAAGAATCCCAGGAACTCGCCCAGCGTCATTTGCTGAGCGGCGATGATGCGCTGAGCGTAAAGGATGAATCCGGCAGCGCCCACCATGCCCATCAACTCGATCACCGGCGGCGAAAGGGCAGCGAATCGAGCCGAGCGCAGTTGTGACCCCATCAACTGCCGCGCCGCTCGGCGAAACCGGCCCGACTCGAAGCGCTCCATACCAAATGCCTTCACCACGCGATTGCCCGAGATCGTCTCCTGCGCCAGATTGAGGACGTCTTGATATCCCTCCTGCACCTGCGTCCACGTTCGACGAAGCCGCCGACTGAAGTAGATCGTCGTCGTATAGACAAACGGACCGAGAATGAGCGCGTAGGAGGCGAGTTTCCAGTTGAGCTTGAATACAGCGAACAGGAAGACGATCAGAGTGAACGACTCGCGTAATGCATCGGTGAGCGTGCGCGAGACAGCTTGATCGATTTTCTCTACATCATTGACCAGATGCGAGGTCAGGAGATTGGTGTGATGGCGCGAGAAGAACCGAGCCGATTGTCGAATGATGTGATCGTACAACGCCGAACGCAGATCGAAAACGGCGCGCTGACCGATGCGAGCCATGAGGTAATTGGAACCGAATTCGGCAATGCCTTTGATCACCGTGAGCCCGATGAGCAGCAGCGCGATGACGATCATCGCCCGTTCGATATCCGAGGGGAGGTAGCGGTTGAAGTCGATGAGGTTCGATGCCCGCGGGAGCTCTTCGACCGCCCGACCGGCCACCGAGAGCCGATCGGTGATCGGCACCAACATGGCTCGGATCGCCCCCTCCGACAGCGCGACCAAGGCCATCAAAAAGAGCGCGAGGACGAAAGAGCCAACATACGGTTTGAGATATGTGAGCAGCCGGCGCAATTCCTCCATGGCTCAACAGACAGAGACTATACGCTGTGATCCGACCGAGGGTCAAGGAGGTTCACTCGACGCCACGTCACCGCCAATGAGTCACCCTCTCGGCCCACCGGGCCCCCGGATTAAGGAGGGCGATCCGGCAGGCGCTCTCCCTCTCCACGCGGCGATCGGTCCCGCCAATCGGCGCGCAAGAAGAGGAGCATCACTGATCGGGATTCACGCTCGCCGATGCGTTCATTCGATCAATCTCGGCCAGGATCTTCTCGGGCTGAGCGCGGAGCCGATAATTCTCCGGACGATACACCCAACGGATGATCCCCTGTCGATCCACCAACACCAGCGTGGGCAACGCCGTGTCGCGGCCTCGCTCATGTCGAAACATACGCGGCATCGCCCCTTCATGCCTCAAATTGAGGGCGTCGATGAGCTGCAACGCGCGATCGGACACAAAGGTGACGGCGTCCGCTTTCAACTTTCGTTTCAATCGGGCCGACACCTCTGGCGGATCGACGCTCACGGCAACGAGGTCTACCCCACGCTTTTGAAACTCGCTCATCTGTGCCTGGAGCTGCCCGAGCTCGACGACGCAGAATTTTCACCAGTCACCGCGATAAAAGTCATAAAGAACGGCGCGACGGCCTATCATATCTCGCGGTGAAAACGTCGTTCCATCGGATGTGGGAAGCCTGATGTCTGGCATCATATCGCCCTCCCGCAGGGCCACGCGTTTCCTGGGCGTGAACGAATAGACGAACATGTACCAGGCGAAGACGGCGATGATCGCTCCCTCGATGCCTAATGTCACCCAACCCCAGAAGCCTCCCGCGCTGATGACCTGATAGACGGCCAAAGCCAGGGCCAAGAGCAAAAAGAAGAAGGTCGCCATCGGGTAACTCCGATAAATCTCCCGCCGGAACCGCCGAATGTACACGGCCCAGCCGACGACGAAGAACACCCACGAGAGCACAATGAATGTCATCTTTTCTCACCTCGCGCATTCGTCGACAGGATCAGTCATCCCGTCTGTCGTCCGAATAGCTCATTCGCCCGATCACCGATGGATTGGCAATGCCAAATGATAGCGCAAAGTCGGGCTGACAGCTACGAGCGATCGGAAACTCTCACCGAAAGGCGAGAGGCATTCGTCCGCGCCATCGAGCGTTTCGATCATCCTCGTTCCAGAGGATGGCAAGCGACGTCAGAAGCTCGACAAACAACCTCGCTTGACGCCCCGACCGCGGCAGAGTACTATCGCTGTGGACCCATTGAGCGAGAAGCCAGAACACCAATCGGTCCTCGGAGGCGGAACGCATGAAACGCATCAAGATACTCTTTGTCATCATCCTCCTCTTCGGCGCCCTGCTGGGCGGTGGCGCGCTGTACCTCAATAGCTATGTCCAGACGCCCGCGTTCAAGGAACGCGTCCTCGAGCGCGTGCGCGAAGCTGTGGGCACGGACGTCACCATCGATGAGCTCGACGTGGCTCTCCTCAGCGGCGTCACGCTTCATGGATTGACCATTGCCAATCCTCGCGGGTTCGCGGGCAATTTCTTCACTGCCGAGGAAGTCGTGCTTCGCCATCGCCTCTGGCCGCTCCTGTCAAGGCGGATCGAGATCGATCAACTGATCGTCAAGCGACCCACGCTCCGGCTCATCCAAGGACCGAAGAATGTCTGGAACTATGAGAAGTTCAGAAATCGAATGGCCCGGCGGGCTTCGCTGGCGCGCGCCGTGGCGTACGAGCCCGCACCGGCGGATATGACTCTGGACATCACGCTCTCCAACATATCGGCGAGCGATGGAGACGTCATCTTCTTCAGCGGTCGTCGACCGTTAGCGCGAGTGGAGGGAATCGATCTGACGGCCTCGCTGGATATGGCCGAGGGAAGCCTGAAGGGTCACGGGCGGGTGAAAGCGGAATCGATCAATGTACGCGATGCGCTCCTCGTCCAGAAAGCGGCGGCTCCGCTCAGCATATCCAGCGAGAACGTGATCTTCGATCCCGTGACCGGTGCGCTGGCCGGCGGACGCCTCTCGGGCGATGTGACCCTCATCCTTCAGCCGCGGTTCGCCTACGCGATGAATCTGCAAGTTGCGAATGCTCGCGTAGATGTGCTCCTCGAGCACGCCCATGCCAGGCCGGTCATCAATGGGCGATTGCAGGCCACAACGACGCTCAGAGGAACTGGCGGACTTCCGACGATGAAAGGCGAAGGACGCATCAAGATCGTTAACGGCAAATTGGCCGAGATGCCCCTGCAACGGATACTGGCCACTCTGTTTCAAGTACCTCGGCTTCGCCACATCGCTTTCGATGAATGTGTGGTCGAGTTCTCGCTGGCCAACACTGTGATGCGCACGCCCGTAGTTCGGCTCACGTCACCGGAAATGCGGATGACGGGGCAGGGCACGGTTTCGCTCGCCAGGCGAACGCTCAATCATCAGATGACGTTGGCGCTGAAAAAGGAGATGTTGACGGCGATCCCGCGGCATATTCTCACCGCCTTTCGCGAGCGGGAGGATGGTTATCTCGCTCTGGATTTTCGCGTCTGGGGTCCGTATGATGCGCCCAAGACGGACATTCAACGCCGTCTCATCACCGGCACGGCCAAGCAATTCCTGGAGAAGGGACTGAAGAAATTATTCGGGAGGCGATCGCCGCCTCGTTGAGCAGGCTCATCGACGCGCTTCGATGGAATGCTTCCGCTCTTCGGGCGTGGAGCGCTCGATCATCTCGCCGAGCGACGCCGGCTGTTGGACGCCGCGCGCATCTCGGCGAGATCCCGGGCAATGGCCATCTGCCGCCTCCATTGACCATATAACTTTCTGCTCGTGGCCAATCGATCGAGGCGACGTTGCGTTTCTGGATGTATGGTACCGGGCGGGGCGTTCTGAAACGGCGTTCCCGGAAGGGGCATGAAGGTGTGACCGTGAATGCGCGCGCCCATGTCGGCGAGCCGCTCGGCGAGTTTGAGCGACGCTTCTACGTCCCCCGGCGTCTCGCCCGGTAATCCGAAAATGAAGTCAACGTTGGGGAGGAATCCCACTTCCAGCGAGATGTCAACAGCCGTCATGATGTCTTCGACGGTATGCCCCCGCCGGCTGAGATCGAGCAGGCGCGACGATCCCGTTTGTCCGCCAATGACCAGATTATCGTTGGCCACATATTTTTTCAGCACCATCAACGCTTCGCGCGTCACATGTTCAGGGCGCACTTCCGATGGAAACGTGCCGAAAAAGATGCGCCCCTCACGTCCCAGAACGCGGCGTACCGAAGCGAGTAATTCTTCAACCTTGTCCAGATTCACCGACTCATCGGTCGAACCGTAGGAGAGAGCCGTGGGCGAGATGAATCGCACGTCGGTGAGCCCGTGCTCTTTCATCACTCGCACATAATGACAAATGTTCTCCACCGAGCGATGGCGAAATCGGGCTTTGAACATGAACGGCGTTTGACAAAATCGGCAGGCGTATATGCATCCCCGGGTGATCTCAATGGGATTGAACCTCCGATGGGCGATGGCGAAGGGTGGGAATTCATCCAACCCGATGCGCGCGCCGGGACCATGGGACACATAACGACCACGATCGAGCGAGGCGAGGCCTCGCAGACGCCGATCATCATCGCCATCGAGGAGGCGATGGACGAACTCGATGAGCGTCTTCTCGCCTTCGCCGAGGGCGACCAGATCGAATCCCGCTCGCAATGTCTGTTCGGGCTCGGCCGTGGCATGCGCGCCTCCTGCGAGATGGAGAACGCGAGGATCGGCGATGTGGCGCTTGATCCACTCGAGTTCGGTCGAGCACGTACGGAATTCGGGCGAATAAAACGACCACCCCACGAGAACACGACGATCACGCTTGAGGGCCGCGCGGATGGCCGAGACGATGGCCGCCGGTTTGCTCACAAACCGAATCTCAACATCGCATCCGCTCAAAGCGGCCTCCAAAGCGCCGGTGAGCACATTTATGGCATAAGTGCCCGTTCCTCTGTCATTCCATATGAGGGTGAGCCCTCTGCCACTATTCATCGCCGACTCCTTCTCGGAGTGTCAACGATCGCGGGCGGGTCGCTCATCAATTCATCAACAAGCCGAATCCGATCGCCGCCCGAGCGCGCCCCTCCCATCTCCCGGCAAAAGGTCGCAAAACCAGAATCCATCGCGCTCGACTTTCCCGCCCAGAGAGAAGGCGATCGGCTCACGAAAGATTGGACCATCGAAAACGAAAGAATGAAACTCTCCATTCTCGCCGCAGGGATCGACGTTCGATGGGAGCGCGCGGAGGAACGCATCGTCGATCAGTCGACCGAGGAATGAGGGGTCGAGGGCGTTGGGATCGACGCAGGTCACGACGGCGCGAAACCCTGACTCAATGAAGGCCCTGGCCAGTTGATGCGTCTCACGCTTCCACAAAGGAAATACGGCCTGCAAGCCCACTCTGGCCAAATGCTCCTCTCGATATGTTCGGATATCCTCCAGAAAGATATCGCCGAAGGCCACCTGGCGAATTCCCTGCCGTTGATAGTGGCGGAGTCTTTCTTCCATTCGCGCTTCATAGATAGCGTTATTCGCTCGCGGCGGGATAGAGACGATATGCAACGGAAACCCGAGCGCCTCGGCCTGCCGCCGAAGCAAGGATCGGCGAACACCATGCATGCTGATCCGATCGACAGTTTCCGTGACAGTGGTCAACAGGGCGACGATCTCATAGCTCCCGGCCTTCAACAGCTCATAAAGCGCCATGACGCTATCTTTGCCGCCACTCCAGGAGAGCACGATTTTTTCTTTCCTCTCTGCCATTGACGTTGGTGGTGAGAAAACCGAGCTGCCGACGCTCCCTCCGTTATCCATCCGGGCACTCTTCACGATCGGCTATGAAGAGCGCGATCGCCGACGCATCTTCAATTCATAGCATCGATGAGCCAACTCGACAAGCTCGGCGAATCCCCAGGTTCCTTGATCGCTCAACAGATGGGCCCAATCGATGGGGATGGCATCCAATCCCAGACGGGCTCCGCTGATAGCTCCGGCCATAGCCGCCGTCGTGTCCACGTCCCCGCCGACGGCGATGGCCGTGCAGATGGTCTCCCAATAGTCCTCGGACGTCCGCAAGAAGGCGTAAAGGCTCCACAACACGCTGCTCGTCACAAAGGGCGTGATGCCACGATCTTCACTCCAGGCCTCGGGCGCCAAGCCCGCTCGAGCGATGAATTTCACCGCGCGGCGAGGATCGAACGGCACCCAATCGATCAGGCGGCGCAGGTAAGTGGCCACCGAGACGTCGATGCGTTCGACCCATTGACCGAGCTGATGGAGAAACGCGGAGGGGTCAATGGAACCCGGTTGCAGGGCCAAGGCGACGGCCCCGGCAATGGCGACGGCCCCGGCCGAACATCGAGCATCCCGATGCGTGATGCGCCCCTGATCATGAGCGGCCCGGATGAGGCCTTCAGGATCATCGTAAAAGATTAATCCGATGGGACCGGCTCGCATGGCGCTCCCATTGCCTGCCGCCGGTGGCGGAATGCCCGCTTCTTCCCATGGTGCGCCTTGTACCAGGCGCCACGCGGCTTTGGCCGTCGTTCGCCCATGACCGACAATACGACCTTCGGCGAACAACATGGCGATACGATGGGCGTAATCGTCAGGATCGAATCGCTCGCAGGCCAGATAGCTACGCATGAGCTCCCGCGCCAGTTGCGAATCGTCCGTATACTGACCGAAGGGGAATGGACCACGACCGCGCTCGCCGATGCGTCCGGTTCGGAGAACGTCGTTGACATACTGCTCGCACATCGTTGGCGGATAGCCCTCCACCGGGAAGCCCAGAGCATCGCCCAGGCATTGGCCGATCAGGCATCCGCTGAATTGTTCTTTCCGAGGCATGAACACGGCGATCCACAGAGGATCATCATCTCCTCTCACCTGGTCACCGAGCTCGAGAGGACGACTCGCTCAATGCCATGTGGCTCGACCAGAAATCGGGAGAACATCGGCGCAATCTCTGAGAGCCGGGAAATGTCGACCAGCTTTTGATGGCCGTATTCTCAATAGAACGTCCCCATCTGCGCTCGGTCACCATCGTTATATGATAGGCCATTTTTGAAGTGGATGAAAGGAGCACACGATACGCTCAACGAGAGGGATGGAAGGCCGTTCACCGCGACAACCCTCACGTTCGTGGAGTCCGGCACGGATTCCGAAGAGAATGCGCACTCCCGCCGAGGATGGAGGGTATCCTCTCCTGGGTAACGGGCCACCGCACTCACATCTCGGGCGAGATCATCGCCATTCCCGCTGTAATTTTTCGATGAGCTTTCTGTTGGCCGCCGGAAAGGGGTAGCGATGGAGAGCGCGTGGCGAAACCCACTTCACTCGATCACAACCCAGCGGTCGAGGTTCACCGTCGAGGTACTGGCACTCGAAGACGTGCATGGTAATGCGAAAATGCGAATAAGCATGACGAATGGTCATCACCTGGCGACCGACGCGCACTCGGACGCCGGTTTCCTCCTCGATCTCGCGGGCACAACAGCGCCGGAAGCTCTCACCCGACTGACGCTTGCCGCCGGGGAACTCCCACATCCCACCCAATAATCCTCCGGTGGGACGCCGACCGATGAGAAGGCGACCATCTTTCCACACGATGCCCACGGCGATCTGATAATGAGGCGGCGTTCGCCTCGGCGCTCTCACGGGGAATTGCGCAGGTGATGAGAGCTTTCGCGCCTGGCACGCGAAATTCCAGCAACACTCCTCACACCGCGGCGATCGCGGCGTGCAGATGAGGGCGCCGAGTTCCATCAACGCTTGATTGAATTGGCGCGCATTCCGCTGAGGAACGAGCTGCTCGGCCAACGTCCGGAGGCGCCGTCGGACCGCCTGTTGCCGCGGATTCTCTCTCACCGCCCAGAGTCGGCAGAGGACGCGGATGACGTTTCCATCGAGCACGGGCACGGGCTTATTGAAAGCGATACTGGCGATGGCGGCGGCCGTGTAGGGACCGCAACCGGGCAATGTCATCAGCAGATCGGGATCATCGGGAATGCGCCCATCGAATTGGCGCACGATCTGACGCGCCGCCGCCTGCAGGTGGCGCGCCCGCGCATAATACCCCATACCTTCCCACGCCTTGAGGACGCGCTCGGGAGACGCGCGGGCGAGCGCGCGAACGTTGGGAAAGCGACGCACGAACTGATCGTAATACTGGAGCACGCGATCCACTTGCGTTTGCTGGGACATGTACTCGACGACCAGGATGTGATACGGATCGTCCGTTCGCCGCCAGGGGAGATCGCGCTTCGTCTCGGCATACCACTGCAGCAGTGCCCGGCGCAGGCGTGTGATCGATCCCCGCGGCAAATGCGTCGGCGGAGAGGCGGCGTCATTCGGAAGGCGATCGTTTTCCATTCCTCTCGTCGGTCGTTCGATATGTGGCGAACAAATATTGCTGAGCGACTCCGGCATAAGGGCCGAAGCGCTCGATAGCCAAGGCGCGTATCTGACCGAGCGACGGCGACCGATCGGCAAAGTAGAGCTCTTTCATCGCCCGGCGAATCCAGGTATCTATGGGAAACGCCTCTAACCGATGAAACCCAAACAGGAGAATGCAATCGGCGACCTTCTCACCAACGCCATCCAGTTGCAGGAGTCGTCGGCGAAGAACGGGCGTCGGCCACGTCGCCCACTCGGCGAGCGCGAGGTGATCGGCGATGGCGCGGGCCGTTCGCTTCACGTACACATCACGATAGCCGAGGCCACATTTCACGCGCAGGTCCGACAATCGCGCTTCGGCCAGACTCTCCGGCGAAGGGAAGCTATAGGCTCGACCAAATGGCGTATCGATCGGCGCGCCATAGACTCGGCATATGCGCTCGATGATCGAGCGTATGCGCGGAATGTGATTATTCGCCGAGATGATGAATGAGATGATGACCTCGAAAGGGTCTTGCCGCAGGATGTGCAAGCCAGCCCGTCGCGGGGCCAGGCGAGCGAACACCTCATCGCGCCGCAGATGGCGGAGGATGGCCCGGTAATCGCGCGAGAGGTCGAAATAGCGATTGATGAATGTGGCGATATCGGCCGGCGGCGCTCCCCCGCAGACGGAGACGCGAAGGTCATTCCGGCTCTGGCGAATGACCAATACCGACGAGCCCACGATGCCCCAATAAGCGTCCCGAGCCCATCGCCACCAGCGAAAGCACTGACCACTTTCCAGCGTGCGCACGAGATCGAATTCGCCCGCGGGAACGGAGAGCGTTGGAAGAGCCCACAGATGCGCGTTCTTCTCGGCGATCCCGATGTTTTGCGCTCCCCTGACCATGAGAGGATCAATGATACGGAGCCGCTCGCCCCCGAGCAAGATGTCCGGTTCGGCCCGGTGCGCCAGCCGATGTTGAGCCCTCCGGGGAATATTCTCCCTCGCACTCGTCACCTTCCCGACGCAGCTCCTCGCGCTCGCTCGAAGAGCACCCACCGGGACATGATGATCAGAACGGGCAACTCGATCATCGGACCGATCACGATGACGGTGGCGATCATCGGATGCTCGGGGAACGCTCCGATAGCCAAGGCCAGAGCCACCGGCGAGTTGCGAGCCGCCGCCGTGCAGATGAGAAGCGCCCGCTCCCCATACGAGCATCTCGCCACCCGCCCTATTCTCCAGGCCACTCCGCCGACGATGGCGAAAAACAGCAGAAGCGGCACGATCAACCGCGCCAACGCTGGCAGCCGCGCTGCGATCACCGCCCCCTGTGAACCAAACATCAACACGATGACCGTGACCAACGCGCCGAGCTGCCAGAGATTGAGCCGATTCTGAAGAATCCGTTCAAAAAATGCCCGCCCCTTCCAGCGAATCAACCAGGGACGCGTCAAGAGAGCCAGCAGGAGCGGCAACAAAAAGTAGAGTGCGACGCTTTCACCCAATGCCCTCATGTCAATGGGAATCAATCGGCCAGTCAGCATCAGCAAGTATACGGGCAGAAGTGTGATTTGCAGAATCAGGTTCCAGGGTAAGAGAGCAACTCCCAGCGCCGTATCGCCGCGAGCCAGATGCGTGAAGATCAAGTACCAATCGGTGCACGGCGTCACCAGGTACATGACCAATCCGACCCATAGTTCCGGATGGTGGCGCAAAAAGAGCGCGCCCAACGCCCAAGCCAGCGCCGGATTGAAGATGAAGTTGATGGCCAGAGCCAGAGCCATGGGCTTGATTTTGCTGAGAGCCGCCCGAATCTCATCAAGGGGGATGCGCACCATCACGCCATAGAGGACCATGATCAACGCCGGAGGAATGAAGACGCGCGCTGCCTGAGCCCAACCAGGAGTCAGGTGACTCGCGGCCAACCCTACGAGGACACCACCCAACAGCAGCAGCGGTTGAGCGCGATCCCATGCACTGAGCGAAGCAGCCGTTCTCTCCACAAACCCTACACCATGCCCTCACTCACCGGAGAAGTCAAGGCGACTGTTTGGTTCGATGGATCTTTTCGGCCGCTGCACTCGGTGATCTACCGGCGCGATTGTGCCCGCGAGGTTCTCATCCCTGATGACCCAGGTTCTGAAGCAACTTCCTGATGGACTCCTTGATTTCAGGCAGGTCACGTTCAACGACGCGCCAGATCTCCTCCAAATCCACACCGAAGTATTCATGAACGAGGATGTTCCGCATCGCAACTATCTCCGGCCACGGTACAACAGGATGAGCCTTGTGGAAATCTCGCCCGAGCCCCGCCGCTGCTTCACCAATGATCTGGAGGTGATGCACGATCCAGACTTGCAGGAGTTCGTCCTCTTCAAAGGCATCACGCCCCTTCACGGCGTAGCGCTCGATACGCTCGATAGCCTCCAGAATATCTTGGAGTCGCTCTGAGGGATCTCTCATAGCGGAATCGCTTCTCTCAGCACTCGTTCCTTGATGCGCGGTTTGAGCCCTCGCTCACTGACCACATCCACCCTGCAGCCCAGGAGTTCTCGTAATTCCAACCATAATGCGGCATGATCGAGCAAGCTGCGACCCGGCTCGAACTGGACAAGGAGGTCGATATCGCTCTCCTCGTCGGCCTCTCCCCGAGCTACAGACCCGAATACGCGCACGTTTCGCGCTCCGTGTCTGGTTGCAATGCGTAAGATCTCATCCCGTTTTTCCCTCAGCAGTTCCTCACGTCTCATATTCCCTGCGCTCCCGGATTTCTCAAAGAGCCGCGTTCGATTCGGCCGCTGCTGCTGTGTTCCCATGTAGCCCGGATCACAGACGAACTCTCTTTCCCGCGAAAAACTCGTCGTCCTCTCCATCGGGCGATAGACCACGCAATGACTCGGCGGGAACTCGTCGTCGTGCTTTTCACTTTTTCCCCTCAACCATGACCGGGATTCCAAGCAAAATATACTCCACACTCGATTTTTCTTCAAAGAGAATCCGGCGCGGAAAGAGTCAAATGCCTCTGCCTCCTTCATCGAGGGGGATGCGCACCATCACGCCATAGAGGACCATGATCAACGCCGGAGGAATGAAGACGCGCGCTGCCTGAGCCCAACCAGGAGTCAGGTGACTCGCGGCCAACCCTATGAGGACACCACCCAACAGCAGCAGGCGAAGGAGGTGGATGGTGAGCACAGTCTCATTTGGCCCCACGCGAGAGACTCTCTCTGTATCCTCCATCTGGCTGGTTCTCATCACCGAGTCCGGCCAATGAAGGAGGGAGAGATGAGTTTGCCACTGGCAATGTACTCCTCATCTGGTTGGCTCTCATCACCGAGTCCAATCGAGCAACCTTGAAATTTCGGTTATGAGCGCTGAATGTTCAAGGTATCATGTACCCGCATGATCGAGCGGGTTCGAGAGTTCCATCGACTGTGGGCATGGTGGGAGCCGGACAGGTGGGCAAGACCACACTGGCTGGCATGCTCATCAAACAACAAAAGGGATCAATCACGTTCTTCGATCGGGAAAACGCGACTTTTGCAGTGACCTCATCTGGTCCTGCGGCGCCTGAACAACCGGATACTCAAGGCAGTGGGAGTATGAGGGAACGATGGTAACATAAGGGGAGTGGAAAGGAGGCCGAGTCAGATTACCATTGGTGGAGTTTCCCCTCACCGTGCAGCACTATGCATCCTGGTTTGAGAGCGGCTTTCCCCATCGAGCGCTGGTGCAGTTCCAACGCTACCTGAGTGGGCGGATCATGGGTGAGAACAAAACGGTGGACGAAATTTTATTTTCATCTTCCTCTTCCCGATGCCATGCGCCCCGTACCCATGGACTTCAGCCCTCTTAGTCCTACCATCAAGGAGACGCACTGTGGCAATCCCTTCGAGCTTTCTCCAACGCCCGGGACCATACGGCTGGTGGAGGTGCTCGAGGTCCCCTATGGATTTACCCACGGCGATAGTTCGCTGTTTTCAATTTCACCAATGATCTCAAAATACATTGGCTGGCCTCATGCCAAACGTCACCCGAAATGGGTACATGGTGACATAACGGCGCTGCGGATGAGGGCTGATTCAGAGGGAAAGCTTGCTTCCCCGAAGGAAGATACCCTTCATTGGCTTGTTCGGGGGCGCGCATAACGTGGCCACAACAAGCGAATGTCCATCCGCAGCGCCGAGAAGCGCAGCGAAGTGGCGTCAGGGGCAAGCGCTTGTCAGGCGGTTCGCTCCCATAAGCTCAGTGCGCCTCCAGGGGGTTCACCTTGCCTTCTCTCTAGTGGCCAGGCAAGACACCTATCGTAGTGCTGTCCAGCAAGGTTTCTTGTACCGCTCAGGGTTGCCACTGCCACCGTAAGGTGAGAAGCGCAGTAGGCCTGCTGGATTGCGCTGCAGCAGTTGTGCAAAATATTTATGTTCGTCTTCAAAATCTGTCCAGTGAAAGCCTCCCCGTGCCGGCGGAGCTTGGATCACACAAATGCAGGCAGGCGTGATGCCGTTCTCAACATAGAGCTTTTCCAGCAGGGTGACCCCGTCTGCTCCTATGTACAATAAGCTTATCCACTCTTGAGACTTGTCCGGAATACAGTGTCGTTCTAACAGCGCCCATTCTGCAAACGGACACTGACCCCTCCTAAAGAATGGTGGTGCACTGTTTTCGATAGGTAGCCCATAAGCCAACCCCCCATCGGTCTCCGAGTTCCATTGGTTCAACGGCAGCTCCTCCTCTGTTACTGTCCTGCGTCCGAGCAATTTGTGGTCGCCGAACCTCTCCGCACTTAGAGTTTGTGTAACAGCCTCAGGCGTATAGCCGTAGTCCGCATAAATGAAGCTCCAGAAGTAGTGTCCAATGTGCGTGATCGGGTCGCTGTCCGTACCTGACGCTGGATAATACACGGAGTCGTGCAGTAGCTCGATGATAGGCAGAGGCCGGTGCAGACCGCTCTCAACTAGCCATGCTGGACTTGGCACTCTATGGAGGTTAGCTGCCATAAGCATGTTGTTCAGCAAATGTTGTATCACTTCATTTGTGTCCATGGCGCTATCCGCCTAACGACCTGGCGATAAGCCGCAGACGCGCACGGCGCGGGCCTCGCTTTTCAAGGGCCGTGACGGAAGCGACCGTCTACTTCATCGGCTTGTTATACGGCCTCGGCTCCATTGACCGAAGCAACGCGAAGCACAATGTAACCCGACAACCCGGAAACCAGTGAGCCGATCAAGATGCCGAGCCGCTCCAGCCCCAGATAGGCCGTGTTGCCTTGCTCGAAGGCCAGGGATGCGATAAACAGGCTCATGGTGAATCCAATGCCGCACAGCAGAGCCGTACCGTGAAGTTGCCGCCAACTGACGCCTTCGGGAAGCGAAGCGATTCGAACGCGCGTAGCAATCCAGCATAGTGCCAGTACCCCGATCTGTTTTCCAAAAAACAGTCCGGTTACGATGCCAAGCGGAACTGGATGAAACATGTCGCTAATTGAGAGTTCCCCGAGCGAGACACCGGCGTTGGCGAACGCAAAGATGGGCAGAACCCCAAACGCCACCCATGGATGCAGCGTGTGTTCCAGGTGTCGCAGCGGCGACTCGGGTGTTTGTGACTGGAGCTTGTCCGGCCCGCGCAGCGGAATGAACATCGCTAACACAACGCCCGCCAGCGTCGCGTGGATGCCCGACTTCAATACCGCCACCCACAGTAGAATGCCGATCAGGAAATAGGGGGCCGGCCTCATCACTCCTACGCGATTGAGGGCAGCGAGGGCCAGGATCAGACCAGCGGCGACAGCCAGCGAAAGCGAGGACAGAGCAGCCGTGTAGAATAACGCAATCACGACGATGGCCCCAAGATCATCGAAGATGGCGACGCTCAGGAGAAAGGCTTTCAGCGCCGTTGGAACCCGTTTTCCAAGAAGTGAGAGAACGCCCAAAGCAAAGGCAATGTCGGTCGCGGTCGGTATCGCCCACCCCTTCACCGCAACAGAGTCAGTCCAGTTGAATGTCGCGTAGAAGGCCGCAGGCACCAGCATTCCTCCTACGGCGGCGAACGCCGGCAGGCTTGCTTGGCGCAGGCTTGACAGGTGGCCATCGAGTACCTCGCGCTTCAGTTCCATGCCAACGAGGAAGAAGAACACTGCCATTAGGCCGTCATTGATCCATAGTAGCAAGGGTTTGGCGATTCCAAAGGCGCCGAAATTGATCGCAAGCGGGAGATCAAGCAACACTGTGTAGTAGACCGCGAGAGGCGAGTTGGCGACGATCAACGCCAGCACGGCGGCCGTCATCAGGACCAAGCCGCCCGCAGCTTCCAAGCGCAGGAAATCGTAGAGCGGTTGCAGCAACTTTCCGTGCGAGGACGTTGTTTTCATTTGCATGGGGAATCAGCCAAGCCTTTCGTCTGCCACCTAACTCCTTATTCTACCCAATCTCCATTTGTCCGCGATGTCGATTCATGGAACCGACCACAGTTTTTAATATACTGCCGAATTTCTCTGCGTCAAGGAAACCCCTGATCGGCATCAAACGATCGACTACCCTGACACGGTATGAGTATGGAGATTGGGTATAAACCAGGATGGTAGATTGTGAATGGGGCTGAGCGAGAACCAGAGCGTGAGCTGGGTGGTTATGCTGATTTTCTGCGGAAACGTCGGCTGACACCGCCCAGGCACCAATCCCATCTGGTGCGGTGGGTACGAGAGTTCCCGAACTTTGCTGCGGAGCACCGCGACGACACCTTTGAACAAACGCTGGACCTGTTTCTCACTGCCTCAGGAGAGCGAGCCGGCATCAGGCCGTGGCAAACCCGGCGGGCAGCGGATGCTGTCCGTATCTACACGGTCTCAATATCGAGTGGATGCCAAAGAAACCGGAGAAACGAAATTGAAACTGGGAACAGCCGTCAGCGATGACAAACGACCTGCACGGCTGAAGGAAATCACCCACCGGCGCAAGTGCGAGGGTGGCACATTCCGGGACAAGCCCGCCTTCGAGATCCTGCACGGCGTGACATTCACCGGCCTCGGCCTGCTCGACCGCAAGAGCGCCGACGAGAACGCACGCATTACCCAGGTCACGGCGGCGCGGGTACACACTTTCCTCGAAAGAATCTCACCTTTATCCAACATCTCCCCTGGGGCGTTCGGTAGAGCGACATCACCCTCGACTCAAACCATATAGGCCACGTCGGAGCAACTGGTGGGGTAAGCGTACGGCATGCGTTTGAGGTCGCGGGCCGTGAGGCCCTCGCGAATGGCCAGAGCAAATAGATTGATGACTTCTTCAGCGTGAGGTCCCAACAGATGCGCGCCCAGAATGCGATCTGTCCCTTCCTGGATGAGCACTTTGAAGCCCGAAGTCCTCGCATTCACCCGCCGCGACGAATACCACCCCGACGTATCCCGATGATGGACTCTGAACTTGAGGCCTCGCCTCTCGGCCTCCTCCTCCCGCAGTCCGACCGACGCCAGCGGCGGAATGGTGAACACGACCGTCGGCACGCCCGTATAGTCCGGCGTGCGATGATTCCCGCTGAGCATATTGCTGGCCACCACGTGCCCTTCCAGGCTGGCGACGGGCGTCAGTGGTGGCCCGCCGCTGGCCGCGGCATCGCCGGCAGCATAGACCGCCGGATTGGAGATGCTCTGGAGATATTCGTTGACCACGACGCCACGGCGGTCATGCGCGACGCCCGCTCTGTCCAGCTCCAACTCATCGATCTCCGGCGCGCGCCCGGCACCATGAACGACCATATCGGCTTCGAAGGAGCATTCGCTCCCATCCACCGATGCACGAGTGATGTATTCTCCCGTCCCTCGCTCAATCGCCGTCACCTGCGCGTTCAATTGAACATCGATGCCGATATCCTGCGTAGCACGCACCAGTTGATCGACTAAATCGGGATCGAAGCCTTTGAGCGGGCGCCGACTCCGATGGAGAATCCGGGCCTCGGCGCCAGCGCGCGCGGCTACGTGCGCGAATTCGAAAGAAATATATCCACCGCCGATGAACGTGATGCGTCGAGGAAGCTCCTGGAGCTCGAGAAATTTGTCGCTGGTGATGAGATATTCCTCGCCGGGAATATCGAGCGTGACCGGCTTGGCCCCGGTGGCGATGAGGAGGTATCGCCCGATCAGCGTCTCCTCGCCTACCTGAACACTGGTTCGATCAACGCATCGCGCCCATCCATGAAATGTCTGAATGCCCGCTCGAGCGAAAGCCCGCTCTCGGCTCTCGGGGACGGGTTCGGTGAACGTGCGTTTGAACTGCATGAGTGTCGCCCAATCGATGCGCGCGCCCTCAGATACAAGGCCACGTCCTTCCATCCGACGGTGCCCATCGATGAGATCAGCAGCTCCCACCAGCACTTTCTTCGGATCGCACCCGCGCAACGCGCATGTCCCACCGAACGGTCGCGCATCAATGATGGCCACGCGCCAACCCGCCTGGCGACACTTCGTGGCGACGGTGGACGCGGCGGCACCAGTGCCAATGACGATGAGATCGAACGTATGGGTGTTCATTCAATCTCCCGCCGACGGACGGCAGCAGGCGTGCTCTGACGCCGTCGAGGTCACCGTCAGCTGTCGCCCGGTGAGCGCGGCGCGAATCTGCTCTTTGGACGGCCATCCCGCTGTCTGACCATCATGAACATAGACGCGACACCCAAAGCCTACACCAGAGCCCACCGCCTCAGGTCCTTCCAGGTCCACGCCATCAATCTGAATCGTCGGCGATCCGAGAAAGCGACGCGCTTCGGCCTCTTCAGGCGAGCGAATTTCTATCAACTCAACAGTAGCGTCAATCCCTTCTTCGGCCAGAACCTCTTTCAGGTTTTGGAGCGCCCGCTGGTATGATGGACATCCTTCGAAATAGAGCAACTCGATCTTCATCGTTTCACCTCACAGTTTGGCTTTGAAGCCCGTCTCATTGATGGCTTCGACCAGTTGTTGACGGGTGACTTTGGTTGGATCGTAAGTCACTACGGCTTGTTTCTTCTCCAGACTGACTTCGGCCGATGCGACGCCGTCCTGTCGGGTCAAGGCCAGGCGAACCGACGTCGCGCACGCCCCACAGGTCATGCCCTCGACCCGAATGGTCGCCGTCGCGAGTTTGGCCTCCGAGGCCGTCGTTTCCGCCTTCTCCGGCGAGAGGATCTTCACCGCTTCGGCTTTGAATCCGATGCCATTGATCGCTTTCTTCAATTGCTCAGTCGTCACCCGCGCCGCATCATACGTGACGATCGCCTCACCCTTCTCATAACTCACCGTCGCCGATGTGACCCCGGCGAGCTCCTCCAACGCTACTTTCACGCTGGCGGCGCAACCCTCACAGGTCATACCACTAATGGCGATGCGCGCTCGGGTCTGCTGTTGAGTGGCGGCTGGCGCCGACTCTTGTGATGACTGATTGGCACTTCGGCTCAGCGCCGCCAACAGCGGTCCCGAATAATACGGAAAAGCGGCAAACAATATGACCATTACCGTAGCCACCCACAGCATGATTTTATTCCACCGTGGGGCGCTGCTCATCTGGCACGTGCCATCGGCGCACACGACTTCCCGCTTGCGATAGGTGAGATAGAAGGCCGCGCCCAGAAGGGCAACGGTCACTCCCAGCAGATAAGGCCGCCACGCCTCGAACGCGGCCGCCGCACCAAAACTGCCGATGCCGAGCAGTGTCGCCGCCAGCGGCCCAATACAACACAGTGACGCCGTGATCGCCGTCAGGATGGATGCTCCTAATGTCATGTTCTCTTTCATCGTCGGATCTCCTCAAAAGAGTTGAGACGACGTGAGCGTCGTCCGTTCACTTCCGGCCACGCCGTTTCTCCCTCGTGCCACTCCTTTCGCGGCGCGACCGAGGGTGAAGAAAATCCTCAATTACCGGGCAGCACTGATGACTGGCCAAGGCACGCTCGCACTCAATTTTGTATGCAGCGAGTTCGCGCCGGAGCCGTTTGATTTCTTCGTACCGTCGATCGAGATCTTCGAGCTTCTGCTCGATCATCTCCAGGACGCGCGAGCAGGCCTCCGGCTCGGCCGTCTCCAGTTGTAGCATTTGCTTGATCTCATCGAGCGTGAACCCGAAACTTTGCGCCCGCTTGATGAAGGCGAGCCGATCCAGAACCCACGGATCGTAGAGCCGATAGCCACCGTCGGTCCGCGCCGACACGGGCAAGAGCCCCAGTCGCTCATAGTAGCGAAGCGTGTCAACGCTCACGCCACTTTGCGCGGCCACTTGACCAATCCTGAGCCTGGATGGGCTTGCTCTCTCTAATGCCATACTCACATTATAAACCCTGGAGTTGACTCCAGAGTCAAGCTCTTTTTCCGGAGTGTTCACCGGCCGTCCTGTTTCGCTTTCCCTCTAGTTTTTTGAGAGGCGAGCGCCGAATTCGCATATGGGTTTCACCAGCCGTGGTGAGGTCATTAGGACGTTCACTTCTTCCGGGCGAAGGGAATGAATTCCCTGGCCACGGCTCGCCATCCCTCGATTTCACCCTTTTTCCATAAGGCAAAGATGGCTGGATAGACAGTCAGCTCCAGGATGAACGAGGTGATCAATCCGCCCACCATGGGCGCGGCAATGCGTTTCATCACATCGGCCCCCGTCTCATACATCCCCGCCCACATGATGGGAAGAAGTCCGCCAATCAGCGCGCAGACGGTCATCATCTTGGGACGAACGCGCTTGACCGCGCCCTCGTGAATCGCTTCGGTCAGGTCTCCCAAATTTCGCATCCGGCCCTCTCGTCGCCACCGGTTATAGGCGAGATCCAGATAGAGGAGCATAATCACTCCCGTCTCAGCATCCAATCCGGCCAGTGCAATCATCCCCACCCAGACGGCGATGCTCAAATTGTAATCGAGGAGGTAGAGGAGCCAGATCGCTCCCACCAGCGAAAACGGTACGGCCAGGAAGACGATGAGCGGCTCTTTCCAGGAATTGAAATTCATGTACAGGAGCATGAAGATGATGACGAGCGTCAGGGGGATGACGTATTTCAACCGCTCTTTCATTCTGAGCAGGTACTGATACTGCCCGGCCCATTGAAGGGTATATCCCGGCGGTAATGTCACGCGCTGGCGGATGAGTTGCTGCGCCCGCTCGACATATCCCTGATAATCCTTGGCCGTCACATCCACGAACACGTAACCGACCAGTTGACCATTCTCATCTCGAATCAATGGAGGGCCCATGGTATAGGAAATGTCGGCCACCAGCGAGAGTGGAATCTGAGCGCCGGTTGGCGTAGGGATGAGCACGCGACCGAGCTTGGTCACATCATCGCGCAGCTCGCGCAGATACCGCACGTTGATCGGATATCGTTCGCGTCCCTCCACGGTCTGCGCAATATTCTTGCCGCCGATGGCGCTCTCAATGATGTCTTCAACGTCGCCCACCGTGAGCCCATAGCGAGCGGCCCGGCGACGATCGATATGGAAATCGAGAAAATACCCTCCGGTGACTCGTTCGGCGAACACCGAGCGCGTCCCGGGCACATCCTGAAGCGCGCGCTCGATTTGAACGGCGATCTGTTGAATGGTGCTGAGATCAGGTCCAAAGACTTTGATGCCCAGGTTGCTGCGAATACCGGTGGCCAGCATCTCGGTGCGCGTCTGCACCGGCATCCACCAGACCGGCGGCATGCCGGGAAAATTCAGCTTGGGGTGCATCTCGTCGATCAGTTCATTCCAGGTCATCGGTCGCTCTTCGGGCCAGATCTTTCTGAGCCATGATTTCAACCAGTCTGGCGCCCAACTCGAGTACCATCGCTCCTGGCGTACTTTGCGCCACTCTTCCTGAGGCTTGAGCAACACGGTGGTCTCGACCATGCTCAAGGGAGCGGGGTCCGTGGCCGTGCGCGAACGCCCGATCTTGCCGAACACACTGATCACTTCTGGAAACTGTCGCAAGATCCTGTCTTGAATCTGAAGAATCTTCGCCCCCTCGGTGATGGACATGCCCGGGACGGCCGTGGGCATATACAGAATCGAGCCCTCATTGAGTGGCGGCATGAACTCCGAGCCGAGTTTCAAGAAAACGGGCACGGTGGAGACGACCAACAGCAGCGCCACCAGGATCACCGTCTTGCGAAATCGCACCGCGACATACAGAATCGGCGTGTACAGCCGCTGGAGAAGGCGACTGATGGGATGTCTCTCTTCGGACCAGATCCGCCCGCGAATGAGCATCACACCCAGCGCTGGCGCCAATGTGATTGACAGCAATGCTGCGAAGAACATGGAGAACGTCTTGGTGTAAGCCAATGGCTTGAATAATCGTCCTTCCTGAGCCTGGAGGGTGAACACGGGCAAAAATGACACGGTGATGATGAGCAGTGAGAAAAAGAGCGATTTACCCACTTCCTGAAAGGACTGGATGAGGACGTCGATTCGGCTTCCTCGGCGTCCACCGGCCTCCCATTGTTCGAGTTTCTTGTGCGCGTTTTCGATGAGAATGATGGCGGCATCCACCATCGCGCCGATGGCGATGGCGATACCGCCCAGAGACATGATGTTGGCCGTCAGCCCCATGGCATACATGGGAATGAACGAGATGAGCACGGCGATGGGCAGCGTGAGAATGGGAATCATCGCGCTGCGCACATGAAGCAGAAAGATGAGGATGATGGCGCTGACCACGATCATCTCCTCGAACAATTTCTCTTTGAGCGTACCAATGGCCCGCAGGATGAGGTCAGAGCGATCGTAGGTGGTGACGATTTTCACGCCCGGCGGGAGAGATGGCTCGATCTCCTTGAGTTTTCGTTTCACGCGTTCGATGACCTGGAGCGCGTTCTGTCCATATCGCATCACCACGATACCGCCGACGACTTCGCCTTCGCCATTGAGTTCGGCCAGTCCGCGCCGGATGTCCGGTCCCAGCTCAACGTTGCCGAGATCTTTGATGGTGATGGGCGTCCCCCGACCATCGGTTCCCACGACGATATGCTCGATGTCGGCGATCGACTTGACATAACCGCGTCCGCGCACGAAGTACTCGGTGGTCGCCACTTCCACCAGGCGACCGCCGACGTCGTTGTTGGAGCGGCGCACGGCATCGATGACCTGTCTCAGAGGGATGTTATAGGCCAGCAGCTTATCGGGATCGAGATTGATTTGATATTGTTTGACGAATCCACCGACGCTGGCCACCTCGGCTACGCCCTCAACGGACTCCAACCAATAGCGTAGATACCAGTCCTGGAAGCTTCGTAACTGTTGCAGATCATACTTTCCCGTCTCATCGACCAGGGCATATTCGTAGACCCACCCGACCCCGGTCGCATCGGGACCGAGAACGGGGGTGACGCCCTCGGGGAGATTTCCCTGAAGACCCTGCAGGTATTCCAACACCCGACTGCGCGCCCAATACATATCGGTGCCGTCTTTGAAGATGACGTAGACGAACGAGAGCCCAAAGAACGATTGGCCGCGCACGAATTGCACGCGAGGTGCGGCAATCATACGAGTCACGATGGGATACGTGATTTGATCCTCCACGAGATCGGGACTGCGCCCCGGCCATTCGGTGAAGATGATCACCTGCACATCGGACAGATCGGGAATGGCATCCAGCGCGATGTTTCGCACCGACCAGATGCCGGTGGCGGTAGCAAACACCACCATGAAAAAAACGATGAACTTATGTCGCGCGCAATAGTCGATCACCCTCTCAATCACGGTTTTCCCCTCCTTGTGATGGTGAGGCCTGCCAGGTGGCGATGGCGCCCTGAACCTGGCTCTCGGCGCTGATGAGGAAATTGGCCGCCGTGACGACGCGCTCCCCCAGATTGAGTCCATCCAACACTTCGTAGTACTCATCGACTTCGTGGCCGAGGCGAACGGTTCGGATCTCCATGCGGCCATGACCACGATCGACAAAGACGATGTCGCGCTCGCCGGTGCGCAGGACGGCACTCTTGGGCACGGCCAGCTTTCGCTCCAGGGGGACACGCAGCTTCACGTCAGCGTACATCTGCGGCTTCAACGCGAGATCGGGGTTGGCAAATTCCATGCGGATCTTCAGCGTGCGGGTCTCTTCCTCCAGGTGAGGCCAGATGTAAGTGACGACGCCCTCGAACACCTCGCCAGGATACGAAGGAACGGTCATCTCCGCCTTTTGGCCGAGTTTGACGAAGGCGATCTCGTCCTCATAAATATCGGCATGCACCCAGACGCGACTGTAATCGGCGATGGTGTAGAGGCGCGTATTCGGCGTGACGCGCATCTGAGGGAAAGCGTTTCTCTCGATGACGTAACCGGAAACGGGCGAATAGATCGTCAACGCGCGTTTCACCCGGCCGGTCCGCTCGAGTTCCTGGATTTGCTCGTCGGTGATGTCCCATAGCCGGAGTCGCTCGCGGGTCGCGTCCAACAGCGAGACGGCTCCCGCAGCTACCTTGGGGAAGGGATTTTTGCCGAGCATGTCTTGCGCTTTGAGGGCCAAGAGATACTCTCGTTGCGTAGCCACCAGTTCCGGACTGTAAATGGTGAACAGCGGTTCGCCGCGCTCGACATGTTGTCCGGTGTAATTGACGAAGACTCGCTCAATCCAGCCCTCGATCTTGGTATTGACGTGGGCGATGCGCGTTTCGTCGAGATCCACGCGCCCGACGGTGCGGATGACTTTCTCCATGGCTCGACACGCGACCTCGGTGAATTGCACGCCGATCAGTTGTTGGCGCTCGGGGCTGACCGTGAAGAGAGCGGCTGAAGGGCTGGGCCTCACCTCTGATTCAGCCGCTGCGGTTTCCGCCGCCTGTTCCCGCACGGGGACCAGATCCATGCCTCATATGGGGCACGTGCCCGGATCTTTGGATCGCACCGAGGGATGCATGGTACAGGTCCAGTATTTGATGTTGCCCTGTTCATCCTTGACCGGCACCAGTTCGTGTTGATGCTCTTGTTCCCATCCAAGCCATTGACCCAGCCGGGTCTCGGCAAGATGATGGCGGGAGGCATAAGTCGCCAGGCCAAGTCCGACCACCAGGGCACTGATCAGCACTATCGCCGGTATCCAGCGGCGCAAATGCTCGACTTCAGGCCGGGCTCTGGCTTCCTTCGGGAGATGCGCTCTCTCACCTCCCGTAGCGGCATCGTCAGCCTGGCTACTCGTTTCTGATCCCTCCAGCGCTTCACGCAAGACGCTCAGCGGATCTTCGTGCGATCCGGAGGGCCGGGAGTCGGGGGTCATACTGTCAGGATTTACAGGTTGCTTCTCATCCATAGCCGATAACCTCCTCGCTGTGAATCTCCCAACGCCGAAAATGAATCAGCGTCATTTGGTCAACTCGACGCCCACGAGCGGTTCAAGCTCAGCGAGTGCCTTCTGGTAGCTGGCGAAGTTCTCCCAGTAACTCAACTCGTCATTGAGCAACTTCGTCAGGCTATCGAGCACCGATAGAAATTCGATCTTGCCGACCTGATAACTCGCCACGGTCCGCTTCCAGTGTGAGCGACTGTTACCTGGGGAGTTTGATTGTAGAGAAACCTTCCCGCTCGCCGAGCCTCACGAGCGAAAGAGGGGCGAACGATTAGATGAGAAATGAACTGTGGATGAGATAAACGCCGGATTGATCGGGAAGGAAGTTTTTCAATCCTTTATAGGAGCGAAATGAGCGAGCCGCCTCATGCAGAGATCGAAGCACCTGGGGGAAAAGATCGATGATGCTGACCGGCTGGGGAAGCAGTTCGATGCTCGTCGTGGTGAAACACGCTTCGATATCCGTTCCACCATCGGCATCCAACGGCGGCTCATCGCAGTGGAAGGCGCAGCAGAGGCGGGCGCCCAGATGATTGATGGGCCGACGCGCCAGGCTGCAACATCCGGCACACTCGCGCGCGGCGCACATTTGCCCTTGCCGCCTCATCGGACACTGCTCGGCTTGAACGTATCCGAAGGTAATGGGGAAGATCATGCCAACCAGAGCGAGCGCCAACCAGATTTTCCTGAGACTCGTGAGCATTAGAATAACGAAGCTATCACATAGATGGGTCGAGTGTCAAAGCGATGCTCCCGTTGATCGCATCTCGATCCGGTCACCAAAAAGAAAGCTCTCACCCGACAACTCCGGGAGGCCGAGCAAGATCAGACAACGATCCTGATTTTTCGGCGCGGTGAGCTGGCAGGAGCCCTTCTTCCTCCGGAAGAGTACGAGCGATTAGAGCGACTGCAAGCCTATTTCGAAGCCTTGCAACTCTCTCAGGAGCTTGCCGACCTGGCGGTGAGCGCCGCGAAGTCGGCACGTGAGGCTCGCCAGGAGTTGGAGAAGCGAACGTGAAGGTATGGGTGATTGATGCCAGCGTAGGACCCGCTTTCTCTCTTCCCGTCGAGCCATACAAAGCCCAGCCGCAGGCGGACTGGGCAACTCGAGCCATTGACAAGGATCAATCCGTAGGGTATGGCTGTAACCGGAGACTATAACCTCCAAATCCACAATCCGGCGGTCGCTATAGTGGCCGCCCAAACGATGAAGCGGCTCACTGGCGTCCCATGCTTTTTCACGTAGATGAGATAATGTGCGCGCCCGAGTAACAGCACTGCCAGGACGAGAAAAATGGGCGCCAATTTCGCGGCGATGAGGCGTGCCGTGCCGACCCCTGCTAACCCGAGCAGGGAAAGGACCGCCGGAGCCACTCAACACCAGGGCGCCGATAACAGGCTGGCGATCAGGCTGGATCGCTTCTCATTCATCACCTTCCCCTCCTTCCGGGTGATCGGTGCGGGCGTATGACGTTCAGAACCAGGATGCGATTGGCGGCCAGATCGGTCGCATAGACGGTTGATCCATCGGGCGACACGGCCACCTTCTCTGGAGAATACACGCTGGGATGTGCATCCGGAATCGTCCAGTCGGCGAGGTATTCTCCCTTCTCCGAGAGCATCACCAGGCGGTGATTCCCGCTATCGGCCACGTGGACGAAGCCGCCCGGGCCGACGGCCGCACCGGTTGGCACGTTGAATCCCCTCCTTGATGACACCGGCCGCGGCCACAACCAGAAGAGATGATAGCCGATTCGCCTGATGGGACGGCCTTCTCGGTCGAACCACTGAAGCTGATAGTTGTAAGCGTCGGCAACGAGCAGTTGTCCATCCGACGTGACATGCACGCCCGTGGGATAATGAAGAGCGCCATCACCGATGCGGCCCGGATGACCGACGATGCCCTGAAACGTCCCATCAGGCCGGAATTTCTGCACGCGATGATTATAGAAATCGGCCACGTATACGAATCCCGCGGCGTCCACCGCCAATCCCGCCGGAGCGTCGAATTGACCCGGCTGGGAACCCGAACTCCCGAACGCGAGGAGAAATCGACCATCTGATGTGAACTTTTGAATGCGATCCTGATCATAGTCCGAGACAAACACCGAGCCGTCAGGAGCCACGGCCACGCCCACGGGATTACTGAACTCCCCGGGCCCATCGCCCTCGCGCCCCCACTCGCCGATGATGTCGCCCGCCGCACTCAGGTGGATGACGCGCCTCCGCGCATCAGTCACATAGAGATCTCCTCCCGGCGTCACGGCTATGCCGATGGGACGTTCGAACGGTCCCGATGGGAGACCAACACCGCCCCACTGAGCGAGCAACTCATACCTGTCCCCACTCGCCGGGCTCAGCGGAATCGTCCATCTCGTTCCCCAGCGAACCAGCACGCCGAAGGTCATACCTGCAATGAGAACGAGAGTTCCCAGAACGATCGGAAGGCGCCGTGAAGTCGCCCATCCCCTTTTCACGTCACTGGAGTTCCTCATTTGACATTCCTCATTCACCCCATTGCGCCCTTTGCGTCCTTGCGGTGAACTCAGGCTCTGCGTTCGCTCTCCTCTTTTTCAGTTCACCAACTCGAAGCGCTCGATGATGAGCGTATAAGGATGTCCGTGATGTCCCCTCGGATTCTGCTTCTCGAGCTTTCCGGCAATGAACACAGAACGGTCTTTCTGACCGCTCAGGGCATCGTTCAACTTGCGCAAATGATCATTCTCGGCCAGTAAAAATTTCACATCATTTTCGGGAATGACGAGCGCCGGTTGACCATTCCATTGCTCGATGCGACCCGTCGCCTCCATCCAGATGTCGCGCGGCGTATATCCCCCTTTCTTGATGGCATCCTCGATAGCGCTGAAATCGACGGACTCTCCTTCGGCCACGGTCAGCTCCGCTCGACCCCGATCAACGTAAATTTTGACGCCCTTAACGCCCGGGACGCGCTTCAGTTGCTTCTGCAACCCATACGCGCAAAACGGGCAACTCAACCCATCGACTCTGACCGTGACTTTGTCGATCTGAGCCAAAACCACTGGTGCTGCTGTCACGACCAGCAGCAGAGCTACGGTGATTTTCTTCATGCTATTCATATTTCCTCCATCTCATGAAATTGATAATGCCCAAACCAAGGACAACATCACGCACGTTCGAGGAGCTTCCATAGTGGTAGCCCCAGGTATGCCATGAACGGGCCTATGACGTAAATCCCGACCGAGAGCCATAACACCAGTTTGTTCCACCGGCCCGCGACTTGGCATCCTTGTTCTCCAGCCTGCACATTACAGGCGACCTGCTTCTGCGGTCGGTAGACAAGAAAGAAATTCAGCCCGATCAGCGCGCCAGCCCCCAGAAACAGCCATTCCTCGTGTTTCGCGAGCGGAATCAACCAGGGAAAAGCAGATACGGCCGAGATGACAACTGTGCCCAACCCGAGCGTGACCAACAAGGCCGGCAAGGCGCAACAAAATAGCGTGCCCACCGACGTGAACAGCGCCAGAACACTCACGATCTTCTCTTTCATGGTCGCTCCGTGTCTCTGTTGGAGATCCCCATCAGGTTTCGGCGCACTCTCCAACGGCTTGTTGAGTTTATTTCGAATCGTTCGATGATCAACCGATGCGGCTGACCATCCGACACTGCTTTTTGGAGCTTGCCCACAATGGTCACCGGACGATCATTCTGTCCGGCCAGCGCACGGTTCAACTTCCGCATGGGATCATTTTCGACCAGCAGGAATGTCATGCCCTGTCCGGGAATCACCAGCATCAGTTGACCACCCCGTCGTTCGATTCGGCCCACGGCCTCAATCCAGATATCGCGCGGCGTGTATCCACCTTTTCTGATGGCTTCCTCAATCGCGTCGAGATCGATGGAGTGGCCTTGAATGAGGCTCAATTCGGCTCGTCCCTCGTCGATGTAAATTTTGGCGTCACCGACGCCCGGGATGCGTTGCAGTTCCTTCCGCAACCCGTGAGCGCAAAATGGTCAAGCCAATCCGTCGATCCTGACGGTCACTTTATCAATTTGAGCCATGGTTCCCGAAGCCAGCACCATAACCAGGGCGAAAGCGCCAGCTAACTTTTTCATCGCGTTCATATGCGTCCCTCCTACGAAAACAGGATATGGCGCAAGCCGCCGGCTTGCGCGACTTCTTCTATCCTTCGTGGCGTGCCTTTGCACATGAGCGATTCCCGAGCGAAAGATAATGATCATCGCTTCGGCCTCAGAAGATCAGCCAGCGGAATCCGACGGTGAATGCGGGCTGGAACTTCAACTGCGTCCCATTCAAGTTTTGGATCACCGGAATCCGTAGCGAGGCCTCCACCAGAAACGTGCTATAGGGAATGAATTGAATGCCCGGCGAAAGAAATGTCACGTTTCCACCGGAATCGGGCAGCGCCACGCCATTCAATGTGTTCTTTCGGCTGAACTGTCCATTCAATTCCAGATAGGCATTCCACTGTCTGGTCGGATAGGTGATGTATTCGCGTGGCGCGAGCCGATAGCCTACTGCCACATCGTACTTCAACGTATCGCCGAAGGCGAAACCATCAGCCTCGGTGTTGAACGTGTAGACGAGATCGGCGTTGAACCCGATTCGCCGGACGACGTGAGTGAAGATGATGCCCGCCGAATAATCGACCGAGCCGGTGCCCAATTGAAGCGGCCGCGGCAAGGGGTTCCCCTGGGCATCGGTTTTGTCATCTTCAGCCGTGGGGAATTTGATCCTCGCCACCGCCGCCATCCGCGTCGTCTGGCCGGGCCGGTCCCTTTGCAAAAAGAGATACTTGGCCAGGACGAAGAGGTCGCCCAATCCCGAGTTGGTGAGTTCGTGACGGTTTCCGTTTTCGGTGAACGCCATCCGCTTATAGAGCACCGGAACCCCGCCCACGATGTCGAGTTTGTTCTTCACGACTTCGTACGGCACAATGATGGGAATAGCGAAGATCGAGAGTTCTCGATTCGAGGGATCGACAATATCCTCACCATCTCGAACAAGTCCGGATCGGCTGACGGAAAACACAAAGCTTCTGACGGCCGCCCCCTGCAGGCCGTTGACGAATGCCGTATCCGTGTTGATCGGCGGCCCTTGAGCCGATGCATCGGGGACATGGCCGAAGAAAAAGCCGGCTGCCAGAAGCGCCACTGGGAAACGATATCTCATAGTCCCATCCCTCCGACTGTTACGGAAAAATCATAGACTCTGGAATCCACTCCAGAGTCAAGGCTTTTTCGCTATGTTTACACACTCGCCGACATCGTGAGCTTTTTTGGTTGCACATAACATCCCCTTCCATTTGGCCTTCCGACCGCGAGTTGCCGGGATGCACCCCAGCAGCTCGCGGTCGTTTCCGTCAAGCGATTTTCAAAATCGTCGCGGCCTGAGCTTCGGTGGGTTTCCCCTGGAAGACGACCACGCCATCGACGACGATGGTCGGCACCGCCGTGATGCCGTACTGTTTCGCCTGATCGCAGCAGACGGTATCGGTACATCGCCGCTCGATGACTTCACAGCCACACTCGGCGGTGACCGATTTCACCAGCTCTACGGTCTCGGTGCACAGCGGGCATCCCGCCGTGAAAACTTCGATGGTTCGTTTCCCGCTCATGTTATTCCCTCCTTCCTGAAGATTTGGGTTTCATGGTGATGTTGATCGAACTCCGTTCGATCAGGGCACAAACTTGCGCCGAAGAATCAACTTGATCGGGGACGGATTCCAGCTCCTCCAGGAAAGCCGCCAGTTCCTGGCGAAATTCGGTGAGTTCAGCAATGCGCCGATCGATCTCTTTTAATTTCGCTCCGAGTAACTGGCGCACCCGCGCACACGGTGAACGCCCCGAGCGGCTGAGCTGGATGATCTGGCGAATCTCGTCGAGCGAGAATCCGAGGCTTTGAGCCCGCTTGATGAACTCGATGTGGGCCACTACTTCTGGCGGGTAGAGACGATATCCAGAGCGAGAGCGCGCCGGCCGTGGCAACAGCCCAATGCGCTCGTAATAGCGAATCGTCTCGCGATGAACGCCAGCCCGCCTGGCCACGTCACCCCTGAGTAATCCAGCATCTTTCATCATGACCAACTCCCGGTTCGGATTCATGGAATGAGTATAAACTGTGGAGTGAGGTACAAGGTCAAGGAGGATTTTGGAAAAACCGGTCAGATCGTTCTTTCAGAGTTTGAACCGGACTCTCCAGATTATCTGCCGGCTTCCGACGAGCGACCGCTCTGACAGCCAAATCAATGGCTTTTCCAGGGATCCTTCTCTGATGAGTTCATGCCACTGCCGGTACAACCTGTTCGCCAATCAGTCGGATGGCATCGGCCGGATTTGCATAGATGCGCAAGGCGATTTCGGTGAGGCCGGCTGCCTCGAACTGCTTCAACTTCTCGATCTGCCGGTCGAGTTCGCCCACATCGCCGGTGAGCGTGAGCGCATCGACCAGAGCGTCCACAATCCTCTCGGGCACACCCTCGATGACCGGGGTTTTGTCAAGGAAGGCTCTCTGAAAGGCCGCGCGCCGGGATAACACGAGATCGCAATCAGACTCGTCGAGGAACGTCTCCAGGACCCAGCGACGGAAGAGTCCCCGCAGCCACAACCACTGACGCGCTTCTCGGACAGCCCGCTGGCGATCCTCGTATACGTGCCAGGCTATGAAATCGCTGATTCGGAAGTCGCGCCGCGCGCGGCCCCGTGCGGCGAGCGCGTCATCGAGGAGCTTCACCGCCCGGGCCACGAGGGGAGGTGGCAGATCGCTCAACATGATTCCGTCGGCCGTCCGGGCAGCCATGCGCAGCATCTGCGGCCTGTTGGCTGCGACGTAGATGAGTGGTGCGGGCGCTCGAATCCACAAGAGATGATAGCCACGCACCCGATATAACTCGCCCGGGTAGTCGACGACGTCGCCGGTGGCGGCGCGTCGAATGATCTCAATGCATTCCCGGACGGCTCGAACGCGCCGGACCGGTTCGATGGATAGCGCATCGAGCGCCTCCCCTCCGCCGCCTACGACAATGGCAGCCCTCCCCTGGCTCAGCTCGTTCAGCGTCAGAAGCGCCGTCGCGATCCGTACCGGATGCATCTCATACGGATTCACCGCAATTGGCCCCATGCGAATCGACGTAGAAGATCGAGCGAGCAGGGAAAAATTGGTGAACGGATCTCGGGCGTCCAGCAGACTCGAGACCCACACCGCTCGAAGCCCATAGCGCTCGGCCAGCCGCCCGAGCGAAGCAATGTCATCGGCTGAAGCCCGGGCATCGAGAATGACGTCGATCTTCAAAGTTCTACCCTCGACCAGCCCACGTCGCTTCACAAAGAAGCCGCTGGGGCATTGATGATGAAAGCTCCATTCGCTTTCATAATAAGCGAGTACTGCTCACGACGTCAATATCACAGTTCCGGCTCCTCTCGCGGCGGACGTTGGACCTTGAAATCATCCTGATGAATGGCCGGTCGTCATGTCGAGAGCCGCACGAAGCCTGCGGGCCAGCGTGGCGGCATCGCCGAAGAGCCGGCCGATCTTCGCACCGCTCAATCCCAGCATGCGCGTGGCACATATAGGAAAAAGGGTCCACTGATCCATCGGCCAAACCGCACAGCACTTCAACGATGCTGGTGGTCATAATGCCGCGATGGCTGGTTACCTCTTTGATCCCTTGAGCGAAGCGCGCCCGCCGAGACGAAGAGGAAGGATGAAAGATGGCTCCGCTTGACTTGGGCGAGTTAGCGTCAGGCCCGAGGTCGGCGGTCCAACGATGTCACGGGCGCCAGGCGGTCAACGAAATGACGTCCCGAAGATCGAGTATCCGCCCATGAGCGAACTCATGCTCCAGCAGTGGCCGCAAAAGATGTTCCTCATCGCTCTTTTTGCTCCTCGGCTCGGGCCAGGTCTGAGACAACGGCTCGACCGGTGGGCCCGAAGATGGCGGTGCTCTCCCAAGTTCTCTGCGCCGGGCTTCGGGCTCTTGTGCGGTATGTTATGCGCTGCGGTCGTTGAGATTCTGACGAATCAGGTGAGATGCGGTTGCCCTGGCCTGAAAGTACGCCCGCACTTGCTCCACTGATCCGATTCGCTCGATTCTCCCATCCCCCTTCATCATGACGACGCGAGTGCCGATGTCGAAAGCCTCCTCTCGATCGTGCGTGACGTAGAGAAGGGTGAAGCCGAGACGCCGCTGAAGCCTGAGAACCTCCCCTCGAAGCCGGACACTGAGCTCCAGGTCGAGGCTGGAAAGCGGTTCATCCATCAACAGCACTCTTGGTTGGAGGACCAGTGCCCGGGCCAGCGCCACGCGCTGCTGCTGGCCGCCGGATAATTCCGCGGGCTTCGCTCGAATGTACTCTTCCAGTTGCACGAGGCGGACAATCTCGCCGATGCGCTGCTCACGCTCTTTTTTCGGAATGCCCCTGGCCTTCAAGCCGAAGGCCAGATTCCCTTTCACCGTGAGGTGTGGCCACAACGCCAGGTCCTGGAACACCATGCCGACGCCGCGCTTCTCCGGTGACTTCATGATCTGGCCATCTGCGGCAACGATGTCTCCCTGGATCGCGATGCTTCCTGAGTCGGGTGGAATGAAGCCCGCAACCAGCCGCAGCAGGGTGGATTTTCCACATCCGGATGGACCCAGAATGACGAGGCGCTCGCCTTCCTCTACCTCCAGAGAGAAGTCGCGCACTGCCGCTCGACCGCTGTAATATTTTGAGACCTCGCGAAATGTGACCATCTTCATCGAGCACCTCCCCTCATCGCCGTTCTGAATACCATCCAGAGCATGCTCAGGGGCAGGAGCGTCGCCACGATCATGATCACACACAGCGCAGCAATGAGCTGAGGCGACCCGTTGGCCATGAGGGTGAAAATGCGGACAGGAAGGGTCTCGTGGCCCGGCGGATACACCATCATGGTGATGCCCATATCTCGCAAGCAGAAGATGTAGCCGACCAACCACCCGGCGACCAGCCCATGTCTGGCCAGAGGCGCGACGATCACTCCCATCCGCCGAACCCATCCCGCACCGACGACCTGGGCGGCTTCCTCCATCGAAGAGGGAATCTGGGCCAGCGTCGATACGGTGATGCGGCTGGTCAGGGCCGTGTACTTGGCCAGATACCCCAGGATGATGATCGCCGGCGTCGTATAAATGAAGTTTGTCCAGGGCCTGTTCCACAGACTGATCAACCCGATTCCGGTCACCGTGCTGGGCAAGGCAAAAAGAAAAATGGTCAACGCATCAACGCTGCGCCAGAAGGGCAATGTTCGGGTCTGAATCAAATAGCCCGAGAGGAACCCGACCGAGGTGAGCAGCGTCGCTCCGACGAGGGCATACACGACGCTGCGAAGAAGGCTGTGGCCAGCTCTGTTCAACGCTTCGACATAGGCCGACGTGGTGGCCGACTGGAGGAGCAAGGCGAGCACCGGCACGACCACGATGATGAGGCAAAGGAGACTCACCAGAGCCAACACCCATCGGCGCAGCGGTCCCAGTCCGATGAAGGACCGTTGTTCACCATCAGGCGCCGGTCGCAACTGATCCGTCTTTTCGCGCATGAAGAACCGCTCGGCAGCAAGAACCAGGAACGCGACGACGGCCAAGGGAATCGCAGCGGCGGTGGCCGCGCTAAAATTGTAAAAGGCGGAAAACTGCGTGAAACTCTCCACCGGAAAGACATCATATCCGAGGAAGGCGGGAACACCAAACTCCCCAAACGTCAGAAGGAACACCAGCATGGCAGCTAGCAGTACGCCCGGAAGAATCAGAGGGATCGTGATTCCCCTGAGCACGCTGAACCATCCGGCCACCAGTTGACCCGCCTCTTCAAGACGCGGGTTGACCGTCTTCAAGGAGGCGATGGTCAACAGCATCACGATCGGCAGGAAAGTCGAGGAAAGAACCAACGTGCACCCCGGCAGGCCAAAAAGCCAGGCCGACGTCGTCTTGGCCAGGGACGGGTCCAGGTATCGCGCCAGCAGCCCGTCGCGCCCCAGCAGGTTGAACCAGGAGACAGCAGTGATGTACGGCGGCACCAGCAGGGGAATGGTGAACAGCAGGATAAAGAGCTGGCGCAACGGCAAGTCGGTTTTTGCCAGAAGAATGCCCAGCGGCAGCCCGATGACCGTGGCAAACAGGGTGGTCAGTGTCGACAGAGCCATACTGTGTCTCATCAGAGTCACCTCGCGCCCGGAGGCGAGCAGTTCCTGGTAGAACGCCAAGCTGAAATGGTCATCCACCATCACGCTCTTGACGAGCATGGCCAGGATGGGTAAGAGCCCGGCCACAGCCAGGAGGATGGCGACGGATGTGAGCACGAGTCGCTTGGCCATAGGTTGCTGGTCATGAGGCCACGCGTTGAGGGACGTGACTCGATTTTCAGAGCCCCGCCCACCTTTTGAGATATGGCTGAATCTCCATCATTTTTCTGGCGACGTCGGCATAATTCACGCTCATCACATGCATCTTGTCGAGGCGCATCACGTCCGGAGGGGTTTCAACGCCGGGATGCAGGGGAATCTGGGCGCAATCGGCGAAGGCCAGCTTCCGCTCCGTGGCTTTGGAGAGCAAGGTGTCGATGAGCCTCCGGGCGGCATCCGGGTGCGGTGCGCCTTTGATGAGGACCACGGCGTTGGGCACGATCAAACATCCGATCTCGTTTTCGCCCTGATCCGGGTAAATCATTTCAACCGGCTCACCCCGCCTGAGGCGACTGACCACATCATCGCTGTCCACCAGGCTGAAATCGAACTGTCCGGAGGCCACGAAGTCGGCGCTCTCGCCGTTGCTTGGCGAAATCGCGACACCGTTTTTCTTCATCTCCGCCATGAATGCCATTGCCCGGTCCTCACCCCAGATGGTGAACAGGGCCGCGATCTCAACCGTCGTGGTTCCAAAAAGAGGATTCGCGATCACCGCTCTCCCTCTCCAACGAGGGTCTGTGTAGGCCAGGATGGAATGAGGTTTGGGGTTCACCTTGTTGTTGACTATCAGCACTCGGGCCCTGGCGGAAAAGCCCGTCCAGTAGCCTTCAGGGTCCTTAAACGCGGCGGGGATGTCCGCAGCATTGGGAGAAACGTAGGGAGCGGAAATGCCTTTCTGTTTCAGGACCTCGGCTCGGATCGGTTCGTTGGCCCAATAGACGTCGGCCTGCGGGTTGTCCTGTTCGGCGATGAGCCGATTCATCACCCCCGTACTTTTGGCTTCCTCAGTATCGTACACTGCCTGAACTTTTATGCCCGTCTCCCGCTCGAAATCTTTGAGTATGGGCTCGGAAAACACCTCATCCTCGCTGACGTAGACCGTGACCGTGTCCGAGCGCTGAGCGGTTCTATAGCAACCGAGGTACCCCACGAGAGCTGTGATCATTGTGAGGATGGCCCACCCCCGCTTCATATGGGCTCTTTTCATCCCTACTCTCCTCCGGGTAGAGTTATTTTGCCCGACTCATGACCGCGTTCGTCCTGTCCAGGGCTGCGCGAAGCCCGCGGGCCAGTTCGGTGGCGTCGCCGATGGCCCAGAAATGCATGAAGAAGAGGCGCGGCTCTTCGGTGAGCATGTGGCTATGCAATGCTGTCACGGCGATGCCATACCCTTGTAACGCGCGAATCACGGGATTGACTTCACTGGCTCTGAGCACGAAGTCGCCGGTGATGGCGGCGTTCCCTCCGCCCGTGGGTTGGAAGTTGAGCGACGTCGCCACGCCCATCGCAGGCGGCACGTCCATCCCGCCGACCATGATCTTCTCGGCGCGTGGGATGCCGAACTTATAAACGCCGCTGCTCCATTTACCGCTGCGCCCAATGATGTGGTCGAGCTGCTTGGTGTCAATCCCCAACTTCTGAGGCTGAGCACGACCGGCCGGCGTGGGAAACGGCGTCTTGGTCAAAGCCAGTGCTGCGCGGATGGCCTGGGCCATCTTCACTGGATCACCACGGCCACGGATGTGCATGTACATCACGCGCGGGGACTCGTTGAGCAGGTGATTGTGTAGCGCCGTCTGCTCGATACCGCCCTGCTGAAGCTTCATCATCACCGGGCTGACTTCGTCCTGGGTGAGCACGAGGTCGCCCAGCGCCATCGTCTCGTTGCCTATCTGCTTGAAAGCCACCCAGGAGCCGAGCGCCAGCGCCGGTTTGATCGGCAGGCCGCCAACGGTGACCCGGAGATCGCGTCGCGGCAGACTGAATTTGAAGACACCGCCCGGTTGCATCGTCCCGGGGACGCCCATGGCTCGGGCTACGGCCTTCCAGTCCACAGCTTTGACGGATTGTCGTTGTTGGATGGGGGATGGTTCCTCCGTCCCCTCGCGAGCGGCGCAGGCGGTCAGCGTGGCGCACATCGCGGCGAGCAAAAGCGACAGAGCCGCGGACAGCGGACGCCACTCCCTGGACCGGATGATGCCCTCGTCCATCGCTCCTCTCTTGGCATTGTCATCGTTCATCGTCCATCTCCTTATGCGTTCGTCGTTGATGGATATACTGGCGCGTCACCCATCATGTCCCAGACATCCAAGAGCGTCTAAAATCGAAACGTGTACTGAAACTTGACGGCCAGCTTGGTATCGGTCGGTCGGAAATGCAACCCGCCGCGCTCATCCTGACGGTAGCCTTGATTGAACACGAAGAAGAGTTCATTACCCGGCCGCAAGATCCATCGAATGCGACTCTGCCAACCGAGGTTCCTCGACTCGTTGTCGAACTGCACGAGATTGAAGAAGGTCAAAAATGGCGAGACCGAATAGTCGGCACGGAGGCTGAAGATGCGGGCCACGAAACGCCCTTCCTTGAGCCGGGCGAAGGTCTGCTCGGTATCCAGCGTCACCCGGAGATGGGGCGCCAGTTTGTACTGGAATGACGTCTCAATCTGGTCGGCGCGACCCGACCAGTAGGTGCCAAACCACCAGGTCCCTTCGATTCTCCAGGGGCGCTTCGAGGCGGTGCCGAATTCGGCCCGCCATCGAGTGAAGCGGTAATCCCCGGGCGGCAAAATGACGCCGTCGGAGATTTCGAAAGGCTCGAACAACCGCTCGAATACGGGCATATAATTGAATTCGATGCGGTCCCCGGAGTTGAATCGCCAATTGATGGGAGCGGTGAACAGACGCCAGCTCTCCACGCGACCTTTGTCCAATCGGGTGAATCGAGTGAAGAAGAACTCGTGGAACATCTGCCGGATATTGAGGAAGTGTTTGGGTCGAGGGCTGAATACGGCCGAGAGGTTGAGCTTCCTCACATCGGTTCGCGGGACGAATCCCAACGCCGGCCTGAAGTCCCGCTCGATCTGTCGCCAACTCATTCCCAAACTCAACAGGTCATTGGGATACCTGACGCTGAAGCCGAACGAGTTGTCCGGGCCCTTGACGCCTTCGTTGCTCGTCTTGAGCCAGTAAGTGTTGACCTCGAAGTTTCGCTCGCGCCCGAGGAAGTTGGAAGTGGCCAGACGGAGGTCGGCTCCAAATGTGCGGCTCGACGTCGGGTTGGCCGGATCGCCATCGGTGAAGATGCCGCCGATATACGATTGAGTGAGGATATTTCGTTTCACGCGAGCGACGAAGAAGTTCTTGGCCGTCACGGCATCCGTCGCCCGCGTGCGCACCCACAGCGCCCCGATATCGTAGCGTCCGGCTTTCCCCGTCAACTTGGTTCCCACTGAGATGGGCACTTCCTGACCGCGCAACAACCCAATGCGCCGACTGAAGAAAGGAATGAGATCGGGCCGGCGGAAAAAGGCGGAAAGATCAGAGAAGTTGAACACGCCGGCATTCTCCAGGAAGAAAGCGCGCTTCTCGGGAAAGAACAAGGGGAAGCGCGTGAGATTGATCTGTCGGGCATCCACTTCTGTTTCGGCGAAGTCAGTATTCAATGTCGTGGTCAACTTCAGGTTGGGCGTGAGGTTATAGAAAATATCGACCCCCCCTTTGCCCATCGTTGCCGTATGTCCCGAATCTCCGCTGTGAAGACCTTTACCGGAGAGGAAGGGACGGACATCCAACCCCCGTCCTTGCTCGATATCGGTCAAGCCATAGATCTCACCCGCTTCGGAGACCTGAAAGAAGCGCACGTCCAGTCGAGGTGCTGCCCAACGGTCCTCCTCCAGCTTTCGCTTGATGGTGCGAGAGATGTTGAATCCCCATTCCCTCTGGCCGCGCTTGAAGCTCAGGCTCTTGAAGGGAATGGCAAATTCCGCGCTCCAGCCACGATCGGATCTGTGCGTGCGCACATTCCATATGGCGTCCCATTCTCTGTTGAACTGACCGTTCTCGGTGATGAGCGCATCGACGAGGGCGCCGGCCGGATTAGTGGCGAAATAAAACGCATTGCGGCGATCGTGGAAGGTGTCGATGATGATCTCGATACGATCATCCGCCGAGAGGTCGGCATCGCGCGCCATCTGGGTGGCGATGATCTGCTGTGGCTCCGAGTCGTAGCACATCACGCCGATGTAGAGATTCTGCCGGTCGTAGAGAAGTTTCACTTCGGTGGGCTCGGTGGCCTCCGCGCCCGGCCGGGGTTCCCTCTGAATCAGCGGGCCGATGGGCTCCACTTCGGCCCAATCAGGCTCGTCGAGCACGCCGTCCACGGAGATGCGAGAATGGACGCGAATCACTTCGGCTCGCTTGGGGTCGCTGGGCACGTTCTTCCTCGTGCGAGATGCCACGGCGCCCACCTCCCACAGTATGAAGAGGACCACCACGATGACCATCGACGTCAGGCAGCGGAAGGCCTGCTGGGAGACCTTCACGGTCCACGGCGAGCGCCCGAAGAGCGCGCGATGGAGCACCCGCCCGCGCCAGCGCGCTAGACGGGCGAGCGCTCCACCGCGCGTCCACTCGTTTGCCGAGGCTCTCAGGATCATGCGTGACATGAGGTGCGATCGACTCATTTCTCTTCCACGGTGAGATCTCAAAGTATGTCACGGCAGGTGAAATCGTCAAAGTATGTCACGGCATCAGCTTTCGTCCACAATCCCACCTTGCCGGCCGTCTGGAACGTGTCATCGTCCACTTCCAGGTATTTCTTCCCGTCATAGAAACAGGTGATATGCGTTCCCTTGTGTTCCACCTTGATGGTGTGCCACTGACCGCTGGTGATTCGTAGACTGGCGCTCCGGAGCATTCGGCGTCGACCGTCAACGACCTTGTAGACGCGGAAATTATTCTCCAGTGGATTCGCTCGAGCGATGTAGTAATTGTTTGCATCGCGGTAGCGCCAAACGGGGCCACCCCCTCGATCTTCTCGTCCTTCAACTGCTTTGAATTTGACTTCGATCTCCACATCCTTGTAATGCGTGTGATCGGCGACGGCCAGAGCGAAGTAGTATCCGGCGCCCTTCGTGGATACTTGAGCGAGGACATGAGGTGGACTCGGTGCCGTCGGATCGGCAAGGACTTTCCACTCGGGAAGCGGCCCCTGACCGGTTCGATGACCAGACCATCCGGGCGGCAAAGCGCCGGGCCCCTCTCGGTCGAAGTTGAACGTCATCGCTTTCTCCTCCGACTCGGTTTCTTCCCGTCGTTCATTCTCGTCTTCCGCTCCAGCTTCCTCGCGCTGCTGCTCCGCGACCGTCGCCCGAGCCTTTTTACCGATATCGGTGCTCGATTGACGCTCGGGGCGCTGGCAGGCGAAGGAGCCGAGAGCGAAGAGAAGTAAACAGACAACCATCCATATATCATGGCGAGGCGTTCTCTCTTCTCTCATAAGGTATCCCTCCTTCGAAAACATGGAGCACAAGCTGACGGCTTGTGCTATCTCGCTTTTCATCCGTCGTGGCGCGCGCGAGCCCATGAACGATGCTTTGGACAGCACGCTCGGTGGCGCGCGCGACGATCCGGTGGTTTTCCTGCTCCACGATTGACCATAACGACAAGCACGCAGACGAGATTAAAACGTGATGTTCCACGTCACATGCAACCTGGTGTTGACGGCGTCGTCGTTGAACGACAACCGGTTTTTGAATTGATAATCCACGCCGATGCGCGCCGACTCGCCGAGCGTTCGAAAATACCCGATATTGAATGCGCGCACGTTTCGTCCCGTCACCGGATCACCGTTGAACTGATCATAGCGAGCGTAAATGTTATCCTTGGCGGTGAGCTGATAGGTAGCAAACAGCGCTCCACCCGAAGAATGCCTGCCCGGGTGGAATGCCGGGGCGAACTCCGGTTCGAGCCCGAGGAGCGTCGAGGGCATGTTGCCCGCGACGAACTCCCCTCGGAGTCCGAACCGACCAGAGACGTATTGGAAATCCACACCGAACACATTCTCGTTATTATTCCCGGCCATGCCCGGCGGCAGGAGTTGATGTCCCCATTGAGCGGATATGCCCGCCGCCAGGTTCATCGAGGAGAAGCGCTTGCGCAGACGAACGAGATAATTCAACTGGCGATTGGAATCGGTGAAGAAGCGGTTCCCGTTGAGCACGCCGAAGAAATATTGCACGCGCCGAAGGGCAGACACACCCAGGAAATCGAGATCGCCGAACAGGAGCGCGCCCCGATCCCGCTGGCCGGGAAAGAAGTACCCGGCGAAGATAGCCCGTTCGGGCGATTCGCGCACAGCGCTAGATTGCTGGATGTCGAAGCCGAATGGTTTGACGAACTGCCCGACGCGGAACGTGACGTGCTCGTTGAGGTAATACTCGATGAACGCGTCGTTGACCAGCTCTTCGGGCGCTCCATCGGGGGCTGGATGATACTGGAGTTCCAGACCGAGACCGAGCCGGTCGGTGATGCGCCCGGACCAGCGCGTCTCGATGCGCGAGACGCGGAAATTGGACGCGATGTCGTCGATGGTCGCGCCCGTCTCCGGCCAGGTGGAAAACCGCGCCTGAATGAAGATCTCCGGTCGCAGACTCAGTTCATGCTGACGCTCATCTTCTCCCAGTCTCGGGTCCAAAATCCTCCGAGCGAATGCCGAAAGCGCCGGGCGTCGTTCCGACGGCCAAGCAACGGATGGCGGGAGCGAGGATGGTCGAACCGTCTCGGCCCGGGCGGGTGCCGAAGGCTCGGCTCGGTTCGGCGACAACTCGGCCTTCAATGCGGCGATCTCGGCGGCGAGCGCACTGACGCGCTGACGCGCCCGTTCGAGCAATGTCAGCGCCTCATCGAGATCGGCTTCCAGTCGCTCCAGGCGCTCTCTCAGCTTCGACGGATGGGGTGAGGAATGCCCTTGAGCCCTAACCGGGCTGTGCGGAAGACCGATACATATCAGGAGAAGGCTGATCGCGAGTTGGCGCATGTTCATCCTCCTTGATGGATTCCTCCAATAGGGATGGTGACACGAAAGCGCGTTCCTTCGCCCAGCCGGCTCTCCACGTCGATGCGTCCTCCATGCAATTCGCACAGCATCTTGGTGATGGCCAATCCCAGGCCACTACCTCCCGACTCTCGTGAGCGGGCCTCATCAACGCGATAGAACCGATCGAAGATATGGGGTACGGCATCGGCCGGAATTCCCTGACCCGTATCGGTCACCTCAATGAACGCACGGTCGGCCTGTTGTGTCAGCCTGACGCGCACGCTGCCTCCGGAGGGAGTACACTTGATGGCGTTATCGATGAGATTGATCAGGATTTGACGAAGGCGCGACGGATCAGCCTTCACCTCCAGGCGCGGAGGCGCGAAACAGTCCAGCTCGATCTCTTTGTCCTCGGCCAGCAAGCGCATTTGCTCCACGGTGTCCCGGCAGAGTTCGGCCAAATCGAACCACTGCCACTCGAGTTTCAATTGGCCCGAGTCGAGCCGGGAGAGGATCATGAGTTTCTCCACCGTCTCCGAGAGTCGATCGGTCTCCTCTAACATGCTCTCGAGGATTTCACGGGTCGCCGGCGCCAATGCATTCTGTCGCAGGGTCACCTCCAGTTCCCCACGTAGAATAGTGAGCGGCGTCCGCAGTTCGTGCGACGCATCGGCGGTGAATTGCGCGATCTGGCGAAATGACCTCTCCAATCGCTCGATCATTCGATTCAACGTCCGAGAGAGCCGTTCGACCTCGTCGCCCGTGCCGGGAACGGGCAATCGCTCGCTCAGATTTCGCGAGGTGATGCTCTCGGCAGCGCTCGTGATGTCATCGATCGGTCGCAGCGCCCGCTTCATCAGCAGATAGCCACTGCCGATGGCCAGAATCATCGCCAGTGGCAGGATGACGGCGAAGGTGAAAGCGAGACCCTGGAGCGTGCGCTCAATCTGATTATAGGGAGCGCCCACTTCGATGAGGAATGTTCCCGCTCCAGGAACAGAGGCGGGGAGCGCATAAATGAGCAGGTCCACGTCGCCAGGCCAATGCTGCTCACGTATCCCCTCTCGGTAAGGGGGGCGTGCTGGAGGAACGTTCGCTGGATCGAAGCGTCCATCGCGCGGGGGATCGGATTGGTAGAGCACCGACCCATCGGCGCGCGTGAGTCGAATGAAGCGGTGCGTGGCTCGTGGCGAGAGATGTTCGTCGATTTCATCGACGACGTATTCTTCGCCCGTCTCATTCATGCGCTGAAGCCACGTCTCGGCAATTTGCCTCGCCTGGAAGGCGAGCTGGTCGGATGCTTTCGCCTTCAGATATCGCGCCAGACCGACATAGACTCCTCCACCGAAGATGATGAGCATGAGAGCCAGCAGGGCCGCATACCACACGGTGAGCCGGAACCGAATCGAATGTACATTCATGGCCCGCTCTCCTCGCGCAAAACATATCCGACACCGCGCACTGTATGAATCAATTTGGACGCAAACGGCCGATCAATTTTATTCCGCAAATAGCGAATATAGACGTCCACAATGTTAGTGAATCCGGTGAAGCTCCGATCCCAGACATGTTCGATGATCATGGCCCGCGAGCACACTTGGCCGGCGTGCGCCATCAGATATTCCAGCAGTGCGAATTCCTTCACCGTCAACTCGATCGGTTTGCCCGCGCGCGTCACCTGCCGACCGGTACGGTCAAGGACCAGATCGGCAACGCGCAGTTGATCCCTCCGATCGACGGCTCCCCGTCGAAGGAGCGCCTTCACCCGCATGACCAACTCGGCAAAGGCGAACGGCTTGGTGAGATAATCGTCGCATCCTCGCTCGAAGTGCATAATTTTCTCCTGGAGCGCATCGCGAGCCGTGAGAATGAGAATGGGCAGGTGCGGCTTTTCCTGTCGGACGGTGGTCAGGATGTCGCTCCCACTCACCCCCGGAAGCATCACGTCTAAGATGAGGAGGTCATAATCATAGGCCAGCGCCAACTCCAGACCGCGTTGGCCATCGGTGGCGATATCGACGGCGTAGCATTCTGCTTCCAGTCCCTTTTTAATGAAGCGAGCGACCTTATGCTCATCCTCAATCACCAGAATGCGCATATCACTCACCCTCTCACGTGGGGCATTTATAGCATACAAAAATGAGAACCTCCTGAGAATAAGATTAAAACCGTTCGGTCACAATAACAATCACTGAGGACGACGAACGGCTATGGACCGAGTGAGGCGAGGCTCGCCGTCATCTCCGCCTCTCGGCCAGTGAGCGAGCCGCGGGGCCTCACTACAGGAAGTAATGTGCCTCTCGAAACGAGCTGATCACATGACGCCTCCCCGCCGACACGCGACGGGGCTTGACAGGCTCCAGTGCCCGACGCCGAACCCCGGGCATCGTCGGTCGAGAGGCCCTACCCCCCGGGCGACGAATCGCACTCGCTCGCCCCATTGACCTGGGACCATCCTCAGAATTAACCTATCCTATCGCCGGTGGCGAGCATCGATGAGGCCAGAATCAATGGTGCAGCGCACCATCTCATCATTGAGCCGTCAAGCGCCCATCTCTTCCGCCCGGTCCCTGGTGGCGCACCGTGCCGATGAGGCCCGCGTGGCTCTACGGCCTGGAATTCCCTGGAAGCGATCAGGTCGATGGATCACACGTCAGGATGAACCGTTGTGACTCGGCGTTCAGGAGGTCGAGGATGCCCAAAACCATCAATCACGTCATCCACGAGGTGAGCCGGCTGACCGAAGACGATATCCAGCTCTTCAAGGACGGTCGTCATTATCGCCTGTATGAGAAGCTCGGCGCTCATCCGATGACCGTCGACGGGATGAACGGCACCTATTTCGCCGTGTGGGCGCCCAATGCGGCGCGCGTCTCCGTCATCGGCACGTTCAATAGATGGCATCCGGAATCCCACCCGCTCAGAGCGCGGGCCGACGACTCGGGCATCTGGGAGGGATTCATTCCCCAGGTGAAGCAAGGAACGTTGTACAAGTATCACATCGTCTCGCGTCATCACCAGTATCGAGTGAATAAGGGTGACCCGTTCGCCTTTTGCTGGGAAGCCCCGCCGGGGACGGCATCGGTGGTGTGGGATCTCGATTATGAATGGAAAGATGCTCAGTGGATGGCGACGCGGAAAACGCATAATCGGTTGGAGGCGCCGCTGGCCATCTATGAGGTGCACCTGGGCTCGTGGCGGCGCGTGCCCGAAGAGAACGATCGATTCCTCACCTACCGAGAACTCGCCGCCCATCTGGCCGAATACGCTCATCACATGGGGTTCACTCATGTGGAATTACTGCCCGTCATGGAACATCCCTTTTACGGTTCCTGGGGGTATCAAACGCTCGGCTATTTTGCGCCCACCAGGCGATATGGAACGCCACAAGATTTCATGTATCTCATCGATTATCTCCATCAGCGAGGTCTCGGCGTCATTCTGGATTGGGTGCCCTCGCACTTCCCGTCAGATGAGCACGGACTGGTCTATTTCGACGGCACGCATCTTTACGAATACGCTGATCCCCGCAGGGGATTTCATCCCGATTGGGGAAGTTATATCTTCGACTACGGTCGCCATGAAGTGCGCGCCTTCCTGGTGAGCAGCGCGCTCTTCTGGTTGGACCGCTACCACGCCGATGGTCTCCGCGTCGATGCGGTGGCCTCCATGCTCTATCTGGATTATTCCCGCAAGGAAGGCCAATGGATTCCCAATCCATACGGCGGAAGAGAGAATCTGGACGCCATCGCCTTCATTCGTCACTTCAACGAGACCGTGTATCGGGAATATCCGGACGTTCAGACCATCGCCGAGGAATCGACGGCCTGGCCGCTGGTCTCTCGTCCTCTCTACGTGGGGGGACTGGGCTTCGGTTTGAAATGGAACATGGGATGGATGCATGATACGTTAGACTACTTCTCTCGTGATCCCATCTATCGCAAGTTCCATCACAATCAATTGACATTCAGTCTCTGGTACGCGTTCTCGGAGAACTTTCTTCTCCCCCTCTCGCACGACGAAGTCGTCCATGGCAAGGGATCTCTCATCGGCAAGATGCCCGGCGACCGCTGGCAGAAATTCGCCAATCTCCGTCTGTTGTTCGGTTACATGTATGGGCATCCGGGGAAGAAATTGCTGTTCATGGGCGGGGAGTTCGGTCAATGGCGCGAGTGGAATCATGACACCAGTCTGGACTGGCATCTCGTTCAATTCGCTCCTCACCGCGGTTTGCACCAATGGGTGCGAGATCTCAACCGATTCTATCGAAGCGAACCGGCCCTCTACGAACGCGACTTCGAGCCGGAGGGATTCCAATGGATCGATTTTCATGATTGGGAGAAGAGCATCATCAGCTTCATCCGCAGAGGGCGCTCCACCGAGGATCTCATTCTGGTGGTGTGCAACTTCACGCCGGTGCCCCGATATGAATACCGCATCGGCGTGCCGACGGGCGGTTTCTGGAAAGAGATGCTCAACAGCGACGCCCGGGAATATGGAGGGAGCGGACAGGGGAATGCCGGCGGCGTCCATGCCGATCCCATCCCTTTTTACGATCGCTTTCCCTATTCTCTCTCGCTCACGCTCCCGCCACTGGGCGTGCTCTTTTTCAAACGGGAGAGGGCTTCGTCATGACCGGACGACTCTCCGACCAGCGTTTCGACGCCATTCACATGGGAGCATCGAGCGCCCACCGGCTATGGGCCGCTCGATCACCGATTGACGATTCGCCGTCTCCGATCCGATGAAGCGATTCATCTGCATCCACGGTCATTTCTATCAGCCGCCGAGAGAAAATCCTTGGCTGGAAGAAGTGGAAGTGCAGGATTCGGCCTACCCCTATCACGATTGGAATGAGCGCATCACCGCCGAATGCTATGCGCCCAATGCCGCATCGCGCATTCTGGACGCCGAACAGAGGATCATCGATATCGTCAATAACTATGTCAGAATGAGTTACGATGTCGGCCCGACCCTTCTCTCCTGGATGGAGCGACACGCTCCGGACGTCTACCACGCCATCATCGCTGCCGACCAGGAGACGCGTCAGCGATATGGCGGGCATGGCTCGGCCCTGGCGCACATCTATAATCACATGATCATGCCGCTGGCCAACCGCCGGGACAAGTGGACGCAGATCGTCTGGGGCATCAGGGATTTTCAGCATCGATTTCACCGAGCGCCCGAAGGCCTGTGGTTGCCGGAAACGGCTGTGGATCTGGAGACGCTGGAGATGCTGGCCGACGCGGGCATCACATTCACCATCCTGGCTCCGCACCAGGCGCGGCGAGTGCGAAAGATCGGCGGTCGTCGCTGGAGAGATACGAGTGGCGGGAGAATCGACCCCCGACACCCCTACCTCTGTCGGCTTCCTTCAGGGAGAACGATAGCGCTGTTCTTTTACGATGGGCCCATCTCGCGGGATGTGGCATTCGGCGGATTGCTCAACAATGGCGAACAATTCGCCCACCGCCTGCTGGCGGCGTTCTCTCCGTCGCCGGATGGTGCCGAACTGGTTCACATTGCCACCGACGGCGAGACCTACGGTCATCATCATCGCTTCGGCGATATGGCTCTGGCTTATTGCCTTCACACCATCGAATCACATGGGTGGGCCACGATCACCAATTATGGACAATATCTGGAGAGGCATCCACCGACGCATCAGGTAGAAATTTTCGAAAACACCTCCTGGAGCTGTGCTCATGGTGTGGAACGCTGGCGCAGCGATTGCGGATGTCGCTCGGGCCATCCCGAGTGGACGCAACGTTGGCGCGCGCCGCTCCGAGCGGCGATGGATTGGTTGCGAGACGAATTGGCCGCCCTGTACGAACGCGCGATGGCTCCATTCACACCCGATCCGTGGCGCGTCCGCGACGCCTATATCGATGTCATCCTCGATCGTCGGAGAGAGCGCGTGGAGGCCTTCCTCCACGAGCACATGAAACCTGGACTCTCGCCAGAGGAGAAGGTCACCATCCTGAAGCTCCTGGAAATGCAGCGCCACGCTCTGCTCATGTACACGAGTTGCGGTTGGTTCTTCGACGAGATCTCGGGCATCGAAACTATTCAGGTCATGCAGTATGCCTCCCGCGCCATGCAACTGGCCGAAGAGATCGACCGCGTCGCGCTCGAACCTCATTACATCCACATGCTCGAGCGAGCACCGAGCAATGTGGCCGAGTACGGCAATGGCGCTCGCGTTTACGAAAAGCTGGTCAAACCGACGCAGCTCGATCTCCTGCGCGTGGCAGCCCATTATGCCGTCTCCTCGCTGTTCGAGGATTATCCGGAAACGGTTCGTCTTTACTGCTACACGACCGAGAGCGCGTTATCCGACCGGATGAATATCGGCAAACAGACGCTGGCCATCGGGAAAGCTCACGTCCGCTCGGAGATCACCTGGGAGGAAGGGGTGTTCAGCTTCGCCACCGTGCATCTGGGAGATCATAATCTCAATGGCGGCGTTCGCCCGTTCACCGAAGACGCGGCGTTCTCCACTATGCGCGAGGAGATCAAAGCGGCGTTCCTCAAGAGCGATATCCCCGAAGTCATTCGTCTCATGGATAAGCATTTCGGGAGCAATAACTACTCGTTCTGGCACCTGTTCAAGGATGAACAGAGAAAAATCCTCGCTCAAATCCTCCAATCCACACTGGACGAACTGGAAGCCGCCTTCCAGCGCCTTTACGAGGACCACTCTTCGATCATGCAGTTCTTACATCAGCTCCAGATCCCATTGCCCAGGGAGCTGGCGGCCATCGTCGAACTCGTATTGAACGCCCAACTGCGTCGCTGGTTGGCTGAAGAGACCGGCGAACTCGATCGCCTCGAAGAACTCGCCGCCAAGATCAAGAAGTGGTCCGTCTCGCTGGATGAACCCACGCTGAGCTTCGCCGCCACCCGGCGCATCGAGGGTTGGATGCAGGCATTGGCGCGCTGTCCCGACGACGTGGCCATGCTCGAGCAGATCGGAACGAGCCTGGACATATTCGATGTCCTCGCGCTGGACCTCAATCTGTGGAAAGCACAGAATATCTATTTCGCCGTCGGCAAGGCGGTCTATGAGGACAGACGCCGACAGGCTGAGCACGGAGACGAGCGGGCCAGGCAGTGGATCGACGCGTTCATCCGGTTGGGCGATTTGCTGGGCGTGAAGGTGACGCCAGATATGACCTGAAGGCGGCGCATCGAAATGAGAGCATCGTGGGTGGCCAGGGCGCCATCACCCCACGACGCGCCGACGAGGACACATCATGCGACGACGAGCGAGCGGCATTCTTCTTCACATCACCTCCCTCCCCTCCGACTACGGGATCGGGGATCTGGGACCGGACGCCTATTGGTTCGTGGAGTTCCTGGCTCAAGCCAAGCAAAGCTTTTGGCAAGTCCTCCCTTTGAATCCCACCAATCCGGCCATGGGAAATTCGCCATATAACAGCCTTTCGGCATTCGCCGGCAACTGGCTGCTCATCAGCCCGGAGCGAATGGTCCGCGATGGATGGTTGGCCCAAACCGATCTCGACCTCCCACCCGCCGTCTCCGAGGAGCGCGTTCGCTATGATGAGGTCATCGCCTGGAAAGAACGCTTGTTTCATCGCGCTTATGAGCGGTTCAAAAGGAATCGGCTCGGGCGCGCGTACGACTACGAACAGTTCCGCGCAGAGAATGCTCACTGGCTCGATGACTATGCCCTGTTCATGGCTCTCCGGGCGCGGTTCGCCGGATCGCCGTGGAGCGAGTGGCCGAGAGAACTCCGCGATCGGCGACCGGAGGCCCTGCGCGCCGCCCGTCACGAACTCGCCGAATCGATCGAACGAGAGATGTTCCTGCAATATCTCTTCTTCCAGCAGTGGCAGGAACTCACCGCCCGCGGGCGCGAGCGGGGCATTCAAATGATCGGTGATGTGCCGTTCTATGTGAACTACGACAGCGCCGACGTCTGGGCGCACCCGGAGATCTTCAAGCTGGACGAGGAGAAGAACCCGCTGGTCGTCTCGGGCGTTCCTCCCGATTACTTCAGCGCCACGGGACAACTCTGGGGCAACCCCATTTATCGCTGGGACGTGTTGAAAGAGACGGGATATCGATGGTGGGTGGAGAGGATGGCGCATGCGCTGAAGCTGTTCGACGTCGTGCGGATCGATCACTTTCGGGGGTTCGCCGCCTATTGGGAAGTTCCCGCCGATGCGTCCACGGCGTTGAACGGTCGCTGGGTGGAGGGTCCCGGTGACGATTTCTTCACTGCTCTCCTCAGGCGATTCCCTCACCTGCCCATCATCGCTGAAGATTTGGGTTTCATCACCCCCGATGTGCGCGAACTCATGCATCGATTCGATCTGCCGGGCATGCGATTGCTCCTGTTCGCTTTCGGCGAAGAGCGACCCGAGCATCCGTATCTCCCGCACAATTATGTACAACACTGCGTGGTCTACACCGGCACGCACGATAACAATACGGTGAGGGGCTGGTTCGAAACCGAGGCTGCGCCCGAAGACCGACGGCGCCTGTTTCGTTATCTGGGACGAGAGGTCTCCGCCGAAGACGTTCACTGGGCATTCATTCGATTGGCCATGATGTCGGTGGCCAATCTGGTGATCGTTCCCATGCAGGATGTGCTCGGTTTGGGCGTGGAGGCGCGCATGAATCGACCGGCGACCACCGAAGGGAACTGGCGCTGGCGTCTCCGGCGCCAGCAGCTCACCCCACCGGTCATCCGGATGCTTCGGGAGATGACCGAAATTTATGGTCGAGCGTGACGGCGTGCCCGTTCGGCTTCGCCCCCAGCGTCGACCAACGGCGCGAAGCCGCCTCGTCAGGTTGCAACACGAGGCGATGGATGATGTCACTCGACGGTGGGACCGCCGCGAACGGGAGTTGGAGGGGATGGACATCCTTCCATCGCTCGATCTGATCATCATAATGCGGGCTCAACGGATGCCCGGAGATTCCTGTGGGGATGCAGGCCCAGGTGAACGATGCCTGCGAGAAATCGACGAGCAAGCGCATGCCCACGGCCAATGACTGGTGATGAAAATTCACCGTCAGCCCATTCCCGGAGAGACGGATTGGCCCGCGGTCGAATAACCGACTGAATGCCGACGTGGGGCCGAAGGCGTGATGGAAGAAGAGAGCGGCATAGTCTCCCCACAGGGCGCGATCCAGTTGACCGAAGCGGGCGCGCGCTTGAGCGATGGCCTGCCGCCAGGCCGCGAGCAGCAGGCCATCGTAGGAGGTAACGTCATCCGGCAACCAGTGACGCGGCCTCTGTTGGAGGACGTTCACCAGGAACATCTCTGCGGCATCAAAGGCCGTGGTCATATAATTGGACGTCCACGCCTGGCCGAGCCGCCCGGCGAGCAACCGCGTCCAGAGTTCTCGTCGCACGAGATCCATGATGGTCGGCCAGTAGGAATCGGCGGCGATCGTTCCATCCCATGCTCTCAATTGAGAGAGCAGCTCGGCTTCCTCATCGCTCAATCCGCCGAGCCGCCCGGCAGCCGCGACGATCTGCTCGGCGAGGAGGTGATCGGGCCAGGACCAGACATCGGCTTGAATGCGCCGCATATCATCGAGGGTCAGTTTGGATGATTGCTGGAGCAACGTGGCGATGCGCCGAGCGCGAAACGGGGCTCCCCAGTTCTTGGTGATGAGATAGGGATAGGCCTCGTCCACCAGGCGCTGATTGGCGGCGACCAACCATCCGGTGGGGGGATCGAAGCGTCGAGGCAGAGCCTCGAAGGGAATCCACCCCTGCCAGGCCACGCGTTGAGATTCGGCCACGATGGGCACCGTGCCATCGCCCACTCCGCGCACCGGGATGCGACCGGCGGCCTGCAACCCGATATGCCCCTCATCATCGGCGTAGAGGACGACTTGACAGGGACCGGGATATGCAGCCAAGGCGGCCACGAACTCATCCCAGTTGGTGGCCCGATTCAGCGCGAAGAAACTCTCCCACTCTTCGGCCAGGACATCGAACATGCTCCAGGCGATGGCCAGACCGGTCGCCCCGCGCCGCTCCAGCACCGGTCCGAAGCGCGTGATGAGGACGGTGAGCGGTTCCGTCGTGAACCGCGACCCCGATCGAATGCGAATCGTCTCCTCCACCACCTCCGCCGGCACCCACTCTCCATCCAGCATGTACTCGTGCGAGGTGAACGACTTGAAGCGGACCTGAAACAGATCTTGCACGTCCGCCGGCAAGTTGGTCACGCCCCAGGCGATGTGCGCATTCCGTCCGGCGATGATGCCCGGCACGCCCGGCAGAGCGATACCCTCCACCTCCAGTTCCGGAGCGCTCAGATGAACGATGGTCATCAGCGCCGGTATGGTGACCAGCAGATGAGTATCATTGGAGAGGAGCGCCTCGCCGCTGGCCGTTCGTCGTCCGGCGACGACCCAATTATTGCTCAATCCCCACCAACCGGCATGCCCATTCAGCCCTGCGAACCAAGGGACACCATCCTCCGCTGTCATTCCCGCGACGCGAGTCGCCGCTGAAGGAGGCCGAGACAGCGAGGGGAGAGGAGGGAACATCCCCCATGGCGCGACCGACGATGCATCCCGGTTCGTCGATGACGAGCGTCGCCGCTTCGATCTCCATCCGGGAGGTGTGATAAATGAGATCACATCCTGTGACGTGGCGGTCGGGAACAGCTCGGCCACCCGTTCGGCGCTCAACCGCGCAGCGGCTTGTTGACGCAACAGATCAATGGGATAGCTCGTCGAGAGCGACCAAGCGCCGAGTTGGAGCAGAAGCAGGCTATCTTCGATCGACCAGAATTCGGGCACGTAGTTCAACACGGCGAACTCTGGCGGCATCCGCGTACGATGCTCCCGAATGAAGGCATTCACGCCATCGGCGTAAGCCTGGAGCAACGCCCGCGTCGGTTCAGAGAGCGCGGCGAGGCGCTTTCTCAAATTGCGACGCAGTCCCAGTTGTCGATAGAACCGATCTGAGGGGAGCGAGACGGAGCCGAAAATCTCGGCCAATCGTCCACTGGCTATGCGCCGTTGGAGATCGAGTTGCCAGAGCCGATCCTGAGCCGTGATGTACCCTTGAGCCAGAAACAGATCGTGGAGATTCTCCGCCCGGATGTGAGGGACGGCGAAGGCATCCCGCTCGACGATCACCGGCCGCTGGAGACCGGGGAGGGTCACCGTTCCGTCATAGACGGGCAACGAACGGCGAAAGTCCAATTGAACGGGCACGGCCGGAGAGGCCATCCACAGCCCCAGAAGGGCGAGCACAATGGTGATGGTGCGCTGGCTCATGTCGATGCTCCCTCTCTGCGCTCTTCCTCCCCGCCCGAGCGTGTCGCGCCTCGCCCGGGTGATAACTGGCACGTCACCAGTAGATCTTCAATGCGCCTTGGATCTCCCGGGCATCGAACGTCGCCGTGGACCGTCCAAACAGCAATTGACTGGCCGCCAGATCGTTGATGGGAAGGAACAAGTTGACGCGATTGAACAGATTGAACGCCTCGATCCGGAATTGCAATCGCCCGGATTCTCCCAACCAGGGGAGCGGGAAGTTCTTGAACAACGAGAGATCCACAGTCGCATATCCCGGTCCCCGGAAGGTATTGCGCCCCAGATCCCCGTTCTCCCCGCGGTCCGGCGTGGGGAAGTCCGATCGCTCGAACAATCCGTTGATGTAATCGGACCGCGAAAGGTTCCTCAGCGTATTCCCAAACGCCGGCGTATTGGGGCGATCCCCCGCCGTCCCGTCGGCATTGAAATCACAAAACAGGGCCGAAGAGCAAAACACCGAGAACGGTCGTCCGGACTGGAGCGTGGCGATGCCGTTGAGCTGCCAGCCGCCAAACAGGTGAGCGAGCCATCCTGAGCGATCGCGGAAGAAGGGCAATTCCCATACCGCACTCACCGTCAACCGCTGGCGCACATCGAAGTCAGAAGGCCCGCGGTCCAGACGCGCGTTGGCCGCATCCTGCTGACTGATGTAGAGCGGGTTACTGATATTGAGCCAATCGCCCAAGCCGGGATCGGAGACCGTGTCGATGGCCTTGCCGAACGTATAGGCCACATGGAACAGGTATCCGTGCGAGAAGCGCTTGCGCACGCTGAGGTTGAACCCATGATAATTGGAGCTGACGTTGTTCTGGACATAGGTGATGAGCGACCAGTCGGGATTCAGCCGATCGTTCCGGCCGTCCAGCAGATCGCCACGAAACCGGTTCACATCCTCGCGTCGCGGGAGTTTCCGGCCGGCGCTGCCCACATAATTCATCTCGACGACGAGATCGCCGAGCGGATTGAATTGGATGCCGAGGAACCAATCTTGCGCATAGGAGCTGCGCAATCCCGGCTCGATGCCGCTCGGACTGATGCGCTGTCCGGGCACGCTGCCCCGAGGAGTCAATCCGGTGGCGAAATCGGGATTGAACGGCATGGGAACGCCATAGACGACCTGCGTGCCCAACCCGGCGAATGGGAAGACGATGATGGGCACATCGTCGGGGGGATTGAAGCGCGAGGCGTTGGTGAACAGGTTGGTGTAGTTCCGCCCGTAGGCGATCCCATAGCCGCCCCGGATGGAGATCCGGCCATGACCGAACGGGTCCCAGGCGAACCCCAATCGGGGACCGAAATTGTTGTGATCGCCCTCGAACAACCTCGCTACGCGCCCCACCGTGGCATTGGCCAGTCGCTCGGCGAACGTCGCCCCCTCACCGAGAATGATGTTGCTCAACAGCCCGTGCACCTCCGTGGGCACGCCGAACAGATCGTACCGCACGCCGAGATTCAAGGTGAAATTGGGGCGGAGCTTCATATCATCCTGGATGAAGAAGGCCAATTCGGTGATGCGGAATCCTCGCGGCGTCGTCACCCGCTGACCGGTGCGCGGATCGACGACGGCGACCTGATAATAGGCTTCATCGTCGGCGAAGTCGAAAATATCGCTGAACTCGAACCACCCGCGCGAGCCCAGTCCATAATCGCTGTTCTCCTGGATGCGTCGGATCTGTCCGCCCAACCGGATGGCGTGCCGTCCGATGGTGAGCGAGAGCATGTCCTTCAACTCGAACGTGTTGTAAGTGAAAAAGTAGGGTAACACGTAGCTGTTCCCGAACCCGTAGGTGAAGTCGTCGAGAAAGATGCGCGGGAAGTCGTCGGGCACGACACGACGATCGCCGCGCGTGCGCGAGTAGCCGAAGCGAATCTCGTGAATCACGCGCGGCGAAAACACGTGCGTCTCGACGATGGCCGCATTGACGAAGGCACCATCGAAGGGAGCGCGAAATCCACGCGCGCTGAGCGATCGCACGATGTCCACCTGCGAGTCGGAAGCCTCCTGGCTCCACCGACCGAAGAGGCGATCGTTGGGGCCCAGCTCGGCATCGATGCGGATCGATCCCTGATCGCGCGTGAAGCGATCCCGAAGGACGACCCGCGCCGTCCCCACATCGGGAATCCCATCGGGTCGACCGCGAAGAAACACGCCGGGCGCCGGACTGCCCAGATCCACCTCCGTGCCGGGATCGGGCGGAGGAGCTGGATATTGGCGAAAGAGACGGGCGGCGACGCTCTCGGGCCGCGTGCGAAAGACGAACTGGCGGAATTCCGGCGTCTCCACCTGGAACTCGCCGCTCTCGCCGAATTGACTCCGGAATCCCTCATAAGAGGCGAAATAGAACAGACGATTCTTCTTGATCGGCCCTCCAAGGGTGAAGCCGAACTGATGCTGGACGAGCGGCGCCACCTGGGGATCGAAGAATTCGCGGGCGTCGAGCGCGGCATTGCGATGAAACCACCAGACGCTGCCATGAAGCTCGTTGGAACCGGATTTGGTCAACACATTGATGACCGAGGAGGTATTCGTCCCGAACTCGGCGGAGAAGTTGCTGATCTGAACCTGAAACTCCTGAATGGCATCCAGCGTGGGCGTGAGCGACGGCGAGGCCCCCAACCACTCATTGTTGTTGCTGATGCCGTCCAGATTGTAATTGACGCCGCGAGGCGTCTTTCCCGCCGCCGTCTGACCCAGCCCGAACGAGGTGATGCTGGAGTTGGTGGCCAAAAACGCTTGCGTGGCCGTCACGCCCGGTTGGAGGAGCGCCAGTTGATGGATATCGCGGCCATTGAGCGGGAGATCGTTGATCTCTCGCTCCAGGACGTGTCCGCTCAATCGCCCCTCCTCAAGATTGATGAGCGGAGCTTCAGCGGTGACCGTGGCGACCTCGGTGAGCGGTCCGACCTCCAGCGTCACGTCCAGATGCGCCGTCTGCCCGACGAGCAACTCGACATGCTCGATGAGGGCCGGAGCGAAGTCCTTGGCTTCCACGCGCAGCCGATAGGTCCCGGGGACGAGATTCATCAACCGATAGAGCCCCACCTCATTGGTGAGCGTGGTGCGCTGCTCGCCCGTCTCAATACGAGTGGCCGTAACCTTGGCGCCGGGAACGACCGCCCCTTGAGGATCTCGCACCGTTCCGGTGATGGAGGCATTGGTATATTGGGCAGAGGCAGAGGCAGAACCGACGATGCCCAGTACCCCGACGACACCACTGATCAGACATCTGCGGACGAACGTCATAAACCACCTCCTGGAGAATACACGATGGGGTGAACGAACGAGGGGGAGAGCGGAACCATCGCGCCGTCCCTTCCTCACTCGTCCTTCAACTCCCCGCTATTTCTGGCCGAGCCGTTTCACTCCCAGATCGGCCAGCTCCATCAGCACCTGCGCTTGCGCCCCGGTCAGATGCCCCTGGGCGCGCTGTTCGGTCACCCGAGCGATGAACGCCTGGAGCGATCGGGCGGCCGCCGAGAATCGTCCTTCCCCGGCCGAGGCAATCGCCCGGGAGAGGAGGTTTTGGAGGACGCGGCCTACATCCGGTCGCCGGCGCGTGAACAGGGCGACATAATCGGCCAGCGTGGGCGGTGGCGCAGCGATCATCTGATCGGGAATGAGACTGGTATGAATCGCCTGATCGACCAGCATCGGTGGACTCGCACTCAGCGTGCCGGAATTGAAACCGGTGACGATGGTCAAAGAGGCGAGGAATTGGGGTGCGCCGAGACCGCGGAGATCGGTATTGGCCACTACTGCCGTATCGCCGTCCGGGAGGAATACGACATCATGAGGCGATTGAGTGAACGGATCACCAATGGGCAGGGCGCTGGCCTGCCACTGATGAGGATCGCTCGTTCCCGTGCCCGACAGGATGTTCAACGCATCATTGAACTGCTCGGTCATGATGATCATGTCGCCGCTCGGATGAACGGCGATGCCGAGCAGCCAAGGGCCGACGCCTTCGGTCATCCCCATGGATCGGGCCAACTGAAGCTGACCGCTCTGGAAACCGGTGAACACCAGCGCCTGTCCTTGCGGCGCGGCGAGAATGCCGTTCTGGATGGGGACGATGACGCCGTCCTCGTCCAACGTCAAGGCCACGCCCCCCACTGGCGCCTGGCCGCCGGGATAATCCACGGCTCCCAATTCGCCCTCCAGAGAGATGAACGTCGCGCTGGGATCGGGGCCACCGGGAGCCAGACCCGACACAATGGTGAGCCCTTTGGGTTCCAAGCTGGTAACCACGGCACGATCGCCATCGCGGGTCAACGCCAGGCTCTCGGCGAACGCCGCCGGGATATCCACATCCGGCCCGATCACCGGCGCGTCGGGCAACCCGGTGATGACGTTGAGCTTGGCATGCGTTCCCGGATCATTGACGTCGAAGGGGAAATCCACGCGCCGTCGTAGGATGACCGCCGATTGACCGTCGGCGCTGAAGGCGACATCGTTGGCCACCAGGGCGGCTTCCCCTTCCGGCGTGGGATCGAACGTCATCACGGCTTCCCGCCGCATCGTTCCCGAACTCAAGCCCCGGATGACCGCGAACCCGGTGATAAATCTATCCGGAACCGCCCAGAACAGAACTAACGCCGTATCGCCATCGGGAGAGATGGCGACCCCACCCAGCACGCCGACGTCGCTCATCGGCAACGTCTCGGCAATGGTGGGATGGTCAGGGAGGCCGGTCACGCGCGTCAACTGATCGGCCCCCCCGGCTTCGAACAAGATGTCAAACGAGGCATCGCAAACGAGCACGTACGAGGCGGCTTGCGCTTGCAAGAATCTCAGCGGATTGGATATCGATGCCCGCGCGCCGGTCCGCCCGGCCACCGGATGCCCCATGCTGAGACCGCCCACGCTGAGCAGTCCCGCGATTAACGAGAGTCCTATGAGTCGTCGTATCATGGTGACCTCCCCCGAATGTTGGTGTGTACACCGAAAGGGCCGGCCGAGGCCCGCGCTCGGGCGTCCTCTGGCCGGCCTGCTCCGATTACCGTTGATACACGATGCGCCCGCCGACGATGGTCATGTCAACCCGGGCCCGCCGAATCTCCTCCACGGGCACGGTCAAGAGATCCCGATCGATGACCACGGCGTCGGCGAGCTTGCCCACTTCGATCGAGCCTTTGCGCCTCTCGTCAAAGGCCAAGTAGGCGCCAGCGATAGTATAGAGGCGAATCGCCTGTTCGATGGTGATCTCCTCTTCCGGTCCGATCGGTCGACCATCCCGGCTGACGCGATGAACGGCGCCGTACAACCCCTGGAGTGGCCCAATAGGAATGTTGTCCGAACTGAACACCACGCGAACGCCATGATCGAGCAATGTCTTGACGGGAATGACCCGGCGGAGGCGTTCCTCCTCGAACGAGAAGGCGAATCGTCGCCCCAGCGTATAGATGAAATTGGGTTGTACGACCACGGCGACATTCAATCGGGCCAGACGCTCTATCGCTCGCGGCGAGATCACGTAGGTGTGGGTGAGCGAGTGGCGCGCATCCTTCCGAGGAAAGGCTTTCTGGGCAGCTTCCAGGGCATCCAGAGCGAGATCGATGGCCCGATCGCCGCAGGTATGGAAATGAATCTGCCACCCGAGCCGGTGAGCCTTTTTGACGACGGCGTTGAGCGTCTCCTTATCGATCGATTGCACGCCGAAGTATCCCGGACGCCCCTTATACGCCTTCCACATGAGCGCCGATTGCGTGGTGATGCCGCCATCGACGAAGATCTTCAACTCGCCGATGCGCAACCATTCGTTGCCCAAGCCACTGATCACGGGCCACCCCTCCAGTTGGGCCAGCAAGTCCGCCGTCGTCCGCCCAGTGGTGTAGAGCCAGGGACGAATGATGGCCCGCACCATTGCCGGTCTCGGCGGGCGATAGAGCTGTTGGTAAGCGCGCAACGTTTCCGGCAGCTCGCTGGAGAAGTAGGCCGTGGTAATGCCGTATTTCAAGAGCCGCGTGCAGGTCTGTCGTAATCCCTCGATGGTGTCGGTCGGCCTCTTGGGAATGACGGCGATCACCAGATCCATGGCCGCTTCTTCCAAGAGGCCAGTCGGTTCGCCCGTCTGAGGATCTCGAACGATGTGTCCTCCCGGGGGATCGGGCGTCTCCCTGGTGATACGCGCCCGCCATAGTGCCCGGGAATTGGCCAGCAGCGCATGCCATCCTTGCTTGAACAGAATGACCGGATGATCGCCAGCCGCTTCATCGATGTCCCAACGGGTGGGAGCTCGCTGCTCGGCGAGATTCTCCTCCAGCCAGCCGCCGCCGCGAATCCATTGGCCCGCGGGCGTCTCGGCCGCCTGCTCGGCGAGGGCGCGGCGGATCTCGGCGATGCTCGTCGCTTGACTCACGTCCAGATAATTGGGAATGCCCAGGCCGATGGGATGAATATGGGCATCGATGAACCCCGGCAGCACGAGCCGCCCTCGAAGATCGATGACTTTCGTGCTCGGGCCGGCCAAAGCGCGAATCTCCTCATTCGTCCCCACCGCCGCGAACCGGCCATCGGCGATGGCCACGGCTTGATGAATGCTGTTGGCCGCATCGCAGGTGAACACCTTCCCGTTGATCAGCACGATGTCGGGACCCTCGGCCATCGCCCGGGCGAAACTGAGCGACAACGCGGCGAGGACGGCGATGATCATCGCCGAGGCGGCCATCGTCCATCGCCGCCAATCCCCTCGCTTTCGCTCCGTGCGGTCCCCGATGAATGATCTCATCATGGGATCTCCCCGGTGAGGTCCAGATCAACAGCACGCCCGATGAGCGCTGCCCGAACTCGCCGCGTCAGAATGTGGCGGGCGTGTTAATCCACAGAATCACCGCCTGTTCGTCGCCAATATTCTGCCAGCGGTGAGGCGTGCTGCTGGAGAAGTAAAAGCTATCGCCCGGTTGCAAAGTGTACCGTTCTACTTCGTCCAACCAGATTTCAATCGTGCCCTGCAAGATGAACAGAAACTCTTCGCCCTCGTGAGCGTAAGCGCCACCACTGCCCGCGCCCGGGGCCACGGTGAACAGATGCGGTTCCATCATGCGCGTCCCTTCGACGAGCAGCTCCATCTTGACGCCCTCTTGGTCGGGCTGCAACACCTTGCGCTCGGACGGCCGCACTAATTTTTTCTCCCCACCGCTCAACGCCTCGAAGAAGTGCAGCAACGTCGTTTGATAGGCGGCGGCCAGCTTCTGAAGCGCGGCCACTGACGGCGTCGCCTGAGAGCGCTCCACGGCGCTGATGAATGAAATGGAGAGCGACGTCCGCTCGCTCACCTCGCGCAACGTGAGACCATGCTTCTCCCTCAATGCCCGCAACTTCGGCCCGATGGAATCCAGTGGCGTATTGCCACTGGTCAACGAAGAGGCCCGGGGCGCCGTCCCCTTCAGTTCCAGCACATATCGAATGCCCGCAGCATTGAGCTTCTTCACCTGACGGAGATACTTGATCTCCTTGAGCAGCGCGATGTCTCGCTCGGTATACTGGCGATAACGACCTTGACTGCGGATCGGTCGAATGAGCCCCTCCCGCTCCCAGAGCCGCAACGTCGCCTCGCTGACGCCCACCAGCCGCGCCGCTTCGCTGATGGTGAACAGCTTGACCCCGGATTGTTTCCGTCGCCGATCGCTCATTTCAATAACTTTGCATTATTCTTATAGAGTAAGTCGCCTGGATTGTCAAGCACTTTTTTCTCGGGGTTGCTGACGAGATCGATGAGCAAGTATGAACTAGTATTCATCGAAAAATAAAACAAATTCCCGCTCGTCGTGGTTGACAGGAGGGATGGAAGTCTTTACCATAAGCGCTGAAATTTTACTATAGGGTTGAATTATCGAGGTGGAGCATGGACGAGCGGCGACGCATCCCCCCGGACGCTTCGACGAAGCGCTTGCACACCGTCCTCGGTCAGCGAGAGGTTTGGAGCCTGGCCTTCGGCGCCATGATCGGGTGGGGGTGGGTGGTCCTCTCGGGCGAGATGATCGACCGGGCCGGGAGCCTCGGCTCCATGGTGGCCATTGTCGTCGGCGCGGTGATGGTCGGATTCGTCGGGTTGGCCTACGCTGAGCTGACGCCGGCGCTGCCGCGGGCTGGCGGCGAATTGGGATTTTCGTTTCGCGCCTTCGGGCCGACGGTCTCGTGGATCTGCGGATGGGCTCTCCTGCTGGCCTACACGGCGGTGTCGGCGTTCGAAGCGGTGGCCTTGCCGACGGTACTCGATTATCTCGTTCCGGATCTCAGGACGGGATTCGTCTATCGGATTGCCGGTTCGGAGGTCTATCTCTCGTGGATTCTGGTGGGCGTGGGTGGAGCGCTGTTCATCGGCTATGCGAATTGGCGGGGGATGAAGACGAGCGCCTTCCTGCAATGGACGGCGACGCTGGGCCTCCTCGTGGTGGGTCTGGCGTTCTTTGCCGGAACGAACATCTTCGGGCGCATGGAGAATCTCCATCCCCTGTTCACCGATATGGGAGGACTGTTCCGGGTGGTCATCATGACGCCCTTCCTCTTCATCGGCTTCGACGTCATTCCTCAGGCGGCCGAAGAGATTCGTCTCCCCGCCCAGCGAATCGGGGCCCTCATCCTGTTCTCCATCTCGATGGCGGCGGCGTGGTACATCCTGGTGCAATGGGGGGTGGGACTGAGCTTGAGCGCGGATCAGCACGGGGCCAGCGAGCTCCCCACCGCCGATGCCATGGCCGTCGTCTTCCGCTCCCCGCTGGCCGGGCGCATACTCGTCCTGGGGGGCATTCTGGGCATCGTGACCAGTTGGAATGCCTTCTTCGTCGGCGGGACGCGGCTCATCTTCGCCATGGCTCGAGGACGCATGCTCCCTCAATGGCTCGCTCGACTTCATCCCCGCTATCATACGCCGAGCCGCGCCATCGCCTTCGTCGCCGGAGTCACGCTCATCGCGCCTTTCTTTGGCCGGCAGGCCCTCGTCTGGGTCGTCGATGCCTGCGGTCTGGCCACGGTCATCGCGTATTTTCTGGTCGTGCTCTCCTTTCTCAAACTGCGCACGACCGCCCCGGAACTCCATCGACCATTCAAAGTGCGCCACGGGAGAATCGTGGGAGCGCTGGCTCTCCTCATCACGGCCGGGTTCGTCGTGCTCTATTTGCCGGGAAGCCCGTCGGCACTGATATGGCCCTATGAATGGATGATTCTCATCGCCTGGGGACTCCTGGGCCTGTTGTTCTATGTCCGGCAACGCCGACGGAACGTCGGGTTGACGGCCCGGGAACAGGAGCAATTAATATTAGGAGATTACGCCACAGCCTCGCCGGCGCCGCCGGTGGAAGTGGCGGCGTCATATGACGAGTCGTGAGGGAAGCATCATGAGTGCCAAACACGTCAGATCAGCCCAATCCGACCAATCCCACCGATCGACGACTGATTCAACGACGATCCGCGCTCTCTGTGAGCGGTACGTTCCTCGAGGCGTCTTTCACGCCACGCCCCTGGTGGCGACAGTGGCTCGAGGAGCAGAAATCACCGATCCCGAAGGGAAGACGTATATCGATTTCGCCGGCGGTATTGGCGCGCTCAACGTGGGGCACTGTCCGCCGGGAGTGGTCGAGGCGATCAAACGGCAGGCCGATCGACTCCTGCACGCCTGCTTTCACGTCGCCCGCTATGAACCGTACGTTCGATTGATCGAACGCCTGATCGAGCTCACGCCCGGCGACTTCCCCAAAAAAGGCATGCTGGTCAACAGCGGCGCCGAGGCCGTCGAGAATGCGATCAAAATTGCCCGAGCATTCACCAAGCGTCAGGGAATCATCTGCTTCGAGGGAGCCTTTCACGGGCGGACGCTGCTCGGATTGACGTTGACCAGCAAGGTGAAAACGTACAAGGCGGGTTTCGGTCCCTTCTGCCCGGAAGTCTATCGCATGCCCTATGCGTATTGCTATCGCTGCCCGTATGGGAAGCAGTATCCGGCGTGTCAGGTGTATTGCGCCGACATGCTGGAGGAGTTCCTCCAATCCCACGTGGCCCCTCAAGATGTGGCGGCGCTCATCGTCGAACCGGTGCTGGGAGAGGGAGGATTCGTCGTCCCTCCCCCGGAGTACTTCCAGAAGCTCAAAGCCATTTGCCAACGCCATCACATCGTGTTCATTGTCGATGAGGTTCAGACGGGTTTCGGGCGCACGGGCGAGATGTTCGCCATTGAGCATTCCGGCGCGGTCCCTGATCTCGTCGTCATGGCCAAGTCATTGGCGGCGGGCCTCCCATTGGGGGCGGTGATTGGTCGCGCCGAGATCATGGATGCGCCTCAGGTCGGGGGCTTGGGGGGGACGTTTGGCGGCAATCCCGTTGCGTGCCAGGCCGCGCTCGCCGCACTTCGCCTGCTGGAGGAAGAGGACCTCATCGCCCGCGCGCGCATCATCGGAGAGAAAATCCTCGCCCGGTTCCTGGAATGGCAACGGACCTTCCCCCTCATCGGCGATGTCCGCGGCCTGGGAGCCATGGTGGCCATGGAACTGGTCGCCGATCGTCGCACCAAAGAGCCGGCTCCCGCTCAAACGCGCGCCCTCATCCAGAAGTGCTATCAGAAAGGCCTCATCATCCTGGCCGCCGGTGTCCACGATAATATCATCCGCACGCTCCCGCCACTGGTGATCACCGACGACCAACTGGAGCGCGCGCTGAATATCCTGGAAGAGGCGTTGACAGAAATCGCGGCTTCTATCGCCTGACCATTCTGGGGAATGCGCTGGCGAGCTCCGACCTTATCATCGAGGTCTGACATCATCGCCTGGAGGGCGCATTCTCCCACCGCTTCAACGGTCATTTCCGCCGGAATCGCTCGTGAGCAACGAGCTCATCTCCAAGGATGAGCGTCTGAGTCCCAGGTGACTGCCCGCGCCACATATTCCATATTTGGAGCGCCGCTGTTCAATACTCGCATCTGTGCTATCTTTGAACGGGCACCGGGAGCCAACTGGGCGAGATTCACATCGTTCGTTCAGGCTTCGGTGCCCGGAGACCCTCCCGAGACGGGAATTCGGGCGGGAGCGAGGGAGGACGCGCTCATGGGGACGATAAACGTCGTGTGGTGGAATCTGCAAAACTTCTTCGATACCGATGATGATCCCATCTCCAAGGACTTCGAGTACACGACCGCCAAGGGGTGGACGCCCGAGGTCTTCGAAGCCAAAAGGAAGAATCTCGCTCAAGCGCTCATGGCCACGCATGGTGGGGCGGGGCCGGATCTGTTGGCCGTCGCCGAGATCGAGAAAGACGCGCTGCTCGAAGGTCTGATCGCCGAGATGGGCCAGACTCATCTCAAGGTGGTCAAAGATCCCAGCGGGACGCGCGATCTCCGCGGCATCGATGTGGCCCTGGCTTATGATCGACGGAAGCTCCGCGTCGTCTCCCGAAAGTCTCATCTGGTGCACCTCAGGTACCGGACCCGCGACATCTTCGAAGTCGTGTTTCAGCTCAAAGAGACCGGCGAATTGCTCGTCGTCATCGCCAGTCACTGGCCGTCCCGCCGATGGGGAAAATATCGCAGCGAGCCGCTCCGCATCGCGGTGGCCGAACATCTCGCCTATCTGGTGGAATCGCACGTCAAGGTCGAACCGGAGGAGTACGAGCAGTATCGGGCGCATCATGATCTCGCTCCGGTCAGGGAGAAATGGGAGACCAAGGTCATGCTCCTCGGCGATTTCAATGATGAACCCGGCGATCGAAGCGTCGTCGAGCACCTGCGCGCCTCTCACGAGCTGGAGCGCGTCACGGGAGAGACCAACGACATCGATCGCTTCCACAAGGAGACAGCCGCCTACCGGGCGCAAGACGTCTTCCTGTTCAATGCCACCTGGACGTTCCTCCCCCAACAGGACGTGGGCACATTCTTCCTGAATCGCCTGCCAACGGGCGAACGAGTGGTCAATCGTTATCAGGTGCTCGATCAGGTGGTGGTCAGCCGTGGCCTGCTGGCCCCATCGGGACTGAGATTGGATCTGGACAGCGTGGACATCTTCCGCCATCCGCTGGTGGCGACCCGGAGCGGGCGACCTCGACCCTTTGACAAGAAGCGACGCACGGGCACCTCCGATCACCTCCCGTTGACCGCCGGGCTTCGCTATTGATCGCGTTGCTCGAATACCCGGCCACCGCGTCGGTCGAGGGAATGGCGAGATCCTTCAGACAGCGATGCTCGGCAAAGAGCAGCGATGCATCATCCCAGGGAGACGCCTCCCATGAAGTAATGGATTTCGTTCCTCACCGGTTGTCGGTGCGCCATCCCGGAGAGATGCTCTTCATGAGGAGGCGACGTCTCGTTGGAGAATGCGTTGCAGTTCGTCATGATCCACTCGCCCGGCGCGCGCGATGCGTCGGGCGGCGCGATCGCATTTTTCCTGGAGGGGATGCCCGGCATGCCCGCGCGTCCAGGTCCAGGTCACCTGGTGAGGGGCGGCGGCTCGCCTCAATCGCCGCCACAACTCCCGATTGGCCCGTTGTCGATACTCCCCGCGCATGGTGCGAATGAGATATTCCGAATCAGAGATGACCGTCACCCGGCAGGGCTCCTTGAGCGCCTCCAGGCCGAGACAGGCGGCCATGATCTCCGCTTGCTGATTAGTCATCGCGCCCAAATATCGACCGATGATTTTCCGCTCGCCCGGGAACTCCAGAATGGCCACTGCCGCCGCGCGTCGGCCCGCGCCCGATGGATCTTTCACACTGCTCCCGTCGCAAACGAGAGTAACGTGTTCGCGTTCATTCCCAGTCATAAGCCAATGCGTTGAACAACAGCGGGAACGTGGCCACGCTCTGTCCGCGATATTGAGGGCGAAATCCGAACAGGATCACGCGGCCGCGGCCCACCGTCACCTCTACCAGCGCCGCGCGGCCGGCGATGTGTTCCGGGCCCAGAATCCATCCCGAGAGGAGCGGATTCCCATCCCCGTATCGAGCGACGACGCGAACGCGCGACTCCCCGCCCGGTCGAACGCGGAAGGCGCTCCCGCGCTCGAACCAGGCCACTGATGACGCCGGCATTCCTCTGGCCAATGGATGCCCAGTCTCCACGCGAAGGCGCAGAATCGATCCCGGACAATAGAACCGATCGCTCTTCACCCCCTGCAGCACATCCTCGATGGGCAGCGCGAATTGTTGAACGACCAGTGACGAAGCGCGATTCAGGGCCACCAGTCGACCACCGGTGGTGACGAAGGTGCGCAGCGCCTCGATGCCCGCCGAGGAGAGCCCACCGGTATACTCGGGCGGATAACGATCCTGGGGAAGTCCGTGGAGGATAGCGCGCGGCGATTGATCGGGAAGGATGATGACATCGGCGCGGGATCTCAGGTCGCCCCGCCGAATATCTTCATCGTGCAGGATGGTGTACGAAATGTCGTACTGATCGAAGATCCAGCGCGTCCACCCTTCGTCCATCGACGGTCGATAGCTCTGATACAGGCCGATGCGGGCCAGCCTGGCGGGACGTAATCGGCGACGCTCAACGGGTGGAGCGCTCCTCTGTCGAACGAATTCTCCCCGGAAAGGCTTTTCGATGGTGACCACCGGAACGCCCATGAGCAGCGGCAGCGTATGAGCCGTCACATCGTACGGTGGCTTGGGCGGCCCACCGGGATACTGGCGCAGATCGGGATAGCGCTGGCGCTCGAGTAACGTTTTGGCGAAAGCGCTGTAGGGCTGAGAGAGGAAGACGACGAGCGTTCCCGGAGGATACGATGTTCCTTCGATAGTGAACGCCCGTTCGGCTCGATGAATCTCTACGCCGCCGCGCAACAGGATTTCGACCAATCGCGCCCGCCCGACGGGATTCGTCTCTTCATCATTCAGGATGAGGAAAGCGAACGGCTTGCCCGGGCGCGGCTCGATGGCCCGCCGTCCGATGAGATAAAAATGGCGGATCCATCGCTCCCGATAACGCGCCGCATTACGCAACAGGGCCATCGCCCCCGCTTCCATATAGCGCACGATGTCGCTCAGATGCCACTCGCCGCCCTTCCAGGGCATGGGGAAATTCCACGAAGCCCGTCGCGGATCGAAATTCCGGCCCGGCCGGAGCTCATCGCGGCGCACGGTGAGAGGCGATGCCAGTCGAGCGCTGGCCGTCTCCGAGAGAATGCGAATGCCGCCATGGTAGTGTTGATAAGCGCGCGCCGGCGTCCAGGCATCGTAAATGGCATTGATGACCACACCGGGGAAGCCCCGTCCGGTCAGCTCCCAGGCGATGGCCGTGCCCATGAAATTGACGCCTTGCACGATGAGCGGATCTACATTGGGCTCGATGGGATCGATGAACGGAGGGACGAAGAAGCGCGATCCATATGGGCCTTGCTGATGAACATCGTGAACGATGTGCGGATGCCAGACATTATGAAGCTTGTCCACCGTCAACTGCGTCTCCACCTGAGTGAAGGCGTACCAGTCGCGGTTGTTATCGTGGCCGACGTAATGATGATAGAGTTCGGGCGGCGCCGTACCCTCATAGGGCGTGCCCAACGTGCGATCGTACCATCGCTTGACGATATCGACCCCATCGGGATTCAGCGCCGGTACGAGGAGGATGATACACTGGCGCAAGATCTCATTCACCTCGGGTCCATCATCGCTGGTCAGGCGATAGGCCAGATTCATCGCCGTCAACGGTCCTCCCACTTCGGTGGAATGAATGCCGAACGTGATGAGAACGATCGCCCGGCCCTCGGCGATGAGCCTCTCCGCTTCGGTCTGGTCGGAGATGGTTCGCGGATCGGCCAGTCGTTGCTGAATGCGCCGGAAGTGATCCAGTCGTCGAAGATTCTCCGGCGCCGAGATGGTGGCGGCGATGAATGGTCGATCGAGCGTCGTGCGCCCGAGCTCGTCGACGATGAGGCGGTCGCTGGCCGCATCCAATCGGCGGAAATAATCGACAATCTGCTCCCATCGGGCCAGGTGGCGGTCTTCTCCCGGTCGGAAGCCGAGCACGTCCGCGGGAGCCGGGATGCCGGCCGCCCTGGCCTCGCCCGGCGGCAGGACCACGCGCCGCACAAAGCCGGGAGTGAGACCGAAGGATACAATGATGAGCACAAGGGACATCCGTCTCATGATGGCATTCCTCCACACAGCCGGTGGAGTCTGACACATTCGATCGCTCGGTGGCAATAGTCAGAGCACCGATTCCACAGGCTGCGTTCGAGTGGTGGCCTTCGAAAACCGGGACGAAGGACGGATGCTACAACCGATGCTCGTGCACGCGCGATTTATACTTCTCGATGAGCGCCGCGCTGCCGGCATCGCCACTGAGCTTCCTCAATTCGGGGAATAAAGAGGCGGCGAAAATGGAGGGATTCCCCCGGATGACGCCAAACACGGGATAGCAGATGAGGGCGCGATGTCGCTCGAACGCATCGATCAACGCGTCGATCAAGCGGGCATTGACCAGCGGCTGATCGCCGGCCAGAAACATGGCGGCGCCCGCATCTTCGGGCAACGCGCTCACGCCGCGACGAATGAAGCTGGCTCGTCCCTCGTCGTACTCCGAGTTATACACCAGCTTCACTTTCGAGCGCGCCCGGATGGGTTTCAAAGCGGCGCGAACGCGATCCGCTTGAGGACCGATCACGACGATGACCTGCCTCAATCGGGACGCCAATGCTGTCTCCACGACGTGAGCGATCAACGGCCGGCCGCGCCACTCGGCCAGGCACTTCGGCTGCCCCGATCGCTTGGACTCCGTCATGACGAAAACGAGGCCATCAACATTGGTCATCTCCCTCTCCTAACGTGGCGCAAGCCGCCAGTTTGTGCTACCCCCCATACGAGTCTCTTTCATTCTCGCCGTGTGGCTCGCCAGGCCATGGACAACTCCTCCGGCACGGGTCATGACGGCCTCGGCGCCTCTCATGGATGATTCTGGAAATTTTTCCATCGACTCGATCCAACCGGTCAGGCCTCTCCCCGTCGAGATCTCGCCAGCGCGCCCGGGATGGTCATCTCGACGGACAGAGGCCGATGCCATCATCGTCACCACATGCACACATTGACTATAGCGCGCGGCACGTGAGGAGACAAGGTCGGCTTTCCGGCGCTCGGAGACTTGATTTGTCTCCGCATCTCGGGCATTTTTTTAGCTTCATGGGCTGCGCCTCTGGCCGCGAGGTGGTTGGTGACCGGCCATGGACGCCAGATCCTGGTGAACACCGAGGAGCGAACAAGGAATGAATCGGGCACAACAGGCGAAGTTCTCCGCCGATCAACTCGCCGAGTGGGTGCGCGATGCCCGGGAGCGGACGTTCGAATTGGTCGCTGATTTGACCGACGACCAACTGATGGGGCCGCGCCTGGACATCATCAATCCGCTGCTCTGGGAGATCGGTCATGTGGCCTGGTTTCAGGAGAAATGGGTATTACGTCATGCCGGAAATCAGGAACCACTCCGTCCGGATGCCGACGCGCTCTGGGATTCCATCGCCATCCCTCATGACGTGCGCTGGGATTTGCCTCTCCCCTCGCGCGAGGAGACGCTCTCTTATATGCGAGAGGTGCGCGATCGCGTTCTGGAGCGGTTGAACCGTCCCACGTTGAGCGAGCGGGATGTCTACTTCGTCCTGTTATCCGTGTTCCACGAAGATATGCACACGGAAGCCCTGACCTATACGCGACAGACGCTGGCTTATCCGGCGCCCCGGCTCTCTCATCTCTCCACGCCGCCTGCGGAGCGGGATGGTGGTCCACTTCCCGGCGATGTGGAGATTCCCGGCGGAACGTTCATGCTGGGTGCGACGTCGGACGAGCCTTTCGTCTTCGATAATGAGAAATGGGCGCATCCAGTTCACCTCCGTCCCTTCGCCATTGCGCGGGCGGCGGTCACTCAAAGGGAGTTCGCCGCCTTCGTCGATGATGGTGGCTATCGCCGGCGCGAATTCTGGAGTCCGGAAGGGTGGCAGTGGCGCGAGTCGGTGAACGCCGACCATCCGGTATACTGGCGGCGGGAAGCCAATGGTCGTTGGCTGCGCCGACATTTCGATGAGTGGGTGCGCTTGGAACCTCATCTCCCCGTGATTCACGTCAATTGGTATGAGGCCGAAGCCTATTGTCGGTGGGCTGGACGTCGGCTTCCCACCGAGGCCGAATGGGAGGCCGCCGCCGCCGCCGAACCCGATCCCTCCGGTGGGGCTCTCTCCGAGCGCAAACGCCGCTTCCCCTGGGGCGATCACCGGCCGACGCCGGAACGAGCCAATCTGGACTGGCGCGCCATGGGATGTCTGGCCGTGGACGCCCTGGCCGCCGGCGATAGCGCGTTCGGTTGTCGACAGATGATCGGCAATGTGTGGGAATGGACGAGTTCACCGTTCCTTCCTTACCCGGGATTCGAGATCGATCCGTACAAGGAATATTCCGAACCCTGGTTTGGTCCGCGCAAAGTGCTGCGCGGCGGTTGCTGGGTGACGCGCAGTCGATTGCTCCGCAATACCTGGCGCAACTTCTATACCCCGGATCGGCGCGACGTGTGGGCCGGATTCCGCACCTGTGCACTGAATCGATGAAGATCTGTCTCATTACTCCCGCACCCCCGGGTTCGCGAAAAGGAAATCGAGTGACGGCAGAGCGATGGGCGCGCATCCTCCGAAGTCTCGGCCATCGCGTGATCATCGATCAGGTCTATCGAGGAGAATCCTGTCACCTCCTCGTGGCGCTGCATGCGCGTCGCAGTTTCGCCTCCATTCAACGCTTTCATCGTGCTTTCCCCCAAGCGCCGATGATCGTCGCCCTGACGGGGACCGACCTGTATAATGATATTCACGCCTCTCCACGAGCCCATCAGTCGCTCCAATGGGCAACCCGCTTGATCGTCCTGCAGCCGATGGCCCTGGAGGTCTTGCCTCGATCTCTCCGCGAGAAGGCGCGCGTGATCTATCAATCGGCAGTGGCTCCCGACGGTCGTTACCTGCCGAGAAATGATGAGTTTCGCGTGTGCGTGCTGGCTCATCTTCGTCCGGTGAAAGATCCATTTCGGGCGGCCATGGCCGCGCGCCGACTCCCTCCCTCTTCGCGCATTCGAATCGTGCATTTGGGAGCGGCCCTCAGTCAACGAATGGAACAGCGCGCCCGGAGAGAGATGACCGTCAATCCGCGCTATCGCTGGTTGGGCGATCGGCCTCGATGGCAGGCTCTGCGGACTCTGGCGGGCAGTCACCTGCTCGTGCTCAGCTCGAAGATGGAAGGCGGTGCCAATGTCATCTCGGAGGCTATTGCCGCCTCCGTTCCCATTCTGGCATCGCGCATTCCCGGCTCCATCGGTCTACTGGGTCCCGAATATCCTGGCACCTTTCCCGTCGGCGACACCGAAGCGCTGGCCGCGTTGCTTCATCGCGCGGAGACGGATCCGGTTTTCTATCGAACGCTCAAGGAGTGGGGAGAACGATTGAAGCCACTGGTTGAGCCCGCTCGCGAGCGCCAGAGCTGGAAAGCTCTCCTCGACGAACTCTTCCCCGATAGAGGAGCGCTCTCATGAGACGATCACCATCGCCGGAACGATTCCACCTCATTGTCACCGCGCCGAGCGACGATCTCGCCCAATTCGCTCGCGATGTGAAGACGGGATTGACGGCGTCTCCTAAGTTTCTCCCCTGTCGATATTTTTATGATCGGGAAGGATCGCGACTCTTCGAGGAGATTTGCCAGCTTCCCGAATATTACCTCACCCGCGCCGAACGCGAGATTCTCTCCGAGCAGGCCGAGGAGATCATCGCCCGATGGTCCCACGACGTCACGCTCGTCGAGCTGGGCAGCGGCAGCGCCACGAAGACGCGGGTGCTGATCGATGCCCTTCTCCGCCGACAGGAGCATCTCCAATACGTCCCCGTGGACATCTCCCGCGCGGCGTTGGAGGAGAGTGCGCGCGCGCTGCTCGAACACTATCCGACGTTGAGCATCACGGCCATCGCCGGCGAATATCACGATGGGCTGGAGCGACTTCAGACGAGCATCGGCGGCGCGAAGCTGATCCTGTGGTTGGGCTCCAGCGTGGGAAACTTCGAGCGCGGAGAAGCGGCCGAATTTCTTCGACGCGTGCGCGCGACGATGACCGCCGATGATCGATTGCTCATCGGCATCGACCTGCGCAAAGATCGCACCATTCTGGAAAGGGCCTACGACGACGCGAGCGGCGTGACGGCACGATTCAATCTCAACCTCCTGGCTCGCATCAACCGCCAACTGGGTGGTCACTTCGACTTGGAGGCCTTTCGTCACCACGCTCTCTACAATGAGGAGGTGGGACGCATTGAGATGTACCTGGTGAGCGCGCGCGCGCAACGCGTGGTCATCGACCGCCTGGATATGACGATCGCCTTCGCGCCGGAGGAGGCGATCCATACGGAGAATTCGTACAAATATTCGCTCGCCGAGATCGACGCCTTGGCCGAAGCGGCCGGGCTGCGCATCGAGCAACAGTGGTTCGATGCCGGTCATCGATTCAGCGTGAATCTCATGGCGCCATCCTGATAGCCCGAGAGAGAAGGCGATCAAGGCCGAGGAGATGATGGAGTGGTGATCTGCAACGCCAATTGCTCAAATCATGATGTGCCGCTGAAGCGGCGAGCGGCGAACCCGCTCCTGGACGTCGGAATGTGAGGTTCTGAAGATGCGCGTCAGTTACTCGCCGGAGTACGTCGTTCCCTTGCCCGAAGGGCATCCGTTCCCCATGGGCAAATTCTCCGCTCTCTATCGAATCCTCCGCGCCGAAGGACTCCTTCGCCCATCGGATATCATCGAACCGGACGAAGTGGATTGGGCGACGCTCGGCCTGGTGCACACCTCGACGTATCTCCATCGACTGGCCACGGGAACGCTGGATCGGGTTTCGCTCCGGCGCTTGGGATTGCCCTGGTCCCGGCGACTCGTGCGCCGCTCGCGGCTCGCCGTACAGGGCACGATCCAGGCTGCTCGGATGGCGTTAGAGGATGGCATCGCGGCTAACCTCGCCGGTGGCACCCACCACGCGTTCGCCGACCATGGCGAGGGATTCTGCGTATTGAACGACGTCGCCGTCGCCATTCGCACGCTGCAACGCGATGGCCAGATTCAGCGCGCTCTGGTCATCGATCTCGACGTCCACCAAGGGAATGGAACGGCGGCCATCTTCGAAGGCGATTGCACGGTGTATACCTTCTCCATGCACGGCGAGAACAACTATCCGTTTCAAAAACGACGCTCGTCTCGTGACGTCAATCTGCCCGACGGCACCGATGATGCGCTCTATCTCGCCGCGCTCCGGGAACACCTCCCCGAGGTGTTCGAAGCAGCTCGCCCCGACGTGGCCTTCTACCTGGCTGGCGTCGATCCCGTCGCCGGCGATCGATATGGTCGGTTGACATTGACGCGCCAGGGGATTCATCAACGCGATCGGTACGTGCTGGAATCGGCTCATCGTCGTGGCGTTCCGCTGGTACTCGTCCTCTCCGGCGGCTATGCCCAAACGCCGGAAGCGACGGCCGACCTGCACGCCATCGCTCATCGGGAAGCCGAAGCCATCTTCGGCTGACCGACGGCGCTCCCGCCCAGTCATGAGGGCGCCAGGCGTCGCCCATGACGGTTGTCCGGAAGGGAAATTATCTCCCTCCCCACTGCTCCTTGAACTCGATCATGAACTCGCAGAGGGCCCGCACGCCTTCCAGCGGCATGGCATTATAGAGAGACGCGCGAAGGCCGCCCACCGAGCGATGGCCTTTCAACTCATAGAGGCCGCGCTGCTCGGCTTGTTTCAGGAATTCTCGTTCCAGCGTCTCGCTGGGCATGCGCCAGGTGATGTTCATTACCGATCGACTGTCCGGGCGCGCATGTCCGCGATAGAACCCATTGCTCTGGTCGATCACGTCATACAGCAACTCGGCCTTCTGCCGATTGATGGCGGCCATCTTCTCCAACCCGCCGATCTCCTCCAGCAACCATTGCGTCACCAGCATGACGATGTAGATGGCGAACACCGGTGGCGTATTATAGGCCGACTTGCTCGCCGCGTGTTGGCGATAATCGAGCATCGAAGGCATATTCTCCGGAACGCGCTCCAGAAGATCATCTCGTATGATGACGATGGTGACACCCGCCGGACCGGCGTTCTTCTGGGCACCAGCGTAAATGAGAGCGTAGCGCTCCACGGGAATGGGACGGGAGAGAAAATCCGATGAGGCATCGCAGATGAGAGGCACCTGACCGGTGTCGGGCTCGCTCTGAAACGCCACGCCTTGAATCGTCTCATTGGAGGTGAAGTGAACGTAAGCCGCGTCAGCATTCAGATTCAATTCGCTGGACAGTGGCACGCGCGTGTAATTCTCGTCCTTGCCATCCCACACGATGCGCACGGCGCCCTCCCGCTGAGCTTCTTTGATCGCTTTGTTGCTCCAGGAACCGGTGAGGATGTAATCGGCCGACTTGCCCGAGCCGCGGAGGAAATTCATCGGCACCATCGAGAACTGCAGGCTCGCCCCACCCTGCAAAAAGAGGACGTGATAATGATCAGGGATGTGGAGAAGCTGGCGCAGATTGGCTTCGGCAGCGTCGCGGATGTCGGCGAACCACCTGGAACGATGGCTGATTTCCAAGATGGACATCCCCACGCCGGGCAGGGCCAGCAAGTGACGTTGGGCTTCCTCAAGGACCGGTACGGGCAATGTCGCCGGACCGGCAGCGAAGT
>JALSQX010000086.1 GCA_026985075.1 Blastocatellia bacterium | reverse complement strand
GCGCGTCCGCGTGCAGTAGTGACCTTGCCCCCTCGCGTTCCGCGCATGCCGCGAGGGGGCATGCCTTTTGGCCTTCATGGACTTTCACATTGTTCTCTCACGGAGGTGCCAAGCGGTGGAGAAAAAAGGCGAGAGACCGATCGGATTCCCCTGGCGTCGGGACGTTTCCGTCCCCTCGAACCTCGGTGCGTGGAACCTTCCCGCCGGCCAGTGGCCGGAGAACCGCAAGATCTGGTCGACGGTGGCGGTGATGAGTTTCGATGAGACGGGAGTCTGCCCGGTGGCGCCCACCCAACCCGACGGCCATTTCACGATCGGAGCGACCACGGTGTACGACCCGGGCGGCGCCACCATCAGCCTGTTCAATGGGGGCACCACCGTCTTCCGCGCCATGCACGATCATGCATACGATCCTCAACGATCTCGTTATGGGCGAACGAGCCTATGTCGGATCGAATCTGCTGAGCGCTCTCGTCTTCCAGGTGAGTTACTGAGGAGGCCATGATGAGGAAAATCATGAAGGCGATTCTGCTCGTCCTCGGCCTTTTCGCGGCCATCGTCAATGCTCAGCAAGTCATCCACGTTCCTGCGGACCATGCCACGATTCAGGCGGCCATTGTCGCTTCGAATTCGGGGGACACGATTCAGGTGGCTGCGGGAACCTATGTCGAGAACCTCGACTTCCTGGGCAAGGAGATTCAGCTCATCGGAGCCGGGATCGGGCAGAGCATCATCGATGGGAACCAGAACGGTTCGGTGATCGTCATGCAGAACGGCGAGGGCCCTACGACGCTCGTGCAAGGATTCACGATTCAGAATGGTTCAGGAACGGGGATCATTACACTGAGTGGGGTCGATTACCGGGGGGGCGGGGCATTCATCCATAATACCCTCGCACCCACGGTACCTGGTCCGACGATGCCGACATTCCGGGAATGCCGATTCTTCGGAAATACGAACGGCGGAATCTATCTCTTTTATGCGGGGCAGACGTTGGTCGAGGACTGCGAATTCGTGAACAATTCACAGGGAGGTCTTGCCACCTTCTCGACTGGGTTCTACACGATCCGAGGTTGTCGGTTCGTTGGCAATACTGCCCCTGGAGCGGCTGCCCTCAGCCTCGGAGGGAATCTCACGACTGCGACCATCCATGTCGAAGATTGCTCATTCACTCAGAACGTTGCCACGGGTAATGTCAGCCCCTTGATCCCATCTGTCGGCGGAGCGGTGGGCTTGGGATCGGGCAACATCGAGATGAAGCGATGTCTCTTCGATGCCAACGTAGCGGGTCGTGGAGGAGCGGTTGCGATCGCCAATACGGGCGCCGGCACGAAACTCTTCGAGAACTGCCTGTTCGTGAACAACGTGGCGAGTGAGGAAGGAGGTGTACTCTACACGAGCATCGCTTTCGGCGGTGATATCCGTT
>JALSQX010000085.1 GCA_026985075.1 Blastocatellia bacterium | reverse complement strand
GCGCGACTCGTGGCGATACAGTTTTTGCATCGCCGCGCACAGCTGCGTCCGGAGCATCGGCTCGTGCTCAAACCGAGCGCGAAAAGGTGTGCGCGCTTACCCGCCGCTCGCCAATTGATTCGACCGAGGCCCGTTGCTGCCGCCGCGAGCGCTGCGAGTAGTCGCTCACTTGAAAAGACCTTTGGAGATTTGAAATGGAGATTTGAAATGCTTGAAAAGACCTTGGGAGATTTGAAATGGGAGATTTGAAATGGGACGCTCTGGGACGTTCGATCCCAAGTACCGTCGCCCCTTTACCGAGGGCAACCAGGGTGGCGGCGCGAATCGCAGCATTCATACCTGGGGCATCACCGCCCGAGGTTAAAATGATATCGGCCTGACCGGCCTGGCAATTGGTGTCGACACCGCGATGAATACCATCGTTGAAGCTTGCGACAAAATCAGCGATACCGCCAGCGCCCACGATCGCACCTTCATCATTGAAGTCATGGGCCGCGATTGTGGTTACCTCGCGATGACCGCCGCGGTTGCCTCAGGTGCCGACATTGTTCTTTTTCCCGAAGATGGTAAGTGCGATGACGAACTGGTGACTTCGATGGTCGATACCATAGATCTGGCCCCGATCTTGGACACCTACGAGGAGGTTATCCTCGGCAATGAATACCAAGATGGCGAAACGAAAATCTTACTCAGAAGAATTCAAACGGGAAGCGGTCCGGCTTCTGGTGACGCGCGGTGAGCGACCCGTCTCCGAGGTTGCGAGAGGGCTTGGCGTCAGTTCGAGTCAGCTCTGCCAATGGCAGCGGCGGTACGCCGACGTCGCGGCGACGGCGGTGAACGAGCGTGGCGAATCCAAAGACGAGGAACTGGCGCGGCTTCGTCGTGAAGTGTCGATTCTCCGAAAGGAGAAGGAAGTCCTAAAAAAGTCAATGGGGCTCTTCGTGAGAGACATGCAGCGATGAGCCCGAACGAGTTGGTCGAGCTGGGCACTGACATCTTGCCCATCGCACGCGTGTGCAAGCTTCTCGATGTGCCACGCTCGAGTTTCTACGAGCGGCGTTCTCGTCGGCCGTCACGACGCACGTTGGTAAACGCGATACTTCGAGTCCACATTCGGGCCGAGTTCAAACGCTACCATCGCCGCTATGGCAGCCCGCGAATTACCCGTGTGCTGCGAAAGCGAAACGTTCAAGTGAGCCGAAAGCACGTCGCGCGGCTGATGGGCGCAGACGGGCTCGTAGCCCGGCGCAAGAAGCGTTTTCCCGTCACGACACCGTCGAACCACGACCACCAGATTGCGCCGAACATGAGCCGACGAGGCAATTGCCTCGACAACGCGATGGCCGAGAGCTTCTTCGCCACGCTCGAGTTCGAACTGCTTCGTCAGCACTTGTTCGTCACTCGAAGCCAAGCGCTCAACGCCGGCTCCGAC
>JALSQX010000084.1 GCA_026985075.1 Blastocatellia bacterium | reverse complement strand
CCGGCCCGAGCCGGTCAGGGGAGGGCGGCCACCGTGGGAAGACGAGGACTGGCCAGTCCAACGGGATGACGGCCCATCCTCGACGGAGCTGGTGAGGGCTCGATGGGCGGTGGGAGATGCTGTGTTCGGTGATCAGGAAGCGGCTGCCGTGGTGACCGGTCTGGAGGCGTCTGAGCGTCAGCCATCGGTCTGTGACGATGAGGCGGGGGAGGGGGCGTGCGGGCGGCCGTGCTCTCATATCCGCGGTCGAGAGAAACACCCCTCACCTTTTCAGACACCATCAACGATTATCGAGCAACTTGACACTATAGAGTAAGTTGGCTATGCTAGGATTTTGTCTTGAGAAAGGGTAAGCGAGTGTAAAACGCCTATGAGTACATATTTTCCGACGGGGAAGAATCTGGAATCACAGCGCAAGTGGTATCTCGTCGATGCCGACGGGCTTACCGTGGGGAGGCTGGCATCTCGCATCGCACCGATTTTGATGGGGAAGAATAAGCCTACGTACACTCCTTTTCTGGACATGGGAGATCATGTCATCGTCATCAATGCCGCCAAGGTGAAGTTCACCGGGCGCAAGTGGAAGGCGAAGTATTATCGTCATCACTCGGGATATCCTGGCGGGTTGAAAGAGCTCACTGCTGAACAGATGCTCCAAAAGCATCCCGAACGCCTCATCGAACTGGCGGTCCGGCGCATGCTCCCCAAGACGAAGCTGGGGCGGAAGATGTTCAAGAAGTTGAAGGTGTATGCGGGGAGCGAACATCCCCATCAGGCGCAGAAGCCGGAACCACTGAAGATCGAGACGGAGTGAGAGCTGATTTATGGCCGAAGAGATTCAGTATTATGGCACGGGACGACGCAAATCATCAGTCGCACGCGTCTTTCTTCGTCCGGGAGAGGGGCGCATCACTGTCAATCGCCGCAGCCTGGAAGACTATTTCCCCCTTGAGCGGTGGCGCGCGGCGGTGCGTCAACCATTGGTGTTGACCGATACGCTCAACAAGTTCGACATCTACATCACGACCCGCGGCGGAGGGCTCACTGGTCAGGCTGAAGCGATTCGACATGGCCTGACGCGGGCCCTCATTCAGTACAATGTCGATCTGCGTCCGAAGCTGAAGGAAGCGGGGCTGGTCACGCGCGATCCTCGGGTCAAAGAGCGCAAGAAATATGGGCAGCCGGGGGCTCGCAAACGCTTCCAGTATTCCAAACGATAAGGTTATGTATGACCCCATACCAGGCATCAGATGGAAGGAGGAGGGTTTCCTCGCGTTCTGGTCCTGGGGGCATATCCCATTACTGGTTCGACGGGTTGGTTGCCGTGGGTGGGATGAACATATCGGACCACTCCATGGTGCGAACCAGTGAGTAACAAAACCAATCCAGGAGGGCGAACGTTGGTTACCGTAACAATGAAAGAGCTGCTCGAAGCGGGCGTCCATTTCGGTCATCAGACGCGCCGATGGAATCCCAAGATGAAGGATTTCATCTTTGGTGAGCGGAATGGTATTCATATCATCGATCTCCAAAAGACTCAGCGCTATTTTCGCGAAGCCGTGAACTTCGTGACCGAGGCGGCGAGTCAAGGAAAGCGGTTCCTGTTTGTTGGAACCAAGCGTCAAGCGCAAGAGGCCGTGGCTAAAGAGGCCGAGCGCTGTGGTCAGTTCTATGTGAACCATCGCTGGTTGGGAGGATTGCTGACGAACTTCCAGACGATCCGGAAGTCGATCGATCGGCTCCACGAACTGGAGCGGATGAAAGAAGACGGGAGTTACGAGCAACTTCCCAAGAAGGAGGTGATTCGGCTCGAGCGCAAGCGGGCGGCGCTGGAGAGAAACTTCGCGGGCATCAAAACCATGGATCGACTCCCCGATGTCCTCTTCGTCATCGATACGGAGAAAGAGCAGATCGCCGTGCGCGAAGCACAGCGATTGGGTATTCCCATTGTAGCCATTGTGGACACGAACTGCGATCCTGAGGGCATCGATTATCCGATTCCCGGTAACGACGACGCTCTTCGAGCCGTTCGCCTGTTCGCCTCCAAAATCGCCGACGCTATTCTCGCCGGCCAGCAGATGAGGAAGGAGGCCGAAGAAGCCGCAATGGAGGCGGCTGCCCAAATGGAAGCGTCGGCTCAAGAGACCGAGGCGGGAGCGATCGGTGAACGCGCTGTCGAGGAAGGAATGCAGAAGGGAGGCAGTCGAGCGGCGGCCGTGGCCGAGGGGGGGATCGTTGAGGAAGGGCTTCCGGCCACCTTACCGGTCGAGACGGCCGCGACGCTGGATGCGGAGACGAGCGAAACGGCCGAGAGCGCGCCCGAAGCGAGCCCCGGGGAGCAAGAGCCCCGACAGGGAGATCCGGTGGCTGGCTCGACGCCTTCATCCACCGGTCCTTCCGAACCCGCCGCCGAGATGGCTGGCGAGCGTGATGCGTCGCCTTCTCGTTCAGAAGCGACATCCGATGCCCGGACGGAAGGCCACTCAACGGGGCAATCGCCGAGTCACTGACAGCGAGCTGGAGGAGAGAAGATGGTGGAGATTTCAGCCCAAGAGGTGAAGGCGCTGCGCGAGAGGACGGGCGCCGGTATCATGGAATGCAAAACGGCCCTCGTCGAGGCGGGAGGTGATCAGGAGAAAGCCATAGAGATCCTGCGAAAGCGCGGGATGGCTTCGGCCCGCAAGCGTGCCGGGCGGGCGACGACCGAGGGCATGGTCGGATCATACATTCATATGGGCGGCAAGATCGGCGTGTTGGTGGAAGTCAACTGTGAGACAGACTTTGTGGCGCGAACCCCAGAATTTCAACAGTTCGTCCATGACATCGCCATGCACGTCTGCGCCGTTGAACCGCTCTACGTGCGGCGGGAGGACGTGCCCGAAGAGGTCATCGAGCGGGAGCGCCACATCGCCCGCGAACAGGCGTTGGCCGATCCCCGCATGAAAGGGAAACCGGAATCGGTGATCGAAAAGGTTGTCGAAGGGCGATTGAATAAGTTCTTTGCCGAGACCGTGCTCGAAGAACAACCGTTCATTAAGGATAACTCCCGGACGGTCGGCGAGTTGGTCAAAGAGCTGATCGCCAAAACGGGGGAGAACATCCGCATCCGTCGATTCATCAGATACAAGCTGGGAGAGGAGGCCGATGCGGATCGATCGTCGGCCGCGCCGGCAGAAGCGTAGTTGAAGCCCCTTCCGCGCGAAGGGGCTTTCTTTTTGGCCATCGGCGATCAGCGAACCGGGAGCGATTCTCCATCTCACTCGATGGTCTCGTTTCCGGTTCTCGAAGTTGAGAGACGATGCCTGTAAGGATAGCTTCATGAGTGAACCGGCCTCTAAGCCCGTCTACCATCGCATTCTTCTCAAGCTCAGCGGGGAGGCTCTGCGTGGAGACCGCCCGTACGGTATCGACTTAGAAGCCACGAGCGTGATTGCCAAGGAAATCAAAGACGTCCACCTCTTGGGCGTGCAAGTGGCCATTGTCATCGGCGGTGGGAATATCATCCGCGGTATGGAAGCGAGCCGCTATGGGATCGATCGGGCCTCGGCCGATTATATGGGAATGTTGGCCACGGTCATCAATGCGTTGGCTCTTCAGGATGCCTTGGAGAATATCAACGTTCCCACGCGGGTGCTCACCGCCATTGAAATTCGCCAAGTGGCCGAGCCCTTCATCCGCCGGCGCGCGATTCGCCATTTGGAGAAGGGGCGCGTCGTCCTGTTGGCGGCTGGGACGGGGAGTCCCTATTTCACGACCGATAGCGCGGCCGCGCTTCGGGCCCTGGAGTTGAAGGCCGAGGTGATTTTGAAAGCCACCAAAGTGGATGGGATCTACGAGGCCGATCCGATGATTTACCAGGATGCCGTGAAGATCGAAGAGTTGACCTATCTGAACGTCCTGGAACGGGGGCTCAAGGTCATGGATGCCTCGGCCATCTCTCTCTGTATGGATCATGAGTTGCCCATCATTGTCTTCAACCTCAGGATCCCCGGCAACATCCGCCGGGCCGTGCTGGGGGAGAAGGTCGGCTCGCGCGTCGTGCCGGCGGTGGGGGAGTGAGAGGAGGAGCAGCGATGACCAAAGAGGAGATGACCAAGGAGGACATCCTCCATGAAGCGCGACGGCGCATGGAATCGGTCATCGAAGACGCGCGTCGGAAATTGGCGTCTTTGCGCACAGGACGGGCGTCCCCGAGCATTCTCGATCACATCACCGTCGAGTATTATGGTACGCCGACGCCGCTGAACCAGTTGGCGCAAATCCATGCTCCCGAGCCCTCCTTGCTCACCGTTCAGCCGTATGATCCGTCCATCATTGCTGAGATAGAGCGAGCGATCCTCAGTTCGGATCTCGGCCTCACCCCCATGAATGATGGACGCCTCATTCGCATCCCCATTCCTCCGTTGACTGAAGAGCGACGGAGACAACTGGCCAAAGTGGTGGGCGAAATCGCCGAGGAGCACCGAACGGCCATCCGGAATGTGCGTCGCGATGCCAACGAGCATTTGAAGAAATTGCAGAAAGAGAAACGGCTCTCAGAGGATGAAGAGCGCCGCGCGTTGAACGAAGTGCAGAAGTTAACCGATACCCACATCCAGACGGTGAACCAACTGGCCAGGGCCAAGGAAGAAGAAATTCTTCAAGGCTGAGCGCCGGGGACCCATCGGTGCGCGCGATGGAGGGAGGGGCCAGCCTTTCCTCCTCCGATGTTCATCGTGGCTTCTGCGGTGATCTCGAGGTCGATTTGAAGGAGACGCTCGACTACCGAGATGAGGGACTACTATTAGAAGCCGCCCGCGTTCGTTCTTTAGAGGCTCCCAGGCGCTGGGGTTCGGAGTGTAACAGTTCTGCATACCGGTCGATGTAGCCACCCACCAGCGCGCCGCCGACTTGCTTGGAGAAGACGAGCTTGTTCTCGTGTTCATGGCGATCAACGATCACCAGATCCCCCGTCTCGACCTGATTGGTGGCGATCAAGTTCGAGAGGGGGAAGACGAGAAAGCGCTCGATGGAGCGTTTCAAATGGCGCGCGCCGTACTTATAGTCTGTTCCTTCTTCGAGAATCAACCGCTTTGCTGCCTCGGTGAAAGTGAACACGAACTTCGGGGCTTGCGATTTCAGAATGCGTTCTTGAACCCGTTGCAACTCGATCTCCAGAATGCGTTCCAGATGCTCTTGTTTCAGCGAACGGAACACGACGACGCGATCGATTCGATTCATGAACTCGGGAGAGAACTTGCGCTTGGCGGCTTCCAGAGCCGTCCGATAGATTTTTTGATCGAGGATCGAGTCTTGCTGACCTTGCTGAGGAGCAAATCCTATTCCTCCGGAGATCAACTCGCTCAGCTCCTTGGCGCCCAAGTTCGAGGTCATCACGATGATGCAGCGCGAGAAATCCACGCGTCGATTGTCGCCCAACGTGAGCGTCGCTTTGTCCAGGATGCCGAGCAGGAGTTGCCACAGCGCATCGGAGGCCTTCTCAATTTCGTCAAACAACACGAAGGTCAGCTTGAGAGTCTCCGTGTGATACCGGTCCAAGTTCTCTTGAGTGAGCAAGGGCGTGGTTTCACGATGTCCCAAGTATCCCGGCGGCGAGCCGATCAATTTGGCAATTTCATGACTGTGTTGAAATTCGCCACAATCGATCTTCACCACACAGTTGGGGTCACCGAAGAGGACCTCGGCCGAGGCTTCGACGACTCTCGTCTTGCCCGAGCCAGTCGGACCCAGGAACAAGAGCGTCCCGATCGGTCGGCCGGGAGGAGTGAGGCCGGCCAGATAGATCTGATAAAGCCCAACCATTCGTCGAACCGCGCGATCTTGCCCGACGATGCGTTCCAGCAGCTTCTGCTCGAACTCTTGAGCCCGAGGGTGCTTGCGTTCAGGGTCGAGGGTTACTGTCGTTTGATTCGTCATAGGCCTTTTCCTCCACTAGGTGCAGGGCCGGCAGCGTATCTCACGCCATTCACTTAGACGTTGAAACCGGGTGAAACGGTTGGCCATCTCGTCCCGGAGTGCCTCAGCTCCATTGAGCTCATCCGAACGGGATTTTAGAGAAAACGGATCTTCGGAGCAAGGGTCGCCTCGTCCAAGCCAGAATGGGAGAGCCGCGGCTTCTCCCACTGCCGGTCACTCTCTCCGGTCGATCGCTGTCGGCGCTGAAGGTGACCCGATTCATCAAGGGGTTCACGGCGAAGGAGAAGAGCAGTGTGGTCGCTGTGCTCTGATCTCTTCCACGGCTGCTTACGTGCTCCGGTGCTCTTGAGGAAGTGGTTGGATGGGCAATCCGGCGCGTTGTCGCAATTCGGCGAGGAGGTCTCTCAGATCGATATCCTGCGCCACCATCAGGACGAGGATATGGTAGAGGAGGTCCGCCAGGTGGTGACCGAGTTCCTGCCGAGCTTCGTTTTTGGCGGCCAGCATGACCTCGGTGATCTGCTCGCCCAGTTTCTTGAGCATGAAGTCCAGTCCTCGCTCGAACAGATGCGCCGTGTACGAGTTTTCCGGCCGTTCCCGTTCCAAATCGACGATGAGCTGGAACAACCCACTGAGCATGAGGCCGATCTCCATGGACGGGATGTTGACAATGGAGACCTCGCTGGACTTGTGGGTCGGTTCCAGGAGGCTCGTGCGGAAGCGGGACGCCTCGCCTCTCTGAGCACCGGACTCCGGCGTATCGACTTTGATGATCAGGGCGGTTCCTTCGTCATCAGCGAGAATATCCACAACACGGTGGACCTTGCCAGCCGCATCGCGATGTTGAAGAATGCGTTGCTGGCGCACGTTCCAGAGATGGGCTACGCCCGTTTGAAGAGTCAGGGCGAGCGCTTCCTTGTTCATGTATGAGAACAGAAGGATCCGCCCTCTCAGACGATCCTGGAGGATCGTGGGAATTAACCCTCGCTCATCGAACTTGAGATTCTGTAACCTCATGCCGTCATATTAATGTTAGAAATGCCATCTTCGAACGTCAACGCTTTCCTCTTCGCGACTGAGCCCGTCGCGTCCGGAGAACGACCGCCTTCCCCCGCCTCGCGGCCATTTCAGGGAGCCAGGGCGAGATCCGCCTCGATGTTCCGAGGACGCCTACCTTGCCCTCTCCCTGAGCCATCTGGTAAGGTTGTAAGTTATGATCCCGGTGAGCGAGGCACAGAAAATCATTCTCGAGCACAGTCCGCTTCTCCCGACGGAACGCGTCCCCTTGTCGGCGGCCGGAGGGCGGGTGTTGCGGCAGGAGATTCGCGCCGATATGGATATGCCTCCATTCGATCGTGCTCGCATGGATGGATATGCCCTGCGGTCCGCGGATCTCTCCGAGGTTCCTGCCCGGCTTCGCCTCGTTGGTGAAGTGGCGGCTGGTGCCGAGTGCGACCGGGTCATATCCACTGGCGAAGCCGTTCGCATCATGACGGGCGCACCGGTGCCCCGTGGGGCCGATGCTGTGCAGAAAGTGGAAGTCACGGAGACTGATGGCCGGACGGTGCTCATCAAAGAAGGCGTGCGGCCGGGACAATTCATCACCCGGCGCGGCGCCGAGGCGCGCCGCGGACAGGTACTCCTCCATCCGGGCGAGCGCATCACGCCGGCCGCTATCGCTGTGATGGCGACGTTCGGCTACGCCCAGGTGACCGTCTCCCGGCGGCCGCTCGTGAGCGTGTTATCCACGGGGGATGAACTGGTGGACGTCGACCGCACGCCGTCGGCGGCTCAAATCCGGAATTGCAACAGCTATACCATTCGGGAGTATCTCAATCAGCTTGGCGCTGAGGGGCGCGATGGGGGTATCATCCCTGACGACGAACAGATCACGTTTCAACGCATTGTCGCCGCCGTGGAATCCAGCGATGTGCTCATTCTCTCTGGAGGCGTTTCCATGGGGGCCTATGACTGGGTCAAGCCGGCCCTGCGTCGCTTAGGCGCCATGATCCTCTTTGAGCGCGTGCGCTTGCATCCGGGGAAGCCGACGGTGTTCGCCACGTTCCAGGAGAAAGTCATCTTCGCTCTACCTGGGAATCCCGTTTCCGTGATAGTGACCTTTCTCCAGTTCGCCTTTCCCGGATTGAACGCCATGATGGGGGCGCGCGACAAGTTCATTCCCTCCGTCCAGGCGATGCTGGAAACGGAGGCCCGGCATGCGCCAGATCGCCTCAGTTGTTTGCCCGGTCAACTCCGGATTCGTGAAGGGCGAGCCTCGGTGAGGCCCGTGAAATGGGGAGGGTCCTCGGATTTCATTCCCCTCCTTCAAGCCAATGCCCTGATCGTCGTTCCCGACGGCGTGCCTCAGATTGAGGCGGGTCAGCTCTGTCAGACGTTGCTGATCCCTTCGCAGGAGGTCCGATAGGTGGAAGAGCGAAAGGAACTCACCCATTTGGATACCACGGGGCGCATCAGGATGGTCGATGTGGGATCAAAGCCAGTTACCGAGCGGACTGCCGTGGCCAGCGGATTCGTTCAGATGTCCGCGGCCGCCCTGGATGCCATTAAAGTGCGACAGATGCCCAAAGGGAATCCTTTGGAAGCCGCCCGGTTGGCCGGTATCATGGCCGCGAAGCGGACGAGCGATCTCATTCCCCTGTGTCACCCCCTCATGCTCACTCACGTAGATGTGCAGCTAGAATTGAAGGAAGGGGGGGTTGCTATCCAGTCAAAAGTGGCGACCACGGCCCAAACCGGCGTGGAGATGGAAGCGCTCACGGCCGTCGCCGTGGCGGCGTTGACGCTCTACGATATGTGCAAGGCGATTGACAGGGGCATGGTGCTCACCGACATTCGATTAGAGAGTAAGACGGGCGGGCAGTCCGGCGACTACACACGATCCCTCTCCCCCGAGTCCATGCAACGTCACATTTGAATACCCACTGAGACGCCTTCTCCCCCACGCGACCATGGCGCCCGTCCCCTGTGGTGGCGCTTTTTGTGGGAGGTATCGCCGGCAACCTGTGAGCGGGCCAGAGAGAGTGTGACCATCAATGGGTCCGCATGGTGCACCATGTGGCGCAGGGTGAGGATGAGGAGTCACTTCGTGGTGCGCCTCCCGTCCCAGGGGCAGGGCACTCGAGCCGAACGCTCGGACGGATCGCTGTCTGGCTTCTCTGGCCGAAGTCGATGGCCCCTGTGTTCTGGCTCATTGACGGGTTGCCGAGAGCCGTGATAGCATCCCCTCTCACATGACCACACTCGATCACATAAGGGGGAACGTGGCATGACTCGGAGAAAGCGACTCGGAGGAGGTCTTATGTCTGTGAAACATGTCGGACTCATCCTCGCCGTTCTTTTGATGCCCATCGGGCCGGCGACAGCTCAGTTGATTCAGCCATTGTCTATCGAGCCGCCGGTTCCGCAATCGGGAGCACGGTTTGGTCAAACGTTGGCGGTGGGCGATGTCAATGGAGATGGCTGGATCGATATCATCGTGGGAGCGCCCTTTGCTGACGTGGCGACGGTCGCCGAAGCTGGGCGCGTGGACGTCTTTTTCGGTCCGGACTTCGGAGAGGTGTCATCGCTGCAGGCGGGCGCGCCAGCGCCGGGGGCGCATTTTGGGGCCACGCTCCTCGCCGGGGAAGTGAATGGTGACTCGGTCACCGATCTCATTATTGGCGTGCCTGGAGCCAACGACGGTGCCGGGGCGGTGTACGTTTTCTTCGGCGGGGCGTCACTGGAGGATCAAGCTCCTCTCACGCTTCAAGCGCCTGCGCCGCAACCGGGAGCGCGATTCGGCGTCTCGGCGGCTCTCGGTGACTTCAATGGCGATGGGAATCCCGATCTGGTGGTTGGGGCGAATCGAGCCGATGTCACCACCATGATGGAAGGACAGCAGGAGGAGGTGGTCGCCGAGGAAGCCGGCCAGGCCTTTGTGTTCTTCGGACCGGACTTCGCCGCCGATACGGTACAAACGCTTCAGGCCTCGACGGTGGAGGCCGGGGCGCGATTCGGCACGGCGGTCGCCGCCGCCAATCTCAATAATGACGCCTTCGATGATGTCATCGTGGCGGGCGATCGCACCGACGTGACTATGGGATCGACGACCGAGCGCAACGCTGGCGAGGCGCTGGTCTTCTTCGGGGGAGAGATGTTCGATACGACGTCGGATGTCACTCTTCGCGCCCAGGATATTCAGCAAGGCGCCGCCTTCGGTCGCGTCATGGTGGTGGATGATGTCAGTGGCGATGGAATCGATGATCTGGTGGTGAGTACGCCCTTGTTCGACTTGGGGCCGAATAATGCTCTCCCTGACGCCGGCGAAGCTCTGGTGTTTGAGGGGAGTCAACAAATCACGGGAACGGTGTCGGCCAGTATCGCCATTCGCGGCCCGGCAGCCAACTTCGCTTACTTCGGGACCTCTCTCGCCGTTGGCGACCTGAGCGGAGATGGGTTGAGCGATATCATTGGCGGTGCACCGGGCCTGAGAGTGGCTGGTCTGGATGGTGCGGGCGGCGTATTCATCGTGAGCGGCGTGCCGATTTCGGGGACGCTCAATCCGAACATCTCACTACGATCACCGAATCTCGAGGCGCACGCTGGATTCGGCCAGGCAGTGGCCGCCGCCGATGTCGACCGGGATGGGCTCGCCGACGTCATCGTCAGTGCCCCTTTGGAAGATGTCGGCGATACGCCCGATGCCGGTCGGATCTACATCTTCTCCAGCACGGCACCCGTTGGTCCTTTCATCATCAACCCATGAGGTGGAGAGGAGAGAGACGATGATCCGGAGGACCCGCCGATGTCCGATGGTGTGGTTGGCTTTCCTTCTCGTGATCGGCCAGGACGCTCTGGGACAGGGGATACCGCGCGTCGTCGATCTGGCCGGTCTCAAGGATCGATTGGCGATCGCTCTGGGACAACGCAGTGGAGATCAACTCCGCGTCCTGACGGCCGGGGATTTCAATGGCGATGGATTGACCGATGTGGTCGTGGGAACCCCTTTCTTCGACGGGCCGGAGAACGATCGCTTCAATGGAGGAGGAGCCTTCCTCATTCTCGGAGGGAGCGATGGAGTCGGCGTTCGCGATCTGGGTAGCCGGGGAGCACGACGAGAGGACGTCGTCTTCTACGGCGCTGAGGAGGATGATCGCTTCGGCAAGGTGGCCGCTCACGCCGACCTGGATGGTGACGGGGTTGATGACCTCGTCATTGGCGCCCCGGGAGGGGATGGGCCGGGCAATCTGCGGCCTGATGCCGGTGAAGTCTATATCTTCTTCGGCGGTCTCCATGTGTCCAGTGAGGCTGTGCGCGATATGAGCGGGCTCCTCGGTCCGGGGGCGGATGTGACCATCTTCGGGCGAGATACGCTGGACGGCCTGGGCGCATCTCTGGCCCTCGGCGACGTCGATGGGGATGGAGCGACGGATCTCGTCATCGGAGCGGCGGGCGCATTTGGATTCGGCAATTTCCGGGCGGCGGCCGGGGATGTCTATATCATCTTCGGAGGCCCCGATCTCCGGTTTCGCTCGGTGATCGATTTGGCCGATCCTTTCGCCGGCGCCGATGTCGTCATCCATGGCGCCGATCCCGTCGATCAAGCCGGAGTGACCGTGGCCGTGGGAGATCTGAACGGGGATGGCATCGACGATGTGGCGCTCTCGGCGCCCAATGGCGATGGACCCGGCGAGCGGCGCAGGGATACCGGTGAGGTGTATGTGGTGTTCGGCGGTCGGCGATTGGCCAGCGAACCAATCCGCGATTTGGCCGGAGTGTTCGCGCCGCCGGCCGATCTCGTCATTTACGGTCGATTCCCCGCTGATGGATTGGGCCTGTCGCTGGGTATCGCCGATGTCAGCGGTGATGGGATCGAAGATTTGGTCGTGGCCGCCCGCGCGCTCATTCGCGCGCGGTTAGGGGCCGGAGAGGTATACGTCATTTTGGGGAGCGCGACCCTTCCGCTGGACGGCGTGCGCGACATCGCTGGTGTGGTCGGACGCCTCCCCGATGCCGTTCTCCTGGGCGCGGAAGCGCGGCAGCTGGCCGATCCCCAACCCGATCAATTTGGGGCGGCACTGGACCTGGCCGATATGAACGATGATGGGATCGCCGATCTCGTCATCGGCGCTCCTGGCGCCGATGGGTTGGAGAATGGGCGATTGAATACCGGAGAAGTTTACGTCATCCCCGGTGGACTCGATCTCTTTGGCGGACTCCCTCGGGATGCGGCCGGAGCATTGGGACCGCCTTCAGAGATGAGGATCATCGGTCCGGATACGGGAGCGAACTTCGGGGCCACGCTGGTGGTCGCCGACATCGACATGGACGGAACGAAGGACATCATCGTGGCCGCCCCGCTCGATTCGGCGGGTCCGATAGGATTTGAGCGTCGCAACGCCGGACTCGTCTTCGCGCTATCGGCTGAGTGAGGCGTCATCGTCTTCATTCGATTCCGCGCATCGTCTCCCGGATGAGGAAATCGACGACCTGTTTCAAATCCCCCGTCTCTCGGTAGATCTTCAGTTGCTGGTCAGCGCTCGTCCCTCGCTCCAGGATGTCGTAGATGTGATTGATCTCTTCGCGACTGCCCAGCTCATCGACGACGTCGTCGACGAACTCGATCAACTCTCGAATGAGGTCCCGCACCGGGACTTCAATCTGCTTGCCGAAATCGATCAGTTTGCCGTCCAGGCCATAGCGAACGGCGCGCCACTTATTCTCCTGAATCAAGGCTCGGCGGTAGAGGCGAAACCCCAGATTCAATTTGATGAGCTTATAGAGCTTGGCGGTGATCGCCTGGAACAGAGCGGCGATCGCAATGGTATCATCGGGGCGCGTGGGAAGGTCGCATACGCGGAACTCGAGCGTGGGATAGAAAGGATGAATGCGCAAATCCCACCAGATGCGTTTGGCATTATCAATGCAATTGGTTTTGATCAACAACTCGACGAACTTTTCGTACTCGGCGTAGGAATTGAAGTAATCGGGGATATCGGTGCGAGGGAATTTCTTGAACAATTCGGAGCGATAGGACTTGAGTCCCGTATTTCGCCCGCACCAGAATGGTGAACTCGTCGAGAGGGCCAGCACGTGGGGCAAGAAATAGCGCGCGGCGTTCATGATGTGGATGGCCATCTCCCGGTTTTCCACGCAGACGTGAACGTGCAGGCCGAAGATGAGGAGCGATTGAGCCAGGACCTGCATGTCCTCGACGATCTTGTAGTAGCGCTCGTGCTCGAAGATCTTCTGCTCGCTCCATTGGGCGAACGGATGCGTGGAGGCAGCCACGATTTTCAACCCTTTGCTGGCGGCCAGCTCCGAGAGCGTCTTCCTCAGCCGGTAGAGATCGGCCCGCGCTTCCTTGATGGTCTTGCACACGCCGGTCCCGATTTCGACCATGGATTGGTGCATCTCCGGCTTGACCTGCTCGCCGAGAATGCGCTTCCCCTCCTCGAGGATGGAGAGCACGCGAGAGCGGAGATTGCGCGTCTCGGGATCGACGATCTGATATTCTTCTTCGATCCCGATGGTGAAATCTTGATCGAACTTGCCCAGGGATGGAAGAGAATAGGGACTTTGTGGTGACTGCATAATCGGCTCCCTCGACTCGTTACTTCCGATCGATGATGAACGTCGGCACCATGCCCCCACCCGCGGTCACATTACACAACTCGGTGCCCGACAGACGGGTGAAGGCACTGCCGACGCGACCCTCGAATAACAAGGGATCCAAATCGGTCAATTGCTCGACGAATTCCACGCGCTGACCATCGATGATCCCGGGGAACACTTCGCGGCCGGTGGCCACGCGTTCTTGCACCAGGTATCCATGTTGGAGAGCCGTCTGGATGGCCGCATCCCAACGGGCCTCATCCAATTCCCACCCGATGAAAATCCCTTTGCCCCCGTACGCGTCATTGGGCTTGAGCACGAAGTGATGCCGATTCCGCCTGACGAACGCGACCAGATCGATGTCCTCTCCTCGGTAGGTCGTTCTCCGGTCTTCGAAGCGCCGCGTCCAGGGAATGTGGCGGCGCATGAGCTCTCGCTCCTGGTCGGTGAACAGGGAGGCGAATCGTTCGTCGGTGAATACCCCGAACAGGAGCTTTTTGTGGATCAGTTTTCCGCGAAACGAGTTGACCAGACACACGGCGCCCGCTTCATAGGCTTTGAGAAGATCCCCGGCTTCGTCGAGGAGGTCGAGAAAATCGTTGACCAGCAGACGCTTGTAGATCACATCGATGCGGAAATCTCCAGCATAGAGCTTCCCTCGTCTCAGTTCCAGCTCTCGCGGGTCGGCGATGATGGTCGGATATCCGCGCGAGGTGAAGAACTCCTGGAAGAGTTCGAACTCCCGGGTGGTGGGCACGCCGCGCACGTCGACGATGGCGATATGGGGAGGGGATTCCCGACCGCCGAATTCTCGATACGCGGCCAGGAGAACATCGAGCAGCTTCTCTCGTCCGCTGAGGGGCGTGAGGTGGTAATGCTCGGCGAACGCCTTCATGACGTCCAGTTGCCTGAAGATCTGCGAGGCGACGTCCGCGTAGGCGATGCCCGCCGGTGTTTCGGCGTTCAATTCGACGAAGTGATACTGTCCGTCGGTCAGGAACGAGTCCCAGCGGGCTGTGGGCGAAATGTCCGGGAATCCCGGGTCCAGGCGCACGAGCCGCCGTTCCCCGTCCGTCAATCCGAGATACTCCATCAGGGACTCGTCGCCGAGAGCGCGGTGGGCCACGCGTTCGATGGCGGGCCATAATCTCTGGCAGACGTCGGCGATGAAGGCAAATTGTGACCGGCTGACGAAATGCGGGCGGAGATAGGGGCTCAACGGGCGCCCGCCGAAGACGAGGCGCGCCTCCTCCAACCGGTGCCAGAGCTGATCTCTGGTTCGCTCCATCTCATTGCCGCGGTCCAGCAAGTCGTGATACCGGCGGACGGCCTCTTGGAGCATGGCACGCTCTCGGCGTGCGGCCAAGTGACTCAACTCTGGAATGCAGCCCATCTCCATGCCTGACCGATTCAGTCGCGGCCGACGGCCACCGAGGCATTGAGGAATTCCGACCACCGGTGATGCTTCAGTGTAGGTTGACCCTGATGGGCGTATTCCACAACCATCTCGGCGACGGCGTCCAGGAACCAATTGTAGTGCGTTTCGCCCACTGAGAAATAATCGGCATCCGGCGCCGGATTCATGAAATCGATGGCGTAAGGGACGCCATCGCGAATGGCGAATTCCAGCGTGTTGATGTCGTAACCGAGCGCCTCGCAGAGCGTGAGGCAATCGCGCACGATGCGATCGTGCAGCGCCTGATCGATATAGTCACCGAGCGGCTCATATTGACCCTGGAGGTAGGGCTTGGTGGGATCGTACTTCATGACCAGGACCTTCTTCCGGCCGATGCAATAGCAGCGGACATACTTCTCGAACTGAATGAACTCCTGCAACATCATGCACAGTTGGCCAGTCTGATCGTAGTACCACAGCAGTTCATCCAGGGAATCGACGCGATAGACGTGCTTCCAGCCGCCGCCATCATAGGGCTTCAAGATGGCCGGGAGCCCCACATACTCGATGATGCGCGACCAATCCAGAGGGTAGATCAGATTGCGGAGCGATTCGGTCACGACGCCCTCTTTGTATTCCTTCTGGGGAAGCAACACCGTTTTGGGAACGGCCACTCCCAGCCGCTCGGCCAGCGCCGTACCGAAGAATTTATCATCGGCCGACCACCAGAACGGATTGTTGACGACGATGACGCCATTGAGCACGGCCGTCTTCAAGAAGGCGCGGTAGAAGGGGATTTCATGGGAAATGCGATCGAGAATGAGGCGATACTCCCGAGCATCGACCGTCGTCACGCCGCCGAGCTTGACGTACTCGGCGGTGAGGCCCGCGTTCATGGTGTTGATCTTCTCGATGAACGCTTGGGGGAAAGACTGTTCTCGTCCAACTAAGAGTCCGACTCTCATGCTGTACATCCTTCTCTCTGTCGACAGCGCCTCACCGGGCGCGACCTTCAACTTCAGGTCCAGGCGGCGCGCACAATGATATTACACCCCCATGAAGAAAGCAACCACCAGTGAGCCCACCGGAAGGGGGTTCCCACAGAGGCGCCATGAAAGCGCTCCGGGCGCGCGCCTCAGCAGCAGTTCCCCTCATCGTCGTGAGCCTGCAGAGAGCCGCATCATCGATGAGAGCGGAGAGATCTCGACCAGCTTGTGAGGGCCGCGTCGCCTGGTCATTGGCAAATTGCCACCGGAGAGCGGCTGTGCTACCATTGCCCCCTTTCGAGGAGTTCATGGAACAAGGTATTCAAAAGACGATCCTGCCCAGCGGTCTCACCGTAGTGACCGAAGAGATGCCGCACCTGCGGTCGGTGAGTCTGGGGATATGGATGCGCAGTGGATCGCGCCACGAGCCGATAGAGCAGAGCGGGATATCCCACTTCATCGAACACATGTTGTTCAAAGGCACGGAGCATCGCTCGGCCGAAGAGATCGCCGTGGAGACCGATCTCCTTGGTGGGAATCTGGATGCTTTCACCAGCTACGAATGTGTCGGCTATTCCATCAAGGTATTGGATGAGCATCTGGAACGCGCCTTCGACCTGGTGGCTGATCTGGTCTCTGCCCCTCGATTCGATCCCCATGAGCTGGTCAAGGAGCGACAGGTCATTCTCGAGGAGATCAAGATGACCGAAGACGTCCCCGATGAGCTAGCGACCGAAGTGTTCATGAGAAATTTCTGGCCCGATCATCGCTTGGGGACGCCGATTTCAGGGACGGCGCAGACGGTGGCCGAGCTCACTCGGGATGATCTGGTCGCCTACTGGCAGAAGGTGTATACGCCGACCAATATGTTGGTCACCGCGGCGGGGCGAGTCCGCCACCAGGAACTCGTGGAGATGGCCGATCGGGCGTTGAGCCGACTGCCGGCGAGCGGATATCGCCCTGTCAATCAACGACCGGTGTCATCGGCTTCCATCATCATCCATCCCAAGGATCATCTGGAGCAAGTTCAAATTATCATGGGCGCCGAGTGTCCGGCGCTGTGGTCCGAAGGCTATTTCCCTCTGCTCATCCTCAACGCCATCCTCGGCGGCGGGGTGAGCTCGCGATTGTTTTTGAAGATTCGCGAAGAGCATGGATTGGCCTATGCCGTGGAGTCGGCTCCGCTGCTGTTCACCGATACGGGCGTTCTGGCCATTCATGCGGCCACCTCTCCCGAACGCGTGGAGAAGGTCATCAGATTGACGGTCGATGAACTTCGGCGGCTCAAGGCCGAACCACCATCCTGGAGCGAACTCGGGCGGGCCAAGGATATGGTCAAAGCTTCCCTGTTGCTGAGCCTGGATTCATCATCGGCTCGGATGTCCCGTCTGGCGCGGCATGAGATCACCTTGGGCCGGCAGTATGCCATCGATGACATTCTCCGGGCCATTGATGCCGTGACCGATGACGAAGTCCAGCGCGTAGCCAATCAGGTATTCAAACCAGAGGCATTAGCGGTGGTCATCGTTGGTCTGGTCAGCGGTCTGCGGCTGGAACGCGAGCAATTGGCGTGCTGACGGGCTCGGAGGCCACCCGATGCCGTCGATCAGCGTAATGATGTGGGTGGCATTTCAAGGCGCGCTCGTGGAATCAGCGTTGCTTCAATGGTGGGACGTGACGGACTGATGCGTATCAATGTCCTCGGCAGTTCCAGCGCGGGAAATTCGACTCTGGTGGTCGCCGGTTCGACGCGCGTCCTCATCGACGTGGGATTCTCGGCGCGCGAGACCAAACGCCGGCTCGCTGCCATTGGCGAGGAGGCTTCGCAACTGTCGGCGATCATCATCACCCATGAACATGCCGATCATATTCGTGGCGTTCCGGTGTTGGCGCGATCTCTGGGAATACCGGTCTTCATGTCGCGTCGCACATTGGAGGCCTGGAACGCGCTCAAGAGCGGGGAGACGATGGCGACGCGACATTTCATCGCCGCCGAAGAATCGTTTCAGATTGGCGACCTCACCTTTCATCCCTTCGCTGTCCCTCACGATGCGGCGGAGACGTTGGCCTTCAATATCGAAGCACATGGAGTCAAAGTGGGATTCGTCACCGACTTGGGCTACATCCCTCAGATGGTCGCCCAACGCCTCAAGGGGGCCGACGCCATCATTCTGGAGGCCAATCACGACCTGGAGATGCTACGCCTGGGACCGTATCCCTGGGCGGTGAAGCAGCGCGTCATGAGCCGGCACGGGCATCTCTCCAATGAAGAGATGGCGCGCTTCTTGCGCGAAGATTTTGATGGACGGGCCGAATATATCATGCTCATTCATCTGAGTCAGAAGAACAATCATCCCGAGGTCGCTCGTCTGGCCGCCGTGGAAGCGCTCACGTCGCGCGGTCCGCTGCTGGCCCGCGATGCCGAGCGGCGCGTGCGGATCTCCTATCCCGATCGGCCGAGCGAATGGATTGAGTTATGATTCCGCGATACACCTTGCCCGAGATGGGCGCCATTTGGGCCGAAGAGAACAGGTTTCGCAAGTGGCTGGACGTGGAGATCGCCGTCTGCGAAGTGCACGCCGAGATGGGGACCATTCCCGCCGAGGTCGTTCCGATCATCAAAGAGAGGGCGCGGATCGATGTGGCGCGCATTCACGAGATCGAGAAGGCGGTGCGTCACGACGTCATTGCCTTCATCACCGCCGTGGCTGAGTCGATCGGACCGGAGGGCCGCTTCGTCCATTTCGGATTGACGTCCTCCGATGTCATCGATACGGCTAATGCGCTCTTGCTCCGGGAGGCCGGACAACTGATCATCACGCGATTGGAGCGTCTCTCAGCCATATTGCGCCGTCGCGCTTTCGAATTCAAGGACACGCCGATGATCGGACGCACCCACGGTGTGCATGCCGAGCCGACGACCTTCGGGTTGAAGCTGGCTCTCTGGTATGCCGACGCTCAACGGAACGTCGAGCGCATGCGCCGCGCCGTGGACGTGGTCAGCTATGGGAAGATATCCGGTGCCGTCGGCACGTTCGCCCATCTCGATCCCGAGGTCGAGGAGCGCGTCTGCGCGCGATTGGGACTGAAGCCAGCCCCCATTTCCACCCAGGTCATTCAACGCGACCGCTACGCCGAGTTTCTGGCCGCTCTGGCCATCATCACGGCGTGCTTGGAAAAAATCGCCCTGGAGGTCCGACATCTTCAACGCACCGAAGTTCGCGAAGCGCAGGAGTTCTTCGCCCGGGAGCAGAAAGGCTCGTCGGCCATGCCGCATAAGCGCAATCCCATCGTGAGCGAGCAAATCTGTGGACTGGCGCGCGTGGTGCGGGCCCATCTGCAGGCGGCGCTGGAGAACGTGGCGCTCTGGCATGAGCGCGACATCTCCCACTCCTCGGTCGAGCGCATCGTGCTCCCCGATGCGTGCATTCTGACCGATTACCTATTGGATCGCGCGACCACGCTCATCGACACGCTGATCATCGATCCGGAGAGGATGCGCCAGAACCTGGATGCCACCCGTGGATTGATCTTCAGCGGTGCGCTGTTGCTGGAATTGACCCGGCGCGGAGTGACGCGGGAAGAGGCCTATCGGCTGGTCCAGCGAGTGGCCATGCGCGCTTGGGACGAACAGCGGGATTTCCGCCAGCTCGTCCAGGCCGATCCGGACATCGCTCGCCGGCTGCCGCCGGAGGCGTTGCGCGACATCTTCGATCTCGGTCGCCATCTGCGGAATGTGGACAAAATCTTCGACCGCGTGTTCGGGAGAGAGAAAGAGACATCATGAGAGCGAAAATCTTCGTCAAGCTGAAAGCGTCGGTCCTCGATCCTCAAGGGAAGACAATTCACCAGGCCGTCCAGACGCTCGGTTACCGAGGCATCGAGGACATTCGTCAGGGAAAGTACTTTGAGATCGCGCTCAGTGATTCGCTCACTCGGGATGAAGCCTGGGCCATGCTCGACAGGTTGGCGCGCGAGGTGCTCTCCAATCCGGTGATCGAGGAGTATCGGGTGGAATTGGAGGAAACGTCATGAAGTTCGGAGTGGTCGTCTTTCCTGGCTCTAATTGTGATCATGATGCCTACCACGTGATCAGTAAAGTGATCGGCCAGCCGGTCGATTTCATCTGGCATCAGGCCACCAGCCTGGAAGGTTACGATGCCGTGATCTTGCCCGGCGGCTTCTCTTACGGCGATTACTTGCGGGCCGGAGCCATCGCGCGGTTCAGTCCCATCATGCGGGCCGTCACGTCGTTCGCTGCGACGGGCGGGCTGGTGTTGGGCATTTGTAATGGATTCCAGATCCTCTGTGAGAGTGGTTTGTTGCCCGGCGCGTTGTTGCCCAATCGCACGATGAAGTTCGTGTGCCAATTCGTCCACGTGCGCGTGGAAGCGACCGATACGCCATTTACCCATCTCTATGAGCGCGGACAGATCCTCAGCTTGCCCATCGCCCACGGGGAAGGGAATTATTACTGTGACGCCGAGACGTTGGAGCGCCTCCGACGGGAGAATCGCATTCTCCTTCGTTACTGCGATGAACAAGGCCGTGTCACCGAAGAAGCCAACCCCAATGGCTCGTTGGACAATATTGCGGGCATTTGCAATCGCCAGCGGAACGTCTTCGGATTGATGCCGCATCCCGAACGTGCCGCCGAAGAAGCCCTGGGCGGCGCCGATGGTCGCATCCTGTTTCATTCTATGGCCATGGCGCTGGCCGAACTGGCGCAGGATTGAGCTCCCATGAGGGATTGATGTTGGATGGCGAACGGTGCGCCTCGGGAGTCGGGCTTCGCTTCTCGTCGTTAGTTCCTCCCCCTGCGACTCTCGCTCGTCCGACCATTCTTCGCTCTCAACGGACGATTCTCGAACGCCGTTCCTCTGGTCGAGCCCACTGGCCTTTGAGGATGTAGTAGCTCAGGATGAGAAGACCCACCGCCGCCCAGAATAAATTCCTGATCTTCTCGATGAGAGCCAGAGTGACGCCGGCGGCCGTGCCCAATCCGAGGAGGTTCAGCACGAGAGCTTGACCCCCTTCATACACTCCCACCTGTCCGGGCACGAAGAAGAAGGCGGCATTGATGATCTTGGTGATGGATTCGATGATCACGGCGATGATCAGACTGCTCTCGTAACCCAGGAACATCAATACGAGATAAATTTCCACAACGCCGGAGAGATGAGAGAGCAGCTCGAGCAGGAGCACCAGGGCCAGCCGACCGGGGCGGTCAGTGAAGAAGTCATATATCTGCTCCTCGAATTGACGCACTTTGTCTCCGCTCGTCGCTAACCGAGAGATGCTCAACCGCCGTTGCAGGAAATCGACCGCGTGGCTCAGCACGCGCCAGCGACGTCGTATGGCCAGATACCAAAAAGCGATGAATCCGGCAATCGCTCCTCCCACGATCAAGCCGAACGTTTGCACCGATCCGGGAACGGTGAACAGCGCGAGCAGCAGGAAGAGGCCGCTCACGGTGATGATGATGCTGACCAGCGCGTAGGTCATCGCTTCCACGATGACCGAGGAGAATCCATGGAACAGCGACAGACGATGGCGAATGAGCGCGGCCTTCGATGGCTCGCCCAGGAGCGGACCGGTGAACGTCAGGTAGCGCACCGATTCCCCGGCCAGCCGAACGAGAAAGAGTTCGCCCAGGCGAACGTCCGACGCCCCGTCTTGAATGCATTGTTTCCAAGCGATGGCGCGGGTCGTATGTTTGAAGCTCGACGTGAGCAGGATGAAGATGAAGTTGAAGCCCACTAAGGCCATCGAATGGAGAATGGTCGTCAAACCGACGCGGCGGATGAGGTAGACGAATAACGCCAACCCCGCCGCCAGGGCGGTCACTTGAATCACTTTCATCGTCGTTTTTTTCACGCTGACAGGCTCCCGCGCGGCGGTTCGGCCGGACGAACATGACCCGCTGGAAGAGTCGGCGACGGAGCAGGGCGCATCCTGAGGCGCGCGGCCGTCCGAGGCCACCACCAGGAGCATCCTCCCGGAACGTCAATGTGGTCGCACCGTTTCACCGGAAGTCGTCTCGTGGGGAACGAGATGGATGGTCGCCGTTCAGTGAACGGAGATCGACGAGCGCCCAAACGGGCCGATGATCAGAAGCCGTGATCGCTTTTTCCACCTTGGCCGCCACGACGTTCAGGTGGCGAACCCAAATCCAATCGAGCGTGAGGCGGATGACGCCCATTCGCTGAAACGTCATCGTCTTGCCGGGAAGCGCTGAGGTGAATCCGGCGGCGGTCATCAACGCGATCATTTTTTTTCGAGCCCCGCCGGTGACCGTGTTGAAATCGCCCATGATGACCGTGGGGAAGTCTCGATAGCGCTCGGCGTGCTCCAGGACGGCGGCGATTTGGTCGCTCCGCTTGTTGGCCGACAGGCGCGTCTCCAGATGAAGCGTGTACACGCGAAGTCGCCGCTCACCCAGATGAATGGTGGCGCCCAGGGCGATGCGTCGACGCCCACCCGGCCCCTTGTGGGGCAGGACGAGCCGCTCGATCTCTGTCATGGGGAATCGGCTGAGCAGAGCGAGTCCGCGCTCGCCCCCCCCGTGCTTGTATGGGAGTTCTACGGCGTACGCGTAGTACATATTCAGAACGGAGGCCAGCAGGCGCGCCATATCTTTGTAGGCCGTCTGACGATGATGGCGATTGACTTCTTGCAGCCCGAAGATGGCCGCCTCGCGGAGCGCCGGGTGATGCTCGAGCAGATCGATGATCTCCCCGATGCGCTCCATCGGTGGACCGTGAAGATTGTAGGTCACCAGTCGAAGTCGCTCTGGGGCTGGTGGCGGCGGCAGGGGAGCGAAACTCCCCACGCTGATGAGCGCGTCGGGGGGGACGGCATTCTGGGCCCGTTCCACTGACGGGAGCCAGAGCACACTCACCAGAGCCATCACGAGCGCCCAGCGTCTTGAGCGACTCTTTGACGGATGGGCTTTGTTCCTCATGATGGTTGCCCTCGTGACGCTCTAGGGTGCGGAGGGATGCCGCGCGCGGTCGGCCAGCTTCGCTCTGGCGTAACTGGCGTCCCAGATATCGAGCACGCGCCCGGGAAACCGATGGAATGGACGTTCCGGAATGGAGGCCGGATCGCGAATGACTTCGTTGTTCTCGTCGAGCATCCCCACGGCGCGGAATAGTGTGGGGACGATATCCAGAGACGTCGCCACATCGGTGATCATTCGCCCGCGAGCCACCCCCGTATGATCGCCTCCCCAGATGGCGAATACGATGCGCGTCGATGAGGGCTTGAGCGAGGCGTGGCTCCCTCCCGAGGTGCGGGCCTTCGAGTTGAAGTTCCAGAGATCATTGGCCCAGACGATGAAGTCCGGCTGCTGATTGGCATACTTGCGCTTCAACCCGCGCAAGTAGCGCTGTTTCATCTCCTCGGAACTGAAGTAGATGAGGTATCGCTGGAATTCGGGAGCATCGACGAATCGGGGCACGGGATCATCCAGCAGGTCCAGGATGGTGAACAGGCCGATACTGTATTCCGTTCGATAAATGGCCCGCAACCAAGCCCGTGCCGGATGAAACGTCCGCATCCAGTCGAGCGGGGACATCGGCGAATCGGGTTCGAAGCCGCGACCGCGCAGCAAGGCCAAAGGATCTTTATTCTCGGCCAATTCGAATGTCAGACGGCCATCGGCCTGCTGCTGGAGATGGTTCACCGGGATGTAGGCGATGCGTCCATCGGCCGCTCGGAGGATCAGCGCCTCTCCTCCCTTACGAGGATGATGGCGCGCCGTTGACTTGACCCACACGGCTTCAGTCAGCGTCACGTCTCGGCCGAGCCGGTGATAGCGCCGCAACGCCGAAGCGACGAGATCGACGGGGACCTTGACCACGATGAGATCGAACGGGTTCTTGATCCCATTGGCCGGCGCATTGGCCGCCTGGTAGTGGGACAGGATGGAGAAATAATTCATCGGCACCGGGTGCCCCTGGGCGTCGACGGTCGTCTCCACCCAGCGGAGCTGATCGTCCAGGCCGATGGTGTAGTGCGATAACTGATAGAGCGTGTTAGGGCGTCCGAGATACCTCTTGGGGATGAAGTCGGAGATGCGGAACGGTTTGGAGAAAACCTCGTCGAACAGGGGACCTCGACCGTTGGGTTCGAACTGTATGCTGAGCAGTCGCCGCAGAGCCCGGATTTGTGGCTCATCGCGGTTGGCTTCCTGGCGCAGTCGGAAGGCGGTATCTCGTGAATAGTGGTCGGCCTTCTGGGCCAGATGTTCGGCCAGATCGATGGCTCCCCGGTGATAATCTTCGTAGAGCGCCAGATCCGGTTCCAGCCAGCGGCGCGCCTCATCGAGCGTGCGGCGAAACAGGGCTCGGAGCCGGGCGAATCGCTCCGGCGAGAGCGGTTGCTTCTTCAGTTCCAGCAAGATCAAATGGAGACGATTGAGGTCGTTGTTGCGCAAGTACACGCTGGCCCGCGCGTTGCCGAAATTGTCGATGAACGCCGTCACGTATCCATCTTCTCCGAATTGCGGATTGCGTTTCTTCCCGTAAGGGGAGAAGCGGCTCTCATAGGTGCGGGGAAAGTCGATGCCGGGCAGCGGCACGGTGAGCGCGCTCCAGGCGTTCTCTACCAGCAGGGTTCGCACCGTGTGTCCCCCGAAGAGTGGCGTTCGAAACGCGCGGGTGATGGGAAAAGAAAAGGCCGTCTTCCCCGGTTGGATATCCGAGCCATGATCGGAGACGAGGGCGACGACGGTATCGTCGCGTCGTTGACTCTGTTCGATGGCGGCAAAGATCATGCCCATCAGCTCATCCAGATCGGCCAGTCGACGAATCAAATTGATGGGATGAGGATCGACGTGTTGCTGGTGATCCATGATGGGGAAAAACGGGGCGATGAAATCGTACCGCTCTTGGCCGGAGAGATCGCGGGCCAGGATCTTCTTGGCCGCCATGATGGCCGTCATTTCCTGAGTGAATTCCACGTAATCGATGCCCGTGGCCAGGCGCGAGAGGTGCGATCGAGCGATGCCCGCCACCGAGCGTTGACCGTTGGTCAGCCAGCGCCTTCCCTCTACGGCGAAAAAATCGCGGTTGGCCAGGCGGCGATAGATTTGTGGACTCGTCCAGGCGCGCCATGGATCGTAGGCATCGAACATCGGACTGACCCCCACCTGATCCAGGTGCCACAGGGCCGCCGTCTTCTCGCCCCGGCGCCAGATGGCGTCCAGGGCATCGCGAAACCCGTCCAGATAGGAGCGGAGGTAACAGGTATCGCGACTGAACGTTCCATGGCCTTTCACCACGCTCGGTTGCCCCGTGTTAATGACGCTCCAGGAGACGGCCGAGAGCGAGAGCGTGGCCGTGAACATATTCTGGAAGAAAACACCTTCCTCGAAGAAGTATTTGCGGACGTTGGGCAGGATGATCTCGCGTCCCGTCTGAGCCCGGTAGACGCGGACGGCCCGACGGAATTCCTCAGCGTAAGGCAATCGATTCACCAGAGCGTCGTCCTCCGGGAAAGCGGTCGCCGCCAGAAGATCCGGCGGAAGCCCATCGGCCTCGATCAGCACCAATCGTTTGGGGAACGTTCGGGTTTGAGACCACGTCGTCGGAGGGAGTCCGATCAGTACCACACACATCCATCCAACAATCACCCATCGTGAGCAACCTCGACGTCTGCCGCACATGAACACGTCCTCCTGCTGGAACGTCATTCGCTCCGATTGATTAAGGAACATCACGACTGTGCGCCGAGCCGGGAGACGCTCCCGGACGCCGCCCGAAGGCCACGAGCGTCGCCTGGGCTTGGCGCGCCAGTTGCAGACAGTAGAATCGCTGTTGACTCAGCCACGCGATGTCTTCAGTGGATCGAGCGGCGGCCAGCGTTTTTTCCACCTCCTTGAGCACCGTCCGAATGGTCGCTTCCTGTTGCCGATAGATGGCCGCTGCGGAGGGGAGGTGATCGATGGCCAGGGGAACCTGGCGGAAGAAATTCAGTGCCCGAGCGATGTACCAGGGTGAGAATCGCGTGAGATCGCCGCCGCTCTTGACGAATCGGCGCAGGAATCCCAGTTCATGGTGCATTCGGTTGGTGAACCGCTTGGTCAATCGTCGGTCCCACTGGACTTCAATGGTCGCCGCCTCTTCGACCAATCGATGATCCCGTTCGGCCAAATCGCGGGCCAACTGAGCCGGTGACTTGCCCGCCGCTCGATAGAGTTGTTCCAGCACCGCGCCAATGCGAGCAATCAGCCCGTTGAGTTCCCAGTCAATCCGGCGTCCGCCGCGTTGGCGGGCGCGGAACTCTCGCCTCAATTTCGATCGCAGTCGGGTGAGGAGTTCGATAGCCGCTTCATCGTGCCCATCCGCTTCGGTGGCCAGTACATCGAGCGCCTCGATGATCTGCTCTTCGGGGATGCTGCTCAGGTGGGTATCGTGGAGGCAGACCTCCAGTCGCCGCAGATAGGGTTGCTTGCGCAGGTATCGACGATAGGCGGCATAATCAGCCGCCGTCAGCGGGCGATGGCGATTCCCCGCCACCTGCCGAATGAGCCGCTCCCGCACCCGCCGGGCCACGCGAAGGACTTCGGCTCCGCCATCGGCGATCAATGCCTGATAATGAAGTTGCGCACGAAGGCGTTGCAGTCGTCCTGGCTGCACCAGCGGGTTGATGAGGAGTCGATCGATGCGGTCCAGCAGCTCATCGGCGACGGTCGGTTCGAAGTAGAGATGAGCCTCCAGGGAGAGGCGCAATTCTTCGATGCCCAGCGCCAGCTTTTTGTCGCTGAACCAGGTGATTTCCTTTCGATTAGCCGCGAAGTTGAGCGAGCGATTGAGCAGATTATAGAGAAGACCCACATCCTTGACGGCCAGGATCTCGTTGGTCAGCTTTCGCCAGTAGGTGGCCGCTTCGCGAAGTCGAGGATTATTGGGCCGGAAAAAATCGACGACGATGATGGGTTTCAGCGCCAGATTGCTCTGGTACACATAGACGGCCAGCGGGATCTTGGCTCCCGGCGAGGCTTTGACGGCTCGCTGGACGGCGGGATCGGTGAATGGATTGTACGTCAAATCGAATGGGTTCACGACCGGCCATTTCACCTGGTCGGGTTCGGGAGCCAGAGCTGGATCGTAATAGAGAATGCCCCCCAGCGCCAGAGGGACGCCACTGGGCGTATAGCGATGGAACTCTTCGTAGCCGAGGTGATATTCGTTCGCCGCGCTGGCCAGATACGATGACGTCCCCCAGAGGTGGTCGCGCATCTCGTTCTCGAATTGATAGATAAACTCTCCCCTCACCCGGGGATCGATCCACCGTCCGAAGATGCGCCGATTGGCCAGCAGTTGAAATTTCATATCCTGAATGGCCTCCAGGGAGAGAGGCGTCGGCTCCGACCCATAGGTGCTCAACTCCGAGTACCAGAGGAGCCCCACATACGCCTGCTGGAACAATCGTTCCTGATAATCCTTGCGACGAAGCAGATAGTTGCGGAACAACAATTGCCCCGGATTGAAGACATTGGCCGCATCGAGTATCCAGGTCAATCCGCGAGACGTCAGGCTGAACGTGGAACCCGGGTAGCGGCGCGTGACCACCAGATATGGTCTGGGCGGCTTGACCCGTCCCCGCCGCCAGGCCTCGGAGAAGTGGGTGCGCTTCTTCTCCAGCGTCCGAAGCTCCTTCCGGCGGACGCGCTTTCTGGCCGTGAATCCCGGCAGGAGCGCTCGCATGCGACTGAGAAGGCCGGGCGATTTCACGCCCAGATTCCATACGGCGAGCCACTGGCCGTGCGAGGCTTCGGAGAACGTCTGATCGACGGCCACGCTCAAGAGGGGATGGAATTCCGTCCGCCCGTTCACTCGGTGCTCCACTCCAATTGTGGTGAGCACGACCCGTTCACCAGGAATGACCGGAGCGTCGATACGGCATTCGTCATTCTTGATGATGACGCGCGGCGACGAGGTTTCTGGCGGCGACGGGCGGAGAAATCGGGGATGAATGAGCCGGAGCGGGGCCGCTTTCTCTTTGTGACCACCACCTGAGGCGTACGCGCCCGTGCTGTGCAGGATGAACGTCACCAGGGCGATGAGGTGGACCGATCTCCGCGTGCGCTTCATAGTGAATGGTTATAGCCTGTCGTCTCGCGGTTCGTCAACTAACCGGCCACGGAGCGATGCTCACTGATGGCTCGCCGCTCGCCGTTGACCATCGGCCACGGGTCGCCGGGGGAGGCGACTCACCTTCTGGGAAGCATCGCGGCGGAAGGCTCGATGGGAATAGAGCGCCAACGTCCAGACCAGATTCGCCCCCAAGGCGCTCATGAACAGGACGAACTCCATGAAATTGATGACGGCGAAGAACAGAATGGCGTAAGGCAAAAACGCACGTCGCACCAGGAACTCGTGACGACGAGCGAACCGATAGAGGACGTTATCCCGGTGGGCGTCCATCTTCTTCTGCCATTCTGAGAGATATTTCTCCGGTCGATGCCGCGCCACATATTTCCGCTGATACCCAGTGGTGATGAAGCTCATGAGCATGCCCACGCCCAGCAGCACTCCGGCGATGGGATAGGCCATGCTTCCCGTCGTGCGGTACATGCCGATGACCATGCCCGTGTAGATGGAAGCATAGTAGGCGTTGTCGCACACCGTCTCCAGCCAGCAGCCGAATTCGGATTCCTGAAACGTCAACCGTGCGACCTCCCCATCAGAGCCATCCAGAATACACGCCAGGTGTGAGAGGATGGCGCCCATGAGGGTGTGGAGATATCCACCCAGGGCGAAGAAGACGCCGGAGACGACGCTCACCAGCAGGGTGAACACCGTCACCATATTGGGCGTGATGGGGAGTTTGATGAGCCATCGACTGATGGGAATAGAGATCTTGCGATTCCATTGAGCGAAGAGGCCATCAGTCTCTTTATAAAGCCACTGGTTGAGCTTGGCTTCGGCTCGTTGGAGGTCCTCGGCGCTGGTGATGGGTTGCCAGAACTTGTCTTCGGCCTCTTCTCGGTGGAGCAAGTGGGCCCGCTCCAGCCACCGGTCCAGATCGCGCCAGGTGTGAAGCGTCGGAGAGAGGCGACAGAGAGTGGCCAGCGCATGCCGCGAGAACTTGTAGATGCCCGTGCAATGGCCGGACGCCACGAGCTGGACGACCTCCGGTCCGTCCATCGAGATGAGCGGGTCCAGCAGCCGCCAATGGAACGTCGCGTCGCCAGGGAGCAACAGGAACTGTTCCTCGGCTCGCTCCGCGATAGCGTTCAAGACCACTAGTGGGGATGTGGCGCTCGATGGGAGCGTGAGCCACTCCACCTCATCCGGCAATCGGCGGCTGCGCTCCAGCGTCCGCCGAATGTTCGGCCCATTGACCTCATCGACGACCACGAGAAATTTTCGAGCCCCAGCTCGTTGAGCCGTGAGAATGGCTCGCAGGACGATGGGGAGCGTGGCCACCGAGAGAAGGCATACCGGAGACGCATTCGCCTCGGTCGATCGGTGCGCGAGAATGATCGCCTGTGTGACGCTCTGCTGAGTCTGGTCTTTTCCGTCCATCTCTCGCTTCACCCTCGTCGTCGGAGACGTGCAGCAATTGCCGCCCACCGTCCGGGCGCTCGCCGCTCGTCTAGCGAATTCCGATGGCCTTCTTCTTCAGACAGCGCTCAGCATATTGCACCGCCTGAGGCGTGTCGATGTCGCACCAGGTGGCCTCACCAATATCGAAGGCGCGCAGTCGGCCCCGCCGAGCCAGATAGCGCATGCCGTCGGTGAGCGTGGCATCGCCATCGACCAGACTGGCCTCCAGGGCATCAAAGAGCGCCGGACTGCACAGAAACATGCCCGTATCCACGGCCTGATACTGGCCGAGTTCCTTGCCAATGTCGGTGATCCGGTCGCCTCGCACCTGGACCTTGGTCGCATCCTCGATGTCGAAGATTTGATCTAGCTTTCGATCAACGGCCAGGATGACATCCTCATCCGAGAACGGCTGCCCGAGCAGGGCGCGGGCCGTCTCTGGTTCGAACAGGTGATCGGCCATCAACAGGAGGAACGGTTCTGTGAGCGCATCCCGCGCTTTGAGCGCCGAGACGCCATTGCCTTTTTCCGGTTCGTCATTCCTGATCCACTGCAGAGTGACGCCGGGCACCGGATCTCTGGCGAAGTACTCTCGGATCATTCCGGCCTGATCGCCCACGGTGATGACGAAGTGGCTGATTCCTGCTCGTCGGGCCGAGAGAATGACCCGGCGCAGGATCGGCATCCCCTCCACGGGTATCAAGGGCTTGGGAATGTCGTGGAGATAGGATTTGAGCCGGCTCCCGTTACCGGCGGCCAGGATTAATGCTTTTCGCACACTCACCTCTCACTTCACTCGCCAGCGATCAACCGCGCTCGATCCGAGCCCATTGTGATCATCCGAGCCCATTGTGTTCCGAGTCCGTGATGCTCTGCTCCACCGATTTGACGAACCCCAAACTCACCGCCCTCGGCTCGATCGACCCGGTGTAAAGAAGGGTTGGAGCTTATCAAAAGGCGGTCATGAAGTCAACCCGAGGAGCCGTTTGGGAAGACAGAGGTTCGTGCTCGATATCGAAGTCCGTTCTCCCATGCCCTTGCTTGATGAAAACCACCTTCCGGGATAGTTCCTCAACATCGGGGCAACAGAGGGGAGCCAAGCGGCCGACCGCCGGTGATCTTCCCCGGGGGCACCCATCCAGAGAGGGTGACCGAAAATTCGGTCATCAGGTCATATTTTCGGTCAGAGACTCAACCTTTGGGCAATCAATCGATTATGAGAATACCCATCCTCATCGAGGTGATCGGTGACCGAAAATGTGGTCACACCGACGGTCAGAGGCAGGATGCCCACTCTCCAGGGATGCCTTGTAATTGGTTCTGTTTCCAAAGGTTACACGTTTGAGGCAGAGCCTGTGGGTGTTTGGCATACCGCTTGCACAAGGGAGATGGCCGACATCGGTTGAGGAGGAGTGAGTGATGAGCGGCCGGTGGAGCGATGAGTCGGGGCAATGGTTGCGGGTGAGTCTGGTGGTGGCCGTCAGCTTGCTGGTCAGTCTGCCCACCGGCCCCCACGCCGCCCCTTCCGCCCCTCAGGCC
>JALSQX010000083.1 GCA_026985075.1 Blastocatellia bacterium | reverse complement strand
ATTTCCTAAACCCATGTATTCACCATTTCGAACCGATACGTGGACCGGACCATGGTTTGGGGCACCATGAGGCGGACCCGCTGGGGGCGACCCCACACATGAGGATAGCGATGGCGATTCCAGTAAGCGACGGCTTGATCGATCGTGCGCACCAGCTCGTCCAATGTGTCGAAGCGGTGTCCCCGCAGGGCCAGGGCTTCGAGTTGTTTCCACCAGGGGTCGATGAGGTTGAGCCAGCATGCCTATTGGGGCAAAAACAGGACGCCAATGTTGTCCCCGGCGGCCAGTGCCAGTCGGGCAGCCCGACTGTGATGGATCGAGAGATTGTCCTCAATCAATGTCCACCGGTCGGCGGGGAAGGGGCGCACGACCTGTTCGAGCCGTCGCCCATGACCGGCACTGTCCCGACGCGGCCAGACGACCACCGTGGCCAGACCCGTGCGGGGTTCGAATGCCCCGTGAATCCACACCTCGCCCCGACGGCCATAATCGGCGGCGGAGGTCGCCCGCCGGTCTCCATCCTGCCCCGTCCGGCCCGGATAGGTCTTGACCCCCACCGGCCTCTTTTCGTCGATGCCGATGACCCAATGGTGCGCGGAGGCCGCCCGATAGGCTGTCACCATCGCCCCCTTTGGGCCACAAACGCGGGGGCCTGCCGGTCGACCGTAAGCCACGACTGCTGCGGTTTCCAGCGCAGCCCCTCGGCGCGTAGCCATTTCCATATCCTCGACGGTGCCAGCCGCACGCCCAGCCGCTCGGCCACCGCCCGCTGCAGCCGTTGGACCGTCCACAGCGCAAACGGATATCCCAGCGCCTGCGGCCGCGTGCGCGCCAGCCGAATGACCTCACCCCGCACCGTTTCATCATACTGCCGGGGGGCGGCCCGACCGCATTCGGTCCAGCAAACCCGCCATGCCCTCTCGATGGAACCGCTTGACCCAGTACGGGCCCCGCATCCACCGAAATCCGGCCGCCTAGCCAGCAGGGGGCCGCCCGCTCTTGTCTCGAGCCAGGAACCAGAGGCAGGCTGGGATTTGAGTGGTGTAGAAGAGCTTGTCAGGCAGGGCCACCATGCAGTCCACCAGATCTGCCTCGATGATGTTCTTTCGTATCTCGCCTTCACCGGACTGGTTCGACGACATGGAGCCGTTGGCCAGGACGAAGCCCGCATAGCCAGTGGGGGCGAGGTGGTGAATGATATGCTGGACCCAGGCGAAGTTGGCGTTCCGAACGGGTGGCGCGCCATATTTCCAGCGCTTATCCTGGCGCAAGCGCTCACCGCCCCAGTTCTTCATGTTGAAGGGCGGATTGGCCAGGATGTAGTCGGCCTTGAGGTCGGGGAAGCAGTCGTTGTGGAAGGTGTCGCTCTGCTCGATCCTTCCATCGATACCGCGAATGGCCAGGTTCATCTTGGCCAAGCGCCATGTAGTGTAGTTGAGCTCCTGGCCATAAATGCTGATCTGGGCTCGGACGCGACTGCCGTTGCCATTGCCTGTGGCGTGAGCCTCGATGAACTCAATCGACTGAACGAACATACCCGAGGAACCGCAGCACGGGTCATAGACCCGGCCCTTGAAAGGTTCGAGCATTTCCACCAGCAGCTTGACAACGCAGCGCGGCGTGTAGAACTCACCACCTTTCTTGCCCTCAGCGCTGACGAACTGGCCCAGGAAATACTCATACAATCCCTCCGAGATGGTGAGCAATCAAGGTGTGACAAGACTCAACCGCGGCTCCCCGAAAAGCACATTCACGGCAATCCCAGTCGCATCAATATGCGTTTGAGTTTTTTCAGGCAACGACCGCGCGTTGGACCAATACTGGAGGCGGGCATGCCGAGTTCCCGAGAGATGCGCTCATACGACCAGGCTTCTTTCTCGTAGAATAAATATCGGATCAGCTTCTGACATCGTTCGTCGAGTTGCTCAATGCCTCGCCGCAAGAGATGCTGCTGCTGGAGAGTCTGGATCACTTCATCGGGCAACCGGCCGGGATCGGGAATATCGTCGCTCTCTTCCCACTCCCCGTTGAGACTGATCATCTCTCGACGCCGTCTCATCCGCCAGCATTCGCGCTGCGTCGTGGTCATCAGCCAGGAGACCAGGTGGGCTTCCTCCTTCAACTCGCCGAGTCGCTCCAAGAGAGCGAGGCACACGGCCTGGAACACGTCATCGGCATCCTCGGGAGCGAGACCGTATTTTCGAGCCGGAATGGAGTAGATGAGGCGGCGATATCGCTTGAGCAGGGCTTCCCACGCCCGGGCTTCACCTTGCAGGCAGAGACCGATGAGCTGAGCATCTTCCAGCTTCGCATAATCGGCAACGCCTTGACGAGTGGCCATGGAAGCGGTCCCCTCTCGGCCAGAGGCCGATCGAGCCCACCGGCGACATCGGGAAACGTCACCAGGATGTTCGGCGCGACTCCTCGTCCCTCTCCAGCGAAAATAGAGAATGACGCAAGTTGCCGGCTTGCGTTACGTCCTTCGTGGCGTGCTTTTGCACATGGGCGATTCCCTCAGATACTGATCGACTCACCACAATGCCACTGGAATGTTCTCCTCCTCATCCTCAAACCACCTCGGCGGTCTCTCAGATACTGATCGACCCAACACAACGCCATCGGATCTGATCTCCTGAGGTCAAGACCACCCAATCGAGGAGACCCGCGCCCGCTTCGTGCCCGGTGAAAATCTGAGCGGGCGCGGGTCAAGAAAATGCTACCATCCGCGTACCACTTCCCTCCCAGCGGCCCCTCTACATATCACTTTCTGACAGTCAGACCACGCACATCCATGTATATGTATGAGGAGCGGAATCGGTGATTGATACATGATTTTGACGAGGACTTTCCCTCGCCGCGAAGAGAATCGGTTGCACGCCCGGCGACGAATATCCTCCGGGTTTGCTTCGGGATGGTCCGTTCGATATAGTTACTCCTGACGAGATGAAAAACGTGCTTTTCGTGTGCATCGAAAATGCGTGCCGGAGCCAGATGGCCGAAGCCTGGGCGCGCCACCTGGGACGCGGTCGCCTCAACGCGTTCAGCGCCGGCTCGCGCCCTGCAGGGAGAGTGAATCCCAGGGCCATCGAAGTGATGAAGGAGCGCGGCCTCGATCTCAACGGTCAGCAGTCCAAAGGCTTCGATGCCCTGCCCGCATTGACCTGGGATTACGTCATCACGATGGGCTGCGGCGATGAATGCCCCTTCGTTCCGGCGCGCGCGCGCCTGGACTGGAATATTCCCGATCCGGCCGGGAAATCCATAGAGGTGTTTCGCCAGGTGCGTGATGAGATCGAACGACGAGTGAAACAGTTGCTCGAACAACTCTGAAAGGGCGCTCCGCTCAACCGGACGAGGTCAGCGGCGCCCTCGAACCAGACGACGGAATCGTCAGATCATATGCCCTCTTCGCCGGAGAAAATTCGCATCGGCATCATCGGCTGCGGTCACTGGGGACCGAATCACATCCGAAATTTCACCTACCTGCCCGATGCCGAAGTCATCGCCGTGGCCGACATCAATCCCGAGCGGCTGACCATCATCCAGCAACAGTATCACCACCTCGCCCTCTACGAAGATCATCGCGCTCTATTGGCGCGCGATGACCTGGATGCCGTGGTCATCTCCACGCCGACGCGAACACATTACGAGATCGCCCGGGAAGCTCTGCTCGCCGATAAGCACGTCCTGTGCGAAAAGCCGCTCTGCCACAGCGTCGAAGAAGGCCACGAGCTCATCGCTCTGGCCGAGCAGCGGCGACGGATCTTGATGGTCGGGCATGTGTTCCTCTTCAATAATGGCATCCTCAAATTGAAAGAACTCATCACCTCCGGCGATATCGGACGCCTCTACTACATCACGGCGAAACGCACCAACCTGGGTCCCATTCGCCAGGATGTGAACTCGGTTTACGATCTCGCCTCCCACGATATCTCCATCCTCAATTTCCTGCTCGATGCCCTGCCCGAACGCGTCTCGGCGGTCGGACGCGCCTTCCTCCAGGACGGTCTGGAAGACGTGGCCTTCATCTCGCTTCATTATCCCAATGACATCCTGGCCAATATTCATGTGAGCTGGCTCGATCCCAAGAAAATCCGCGAGATCACCATCGTGGGAGATAAAAAGATGGTCACCTGGGACGACCTGTCGCGCATCGGTCCGGTGCAGATTTACGACAATCGCATCATCAGCCATCCCTACTACAGCGACTTCGGTGAGTTTCAACTTCTCACCCGCGAGGGCAATGTCACCATCCCCCACGTTCATATGGAAGAGCCGCTGAAGCTTCAGTCGCAGTACTTCCTCACCTGCATTCGGACCGGCCGCATCCAGCTCTGTACCGCTCAACAAGGCGTGGACGTGGTGCGCGTCATTCGCGCGGTCGAAGAATCCCTGGCGCACCACGGGCAGCCCATCGAGGTGGACCGATCTCCCGCGGCTCAATCCCGCGAGCCATAACCCGTCCCCGCCCGAACACCCCCTGGAACCAAGCCGGCTTCCTCTCCACCCATGACCCACTACCAGCGCCCTGAGGAAATCGACAAAATTATCAACTCATGATCAAAAAATAACAGCAATGTCTGATTATTAATTTGGACATACAAAATTGTAGCAATTTTATATTGACAGCGAATCCGGGTATTCCCGGGGGTGATCTCTAAGTCATTTAGATTCAGCCCATTACCACATTCCGTCGAGGCGGGGCGTGGTTTGGTACATCGCTTGCAAAGAAATCCCCTCCGATACGAGAGGAAGTGGAGCGGACATCGAGGAATGGGCGAGGGCATGGCCATCGACAAAGAGAAAATCCTGATCCACGCCGATGAAATCCTTCCCAGCGCTGGCTCCCGCGCCGAGCATGAGGAGCATGTGGCGCGATTCAGGAGATTCCTGAAAGTGGAGACCGAACGGCTGAAGATCAGGCATCGCTTCGGACTGGATGGGAGAGAGGTGGCGCGCGGCCGGAGCTACGTGATCGATCTGGTCATCCGCCGCGCCTGCCAGTGGGCGCTCGCTCAATGTGGTTCCCGGCGAGAGATCGAAAGTCGATGTGCGGTGATCGCCCTCGGCGGTTATGGTCGGCAGGAGATGGCTCCTTATTCGGATGTGGATCTGCTCTTCCTGCACGCCGGTCGGCGAGCCCATCAGGCGAGCGCATTTCTCGAACTCGTCCTCCATCTGCTCTGGGACATCGGTCTCACTGTGGGTCATAGTTTCCGCTCCATCGGCGAATGCGTCACGATGGCCAAAAAGGATCTCCATTCGCGCAATGCCCTGGCCGAGGCTCGGCTCATCACTGGCAACGTCCACCTGTTTCGCCGACTGACCAGGCGACTCGATGAGGCCGTTTTCAGGAACGAGCGCGCCATGGAGGCGTTCATCGAAGCCATGCGCGTCGATCGGGAACTCCGCTATGCTCAGTTCGGCAGAGCGGTGTGCCTGCAGGAGCCGAACGTCAAAGAGAGCGCCGGCGGCCTGCGGGATGTCCATACCGTCCTCTGGATCGGGCGCAGTCTGTTCGGTTGTCGAACGCTGGAAGATCTCCGCGCCGAGGCGCTCATTTCGGGAGCCGAGTATGCGGCCATCGATCGGGCGTACAATTTTGTCGCCCGAGTGCGCAATGAAGCACATTTTTGCACCGGTCGGCGAACGGATCTCCTCACGCTCGATCTGCAGCCGACGCTGGCGGCCAATCTCGGCTATGAGTCCAAGCGCGGGCTGCTGGCCTCTGAGCGGTTCATGCGCGAGTATTATGAGCGAGCCCATGATCTCCATCAATTCTGCGAGCGCTTCCTGGCCCGAACCATCGGTTCAAAGAATAGTGGGCGGCGATGGCGACTTCCGATCCGGCGATCGAAGGAGAGGTCCGGCCAGCTTCGCCGCGAGGGGAAGCGACTCACTCTGGATGAAGGCGCGCAGCTCTTCCGGAGAGAGCCGCGACAGCTTCTGAACGTTTTTGCGCGAGCGCAGCTCGAAGATCTGGAATTGAGCGATGAGCTGAAGCACGCCATTGAGGCCCATCTCTCGCTGGTGACCCGATCGTTTCGTGCCGCGCCGGAGACGGGTCAGCTCTTTCTCGATATTCTCGGCCGTCGTGGTCGCGTGGGGCGCGCCCTGCGCTTGATGCACGAGACGGGATTCCTCGGTCGATATCTCCCGGAATTCGCTCGCATCACTTTTCTCGTTCAACACGACTTCTACCACCGCTACACCATCGACGAGCACACCCTGAGAGCCGTCGAAGCCCTCGATGAGATCGCTCATCGCCAGGAGTCCCGACTGATCCCATTCCCGAAGATCTTCGCCGAGGTCCGAGATCCGGCCCTACTCTATCTGGGAGTCCTCCTCCACGACATTGGAAAGGGGCGAAGTGGCAGCCACGTTCCGCGAAGTGTTCGTCTCGCCGAGCGCGTCTGTGAGCGGCTGGGGCTGGAATCGAGCCGAGCGGCCAGGGTGGTGTTCCTGGTGCGGCATCATCTGTTGATGTCGCACCTCTCTCAGCGACGGGATTTGACCGAAGACGCGCTCATCGAGGATTTCGTTCGTCAGGTCGAAACGCTCGACAATCTGAACATGCTGCTGTTGTTGACCTACGCCGATACTTCTGCCGTGGGACCGGGCGTATGGAACGAGTGGAAGGAAGCGCTGTTGTGGGAGCTATATGTGCGCGCGCGCTCGCGTCTCACCGGCGGTCGGCCGATGCGGGGATCTCATTCCCGCCGCGCCGTCCTCAAGGAGCGGATCAATCGAGCGTTGCCCATCAAATTCTTGCCGAGCGAGATCGAGCGTCACCTGGCGATGATGCCCGATCGCTATCTGCGCGCCACGCGCCCCGAAGGCATTGCGCGGCATCTGTTACTCGTCAAGCGATTGGACGCTCAACCGCTGGCCATCGACTGGCGGACGCATGAACGGGAGTCATGCACCGAGCTGACCCTCTGCACGCGCGACCGCGTGGGACTCTTCGCGCTCATTGCCGGAACGCTGACGGCGCAAGGCCTCAATATCCTGAGCGCCGATCTCTACACCCGTGAGGACGACATCGTCATCGATACCCTCAAGATTTGCGAAGTTCCCGGTCACTGTCCCGTCCGCCCCGAATGGCAATCGAAGGTCGAGCGCCACCTCAGGGATGCCCTGATCGGCCAGTTCGATGTGGCAGCGGCGATTCACACTTGGCGCGCTAAGGTGGCGCGCCGTCGCGGACGCCGTGCCGTTCATCGTCCCGCGCCGGCGGTGGTGCGATTTGACCCCAAGGCCTCGACGGCCAGCACGGTCATCGAGGTGAAGGCCGAAGATGAGCCCGGGTTGGCCTACACGATCGCCAGTACGCTCACCGCTCTCGGCCTCAACATCACGTTCGCCAAGGTGGCTACGGAGAAGAACCTGGCCGTCGACGTCTTTTACGTCACCGATGCCCGGGGACAGAAACTCACCGCGGAGACCATGACCGAGGTCGAACGCGCCTTGCTGGAAGCGCTCCATGGCGAGGTCAAAACCGAATCGATGAGGAGGCATGATGAGGAAAATTGAGAGCATCATCCGACCGCATCTGCTGGAAGCAGTCAAAACGGCACTCCAGGAAATCGGCGTCATTGGCATGACGATCACCGAAGTCAAAGGATTCGGCCGTCAGAAAGGGCATACCGAGACGTATCGCGGCGCCGAATACAAAGTGGAATTCCTCCCCAAGATCAAGATCGAGGTCGTGCTGCCCGAAGAGATGGTCGATCTGGCCATTGACGCCATTCTGAAGACGGCCCGGACGGGCAAGTTCGGCGATGGGAAAATCTTCGTGACGCCGGTCGAAGAAGTCATTCGCATTCGCACCGGCGAGCGCGGTGAAGCGGCGCTGTGAACATCGCCGTGGCCGAGCGAGCTGAGCCGCGGGTGTGGTTCATTCACACCTCTTCGGGCACATCGGACTCATCTCGGCTCGGCCGGTGTAATCATACCGGCACGCGGCGCCGAGAGCAAACTCCATACCCTCAGTGAATACCATCACACCGAAGTCGAAGGAGGTGACGAACCGATGAACAGAAAACGGTTGAAGAAACGGCGACTACTGCCCCTGGCGGCGTGGTTGGCACTGGTCGGCATTCTCTCCATCTTTTGTTCTCCCACGTATGCGGAGGATGCGGCGCCCAGAGCCGTCCATTCGGGCGATACGGCCTGGCTGCTCGTGTGTACGGCTCTCGTCATGTTGATGACGGCGCCCGGCCTGGCCCTCTTCTATGGAGGTCTGGTCAGTCAGCGGAATGTTCTCTCCACCTTGATGCACAGTTTCTTCGCCCTGTGCCTGATCGGCATCCAGTGGGTGCTGTGGGGATACACGCTCTCGTTCGGCGCCGATGTGGGCGGCATCATCGGCGGGTTGGGGCATCTGGGCTTTCGCGGCGTGGGACCTGATCCCAGCGATGGCGCGACCGTCCCTCACCTGGCCTTCGCCATGTTCCAGGCCATGTTCGCCATCATCACCGTCGCCTTGATCACCGGGGCATTCGCCGAACGCATGAAGTTTGCCGCGTTCATCCTCTTCGCCCTGTTGTGGGCGACGTTCATTTATGATCCTCTGGCCCACTGGACCTGGGGTGGGGGATGGCTGATGAAGCGAGGGGTCCTGGATTTCGCCGGGGGCACGGTGGTGCACATCAGTTCGGGAGTTTCCGCGCTGGTGGCGGCTCTGGTCATCGGTCGCCGCATCGGATACCCAGAGAAGATGCTCCCTCCGCATAATCTCCCGTTCACCGTGATGGGGGCAGCATTGCTGTGGTTCGGATGGTTCGGATTCAACGCCGGCAGCGCCCTCACCGCGGGTGGATTGGCCGCTCTCGCCTTCACGGTGACCAACACGGCGGCGGCCGCTGCTGGCCTGACCTGGGCGTTCATCGAGTGGGTTCGGCAGGGGAAACCGACCATCCTCGGAACGGCCACTGGAGCCGTCGCCGGCCTGGTGGCCATCACGCCCGCATCGGGATATGTCACCGTACTTTCGTCGGTGCTCATCGGCATGGGAGCCAGCGTGGTGTGCTATCTCGGCGTCAATGTGCTCAAGCCCCGGTGGGGATATGACGATTCTCTGGATGTCTTCGGCGTTCACGGTCTCGGCGGCACATGGGGCGCTATAGCCACCGGTCTATTCGCCAGCAAAGCGGTCAATCCGGCAGGAGCCGACGGGTTGTTCTATGGCAATCCTGCTCAGTTGATGAACCAGATCATCGGCGTCCTGGCCAGTTGGGCCTTGGCGGGAGTGGGGACGCTGGTGATCTTGAAAGTCGTCGGCGTCGTCACTTCGCTCCGCGTGACCAAAGAGGAGGAAATAACCGGCCTGGATGTGGCTCTCCATGGGGAGGAGGCGTACAACTTCCTGGCGCCGGGAATGAGCAGCGCGCGGTTGGCGCCCGTGTCCCAGGAGGCTTCGTCTCCCCATCCTCTGCGGGCAGTCGAAGAATCGCCGCCGAGTCAGTGAGGGAGGTTTCGCGAGACTCATCCAGAGCCCTCATGATATCCCGCGCGTGTGCGGGGAGAGACTTTTGAGCTCGTGATTGGTCGCCACCGCTCAAAAGGTCTCTCCCGCCGCCGCGCTCAGACGAGCGGGGCGCTCCCTGAGTCGCAGCATCATCAAAGATAGTCCCATCGCATTCCGGCGCGCAAGCTGGGTCGTACTCCTCTTCTGCGCGTCTACTTATCGGGGCGATACGGCCGGCGACCCGCCAGGGAGCACCTCGCTGTCCATTGACCATCTGAAGATGCTGATGACCCAGCATCCGTAATCCCGTCAACTTTGCAAACTCCATGAGGAGGTGACAAGATGAGATCATTCCGAGACGCATACCCGAGGTGTAGCATCGTCTTGGCTGTCGCCCTCGGACTGATGGTGGTCAGTTCGACGACGGCGGCCCAACAACGGATGTCGAACCACACGAATGCCGGGACGGAGGCCAAGAGGGCTCTCTCGCCGACGGTCGCTGGCGACCGAGCTTCCGATATCGAAGCGTTGAGACTCGTCATCCGACGGCTGGAGGCGCGCATCGCCGAACTGGAAGCCAGGCTGGAGAACGTCGATGAGCGGACAGCGCGAAATGAACGAGAAGTGGCCCGAACAGAGACCACGGCGGCTCGCGTCACGGACGAACTCCGCCAATGGAAGAAACACGAGGCCGAGAGTCGGCCGCTCCTCAATTTCTTCAAACGCACCGAGATCAGAGGATCTATTGACGGCTACTATGCATTCAACGTCAATCGACCGGCTCTCGCCGTCGTCGATGATCTGGCGGGCACGGGGAATCAGCTCTATCCCTTCGCCCACGCCCACAATCAGTTCACCCTCAATCTGGCCAAATTCACCATTGAGCGCACGCCCGACCGGCAATCACCGATCGGATTCACGTTGGATCTGGCGTTCGGGCCGGCCGCCGAAGTCGTACATGCGGCCGAGCCTGGAGGTGATGGCATCTTTCGCCACGTTCAGCAAGCCTATGTGAGCTATCTGGCGCCGATTGGCCATGGATTGAAGCTCGATTTCGGCAAGTTCGTCACGCCCATCGGGGCGGAGGTCATCGAGTCGCAAGACAACTGGAACTACTCGCGAGGATTGCTCTTCTCCTGGGCGATTCCGTTCTACCATTTTGGAGCCCGCGCCACCTATCAATGGGACACCGTGTCGCTCAGTGGATTCCTGCTGAATGGGTGGAACAACGTGGTGGACAACAACTCCGGGAAAACCTTCGCCGTGCAGGTGGCCTGGCAACCGCATCCTCGATTTCAATGGGTGCAAAACTACATGGCCGGGCCGGAGAACGCCGGAGACCGCCACAACGTCAGGCATCTCGTGGACAGCATTGTCACCTACAAGGCCACCGATCAGCTCAGTCTCATGCTCAATTACGACTATGGAATGGATCGTCTTCTGGACGGGTCACGGGTGTTCTGGACCGGATGGGCGGCCTATGCGCGCTATGCGCTCACGCCCCGATGGGCGCTCGCCTCTCGGCTGGAGTGGTTCAACGATCATGATGGGTTCGCCACCGGCGTGGCTCAGCGAGTGAAAGAATTCACGCTGACCAGCGAATTCCGATTGCACCGCCATCTCATCACCAAGTTCGAGATCCGCTCCGATTGGTCGGATCGCGAATTTTTCCGGAATGGAGGCGGCAGCGCGAAGCGCTCACAACTCGTGTCGCTCATCGGCTTGGCCATCACATTCGGCTCCAATGAAGACCGCTGAGTGAGACGCTCGAGCGCGACGATGCGGAGGCGGCGGACAGCCATCCGGGTGCTGATCCGCCGCATGCGCCTCGCTCCAGGGAAAGATGTCACCCGCATCGATGCTCATGACCGGCGCTCTCAGCCACCGGCCACGGCGGGCACGATGGTCACTTCGGCGTTCTCCGGCACGGTCGTGTCCAATCCGTTCAAAAAGCGAATGTCTTCTCCGTCGATGTAAATATTGATGAATTGCTTGATGCGATCATCTCCGTCGAAGAGCCTGGCCCGGAAGCCGGGATACTGCTGATCGATCCGACTGATGACCTCGGCGACCGTCGCAGCGTCGACCTGGATGGATTCGGCATCACCGGCGAATCGGCGCAATGGTTGCAAGATACGGACTGTTGGCATCGTCTCATCACCTCCTTCTCAGAGCTCGGAAGAAACCGAACGCCCATAGGCATCGGGATGAACTGATGGCGTCGAAGCGACGACTCCTGTCGCCTCCTCCGCCTCCAGGATCTCTTCGAACTCGGACAGCCTGGCGTTGATAGAAGGAACCTCGTCGACGCGACAGACCTCGGCCGTCTTCAGGCCGTGTCCGGTGATCGAGATGACGGTCAGATCATCCGGACGAATGTGCCCTTGTTCGATGAGCTTCTTGGTGACGGCGACGGTCGTACCGCCCGCCGTCTCGGTGAACACGCCCTCGGTTTCGGCCAACAGATTGATGCCCTGGAGAATCTCCTCATCCGTCGCCTGTTCGGCCCAGCCGCCCGTCTCGACGATGGTTCGGGCAGCGAAAGGCCCATCGGCCGGATTTCCGATGGCGATCGATTTGGCGATGGTATCTGGCTTGACGGGCACGATGTGGGTACGCCCCTCTTTGACGGCGGCGACGATGGGATTGCACCCGGCGGCCTGGGCTCCATACATCCGCGTCCTCACCGCGGGCAACCATCCGAGGCGCTCCAGTTCCTTCAACCCCTTATGGATCTTGGTCAGGAGCGCGCCGCCGGCCATGGGGACGATGATGGCATCAGGACTCTGCCAGCCTAATTGTTCGGCGATCTCGAAGGCGAAGGTTTTCGATCCCTCGGCATAATAGGGGCGCAGATTGACATTGACCAGAGCCCAGCGATGGCGGTCGGCCACCTCGCTACACAAACGATTCACATCATCGTAAGTGCCTCGCACGCCGATGACTCTGGCGCCGTAGATTCTCGTTCCCGTCACCTTCGCCCGCTCCAGGTTGGCGGGAATGAAGATGTACGCCGTCACGCCAGCCTGAGCCGCCTGAGCGGCCACGGCATTGGCCAGATTTCCCGTGGACGCGCAGCCCACGACCTCAAAGCCGAACTCCAGGGCCTTGGAAATGGACACGGCGACCACGCGGTCCTTGAACGAGAGCGTGGGGCGGCAGAGGCTGTCGTCTTTGATGTACAACCGCTCGATGCCCAGCGCCCGACCCAATCGAGGCGCCGGACGCAGAGGAGTGAATCCGGCGTCCCGTCCGACGCGAGGCTCCCCATCCAGCGGGAGCAACTCCCGATAGCGCCACATCGTCGGCTGACGTTCGCCGATGCGGTCTTTCGACATGGCGCGCCCAATGGCGTCGTAATCGTAGGCCACTTCCAGTGGGCCGAAGCACTCCTCGCAGACGGCCAACGGCTCGGCAGGATACGCCTGACCGCACACGCGGCACCGAAGTCCCGTGACATAGCTCATCGTCGTTCTCCTTTTGTTTTCATTTCGCTGCCAAAATCAAAAACCCCGTGCTGCCTAGACAGCACGGGGTTTTCATCACGGAGTGACCTCCGGGCTGTTTAGACAGTTTTTTACGTGGAGCAAGTCGCCATAAATCGCCACGTATTCAATTTTCAAAGAGCCGGGCATGGTACAGAAATTCCCGGTATTTGTCAATCCCTTCATCCCAGGAACAAGTCATAGGCCGGATTGTGACTCTCCTCGAAATAGACGTATCCCAGCCGATCGAGGAACTTCTGAAACTCCGCTTTCTCCTCCGGTGGCACTTGAATGCCCACCAGCACCCGTCCGTAATCGGCTCCGTGATTCCGATAGTGAAACAAACTGATGTTCCAGTTATGACTCATGCTATTCAAGAACTTCATCAGCGCTCCGGGCCGCTCGGGAAACTCGAACCGATAGAGCAGCTCGTGCTTGGCCTGTGGAGCATGTCCTCCAACCATGTGGCGAATATGGAGTTTGGCCAGTTCATTATCGCTGAAATCGAGGGCGCGCAATCCGTGCGCGCGCAACGTCTCGATGATCTCGGCGATCTCGCTCCGACTTTGCACTTGCACGCCCACAAACACGTGAGCCTGTTCGGGATCGGCGTAGCGGTAGTTGAACTCGGTGATGTTGCGCGGCCCCAGCAGCGAGCAGAACGCTTTGAAACTCCCCGGGCGCTCGGGGATGGTCACGGCCAGGATGGCTTCGCGGCCTTCGCCCAATTCGGCGCGCTCGGAGACGTGTCGCAGGCGATCGAAATTCATATTCGCCCCGGAAGCGATGGCCACGAGCGTCTCATCGCGCAATCGTTCCCGCGCCACGTATTCCTTCGCGCCGGCGATGCTCAACGCCCCGGCCGGTTCCAGAATCGAGCGCGTATCTTCGAACACATCTTTGATGGCTGCACAGATGGCGTCGGCATCGACCAGGACGATCTCATCGACCAGCTCCTCGCAGAGGCGAAACGTCTCCTCGCCCACGCACTTGACGGCTACGCCGTCGGCGAACAATCCCACCTGCGACAGCCGCACCCGTCGGCCTCGCTGGAGCGATCGATGCATGGCGTCGGCGTCCGCCGGCTCGACGCCGATGATCTTGATCTCCGGCCGCAGTCGCTTGACATAAGCGGCGACGCCGGCAATGAGCCCTCCGCCGCCCACGGGCACGAAAATGGCGTGGATCGGTTTACTCCACTGCCGCAAAATCTCCATGCCGACGGTCCCCTGACCGGCAATGACGTCGGGATCATCATAGGGATGCACGAACGTCAACGCGCGCTCCCGGGCCAGCTTCAGGGCGTGAGCTTGCGCTTCGTCGTAAGAGTCGCCGTGCAGAACGACCTCGGCTCCCCAACTGCGCACGGCGTTGATCTTGATCTGAGGCGTCGTGACGGGCATCACGATGACCGCGTCGCATCCCAATTCGCGGGCGGCCAAGGCCACCCCTTGAGCGTGATTGCCCGCCGAGGCGGCGATGACGCCCCCGGCGCGGCGGTCCGGCTCAAGTTGGGCCATCTTGTTGTACGCCCCGCGAAGCTTGAAGGAGAACACCGGCTGCATATCCTCGCGCTTGAGCAGCAGATTATTCCCCAACCGCTGCGAGAGGCGCGGGGCTCGCTCCAGCGGGGTCTCCACCGCCACATCGTAGACGCGAGCGGTGAGAATGCGCTCCAGATATCCGTCACTTCTTGTGTACATCGCCGTCTTCTTCAACAGCTCGCATCACCTCCCCGGTCATCTGCCGACGAGAACACGCGATCCACAACCCATACGGCGAAAACGATGGATCGCTGGCTCACTCGTTATTGGCCATCCGCCGCTCGCCATTCTTCCACGAACCCGGCAACACGGACCACGATTCTCCCGCGGTGGCCGTTGCTCCCGGCGCGGCCACCCTCCGGAAGAGGGAGCGCGCTTGGTCCCAGTTTTTCAAGATCCACGCCGCCCGATGGCTTCCCGTCAGCGCCCGATGTCGCTCGATCAACTGATGGAGACGCTCTTCGTCTTCGGTGGCCAGCGATTCGATCTGGACCGTCTCTCGATGACAATGAGTGGCCAAGGTTCCCACCTCGTCGAGCACGTACGCCACCCCGCCCGTCATCCCCGCGGCGAAGTTCCTTCCCACCGGTCCGAGGATGACGACCGTGCCGCCGGTCATGTATTCGCAACCGTGATCACCCACGCCTTCGATCACCGCCGTCCCGCCGCTGTTGCGCACGGCAAAACGTTCTCCGGCGGCGCCGGCGGCAAACAGTGTCCCTCCGGTCGCGCCATAGAGCACGGTATTGCCGACGACCGTGTGCGGCCGGCGGGCAAATGGAGCATGGGCTGGCGGGCGAATGACGATCTGACCGCCGGCCATGGACTTGGCCACGTAATCGTTGGCCTCGCCCTCCAGGATGAGACGCAGGCCGCTGATGCAGAACGCCCCGAAGCTCTGTCCCGCCGTTCCCCGGAAGTGCACCTCGATGGTCCCTTCAGGCAACCCCTCATCGCCCCATCGTCGGGCGATCTCGCCAGCCAGTCGCGCCCCGACGCTGCGATCGGTGTTTCGAATCCGATAGGTGAACCGCGCGCGACGACCGGCTTCCAACGCGGGCAGCGCATCGTGATACAGACGATCATCTAACGTCGCCTGGACGTGGTCGCCGACATGCTGCCGGCTCTGATGCGCCGTTCGATGTTCGTCCCCCGAGGACTGGTCTCCCGGGGATGGTTGATTCACCGGGGCGAGTAACGGGCTGAGATCGAACCTTCCCCGAACGTTATCCGGTGGCACCGGGACAGCGCGCAATAAGTCGGTTCGCCCCACAATATCACCGAGTCGGCGGAATCCCAACTGGGCCAGATGCTGTCGCACGTCTTCGGCGAGGCCCAGGAAGAACCGGACGAGCATTTCTGGCTTGCCCGGGAAACGCTTCCGCAGATCCTCGCGCTGGGTGGCAATGCCCACCGGGCAGGTATTCAAGTGACACTGCCGAGCCATGACGCACCCCAGAGCGACCAGAGCCGCCGTGCCGAAGGCGAATTCGTCGGCGCCGAGCAGGGCGGCGATGATCACGTCGCGGCCGGTTTGTAACCCGCCATCGACGCGCAACCGCACGCGATCGCGCAAGCCATTCAAGGTGAGCACCTGATGGGCTTCGGCCAGTCCCAGTTCCCAGGGAACGCCAGCGTTCTTGATCGATCCCAATGGTGACGCACCCGTGCCCCCAGCGTGCCCGCTGATATGAATGACATCGGCGTGTGCCTTGGCCACGCCCGCCGCCACCGTGCCGACGCCCGCCTCGGCGACCAGTTTGACGGCGATGCGCGCCCGGGGATTGACGCGCCGCAAATCGTAGATCAATTGAGCGAGATCTTCTATACTGTAGATGTCGTGATGAGGGGGAGGCGAGATGAGCGTGATCCCAGGTCCAGAGTGACGGATGGCGGCAATCTCTTCGGTCACTTTGTGGCCTGGGAGTTGCCCCCCCTCTCCTGGCTTCGACCCTTGCGCCATCTTGATCTCCAGCTCATCGGCGGACATGAGATAGGCCGGCGTCACGCCGAACCGCGCCGAAGCCACCTGCTTGATAGCGCTATTGGCCGAATCTCCATTGGGTAAGGGTCGATAGCGACGCGGATCTTCGCCGCCCTCACCGCTGTTGCTCCTGGCGCCCAACCGGTTCATGGCGATGGCGATGGTCTCATGCGTCTCGCGGCTGAGGGCTCCATGCGACATGGCGGCGGCGCAGAATCGCTTGACGATCTCCTCCACCGGTTCGACGTCTTCTATGGGGATGGGCTGGCGCGGCGCGAACTCCAGCAAATCCCGTATGGCCGCCGCCGGTCGCTCGCGCACGCGACGCGCATACTCGCGATACGTATGTCCCCCTTCGCCACGGACGAACTTATGGAGAGAGCGAACGACGTCGGGGTTGAACATATGATACTCGCCAGCGCGGCGATACCGGTAGTAGCCGTAATCCTCGAGCTTGATCCTCTCCTGCCCGAAACCCAACCGGTGCTGGAAGAGCACGTCAGCGGCGATGTCATCCAACCCCACGCCGCCAATGAGTGACGGCGTGTGGGTGAAATAGGCCTCGATCACCGACCGGTCCAATCCGACGGCCTCGAAGATCTGAGCGCCACAGTAACCGCTGAGCGTGGAGATGCCCATCTTGGACATGATCTTGAGGAGTTCTTTTTCCACGGCGTGGACATATTTTTCCAGCGCTTCGGACAAGGCCGTCCCATCGGATTCGCCGACGGCGCTGCTCAGCACGTCGTAAGCCAGATAGGGATAGATGGCATTGGCGCCATATCCGAGAAGGCAGGCGAATTCGTGCGCCTGTCGCGGTTCGGCCGATTCCACGATGAGGCTCGCGCGCATGCGTAACCCTCGGCGAATCAAATGATGATGCACGGCCCCCACCGCCAGGAGCATGGGGATGGCCGCTCGGCGGGCGCCCACGGCGCGATCGCTCAACACGAGCAGAGCCGTTCCCCGCCCGATGGCCTCTTCGGCTTGCTGGCCGAGTGCCTCAAGGGCTCGCCGAAATCCCACCGTCCCGTCCTCGACCGGGAACGTCACATCCAGCACCCGGGCGGGAAAGGCCGCCTGATCCATCAACCAGGTCATCTGGTTTTCGGTCAGGATGGGACTATTCAGCTTGATCAGGCGAGCATGGTCTTCGCTCTCCTGGAGGAAATTCGCCCGTGGGCCGATGAGGGTCTCTAACGCCATCACCAGCCTCTCGCGCAGGGGGTCAATTGGCGGGTTGGTCACTTGCGCGAATCGCTGTTTAAAGTATGAATAGAGGAGGCGTGGTTTTGTCGAGAAAGGGGCTAATGGCGTATCGTCCCCCATCGACCCCACGGGGATCTCCCCTCGCGACATGGGCGAGAGGATATACTTGAAATCTTCGATCGAATAGCCAAAGGCGCGCTGAAGCTGCAGCCGCCGCTGCGCCGGCAGCGAGGACGCGGGCTGGAACATCGGCGCTGGACACGCCCGTAACTGTCGCTCCACCCACGCCCCATACGGCCGCCGACGAGCGATAGTCTCTTTGATGAGGTCATTCTCCAGCAGGAGACCGGCGCGAAGATCCAGAGCCAGCATCTGTCCCGGTCCCAGTCGGCCACTCTCCACGATGTGTTCCGGCTCCACGTCAGCGACGCCCACCTCGGAAGCTACGATCACGAGGCCGTCATCGGTCACCACATAGCGCAATGGACGAAGACCATTCCGATCCAACGCCGCACCGATCACCCGGCCATCGCTGAACACGAGCGCCGCCGGCCCGTCCCACGGTTCCATGACGCCTTCATGGTACTGATAGAAGGCACGAACCGCCGGATCCATGTGAGGGACGTGCTCGTGGGCTTCGGGAATGAGCATCATCATAGTGTGGAGCAGATCCCGCCCCGACCGCACCAGCAACTCGGCCACATTATCCAGACTGGCCGAATCGCTGCCATCGGCCCAGATGATGGGTCTCACGTATTCTGCCTCGCCAGCCCAGAGACTTCGCTCCATATCCGACTCGCGCGCCCGCATCCAGTGGCGGTTCCCCTCGATGGTGTTGATCTCGCCATTGTGGGCGAGCAACCGGAACGGTTGAGCCAGGAACCAGTTGGGAAACGTGTTCGTGCTATACCGTTGATGGAAGATGGCGAGAGCGGACTGGAAGTTCGGATCGTGGAGATCGGGATAGAACTGGTTCAGTTGCCGAGCGTTGAGCAATCCTTTGTACACGATCGTCCGATGGGAGAGCGAACAGATGAACCCAGAGGTGAGCCCGACCTCGTGCCAGCGTCGCTCTATCTCTTTGCGGGCCACAAAGAGGAGGCGTTCCAGCTCGTCGCCAGCCACATCCCCGGAAGGAACCGCGAGCACTTGGCGAATCTCCGGGCGGGTCTCGGCCGCTTTTTTCCCCAACACCTCATCTCTGGTGGGAACGATTCGCCAACCGAGGACGCGGAGGCCACGACGCTTGAGCACATCGCGAACGATCTGACCAGCCCGCGCCAGAGCCTCAATCTCTCGGGGGAGGAAGCACATCCCGACGGCGAGAGGGGCGGCTTCCGGGATCTCCTCATCATGACCGGCCATCTCATGACGGAAAAAGGCCACCGGTAACTGACAGAGCAACCCCGCGCCATCGCCGGTGGCCGCATCGGCGTCGGCGGCGCCGCGATGGCCTAATCGGATCAACGCCTCTAACGCCATCTGGACGATGCGCTGGCTGGGACGTCCATGGAGGTCGGCGACGAACCCCACACCACAGGCATCATGCTCCAGTCGAGGATGGTAAAGAGGGAATCGAACTCGATCACTCCTATTGATCGCCACCATTGGTCTCTGCCTCCTCATCGCCCGTCTCGGCCGATCACCGACCATCAAAAAAGGCCATCATCCGGTTCGGATGATGGCCTTGCGTCGGCGTGATCATTGCGGTCAGGCCATCATCCGTCACCTCCACCCGGAGTCATGGCCGAAATCATAATCGTTACGCTGCGCTTAGCCCGTCGCCCATCGCTCGTCGCCCATCGCTCAACGGTGACGACACTTCGGCCACCTCGCTCCGTCGATCCGTGAGACCGCGGACGCCCGACGACGGACCGCCGATGGTCAATCTCCCTCGATCTCTCCGACCACACTCGACTCATCACTCTCCCCACTTATGCGCCAATCCCGCCCTGACCAACCCGAGCCAGCGCTCGAGTCGGACGGAGAATCTCCGGTTGCAAGGAGATCAACACATCGAAATCGCGCAGATCACGAACCAACTCGCGCACCGCCTGCAATAGAAACTGCCGGTATTCTTCTTCCGTCTCATACTGCTCGCGGAAGTGAAGAAGAAACCGCATCACTTCACCATATTCCTTCGTCACCATCATTACCTCCCTCGGCGTAAAACCATGGCACTTGACATAAGCGCCACGGACACGAAACGCTCAGATATCATAGTAGAGCGTGAACTCTACCGGGCTGGGCCGCATCCTCACGACATCGATCTCATTCTCCCGCTTGTACCGAATCCACCGCTCGATCAATTCTTCAGAAAAGACGTCTCCGGCCAGCAGGAACTCATAATCTTGCTCCAAGGCGCGAATGGCATCTTCGAGCGAGCCGGGCAGGCTGGGTACATTCTTGAGCTCCTCGGGGCTCAGGTCGTAAATATCCTTGTCCAAGGGATCTCCAGGATCGATCTGGTTGCGAATGCCATCCAGTCCCGCCATGAGCATCGCCGAGAACGCCAGATAGGGATTACAACTGGGATCCGGTGGGCGAAACTCTAACCGCTTGGCCTTGGGGCTGGCTGAGTACATGGGAATGCGCACCGCCGCCGACCGATTGCGCCGCGAATAGGCCAGATTGACCGGAGCTTCAAATCCCGGAACGAGCCGGCGATAGCTATTGGTGGTCGGCGCGGCGAAGGCCACAATGGCCGGCGCGTGCCGGAGAAGCCCGCCAATGTAGTAGAGCGCCGTCTTGGACAACCCAGCATATTCCTCGCCAGCAAACAGCGGCTGCCCGTCTTTCCAGAGACTCTGATGCGTGTGCATGCCGTTGCCGTTATCGCCAAACAGCGGTTTCGGCATGAACGTCGCCGTCTTGCCGAACTGGCGCGCTAGATTCTTGACCGTGTATTTGAAGAGCATGAGATTATCGGCCGTCTGCACCAGACTCGCGTAGCGGATGTCGACCTCGCCCTGTCCGGCAGTAGCCACCTCATGGTGATGGCATTCGACCTGGATACCGACCTGCTTGAGATGATTGGCCACCTCGGTGCGAAAGTCATGCAGGCGATCCAGCGGCGGCAACGGCACGTACCCCTCCTTGTGACGGATCTGATAGCCCCCATTGGCCTGGTCGCGACTGCTCCAGATGGCTTCCTCGCTCTCGATCTTATACCCCGCCGAGTCGACATCAGCGTGGTAGGCGATCCGGTCGAAGACAAAGAATTCCGCTTCGGGACCGAAATACGCCGTATCGGCGATCCCCGTTTGACGCAAATGCGCCTCGGCGCGACGCGCGACCCCTCGAGGATCGAGCAGATAGTCCTGCTTGGTGAGAGGATCGATGACGTCGGCGATCAGGCACACCGTCTTGCGTTTGATGAACGGATCAATCCAGTACCGACCGGCATCCGGCCGAAGGAGCATGTCGCTCTCGTGAATCGATGCCCAACCGCGCAAACTCGAACCATCAAACCCAATCCCCTCCTCCAAGGCCTCTTCCGTCAATTCCTCGATGGGAATGGTGACATGATGCCACTGACCGGGCAAATCGGTGAACCGAATATCGGCATATTCGATGCCTTCATCTTTGACGAACTTCAGTAAATCCGAACTCCCCATAATGTCACACTTGACGCCTCCTTAGAATTGCACCACTCACGTGGCATTCTCACTATTGCAATTCGCGTGCCGGATAGGGAAGATGCGCAGTGAAAAATGTAATTTATTGATTATGAGAGCGTTAGCGAGGGATCCGCGGAATACTCCCCGCGCGTAGAATGGACAGAAGTGGAAGAATGTTGTCATTTATCTGACAAAATTGTCGGCTTCATAAATGATCGAATCGCGGACTGCGGGATCACGTCTTGAAGCGGGAGCAATCGATGCCATATTTTTTGACCTTATAACGGATGATCCGCTCAGTGGTATCCAGCAGCCGCGCGGCCTTGGCCTGATTCCCGCGAGCTGTTTTCAGAGCGTCCAGGATGAGGTCCTTCTCATAGCCCTCCACGGCCGCCGAGAGGGATAATCGCGGCAACGTCCCGGACAATTCGGCCGTTTGCAGCGAGGGGGGCAGGTGATGAGCGTGAATGACTCCACCTTCGCACAGCAAGACGGCCCGCTCGATGCAATTTTCCAGCTCGCGCACATTTCCTGGCCAGTGATAGCTCATGAGCATATCAATAGCGGGCGTGGAGATGCGGCGCACGTCCTTGCCATGCTCGGCGGCGTACTTTTGTACGAAGTGATCGGCCAGCAACAGAATATCGGAGCCCCGTTCTCTGAGCGGCGGCAGATAGATGGTGAACACGTTCAGGCGATAATAAAGATCCTGTCGGAACTTGCCCTGCTGCATGGCCGCTTCCAGATCCTTATTCGTCGCGGCGATCAACCGCACATTGACCTTGATCGTCTCCACCCCCCCCAATCGCTCGAACTCGCGTTCTTGCAGGACGCGGAGCAGTTTCACTTGAGTCGAAGGGCTCAACTCGCCCACTTCGTCCAGAAACAACGTCCCTCCATGAGCGAGTTCGAATCGCCCTTTTTTCCGCGTGCGGGCATCGGTGAAGGCGCCCGGTTCATAGCCGAACAGTTCCGATTCGATGAGGCTCTCGGGCAACGCTCCACAGCTCACCTTGACGAACGGCTTGTCGGCCCGCGGCGAGTTATAGTGGATGGCGTGAGCGATCAGCTCCTTACCCGTCCCCGATTCCCCACGAATGAGCACCGTCGTGTTGGTGGGAGCCACCTGCGCCACCTGCTCGTAGACTTGTCGCATCTGGCGGCTGGTACCGATGATGTTGCGAAAATCGTAGCGCTCTCGTAACTCCTTGCGCAGTTGCATATTCTCGGCCAGGAGCCGTTGTCGCTCGGCCTCAATGAGCCGATGTATGCGCACAGCCTGACCGATCATCGATGCCACAATGCCCAAGAACTTGACCGAGCGATCGTAATCCCGATCCCTTTTGTATCGAAGATTCACTCCCAACGCACCCACCGTGCGATTATCCACGGTGATGGGGACGCAAATGAATGTCATCTCCTCCCGACCCGACTCTTTCCACACGCCCGTGCGATTCAAAAACAGCGGCTCGCGACTGACCTGCGGCACGACCACCGGCTTTCCGCTCTCCACCACTCGCCCGGTGATCCCCTCGCCCAACCGGTACTTGGCTCGATGCGTCGCTTGCCAGCTGATCCCGGTCGCCGCCTCAATGGCTAATTCTCCCGCCTCCTCATCGAGCAGCATGATGGCCCCACTGAGCGTGCCGTGATTGGCTTCCAGAATCTCCAAGACGCGAGCCAGCGAGGATTTCAAATTGAGCGTCGAACCCAACGTCTGGCTGATCTCCAGCAAAGTTGACAATTTTTGTATCTCTCCAGTATTCATTCGACGATCTCCAATGAAATATAGCTGTGATCATACAAAAACGTCTCTTCATTTGTCAACACCAGACAAAATTGTCATCGCACTAACCGAGCATGAATTGTGCGTTCTGGATGGATGCCAACCATAACCTCAGGGAAGCAGGATCTCTTGTGAAAAATAAGGTGGTGCAAGCTGGCCGGGTACCCGACTTCATGATCCTTAACCGTATGGCTCGCCAAGCCATGAGTGATTCCGATGAAATAAGGTAGCGCAAGATGGCCCCTTGCGCGCTGTCGGCTCGCGTTCCATCCTCATTCACCCGGGCCGAGTGCTCCTCCCGAGACCACGGCCTGATGTCGATGAGAAGTCACTGCAGAGGAAAGGGACCCTATGGCCTCGGCGATCTCGACAGCTCCATGTTCATCGTTCGTGGCGGGCGTTGTCCCACGAACCGCGAATGGGTAGTGCACTTATCGGAACGAACGCGCTCCCATCAACTGCTGATAGTCGCGCCGCAAAATGGTCATGGACGGTTCATCATTGAGGCCACCGGCGCGCTCTGAGGGTGGTGTGATCCCATCCCTCCGATCCCAGAAGTTCTGGATGCCCCGTTCCCTGGTCGCTCTCAGCCTTCATCGGCGCCAGGTGGGCGGCCATGACGATCGAGCCAATCCAGGAGCGCGGGCAAATGGCCAGTGGCCAGCGCCACGCAGGTATCGGCGCTGCCATAGTAGAGGTTGAGCGTCTGGCCATCGGCGCCGATCGTATATCCACAGGGGAAGACGATGTTATTCACGTCGCCGAAGCGCTCATAGGGAGCTTCGGGCCCGAAGACCCAGGCATCGCCCCGAAGGAGGCAGCGCTCGGGTCGATCCAGATCAAACAGGGCTAATCCGAGACGATAGATTCCTCCGGACACCGTCCTTCGCACACCGTGGTAGATGACGAGCCAGCCTCGCGGCGTCTCAATGGGGGGTGGGCCCAGACCGATCTTCTCCGCATCCCACCAAGCGCCGCGTCGGGCCTCCAGGATGAGCCTTTGGCCGCCCCAATGCCGTAAATCGGGCGAGAAAGACATCCAAATGTGCGCTCCCAGCGGGCCGACCGTCCGATGAATCATCGCCCAACGGCCGCCGATGCGTCGAGGGAGCAAAGCGGCGTCTTTATCCACCGGAGGGAGGACGACCCCCAAACGCTCGAAGTGTTGAAAGTCCTCGGTCAAGGCCAAAGAGACGCCCGGCCCCCCATGTGAATAGGAGGTATAAGCGACGACGTACCGGCCCAACTCAGGGACGTAGGTGATGCGGGGATCTTCGATGCCCCAAGCTTCCTCGGGATAGTTCTCTGGATCGGGTTCCAGTGTGGGGCGGGAATCGATATCCCACCGGTCCACACCGTTGGGGGATCGGGCCACCGTCAGGTGGGAATGACCACGTCGATCCTCCACCCGGCAGAGGAGCAGCGTAGTCCCGTCCGGCAGCAGCGTCGCCCCGGGATTGAAAACCGAATTCGCCGGGTAAGGCCAATCGGCGGCGGTGAGGATGGGATTTTTCGGATGTCGGTGAAACAGGATCTCGTGATGATCATTGGGGTAGTTCATACAGGATTTCACCTCTTGCGGGATCGAGCACCTGTTCGGCCAACTGCATCTCTAACAGCGAGAGGAGAAAGGCGACCGTCGATTCGGCACCCTGATTGTGATTGACACGATCGGGTTGCAATCCATCTCGACATCCACCAGTGCCGGGATCGTAGAGCGGCAGGCCCAGATCGTTGCGCCCCAGGAACCACTCGAAGGCGCGTTGTGCCTCTTTGAGCCACCGCTCGTCATCGGTGATCCGATGTGCCTCCAGGCATGCTGAGACCATGGCCTGCGCTTCGATCGGCTGTTGATCGAAGCGCGCCCTCGGCCCTCCTCGACGATAGAACCCATGGCACCCGATGGGGACGAAGTGCCCATCGTCGGCGCACTGAATGCGGGCCAGCCACTCGAGGGAGTGCAGACCCGCTTGGACCATATCCTTCCGCGACATCCGATGCCCACAAGCGAGCAGCGCATGAGAGAGCTTGGCATTTGCGTAGGTGAGCATATCTTCGAACCAGGGCCAATCCGGCGAACGGTGAGAACGATACAACTGCAGCAACCGCTCGGCCAGTTCTCCCAGTGTATTTTGCGCCCCACGATCTCCGGAGAACTGCTTCAGATACTCGTGAATGCCGATGAGGGTGAAAGCCCAGGACCGCGGGTAACTCAGATTCACCGCCGCTGGCAGCGCCTCCTGGAACAATCGGCCAGCGAAATGGCGAAGCCGAGGATTCTGAGTGCGACCGGCCACGGTGCCCAATCCCCAGAGCGCGCGTCCGTGACTATCCTCAGAGCCGACGTCCTCCAGCCACCGACGATCATAGGAGAGGAAGTTGCGAAATCGCCCCACTTCCGGATTGTAAGCATACCAGAGGAAAGAGAGATACCGCACGGCGAGGTTCTCCACTTCGGTGGCCGCCGCCACGCCGAGCTGCTCCAAGAGGACAGCCACAATCAGCGCCCGGGCATTATCATCGGTGGCATATCCTTCATTATAGTTGGGCACGGAGAAGTTGGCATGCTGCAGTATCCCGGTGTCATCGGTCAAGCGCCGCAAATGGTCGAGCTTCAGCAGCGGCAGTTCGCCCGGCCATTTATCGACCGTTCGAACGGCAAACAGGAGACGCGGAGAACTGATGCGCTCCTGGCGAGCGCGCTCGAAGCTCTCCATATATCGGCGAGCGACCTTAGACCAGATCATCTCTCGCCCATGGAGATAGGCCCGTTTGCGGATGGCGTGCCGCTCGGCTTCATTATCGAGCAGATAGAGGACCTTCTCGGCAATGGCCGCGGGATCGCGGAATGGAACGAGCAGGCCTCGCCCTTCGGCCAGCAGTTCCTCGGCATACCAGTAGGGCGTCGAAATGACGGCCTTCCCCGCTCCCACGGCATAACTCAGAGTCCCTGAGACAATCTGCTCGCGGTTCAAGTAAGGCGTGATATAGATGTCTGCCGCTCCGATGAATTCGATCAGCTCGTCGAGGCTCACAAATCGATTGTGAAAGACGACGTTCCGCTCGACGCCTCGAGCCCGCGCGAGCCGCTGCAGAGAGAGACGATAGGTTTCTCCCTCCATTCGCCTGATGTGGGGGTGAGTGGCGCCGAGCACGATATAGACGACATTGGGATACCGGTCCAAAATGGTGGGGAGTGCCTCGATCACATCCTCGATGCCTTTGTTCGGCGAGAGCAATCCAAAGGTCAACAGAACCAGTCGTCCTTCCACGCCGAACAGGTCCTTATAAAAGTTGGGGTCTACGAAGGGGACATCAGGAATCCCATGGGGGATGATGTCGATTTTCTCCTCAGGGATGGCGTAGACCTCTTGGAGGAAGGCGGCGCCTCGCCGACTCATCACGATCAGGCGATCCGAGAGCGTGGCCAGTTCCTCGAGGACTTTTCGTTGATGAGGATTCGGTTGGCGAAGGATGGTGTGCAGCGTCGTGACGACGGGCATCCGCAGATCACCGAGCAGCGCCAGAATGTGGCTCCCAGCCGGACCACCGTAAATGCCGTACTCATGCTGGACGCACACGACGTCGACGCCATTGATATTCAGAAAGTCGGCGGCCCGGCGATAAGAGGGAAGCTCATTCTCGATGAGCTCGAATCGAACGCGCTCAGGATAGGCATACCCCTCCTCCGTATCCGTCACCGCGAGAGCAAAACAGTTCACCTCCCGATATTCGGCGGCCAACGCTTCACACAAATCGGTGGTGAACGTGGCGATGCCACACTGCCGAGGGAGATAATCGCCAATGACGGCGACCTGTCTCAATTGGGCTTTCTTCTTCCTCATATGAGCCCTCCGCCGCCCTCTGGCCGACTTTCCACCAGATATGACCTTCTCCAGACCCAATGAAACGTCGGCCTCAACCCGATGCCGAGAACTCATGGTCTCAGCCAACTCTTCAAGCTTCCCAGCGACCGAAGTCCTATAATTATTTTCAAAAATGCGCAGCGGCGCAATGACCAGAGAAAATGAAGAGACCATCGGCGTCGAGATGGCCTGAGGCGCATCCCCAGCATGGAGGGTCCCTCTCACTTTCACTGACAGAGTCATGATGGATGGCTCCTCTCACCTTCATTGACAGCGTCACGGTCAGACTGCTATGTAGAATGAAGCCGACGCACCATGAGACGATCGGAGAGGCTGAACAGGTCAACGGCACTGATGCTGGGCATTCTGGTCTTCGCTCTGGCGCTCAGGCTCTATCATCTCGATCACCAAAACCTGTGGCTCGACGAAACGCTCACCTGGTGGGATGCCCGGCTCCCCACTTACTGGCTCCTCCGGCGCTCGGCTCTCAATGTCCATCCGCCGGGCACGTTCTTGATGGTGAAACTGTGGACCCATCTGTTCGGCTCGACACCAGCGATGTTGCGCCTCCCATTCCTGCTGAGCAGCCTGCTGGTCATCTGGCTCGCCTTCGTCCTCGCCCGATCGATCCTGTCCACACCGATAGCCCTGCTCGCTGCTGCCGTGTTGGCGCTCTCGCCTCACCAGATTTACTTCGCGCAAGAAGCGCGGATGTACGCTCTGGTGACTGCCCTCACCCTCGGCGCCACCATCTGTTACCTCCGGCTCCGGCAGAAGGCGCCTGCTCGCTGGCGCTATCGAGTTGGGTTCGCGCTCCTGTTTGTCGCCGCCCTGCACACCCACTATTTCGCCGCTCTCATGCTGGCGGCGGTGAACGCCCATTTTTTCTTCCACGATGTGCGTCCTGGTCGGAGCCCTCAGAGCATGACCGTGCGCGAGTGGATAGGGCTCAACGCCAGCGTGCTCCTCGCCGTCGTGCCCTGGACGACGTTCGTTCTTCTTCACCCGGGAATCGGCGTCGGGCAAGACTGGCGCCCTCCTCTCTCTCTGATCGGCGGGATCAAGGAACTCCGCGACCTGTTCTCGCAAATGACGGTCGGATACAACGTCTATCCCTGGGAACTCATCACGGCGTTGGTCAACTATCGGAGGTACCCGGAAGCGGCCGATGCGCGGGCCTTTTTCATTCACCGCTTTCTCATCTTCGGCCTCGGCGTGCCCGCGATGATCGCGTGCTTTTTGAGAGGCCTTTGGCTCCTGCGACGGCGAGGGGAGGTCATCCTCTGGCTCTGCTTCGTCCCCCTGGGCATGCTCGTTCTGGGGATGATGATGATCCGGCGCGGGATGGAACTCTCTCGCTATCTGATGATCATCTCGCCCTACTTTGCCATCATGCTGGCGGCGGGCACCGTCTCGCTGAATCCGGTCAAATGGCGCCTCTTGGTCGGAGGGACAGTGATGGTGGCGATGGGGCTGGCGCTCTCGACGTACTATCGGACGCCCACGCGAGGGAGCGACTATCGGCCCGTCGCTCAGCTCATCCGGCGACACTACGAGCCGGGCGACGTCATCATCGCCGATCCCTTCTACATGGATCGCCCTTTGTTTTACTATCTGAGCGATCCCCGATTGTGGCGAGCCATCATTCATACCACCTATCTGGACGATTTCACCGAATACCTGAGAGTACGGGCGCGGCTTCCTCGAGTATGGGTCGTTCTGGATCACCGATCCGATCTTTTCGACGTCCCTGCCGAGAGATTCGAGCGACTCTGGCCGACTTACTCCATCGTGCTGGACGTGATGTTTCCGGAGAGGTTCCCAAAGGTCCGAGTGCTCAGCCTAGCGTCTACTGGATGGAAGCCATCCTTCCGAGCCGAAAGCCGACCAGCCAGTGAGGAAGGAGAATCCAACTCGTCTGAGAATGTGAAACGGAGGCATCACCTCGGCCCACCGGGAGACAGAGGCAGACGCCACGCTCATGCCGGTTCTCCCGATGCCGGCAACCGCCTCTCCGTGCAGAGGACCAATGTGGGGAGTGAGTCATCGGACGCGCTCTCAGGCCGGCACCGCCGTTACCGCGGACGATTCCGACGCCCAGACCATGATCTGGCACTCTCAGGACGGCATCGCCGTTCGCCGACGCGACCGCCGCCCCACTCCGTTACGTCGCCTGGAATTCCTCCGAGAGGTGAGCCGACGGCGGCGCTTCTCCTCTAGATAGCGATCGTAGTCTTCCATGGTATGGAACTCGCGCTCAATATCCAATTCCCCCGTGTACTCACAATCGCTGGGATCATAGTCGCGACAGACGTCCGGCCGCTTCTCATAGGCCGCACACAGGTTATCGACGGTCAGATAATGACAGCGGGTGAAAATTTGCAAGTACCATTTGCGTTGCGCGATGTGGACGCTGACGCCTTCGTGGGCGACCCACCAGCGAATCTCTTCATGATCGGCTTTGGTGCGCGGTGCTGGAATCTTCACGATGATATACTGGCAACAGCGCGCCTTGCATTCCTGCGAACAGATGATGCCCTGTCGGGAGAGGGGGGCGGTCAAAACAGGTAATCTCATTGGACCGTTCATAGGCCAGCCATTGTAGCACAAATTGATGCTCATCTTGAGGACCATGGCCCTCAAGATGAGCCACGTGATAAAATTCCGAACCGTGAGCGGAGAAGCGATCATCCTGGCTTCGGCCTCGCCTCGGCGACGGGACATTCTTCGCGCGATTGGGCTCTCTTTCACCGTGATGCCCAGCCAAGTTGAGGAACCGCCCTACTGCGGGGGCTCTGTGGCGGATCATGCGCGGCTGTTGGCGGAGATGAAGGCCTCCGACGTTGCTCAACGAGCGCCCGGACACCTCGTCATCGGAGCCGATACGGTCGTCCTCGTCGATAATCATATCCTGGAAAAGCCGCGCACCGAGCAAGAGGCCGTCCAGATGCTTCATCGGCTCGGCGGGCGTTGGCACCACGTGCTGACCGGCGTTTGCCTCATCCGGTCAGATCCGAACCGCCGGAGATCCGGGTGCGAAGTGACGAGGGTGAAATTTGCTCCCCTCGGGCTCGACGAGATACGCTGGTATGTCTCAACGGGAGAACCCATGGATAAAGCCGGCGGTTATGCCATTCAGGGTTACGGGGCTCTGTTCATTGAGCGCATTGAGGGTGACTATCTCAACGTCGTGGGGCTCCCTCTCCGACTCGTCTACCACCTCGCCAACGAGTTGGGCGTCGATCTCAAAGGATATCTGATGCCATCCGAAGACGGAGAAGCGGCATGATGCATATCGCCCCTCACATCGTCCGAGCGATCGCGTCCGGACGACCTGTGGTCGCCTTGGAGACGGCACTCATCTCTCACGGGCTGCCGCCCCCCTTCAATCTGGAAGTCGCTCTTCAGGCGGAAGACCTCATCCGCCAGAGCGGCGCTCAAGCGGCCACGATCGGCATCGTGGCCGGGAGGCCGACCATCGGTCTCACCACCGATGAGCTCAACCTGTTCGCCAACCGAGAAGGAATTCTCAAGACGAACATCAGCAATCTGGCCTGGACGATCACGCGCCAAGCCTGGGGAGCGACCACCGTCTCGGCCACCATGAAATTAGCCTATCGAGCCGGGATTCGCGTCCTGGTCACCGGCGGCATCGGCGGCGTGCATCGCGATGTGGAGAAAACGCTGGATATCTCTTCGGACCTCTCCACACTCGCCGAGACGCCCATGCTCGTCGTTTGCTCGGGAACCAAAGCCATTCTCGATGTGCGCAAGACGTTCGAGTATCTGGAGACGATGGGCGTGCCGGTGATCGGTTATCAAACGGATCAATTCCCCGCCTTCTTCAGCCGGACGAGTGGCGTGAAACTGGATATGATCGCGGGAACGCTCGAGGAGGTGGTTCAGGTGAGTCGAACCCATTGGGCTGCTGGCCATCAAAGTGCGGTGATCGTCGCGGTGCCCATTCCCGCTGAGGCCGAAATTCCTCAAACGGAAGTCGAAGCCGCTCTCTCTCACGCGCTGGCCGAAGCCGACCAGGCCCACGTGATGGGAAAAAACCTCACCCCCTTCCTCCTCTCCACTATTGAGAAACTGACCGCCGGCCGCAGCTTGAAGGCGAATGTGGCCCTCCTCTTGCACAATGCTCAAGTGGCCGCCGACTTGAGTCATATATGGGCGAGGACAACATCGTGACCGGTCACATGATGGTTTCCCGACCACGTCAGGCGGGGAATCGTGGGCGCGACGGCTTATTCCGAAACTACAGTAATCGGAAGTCAACTCGAATGGTCATGCGATAATCGATGGGCCGACCATTCAAGTCACGCGCAGGAATGAACTTAATGAGTTTGGCCGCCTCGATGGCTTTCTCATCCAACCCGTATCCGAGGCCCCGAATGACGCGAATATCGCGCACGCGCCCATCGGCGCCAAATGTGGCGCTGAGTAAAACCTGTCCTTGAATCCGGTTCCGCCGGGCCTCCTCGGTCCAGTCAGGTCGAGGGGAATTGAGGATTTGCGGCCGACTGCGGATATTGCCGCCTCCCACCCGGAAACGGCCCCCACCTGTACCTCCTCCTTCGCCGGGGCCATACCCGGGCCCGCGCCCGGGACCAACTCCCCCTTCAGAACCGGTGCCAATCCCCCCGTGAGAACCAGGTCCCGTCGAAGGGATCATGGAAATACTGGTCGGATCGCCGAGCTGTAAGCTCCGATCCATTTGTGGCAGGAGTTCCGGCTGAGCCATGAGGGTGGGCTCGACCGGCAAGGATGGTTGATCGATCTTGGGAGGATGCGGATTGGGATCGATCAGCGGGAGGCGGAGCTCCGCCCGAGGTAAGCGACCCCGCGACGGCGGATTCGGTTCGTTTCGACCTCCCCCGCCGCCCCCACCCGCTCGCTGCTTCATCGCCGGCGCGGGTAAGGGTTCCAGTGGCGCTGGTTCTATCAAGCTGACGCTGTTCTTAGCCTCGAGCACGGCGGTGATATCCGGCGTGCGCAAGAAGCGAATCACCATGCCGACGACGATCACACCGAGCACGATGAGGAGCGAGAGGACCCCCCCCATGAAAATAATCTTCGTGCGTTTCCGGCCATAAGCGTCCTGACCAAATGCACCTCGAATGTAACGAACAGGATCAGTGGAGAACTCCATCCACGTATCGCTCAGCTCGCGGCCGAGACGAACCCATAATGGCTCCAACTCCAATGGGGTGAGGGTGAACGCTTGCTCTTTCATAACACTCTTACTCCATCTTGTGTCCTCGTCCGGGGGCGGTTGTGAACCTCAGTTGAGGATATAAGCGTTGGCTGGCGCAATCATACGGCTTGAACGAACGTCGCCGTATCCATCGGACGAGCCGGCCACCCACAGCCTCATTATGAATCTGACTCAGCCTATTTCGTTGCACGCGACTTAATTATCGAGTGAATGTTCACCCTATGTCAACAAGCCGGAATCATCCGGAGAATTTGCTCGGCTCGGGGAAACGCTCTCTCCCCACCCAAGAAATGGAGCCTCCGGTTGAAACCTTCGCTCAGTCCTCACGTATATCCGAGTGGGTATGGAAACGAAGCGAGACGGCCGGGTCAGAACGGAGCGAGAACCTTCACCGAGCGGAAAGCGAACACCGTCGCCGATCAGCCCTTATAGCGCCTATCGAATTGATATGACGATGGTTAGAATATATCCCCAGACTCCGATGGCGAGGAGCACCGGACGCCATGGCTACCACCGAGGCACCACCGACAATCGAGGGCAACTCCAGGCCACCGTCACTCGTCTAAGTTAATGACCACGTACCACCACGAATACCTCCTTAGTTTTTCGGGTGAGCCCCAAACGCTCACCCTTTTTTTTATCCCTCAACAGCGAGGAAGCGACCTTGCGAGATCAGTCCCCATCGTGCGCGCCCAGAGTGTCACAGATTTTCTCATTCGACCGAGGACGGCTCAAAGAAGATGAGAGGTCGCGCCTTCCACATACACCTTTTCGATACCCAAGGTGATCAGAGACACCGCCGATCCATCCCAATGCCCCTCACCTGATGCCGCCCGACGTATCACGCCATTCAGGCGTGAACAATGTGACTGATCCCCCTTGGTTGCCTTCATTCGTGAGTCGATCGGTTCACCTCTCCGTTGACATGAGAACCATTTTGCCATAGGCTGTTCGAGCCATGAACGCGTATTTGGTGGTGGTGATCGTCTATCTGCTTTTTCTCACTGGAGTTGGTTTATATAAGTCACGCATCGTCAAAACGGAAGCCGATTTCATGGTCGCCGGTCGCAAGCTGGGAGCGCCCATTTTGGTCGGGACGCTGCTGGCGACCTGGATCGGTTCGGGCAGCATCATCGCCAGCGCCGGCCTGGCTTATCGCGAGGGGTTCGCGGCTCTTTGGTTCGATGCGGGCGTGTGGATTGCGATCATCGTCATCTACTTCGTGGCGGGGCGGGCCCGACGACTCGAGCAGATGACGGTCCCGGATGTCCTCGAATTGCGCTATAACCAGTGGGCCCGCATCTTGGGAACCATCGTCACCATCATCGCTTACACGGTCATTGCTTCCTATCAATTCCGCGCCGGCGGATTAGTGCTCAACGTGGTGACCGGCCTCGATGAGGACACGGGCATCTTGCTGACGGCCATCTTCGTGATCCTCTTCACGGCCATAGCGGGACTCGTCTCCGTCGCGTTCACCGATATCTTCAACGGGACGTTGATGCTCAGCGCCATTTTCATCGCCTATCCCTTCCTCATCGACCGAGCCGATGGATGGAGCGGCGTCCGCGCTCGTCTGCAGGAGCATTTCGGAGCCATGGTCGCCGATCAGCGGTTGAGCCTCATGGGGCGATTCTCTTGGGACGAGGCACTGGGTTATGCCCTCCCGACGATGTTATTGATGCTCGGCCTGGCGAATATGTACCAGCGATTTTTCAGCGCTCGGGATGAGCGCGCGGCGAAGCATGCCGTCATCGGATGGATTTCCGGTACCGTAGTCATCGAATCGATGATCGTCGTGCTGGCGGTCATCGGATCGGCATTGTTCCCAGAATTAGCCAGCCAGGAGAAAACCGAGCAGGTGCTCTTGTACACGGCACGCCAGGGCCTCCCTCTGGTCATCGGATGCATCCTGCTCGCCGCTGCCGTGGCCATCATCGTCTCGACGGCGGACAGTTTCCTGCTCGTTCCCGCCACCAATGTGATCCGCGATCTCTATCAACGATTCATCAATCCGGATGTGAGCCAGAGGCGCATCGTCCTCTATTCTCGACTGGCCGTCGTCGGGCTGGGTATCGTCGCCTATGGGCTCGTCTATGCCAGTGAAACGGTCCTGGAAGCGGCCCTACAGGCTTATACCATTTATGGCGTGGGAATCACCCCGGCCCTTCTGGCCTGCTTTTTCTGGAAGCGCGCCACGAGCGCCGGAGCGATCGGCTCCATTGGTATGGGGGCGGCCGTGACGTTGTTCTGGGAATATGTCGTCAAGAAAACGACCTGGCTGGGGCTGGCCCATCTCCCATGGATCTGGGGCGACAAGCCCTGGCGCGAAGTGGCCACCATTTATCCGGCTCTGTTCGCCTCTCTTCTCTGCCTGTTCCTCCTCAGTTGGCTCACCGCTCCCCCGTCAGAAGCCAAGTGGCGACCCTTCTTCCGGCCAGCCTGAGCCCTCCAGCCTCCTCTGCTCTCTGGTTCGAGGAGACCGCCGAGAGAATTTACGCACCGCGTCATCAACCGTTGACATTTATGACGCGATGCGTTATCATGGGAGTGAATGATGTGAGGAGGAAAACCAGATGACACGAATCATCAAACGATATGCCAATCGAAAGCTCTACGATACCACGGCGAAACGGTATCTCACGCTCGACGACGTCGCCGGGCTCATCCAACAAGGCGAGGACATTCGCGTCATTGACAATGAGACCCGACAGGATGTGACTAACGTCGTACTCTCGAGCATCATCCTGGAGCGGGCCAAAAGGGATGAATCGATCCTCTCCGATGCTCTGCTCATCGAGATGATCCAGAAGCGGGGTGAAGCCGTGGTGGAGGCGGTCAAGAAGTCGGTGGCCGCGGGCATGGGCGCCGCCGAGATGATTCAACAGGAAATCGAAAAGCGCCTCAAAGAGGCCATGGAAAAGGGGCGCGAACAAGCCGATAGCGCAGCGGCCATCGCCGAGTCGCTCGGTTTCATGCTCAAAGAGCTGGTGACCCAAACCCAGAAAACGGTCGAACAGACGATCGAGAGAAATCTGACTCGATTGCTGGCCTCGATGAATATTCCCACCCGGCAAGAGGTGGCCGAGTTAGAGGCCCAAGTCGAGCGGCTGACTCAACGGGTGGAAGAATTGACGGCTCCAAAGCGAGCCACCAAGAAGAAAGCCGCCGCCCGAGCGGCGAAAAAAACATCGGTTAAGAGCAAGAAGGCAAGGAAACCAAAGAGCGCATCGGTTCGGACGAAGAAAAAGTGACGAGCCATGAAATCCATGTGACGGCCAACGGGCATGACCCGGCGGCCGGAAGGAGGGAGGTGAAATGACCAAGGCACAACGAGCACGCAGGAAGACGAGAGAACTCACGCTCGTCCCTCGGGTGGAGACCCGGATGAGGGACGTAGAAAAAGAAATCCAGAAACTGGCTGAGCGCGTGACCCAATTCACCACCAAGTCGATCTACTTTAGCCTGGGTACGGCCATTCTCCTGAAAGAGGGCTGGGAGGAATTCTTCGATAAAGCCCTCAAGAAAGGAGAAGCGTCGGAAAAGGATGTGGTGAAAAGAATCAAATCGACGTTCAAGCGAGAGCGCCGGGCCAAGCGAACCGAAACGATGATCGAAACCCAAATCGAGCGCGCCATTCACAAGGTCCTCGGCGCCTTCGACATTCCTTCCAAGTCGGATATCGATAAGTTGAATCGCCGAGTCGCCGAACTCTCCAACCGGGTGGCCAAGCTCGCCCAGGCTCAGAAGGCCAACTAATCATCGTCGGGGCGGGACCTTATCCCGCCTTCACGCGCTCATTACTCCACTCTGATGGCGACGGGGAAATGTACCCGTCGCCACAGCTCCCCCCAGGTGAAGCATTCGGGATTCGACCAGGTTGTTGGGTCCTCAGGGGCATTATGCTATGGTAATGAGACTCATATGAAGGCGTTCGTCACCGGAGGAACGGGATTGCTGGGAAGCCACCTTGCCGAACGATTGGTCGCGCGCGGAGATGAGGTGGTGGCCCTGGTGCGTCGGACGAGCGACACGCGGTTCCTGGAGCGGCTCGGGGTCAAGCTGGTCGTCGGCGATGTGAGCGACCAACCTTCATTGGAGCGGGGGATGGCGGGCGCGGAGGTCGTCTTTCACGCCGCCGCCAAAGTGAGCGACTGGGGACCGTGGTCGGAATTTCAGCGCAACACGATTGATGGCACGCACCATGTGCTGGAAGCAATGCGGGCGACCGGCGTGCGGCAATTGGTTCACATCAGTTCGGTGGCCGTCTATGGTCGTCAGGCGCATCGCGGCGGCCGGTATACTGAAGAGGCGCCTTATGGAACGGATTTCATGGCCTGGGAGTATTATGCTCCGGCCAAGATCGCGGCCGAGAAGATGGTGCTCGGGTACCATCGGAAGGGATGGGTGGACGCTCGGGTGATTCGGCCCGGGTGGATCTACGGTCCGCGCGATCGAGCTGGGTTTCCACGGCTCGTTCGCTTCCTCAAAAGCGATCTGGCCTGCCTGGTGGGCTCTGGGGATAACGAGCTCCAACTCGTCTACGCTGGGAACGTAGCCGATGCGTGTATCCTGGCGGCGATCCGCCAGGCAGCCTCAGGACGGGTATACAACGTGAGCCGGGACTGTCAGGTCACCCAGCGCCAGTACCTGAATGCCGTGGCCTCGGCACTGGGCCTGAGGCCGGTCACCAGGCGCATTCCCACCTCGGCGGCCATCCAACTGGCCTGGATGAGCGAGATCCTGGCCCGCATCGTCGGCAAGAGAGAGCCCCCCTCGCTCACCCGGTATGGCGTTTACATCGTCTCCAACCGCGGCGACTTCGATTGCACGCGCGCCCGCCAAGAACTCGGCTGGCAACCGCGCGTGACCTTCGAAGAAGGACTGGCCCGGACCATCGCGTGGTACAAGAGCGAATATGAGAATGGGTGAGGCGACCGGTGCGCCGCTTCCCGGAATCGAGAGATCAACCGCCTTGGCGTCGAAGTGACGGATGGGAATGAGATGAATCCGCCCATCTCGATGCCGGGGCGTCTCGTCATCGGATGAGGTTCCGTCCCATTGCCATCGATCCCCAGAAAGATCACTCTGGTCGGTTCCGATAGCGCTCGTACAATTCGGTATGCTTGGTGGTGAGCGGGATCTGGCGCCCTTTGATGAACAGGTATTTCACCTGCGAGCGAATTTCCAGCGGATCACCATCCCAGACCACGATATTGGCCAGCTTGCCCACTTCGATACTTCCCACCATATCGGCCACGCCCCAAATCTTAGCCGGATTGATCGTCAGCGCCTTGAGCGCTTCTTCTCTCGGCAAGCCGTAGGCGACGCACATGGCAGCGTGGTAAGGGAGATTGCGGACGTTGGCCGCATCGTTGGTTTGAAAAGCGAACAGGACGCCTGCCTCGTATAATGTTTTCGCCGTGGTGAAGGGCTGATCGTAAGGCTCATCCTCTCGCTGAGGCAGTCTCAGGATGGGCCCGAGAATGACGGGGATATTTTTTTCTTTGAGCAGAGAGGCGACCTTCCAGGCGTCGGCTCCACCACTCAAGACGATGCGGACGTTCTGCTCCTCGGCGAAGGCGATGGCGCTTTTGATGTCCCGCTCCAGATTGGCCTCCACAATGAATGGCCATTCGCCACGAATGACCGGAATGAGGGCTTCGAGCACATGATCGGTTTTGAGCGGAGGGAGCGAGGGGTCCGTGGCCCGGGCCTCTTTGGCTTTGGCGTAGGCTCGCGCATCGTCGAGCAATTTCCGAATCTTTTTGAGCTTCTCATCGCGCTCTTTTTTGGCCTTCTGGTAGCTCCGTTCTTTGAACTGAAACGTGCTGAAATCGAAGAAACGACCGCTACGAATGCTCGGATAATTGAAGACGATACCCACCGGCGCTTTCAATTCCATCTCCTCCCAGGTCCATCCATCCAGGTTGATGAGCGCAGCCTGGCCGGAGAAGATGCCGCCCGAAGGCTTGCTCACCACCGTGGTGATGCCATTGACGCGGGCGACCGGGATGAGTTCGCTCTCCGGATGAATAGCGATGATGGCCCGCATATGGGGGTTGAACTCGCCCAGCTCGGTGGTGTCGATGGTGGCGCGCACGGCACCAATCTCCACCAAGCCGAGCCGGGTTCCGGAATCAATCATCCCCGGATAGACGGCGAGCCCTCGGGCATCGATGATGCGCGCACGACCGGGGATCGAGACGTGCGCGCCCACGGCGGCGATGCGACCATTTCGAATGACCACGGTTCCCCGTTCGATGTCCGGTGCCGTGATGGGAACGATCCTGGCATTTTTAATGACGATGGTGGCACTCGGCGTCGCCTGACCGATCGCACCGAGCCCCAGCGCCATGAGCGTGACGAGGATAGCGATGATCGGTTGTCGCTTCATAGGTCACCTCTGAAAGCGAGTTGTCGAGATCACACGGAGGGCATCGCGCCAGACTGCTCGTCGCTCGCCCTCTTCATCGACCGGTCGGCTTCTCGGATGGCTCCTCCGTTTTCTTCTTCGGTTTCTCCTTCGATTTTAATTGCTCTTTGAGCGTCTCCTTCTCCTTCTCGATCTCGGCTCGCCGAGCCAGGTCGGCCTCCCGATCGAAATAGATCTGACCGTCGATGAACACCTTCTCGACGATGGAGTAGACGCTGAACGGATGGCCACTAAAGATGACCAGATCGGCATCCTTGCCGACCTCGATGGAACCGACGCGGTCATCGATGTGAAGCTGTTTCGCCGGATTGATCGTCACCAGCGCCAAAGCCTCATCTTCGGTGAGACCACCATATTTGATGGCCTTGGCGGCCTCCAGGTTCAACCGCCGGGCCAGCTCGGCGCTATCGGAGTTGAGCGAGACGACCACGCCCTTCCGCGTCATGATGGCGGCGTTATAGGGAATGGCGTCATAGGCTTCCACCTTGTAAGCCCACCAGTCGGAAAAGGTCGATGCGCCGGCGCCGTGAGCGGCAATTTCTTTGGCCACCTTATAGCCTTCTAACACATGCTGGAAAGTGGCGATCTGGAATCCAAATTCCTCGGCCAAACGGATGAGCATGAGAATTTCATCGGCGCGGTAACAATGCGCATGAACGAGCCGTTCGCCACGCAAAACTTCGGCCAGCGCCTCCAGCTTCAGATCGCGCTTGGGCGGGATGAGATCGTTGCGGTCCCCGTTGCGAGCGGCCACCTTCTGTCTGTAGGCATCCCATTTACGCATGTATTCGCGCGCCTCGGTGAGCGCTTCTCGAATCACATACTCCACGCCCATCCGCGTCGCTGGAAAGCGACGGGGCGTTCCCGGCGGTGGGCTGAAGTTGGAGCGCTTGGGATTCTCGCCGAGAGCGAACTTGATGCCCGGTGGGGCTCCTTCGAACAACATCTCTTTGGCCGTCTTGCCCCAGCGCAACTTGATGACGGCATTCTGTCCCCCAATGGGATTGGCGCTGCCGTGCAAGATATTCGCCGTCGTGACGCCACCGGCCAGATCGCGGTAGATGTTGATATCCGTGGGATCGAGGACATCTTCGATGCGCACCATAGCGGTGACGGCCAGAGAGCCTTCATTGACGCCCCCATCGACGGCAATGTGCGAATGACAATCGATGATCCCTGGAATGACGTACTTGCCGGTAGCATCGATGACCTGCGCATCGGCCGGCGCTCGGACGCGTTTCCCCACGGCGGCAATTTTACCGTCTCGAATGAGAATGGAACCGTTTTTGATCGTGCCCTTGGTCACGGTCATGATGGTCGCGTTCCGAATCAAGATGGTCTGGCCCGACGAGCGTCCCTCGGCCTGCGCCAGACTCACCAACATCAACCCCACGACAATGGTTCCCAAGCGATGAAGCGTTTTCATAGCCATGCTCCTTTCTGAGGCCGCGTTCCGGTGAAGGGGAACTCGCCCTGCCCCTGCACAGAGACCGTTCCCTTCATCGTGTTCCCTTCAATCGTGCCCTCAAACTCGACGTCCATCGATTGTCCCTGTACGTCGACGGTGGCCGTGAACCGAACGGTGGCGCCGCTAACCGCGCCCTCCGTATTGGTCGTGCCAAACATACTGGTGAGCGTTCCGGTGATCTTGTTGCCCACCTGCTCGAGCACGGCGGTCACCGAGATGGGCCCTTGAGGCGATTCAACAGTCAACTCCCACGTCCCCGACGCGTCTGCCGTGGGCTGTTCCTCGGCAGCTCCCGGCTTCTTTGGCGCCTCCTTCAGCTCGATTTGACGACCGTCGATGAACAGGTGGGTGATCTTGGTCTTCTCATCGAATAATTCCCCATCGGTCACCACCAAATTGGCGATCTTGCCGACCTCGATGCTCCCCAGTTGTTCATCGACGCCGAAAATCTCTGCCGCATTAATGGTGAGCGCTTTGATAGCTTCTTCTTCGGGTAATCCCGCCTCGATGGCCTTGGCCGCGTTGGCCAGAAAATCCTTGGGATCATCCATGAATCCGGAGGTGAAAGCAAATTTCACCCCCGCTCGATAAAGGGCGGCGGGAGTTTGCGGAGCGCGGGCTCGGAGTCGAAGAACGCGCAGAGGAACATCGGCTTGCGGATCTGCCCCCTTGGGTTGGGTAGGGAAGTTCAAACTGACGAGTACGGGAACGCCTTTCTCGGCCAGAAGCGCGGCGACTTGGTAGCCTTCGCTGGCTCCCGAAATGATGGCGTTCAGATGGAATTCATCGGCTAACGCGATGGCGCGTCGAATCTCTTTCGCCTCATTGGCGATGAAGACGACCGGCTCCTCGCGCTTGAGGATGGGCTGTAAGGCCTCCAGGGCCTTATCCCACGCCGGACGACGAACGCCACGCTTGAGGCGCCGATACCGGTTCCACGCGAGCTCATAATGCTGGGCATCGTAGAGGGTCTGACGAATATAGGCGATGACCCCCATCAGAGAGCCCGGAAAGGTCCGAAATCCCCCCATCCGATCGAAACCGATGTGCATGGCCACCGGCGACCGAATGACCATTCGTGCCGGGTCGTCACCGGCGAGATTGATGAGCGCACTTTGGCCAATGAAGATGCCCCGACGAGGAATGGTCAGTGCCGTCGTGATGCCCACGCGATGGAATTTATCCAGCCGGGCATCATCCGCCTGAAGCAGAGCGGCCGCCAATCGATCGGGGTGGAGGCTCGGCCTTTTAGACGGTGTCGGTGGCCGCGGCGACCGCTCAGACGCCCCGCCCGGTTGTCGTCCTGTTGACTTCGGGAGCCGGAGAGCCACTTCGGCGTGGGCATCGATCAACCCGGGATAGACGGTCAAACCGCGACCGTCGATGACCCGCGCGTCTTCGGGAATCTCGACCCGCCGGCCAACAGCCTCTATCAATCCATCGCGAAGAACGACCGTCCCCTTGCTCAGAACCCCATGGGTCACCGTGACGATGCGCGCGTCTTTGATGGCATAAATGAGCGGACCCCGGGAATAGGCCACGGGCGCCACCACCGCGAGAATGAGCCCCATTACGATCCCCCACGTGACCGCAGACGACATCCGCGAAGGGAACCGATTGAGGCAGGTTATCGACACGAAAGACAGAGCGCGTTTCCGAGTCATAAGGAATCTCCATGATGTGATCGAGGCTCTCACCACTCCTCCTCTCAACATGCGGTGGTACTTTACCAAAAAGTTGCAAATCTTGGCAACTGGATTTAGACTACCCCAGCAGCAACGATGCTCATGCGGAGACTCGCGAATCGACATCGAGCCCGGTTTCATACCTCGATACATTTGGAGAAGACCATGCCTCGACGATCCACTCTGCTCATTCTGATATGGTTGATGCTGGCGGCGACGGTTTCCGGCCCGCTCGGGCAACGCGCCACCGCCGTGGATCGGCCATCGAGCGACCGGAAATATGAATCCCTCTTTCTCACCATCCCCAGCGCCGAACGCGCCCGGGAACATCTGCGGTATTACACCAGCGTACCTCACCCGGCCGGCTCGGCCGAAGATCATCAACAAGCGATCTACACCCGCGACCGGTTCCGCGAGTATGGCATCCCGGCCGAGATCGTCGAATATCGCGTCCTGCTCGCCTATCCTCGGCACCGACTCGTGGAACTCATTCGTCCGGAAGCCGCCCGATTTCGCGCCTCTCTGAAAGAGGACCCCATCGCCGAAGATCCGACATCGCCCGACCCTCGGGCAGTGCCACCGTACAATGGCTATGCGGCCTCCGGCGACGTGACTGCCGAACTGGTCTACGTCAACTACGGCTTGCCAGAAGATTACGAGACGTTGAAAACGCTCGGCGTCGACGTCCGCGGCAAGATCGTCATAGCGCGCTATGGACACAGCTTTCGCGGAATCAAGGCCATGATTGCTGAGGAACACGGAGCGATGGGGCTACTCCTCTATTCGGACCCCGCCGATGACGGCTACGTGAAGGGCGATGTCTATCCGCAAGGACCCTGGCGACCGGCGTCCAGCGTGCAGCGAGGGAGCGTTCAATATCTCTCCATATACCCCGGAGATCCACTCACCCCCGGCGTGGGCGCGACAACAGAGGCGAAACGGCTGGCTGTGGAGGAAGCGAAGAATATTCCTCATATCCCCGTCCAACCGCTCTCCTATCGCGACGCCCAGCCGCTATTGCGAGCGTTGGGCGGCCACAGCGCTCCCCAGGGTTGGCAAGGCGGTTTGCCCTTCACCTATCACACGGGGCCTGGGCCCGCCGTCGTCCACCTCCAGACGGAGATGGCGTTTCAGGTGAGGCCGATCTGGAACGTGATCGGACGCATCGAAGGGCAACGAGAACCCGATCGGTTGGTCATCCTGGGGAATCACCGCGATGCCTGGGTCTTTGGCGCCGTTGATCCCAATAGCGGCTCGGCCGCCCTCCTGGAAGTGGCGCGCGGACTCGGCGCACTCCTCAAGCGCGGCTGGCGACCGCGACGAACCATCATTCTGGCCAGTTGGGATGGTGAAGAGTTCGGATTGCTCGGTTCGACCGAGTGGGTGGAACACCACGCTCAGATGCTGCGGGCGCAAGCTGTCGCTTACATCAATCTGGATTCGGCTACCAGCGGTCATCGGTTCGGCGCCAGTGCATCGCCGAGTCTCGCTCGGTTGATCCGCGATGTCACCCGCGAGGTGACCGATCCAGCCACCGGCAAGAGCGTCTACGAAGCCTGGCAACACGCTCAACGAACATCGCGCCCACAGGGAGCGATGACCGAACGCGCCGAGCCGAGAGTGGGGCCACTGGGGTCGGGGTCGGACTACACGCCCTTTCTGCAACATTTGGGTATCGCGGCCGCTGATATCCGCTTTCGCGGCGATTACGGCGTGTATCATTCGATCTACGATAGCTTTCATTGGATGGAGAAATTCGGCGACCCTACATTCGCCTATCACCGGGCTGCCGCGCAGATCTGGGGATTGATCGTCCTGCGCCTGGCCGATTCTCCCATCCTGCCCTTCGATTACACCGAATACGGTCGAGAGCTGAAGCGCGCTTTACAGGAACTGAAACTCCCGACGGACGAACGCCATCACCTCGACGTGACGCCGCTTCGTCAAGCCATCGACCTCTTCGAGGCCGCGGCCATGGTCGTTCGCGCGGAAATGCGGCGCGCCGCTCGGTCCTCCACCAGCGATCAGATGCGACGTTCATTGAACGATCGGCTGATGCTCACCGAACGCGCATTCATCGACCCGGAAGGCTTGCCCCGCCGACCGTGGTACAAACATGTCATCTATGCGCCAGGACTTTATGCCGGATACGCCGCCCGCGTATTCCCCGGATTGGTCGAAGCCATCGAAGATCGAAATTGGCCAGAAGCCCGCGCCCAAGTCGAACGACTCGCCCGCATCATCGAAGATGCCGCCCTCACTCTGGTCGGTCGACACTGAGCGCCCTCCTGGAAAAATTTCTTCCCTCTGAGGGCGATTTCGTGTATGATTGCCTGGGGCGCAAGTGAGGAGATCGAGTGGAAAGGAGTTGATGGTTACGATCACCCAACCCGGCCGGTCATTGCTCTCCTGCCAGTTCACGAGCGAACGTTCACCCGGGGAGCCTCTCCTATCTTGGGCTTGACATCCCGACGAGGAGAAAAAGAGGCATGATCAAGGAGTCGACGGTCCCCTCACAACTCAAAGAATCTGTGCTCGCTCGATTGGCCGCTCACGGACATCGGTACATCGTATACGGCGTCGAAAAGGTCATCGGTCAGTTTCGTGGGCCGTACTTGTATATCTCCTATGTGGAGGAGAGCGTGGGATTGCCCATTCAGCGCCGTCCCACCCAGCTCTGTCGCCTGAAATACACGGGCGATCCCGAATACTGGGAATTTCAGATCTACAAGTACAGTGACGAATGCTATGACGAGGAAGGAGAATTCCCCTTTTATGGTGGCACCGTAGAGGAATGCTTCGATGCTGCGGCGAGCCTGTACATCGCCGAATGTTATCCGGATTTGAAACCCGATTTGCCGACCGATCAGGAGTTGGCCGAATACGAACGGGGATGCGGTCGGTTCGATGAGGTTTTCGGATGGGAGCTCGAAGACGGGACGGTCCTGCCGGGTCCAGGAATGGTTCATTACCTGATGAATCAACTGCTCGATGAGTGGCGCGAAGACATCGAAGCGAAACCGCTCCCCTTGAATACGAGCCTTCAGGCGGCATTGAATAAACAACCCAGTGTGTGGATTGAGGCGATCTCCGGGGCGCTGGGGCTCACCGACGCCACCACGAAAAAGGAGCGCGTGAAAGCCATCGTTGCCGAACTCCCCAGGCGAGGAACGCTCCGTGAAATCGTCGAGCATTTGCCTCCCGAATCCCGACAGGCGCTGCAGTACGTGATGGAACGAGGGGGATGGGTCGAGTACAGTCAGTTGACGCGGCAATTCGGCACGGAGGAAGGTGATGGATGGTTCTGGAATGAACAACCGCCCACGTCCCCGCTCGGGACATTGCGGCTTCACGGACTGCTGTTCGTGGGGAAGGCGAACATACAGGGACGACGGTGGAAAGTGGCGGTGATTCCTCGAGACCTGCGACCTGTTCTCGGAGAACTGTGGCCTGACAAAGCTTCATCAAAGGCATAGGAGCGGCGAAACTATTTCATCCGAAAGGCCGCCAGCCACACCAGATTCGCACTCCCGATATTCTCCAGCGAGTGAATGGCTCCGGCGGGGATGAAGACGCGGTCTCCCGCAGCCAATTCAACGACTTCCTCGTCGATAGTCACCCGCGCCTTCCCCGAAAGAATCCACACATATTCATCGACATCGTGGCGAAAGTTACGCCATTGGCGTCCCGGCGGGTCAATCCACAACTCCGGTTCAAAGCCCTCTGCCCGGAGTTGCCTCTCGCACTCCAGTTGAATAGGCACCTTATTTGGCTTGGCCCAACGTTCGACTCGAACCGGCATTGACTCCTAACTTCATTATAAACAAAAAACTTAAATCCGCAAGAGGAGTTACTCGTCTCGACTCGATGACAACAAAAATCGTGTATCCTTGACAGTTCTAATCCCAGATTTGTATCTTAATTTGTTTTGGATACAAGTCGGAATGGAGATACAACATGAAGCGGACGTATCAGCCGAATAATCGACGACGAGCGAAGACGCACGGATTCCGCGCCCGTATGAAAACGCGAGGGGGGCGAGAGGTGCTGCGGCGACGGCGCGCTAAGGGTCGAAAGCGACTGACCCCCCACCATTATTGATGCGACGGGATGAGCGGTTTACCAGAGCTGAACGGCTACTCAAGCGAATGGAGTTTCGCCGGGTTTATGATCACGGCCAGCGATATCACTTCCCCCTGTTCACTGTTTTTGCTATTGAGAACGCTCTGGACAAAAGCCGCCTGGGCATCACGGTCACGAGGCGAGTGGGATCGGCCGTCAAGAGGAATCGCTGCAAGCGACTTCTTCGAGAGGTCTTTCGACGAAATAAATGGCGTCTCCCCTTCCCCGCCGATATCGTCGTCAATGTGAAGACCTCAATGGGGGAAGCGACGTATGCGGAGGTGGAAGCTCAATTCTTGAGATTCATCGAGAAGCTGAGGGCCAATCACTCACGGTGAATCATGAATCACGTGATCAAACGCATTGCCACTGTCCTGATCCTGGCTTATCAATACAGCATATCGCCTTTACTGCTCCCCGCCTGCCGCTATTATCCGACCTGCTCCGAATATACCCGGCAGGCGATCGAGCGGTACGGGCTGTGGCGCGGAATAGGGATGGGGATTCTGCGGTTATTGCGCTGTCACCCCTTTCATCCCGGAGGATACGATCCGCCGTATTGATGGGCGACATCAGGCAAACGGGAGGAGATTGCACTGAGGTGACCAAGAGAGAGGCGATTGTGAAGCGGAGAGCGGAGAGCGATCGTCGTCCTCCCACCATGTGATGATGAGTATGGAAAAACGAGTTCTGCTTGCCTTCATCCTTTCCACGCTCGTTTTGGCGGGGTGGTACTATTTTTTCGCTCCCCCTGTGCCGCAAAATGCTCCCCCATCGGGTTCGCCGGCTTCCCCGGAAGCTTCACCAGTAACATCACCCGAGGGAGCCTCGGCACCCCGCCCCTCAGCGCCCCCTGAGTCGGTCCACCCCACCTCGTCGTCTCCGGATGAGATGGGAGTCGTGGTCGACGACCGACAGGAGTCTCCCGAGCGCCGCATCAGCATAGAAACTCCATTCTGGCGGGGCACGTTCTCCACTCATGGAGCGGTGGCCATCAGTTGGAGCATCAAGCAAATCAAGAGTGGTCCGCGAAAAGAGATTCGCGGAGCCGACGGCGGCACGTTGGAACTCATTCCCCAATCCGAGGAGGTACTGAGAGAACTGGGAGCCCCATTCGCTCTCGTAGCAACGGATGAGGAACTCACCGCATTGCTGAACTCGGTCAACTACGCCGTCTCCGAACCGAGCGAGACGATACGCCTGAACGCATCTGAGCGTCGAGAGGTGATCTTCTCTTGGCGCGGGGCGGGCCTCGAGGTGTACAAGCGGTTCGTATTCTACGGAGATCGATTCGACTTCCAATATTCGGTAGACGTTCGTCGCCAGAATCAGCCGGTTCCCGTGGAGATGGTCCTGGGTCCGAACTTTGGCGATCAAAGCGTGGTTCAGACGGGGGCTTATATCTCCGGCCCCGAGGTCGTCGCTGGCGTCGCCGACAAAGCCCAGCGATTCTCAGCCCGGAAGCCTTCGGTGGAGGAACTGAAGGGACCCCTCGATTGGGTGTGCGCCGATGACAACTACTTCGCGCTCGCTCTCATTCCGCCCGATCCCTTAGAGTACGTTCGCCTTCGCACCAAGGTGCGCACGCTTCTGGTTGAAGGTACAGAGGTGGAGAAACACTACATTGCGGCCCTCGCTCCCCTCTCCAATGGGCAGGTTCACACCATCTTCGCCGGACCGAAAGATCCGGAACTCCTCACCGAATTAGGCCAACGAGTGAACCGACCGAGCATCGAGCACATCATCCGCTACGGCTACATGTCTTCGGTCATCAAGCCGATCATCAACGAGGTCTTGCTTCCCGTCCTCAACTTCACCTATCGGCTCATTCCCAATTACGGGGTGGCCATTCTGCTCATCACGTTTGTCATCAACATGCTCTTTTTCCCGCTCAAATGGAAGTCCGCCGTCAAGATGAAAAAGGCTCAGGCTCTTCAGCCGAAGATGAAAGAGTTGCAACAGAAGATAAAGAATCTGAAGAAAGACGATCCGCAACTCAAAGAGCTTCAGATGGAGCAGATGCGACTCATGCGAGAAGCCAATCCGCTCGGAGGCTGCCTGCCCATGTTGCTGCAATTGCCCGTCTTCTGGGCTTTCTTCATCTTGCTCACCGTGTCGCTCGATCTGCGCCAGGCGCCGTTTGTCGGTTGGATCAACGACCTTTCCTCTCCCGACAAGTTGTTCATCTTGGGTTACGAGATCCACGTGCTCCCCATCGCCATGTGCCTCTCCTGGATGGCCCAGACGTTCGTCATGCCGAGTCCCGCACCCACGGATCCCGCTCAGAGAGCCCAGCAACGCATTCAAAAGGTCCTCATGGGAGTGCTCATGCCCGTTGCCTTCACCATCTTCTTCTTCTGGCGCGCTCCCAGTGGTCTGGTGCTCTACTGGATGTTCAATAGTTTGGTCGGTGCTGGCCAGCAGGTCATCATCAATCGGATGACCCACGTCGCTGACCAGGAAGGCCCCGCCCCCAGTCCCTCTAAGCCTCAGAGCAGGAAACCGAGAAGAGCCAAGCGAGCGACGTAGGACCCGGGCTGGGGGAACGTCCGCGCCGCGTGGCTCCACACCATGGACGGCTCCTGTGACGAGAGCCTACGCTCATCCTTTCAGTGCAACCTGTGGCGGAGCCTGACGCCGCGGCAGATGCTGAACGCGGGTCTACTTTCATCCTTTCGGCGCCGCCTGCGGGTCATGACCGACTCCTCTGAGAGCAGGTGGTGCGAGAGGCCACCTTGCGCGACTCGGTTTTCTTTCCCGGTGACGGGTTCACAGCCCGTGAGCGATCCTAGCAGAAATGATGATCAGGATGACTCCTCTTTCGCCGATGAGGTTCCACGTTGTATTCTTAATCTTGAATCGCGAACTCGGCATCACTGACTGAGGATATGGATACCGAGGACACCATCAGTGCCATTTCAACAGCGATGGGGCGCAGCGGCATCGGAATCGTTCGATTGAGCGGACCGCAGGCGCTCGACATCGCTCAACGGCTCTTCCGTCCCCGTAGCGGCGTTCCCCTTTCGCCCAACCGGGCCCAATGGGGCGAGATCAGAGATCCTCAATCCGGCGAACTCATTGATGAAGTCGTGGTGACCTTCTTTCGCGCCCCTCGATCTTACACCGGAGAGGATGTCGTCGAACTCAGTTGCCACGGGAGCCCTGTCGTCCTCCAGCGCGTCCTCGAATTAACCATTCAACTGGGAGCCAGGATCGCCAAACCCGGTGAGTTCACTCTGCGCGCTTTCCTCAATGGCCGCCTGGATTTGACGCAAGCCGAAGCTGTCCGCGATCTGATCGAAGCCCAGACCACCTATCAAGCCAAGGTCGCCGCCCGCCAGCTCCGAGGCAGCTTCTCCCGGCAACTTCAGCCCATCAAAGACGCGCTCACCAATATGATCGTCCACCTGGAGACGGCCGTCGAGTTTGCCGACGAAGACGTCCATCCCGAAGACGTGAAAACCATCGCCGTCCAACTCGATCGGGTCATCGCCGAGCTGTCAGAGATCGAGCGGTCGTTCAGCTTCGGTCGCCTCGTTCGCGAGGGGATTCAACTGGCACTCGTTGGTCGCCCTAACGTTGGTAAGTCTAGTATTTTCAATAAATTACTCAAAAAAGAGCGAGCCATCGTGACGGACATTCCGGGCACCACGCGCGATCTCTTGAGCGATGCGGTCTCGCTCGATGGCATCCCCGTTCACCTGATCGACACGGCCGGGATTCGCAAAACGGCCGATCGAGTCGAGAGCATTGGCGTGGAGCGAGCGCGAACGGCCATCGCCGATGCCGATGTCGTGCTCGTCATCCTGGATGGCTCGCAGGCTCTCACCGAAGATGATCAAGCCGTTTTGGAAGAGACCCAATCGGCGCCCCGACTCATTGTCGTCAACAAGAGCGATCTCCCCCCCCAGTTGACGCTGGAGCAGCTTCGAGCCACTGCCGCGGGCTCCCCCTGGATTCGCGTCTCCGCCTTGACCGGCGCAGGAATAGATGAGTTGAGGCACACCGTCGTTGAGTTCATCACTTCTGGTCGCGCACCCGCGACGGAAGATGTTATACTAACGAATTCGCGCCATCACGATCTGATCGTTCGCGCGATCGAGGCCTTGCAGGAATCGCGGGGAGCTTTAGAGGAAGGATATTCCGAAGAGGTGATCTTAGTTGGAATGCACGAGGCGCTCCGACTACTTGGAGAGATCACCGGAGAGACGACGGTCGAAGATATCCTGGATCAGATTTTTTCGACATTCTGTATTGGAAAGTGATTGATTTCAGTTTCGATGACACATTCGATGTGATCGTCGTAGGCGGCGGCCACGCCGGCTGCGAGGCGGCTTGGGCCGCGGCGCGCATGGGATGCCGGACGGCTCTGGTGACCATCCGAATCGACCTCATCGCCCAGATGTCCTGCAATCCCGCCATTGGTGGGATCGCCAAGGGCCATCTGGTTCGTGAGATTGATGCTCTCGGAGGTCTCATGGGCGAAGTGATTGACCGTATCGGCATCCATTTTCGCCTGCTGAACCGTCGTCGCGGACCGGCCGTTCAATCTCCTCGGGCTCAAGCTGACCGTAATGTCTATCGTGCGGAGGTGCAACGGAGGCTCAGGCAAGTTCCCAACCTTCACCTCGTGGAAGGCGAGGTTTCCGACTTAATTATCAGAGAAAGAAAGATTTATGGAGTCGAACTTGCCGATGGACGTCGTCTGGGCGCCCGAGCCGTCGTCATGACGACGGGGACATTCCTGAATGGCCTCATTCACATCGGTCGGACGACGTTCAGGGCCGGGCGCTGTGGCGAGCGAGCGTCCCTTCGCCTCGCCGAGGCGATTCGAGGTATTGGCTTTCGCGTCGGCCGGTTGAAGACGGGTACGCCGCCTCGACTGGATGGCCGAACGATCGACTTCTCGGTGGCCGAACGTCAGCCGGGAGACGATCCGCCGGTTCCTTTCTCTTTTCTCACCGAGAAAATCTCGCAGCCCCAGGTCGACTGCTACATCGTCTATACGAACCAAGCCGTTCACGACGTTATCAGGAGAAATCTCGATAAATCACCACTTTACAGCGGACAGATCGTTGGAATTGGACCTCGCTACTGTCCCTCCATCGAGGATAAGGTCGTGAAGTTTCCCGACAAGGACCGCCATCAGATCTTCCTCGAACCAGAGGGGTATTACACCAATGAGATCTACCCCAATGGCCTCTCGTCAAGTTTGCCCGTTGACGTTCAATTGAAGATGGTCCGCGCCATCTCCGGTCTGGAGCGCGTCAAATTCATTCGACCCGCCTATGCCATCGAGTACGACTTCGTCGATCCCACCGAGCTGCATCCTTGGCTGGAGACGAAACGGATTGAAGGGCTGTTTCACGCCGGACAAATTAATGGAACGACCGGTTACGAAGAGGCCGCTGCTCAAGGATTGATGGCGGGAATTAACGCCGCGTTGAGGGCGTACGGCCGGGAACCCTTAGTTCTCAAGCGAAGCCAAGCGTACATCGGTATTTTGATCGACGACCTGGTGACCAGGGGTGTCGATGAACCTTATCGTATGTTCACATCGCGGGCCGAACTGCGACTGCTCCTGCGTTCTGACAATGCGGATATGAGACTCACACCGATTGGGAGAGACGTTGGACTAGTTCAAGACGATCGGTATCGCGCGTTCGCGGCCAAGGAGAGGAGGCTCAACGAATTGAGAGCATTCTTCGCCGAAACGAGAATCTCCCGACAGACTCAGGGAATCGAGCGGTTCTCGGCCGAGACGGGGATCATCATCGAGCAACCGACGTCGATGGCCAAGCTCCTCCGGCGCCCCGAGGTTCAACCTCAACATATCCTCCCATTTCTCCCCGAGCCTCTCGCTCAACGACTCCGCCCCGGAGAACTCGATGTGGTCGTCAACGATTTGAAATACGAAGGGTACGCCAACGCTCAGCGACAATTGGCCGAGAAATTGGACAGAGCCGAAGCGCAAGTCATCCCCGAGGATCTCGACTATCACGTTATCGACGGACTCTCGCGGGAGATGATCGAAAAGTTCACGCGCATTCGCCCCCGGACGTTAGGTCAAGCCCGTCGCATTCCCGGCGTGACGCCCGCGGCCATCTCACTGCTCCACCTTCACATTCGACTGCGAACGCGCCGTGAAGGATCAGACTCACAACGCTGAACGGGCGGCATTCGTCCGCGCGCTCAAAGAACTCCAGCCGGTCTTCGGACTACGTCTTGACGAACGCGTCCTCTCCGGATTCGCCGCTCACTATGAGCTGCTGCGGGAGTGGAATCGAAAGATGAATTTGACCTCTTTGATCGATCCCGTCCAGGCGGCGCGGTTTCACTATCTAGAATCCCTTTATGCCATCCGGCACTTCCGACCGCGGATCCGATCGGTGATCGATGTGGGCTCTGGGGCTGGCTTCCCGGGCTTCCCCATCGCCATTTACGCCCCGGCGCTGCGAGTGGTATTGGTGGAGCGTCAAATGCGCAAGGTGGTCTTCCTGCGGCTGGCTGCACAACAGTTGCAGATGAAGAACCTCTCGGTCTTCCATGGTCAGTTTCAGGATTATCGGGCGCGGGACTTCGACCTCATCCTCTGCCGAGCTCTCGATCGATTCCAGGAGCAATTGCCCGAACTTCTTCAGTTCGGCTCAATGGCCAAGCAAATTCTCATCTTCGCCGGTCATGAGATCGCCAAACAGTGTCGGCTTATGCTGCCCGATCGATGGCGTCTGACCCAACACGAACTCCCCCTCTCCCAACGCCGAGTGCTCCTCTCCTTGTGGTCGACCGGTTTCACGTGGAACGATCCCTCATCGCCCACCGCGGATCGAAACCCGACCGGTTTCACGTGAAACAACGCCGGACGACGTCCGGAATACGGTCGGAGTCTCAATTTTTTCTTTCAATTTCGTCCAATTTATGATATTGTTGGGGACAGAGGAGTCCTGATATGGGACGAATCATAACCATTGCCAACCAGAAAGGCGGGGTAGGGAAGACGACCACGGCGATCAATTTGGCCGCCACGTTGGCTGAGTCGGGGGCTCGCGTTCTGTTGATCGACCTCGATCCACAAGCCAATGCGACATCTGGTCTGGGCATCAAGCGCCATACCCTGATCAAGAGTATGTATCACGTCCTCATCCTCGATGAACCGATTCAATCCGTCATCCAATCGACCGAACTCGCCAACCTGAAGATCTGCCCGGCCGAGCGAAACCTGGCTGGTGCCGAAGTTGAGATGGTCACTCTCGACCAGCGGGAGTATATGCTCAAGCGCGTGCTCGATCCCATCAGGGATGACTACGACTTCATCATCATCGACTGCCCGCCTTCGCTCGGGCTCCTCACGCTGAATGCTCTGACGGCTGCCGACTCCGTCCTCATTCCCATCCAGTGCGAGTATTTCGCTCTCGAGGGGGTGTCAGAATTGTGGGATACGTTGGTCCGCATACGACATAATCTCAACCCCAAGTTGTCGATCGAAGGGTTCCTGCTCACCATGCACGACGAGCGCACGAACCTCTCCAGTCAAGTGGTGGGTGATCTGAGAGATTTCCTCGGCTCACAAGTGTTTGAAACCATCATTCCCCGTAACGTTCGACTGGCAGAAGCTCCGAGCTATGGAAAGCCCATCATCCTTTACGACCAACGATCGCGAGGTGCTGAGAGTTATCGAAATCTGGCAAGGGAGGTGCTATCCAACCATGACAAGAAGAGCGCTCGGCAAGGGGCTTAGCGCATTGCTCGGCGAGACGCGGACTCGCGAAGGGCAGCTCGTGGAGATCGATATTGACCTCATTGATCCCAATCAGTACCAGCCCCGTACTCGCTTCAATCCAGAGAAGTTGGCCGAATTGGCCCAATCAATTCGACAAAACGGGATCGTTCAGCCACTGCTCGTGCGACGCAACGGCTTCCGCTATCAGCTGATCTCAGGCGAACGCCGCTGGCGCGCTGCTCAGATGGCCGGCCTCACCAAGATTCCCGCAGTCGTTCACGACATCCCCGACGATAAGGTCCTGGAACTCTCGCTCATCGAAAATATCCAACGAGAGGATCTCAATCCTATCGAGGAGGCCTTCGCTTTTCAAAGGCTCATCGATGAACTCGGTCTCACCCAGGAAGAAGTCGCCCGACGCGTCGGGCGAGATCGGACCTCGGTCACCAATTATCTCCGGCTCCTCAAACTGCCCGAGGATATTCAGAAGCTGGTGGAAGAGGAAAAACTCTCCATGGGTCACGCCAGGGCCATCCTCGGTCTCAACTCGGTCAAATTGCAGCGCCAACTGGCGCGCCAAGTCGTCAAGAAGGGCCTCTCGGTGCGCGAAACCGAGCGAGCTGTCCAGAAGCTCAACCGGACGACGACCGAGAAACGCCCACAAACTTCGCCCCATCCAATCACGTTCGATGCTAACTTAAAAGCCGCCGTGGATAAGCTCAACAAGAAGCTCAATACGCGCGTTCGAGTTGTCCCCATCCCTCGTGGCGCAAAACTGGAAATTGAATTCTACTCGGATGCCGATTTCAATCGAATTTACGATCTGATCATGCAGAGAGGAACGTGACGGTGCCGATGAGACTACGCCGATCAAAACCACTGGAAGTGAAGGGATTCCTCGATAACGGCACGGAGATCATCGGAGACCTGAAGTTCTCCGAGATCCTCCATTTCCATGGGAAACTCAAAGGTCGCATCATATCCGACGGTGAACTCGTCGTCGGTGAGAACGGAATCATTGAAGGCGATGTCGAGGTCGGTATCCTCATCTTGAGCGGTACCCTCCACGGAAACATCGTTGCTAAACAAAAGGCCCACCTGCTGAATACGAGCCGCGTTTATGGAGATATTCGTACACCCATCCTCAAAGTGGATGAAGGAGCGACATGGGAAGGCACAATAAGTACAACTCAGTCAGTGACGGAAAGTAAGGGTCACAGAAAGAACGAAACTCGCAGCGATCAACATGAAGCTGAGAGAGTCCAAACCTTGTAAGAGGAGGAAACACTTATGGTCATAGATGAAAAGCACCAGCAAGAAAACGAGCTGGAAACCAGTGAGACCGGGCCCTCTGGCCCCTCCTCTCAAAACGAGCCAGGAGAAGACGACATCACCTATCATGCAGTGGAGAAAGAGGGGGTCATCACGGCGATTTGGGAAATGAAAGGGAAAAAGCATTTGAGAACCATTGATCCTCGAAGCGAGGAGGGTCGGCGTATTTTGGAAGCATATAAGCCCTCTGAAAAGGCAGAATAACCTCTCTCTTCTTTCACGCTCTCATCCCTTGCCCTCCCGAGCGTCGGCCGTTGAGCCGAGCTGGGATTCCCCTCTTCATCCTAGAGTTCATATCCTTTCAGGCCGGTGCCCAGGCATATGGTTGGATAGACAGGCTCCCTGTGTTCAACACCTTCGGCGACCTGTGGATTTTCCTTGCCAAAAACTCCATCTTGTGGTAATCTAGGATGGGTTTTCAACAGGATAAGTTGTTGTTTAAATTACAGTTATGTTTTTAAAGTGGCTTTTGAGCGAGAACCATGGTGATCTGTGGAAAAGTTGTGGAAAAAGTGGGTTAATCGTTGATTTTCAACATCTCATGAGCAAGAGCCGATGGCTCTATTTTTGATCTTACAGAGCGGATCTAGAACTGAGTTTTCGACGAGGGAGTAGGCGTATGGCTGTAGCAACCTGGGAGTCGATCTTATCGGCGATAGAAAAGAGGATCAACCACCAGAGCTTCAGTGCTTGGTTTCTGCCCATGGAGTTTAAGGAAATCAAAGAGAACTACATCGTTGTCGAGGTGGCCAATGAAATGTTTCGCGATTGGGTCGTGGATAACTATATGGACGTCATCCGAGAGGCACTCCAAGAGCTAAACCTCGTCCAGTTCACCTTCAAGTTCCTCATCAAAGGGCAGGATGAGACGTCCTCCCCGAGTTCTCCCTCCATCTCGGTCCAGGAACAAGACAAGGACCAATCTGGGTTTCTCCTCGACGACGAGTTCGCTCCACCAGCGGCGCGATTCGTCGATATTGAGCCGGTCGAACTCCCATTGAATCCCAAGTACACGTTCGATACGTTCGTGGTGGGTTCCTCAAATCAATTTGCCCATGCTGCAGCAATGGCGGTCGCTGAGTCCCCATCTAAGGCTTACAATCCACTCTATATTTATGGGGGAGTTGGACTGGGAAAGACACATCTCATGCACGCCATTGGACATGCTATCCGTTCACGAAACAGGCACTTGAGGTTATGCTATATTTCTTCCGAACGATTCATGAACGAGTTGATCAATTCCATCCGGTATGACAAGACGCTGAGTTTTCGAGAGAAACACCGCAACATCGACGTCCTGTTAATGGACGATATTCAGTTCCTCGCCGGCAAGGAACGCACACAAGAGGAATTCTTCCACACGTTCAACGCTCTTTATGACGCTCAAAAACAGATCGTCATCACTAGCGATTGCCCTCCCAAGGATATACCAACGTTGGAAGAAAGGCTCCACTCGCGATTTGAATGGGGATTGATCGCAGATATTCAACCTCCCGATTTGGAGACCAAGGTCGCCATTCTCAAGCGCAAAGCTGAGCAAGAAAAGATTGATCTACCAGATAGCGTGGCTCTTTTCATCGCCAGTAAGATAAAATCGAACATCCGCGAGCTAGAAGGAGCACTGGTCCGGCTGGTCGCTTACTCATCGCTGACCGGCTCCCCGATCAACCTCAGCCTAGCCCGAGAAACCCTCAGGGGAATCATTGAAGAGGATGATAAACACATCACTATCGAGCTGATCCAGAAAGTGGTGGCCGATTATTACGGGCTGCGAGTCTCGGACCTGAAATCGAAGAACAATTCGCGCAGTATTGCTGTGCCTCGCCAGGTCGCCATGTATCTCTGTAAGAGACTGACAAAAGCGAGCTTACCTGAGATCGGCAGGGAATTCGGTGGCAAACACCATACGACTGTATTGCATAGCTATAACAAAATCAACGAGTTATATGAGAAGCGGGAAGATTTCCACAGAATTATCAACAACCTAATTGCTAGATTTTAAAATGGTTAGTGAACTTTTCCACAGACCCCCCCTGTGGATGACTTGTGGAAAAAATTTCATGGCTTCCAGAGGAAAAAGTTTTCCACAGATTTTCGAGTTTTCCACATTTGATCCACAACATTTTCCACAGGGTATCGGCTTGTTTCTCATTGAAAAAACGCTTGTTACAAAATTCATCCACTTTTCCACAGGCTCTACTACTATTACTACCTTATTATATTGAAATTTTTTACTAGTACTCGTAAAAAGGAGAAAGAAAAACCATGCTGGAACTGAAACTGAACAAAGCGGACTTTCAAAAAGAACTCGGCCTCGTTCAAACAGTCGTCGAGAAGCGCCACACGATCCCTATCCTCTCTCATATTCTCATCGAATCGACCGAGAAGGGCATCGTGCTATGTGGAACGGACCTCGATGTGAGCCTGCGGACCGAGTGCCCGGCCGAAGTCTTGCAGGAAGGCAGCCTCACTGTTCAAGCCAGGAAACTGTTTGAGATTGTGCGGAACCTGCCGGAGGCGGAAATCCATCTCAAGGGCGAAGAGAATCATCGAGTGAGTTTAGAATGTGAGCGATCGCGGTTCAAAATCGCTGGCCTTTCGCGAGAGAACTTCCCCGAGGTGCCTCTCTTTAAAGGGGCGCGACTCGCTATTCCTTCAGAGATTCTCAAGACGGCCATCGAACGGACCATTTTTGCCACGACTCAAGAGGAATCGCGGTATGCGCTGTCCGGCGTTCAACTGGAAGTCTTCGATGATGGTCGACTGAGACTGGTCGCCACCGATGGGCACCGGCTGACGTTCATCGAAACGAAGATGGAATTGCCGGAAGGGTTCGAAGGGTTGAAAGTGTTAATCCCGAAGAAAGCCTTGGCTGAGTGCGCGCGATTGCTCTCCGAGTCCGACGAATCGGTGGAACTCGACACTGATGAGAACCACATTTATTTCCGCGTCGGTCACCGTCAGCTGGTATCTCGTCTCCTTGCCGGGCAGTTCCCAAACTATGAGATGGTACTCCCCAAGGACAATCATCGGATTGTTCAATTGAGCGGCGAAGCCTTCGCCGCGGCATTGAGACGAGTCTCATTGGTCAGCGATGAGCGGAGTCGTGCCGTGCGGTTGATGGTGAGTCCGGGACGGATTGAGCTGAGTTGTCAACGAGCCGACGAAGATGAAGAAGCCAGAGAAGATGTGCTCGCCAGCTATGAGGGCGAAGAATTCGAGATCGGGTTCAACAGTCAATACTTGTTGGATTACTTTGCTGTAGCTCCGTCAGGGGATGCGCGACTGGAGTTCAAAGATAGCCAAGGGCCGGCATTAATTCGTCCTGGGAGCGATGAATATGATTACCGGTATGTCGTCATGCCGATGAGAATTTAACCGGCCACTGGGGGGCAGTATTGGGAGAGACAAAAGCGGAGTCCTCACAGGAGGCCACGCGGTGCGTGATTACCGGTCAGCTTCGGCTTTCTCGGCGATGGAGGCCGGTTCTGTCGGAGTCGATTTTTCGCCTCGGTCCTCGAGTTGAGCCTCTGCCATTCCTTTTTTGAAAGACCGAATGCTTTGCCCGAGACTTTGAGCGAGTTCCGGTAATCGTCGCGCGCCGAACAAGAGAAGCAGGATCACGAGAATCACAATTAATTCGGGGAAACCCAATTGACCAAACATAATCAGTTCGTCCTCTCTTTCTTCACTCTATCAACCTCGGTCAATTCTAAACCTTTCCCCGGCTCAAGTCAATGACGACTGACGGTGTTCCAAGATGATGCTATTACTGATCGCGAGGTATTGAGGCTCTTACTCTCGAGTCCCTAAAATCGGGTCAGAAATGTTTTGCCACAGGAGGTGAAATGATTACCGATGCTGTGCGTCCAATGTTGCTGGGAGGGGGCCGTATACGCACACACCTCTATCACCGCGAGAGTGAACTCGTTCTTGGTTCATCCGAATGGTTATGTTAAACTTGTTCCGGCATGGAGAGCGAGTATCTTTCTCCGGAGGCGAAATGAGGGTGTGTGGAGGGCTGTGCTTTCAATGACTGAACGTGGTCGGTCATAGTGAGACGCACCATAGAGAGCATTGTACGCTGCTTAGGAATATCTCACTTGTTGGATGGGGGAGGTGACTTTTCACTTCACCAATGAGCCGAGAGAGCCCGAGCGTGAATATCAAAGAACTCTCTAATATCCAGTTGGTGCAGGTGTGTGCCCGAGACTCCCGGAATGAAGCGGCCTGGGAGGAATTCGTCAACCGGTTCAATCAGCATATTGCCATCAGCGTCATTCGGGTCCTTCGATCCAACAGTGATCAGCTGATGTCTTCTGATGGGCTCATCCCTCCAGATGTGATCAATGATCTCATTCAGCAAGTCTATGTTCGGCTTCTGGATAACGATCGTCAGGCTCTTAAAAGGTTCAGGGGAGAGCATGAGAAATCGATCTTCGCCTACCTGGCGAGGCTGACGACAACCGTTGTGTTAGATTATTTACGCCGGCGTTCGGCGGGAAGGCGTCCTCCAGAGTTGATTTCTTGGACAGAGATCGAATATCGTTTAAAGGATTCCCTCGATGAGATGGATTCTTGTTCTGCCACATTGAGTTCTTCCGACCTCGAAAACCGACTCAATGAGGGGATGACCGTAAGAGATATGATTGCTCAATTACAATGCATTCTCGAGGGGGAGCACAAGCGACGCGATATTTTGATCTTCGTCCTTTACGTATTCGATGGACTGACGGCCGAAGAAATCGCCGCTCAGCCGGGTATTGGATTGACGCCCAATGGGGTGCGTTCGGTGTTAATTCGCCTCAAGCGCAAATTGAAGGAGCATATGAAACCGGGCGCTGATGCCCAATCCGGTGAAAAATTCTCCGGTCAGTGAATTGTTTTTCGTCAAAAATACGTCTGTATATATGGGGAGGGCGGTGGTGGTTCACGGATCGATTGATGAACTACGAATCGCGGGCACTGGGATGGCGTGGCGATACGTGGGTGATAATCTGTGGTGATGGGAGATCTTCTTATGAAAGACCAGGGACGGAAAGAAATCGCCTGCGTTGACCCGCAGCAGTTGATCGCCTACCTCGAGGGACATCTTTCGAAGGAAGCGCGGGGGGATGTTGAGGGACATCTGCTGGATTGCTCAACGTGTCGACGACTTCTTGCCACCTATATCAGGGTGCTTTATCCGGAGACGGAAGTCGATGATGAGGTCTATCTGAAGCAACTGGATCTAGATCATATCGCCGGTCGAGCAAAAGCTCTTTTCGCAACAGGAGCGTCTCGTCGTCCGGTTGCATCACCTTCAAGACGAGCGGGGACATTCATCACCTGGCGATCTGCCGCGTCGATTATTGCCCTTCTGGTCCTCTCTACTCTGGTTTGGATGTGGTTTGCGCGCGGACCAAACCTCGATGAGGGAATGAGGGCGCTGAAACGGGCATATGCCAAGCAGCGGCCACTCGAAGCCCGACTCACCGGAGGTTTTCCGTATGCGCCATACATCGTCCATCGGGGTCAGGAACCGGACGAACTTGATCAAGCAGCGTTGACACTCGCTCAGGGTACGTTCATGAAGGCTTTGGCCAGAAAGGAAACGCCAGAAGCTCACCACGCCATGGGACGGTTTTATCTCCTGAAGCACGATTATGAAGCAGCGTTGAGGCACTTCAAAAGTGCCCTTCAGAAGGATCCCGACAATGCACACCTGGAGAGCGATATCGGCGTCGCCTACTTGCAGAAAGCTCAGAGCGAATCATCACCCCTGGCGTTCGAGCGAGCCATCCAGCATTTCAGTCGAGCGTTAGAACTGGAACCGACGTTGCTGGAAGCATTATTCGATCGAGCTCTGTGCTATCAGAAGATGGGCCGATTTTCCGAGGCGCGCGCCGACTGGATGAAATATCTGGAGCAGGATGCGACATCTCCCTGGGCGAGCGAGGTTCGGCATTATCTCCGGCTCATTGGCGATGAGCACCCTGCCTCTGAGCGCGGTTCGTGATCGCAGGCCGAGACACTTTATCGGGAGCACCTGGCGGTCTCTCTCAAAGGTGAACAAAGTTGGCCGAGTCGCGTGTCCATTCCTCCACAATCACCGACAGACAAGGTGCGGCGGACGATGAGGAAGGGAGACGAGAAAAAAGGAAGGGGAATGACCATTTCGTGGAAGGGAGCCGCTCTGCTGGTGATCAGTCTCTCGATGGGGGTGTTGGCTGTGATGGTGCTCCGTCTTTCTTCGATTGACCGGGGGATGAGAGCATTGCGAAGGGCCTATGCCCAACGGCGCTCTCTGGAGGCGAGGCTTTCCGGCCGATTCCCATATGCTCCCTATCGACCACTACGGGGAGGAAAAGATCGAGAACAGGTCAACGAGCCACTCGCCGCTCATGCGGGGGCACTCTTTGCCGAGCGAGTGATCACCAGCCATAGTAGACGCGCTCGACAGGCGCTGGCCCGATTTTATTTGATCAACCGAGAGTTCGACCGCGCCGAGAGGGAATTGAAAAAGCTGCTGGACATCGATCCCCATCAGGCAGAGGTTCACAATGATCTTGGTGTCCTCTTCCTCGAACGAGAGCGGTACGCTGAGGCCCTTCGACATTTTGAGCGGGCTCTGGAGCTGGATGGCCAATTCGTTGAGGCGCTGTTCAATCGTGCGCTCTGCGAGCAAAAGATGATGCTCTTGGAGACAGCTCGAAAGGATTGGGAGCGCTATCTCCGAGTAGAAAAAATATCTCAATGGCGAGAAGAGGCCAGCCGATACATTGAAGATCTCGAAAGCGCGGTACGACTCGATCGAGCCGAGCGCCAGAAACGCATTCGAGATGAGTTCCTCTTGGCTTATCGCCAGCGAGATCGGGCAAAAGCCGAGCAACTGGTCAGTGAAAACGCCGATGTGATCACACTCTTGGCGATATACGAAACCATCCCCGCTTATTTGAGTCAGCGCGAGCGGGGCGAAGATGGGGCAGCCCAGGAGATGTTGGATCTCTCCCGGTATATCGGCGACCTGATGGCGACGCTGAAACATGACCGGGCGATTGCCGAGGCGATTCGGTTCTATCAAGCCCTGCCCCGTTCCCGGTGGAAGGTTCATCTCACGGCTCATCAGGCTTTTCAACGGGGACGAGACCTCCTCTCACAGGGAGCCTATGATGAGGCTGCTCGAACGCTTCGCCACGCCGCTCTCGTGCTCGGCCGACTCGGCGATCCTCTTTATGCCGAGCGCGCCGAGCTGTTTTACGGCATGGCGCTTTATGTGCAGACTGATTACATGGGGTGCATCGAACTCCTCAGTCAATTGTGGCCACGGTTGAGGGGGCGCCAGCACGTCGAACATGAAATTCTCGCCCTTTCTCTTCTGGGCAAGGCGTATGCCTATGTGGGCTTTTATTCGGCCAGCCTGGATGCTCTCGGTCGAGCGCTGGAGCGGGAGCGACAATCCCGGGTCTATGGGGAAGTGGCCGATCTCCTCAATTCTGTCGGGATCGATCAAATCTCTCTGGGACAATATCGCCAGGCGATTGAAACATTCTCTCAGGCGCTTGCGGCCGGGTATAGTGAGACCAGACCACTCCTTCTCGACGCCATTTATCAAAACATCGCCGTCGCTTACCTGGAACTCGATGATGCCTTCTTGGCCGCTAAGTACCAGAATGAGGTCCTGCTTCGCAAGGAGCGCGCTTCTCATCCGCATCCTTATTACTTTTCCAATACGTTGACCAGTACCGCCGACGTGTATCTTCGCCTGGGAGAATACGAACGGGCGCGTCAGTACATCGAGCGAGCGCAGGAGATGAACGAGTCCATTCTAGACGATGATGAGCGCCGCGACGCTGATATGTTCACGTCGATGTGCCTGGCGCGACTCTACCGACTGTCGGGCGAGCCGGAGAAAGCGGCACAGATCTTGGATCGATACGGAGAGCCGCTCGAGGGAAGGCGAGAGTATCTGCTGGATTTTGTCTTGGAGAGCGCTCGGACGCACCAGGCTCTTCATCAGTACGAACGGGCGCGCCGCGAATACGAACGCGGCGTTCAACTCCTTGAACAAAATCGCGCTTGGCTCGACCGCGAGCGAGAGCGAAGCTTCTTCTTGGCTCGAGGACGGGACGTATATGACGAACTCGTCTTGTTGCTCTACGACCACCTCGGCCAGGTGGAGGCCGCATTCGAGTACGCTGAGCGGGCCAAGGCCAGATCGTTTCTCGATCTCGTGTCGACCGAGATCCGATTGCTCGGTGGGCGAGAACAACCTGAGATTCGCATCCTGGGATCGACTCGGCCTCGGCGTTATGAAGAGATCATCGCCGCTCTGCCGGACGATGTCGCTTTGCTTCAGTACGCTGTGACTCGGAAGAAGGTGATCCTATGGCTCATCAATCGTCAGTTGCCGCTGGTCAGCGTAGACGTCTCGGTTCCCGCCAATGTGCTGCGGAGGAAAGTGGAGCAATTCGTGATGGCCATCAAAAGTCTCGCTCCCATGGAGCGAATCCGCGCGCAGGCATCCGAACTCTATACCATTTTGATCGAGCCTCTGGCCATGCGATTGAACCCCGAGCAGGCGCTTTGTATCATTCCTGACGGTGTCTTGCATTATCTTCCCTTCGCGGCGCTCATCTGTCCCGATACGGGTCGATATCTGATCCAAGACTATCGCCTGATGATCTGTCCGAGTGCCAGCATCTTTCTTCACTGCGAGGAGTTGAGCAGGAGCAAGCCTCCTTCTCGATCGAAGCTGCTCGCCGTGGGTGATCCGCGCGTCGATGGTCGCTGGGAGTGGCCCTCGCTTCCTTTCGCCAGGCGCGAAATTGATGAGATCGCCCGGTATTATCCGGTGTCCGTGCGTTTATCTGGGCATCGAGCCGACGAGCAGCGCGTTCGAGAGCTCATGGGGCGATATGATGTGGTCCACCTGGCGACGCACTTCCTCTTGCGCGAGAGAGAGCCCATGTTCTCGGCCATCGTGCTCGCTCCCGATCCATCGTCGAGAATCGGAGATCGCGAGTCGGCCCGCGCGAATCACAGATCACCGCGGATATCCAGAATAAGCGATGATGAACCGCGAAAGAGGAAGACGTGGGTACCGGGGATGAGAGAGCGAGATGGCTTGTTCCATGTTTTCGAACTCTATGATCTGCATCTCCATCGGACATCGCTGATCGTCTTATCGGCTTGTCAGTCAGGGCTCGGTGGATTTCTGGCGGGCGAGGGCCTCATTGGTGTGGCCCGTCCGTTCATTCGAGCGGGCGTACCCAGTTTGGTGGTGAGTTTGTGGGCGATTCCCGATTCCGGGACCACGGTGACACTCATGACCGAGTTTCATCGACGTTGGCGGGCTGGCGTGCAGGCGGTCGCTGCCTTGCGGGAAGCGCAACTCACACTTCTATCGGGTCCTCAGACTACACGGCATCCATATTACTGGTCGGCGTTTCTCGTCATAGGAAGTGGTCGATGACACTCTCCATCTTCGTCCCTGTTTCATCGTTGGCATTCGCTGTCGATCGGATATGGCTCTCATCGGCTTCGGATCTCGCGCCGGGAACCTCGCACTGAGGCCAAAGTGCGACACGCTCTATTGGGAGGGAACGACCAATGCCCAATATGACAGTGACCATCAGATTGAGCGGTGGGTATATCTTGCCCCACTGGGGGACGCATCCCGGCACCGGATATATCATCGTGGCCATCGTCGGCGGCGCGAAACTCACCGAGAGGCGCCTTTTTTCGACCGGTGACGGCGCGCTCAGGAGGGGTTCGGAGGCGAGCCGAATCATCCCGGCTGGCGTCGTCAACGTTCATGTTCAGAGAGAAGGGGATGACCAATATGAGACTCGCCCGAGCACCTGGGTCGCCCAGAACTGGTCGGCGAAAGAAAACGAGGTCGACGATGGGGACCGGGGAGCGTGGAAGGAGATCCGCAGTCTGGAGGACGAATTGCGGAGATACGCCAGAGAGGAAAAGAGGACCTACGTCTCTGCTCCCATCCGGTTCACGGGATTCAGTGTATTCGCCTTCATCAATCACGGGACGCTCTCGGCTGATAAGAGTCGAGCTCCATTGGTGGGATCGAATATGACCACGGGGGAAGTCGTCGAACGTCCGGGGGCGCGAGTGGACTTCGAAGTTCCGGAGGAAGAGAATCTCATGGTCACCCTCGCGACTCCTCAGATCCGAGGCGGCCAGATGGTCATGCATGAAGACGTATGGCTCTCGGTGAAAGGGAGAGGACTCATTCACGCCGTGGAGATCGACATTGATCCCCTCGATCCATACGCGCCATTACCGGTCATCGGTTACGAAGGGACGCAACAACCTCCACCAGATCGCCGGTGAAATCGATCCACGACGATGAGTGCCGTGACGTTCGCTGGAGTTCATTCGCCGTCGGCCGGTGATTGACTCTGGAATTCCGAATCTTCGTCCTTTTTCCCGCTCAGGAGTTCCATCATCTCCGGCGAGGGCGCGAGCCAACGGACGCGCCAGATGACGAGAATTCCGGCGATGAGAACGATCGTCGCGAGGACTCCCCCCTCGGGACCATAAGATCCTCCAGTGAGCCAGGAGGGGCCAGTCTGCGTTGATTCCAGGAGCGGCGATGAGGTCACCCCCTGGAGTCCGCTCACCGTGAGGCCAAAGACGGAGTTCATCGTCCAGTTCCACGACCAATGTAGACTGGTCGGAAGCCACAAGCTTCGCGTCTTCAAGTAGGCGACGGCCAGCCAGACGCCCGCCAGCATCGTGTTGATGAGGGCCAAGGGAGAGGCATGGGGATTGCCAGCATGAACGAAGCCGAATAGCGTAGAGGTGATGAGCACCGGCCAGACGGGATGGAGGTCGCGAAGGAGCGTTTGCAACGGATACCCGCGGAAGGTGAGTTCCTCGAAGGCAGCGGCTATATTGAAAAACGCCAAGCCCATGAGGAGACCAGAAACGATTTCATCGCCTGGAGCATCGGACCATCGAAGAGAGACCATTCCCCCCATCCATTCGATGCCGGTGATGATGGCGATCATAGCCGCTGCTATCCCCATTCCCACGAGATAATCGCGCCACCATCGGCTGTGAAAATAATAGCCGATGGACCAGAAAGGACGCCTATCCAAAAACCGAAGGCAGACCGCCGTGGCAGCGAGAATCGCAGTGATGAGGAGGACGTAACCACCCAACAATTTCCCTGGGCCGGTCATGTCTCCCGACGTGATGTCCAGCTTCCCCAGCAGGAATAGGGCGCTGCCCATGAGCAGAAAGAACAGAAAAGACAGCGATAGGGCGAGGAGGAAAAAGACGACGACTCGCCAGCCCGAGCGGAGCGTCTGCCGTCGAGGATTGATGAGCACCGTTTGCCAACGGGCCGTGTTCATCGGGGACTCAAGTATTGGGGCAAGGAAGAGGATTTGTCAATCGGTCGCCATCCTGAGCGCGAGGTCGTCATTCGTGTTTCGTCATTCGATTCATCAATCATCATTCACATATGTCTTGCCTTTGAGAGATTCTGGCAGGCAGTCCATCTCACCCTCGGGATCACCCGGCTCATAATCATGAGCGTATTTATAGCCTCGGCCATAGCCGAGTCTTTTCATCAGTTCGGTGGGAGCGTTCCGCAAGTGCAGGGGAACGGGTTCGCGGAGGCTTTCCAGAGCATCTTTCTGGGCGGCCCGGTAAGCTCTCAACACAACGTTAGACTTCGGCGCGCGGGCCAGATAAATCGTCGCCTGCGTCAAGGCCAGGCGAGCTTCGGGCAACCCCACCGCTTGCACGGCGTGAAATGCCGCCACCGCCTGTACTAAGGCTTGAGGATCGGCCAGCCCGATATCCTCGGAAGCATGAATGACCAGACGCCGGGCGATGAAGATGGGATCTTCGCCCGCTTCGATCATCCTGGCCAGCCAGTAGACGGCCGCATCGGCGTCGGAATGGCGGATGGATTTGATGAAGGCCGAGATCAAGTTATAGTGTTCCTCGCCGCTCTTATCGTAGAGCAGAATGGAGCGTTGCAGCGCCTCTTTCAATGCGGCTTCATCTACCCGGTTCGTTCCATCGGGTTGCTTCCGGCCACAGGTCACGGCCAGTTCGAGCGTATTCAACGCCACGCGCGCATCGCCCGAAGCATAGATGGCGATGGTTTTTAATGCCGGTTCATCTATGCAGATCTTCTCCCGGCCAAGCCCTCGCTCGGCGTCGGTCAAGGCGCGCTTCAGGATGGCGATGATGTCCTCAACCGAGAGCGGTTGGAGGACGAAGACCTTCGACCGCGAGAGCAGAGCCGAAATGACCTCGAAAGAGGGGTTCTCCGTCGTCGCGCCGATGAAGATGACATCGCCGCGTTCGACGAAGGGGAGGAAGGCGTCCTGTTGCGCTTTGTTCAGGTGATGGACTTCGTCGATGAACAGGACAGTCCGGCGATGCGCGCGTTGCCGGAGTTTTCTGGCCGCCACCATGACCGATCGAATCTCTTTGATCGAAGCGAGGACGGCCGAAAAGGCGACGAAGTGCGCATTCGTATGATGAGCGATGATGCGCGCCAGCGTCGTCTTCCCGCTGCCGGGCGGTCCCCAAAGAATGAGCGAAGTCAATCGATCCGCTTCGATCATGCGTCGGAGCGGCTTATCGGGACCAACCAGGTGATCCTGACCGACGAATTCGTCCAATGTGCGAGGACGCAGACGATCAGCGAGCGGCGGCTCGGGCGCCGATGTCGATGGACCCCTCCGGTGCTCAAACAGATGAAGCTCCTCATCCATACTCAACAATTATTTCACACATCCCCGCTCAACCCAAACCATTTCTCCCCGCTCGCAGGATGACACCGTCGATAAAAAAATGGTTGCAATTTTTTTCGATTTGGTATAGGAGTAAAAAGGCCTCAGTGTAGCGGGTTGGCTGAGGTCTATGTGAGTATACACAAATATGTGAGGAGGGTTGCCTATGCTGGTCAAGAACGTTCTTGTTTTGTTCGCCAGTTTCACCCTGTTAACGCACGTAAGCATGGTTACTGTGCGGCCGGAGAGCGGGCATGCCGGTTCTGGTCGCCAGGGAGGCGTCGGGTCCGCGCTACCCGGTCGCCCGGCCTCGTTCGACAAGTGGCGTCGTTCACGCGAACGGCCACCATTTCTGTTCACTCCTCGTCTTCAGCCGGGTTATCGCAACTCGGGGGATGCCTGGTTATTAACATCACCTCAATTTGAGGCCCTGTCCGGTGCCGCCCAAAATTATTTGTTGAAGAAGTACGGCTTGCTGCCGAGTTTGGTGCCGGGAGCGGGACCCGGCAGCCCAACCTGGGGGGCAGCAACCCGTGGAGCTCAAGCCTCGCCATCCACCGGGGATATCAAGGTGAATGACCCGCTTCAGGATATCGGTGACCGCGTCCAGAATGAAACCTGTAGCGCGGTGTTCGGATCAACCATTGTGGTCGGTTACAACGATGGGAGCAGGGTGGGAGGTATCTCGGCGCTCAGTTTTTCCACCGACGGAGGACGTGAGTGGAGGGAGACCCACATTCCCGCTTATCCGGGCGGTCAAACGTTGGGCGATCCCGTCGTCGCCGCCGGCCCGGATGGCGAGTTTTACTACGCCACGCTGGCCATCAATCAATTGGGCATCTCCACGGTGGGCGTGACTCGCTCCGACGATGGCGGCGCGACCTGGTCGCCGCTGGTGGACGCCAGTCTGGGAGCGAGCGGCCTCGGGTCGTTTCAGGACAAAGAGTGGTTGGCGGTGGATACGACCGACAGTCCTTATCGCGGCAACGTGTATGTGAGTTGGACCCGTTTTGGAATGGGCGATCAAGCCATTCTCTTTGTCCGTTCCACTGACCGAGGAGAAACCTGGTCCGATCCCATCTCACTCTCGCGCTCCGGCACCTTCCCTCAGGGATCATTCATCGCCGTGGGCCCGGACGGAGAAGTCCACGTCGCCTGGCAGGAAGGGCGGGTCATTCGCGTATCGAGTTCGACCGACGGCGGCGTCACGTTCCGGCGCCCGGCCATTGCGGCCGGCTTGGGTAACTTCGTGGTGCCTCCCCTCAACGGTGGATTCTTCTCCGTCTGGCACTTTCCCAGCATGGCCGTGGATACGAGCGATGGTCCTCATCGCGGGACGATCTACATCGTGTTCAACATGCGAGGTCAAGGTCGGGATGCGTCAGATATTTTTCTGGTGAAGTCCACTGATGGGGGCCGGCGGTGGTCTCGTCCTCGGCGCATCAATGATGATGCCACGGAGACCGACCAGTGGATGCCCTCGGTGGCCGTCGCGCCTGACGGAACGGTAGCCGTCATGTGGTATGATCGTCGGAATGATCTGGAGAACAACTCCCTCATCGATGTTTACATGACCACGTCGACCGATGGTGGAGAATCGTTTGTGCCCAGCCGGCGCGTCACCAGTGGCAACTGGATGCTCGTGCCCACGCCACTGGATTTGCGATTCGGATACCACGGCGATTACAACCAGATGGCCGCCGGCGCTTCGCATTTCGTCTTGAGCTGGGGCGATGATCGAGAGGGCGATCCCAATGTATTCGTCCGGGTCGTACCCATCACCGATGGTGATCCTTCGCCCGACTTCACTCTCTCCAGTAAGACGCTGTTGCGCAATATCGTCGCTGGCCAATCGACATTTTTCGTCATCGGGAGCTCGGCTCAAGAGGGATTCGCTGAACCGGTGCATTTGACCGCCTCTCCGAAAGTCCCTGGCCTGTTTTACAGCTTCTCGTCCGAGAGCATTGTTCCCGGCAGTGACGTCGTTCTCACCGTAGATACAGCGGCCAACGTTGAACCGGGGACCTACCTCATCACCATCACGGGCCGGGCTGGAGACATCGAGCATACGACCAATTTGCGACTGGTCATCTACTCCGGTGAAGGCCTTCAACAACCGCCGCGCCTGGTCTCGGAGAGTTCGGCGGGCGCGACGAATCCCTCTGTGGCCGTCGACTCGGCGGGCACTCTCCACGTCGTTTGGGAAGAGTTGGATCGTAGTTCGAGCCATACGATCATCGTCTATTCGCAACGAGAGAGCGTCACGGGCCGGTTCGCCAGCCCCGTCAGGCTCTCTGATCCAGCGCTCGTGGCGTCCGACCCGACGATCAAAGTGGATGACCGCGGAACGATCAATGTGATGTGGACCCAGCGCCAGCCCAGTTCCGGATTTCAAGACGTGTTCTTGAGCCGCTCGACTGATGGGGGACGGAGTTTCTCCGAGGCGGTGAACGTGTCTGAGACGATGAGCAATCGTGTCTCAGCTTCTGCTCCCGCGCTAGCCATTGATGGAGAAGGGAATATCTATGCTTCGTGGACGCAGTTGGATCTCAGCTCTGGTTCTTTCATCGAGGATGTATATTTCCGTCGCTCGACCGATGGGGGGCAGAGCTTCTCCGAGGCGGTGAACGTGTCTCAAGTGCCCGACTCCACTATCCGGGCGTTTTCCCCTTCTATCGCCGTCGATGACGAAGGCAACATCAATCTCCTCTGGACACAGCTTGATTTCAGTGGCTTCTCTGAGAACATCTTTCTCAGCCGCTCCACCGATGGAGGAGAGACATTCTCTCCAGCGGTGAATCTCACGCAGTTCGAGAACGCGTTCATCCAGGCGCTGGGGGCTGTTCTCGGCGTCGATGGGATGGGGAACCTGTACGTCGCCTGGACGCAGCTCGATTTCGACAGAGGCGGGCAGGATGTGTACTTCAGCTTCTCTCAGGATGGGGGGGAGACGTTCACCGATCCGGTGAACGTCTCCCGAACCGATCGTCTGGGGGCACTTGTGACGGGCCTTGCGGCTATGGCGATCCAGGGAGAAGGGGATGACCCCTCCGAGACGCGCATCTTTCTGGTGTGGACCGATACCTCGGCGAACAACTACGAGATCTTCTTCAGCCGCTCGATCGATGGCGGACAAACCTTCTCCAAACCCGTCAATGCCTCTGGTACGCTTGGATTCTCTTTCAATCCGGACGTGGCCGTGGCCCGCGATGGGCGCATAGCGATTGTATGGGATGATGATACGGATGGCATTGGCCAGATCTTCCTGAACCTCAGTTCGGGATTGTGAAAGACTCTCGACTCGGGGGCGATGTGCACTGCGGTCGCTCATCGCCCCCATCGAGAGCTCGGTGAGTCGTGCTCGATGGAAATAGCCGTAATTGGACGAAATCAGCTTGCGCTGGAATCAGGCTTGATGCTGTAATCAGGCCTCCGGTGTGCGTGGTTCGTCGTTCATCGTCGGTCAGAGATCTCCTGTTGGCACGGATGGCGACTCTCAATGGCAGACGGCGGACCACCAGCGATCGATCATGACGACATCACATTCTTGGAGGAGGACTATGCCATTTACATTCACTTCTCGCTTTTTCCTTGGACTGCTATTGACCATAACTTTATTCACCCCGTTATTTGCGCCGGTGATCTCTCAAACCAAGAGAGCGGAGGCGCTTCACGTTGAACAATTTCTTCGGCGTGGTCGGGAGTTAGTCCTGGCCGATGATGATATCCGGCGGCGACAGGACGTTGCCCGGCGTCGAGGACCGACGAAACGACAGTTGGACGCCATCGAGCGCCTGAGGCGCCGGATTCCAGGGCTGGAAGTTCGTTTCGATCAGGTGACCGGCGTTCCTCGGCATCTGTTCAGTTTGGCGCAGCGCTTGACGCCGCCCCGGTCGGGTGATCCGGTTCGCATCGCGCGGGAGTTCCTGGCGTCGAACAAAGCACTCTTCCGGTTGACGGATGAGGAAATCGGCGATCTGGTGGTGGCCAAACGCGAGCGCACGGCGCACAATGGTGTCACTCATCTGGTGTTCAAGCAGTTTTATCGGGGATTGGATGTCTTTCAAGGGCACATCAAAGTCAATGTCGATCGAGAGGGACGAATTCTCTCGGTGAGCGGGAGGTATTTCCCCGGCCTGGTGGCGCCGTTACGGCCGGATCTGGACGTCAGCCGGGCCGTGCAGCTCGCCGCGGCAGAGATTGCTCCCGATGTGGCGTTCACGCCGGTTATGAAGCGCCCGGCCACTGGTATTGAGCGAGCGACTCTTTTCGAGCGCGGGCCGTTCACCGATGATGTGGAAGCCAAGTTGGTCATTTTCCCGGCGCGCGATCGAGCGCGGCTGGCCTGGAAGGTGCGCCTCCACTTGATGGATCGGCTGGCCTGGTATGACGTCCTGGTGGATGCTCAAACGGGCGAGATACTGTTTCGCCACAATCTCTACAAGTTCAGCGATCCCAGGGGACTGGTGTTCGCGGTCAATCCCGATCTGGGGTCACAGGTTCTGAAATCGTTCAATGGAGATGCTGTCGCTTCGCCCAGCACATGGGTTTGGCCACTTCCCAACGTGGGAACCCAGGGCAATAACGTGATCACTTTGCCCCTGGCTCGGAATGCCGAGCAGCATTTCCTCTTTCCCTTCCAGAACATCTACAACACCGATGGACCGAACCTCTTCGACCTGGATGGGCGCACGCTGCGGTTCACGCCCAATGGGGTGGGGGGATATGATGTGAGCCTGCTCCCGGTGGACTTCGATGCTGATTTGGGGAGGGACTTCACCTCCCGAATACGGCCGGATAAAGACGATGGATCGGCCATTCTCTCGTTGGACTTTTCTTTTCCGTTCTTCGGTTCCTCGTTCAACACCATCTTCATCAACGCCAACGGCAATGTGACGTTCAATGGAGGAAGCCGAGATGCCAGCGAGTCGTGGGCCGACATGATCCTCGGCGTGCCCCGCATAGCCGTCCTGTGGGATGATCTGGATTTGAGCGACGTCCCCGAAGGGGGTGGCCTCTTCGTCAAGCGAGAGAGCGACCGCGTCGTCATCACCTGGCATCGCGTTTCTCAATTTGGCTTGACGGACTCCAACACGGTCCAGCTCCGACTCTCGGCCGATGGAGTGATCGAAATCGCTTACAACGGGGTGGAAATGACCGATGGCCTGGTCGGCATCACTCCCGGCGGCGGCGCTTTTGATCTCCGTCCGGTCGATTTCAGCGCTCAGGCTCCATTGAGCGGGCTCCACATCGGCTTGGCCGAGAAGTTTCCCACCGTGGAACTCGATGCCGCCATCACCAACCTGTTCTACCATCTCAATTTCATGCACGATTATCTGTATCGATTGGGCTTCGACGAGGCGGCGGGGAACTTCCAACTGGATAATTTCGGGCGCGGAGGTCTCGACGGTGATCCCGTCCTGGCGGCCCCTCAGCATAGCGGCTTCAACAATGCGTTCTTCGGAGCCCCTGAAGACGGTCGATCCGCGTTCACGGGTTACCTTTTCTTCACGGCCCCGCCTTTCCGTCAGGTCGATTCCGCCTTCGATGCTGACGTGATTTATCATGAATACATCCATGGTCTGACCACGCGTCTGGTCGGCAATCGCTTCGATGCTGCCGCCTTATTCGGTCGGCAAAGTGCCGCTATGGGCGAGGGCTGGAGCGATATCTATTCGGTCAGTATCACCAACGACCCGGTGACTGGCGAGTATAGTACCGGAGATCCGGTGGTGGGCATTCGGACGGTCAACTACGCCTCCAGTCCTCTCGCCTACGGCGATTTCGGCAATCGGCTGGGGCCGCTCACCCGATTCGGCATCGAGGGAGGCATCGCCCTGGATCACACGTTCATTCCAGAAGTGCATTTCGATGGCGAGATCTGGGCTTCGACGTTATGGGATTTGCGGAGCGCGGTGGGCAAGCAGACGTTCGAGCAACTGATCACCGACGCGCTGAAATTCACCCCATCACAACCCTCCATGCTGGATGGGCGCGATGCTCTCCTGATTGCCGACCTGGCGACCTACGGTGGGGCTCATCAGGCGGCCATCTGGACGGTCTTCGCTGCTCGCGGCATGGGCGTTTCGGCGCGCACCGACAGTGGCGATGATACCGTCGTCTTGCAGGCGTTCGACACGCCGTGGAATCCCCTGCCGCCGGGACGAGAGACGATCTTCTTTGACGACATGAACGCGGACGAGAATGGATGGACGGTGGAAGGAGAGGATGGTCAGGGAGGCCCGGCGCTCTGGCATCTGTCGAATCGGCGTGGCAGAGCCTGGTATTATGGTCGCGAGGATACGGGCAATTACGATACCGGCGCGCGCAATTTCGGCGCGCTCACCTCGCCCGTGATCGACCTGCCGTCGATTCCCTCCAGCAGTGCCATCATTCTGGAATTCGACCACTTCTTCCGCGGGAGCCTGTTCTCCAGTCTCACCGATAACGGCTACATTCGGATCATCGATGTCGCCAGTGGCGAGATCAAGCAAAAAGCCATCGTCTCTGACAATACGGTGGGCTTTCGCGGCGGCGAGTTCTTCCAGCACGAGGCCATCGATATCTCGGAATTCGCCGGTCGATCGATTCAGATCCAGTTCTATTTTGACACTATCAACGAACGTCGGAATGACGCCGAAGGATGGTACATCGACAATGTGCGCGTCAGTCGGCGCGTTCCCTGAGAGTGGCGGTGTGTTCTCTCCGTGGTGGCGGCGAGGCTCGACTTCGCCCCACCGCGGAATTCGCCACCGATCAGGGCTGACGCATCACTACTGGCGAACGATGAATTGAGGACCGCAGGGATGTCGCGTTCCAGTCATTGGAGTTCGATATAATCGCGCAGGGCGCGCAGGAATTGATTCTCCAGCACGCCCTTGGACGAGCACTTGATCCAGCTATTGGAGAGGACGTTTTGCGCCAGTCCTTCGATGAGCGCGACCACCGTCACGTGGGTGCCGGTGGCATCGACGGGGCTGATGCGAATCTCTAACCGATAGCGGCCGCTGATCCAGGCGCGGGCTTCGGCCGCCGGAAGCTCGGCAACGTGTTGAAGTTCGGCTCGGCTGACGGCGCTGCCACGGGCAAACACATGGGGTTTGGTGACGAACAGACCTTCGCGGGGCCGACTCTGCTCTTCATCCAACGTGAGACCCTGTTCTTTGATGACGTGTGGAATGGCCTGGGCGACAACGGTCAAGGCGGCGCGGAAGAGGTAGGGATTGGGGAGGCGTTCTTCCACAGTCTTCTTTCCGAATCCAAAGCCACCGGGCGTTCCCGAGCGGGGGGTGTCCGGATTGGGTGGGGGCTTCCGAGGATCTTGCCCCACGGCGGGCGAGGCGAGACCGATCAGGCAAATGAGCAAACACAGCACCCACTTCACGTCACTGTTTCCTCCCGTGGCAATACTAGAGGCTTTTGCTCTATTTGGCAACTCTTCGAGGTCGCGCCGTACGCGTTCCGAGGGTTCCTCTGGTCATCCACCGCTGGCCACTCGCTCGAGCAGATTCGCTTGGACGTCGACCAGCGCGCGTTCCGAAGGTCCCTCGTCTCGAGTGCACCCATTCTGAGCGGGACGCGACGTCGAGCATCCCGGCGCTCTCGTTGGCTCCTGAGAGAAGAACCCCGAGAGGGCTGTGCCTCATGATCGATTCAGGAGTTCGCGTTTGAGAAGCTTGCCGGTGGGGCCTTTGGGAATCTCGTCGATGAATTCGATGAGAGTGGGGCATTTATAATCGGCCAGTCGCTCGCGGCAAAAGGCGATGAGCTCCTCCGGATGGCACTCGGCGCCCTCCTTGAGGACGACGAACGCTTTGACCGCCTCCCCATAGAGTTCATCGGGCACCCCCACGGTCGCCGCTTCTCGCACCGCCGGATGTCGATAGAGCACCTCGTCGATCTCTCGCGGATAGATATTCTCGCCTCCGCGGATGATCATGTCCGATTTGCGATCGACCACGTAGAAGAAGCCGTCCTCGTCCCGGTAGCCGAGATCGCCGGTGTGAAACCAACCGTGGCGAAACGCCCGTCTGGTCGCTTCTGGATTCTTGAAATAGCCCTTCATGACGTTCTCGCCGCGGAGGACGATCTCGCCAATCTCACCGGGAGGGAGTTCTCGGTCCTCATCGTCGAAGATTTTCATCTCGTTGCCGATGGGCAATCCCACCGAGCCGAGTCGGCGGCGCTCGTCAGGGGGATTGAATGTGGCGCGACAGGTGCATTCCGAAAGTCCATATCCTTCGATGACCGGGCAGTTAAACCGCTCTTCGAATTGCTCCATCACCGGCACGGGGACGGGAGCCGAACCGCAGAGCGCGAATTTCAGTCGACTCGTGTCCAGCCCTTCGGGAATACCTTCCGGATAGGCATTCAGCAGCATAGAGAGCATCGTGGCCACCGATCCAAACGTGGTCACGCCATATTCGGAGATGATCGACCAGTGGCGGCGAACGCTGAATTTCGGCGACAACACCATGCTGGCGCCAACCGAGAGCGGCGTGAGCGTGGTCACGGCCACCGCATTCATGTGAAACAACGGCATGATACAGAGGAATCGATCCTCGGGAGTGAAGTGCAGCCAGTCAGCGATTTGGCGAGCATTGACGATCAGATTCCGATGCGTGAGGAGCACGCCTTTGGGACGACCGGTCGTTCCCGATGTGTAAATGATGATCGCCTCGTCATCCGGATTGATCGTCGTAGAGGGACCGTCCGGGGAGAGCCGTTCCACCTCCGAGCGGTAATCGATCGTCCCCTCGATCCGGGCATCGGTGAGGATCACGCGCTCGACCTTCACCTCCCGACGAATGCTCTCCGCCGTCGGCCAATGAGCAGCTCGCGTCACCAGAAATCGCGCCTCGGAGTGGTTCAAGATGTACTGAACTTCGGGCCCCTTGAGATGAGCATTAATGGGACCAGCGATGGCTCCCAGCGTCCAGCAAGCGAAATAGAACAGGACGAACTCCGTGCAGTTGGGCATCCAGAGGCTGACGATATCTCCTTTGCCGACGCCGAGACGGTGGAGAAAATGCGCCGTTTGATGGACGCGACGATGAAACTCTCTATAGGTGAATGTCCGTCCCTCGCGCTCGGCGATGAGAAAGATTTTATCGGGCCACTGCTCGGTTCGAGAGGCGAGAAGTTCTCCGATATGGGCGACCACCACACACCTCCTTTTCTCGAATGTCGCCCGCTCACTCCGACTCTACCCTTCATTTTTGGGCAGACGCTTGGGCCACTCTTTCTCCGGTGGCGGTAAAACGAGATTATCCAGGTTGAGTCGGAGCATTCCACCGGCATCGGTGAACCCGGGGAAGTACCGGAACCGGCGACGCCGCCAGAGAAAAATGAGCACACCCAGCACCACGCCAATGATGAATGCCAGCAAAAGCGAGAGGCCGATCAAGCCGAATGTCGTCAACAGCCAGTCTATGGTGAGGACCGGCCGTCCCGGCTCGATCGATCGAAGATACTCAAAAGGATTCTTGCCCAGCCAGTGAACCGAGGGAGCGTAGGTGATCTGGTCGACGAGGTGCTGCATCGCCGTTCGGTGCTGGACGTTGACCGCTTCGATGATGAAGTTCCCCTCGCGCTTGAGAATGCGGCGGGCACGCTCGGACTCGGGGAGAGCGCGGAAGTAGGCGCGCACCTGCCGGTAAGCCGCGGCGGCCAGTTGCGGCGTGTGATATTCGACGATCATCAATGTGGCGACGTTCTCATTCAATCGATATTCCGCCAAGACGGCTTCCACGGCCAGACTGGAGAGCAAGAAGATGTCGTTGGGGTCTTCGGGACCGCCAATATGGGCCAATCCCCGGGGACCGGCGATAAATCGCTCCGTTCCCGGGACCATGCCCTCGGCGGGAAGATGATCGATGAGCACCGGGATTTCCGAGTACCGGACGGTGAATCGATGGGCCAGCCGCTGGGCCAGATCGAGCAGCGCTGCCCGGGGCACTGCCCCCTGTTCGCCAGTGAGTCGAATGTAGTATTGCCCCTTGAAGAACCCCAGACCATGCGGTTCCAGGGCCCCTTCGGTACCCACGGCGACGCGCTCGGCCTCCGGACGACGCTCCAGCGAGTAGGCCCCATAGGCGGCCACGTAGTTGACCATGCGAAAAACTTCGACCCGAATGCGCTCTCCTTCTTCTCCCTCATAGAGACCGGAGGTCACGTCGCGCAGACCGTATTCACTGATCAGTGCGGCGCGCGCCGGCTGTTCTCGCTGGAATTCCACGGGCGTCATGGTGACGACCGGTCCGGCGAGCCGCCAGCCATCCAGACGCGAAGAGAGCCATCGTACCGCTGGCGAAATGGGGCGAATCTCCACGATCTGGCGCTGTCCGGCGGCATTGCTCGTGTGGCCCCACAGTCCGGCCCCCGTGGCCAGCGCCAGGAAGAGCATTCCTCCAGCCCATCGTCTGATGGAGGGCATAAGGATTCGTTGGGCGAAGCTCCTCATCATTGTCTGATATCCGAAACCGGTCTCCGGTCGAGCGAGGCCCGGCGAGGACGCCAGGAATGATGTCCGTTCGGCGAGGACCTCGGATTCATCGCTCATCTTCAGCGCTCGGGCGCGGTCATCTCCATCTTCCGCCAGCTTCGCGACACATGTCGGTGGGGTGGACCGTGGTAGAGTTGTCCGCACTTCTGACAACGATAGATGACGTGATCCCGGGGAATCCGGTGGGTGAGTTCATCGGGCGCTCCATACCATATTTTGAGGAATCCCCAGCACGGCTTGCCTTTTTCGTTCTTGGCGTCACAACTGGTTTGATACCCGTTCAGTGGGCGAATGGTCGGTTGATCGGTTTCGGTCGATGTCACGTTTGGGGCGTCCATCACCATGACTCGTTTCTCTCACTCCTCATAGCTTAGTCAGATTTGGCGTCGGTTGGCAAGCGCCTTGTGCATGGTCACTTCGTCGGCGAACTCTAAATCGCTTCCCACCGGCAGCCCCATGGCAATGCGGGTGACGGTCACGCCCAGCGGCTTGAGTAATCGCGCCAGGTAGCTCGCCGTCGCCTCTCCTTCCGTGTTGGGATTGGTGGCCAGAATGATCTCTTTGACGTGACCATCGCGCAATCGTTCGAGGAGATTTTTGATTTTCAGTTCTTCGGGGCCGATACCGCGAATGGGCGAGAGCGCTCCATGCAGGACGTGATAGAGCCCTCGATACTCGCGCGTCTTCTCAATGGTCACCAGGTTGGTCGGTTCTTCTACCACACAAATGACCGAGCGGTCGCGCGCCGGATTGGTGCAGAATCGGCAGGGATCGCGGTCGGTGAAGTTGTTGCAAATGGAGCACAGCGTGATCTTCTCCTTCACCTCCTCGATGGCCGAGGTGAGGCGTCGGGCCTCCTCAGGGGGGATCCGCAACAGATGAAAAGCGATTCGCTGAGCCGACTTGTGACCGATGCCGGGAAGTCGGCGGAGTTCATCGATTAATCGGCTGATGGGTTCGGCATAATCGAGCATGGCACATCACTGTCCGGGACCGGGTACCCCCAACCGGAGACGGGATCTCAATGACCATTCCACGCACTGAGCCGGGGCATTCTTCGGCCCGCCGTGAAACCGAGATGTTCCGCTGGCAGAGGCTCCTCTTCTTCGTGCGCTCATCTCCGGGAGCGGGGAGCATGAACCTTCCCCGGTGAGGGCAGGGCCGACTCTGCTCTCACCCCGAACTCCGAATGACCAATCGCGGACCAGCGGTCTCATCGGCTCATCCCTAGGCGAGGCCTCCCAAGCCGGGAAGATTCAAATTCTTCAGCGCCTGTTGCTGGATGGCCTCATCGACTTTTCGGCCACATTCATTGACGGCGGCGATGATCAGGTCTTGCAGCATCTCGATGTCTTCGCTGGCCTCGGGCTCAATGGTGAGCGAGACGATCTGCTTATCGCCTGACATGATCACCTTCACCATGCCGCCGCCCGCCGAAGCCTCGACGCGCATTTCCTTGAGCGTGCGCCGGAGCTCTTCCTGCATGCGTTGAGCTTGTTCGAGCATCTTTTGAATGTCCATGTTCCCTGGAAACTTCATCGTGTCGTCCTCCTCGGCGAGAGGGTCTCGGTGATCCTCTTCTGCCTCATTCTCGGATCGTGCCTGGTACGAGTATCGCTGTTGGCCTTCTCTTCGCGCCAGAGCGCCGGCCTCTCTGGTGGATTTCCCCGAGTGCTTTTCCTCGGCATGACGACTCAGCCATCTTCGGGTGTTTTCTTCCGAACCACCTCGGTCAACTCACCCCGAAATGTCTTGAGCAAGGCTCGAACAGTGGGATCTCGCTCGGCCTCAGCGCGCAGGCGATCGGGACGAGGATCTTCCTGGTTCACGGCCGGCGCGGCTCCTCTCTCGGTCAGGATGTGGAGCCGAATTTCACGACCGGATATCTGGCGAGCGATGTGTTGCAGCAGTTGCAGGTTGGATCGCCCGGTGAGCGTCTCCTTGAACACGCGCGCATCTTCGGCGAACGCGATCCGGAGCGTATCATCGACGAGTTCGATCGATTGGGCTTGATCCAGGGCGGTCGACAGAAGCATCTTCCCTCGTTCGTCGAGCGCCGCTTTCATCTGCTCCACGATCGTCCGATCATCGGCAATTGGCGCCAAGGCGACGCCCGTCGCCGCTCGTTCCGAAGAGTTCGCAGAGGCTTTCTCTGGCGATGAATCCCTCACTGGCGCTGCGCTTGGTGGGGTCACCGACGTCGGGCGCGGAGACGCGTTCTCCGTGCCCGGATGAGCCGCGGGTGGGGCAACGGCTTCGGCGACCGGCGCCGTGTTTTCCTGGCGCAGACGCTTTTCGAGCGCTTCCAGTCGATCGATCAACTCCGCGAGGGGACGCAACTTTTCCGCTTGTGCCAGCTTGATCAAGCCGATTTCCAGGTGAAAGCGCGGATCGCTGGCATAGCGGAGATCGTGTTCCATCTCGGTGAGCAAGTGAAAAGCGCGAATGAGTTCTCCTTCGGAAAATCGTTGAGGTAATTCTCGAATGCGCTCCAGTTCGGCGCTGCTCAATGAGAGCAACTCGCCATCATAGCCCACCGACTTGAGGATGAGCAGATTGCGGAAGTGCGTCATCAATTCGCGGCAGAAATACCGGAGATCGTATCCGCGGTCGACCAGCCCGCCGATCAGATGGAGAATCCGGCGGCTATCGCCGTCGGCGATCGCCTCGGTGACCTCCACGAGCACGTCCGTGCCCACCAGGCCCAGGGCAGTGACGACATCCTCATCGGTGATCTGGCGGCCGGCGAAACTGATGACCTGATCGAACACCGATTGGGCATCGCGCATGCTCCCTTCACCAGCGCGGGCGATCTTGTGAAGTGCGGCTTCGGTGATCGTGATCCCTTCTTCCTCAGCAATATGTCGGAGCCGAGCGAAAATTTGTTGCTCCGGGATCAGTCGGAAATCGAAAATCTGGCAGCGCGAGAGGATCGTCTCCGGCACTTTATGCCGCTCGGTCGTGGCCATGATGAACAATACGTGCGGGGGCGGCTCCTCCAGCGTTTTGAGCAGCGCATTGAAGGCGTGAGAGGAGAGTTGATGCACTTCGTCGATGATGAAGATCTTATAGCGATCGCGCGCCGGCGTCATGCCGATGGTGTTGATGATCACTTCGCGAACGTTATCCACCTGCGTGTGCGTCGCGGCGTCGATTTCCAGTACGTCGATCGAGCGGCCCTCGGCGATTTCCTGGCACGCCGCACACGCTCCACACGGTTTGATCGTCGGGCCTTGGGCACAATTGAGCGCGCGGGCGAAGATGCGCGCCGTGGTCGTCTTGCCGACCCCACGAGGACCGGCGAAGATGTACGCGTGATGCAATCGCTCATCGGCGATGGCGTTTTGCAGCGTGCGGGTGATGGCCTCCTGTCCGACGACGTCTTCGAACGTTTGTGGTCGCCACTTCCTGGCAATGACTTGATAGGGCATTGTGTCACTGGCCAGGCCTCGGGACACCCGCTGCACCCGTCCGCGACCGCTACCGTTGCTCCCTTCCGGGCCTGGCGGGGTTCACGGCCTCGTCCGTCGCACGGGGCCCGAAGCCTGATGAAAACATCGCTCGCCGATGAGAGCGTCGCGCTCGACAGGGGAGCGAGAAGAAAGCAGAGAGCCTCGCTCGGGCTCGCTTCCGTTCCTCCCTCTTCACCGTCGAGGTATCGATCATTTCTGCCGCTTCAGCGGCCCATCGAGAGAATCTGGCGGAGGGAGTGGGATTCGAACCCACGGTAGAGGTTTGTGCCCCTACACGCGCTTTCCAAGCGCGCACCTTCGTCCACTCGGTCATCCCTCCAGCGAACGTTTCTTCTCCTCCGAATAACTCCGAATGAAAAAATAAGGTTGGCGGAGGGCGGGGGACTCGAACCCCCAAGGGCGTTGCCGCCCGCCGGATTTCGAATCCGGTGCCTTACCAATTAGACTAGCCCTCCACGCCTTCCTTATGCCTTTCTTTCTCCTTGCGTTTCTCTCGAAAGAAGGATTGTATCATCTCCCGGCATTCCTCCTCAAGCACCCCGCTGCGAACCTCTAATCTGTGGTTCAGCCGGTCATCCGTACAGATGCGGAACACCGACTCCACGCCTCCCGCCTTGTCATCTTTGGCCCCATAAACCAATCGCTTCACTCGCGCATTGACCAATGCGCCAGCGCACATGGCGCACGGTTCGATCGTGACGTAAATGGTGGCGTCGATGAGCCGATAGTTCCGCGTGGTGCGTGCCGCATCGCGCAAGGCCACAATTTCGGCGTGTGCCGTCGGATCGTGATCGGCGATCACGCGATTATGTCCTCGTCCGACGATGCGCTCGTTGATGACGACGACGGCTCCGATGGGGACTTCATCCCGTCTCCGAGCCTCTTCGGCTTCATCCAGAGCGAACCGCATCCAGACTTCATCCAGTGGCGTCATGGCCTTTCCGTCGTTGCGTCGAGCCTTCAGGCGTTCGTATCGATGGAGTGCACCGCGTTCCCCTCATGGTCACCATGTGAGCAGTCCACAGCTTGCCTCGCTCTTCACCCCCTTCCGAGGAGGGGAAGACTAATTATAACCGAGCGTTCCTCTTTTGGCGCCAATGCGTCCACCGCGATCGTCCCCGAGCCGTTCCTCGGCTCAGGGAGACGACGGGGATCGGGTTCCCCATAGAAGCCATGCCGAGGCGATCAGCGCCAGGCCCGCGCCCAATAGGAAAGCGGCGCGATAACCGGCCCATTCCCAGACGCCGCCAAAGATCACGCTCGCCGGCAAGACGGCCAGTCCGACGACGAAGTTGTAAAGGCCGAACGCCACTCCACGCTGGTCGGGCGGCGCCAGATCGGCGACGAACGCTTTTTCAACGCCTTCGGTCAAGGCGAAGTAGAGCCCGTAGGTGGCAAACAGGGCCCACGCCTGCCAGCTTGTCGAGGCCAGGGCGAAGCCCAGGTACACCAGCGCGTACACCGCCCATCCGACGGTGATCGTCGGCCGTCGGCCCATGCGATCCGAAAGAAGTCCGCCGGGGATGGACAACAGCGACTTGCTGACGTGGAGGACGACCCAAATGATGGGGATGAGACTGACGCTCACGCCCAGGTGTTGGGCTCGGAGGATCAGGAAGGCGTCGCTGGAATTGCCCAGCGCGAATACTCCTACGGCGAAGAGGAGCCCTCTCAATCGGCGATCCGTCTGCCGCCAGGAGGAGATGAGCGCAACCTGTGGGCGGCTCGCCATGGGCGTCGCCGAGGGTTGAACCGGGTCCTGGATGAATCTCCATACCGTCACGACGCAGAGCGCCGCGGGAATGGCGGCCAGGGCGAAGAGCGGTCGGTATCCCAGCGCGAACGCCGCCAGGAGCGCCGAACTCACCAGCGGTCCCACGATGGCCCCGGCATGATCCATGGCACGCTGATAGCCGAACGCTAACCCTCGCCGAGCCGCCGTCGTGACATCGGCGACCAAGGCATCGCGGGGAGCGCTGCGCAAGCCTTTCCCTAATCGATCCACGAACCGCAGGCCCAGCACCTGCCAGCCGGTGGTCGTGACGGCAATCGATGGCCGGGCCATAGAGGCGAGCAGGTATCCCATCAACACCAGGAGCTTGCGCTTTCTCAGACGGTCAGAGAGCCAACCGGAGAAGAGCCGCACCAGACTGGTCGTGCTTTCGGCGATCCCTTCGATGAGGCCGACGAAGGCGAAGCTCACTCCCAGAACGCTGGTGAGGAAGACCGGGAGCAGAGGATAGATCATCTCGCTGCTCACATCATTGAAAAAGCTCGCCCATCCGGTGGCGAGCACGGTGGGGTGGAGACGTCGTCGAAGATCACGTTCGGAGGGTGACTCGCGTTTCACCGTCTTCCACATGGTGCACCCTCAGCCGGAGCGATCGGAGGAACGTGAGCAGATCAATCTCGAGCGATGTCCGCCATCGAGCAGAAAGTGGTTTCGTCAGCGCGGCGACCAAAGCGGCGGCGCGGGTTCTCGGACTCGAGCACCTCTCGCCCGGGGAGATGGGGGGAGAGGGATGATCCCCTCTCCCCCGACGGAGACCGTTACGCGCCAAGCTGCATCCAGATCATGGCGAAGGTGAAAATGATCAGCGTTTCAATGAACACCACGCCAATGAGCATCGCCGTCTGGACGCGCGCGCCGGCGCTCGGATTCCGCGCAATCCCTTCGCAGGCCGCACTAATGGCTCGTCCATCGCCGAGAGCCGCTAATCCGGCGGCGATGCCCATGCCGAACCCAATGGCGATGTAGCGATAGGCATCGTCACCCGGTCCTGCCGCCTGCTCGCCTTGCGCGAAGACCGGCACTGACAAGGTCAGGAAAGAAAAACAAGTCATGAGAAGCTTCTTCACCAGATGATGCATGGTTTGTGTCTCCCTTTCCATGAGATGGCCACAGGCACGCGGCTGGCGAGGAAGCGATTCTCAATGAGATGGGGCTCATCGAGCGTCGGTCCGTCGATGGCCATATGATGCCTCCGACGCCAGGTATACTTCCGCTCGCCGCTGTGGGGGCGGAAGCTCCATACGACGCCGAATCTCTCCGGTTATGAATCATTGATCGCTGTCGCGTCACCGCTCCTGTGAGACCCCTGAGCCTCAAAGCCCAGGGCAGAAGGCCGAGGACCGTGCCAGCAATGATCCTCGCCCTCTGCTCTGAACTCCAGCTCTCCGGCCTCAAGCCGCCGCCGGTGCGGGTTGTTCCGTGGTTATGCTCACTTCGTGCTTCTCTTCATGGTGCGTCACTTCGCTGATGTAGATGATCGATAAGTACATGAAAATGAACGTCTGCATCACTGCCACGATGGCCCGGAGCGGCAGGAGGATCATGGGGAATCCGTATTGCATGATCTGGGCGAACGCCTCGACGGAGATATCATCGCCGAAGATATTCCAGAACAAACGCATGGAGAGGGAGAGAATGCGGGCCAGATTGCTCACGATCTCGATGGGGAAGAATATGACGGCGACAAAGAGCACCGGACCGGCAAAATGCCGGAGATGTCCCAACAGGCCATTCTCTTTGATTCCCACATAGTTGTAATAAAGAAACGACAGAACGGCCAGCGCGAAGGGGATATTGTAATTGGCCGTAGGAGCGCGCAGGAAAGGGATCATCCCCATCAAATTGCTGACCCCGATGAGCACGGTGAACAGGCCGATCACGGGAAAATAGCGCATGTAGTGAGGTCCGATGTTCTCGCGCATCAAGTTGCGAACGCCCTCGAAGATCACTTCAAAGAATTGTTGCCGATCAGAGGGATTTTCGACAGAGAGTTCCCCAATCATCCAGCGAAGCACCACCGTCGAGATGATCACGGCGATGAAAAACATGACCATGTGCGTGGGAATGGGCATTTCCGGATGGCCGTGCCACTCGGCGCCGAACCACCCATAGACCGTGGGCATGATCGCTTCTTGAACGCGATACACGGCGGGACCGAACAGATGATTGACCCATTCGACGATGATGGGCACGTGATGCTCGGCCGCCTGGCTGCCTTCCGAGGCTTCTTCGGCCATGAGAGAGATGATGTTCATAAGAGGCCACATCATTTGGTTGCATCCTCCCGATGAGCGAGTAACAGGTAAATTTGATACCCCGCTTCGATCGTCGCCGCACCAACGAAGGCGCAAAACCCGACCACCAATGCCAGGAGATCGATCCGGCCGCTCCAGAGCGCCAATCCGATGGCCGAGCCCATGACCAGATACCGCAGGATGAATTTTGAAGCGGCCCAAGGGGGCGCCTGGCCCGATCGGGCAGCGTCAGAGAGCAGGGCGTTGAGGCTGGCCGAGAGCCAATGGAGATTGATCAATCCCAGCGCGCCGCCCAGAGTCACGCCGAAAATCACGCGCGCGTCGCGCAGGACCAGCGACCCGACCAGCGTAGCGGCCAACACCAGATAAGTGTTCCGCATCAATCGCCGGCGGGTCAGCGCCACATCGCTCTCGCCATGAACTGCCTCTGTCATTCTCATGTGCGCTGGTTAAAGGCACAAATAATAGTCTCCCGATTGGTCTTTGTCTAGAGTCCTTTGCGAGGCTGGGCCGTCAAAAATTGGGAGCCACAACGGGGGATGAAAGAGCCCGGGACATGGGCTCCAGGAGGCTCCCTCATCCACGGGGAAGGAGCGATATGTACACTCGAAGTCTACATGAACGGGATGGCTCGGCGACGCCCTCATCACCGGCGCTTTTCCTCCTCGAGAGCCAATCTTATTCTCATGAGCACCATTCGGCGCTGCCGCCCGAGTGGCTGGATGCGGAAGCGAACATCCTTGACGAGATCCTCGAAGATATCGTCTCTGGTCACACACAATACCGATCCCTCTCGTCTCACCCAGTCCTGCAATTCTTCGGGCGAACGCGCCACAATGACGTTTCCTTTTTCATCGTAAAACGAGCGCGCATTGGTATAAAACGTGAGCGAGTGATGGAACGCGTAATATCCAATGATGCGCTCGCCCGGCTTCATCTCGCGGAGCGCGATCTGAGCCAGTGAGCGAAGCGATTCTTTGCTCTCGATCACGGGGAGATAAGAGCGCATGACGATGACCAGCGCGACGGCTGATCCCAGAACGATCACCGCTATCGCCCATCGAAACTGTTGCTTCCAGCCAAAATAGAGGAGAGCGATGCCCGTTACCATCGCCACTCCCAGGATCATGATTCCTCCGCCATCGCTCACCGAGAGTGCTCTTCGGGCATAAAGAACGCCACTTGCGCCCACGGCGATCACCAGCGCCGAGGTCGCATAAAGGAGTATGGTCCACCGGCGGTCCATACCGGTGGCGAACAACCTGTCCAGCTCGTCCCCAACCAGGAAAGCCCCTGCGGGCAGAACCGGCAGGATGTAACCGGGGAGCTTCGATTGAGAGAGCGAGAAGAAGACGAGTGGCACGAGAATCCAGATGATGGAGAACCAGCGCAGTCGATCGCGAAAATCGCCTTTCCTGAGATCCGACCAGCGCGATCGCGCCATCGCCGAGACGAGAAAAGCCGTCCAGGGGAAGAGGCCGAGGAGGATGACGGGGAGAAAATAGTATGGCGGTCCGGGATGGTGAAACTTCGGTGTGATGAACCGCTGAAAGTGATGACTGATGAAAAATTCATCGATGAACGTCCGTCCATGCTTGGCGATGACCGGACCGTACCAACTCGAGGCGATGGCGAGGAAAACAACGACTCCGGGAAATAACTGCGCATCCCGGATTCGCCTCCATTGACCGGTGAGGAGTCCATACGTTCCGATGATGCCCGCGGGAAGAACGATGCCGACCAATCCTTTGGCCAGCACGGCCAGGGCGAAACAAGCGGAGGCGAGCAGCATCCACCCCGAGGCGCGAGCGGGCGGCTCTCGTTCGAAGAGCAAGAAGCTGCACATTCCCCATGCCATCGTCGCGCTGAGGGGCATATCCGTACTGGCAGCGTGCGCGAAGCCGGCGAACATGACGCTCGTGATCAAAACCAGCGCGCTGAGAAACCCGAATCGTCGGGAGATGAGTCGTCGTCCCGTGGCATACACAGCTAGGGCCGTCAGCATGGCCAGGAAAGCGGAAGGGAGACGAGCTCCCCATTCGTTCACGCCCACGAGTGACATGCTGAGCATCATCAGCCAATACGAGAGCACGGGCTTTTCTGCCCACAGGTGACCGCCGATGGTCGGCGTGATGAGATCCCTCCGCTGAAGCATCTCGCGCGCCACCTGGGCGTAACGCGGTTCATCGGGGCCAATCAGGGCGAATGAACCGAGCCGATAGAAGAAGAAAACGGCGCTCGCCGCCAGGAGCGCGGCGATGGCCATCTTTTCATTCGCTCTGGTGTTCATGAGAGGAAGTCCCCGCCGATTCGCGTCGAGCCGATCGGGGCGACTCGAGTTCTGAAAAGGGCTGCTCGCTCTGCAAAGCGGCCGCCTCTTCATCCAATTGGGCGTGCAGTTCGTGATAGCTCGCCTCCGAGAGGACGCCTTCGCGAAGGAGTTCGGCCAGGCGCGCCTTTTTGACGTCGATGAGATACCGCTGCAGGCGGCGCTGTTGCTCGCGCTCGATGATCCGGTCAGCCGCTCCCAGTTGAGCGAGTTGGTGACTGAGCCGTTGTTGTTGCTCTGAGAGCGACCGTCGGAGCGCCTGATAGATAGCGTCGGTGATCATCCCTCGGTGGCGCAGCGAATCCAAATGAGCCAGGGCGGCCATCTCAGCCAGGAGTTTTCCGTGCAGGAGTTCATGCGCTCGAAGTTCTGTCTCGACACCAGTGAGTCCGAGTCGCCGGAGGAGCGGCGAGAGGGTCAATCCCTGAACCAGGAGGCTGAAAATGACAGCTCCAAAGACCATGGCCACCAAATCCGAGCGCCCCGATAGCGTGGTGGGCAAGCTCAATACCAAGGCGATGGAGAGCGAGCCACGAAGCCCACCCCAGAACAGGACGTGCTGCCACGGGAAAGGCATGGGCGCGGTCGCTCGTTGACTGAGCGGGATCAACCCATAAACGGCAATGGCTCGGGCCAGGAGCATGGCCAACACGGCCCACGCGATGGAAGAGGCGCTCTCCGTCAGCATGGGGAGTTGTACCTCCAGGCCGATGAGCAAGAAGACGAGCGAGTTGACGACAAACGCCGCATACTCCCAGAAGGAGTTGACGGCGATTTGCGTCGTCGGCGACATCCCTCTCTCTCGCCCGAAGTTCCCAATGATCAATCCGGCCATCAGAACGGCGATCACCGGTGAGACGTGGAGCACTTCCTCAGCGATGAGAAAAGATCCATAAGCGGCGATGGTCGTCAGCGTGATCTCCAACAGGTGATCGTCGAAATACGATGTCAATGTGGACGCCAGAAGGCCAACGGTGGCGCCCACGGCGAGGCCGCCAAACACGACGACGATGAACTGGCGCAGGGAATGGAGAAGAACTCCTCCCCACATGCTCGCTCCGGCCGTGCCGGCGACGACGCCGAGAATCAATTTGAAGATGACCACCGCCGTGCCGTCGTTGAACAGACTCTCGCCTTCGACAATCGTGCTCAGGCGCTTGGATAATCCCAGTTTCTTGAACAGGGCGAGCACAGAGATGGGATCAGTAGCCGAGATCATGGCGCCGAACAGGAGTGCCGATGACCATGGCAGGGCGATGGCATAGTGGAGGATGGCGCCGACGATGCCCACCGACAGAGCCACTCCGACCACAGCGAGCGTGAGAATGGGAAGGAGATTCTCTCGCAAATGATCCCATTTCAAGTTCCAGGCAGCCTCAAACAACAGCGCGGGAAGAAAAATGAGCAAAATGAGTTCCGGTGAGATGTGAACCGTCGGTAAGAAGTGCATGGGGCTGATGATCAAGCCCACGATGACCAGAGCGAGTGTGTAGGGCACGCGCACGCGCTTGGTGATCATCGCCACGCCTGATGCGATGAGAAGGAGGACGATGAAGACGGTGATAGCGAAGTGGGTCTCGCTCATGGTGATGGAGTCGTGCTCGGTGTCATGGTGGTGCGGTGTTCATCGTTCGCCGTTCGCGATGCATGGTGCCTCACGGCGTTCCCCCATCACCGGCGCTCGCCTCATTCACGAATGGGGCACCAAACGAGAGAGTTCGGGAAGAGATTCGCCACGGCAGGCGGCGACGCGGGCGATGACTTCACCAATGACGCGATCGGGCGTCGAGGCGCCCGCCGTCAGACCAATGATCACCGGCCCTTCAGGCAACCATCCTTCGGTCGTTACTTCGGCGCGCCCGTCGACCGGTTTATGTCGGATGTGGCGATCCGAGAGGATGCAACCGGCCTCGTTGATGTGATACGTCGGTTTGTATCGTGAAGCGATCTCACAGAGGTGATTGGTGTTGCTGCTATTATATCCGCCGATGACGAGGATCACATCGATGTTCTCCTGAACGAGCTGCAATACGGCGTCCTGTCGGTTTTGCGTCGCCGTACAAATCGTGTCGAAGGAGCGAAAATGCTCCTCCAATCGCTCCGCGCCATAGCGCCGGATCATGGCCTGGCGGAACATCCCGGCGATCTCCAGCGACTCGCTGCTCAACATGGTCGTTTGATTAGCCAGTCCCACGCGCTCCAGGTCACGATCGGGGTCGAAGCCGGGTGAAGCCGCTCGGGCAAAGTGGGTCAGGAACGCATGCTTATCCCCGCCCTGCACGATGTAATCGCAGACCATGGCCGCTTCTGTTTTATCCAGCACGATGAGATACTTGCCGCCCGGATATTTCAACGCCTGCGAGCTGGTGGCCCGCGTCTCCTCATGGTTGTACTTGCCGTGAATGATGGCCGTATAACCGTCGCAGGCATAGCGTTCAACCCGCTTCCAGACGGCCACGACTGAACCACAGGTGGTGTCCACCACGATGCACCCCTTCCGGCGGAGCGCTTCCATGTCGGTCACCGGCGCGCCGAATGCGGGCACAATGACAACATCGTCAGCAGTGACCTCGTCGAAGTTGGTTTCCCGTTGTCGCGAATCTTTCAGGAATCGAATGCCGAGTTCTTGCAAGCGGCGATTGACGCGAGGATTGTGAATGATTTCGCTGATGAGAAAGATGCGCTTGTGGGGGAATTTGTGCCGCGTCTCATAGGCCAAATCGAGGGCGAAATCGACGCCATAGCAAAAGCCAAACTCCCGAGCCAATCGGAACGTCAAACTCCCCACCGTGAGTTGATGGCCGGTCGTCTTCATCCAGTCCACCAATTCGCTGTGATAATCGGCGGCCATCGGGGCTTTGATCTCTTCCTTGAGGCCGAAACCGCGCCGAACAATCATCGATGAGGTTGATTTGTTAGCGTCCATAGATGAGGTAAGTGTATCAACTGGTTCGATGGAGGGCAAGCATGGGATCGGACGCGGAATCCGTCAGCTCTGCGAGAGCGGCGGGATGGGCGCTGACCAGGATCGCTTGAGGAACGCCGTCATGAAGAGGCTCCTCTCGACGGACAGTTCAATGACTGCGTGCAGAGGGCGGTTCTTCGACTGTGACCCACGCGCACCTCATTGCCGGACGAGTTCTTCTTTATGGATGACAAACCAGGCCTGCCCGTTCTCGTGATGGTGAGAGAATGCGTAGCAGTGGCCATCGCGACCCAGCATCATTCCCGGCAGGAGGACATTTCCCCGGCCGACGATCCGCATCGATTTTTTCAACGGATCGATCATCAGCGCATATCCCTCCGGGAAGCTGATAGCCTCGCCGGTCGCCGTCAACGGCGTCTCGATGGCGGAGAGGATGAGAACGTCTCTCCACGCGAATGCTCCGACGATGCTCCGCTCGATGCGGGGAACGGGTCTCTCGGATTCTTCTATCGGGCGCGGCCTCAGTGGATAGGAAATGCGATAGAGGCTCAACAGGTGGCCGTCGGGGGTGAAACTGCGGATCTCCGTTCCGTCCAGATAAATGTGATGAATCCGATCCCGGTCGTCGATGAGCAGCGCCTGAAACTCCCTGGTATCCAGACAGCGTTGGCGAGTGAACCGCTCGGTCAGCGGAGAGAACGAGCGAAGCCATTCGCCGGAGGGGGCGAACTTGTGGATGACGTTCTCGGTCACCAGCGGCGAGTCAGGATCGTGCGTTCGCTGAAGGAGGGCCAGGATATAGAATGCGCCGGTCGAATCGACGACCAGGGAGTGTCTTCCGGTGATTCTCAAAATCAGCGCCAGCTCGATGAGTCGTCGCACCCGCCCTTGCCCATCGAGAATGAGCACGCCGCCGAATGGGCGACTCCCATCGGGCGCAATCCACACCACAAGCAGATAGAGCGCTCCGCGAGGATGAATGAACATATCGTAGACGCTGATGCGAGATGTTTTGAGGACCTCGGTCAAATCGATGGTCAGAAGGTGGCGACCTGAAGGAGCATACTTCTTCACCACAGAACCTTCTCCTCCAATGACGTAAAAATTTCCTTCGGCATCCACGGCCAGTCGGACGATCTCCGGGTCTCCCTCCAGGCGGATCTTCTCGATCAGTCGATAAGAGAGGCTCTTGATGCGACCTTCTCGTTCGTGACGCGGCGCTCCTTCAATGGAGAGGCCGGTGGCGAGCATTGCACTCGCGACCAGAAGGATAAGGCCATGGCATGAGATGGGACATCGGTTCATGAAACCTTCCTCCACATCACGCCGATTAGAGCGGCGGGAAGCATATTTCATTATGCCCGATCAATGTGGCACAGGCCGGATCGCAACCGCTGAAGAACCATTTCTGACAGACCTCGATCTCAAGAACACAGTAGGTGTTGACGAAACTCCTTTGGCACGTAGCATACGGACACTCCCACGTTACGGGCGTCAGATCACAAATTGCATCGCAGACGCGAGTACCCCAAACTACCTCCGTCCAACACTCGGTAGTGAGTGGAGTTCTGGTGTAAATTTCCGAGGTTATAGTGTCGATATTTTCAGCCGAAGGAACCTTCGCCGGTAATCCCGAGTGAGCCGTCAACAACCATGGTGAGAGGATAGTCATGATGATGAACCATTTTTTCACATCCATGGACCTTACGTCCTCCTCATAGATTTATACTCCGTGAGCGGTTTCTGAGGGATGTCCAAATTCGACTGGGCGTGAAATGACCATCGAGGCCAGAGGCGATTCACGGCCAATGGTCAATCGGACTCGGCTCGAGCGACGAGAGGGAATCTCAGCGCTCAGATCCAGCTTGATGATGCGAAAGCGAATCCGGTCCTCCAGTCCACTAGATGCTAGACGAGCTACGCCGTAATAAAAGCCATCATGTCCCGCTACCACGGGCAAGGATTGACCGGTGGTCTCTACGCGGGTGACGACCTCCCCCTTCCTGTCGATGAAGTACAGAGAGGCCCGCTGCTCGACCAGACGGTCGGTGGCCAGCACGAGATATCCATCATACCAGAATGCTGCCGACAGAACGTCGAACGCCCTCAGGGATGGCGATAGCGTGTCGAGCCATTCTCCATCCGCACTGAACACTCTGATTCGAGCGTCGGGCAGAACATGAAGCAGGTGACCCTGGTCGTCGAGCAGGAGCTCGTTCTGCAGCGAGCGGCTCAATAGATCGAGCGTCTCATCGGGCGTCTCAGCCGGGAGAGGCGAGAATGCCTTGAGAAGCCGCCCGCGGGAGTCGAGCTTCAGGACCATCGGGGAGCCCACGTATGTGAGTTGGCCATTACGCATCTGTGGCCCGGTGCCCACAATATACATGATCCCTGAGGGCGCCACAAGCACTCGATCGGGCGTAAAATGGAGTGGAAGCTCGATGAGGCGTTCGACATCACCTTGATCGGAAAAGATGAGGACACCGCCTTGAACTTCTCCCCATTCATTGTGCCAGGCCGCGGGAGCATAGAGCTTCTCTCGATACAGAGTGAGCGAATTGAGGCCAGCAACACCTCGCTTCACATATTCGGGGAGCCGAAAGGTGGCTATGATCTTCCCAGTAGCATCATATTTGATGAGTTGATGATGAGAATATGTCGCTCCGTCAGACAGAGAGACGTACGCATAGATGTATCCAGCCCCGTCTACAGCGACGGCCGGACGACCGAGTGTGAAGGGCGATTCATTCCTCCGATGGACCTGTGAAGAGGGTCCCGACTCTGCTGACGCTACAGAGAGATCAACATGGGAGATGATCTTGACCTTGGCACGGGGTTTGTCTCTTTCTCGCTCCCTGGCCTGACCTACTCCTCCTGACGAGAGCCCCAGGAGTATCATTGTGACCAATAAGAACACGCTTCGGGACATAGATTCCTCCTCACGATTATTTCTGGTATGGTCTACTTGGGTCCATCCCCAGGATCAGGCTCGGGCTGATCATCAAGGCAGAGTAACACAAAGTAATTCCTAACCGAACAATGCGGAGTTTGGCATGAAAGCTCTTCAGTCCCGGCAAAAATGGCCTGCACTCCTGTTCGAGGGACAACCGTATAATCTCTGCAGGTGATCTCTTGACCGCTAGAATCGACGCACGTGAATCTGTAACACTGGATCCCAGTGTTAGGGCAATATATCATAGAGGAATTCGATGCGGTGCCCCCTGATAGATCTCGGGGATTCATCATCCAGATCAAGAGGCTCCCAATCAACAAAAATCGGGACCGGTTCATTCCTTTCGCCACCATGAACCTTAAGCCCTCCTCATCTCTATCTTACCGGAACTGGAGAGGCTCATCAACCACATGCTGACTCCTCCTGTCTCATCCTGACTCATAACGTGAATCGCGCATGGCCTGCGGCCCGTATCGACTCATGAAATGGAGAGGATGAGCGACGTCATTGACCAACATCTTCTTCAGGCAGTTTGAGCAAGCAATCGTGACAGACGAAGCGCCCGCGTCCACTCGGCCTCTGGCGATAGGCGATCTTGCCCTGCTCCATGTAGCGATAGAGCGTGCGGCGATCCACCTCGATGAGTCGGCAGGCCTGCTGGACGTTGAGCCAGACGGTCTGCCGATGACACTGTGGACAAAAAAACAGACGGTGCTGGCGCATGACTCCTCCCTTCCGGCTCGAGGGGTGGTTCACGTGTATGCACCATTACCATTTTCCAACGCCCGTTCGACAGGTTCTCTGCAAAGCCCGTGAAATGTGCTTTTGAACACGGCGATGTCACCATCTCCCTCGCCGAGTCATGGAATCTCTCTGCCCGGCGCGCGACCGATTCGTCTGCTGCGCGGCGAGATCGTTAAAAATATACATCGGGTGGAGAGGTGTTTCAATTGGAGAACAAGCCATCTTCGTGGCGGGGGATGGAAGGAGCGCCGTCACCTCTCGATAGCCTGCGGAGATCGCCTGGGCATACAGCTTGCGTAATGACATCCTTGGCCGGGCGCTGGCGCTCCTCGTCCTCGCTGTCCAATGTGACGAGGACGTATTTCCCGAGCCGGAGGGAGGCTGACGCGCGCCTGACCTCTTGAGCCGCTCTCGCCGCCGGATTCGCTCTCGGGCGCTATCGCCTTGTCAGAATCTCTTCCCGGGCGATGATGAATGATGCCGTCCCCATGTGAGGATCAGGGGAATGGATCACCGCATAGGCATATCCGTCCAGTCCCATCGTCACTGCCGGATAGGCTCCTGGTGCGGGGGTGAGGATCGTTTGTGAACCGGTGAGAGGATCTATGAGCCGTGTATAACATTCGGTGCGAACAAGAGCGCCATCGGCGGCACGATACGTCGTGCCGAGAGACAGGGCGAGGCGATCGGGCCACACGAATGCTCCCAGAATGCTTCGCTCCACCGAATCGGCGGGTGACGGAGACATGCGGTCGTCGAGGGAGACGACCATCTGGTTCAGGAGTCGCCCGTTCGTATCATCGGCGCGTACCTTCCGTCCATCCGAATAGACGTGGTAGAGTCGATCGCGGGCGTCGATGAGTAAAGCTTGATAGACATGACATTTCATGGCACAGCAATCGCGCTTCCCTCGAGCGATGGTGCTCGGCGCCCTCCATTGATCGGTCGCGTCGACGAGGGCAGAGTAGCGTCGAGGCGACGATGATCGCTCCGGCGGACTGCTCCTTCGCGTGGTCGAGAGAGCCTCTCCACCCGGAAATTCGACGGCTCGCTCGGCTCTGCGACGGCTGACGGTTTTTTTATTGTCAGTCGTGCTGGAAGCACGTATCATAAGTGTGGAAAAATGGATCAGTCACAGCGGCAATTGAAGGAAGACCTGCAGGTCCTGCGGATCGACCGCCAGCGGGTGGCCGAGCGCCAGTGGCGTCTTCCGCGCTGGGCGGTCATTGCGGGGGTAGTGGCGATTTTCGCCGTGATCGCGCTGGGGGTGAGCCAGTTGGACCTGAAGACGCGGTTGGGATTGGGGGCTCGGGCGGTTCGCGTGGCCCTGGCATCGCGGCGCGGAGCTGGCGGACCGGCGCCGGTGTTGTCGGCCAGCGGATATGTCATCGCCCGGAATCAGGTGGAGGTGGGCTCCAAGATCACGGGCCGCGTCGTCGCTCTGTTCGTCGATGAGGGCGATGTTGTCCGGCGCGGTCAGATCATCGCTCGCCTGGACGATCGCGAACTTCGCGCTCAGGTCCATCAGGCTCGAGCCAACCTGGAAGCGGCGCGCGCCCGGCTGGCCGAGTTGGAGGCCGGCTCGCGGCCTCAGGAGATTGAGCGCGCCAAAGCGCAGATGGACCGTGCCCGAGCCGACCTCAGGAATGCGGAGATCGCCCTCGGTCGCACGGAGCGCCTGGTCCGGGAGGGCGTGCTTCAACAGCAGGCGCTCGACGATGCCCGGGCGCGCTACGAGATGGCCCTGAACGCGTATGAAGCGGCCAAGAAAGATTACGAACTGGCCCGCATTGGCCCTCGGCAGGAAGCCATCGAGCTGGCTCGCGCTCAGGTGCATCAGGCGGAAGCGGCGCTGGCCTTCGCTCAGGCCCAGCTCGACAATACGATCATCCGCGCGCCCATCACGGGGACTGTCCTGGACCGCTATGTCGATGTGGGCGAAATGGTGACGACGGGGTTCACTTCCGACCGAGGCGCCAAACAGGCCCTGGTCACCATCGCCGACCTCAGCGATCTCCAGGTGGAGCTGGATATCACCGAGGCGGACATTGCCAAAGTGCAGCTCGATCAACCGGTGGTGATCACCCCCGATGCCTATCCGGATCGTCACTATCGGGGTGTTGTCGAGTACATCGCCTCGGTAGCCGATCGGCAGAAAGCGACCATCGAAGTCAAAGTGAAGGTGCTCGATCCGGATGCGTTTCTGCGGCCCGATATGGGCGCCAAAGTGACGTTCTACGAAAAAGGCGTGGAAGCGCCGTCTCAAGGGGCGACGGTGATGGTGCCTCGGGCGGCGGTGGTCACGCGCAACGGGCGGCCGGTCGTTTTCCTGGTGCAGGATGGGAAGGCCGTCATGCAGCCGGTCACCGTTGGAAAGGAGGAAGCCGGGTATGTGGAAATCCTCGATGGATTGCGAGGCGGCGAGCGGGTGATCATCGGTGGACAGGAGGCGCTGCGAGATGGAGACCGCGTCACGGTCAGGGAAGGAGATGATTGAACATCGCATAGGGGAGGGGTGAGATGACACAGCCGTTAGTGGAGATCAGGAATCTGAGTCGCATCTTTCGACGCGATAGCGTCGAAGTGGTGGCATTGAAGGATATCAATCTGGACATCCCCGAGGGCGACTTTCTGGCTTTAATGGGGCCCTCGGGTTCGGGCAAGACAACGTTGCTCAATATCATCGCGGGTCTGGATAAACCCACGTCGGGCGTGGTTCGCGTTGGGGGGATTGAAGTTCAGCGGATGAACGAGGATGAGCTGGCCGAATGGCGCAATCATCATGTCGGATTCGTCTTTCAAACGTTCAATTTAATCCCCGTCCTCACCGCTTTCGAGAATGTTGAACTTCCCCTCCTGCTCACCGGCCTCTCCGGCCAGGAACGACGCGAGCATGTATTGACGGCGCTGAAGCTGGTCGGATTGGCCGATCGCGTCGATCATTATCCGCGACAATTGTCGGGCGGTCAGGAGCAGCGGGTGGCCATCGCCCGCGCCATCGTCACCGATCCGACGATCATTCTGGCTGATGAGCCGACGGGGAACCTGGATGCGCGCTCGGCCGAGGAGATTCTCACCTTGCTCCAGCAGTTGAACGAGCAGCTTCATAAGACGATCATTCTGGTCACTCATGATCCTCGGGCGGCCCACTATGCCAAGCATGAGCGGCATCTGGAGAAAGGCGTCCTTCTCCCGCCGGGCGTCACCTACACGGTGGAGGAGCGCGCATGAGTTATTCGGGTTTCGTCTGGAGAAACGGGACGCGCAATAAGCGCCGCGCCATCCTGACCATGCTGAGCGTAGCCTTGGCGCTATTCGTTCTCTCCACGTTGGTCACCTTCGTCAAGGAGATCGATCGCAACCTGGAGGAGACCAACCCTTTGCGATTGATCACTCGGCACGCCGTATCCCTCACCAATCCTCTGCCCGTGCGCTATCGGGCTCGGATCGAGAGCATCCCCGGAGTGGTCGCCGTAACACCGCTGACGTGGTTCGGAGGCATTTACATCGATGAGGCGCATACTGATTTCATGCAGTTCGCCTGTGACGCCAAAACCTTATTCGATGTCTATCCGGAGATCGCGCTCCCTCCCGAGCAGAAGGAAGCCTTCATCAAAGACCGCACCGGCGTGATCGTCGGTCGCCGCAAGGCCGAGAAACACGGCTGGAAGCTCGGCGACAAGATCACGCTCAAGGGCGCCATCTATCCAGTAGATCTGGAATTGACGTTACGCGGCATCTTCGCCGGAACGCCCAATCAGGAAGCGGCCATCTATTTCCATCGCGAGTATCTGGACGAATTCCCCGGGTGGTGGCAAGGGACGGTGGGCACCTTCTGGATTCGCGTCGATGCGGCGGACTCCGTGCCGCGGGTCATCGAGGCCATCGATGCCCAGTTTCGCAATAGCGATGCGCCCACCCGGACGGAGACCGAGCGCGCCTTCAATATGGGTTTTGTGTCCATGTTAGGCAATCTCAAAGGGCTGGTGGCCGCCATCAGCAGCGTCATCATCTTCACCATCCTGCTCGTCACAGCCAACACGATGGCCATGTCCGTCCGCGAGCGCATTCGCGAGATTGCCGTGTTGAAATCGCTCGGCTTTCGCCGCCGACAGGTAGTAGGATTGCTCATCTCCGAGGGGATGGCCATCACCTTGACCGGGGGACTCATCGGCTGCCTGGGCGCGCGCCTGATCTGGACGTCGATCGACCTGGCGGCTTTCTCACAGGGCTTCTTCCAGCAGTTAGAGGTGTCCTGGAGGATCATCAGCCTCGGCGGGCTGGTGGCCGCTCTGGTCGGTCTGTTGAGCACCGTCATACCCGCCTATCACGCGGCTCGTCTGACGGTCGCCGAGGGATTACGACATGTGGGCTGAAGGCCGACCTCTTGGGCGGCTCCGTTGAAGAGCGCGTTCCGGCCGCGAGGGGCGCCGTGGTCAGAGCGGCATGAGCTATCCGGGTTTCATCTGGAAAAATGGGATGCGCAATAAACGCCGCACAGTCCTCACCGTGCTCAGCGTGTCGCTGGCCATCTTCGTTCTTTCGACCTTGTTGACGTTGGTTCACGAAATCGACCGGAACCTGGAAGAGTCTAATCCGTTGCGCCTGGTGACGCGGCACGCCGTGTCGCCCACCAACATGCTGCCGCTCAGGCATCGCGCGCGCATCGAACAGATCCCCGGGGTGGTCGCTGTGACGCCGTTCACCTGGTTCGGTGGAATTTACATCGATGAAGCGCATACCGATTTTGCCCAGTTCGCCTGTGATCCGCGCGTCCTGTTCGACATCTACACCGAAATCCGTCTGCCACCGGAGCAGCGGCGAGCCTTCATTCGAGAGCGCACGGCCGTCATCGTGGGTCGACGGAAAGCCGAGGAGCACGGCTGGACCCTGGGCGATCGCATCACCCTTCGGGGCACGGTCTTCCCCGTCGATTTGGAGCTGACCATTCGCGGTATTTTCACTGGCAGCGTGAACGACGAGTCCAGCATTTTCTTCCACCATGAATATTTTGAGCAGGCGTTGAAAGAGACCATGGGCTGGCCGGCATTCACCGCCATGTACTGGTTGCGGGTCGACTCCATCTCATCCGTATCCCGGGTGAGTCAGGCGATCGATGCCTTATTCCGAAATACCGATGCCCCCACCAAGACGGAGACGGAGCGAGCTTTCCAGGCCGAATTCTTCACCATGCTGGGGAATCTCAAAACATTGGTGGCCACCCTCAGCGGTGTGATCCTCTTCACCCTCCTGTTGGTGACGATGAATACGATGGCCATGTCCGTGCGCGAGCGAACGCGCGAGATCGCCATCATGAAATCGCTGGGTTTCCGTCGCCGGGAAGTGCTCGCCTTGTTGATCGCCGAGGGCCTGCTCATGACGTTGACCGGAGGACTCATCGGCTCGCTGGTGGCCCGCCTCATATTCACGCATTTCGCGCTGGTGGATATTGGCCGGCTGACACTCAATATCTTTCAACGATTCGAAGTGACGGGGGAGGTCATTGGGCTGGGATTGCTGGCCTCGGCCTTGGTGGGATTGCTGAGCACGGTGATTCCGGCTTCGCGAGCGGCTCGCCTGACCGTGGCTGACGGTTTACGTCACCTCGGTTAGGCACGCCCATCGCTTCACTGTGCTCATTGATCATGCTTGGAGGATCACGATGGCCATTCCATTGAAATACAATTTTCGCAGCTTGTTCGTGCGACGGGTGAGCACAGCCATGACGGTGCTCAGCATCGCCTTGGTGGTCGCCGTTTTCGTCGGCGTCATGGCACTGGCCACGGGATTGGAGATGGCGCTGGTCACCACCGGCGATCCGCTCAATGTCCTCGTGCGCCGTCGGGGATCGGATTCCGAGTTGAGCAGTTTCATCTCGCGCGAGGCCTTTCAGGCGATGAGGTTTCTGCCCGGCGTGCAAATGAATGCCGATGGGGCGCCCATCGCTTCGGGAGAGATCGTCGTGGTCATCAATCTGCCCAAGCGGGGTGAACAGAAGGGGTCGAACGTCACCATTCGAGGCGTATCGCCGGTTGGACTGGCGCTGCGACCGCAACTCCACATTGTTGAGGGACGGCTGTTTCAACCCGGACTGCGCGAAGTGATCGTCAGTCGTCGCATCTCGGAGCGATTCGAGCACACCAGCTTGGGTGATCGGTTGCGATTCGGCAAAGGGGAGTGGAAGGTGGTGGGCATCTTTGATGCCGGCAATACGGCGTTCGATTCCGAGATCTGGACCGACGTCAATCAACTGGCCAGCGATTATCATCGGGAATCCTTCTCATCGGTCCTCCTTCGAGCCACTGATGAAGCGGCGGTCAAAGAGATCATCAATCGCATCGAGAATGATCGTCGCTATAATCTGCTGGCCCAACCCGAAGTCGAGTACTATGAGGAACAAACTAAGGCCGCCGGTCCCATCAAGCTCCTGGGCATGTTCATCGCCATCGTCATGGGCATTGGTGCCTGCTTTGCCGCCATGAATACCATGTATGCGGCGGTGACCTATCGGACGAGGGAGATTGCCACATTGCGCGTCCTGGGATTCAAACGGGGGAGCATTCTACTCTCCTTTTTGACCGAGTCACTGCTCCTGGCACTGATCGGCGGTCTCATCGGGTGTGTGCTCGTGCTGCCCATTCACGGGATCACGACCGGGACGGCCAATTGGCAAACGTTCAGCGAGATCGCGTTCGCCTTTCGCATCACGCCGGAACTCCTGCTTTGGGGGATGAGCTTTGCTGCTCTGATGGGGCTGTTTGGGGGCATATTCCCGGCGCGCCAGGCGGCTCGGCAGTCGCCGGCGGCGGCGCTGCGGGAGGGATGAGAGCAGTGGGTGTGGTCGGAGATCCATCGACGCCGGAGCGCGCTCGTGCGCCATGGCGTCACTCGTTCTTCTCCTCGCCCGGCGAGCGTCCCAGTTTCTCCATGAGCGCATCGATACCGGCCTGAGCGACCTCACGATCTTGCTCTGGCGAGCCGGAACTGCACCCTACAGCTCCCACGATGCGCCCATCGATGAAGATCGGCACCCCGCCGCCGAAGATCATGAACCGTCCTTGATTGCTCACATGAATGCCAAACGCCGGCCCCCCCGGCTTCCCTACCTCGGCGTACTCATGCGTTGGCTTGCGCGTTCCGGCGGCGGTGAACGCCTTATTGATGGCGATGTCAATGCTGGTGATCTTGGCATTGTCCATGCGGTAGAATCCCAACAGGTGGCCGCCATCATCGACGACGGCGATGTCCATATCCACGCCAATCTCTCGGGCTCTTCTCTCCGCTCCTTCCAGGATGACTTTGACGTCGTCCAATGTGAGTTTGGGCACTGTGATCATGGCTCAGGGCACCTCCTCGGTTTGGAAACGGGCGGCGTGCACATTCAGCATTGATTCTCGTATTTTCGAAGGAATCGGCCATGTGCCCGAGCACGCCACGAAAAATGTGAAGTAACGCAAGCTACCAGTTTGCGCCACCTTATTGTCACAGGAGTCATCCATGACTCCACGGACCACACTGAACGGATGAATTGGGACCTCGGGGGATGTAGCGCAAGCTGGCAGCTTGCGCCACGCTCTGTCTTCGATGGGGAAAGACCCTTCATCCAGGGAAAAAGCCGCGCGTGAGATGGTGACGAGCGCCATGCTCGTCGCCTCTTCGATATGCCTCGATTCACCGTTGTTTGACGGCGATCGACTCTTGTTCCAGGAGTTGAGCATCGGCTCGTTCGGCTAACCAGCGCTCGGCATCGATGGCCGCCATGCAGCCAGTCCCGGCGGCGGTGACCGCTTGCCGATAGACATGATCCTGAGCATCGCCGCAGGCGAACACGCCGGGGACGCTCGTGTAGGTCGAGTCGGGACGGGTGATAATGTACCCGCGCTCGTCCATGTCCAGCCATCCGCGGAAAATGTCGGTGTTGGGTTTGTGGCCGATGGCGATGAACAATCCCTTCACCGGCAGCGTCGTCTTCTCTCCCGTTTTGACATTCCTGAGGAGAACACCTTCGACCTCGTTATCGCCCAGCACATCATCGACCACCGTATTCCAGATGAACTGAATCTTATCATTGGCGAAGGCGCGCTGTTGCATGATCTTTGAGGCGCGAAGTTGATCGCGACGGTGGATGACGTGGACGCGAGTGGCGAACCGCGTCAGAAAGAGCGCCTCCTCCATGGCCGTATCGCCTCCGCCCACCACGGCCACTTCCACGTCTTTGAAGAATGCCCCATCACAGGTGGCGCAGGCCGAAACGCCGCGGCCGATGAGTCGTTGTTCGTTTTCCAGCCCGAGGTACTTGGCCGATGCGCCGGTGGCGATGATCACGGCGTCGGCGAGGATGGGGATTTTCCCGTCGACCAGCAGGCGGAACGGCCGCTTGGAGAAATCGACAGCGGTCACCGTGCCGAATCGCAAATCGGCGCCGAATCGCGCCGCTTGTTTTTCGAAAAGCTGCATCAATTCGGGGCCGAGAATCCCATCGGGGAATCCCGGATAATTTTCCACCTCGGTGGTGGTGACGAGCTGTCCACCGGGCTCTGGCCCTTTCCACACCAGCGGATTCAGGTTGGCGCGGGCCGTATACAGAGCTGCCGTCAGGCCCGCCGGGCCCGTCCCGATGATGACGACCGGGCGGTGCTCCGCCTGAGAGAAGTCGATGCCTTCGAAGGCCGACAAATCCGGCGTCTCGCTCTCGGTGTACGTTCCTTCTCCGATCATGGTGCTCTCCTTCGTTTTTTCGCCTTTGAATCCGGAACCGATGCGCTCCGATCAGGCTCCGGGAGAGGTTCGGCCGTGGCCGTCCTCGCTCTCTAGGATACCCAGGAGCTTGGCCAGCTCACCGAGTGGCGGATTACCGTAGTATCGCCCTCCAATCAAGAATGTGGGCACGCGGCGTTTGCCTCCGTTTTGTTCGATGACCAAGGCCGCCGCCTCAGGATGCTCATCGATATTGATTTCTTCGTAGGCGATACCATGCTCTTGGAGGAATTGCTTGGCTCGATGACAATCTGGACACCACGGCGTACTGTACATCTTAATGACATGCTCTCCCATACCCCATTCTCCCATCAATCTCACACCTCCAGAGACAGGGGTGCGAGTATATGCTCATCCTGTTCACCGAGACTCGCTCCGGACAAGCCTAAAATCTACCAGAACGGGCTCTCTGTTTTCAAGTTAACCATCACATGAATGTCGCAATCGACGTTGGGGGGATGAACCTGGTATCCTCAACGGTGTAGAAAGGAGACAGAGCAATGACCGAACTCCTCTTTCTCACCGACAGTTACGTGAAGACATTCAACGCCCGGGTGACCGATGTCGATGAAGCAGAACGGGCCGTCTGCCTGGATCGAACGGCTTTTTATCCCGGTGGCGGCGGGCAGCCTCACGATGTCGGTCAACTGGTCGTCGACGATCACACGCTGCCGGTCACCAGAGTGAAACGGCGAGGCCAGCAGGTGTGGCATTGGGTCGAGGGTCCACCGCCGACGGTGGGAACCACGGTCACCGGACAATTGGATTGGCTGCGCCGGTATCAATTGATGCGCACACACACGGCGCTCCACGTCGTCTGTGGCGTCGTCTGGCGCGATTACCGCGCACTGGTGACCGGGAGTCATATGGAGCCGCTTCGCGGTCGTCTCGATTTCGAATTCGAGGGTTTACGGCGGGAATTGATCGACGAGATCGAACGGAACGTCAACGCCGAGATCGAGCGAGGCCGCCAGGTGCGCGTGAAGATATTGCCTCGCGCCGAGGCCTTTCAGATCCCCGATCTCATTCGCACTAAGGTCAACTTGCTGCCCGAAGATATCACTGAGGTCCGCGTCGTGGACATCGTGGGGCTTGATCTTCAGGCCGATGGCGGCACGCACGTGGCTAATACTCGCGAGGTGGGTCGCGTGCGCATCGCCGATTATCGCAGCAAGGGACGAATCAATAAACGCATCTACATCGAGCTGGATGAAGAACCCTGATCACTCGGGAGGGTGACCGCTATGAGACAACCTCGCGTGGCCCCTTACGGCTCGTGGGCATCGCCCATCACCACGGATCTCATCGTCTCTGAGACGATCGGACTGGAGCAAATCCTCTCGGATGGCGACGACATTTATTGGGTCGAAGTGCGTCCCGCCGAGGGTGGACGGAGCGTCATCGTGCGTCGAACGCCGGATGGAAAGGCGACCGACGTGACGCCGCCCGACATGAACGCGCGCACGCGGGTCCACGAGTATGGTGGTGGCGCCTTCGCCGTCGCCGATGGAATGATCGTTTTTTCCAACTTCGCCGATCAGCAGCTCTATCGTCAGGATGGTCGCGCCCGACCGCGACCGCTCACCTCGGATCTCGGCATGCGGTATGCCGATGGCGTCATCGATCGTCGACGCCATCGAATGATCGGCGTGCGCGAAGATCACACTCAGAGCGATCGCGAGCCGGTGAACGCCTTGGTGAGCATCGATCTGGATGGGAATGAGGGGACGCGGATTCTCGCCTCCGGTCATGATTTTTACTCCTCGCCGCGCCTCAGTCCGGATGGCCGCCGGTTGGCGTGGCTGGCCTGGAATCATCCCAATATGCCCTGGGATGGGACCGAGTTGTGGGTCGGCGAGGTGAGAGCCGACGGCATGCTCGGCATCCGTCAGTGTATCGCCGGTGGCGCCAGCGAATCGATTTTCCAACCGGAATGGTCGCCGGACGGAATATTGTATTTCGTTTCCGATCGCACCGGCTGGTGGAATCTGTATCGCTGGCGCGATGGGCGGGTGGAACCGATGTGTGAGATGGAGGCCGAGTTTGGTCGTCCACAATGGGTATTCGGCATGTCCACTTACGGCTTCATCTCGGACCGGCAGATCCTCTGCGCCTACACTGAGCGCGGTCTCTGGCGACTGGCCATCTTGGACACGGTGACCCGTGAACTGGAGCCCGTCCGGACGCCGTACACGGACATCTGGAGCCTTCGGGCGGGGCCAGGGCGAGCCGTATTCGCGGCCAGCTCACCCTCCCAACCTGCCGCCATCGTTCAACTCGACGTGGAGACGGGACGACTGGAAATATTGCGGCGTTCAACTGGAGTTGATATTGATCCAGACTACATTTCAATCCCCCAGCCGATCGCTTTCCCTACCGAGCGGGGCTTGACGGCCTATGGATTCTTCTACCCTCCGCGAAATCGCGACTATGTGGGGCCACCGGGAGAGCGTCCACCATTGCTCGTCAGAACCCACGGCGGACCGACCAGTGCCGCTTCCACGGCGTTCAACTTGGAAATCCAGTACTGGACCAGCCGAGGACTGGCCGTCCTCGACGTCAATTATGGCGGCAGTACCGGTTATGGTCGGGCCTATCGTGAACGGCTCCATGGTCGATGGGGCCTCGTCGATGTCGATGACTGTTTGAATGGTGCGCGCTATCTGGTCGGGCGCGGATGGGTCGATGCTGAGCGATTGGGCATTCGAGGTGGCAGCGCCGGCGGCTACACGACGCTCTGTGCGCTCACCTTCCACGATCTCTTTCGGGTCGGCGCCAGTTACTATGGCGTGAGCGATCTGGAAGCGCTGGCCAAAGAGACGCATAAGTTTGAAGCGCATTATCTGGATCGACTGGTTGGCCCCTATCCGGAGCGCCGCGACGTCTATCGCGCCCGCTCGCCCATTCATTTCACCGAGCGACTGTCTTGTCCGGTCATCCTCTTCCAGGGGCTTGAGGATCGGGTCGTCCCGCCGAATCAAGCCGAACGGATGGTCCAGGCGCTGCGCCGGAAAGGGGTGCCGGTGGCTTATGTGCCGTTCGAGGGTGAACAGCACGGGTTTCGTCGCGCCGAGAATATCAAGCGCTCGCTGGACGCCGAGTTATACTTCTACTCCAAGATCCTCGATTTCCCCCTCGCCGATGCGGTCGAGCCAGTGAAGATCGAGAACGTGTAGACGCCTCCGCCAGTACTCATTTCCAGATGCCCACAGCTCTCAGTTGTCGCGCCAGACCAGAGTCGGCGGCGAGCTTCTTCACTTCTTCGGGCGAGAGGCGACGACCGAAGCGCTCCGGCTGCTCGGCGATGTTATAGGCCGTCACCGCCAGCACTGCCGCATTGAAGAGCAGATCGCCCGGGTTCACTTTGTCCAGCGTGTCCGGCGTCGAGTGATGGATGGTGAAATAATCGAGCGGGTCCTGCATCATGACCAGATTGGGCACGCCCTGGAGGAGGAAGAAGAGATTGTCCGTGCCGGCGAAAGCCTCGGTCGAGATGTGCCTCACGCCGTGCGGGATGAGCGGCGCCGTCACCCGTCGGATGGCCGCTTCCAACTCGGGCCGTCCCATCGAGTAGAATCCCTGGGCGCGGCCAGCGCCGATGTCCATGATGAGGTTGGCCACGATATGATCCAGTTCATCGGCGTGCGCGTCCACATAGGCCTTCGATCCCAGGATGCCTTGCTCCTCCCCGGTGAACAGGACGAATCGAATCGTGCGTCGCGGTCGGAGGCCGAGTTTGACCAGTGCGCGCGCCGCCTCCATGACGGCGGTCACTCCCGTGCCATTATCCGTAGCGCACGGGCCGAGATCATTGGAATCCAGATGTGCGCCAACGAGGACGACCTCTTCGGGACGCTCTCGCCCGGGAATCTCGGCCACCACATTGGTCGCTTTCACCGGCCCCGTCAGGCGATTCTCGACCTGTAAGCGCAGGCGCACCGCACCGTGATGCTCGATCAATCGACGAAGGAAGAGAGCATCTTCCTTGGCCATGGAGACGACCGGTATCGGACTCACTTCATTCCAGAAGACGGGCGCCGTGTCCAGTAGCTTATATGGCTTCTGAGAGGCCACGACGAGCGCTCGCGTTCCCGCAGTGGTCAACTCGCGGACCAGCGCCGGAATACGGTAGAAACTCTCCAGGAGATCTTCCAGTGTCTCGCCTTCGGCGATGGTCAAAGCGATCGCGCCACGAAGGCGAGACGTGGCTCGCGCAACATCTTCTTTTGTGCCCCGGTGAATGTCCACCACGCGCGTCGTGAGTCCTCCCTCCGGCGTCGAAGGGACCCAGGTGAATGAGGCGATGGACAATGTCCGGGATACCGGCTCGACGACCTCGGCGTACGCCCGACCGCGCCGCCAACCGGCAAATAACGTGTACTCCTCGCGATGGACATTGCTGAGTCCATATGCCTTGAACTTCTCCGCCGTCCAGGCTTCGGCCCGGGCGCACGCCGGAGTGCCGGTCAACCGCGCGCCGATCTCGTCGACGAGATAGCGCAGATTCTGGAAGGCTTCCCCATGAGTGAGAATTTCGCCAATGAGGCGCGCTGCCGCATCATCGGCGTTCGACTGAGAGTGAACTCCCGATGAACAGATGAGCAGAAGAAGTAGAAGCAAAGCGAGGCGGTGATGGCGCTTCGACATGATTCCTCCTGTTCAGCGTTCTCGATGCGATTGGCCATGCTCTTGTGAGCGATGAATTGTAAGCGTCGGTTTTTTTTCGCGCAACATGGTTGAACCATCAACAGCATCGGCCAGGCCCATACAGAGAACTCCTCACAGACCGTCACCCGAGCACCACGCCCGATAATCCGGTTCACCGTTGCCGATGCTGCCAGCAGCGCCCGCCACCTTTGACCCGACGCTGGCAGGGCGTGCCGTCTTTGGTGGGCGCGCCACAGATGCTCGCCGATTTCGCTCCCGGGTCGCGATCCAGATCCGCCGGCGTGAGCGAGGCGGCCAAAGGCGCGGGGCGCGCCGGCAGCGGGCGCGATTTCGGTTTTATCTCCTTTGAGGACGGAGCCGGTTGGGATTCGATCTGCAGCGGAGGGGCGGGCACCGGTCGCCGAACGGCTGCCCAACTGCCGAGAGCGAAGCCAATCGTGATGCCCAAGATGATGAGCAGTAATGTTCGTCTCCACCAATGAGCGTACAATACCGGCGCACAGCGCTCACAGAATCCCAGACCGTGCCACGGCCGCCATCGCTCCCGTTCGATGGACGTTCCACATTCCTGGCAAAAGCGTGGACGATACATACCGCGCCCGATTTTACAGACTTGGATAGAGTTGTGACAAGGCAGATTCCGCAGCGAGACGCATCGAGAGTTGATGAGAACCTGAATCGCCATCGGGGGCGCGCCGTTGGCATCGGAGGCGGGGCCTCAGCATCGCCGCCAGTTCTTTTGTACTCCACCGGACGTCGAGGGGAAGTCGCTTCATCGCGACTCGATGGACAATATGCTTCATGGGGTGAGCTTCGGCCGTTTGGTGCCCCCCGTTCGGGGGTCTCTTCGGATGAGTCCGCCTTCCGTCGAAATGAATCGAGAGCAAATTTTATGTATTTTTTGGCCCGCGCGCGCCTCTACTCTATGTGGAGGGGTCATTTTTAATAGGAGGTGTTGAATGATGGGCATGTTGAGCCGACCTGATGGAAGCACATCGCGTCTTCGCCCGCAACATCGACCGGAGTGTCACGCCAGCTCGACGGCGGTGAGCGCTTCCGTGCCGCTCGGCTCAGGAGTTCTGATAGCTCGGCGCAGCGTCAAGGGGATTGGGGTGGAAGAAGCATGGATGCGAGAGCCATGAGGCTCACGAAAATAGTGTATGAGTCAGAATGAAGAGATCCGGGAGTACCGATGACGACATCCTCAGCGGCGATCACGTTCGAGGCGATGAACCGACCACCACACTGCGGTGATGGGCAGTGGACGTCCTCCTCATGCCCATTACACCTCCGTAGTAGACCCTCCCATACCGCCTTACGAACGATGGGAGGACCTGTTCGGGCTGGGCAGGACCGATGGCCCGAGCGGTCTCCCATCGCCGCTGAGGAGCATGGAGAGGAGGCTCAAGACTGTCGGTGAGATTCCCTGTTCGAGACGCTTGGCGTTCCCCTATTATCGCGGCAGCCGTTACCCCACCAACGTCACCACGGCGTGAACCACATGGCGCCGGCCAGATTGATGAGAATGGAGAGGACGATGAGCGCTTTCATGACGCCGCCCAATCGCGTTCGTCCCTGAGCCAGGAGGAGGAGCAATAACGGCGTGTAGTCCAAACTATACCGATAGCCGAATTGACGTCCGCCGGTTCCCACGTAAGCGAGGGTAGAGATGATCACCAGCGCCGTCGTCAGCACCCAGAGTCCTTTATAGGGCATGTCGCGTCGCAACCGGAAGACGCCCAGCCAGGCTGGCGTGGTGAAGAAGATGGACATCCCTTGGAGGTGGAATCTCACAAAGGGAAAAGCGGCGACGAACTCCGGCGGCTGCAGGAAGGCGAGGCGACCATTCCTCACCAAGTAGTGAAGATGAAACCACCCATATTCCCTCACCTCCGCAGCGTGGGATGGCTCTGGAGGAAACCAGAAGGGGTCTCCAAATCGAATGAGATTCATGAGCATCATGAGGCCACCGAGTGAAGCAATGGGCAACGCCACCTGCTTCAGCCACCGTTTCAACGTCGTCGGATCATCCACTAAGGGATGACCATCTTCTTGAGGCTCGAGCAGTCCTATGGCCAGGAGGGGGAAATAAAAGATGATGGGCAAGCGAGCGAGCGCACCGAGTATGAGAAACAAGCCACTCCACGCTGGGTGCCAGCGGACGACGATCGAGAGCACAAAGAGCAAACCCATCATCACCGCGGCAAGATGGGAGTTGAACCATGCTCCGCCGACTTTCGAACAAGCCAGGTGAATCGTTCCCACGGCGAACAGCGCCACCAGCCAATATCGCTCTCTCGCATTCAACAGGCAGAGACGACGGATAGCCAGCGCCTGCAGGAGAATGTAGAACAAAACGACGTTGCCAGCAGCCAATACCACGCCGAACAACACATCGCTGGTCGTCAACCCGGTGAGCGCGACTGCTGGAGCGACGAGCCAGGCCGGCGTGGGGAGCATGGCCACATACATCTTTCCTCGCCGCTCCACCCACTCGGTGCGATTGGGCGGTTCCACGGGCAGGGAGAGGCGTCCCTGCAGAAAAGCCTCGGCTTGGTAAATGTGATGAGGAGCAGGGGAGTGCATGAACAACCGATGACCCGCTATCAGCGCAGAGGTCATGAACGCCGCCATCCATAATGCGATGAGCGTCCAGCTCGCCTTCTCGGTCACGCCCAGACGACGATGTCGCGAGAAAAAGAGGTACGCCGGGATCAACAAGAGCAGGAAAATGGCGACGACCGTGCCGGCGGCGCCGAATTTTTCTATCGCGCTTCCCGGCCGACGGAGGTTGGCCAGCGATTCCCTCACCCAGGCGGCGCGCCGCTTTCGCGTGAACCCGTTGAAGCAAAAGTGACGGCGAGTGTCTCTCTCCGTCGTGATGACCAACCGTAATCGCCCTGAGCGTCCACGAAGGGATTCGGTCGGGATGACTTTCTCGTTCCATCCCGGTCGATTCGGTTGCACGAGCGTGAGCGTCGGACCATCCTCCAGTTCCACGTGGACGATGACATCAGCTCCGCGCTTCAATCGGACGGCCCAGTCGGTCAATCCATACTGGAGCACGAGTTCATCGGACCAGGGGACATGGGGATACTCGATGACTAGGGCGGCATGCCTCACCGGATGAGCCCAGATGACCTCTCGAGTCAGCCCCGCCAATGTCGCCGTCGTTCGCCCGACGCGATTCCATCGGGGACGATGAGCGGCGGGAAACCATTGTTGGCGGATCCAGCGAGTGAAGGGGATCTCGTTCTCCCCCCGTTTCAGGTGAACGCGAGCCTCAGAAAGATGGTCGAGCAAATTATAATCGCCGCGCGATCGATAATAGAGGGTCCAGCCGCAGAAGATGAGAAGCCCGAGCCCGATGGCCATCCAGAAAGCGCCATTTTTCACAACCCAGGTCAGAGGGCGATGAAAATCGTCCGGTCTCATCTGTCGCGCGTGCTCATCAGGTGTCACTCTGTTAGGACGTGGAGCGCGATTTCTCCAGGACGCGATAGACGGTTGTATATCGATCCGAATAAACTTTCTTCATGCGCGGACTGCGATTGGCAATGGAGATGAAACGACGGTGTTTATTGTCCGTGATAACGTATTGACAGCCGAACGTATGGAGAATGGTATCCTCGGGATGCGCGACCTTCCCTCGGGTGATCGCTTCCCAGCGGCGAAAGAGTTTTTCGTCCTTCAATCGCATGAAATCGGGATCGAGCCCCACCAGGTACGTGTTGTGCGTGTTGTAGTAAAAGAGCATCGGGAAATCGTCCCAGTCGGTGTGAAAGACGGTCGACCCGGGCGGCGTGTGTCGAGCCAACCACTCAGCGCCGCCTTTCCACATATCCACCGGCGGACGGTTGCGGATGTCTTCCCGGACGTCGTGAATCGTCCTCTGCATGGCGAGTATGACGAGGAGACTGACGACAATCGCGCCGATGATCCGTCGCTCGGTACGCAAAAGTTGAGTGAGATCCATCCGCTGCAGCCAGGGGCGGACGGAGAACGCCAGAAACATGATGGCCGCCGGTGGGAAATATTCGACGAAGCGACGCGACTTCAATAGGAGCACGAAATACATCGTCGACATCAGGAGCCAAAACAGACGCGGCTTGTCCTGCTTCAATTCCTCTCGATTGGTGATGAGCAAGGCACCCAAATAAGCGAGATGGGCGACTAAGGACAGCGTGAAAAAGATCCAGGAGTTGTACGGATACCATTCCCGCCCTACCGACGTCGCATACTTGGTGGCGAAGAGCTTGGGAACGATATGGTTCCAAATGAACAGCACATCGCGAGGGAAATAGGGATGAAGGACAAGGCCGATGACGATGCCCACGCCGACGCCGATGACCAGCTTATATTCGATCCGACGTTCAGCCAGATAATGGGCCACCACGCCGAACAAGACCAGTGGGATGAGGATGGGAAATCCATTATAGGCCCAGACGAAAACTGCGGCCAGGATCGCCAGCGCCAGTGCCTTCCGCTCCATGACGAAGTGGAAGGCGATGAGCTGTAAGGCGAGACTGAAGCTTTGACCTCGAGCCATATTCATGCGGTATAAGAACGGACTCGAGGAGGCAAAGAGGAGCATCAGCCAGAAAAATGGATACCGGATGCCATATCGCCAGATGATGAGATAAAAGGCGGTGAACGTAATGGCCGCCAGGACGACGGGGGCCACTTTCGCCGCCAATCGGAGATCGTCACTCAGATATGTGAAGGGGACTTGAAAGAGGTGCAGCAGCAAATGGTGATCGGTATATCCCGCTTCATCCAGGATGGTGAACTTCAACCAAGGGAACTTCACCGGGATGCCCTGTTCGCGAATCAAATAGGCCATCTTGATATGATAAAAGCCGTCCAGACCCGGTAAATTAGGGCCGGCAAACTGGATGTAAGCTAACAGCAACCCGGAAAAGGCGAGCGCGAGCATCCCATGGAGCACCCACTCCAGACGAGATCGACTCAGCCCCCAGGCCTTCACGCTGGCGATCCAAGCATTCGGTTTACTCACCGACATCGATTCCATAGGCCTCCCTGATCGGTAGCCCTTCGCTTCAGGATGATGGGCACATCTTGGATTCTAATGTCGCCCATCGGGCCTGACAAGCGGCATTCGCTCCCTTCCATTGGGATGGACCACCTGTTTCTCCATGGATTGGTAAAACGTGAGCAGATTGTGCCTCCACGTTTGTATAGAGGAATGGGACGCGAGAAAAATACATGCGATCCAATGGTCGATGACGTTCCCGGGAGCGGAACGATGGGGTCACAGCCTGATCTCGGCCGGGAGTCGCGAAGAGAGGCCGGACAAGACAAAGGGGGTGGAGCCCTTCTCCATAGCCTCCCGGCCGAGATCGATTGAGAGTTGAGGAATGCCCTGTCGCCATACAGCCCCACTGAGCGTCGATTGGTGAAGTCGGCGTGGTCCTGTGACGAAGTTGCTCAGAACATCAGAGGACGCGCGTCGGACGACGCCACCTTCGCGAGCTCTCAATGCGGTGAGGGAATAGGGGAATGAACGGGAGGATGGGTGAGGCGATGAAACTCTGAGATTCGAGGACCAGAGTTCAAGGGATGGGATGGAGTGGGGGCGTCTCGTGATGTCGACGCCCACCAGATCATCCGTTGGTGCGGTGGACACTCGCAGCGCGAGTGAGAGGGTGGTCCAGTGGAAAGATGGGGGAGTGGAGGGTCGTTTCCAAATCTCGAATTGATTCATCGCTCCATTCTCCCATTCTCCCCGTTTTCCCTTCTGAGTCGACACGTTCGACTCCCATTGGAGAGTGCGGCCAACTCAATGCCAGGTGGCCGATCCTGAGCAAAATTTCTCGCAGATTCCTTTGCCATATACCGCTTCGCACCGTGACATCCCCGTCGCATGAGGGGACAGGGGGGCGGGGTATTGGGCCGGAACCAGAGCTCCATAGAGTCGATGCTACTCCTTCACTCACCAGAAGAGGGAGCGGAGGAAGAGGCCGACGATGCGGGGCGAGAGTTTGCTGTGGCCCTGGCGGCGGGGATCAAAGTCATAGGCGACTTCGGCAATGGGGGTGTGGCGGGGCAACTGTTTGAGCAGATCGAACAAGACCTTGTAGCCCGCCGGCT
>JALSQX010000082.1 GCA_026985075.1 Blastocatellia bacterium | reverse complement strand
GGCATTCACGTTCCCCGCCCGGGCCGCATCACTCGTCCACGGCTGCCCGGCGTAGGCCCGCACGAAGCCTGGGGTTCCGGAACCGTTGAACATGCCCTGGTTGGGTGCGCTCGCCACGATGTCGGCCAAACCGTCACCCGTGGCATCCCCGATCAAACCAACCCGATAACCGAGGCCGTAATTCCCACTGAAGGCGTCTCCCGTGGCAAGGAGGGTCAGTTGACCCGTGGCTCCTGAGAGTACGTAGATGGCCCCGGCACCCAGGTTTGTGCCATCTACGCTGGCAGCTGGTGCCGACACGATGAGGTCGGAAACGGAGTCTCCGTCAACATCTTCACCTCCATCCATCTCTCCCGCGAGAGCGAAAAAACTCGTCGTCGTGGCGGGCAACGTGACGTCATGAACAATCACTCCGGTCGCGCCAGAAAACACCCGAATGTGGTCGTCAGCCATCCCAGCCATGCTTGTGGTTGCAGCGAAATCGGGGATTCCATCGCCGTCCATGTCCCCCGCCGCGGCCACGTGGGCGCCCAACCGATCATTCGCCGTCTGACCGCTCACCTGGATGAGGACCTGGCCCGAATTGCCGGAGATGACGTAGACGTTACCTTGCAACCAGGACGGATAGGTTGAACTCGACCCAGGTTCCCCCACCACGAAATCGTCCCAGCCATCCCCATCCACGTCCCCCATCACCGCGACGGATTGGCCGAATGCACTGAAGTTGATCCCGCTCGGGTTGGTGACCTGCCAGATCACCTGAGCCGTCGCCGAGGAGACAATCCAAATCCCCGTCTGCGCGCACAGCGGTGGATTGCAGAATGCACCGAGGACATCGCCCTTGCCGTCGCCGTCGTAGTCCGCCACGCCCGCGACGGGCGTCCCGAAGGGGAGCCCGCTCATCATTGTGATGAGAGTGCCGTCGGCCCCACTGCGGATCTCCGTCGAGAGATTCGTGGCAACGGCACTCTGACACTCATAGCGATAAAGCAGAATGTCCGGAATGCCGTCGAGATTTTGATCTTGGAGCCCAGTGCCGGGCTCTACATACCACGTCGTCGGAGGTGAGGTGATCGCGCTAGCGCTGAACCACTGAAAGAGGATCGACCCCGTGGCCCCAGACACGACTCTCAGCTCCTGAGAGTAAGGCCCGGGCGGTGCCGAAATGACGACTGGTTGACGGGTTCCGATCATCACGTCCGACACACCGTCGGAATCCAAATCACCCACAACTTTCATTTCTCGGCCCAACTCCACGAGGGATGCGAACGGATTCGCCTGCCAGATCATCGGACCCAGCACCTGCCCATGAACGTCCGCGCCCGTGAACACCCCCAACAGGGCGACACCGGCACAGACCCATATGACATGGATCGAGCTTCGACTAGAGCACCACATCGTTACGCCCCCATGCCGCGATGATCGCCGTTCCATCGATCAAGTCGAGAACTGCGGTTCTGTCTCTCGACCTGGCAGGGAAGATCGACAGACGCCTTGGTCCATGGTTTACACCCACGCAAGGGGCCGCGTCA
>JALSQX010000081.1 GCA_026985075.1 Blastocatellia bacterium | reverse complement strand
CGGCGAAAAGATAGTCTAATAAATAGACATCCATTTTAATTGACAGTGATTATTCTCTCCAACTGCTGCAGCTCAGCTGAGCTAATAAATAGACATCCATTTTAATTGACAGTGATTATTCTCTCCAACTGCTGCAGCTCAGCTGTGGCTGAATCAATTTGTCAAGCGAACGAATGCGACCAAGACCTCCGATCCAAGAGGATTCCACGGATCAAAGAGGCGTCTCACGATCAAGGTGAGAGGAGATCTTCGTGGTCAGCGCCTCCGCGCACGAATGCGCACCAGGGCGCAACGCACGGACCTTTTGCGCAGGGTAAGATCTCGGCGAGAAGAGAGCTTGGCGAGAAGACTTAAGCGGCGTTGCTGTCTAGAGCGTTGCGGAACAGGGCGTTGCCAAACAGTGCCTTGGCAGCGCGCTTGCCTTTGAGCCAACGCTTCCCTCGGCGCTTGGCGGCCTCGTTCATGCTGCGCTCGGTACCCAAGCTGGTTCCAGTGGCAAGTCCTTGCTGGGTCATGGTGCGCAACCACGCGGCCGGGTTGATGGATAGCCGAGTGAGCAGCGCGGGCATATCGCCGCTCTCTCTTTTGCTTTTGCTATCGCTACTCTCGTCATCCCTCTCGCGATTCTCATCGCGCGTCTCGTCGCGCGTCTCGTCACGCAATGTTCCACCGGGTTTGGAACCCGCGGCGCGGCCGGTCCACTCGAGGAGTTCTCGATAATCATCGAAGCGCATTTCAAGGGCTGGGCGAGAGCGTCCTCGCCGTTCCGCCCGCAGCGGCGCGAGGGCGATTGGTTTGCCCCCCCGATGGGCCCCGGTCGCTCCCTTCCGCCGTCCTGAGCGCACGCTGTGGGCTCGCGCGCCTGGGCTCAGCGCCTGCTCGCGGAGGCGCTGAGCAATGGAGGTGTACTCGGAGCCCTCGAGCGTATCGGCCATTCCCGCTCGAACGGGATTGAGGTCGACATAGCTCATGCAGGTATAGAGCGCGGCCTCATCGAGAAGCGCCTGACTTTTGAACCGACCCTCCCAAAAACGCCCCGTGCAACCGTCTTCCTGGTTGGCGCGACGAGCGACATGCTCATTGATAACTCGCATGAACCAGCTGATATCGGTGAGCCGCGAACGAAGCACCGCCAGCTGCTTTTGTTGCGCTGCATCCGCAAGCGCACGAACCGACTGGGCGACAAACGGGAACAGCTTGGCCGTGCGGCGAAGCACCGCCTCATTGCTGAGCCGGGCCGCCCGCTCTTCATCGACGCGCAAGACCACGTGAAAGTGATTGGACATCACCGCATACGCGCATACATCGATGGCAAACGCATCGGTCGCCACCCGCAGCCGCTCGATGAACCAGCCCTTGCGATGATCGAAATTCTGCCCAGAGAAATTATCCTCTCCGCACAGAAACGCACGCCGAACGCACCGCGAGATGCAGTGATAGAACGGCGTCACCGACAAATCCACCTGAGACTCCCGAGACAAACTTGGCATGAGGGCCTTATACAAGGCGGTCAATTATTTTGTCAAATAATTATGG
>JALSQX010000080.1:32500-115822 GCA_026985075.1 Blastocatellia bacterium | reverse complement strand
CGATCACGTTCACGGCGACGGATGCGGCGGGCAACAGTTCCAGTTGCACGGTGACGGTGACGGTGGTCAACACTGGGCCGGTGGCCGATGCCGGAGTGGATCAGGAGGTGGATGAGGGAGCGATGGTGACGCTGGATGGCAGTGGGAGCCATGATCCGGATGCGGGGCAGCCGCTCACGTTCCAGTGGGTGCAGGTGGCCGGGCCGGCGGTGGTGTTGACCGGGGCGACGACACCGAATCCGAGTTTCACGGCGCCTGAGGTGGGCGACGGCCTCTGCGACGTGCTGGTGTTCGAGCTGACGGTGACCGATCCCTGTGGGGCGACCGACACCGATACGGTCAATGTCAGTGTCAATGATGTGCTGGTGCTCCAGGATGAGCGGAGCGGCAATTGTGTGCGGTTGTTCCCGTGCAGTGGGCGGTTTCAGTGGCGGTTGAGCGATGGGAGCGTGGTGCAAGGGACGGTGACGCTGAGTGTGAGTGGGGTGGTGATCAATTTCCGGGGTCGGGGAGTTGGTGGGGAGGTGTTGCAGGGTGGAGTGTCGTTGGTGCGGCGAACGGGGACGGCGCGGTTGACGACGGCGCGAGGGCGAGGATTGGGCAGGATTGTGGATCGGGACATTGATGACAATGGGCCGTGTCCGTGAGGGAAGTGAGAATAGCCCACAGATTCGCATGACTAATGGCGGGATGGGCACGTGGCTTTGTCGGACCGGGGACCGGAAGTGTTGAACTCTGGGCTCCGGCCGTTCCCAGCACACGGCGATGGACATGACTCCTCCAGAAGCCCCGCCGCTCGTCTGCGTGGAGGCGTCAGGTGTCGAGCTATGATGTCCCGGCCGTCTCTTCATGTTGCGCCAAAAGAAGAGCGGCATAAGCTGAAAAATCTTCACCGTCCGGTGGCTTCTGGCTTCAAGCCACCGAGGATGAGGAGGAATCATGAAGAGAGCGATGACCCGTCAGATGGGGCAGGTAGTGGGGATTGGACTGCTGGTCCTGGGAGGCGTTTTAGCCGGGGTGGTGATGGATTCCCCGCGGGTGAGCGCCGGAGGGGAAGCCGTCTCCGTGTGGCGGTCGGCCGAGGTGGTGGTGCGGGCGGCGGGGCGAGGGCGTCCGTGGCTCAACTTGCAGGACGGACGAGTGGTGTCAGCGGTCTATGCCGGGCCGGCGGCGCTGGTGGCGGCATTGAAGGCCGGGGAGGCGCGGGGGGTGGCGCTGGCTGCGGGTGATATCGATGGTGATGGGGTGGCAGATCTCATTGCCGGGTACGCCCTTGGGGGGCGGGGGATGATCACGCTGCATCGGGGCAACCGTCGGTGTCGGTATCCGAGGCCGGAGGAGACGTTTCTCCAGATCAGGGTGGGCACATTTGCTGAGCCGCCGTTTGTGGGGCCGGTGCGGGTGTATGAGGTCCCCGAGGCGGTGGGGTATTTGGGTGTGGGGGATGTGGATGGAGATGGACGGGCCGATGTGGTGACGGCGGCGCGTGGGGGGAGCGTTCTCTATCTTTTGGCCGGGCGCGCCGACGGGTTGGGGGGTGCACAGTCTGTGAAGCTGCCGGGCAGGATAACCGCGCTGGTGGTGGGGCAGATGAATCGGCGGGATGGACGGGCCGACATCGGGGTTGGGCTCGATGGGGCAGAGGGGCCGCAGGTCGTGATACTCGGCTGGGCATCGGGAGTGCTGTCGGGCGGAAGGTTGGGGGTTCTGGGAACCGACCGTCTGGTCGGTAATGGCGGGGATGCCCCAGTGGGGAGTGTCGGACAGCCGACGGTGTTTGCGCTGCCGGGTGAGGCGCGGGCGCTGGCGCTGGGGCGATTGGATGGCGATGAGTTGGTGGACATGGCGGTGGTGGCGGGAGAGGAGTTGGTGATCATCCCAGGGTGGGAGACGGCTTCCGGGATCGAGGCTCAGTCATTGGATCCGGGTTGGTCGCGGGTGGAGCGGGTGGATGTGCCGGTGAGGGTTCGGACAGTGGCGGTAGGGGATTTTGTGTGGGATCGGGAGCAGCGGGCAGAGCTGGCGGTAGTGGGGGAGGCGGGGCAAGTGCTGGTGTTGGAGGCAAAGGGGGTGGATCGGCGGCCGTGGAGTGAGGCAGAGTTGCGGGTGCGAGAGGAGGAGCTGGTGCGGCGGTGGGCGGCGGTGCGGGAGCGCCTGAGGGATGAGCGGTGGCATGGCGTGGCCGATGAGGCGACTGGCCGAGAGGCGGTGGCATGGGAGGTGGTGGTTCGGCATTCGCTGCCAGCGTCGGCGCGGTCGGATGGGGTCGTCAGGCAGCCGGCGATGGTGGCGCGGCTGTCGAGTCGGTCCGGCGATGATCTGGTGATTTTGGATTCGAGCGGCCATCAGGTGCACATCCTGATGCTGGGCGCGGAGTCGGGGGTTGGAGATCAGAGATCAGAGGTGTGGGTGTCGCTCGATGTGGTGCGGGCGCCGGTGGCCGTGGTGTCGATGTCGTTGAATTATGATGGGCAGGAGGATGTGGTGGTGATGGGGGAGGGGGAGGTGGAGCCGGCGGTGGCATTGTCGCTGCCGCTGAGCACGTTCACGGTGACCAAGACGGCGGATACGGCTGACGGTGTATGTGATGCCGACTGTAGCTTGCGGGAGGCGATCATTGCGGCCAACAGCAGTATGGGGGCGGACATGATCATGGTGCCGGCAGGAACGTACACGCTGGCCCTCCACGGCATGGGCGAGGATGCGGCGGCCAGCGGCGATTTGGACGTCACCGACGGGGTGACGATCATGGGGGCAGGGCAGGCGAGCACCATTATTCAGGCGGGGACGTCGTCGAGCCTTGATCGGGTGTTCGATATCCCGCCCTCTGCCGGGAGAATCAGCGTCACCTTCAATGGGATGACGATCAAGCGTGGAGGTGGGAGTAGCTCCTTCAAAGGTGGCGGCATCAGGAATAGCTCGGGCACGATGACGGTGAGCTGGAGCACGGTGTCGAACAACTCCGCCAGTAGCGGCGGCGGCATTTTCAATGACTCGGGCACAGTGGCGGTGAACCAGAGCACGGTATCGAATAACTCTGTCGGGTTCGATGGCGGCGGCATTTGGAATTCCTCGGGCGCGGTGAACGTGACCAACAGTACGCTGTCGGATAATAACACCTCCGGCAACGGCGGCGGCATTTTCAATGACTCGGGCACAGTGACGGTGAACCAGAGCACGCTGTCGAACAACACGACCATCGAGGGTGGTGGCGTTTGGAATTTCTCGGGCGCGGTGAACGTGACCAACAGTACGCTGTCGGGAAACGGCGCTGATAGAGGTGGCGGCATTTGGAATTCTTCGGGCGCGGTGAACGTGACGAACAGTACGCTGTCGGGAAACCGCGCTGGCCTCGGTGGTGGCATCAGGAATGGCTCGGGCCTGGTGAACGTGAACAGCAGTACGCTGTCGGGAAACCGCGCTGGCCTCGGTGGTGGCATCAGGAATGGCTCGGGCCTGGTGAACGTGAACAACAGCATCATTACTAGCAGTCAGGGGGGAAACTGCAGCGGCCTTATCATCTCGCTGGGATATAACATTTCGACCGATGGAAGCTGCAACCTCAGCAATACCGGGGACATGAACAATACCGACCCACTACTCGAGCCGCTCGGGGACAACGGCGGTCCCACACAGACACACGCATTGAAGCCCAACAGTCCAGCCATCGATGCCGGGAATCCGGCCTGTGAAGTGACCGATCAGCGAGGCGTTATTCGGCCGATCGATGGGGATGGCGATGGTACGGCTCTCTGCGACATCGGTGCTTTTGAAGCCGCCGCGTGCACCAGTGCGGATAGCGTGCCGCCGGCGATCAGTTGTCCGGGGGACATGGTGGTGGAGTGCACCAGTCCGGATGGAGCGGTGGTGACGTTCACGGCGACGGCTGCGGACAATTGTGATCCGACGCCCACGGTAGTGTGTGATCCGGCGTCGGGGAGCATATTTTCGTTGGGGACGACGACGGTGACCTGCACGGCGACCGATGCTGCCGGTAATGTGGCCACCTGTACGTTCGATGTCACGGTGCACGACACCACGCCGCCAGCGATCACCAGTTGTCCTGGGGATCGGACGGTATCGGCCGACGCCAGTTGTCAGGGGACGATTCCGGATGTGGCCGGTGAGGTGGTGGCCAGCGACAATTGCACGGCGGCGGGGAGTCTGGTGGTGACGCAGGATCCGGCGGCGGGGACGCTGGTGGGGTTGGGCGATCACGTGGTGACGGTGACAGTAAGTGATGTGGCGGGCAACAGCTCCACCTGCACATTGACGGTGACGGTCCAGGACACCACGCCACCCAGCATCAGTTGTCCGGCGGACGTGGTGGTCGAGTGCACCGGTCCGGATGGAGCGGTGGTGACGTTTGCCACGCCCACGGCCACGGACAATTGTGATCCGACGCCCACGGTGGTGTGTGATCCGGCGTCGGGGAGCACGTTTGCGTTGGGGACGACGACGGTGAGCTGCACGGCGACCGATGCCAGTGGCAACACGGCCAGTTGCACGTTCACGGTGACGGTCGTGGACACGACGCCGCCTCAGATCAGTTGTCCGGCGGATGTGACGCTGGTGGCCGATGCCGGTTGTCAGGCGGTATTCAACACTTCGGCGACGGCCAGCGACACCTGCGATCCCGGTCCGGTGGTCAGCAGTGATCCGCCGTTGCCGGCGGTGTTGGCCGGGCCGGTGGGAGCGGGAGCGGTCACCCACACGATTACGTTCACGGCGACGGATGCCAGTGGCAACACGGCCAGTTGCACGGTGACGGTGACGGTGGTCAACAGTGCGCCGGTGGCCGATGCCGGAGTGGATCAGGAGGTGGATGAGGGGGCGATGGTGACGCTGGATGGGACGGGGAGCCATGATCCGGATGCGGGGCAGCCACTCACCTTCCAGTGGGTGCAGGTGGGTGGGCCGGCGGTGACGTTGAGCGATCCCACGTCGGCGACGCCCAGTTTCATGGCGCCAGCAGTGAGCGATGGCGAGTGTGTGGTGTTGATGTTCAGGTTGAGGGTGACTGATCCCTGTGGGGCGAGGGCCGAGGATGTGGTGGTGGTGAGTGTCAATGATGTGTTGGTGCTCCAGGATGAGCGGAGCAGCAACTGTTTGCGGTTGTTCCCGTGCAGTGGGCGGTTTGCCTGGCGGTTGAGCAATGGACAGGTGATTCGGGGCACGGTGATGATCGAGCGGAGTGGATCGGTGCTCAACTTCAAAGGGCGGGGGAGAGGTGGTGAAGTGGTGCAGGGCGGGATCTCGCTGGTGCGGCGGACGGGGACGGCGCGGTTGACGACGGCGCGAGGACGCCGATTGGGTGAGATTCGCGATTCGAATATCGACGATAACGAGCCGTGTCCGTGAGGGGGTAAGGAATGACTCACCGATCGCCACGGCGGAGAGCGGGATTCGCACCGATGGAAGCCCCAGAGCTTGCCTGTGGGGAGGAGTCATGCTGACAGCTAGTCCCATGGTGCCTATCCCCCCTCCCTGGGGAAGCCCCGCCGCTTGTCTGCGGGGGGAGTCAAGTTCTGAGCTATGAGGGAGACGTATTGATCCCCGGAGGCGAGTTCCGGGGCATTCGAGAGAGGCATGGCGTTGAGTAGCTGGCTAGTCGGGGACCCCGGAGGCGAGTTCCGGGGCTTGAGTAGGGGACCACAGATTATCACGGCGAGAGGCAATAGCCCACAGATTACCACAGCGAAAGTGGGATGAGCGCAGATTTCCCTCTTGGGTGATCGGTGGCGACCCGCCGTTTCTGTGTGCCTCCGCGTGCCATTCATCGCCCACAGATGGACCAAAAGCGGGATGCACACAGATGGAAGTCCCACCGCTGGTTGGGAATTCTCCGTGATTTCATCGCTTACTGCCGGAAATCGCCTCTTCACCATAGTCGAAACGAGCGCGCCAATGGCCCACTCTTGCGTTTTGGGGGGAGGAGTGTAAAATATCAGTTTGAGCGACGCCGTGGTGAAGTCAGGTCTAACACACCGGTCTTTCAAGCCGGCATTCGCGGGTTCAAATCCCGCCGGCGTCGCCAATGGGATTGAACGCAACAGGATGACTAGTCACTCACACTCGTGCCCGGTTGAGTCATCTGGTCGCTTCAGTTTCTCCTGAGAAGAGAACCGAAAATCATCCACAGGGAGGTTATCAACGATGAAGAGGATATACCTGATTGGCATGCTGATCCCTTTCTTTCTCTCGGCGACCTTCAGCCGTGAGGTGACGGCCGTCCAGGATGAAGTGAAAGGAGTGGGGATGAGTTTGGATATCGAGTACGTGGCGGCGAAGAAAGTGGCTCGGCGATTCAACTATGCCGTCAAATTCCTTTGTGGCACGGTTCGCTCCGACGTTGATCCCCAGTTACCTGGCCCCGAGCAATTCCTGGCTCCGGGCACGTACCTGACGCAAATCAATATCTATAATCCTGGCACGAATGCGGTGACGTTCACCAAAAAAGCTATCATCCTGACTCCGGGCCTCGTCACCGGACCGTCCGGGAGGCCGGCGACGGTGAGGCTGGACACGATGCAGGGGCTCAAGGTAGGATGCGAGGAGATCGCGAATCTCGCCGGTCGTCGCCTCTCCATTCCCGAACAGTTCATCGAGGGGTTCGTCGCCATCGACGCTCCTGCCGAACTCGATGTGGTCGCTGTGTATACGGCGAAAAATGTGGAAACCTTCCCACGTCGTTGATCGATGATTCTGAGGACCGTACAGAAGAGTCACCTGGTGGATGAAACAGGACGTCGCGCGGTGAAGGTCCTCCATTCTCCAGTTCGGTCACACTCGGTGAGCTCCAGCGCCGACTCCAGAATCAAGTGCCGCATCTGAGATTCCTCCTCATCAAGGATGCCGGAGAGCACGAGGTATCCTCCCGGCTCCACATGATCGATGAGGCCGGGCATGAGGCGTTGAATCGTGGCGGTGGTGAGGTTGGCCATCACCATCTCGAAAGTCTCTTGTCGAATGCGATCAATGGAGCCGATGATCAGTGCAACGCGCCCGGCCACCCCGTTGGCCGCGAAGTTCTCCCGAGCCACGCGGCCCGCCGCCGGATCGATATCCACGGCCACGATGCGAGCAGTTGGCGAGAGCTTGGCTGCCGCAATGGCCAGAATACCCGTCCCCGTGCCCACGTCGAGCAGCGATCGGCCGCCCCAATACTTCTCCAGCGCCAGCAAGCATTGTCTGGTCGTCTCATGCGTTCCGGTGCCAAAAGCCATACCTGGATCGATGGTGATGAGCAGGCGATCGCCGGCAGCGGGAGGGGATTCCCATGAGGGCGCGATGAGGAATCGCCGGCCCACGGCGAACGGTCGATATCCTCTCTTCCACGTCTGCAACCAGTCTCGCTCGACGAGGGGCTCAACCTTCACGGAGAACAGCGCCGATGGAGAGAATTCGGCTAATCGAAGAGCTCGACGGCACTCTCGCTCAATGGACGCCGCTGACACCGGTGTGGCGAAATAGGCGATCAGTCGGAGTTCCCGCTGGTCATCAATCTCCTGGATTCCCAGAGCGCCAGCGCGCCTGAGGATGAGGGCAACGATCTCCCCCACCGCCGGTTCCAGAGATACCGTGACGGTCCAGTACTGTCGACGTGCTCTGTTCATCTCCATCTGGCCGGAAGAGGGAGCGTTCCCCGTTCGACGCGCTGTTCCTTTGTCGCCCACCGCGAATGTCTCGCCTCGCCTTTCACATGACGATGCTAGCATAAGGCGCAGGGAGCGAACAATCAGGGCTGCTCATAGAGGGCAGTCATCAAGGCCTCGTCGAGACTCAGCGGAACGGCTTCCCCTGGAGCACTGATTTCCCGTGAGCGCCCGTCCCGGGCACTGCGATGACCGCACATCGGCGCTCTCGGCTCGCGGCTGACGCGCCTCCCGCTCGTTGCTCTCACTTCTCAATAGCGGGAAAACAGGCTAAAATAGAGGTGTAAACCAAATTGAACGAGGAGGGGATATGGTGAAAAAGGTCGTGAAGGAAGCCGCCGTCGGAGCTGCCTCTCGTATCGTCGAAAAACCGTTCGCTGACGTGAAAGAGCGACTCGATCAGGCCAGCGAGCAGGTGAAAGAGCGGTTAGATCAGGCTGGGGAAGCAGCCAGCGAACTCGTTCATGAGACGAAAAGAGCCTTACAGCGCGAATTCAGAACCGGACGAGAGCGCGCCGAAGATCTGGTCTACGAGGTCGAACATCAGATTCGGCGACATCCCATCCGGTCGGTGACCATTGCGCTGGGTGCCGGAATGCTGTTTGGCTGGGCTCTCGGGCGCGTGTTCAGCGAGCGAAGCTAGTTCCTGATGATCTCCGCTCGCCGTGGAATCGGGCAGAGGACGGGGACTTGGATTGTTCAAGACATGATCTTTCGAGATCGACGAGATGCTGGTCAACGGCTGGCCCAGGCATTGGAGAAGTACCGGGGCCAGGACGTGATCGTGTTGGGTATCCCGCGAGGTGGGGTGATGACGGGGTACCCGATTGCTGAAGCGCTGAATGGGGAGTTGGATGTGATCATCGTCCGGAAGCTTCCGCTTCCTTTCAATCCTGAAGCGGGATTTGGCGCGGTCACCGATGACGGCAGTCTCATCCTCAACGATCGCATCGTTCGCGCGGTAGGACTGACGGCAGAGCAGATCGATGCCATCGCCCAACGGGTGCTCGCCGAAGTCCGCCGCCGCGTCCAGGTCTATCGTGGTGACCACCCGCCCCCCCAGTTAACGGATCGTACGATCATTCTCGTCGATGATGGATTGGCCACCGGCTACACGATGATCGCAGCCATCGAGAGCGTGAAAAAGAAAGCCCCTCGTCAGGTCGTGGTCGCCGTGCCCTGCAGCCCGGCCAGTACTGTGGAGCGCGTTCGTCCGTTGGCCGATGATTTCGTCTGGCTGGTGGCCCCTGAGACGGAGAGCTTCGCCGTGGCCAGCTTTTATGAAGACTTCCACGAGATGAGCGATGAAGAAGTCACCTCGCTGTTGGCGCGCTTTCGGACCAGAGGTCAACTTTCATCATCGCCACACCACTGGCGAGAATAGGACCCCGGCGTGAGGATTTTCGTCCCTCTCAGTCGGCGCTGGACATGAGCCGTTCCTCCTTGTTCTCCATGACGGCGGTGTCGTTCTCGTCGGGGGGAATCAGATCGATATCGGCGCGCCTCTCCCCGGCTAAGGGACGTAGGTGAAATCGACGACGGTCGGCTTCACCAATCGTTCGAAGTCGGCTTCTTTCATCCGGATGGCTTCCCGATGGGTGCCCGCATTGAACACGATTTCCTCATCTTCGGCCAACGGACGAGCGACGTAGACGGGCAAGCCGTAGAGATTACCAAATGGGGGCATCGCTCCAATTTCGCAGTCGGGAAACAGGTTTTTGAACTCGTCCTCGGAAGCCAGTCGAACGCGTTGGGCTCCGGTCGCTTCGGTCAGCCTGGCGAAATCGATCTGGTGGTGGGCGGGCAATACGGCCATGGCCAGTTGATCGTCGAGCTTCACGATGACTACTTTGGCCAGCTCCCGGCCCGGCACGTGCATGCTGGCCGCCAATTCTTGAGCGGTGAACGCCTGGGAGTGGGTGATGAGCGTATACTTGATGCCGTTCTGATCGAGATAATCTTTGAGCGTGGCAGCTATGGACATGGTCCCACCTCCTCTCATGGTGTTGAGAGACTCTCCGACCTCGGGCAACGTCGATGCCGATGGTCGGGAGTCTATCAACAGTGTACTTGGTCCGCCGTTTGATCCGCAACCGGGAGATCGTCTACCGGGGCATCGCGCGGTCCGGGGGTTCTGGAACTCCTCAGTGGCTTTCGATATAATCATCCCTGATGACCACTGAACAGGTTGAGACGACCGACAATCTGGATCTCCTTCTCGCCGTCCTGCCTCCTCACATTCGCATGAAGATCGAGGAGGAGGGGAAATCCGAACATCTCATCGAAATCATCCTCGATCTCGGGCGGCCGCCTGAGATCCGCTACACTGACCATGCCATCTATCTCAGCGATGGACCGGTGAGCCGGGAAGACATTCAATACGTCGTCAGTCGCATTGGTGCGTTCACCAAGGATAACCGAGCGGGCATCGAGCGCACGTTGCACCGCATTTCGGCCATTCGGAATCGATTGGGCGACGTCATTGGACTGACCTGTCGCGTAGGCCGGGCCGTTTATGGGACGGTTGAAATCATCAGAGATGTGATCGAATCGGGGAAGAGCACACTGCTTCTGGGACGGCCAGGCGTAGGGAAGACGACGCTGTTGCGCGAAGCTGCGCGCGTGCTGGCCGATGAGTTGGGGAAACGCGTCATCGTCGTCGATACCTCCAACGAAATCGCCGGCGATGGAGACATCCCTCATCCCGGTATCGGGCGCGCGCGGCGCATGCAGGTTCCATCGCCCGATCAACAACACGCGGTGATGATCGAGGCCGTCGAGAATCACATGCCCGAGGTCATCGTCATCGATGAGATCGGCACCGAGGCGGAAGCATTGGCCGCGCGCACCATCGCCGAGCGCGGCGTCCAACTCATCGCTACGGCTCACGGCCATTCACTGGAGAATTTATTATTAAATCCCACCCTCGCCGACCTGGTGGGAGGAATTCAGCCGGTGACGTTGAGCGATGAGGAAGCACGTCGGCGCGGGACGCAAAAGACGGTGTTGGAGCGAAAAGCGCCACCCACCTTCGACGTCCTCATCGAGATTCAAACCCGCGATCGCCTGGCCATCCATCACAATGTCGCCTCGGTGGTCGATCAACTGTTACGCGGTATTCATCCTCAGCCGGAAGTCAGAGTGAGGCGCGAGGACGGTCGCGTGGAGATCACCCCACCAGCGCGTCCCACAGGAGCAGCGGCGGCGTCGGGCGCTCAGCCGGGGGTCGGTTCTTTTCCCGAGAAGAAGAGAGTGCTTCGCATCTATCCCTATGGCGTGACGCGACAGCGCCTGGAGCGGGCCATTCGCGAATTGCGCGTTCCCGCTTATGCGACCACGGACATTGAGCAGGCCGATCTCGTGCTCACGTTGAGGGGACATGCCAAGGGGCAGTCCAGGAAACTGAAGCAAGCCGAGGAACGCGGCATTCCTATATACGTCATCAAAAGCAATACGCTGAAGCAGATCCAAAATTTCCTTCGCGATACGTTCAGCGAGGCCGACTACATGGATGAGCGAGAGGCGGCACTTCGGGAAGTCGAAGAAGCTATTCCCGAGGTCGTCGCCGGCCAGTATCCGGTCGAGCTTCCACCGCATAATGCCAGCATTCGCCGGTTGCAACACCAGCTCGTCGCCCAGTATGGCCTGGCCTCCGAGAGTAAAGGGCGAGAGCCATTTCGCCGCGTGGTCATTTATCCCATCGAACGCGGATGAGTTCCGAGAGGAACGCTACGACCTCACTGTTCCGCCTGTCCTCTCACGACGATGGCCACTGGACGCCGGCCGCCCGATTGGACAGGGAGAGACACGACCAGAACCAGATGTCCGGCATCATTGACGTACACAACCGGCAAGCTCTTCTCTCTCTCCGGGACGACGAGACTGAGGGGGGCGGGATGATTCGTCCCGCTGGCTTTCTTGCTTCGTTCGACGAGCTGGGCGAATCCCAGCGTCGCTTGAGGGTCTCGGTCCGCCGTCGCTGGGATGAGGAGGAGGAAATCGCGATACTCGGAGACGCCCATGTGGTTTCCATCATCGGGCATCAAGGCATAGCGGAGCGTATAGACGCCCGGACGAATGCTCTGACCGCGGAAGTCCTTCCCTCCCTGGGGCAGGGAGATGACGCCCATGAACAGCGATTCGGCGAACTCGGGATAGATGACGCCGAGAGCACCGGTCGATTCCTGAGTGGGAACGCTCTTGGGCAACCACAGTTCGCAGAGGACGGCTCCCTTTTCATCGACGACGCGATAGCCTTCAGAAGCCAGGGCCTCTTTCACTGAGGCCGAGAGAGCGGTCCCGGTGAAGGCTCCGATGCGTTCGACCCGGGCGCTGTCGCCTCCGGCAGCGAGCGAGAAAACGAGCAGAAGAAGACAAGCGACTGACCTCGAACCCCTGTTCCTCATGATGTCGTCACGCGATTCATTATTGCCGCGAACGAGGGCGGCGATTTCGTTCCATCACCGTGGAGTGATCCCCGTAGTTCACGCGGGCTCTGGATCGGAGCCGAGGAGTGCACATCGCGCCCTCTGGCGCGGCCCACCGAATCGGCCACGGTCCTCAGCGCCAGAAGGTGCCCACAAACGCGCTCCGCTTGCCGCGAGATGTCCAGGAGACGTTCAGCCCCGGTCCGCGATACTGGTCCAGCTCAGCGACGGCGGGCATGGAGTGCGAGACGCGCACCAGCGGTGGGTAATAGATGATCTCGTTTCCGCAGATGTGATCTTTCTCCGTGAGTGGTCGCGTTCGAATCGCCGCCAATTGACCCGCCCGAAGCTCGGCCTTCACCGGGTGTTCGCCTCGAAACGCCACATCGAGCTGAATGGGCGCGACCTCGATGCGGACGATACGGGCCAGCAACCGACCGCCCATCTCCTCAGCGAACCGGATGAGCGCGGCGCGCTGCTCGGGCGTCGCCCTCTGGTCGACGATGAGGACGGCGTCGGCCGGATAGGGGTCACTATAGGGATCGCCCAGCGTGGCTTTGGCTTTGACGACGCCGACCACGCTCAAGCCATCCAGGCGAACGCCCTGCCACTGGCCGCGTTCGATCCGCCAGGCCAGAATCGCGCGATCGCCCACCAAGCCCACCTCGGCGTTGGCGAAACACGGACCGGTGTACACGTCGGCGCTCCGGGTTTCGACGTAGGTACCGCGAATATGCTGGGCGCGCCCGATGGATGGGAACGATCCCAGGATGACACCTGCCGTCAATATCATCAGAATTTTCCGCATCATGAATCTCCTCCCTGAACGACCCTACCCTAGCATTGACGATTGGTCGTGTCAAGAATCCTCGGGCCGGTCGACGTCCATCGACCGTGACCGTCGCATTCGTTCATATCTGTGCCATCCGATAGCACTGGCGTTGGGGCGAAGCACAATTTCCCGGCTCGGCGAGCTTCCCATCAGGTCCAATACAGCTCTGCGTGAATTCGCACCAGAACAGACCATCGTTGGACGGTGGTACAGTCGGATCGGGTTCAGCGGGGATGAAATAGGATTTCCAGCGCAGGCATGGGCAGAGAGCCGGACGATCAGTGCTGAAACGTTCAGCTTCGGTGATCATCGTGCACCTCCTTGAACGGCCCGCAGAATCGCTCGTTTGACGGCCACGCGCGCCAATTGAATCTTATAGCCATTGCGACCCAGACTCCGGGCTCGGCGAACGGCCGCCTCTCCAGCCGCTTGGGCCACGTCCTCGGTGATCGTTTTATTGACCAATGTCTGCGCCGCCTCCGGGGATAGCCAGGGGATGGGCGCCACGTGGCCCATGACGATGCGCGCGGCGGTGACACGATCGCCGTCCATCTGAAGCGCGACCGAGGCCGTGGCCAGTGGCCAGTCGAGCGCCTCGCGCTGACGCACCTCGTAGGTGGCGCTCGCCTCGCCCCGCGGCGGCGGGATGAGAATCTCGGTGACGATCTCATTGGGGCGAAGATCGTGTTCGCGCTCCTCCTCGGACTGCGGAATGCGAAAGAACGCCTGCACCGGCATCTCGCGCGTGCCGCCAGGACCGAACAGGCGCAAACGCGCCTCATAGGCGATGAGTGGCGGCGCCAGGCTCGACGGACTGACAAAATACGCCGGCCCCTCGTTGCCCAGAATGGCATGATAGCGGTTATCGCCATGGAGGACCAGCGAGCGCCCTTGAGCGTCACGGGCCAGAAGCCCGAATCCGGCACGGAAGTACCAGCAGCGGGGCCGCTGACAGAGATCGCCGCCCACCGTGCCCATATTCCTGATCTGAGGACTGCGGATACCCTCGGCAGCTTCGGCGAGCGCCGAGTAATGTTGCCTCACGCGAGGATCGTCCAGAAGTTCCTCGATGGTGACTAAAGCGCCCAGCCGAAGGCCCTTTCGGGGATCGAAGGCGATCCCCCGCAGTTCCTCGATCTCCTTGATGTTGACCAGTCGTCGCGGCGCAATGACATCGTCTTTCAGCAACGAGAGGAGATCAGTCCCGCCAGCCAGCACGGCGGTCTCTCCCCAGGTGCTGGCCAACAGGCGAACGGCTTGCTCTTTGGTGCGTGGGCTGGCGTACTCAATGGGTCGCATGATGGCCTCCCTTCTTGTGAAGCGCCTCCAGGACGCGATCCGGAGTGAGGGGAAGAAACGGAACGCGGACGCCGATGGCATTGGCTACAGCGTTGGAGATGGCCGCGCCGGGCGAAATCACCGGCGGTTCGCCCAGCCCGATGACGCCGCGCTCATCGTAGCCCGGGCCGGTCATCATGTGGACGATGAGTTCACCCACGTCGCCGAGCCCGGCCAGCTTGTAAAACTCCATGTTGGGATTGAGCATGCGGCCGGTGAGTTGATCCATGATCTTCTCTTCATAGAGCGCGTAGCCAATGCCCATGATCATCGCCCCGTAGCATTGACTCTCGGCCGTTTTCATATCGATGATGAGACCGCAGTCCTGGACGGCGACCATCTTGTTGATTCTCACCACGCCCGTTTCCACATCGACGGAGACATCGGCCATCTGGACGCCGCCGACGCCGCTGCTGGTGAGGTTCCCCGGTCCGGGATTTCGTCCTCTCACCGTGAGCGGCATCCCGCCCAACGTGGCGCAGGCTTGTTCCCAGCTCATGCTTCGGCCGGGATCGCCTTTGACGCGGATGCGCCCCTGGACGGCCTCCAGATCCTCGGGACGGGCATTCAGAGCTGGTGCGACCTTAGCGAATAATTGATCCAGCGCGTCGAGCGCCGCCCGTCGCGTGGCCGAACTGACTCCGCCAATGGTCGTGCTTCCGCCCGATGGCCCCGAGGCCGGATATCGGCTATCGCCGATCATCACTTTGATGCGATCCATGGGCAATCCCAGCGTCTCGGCGGCCACGATGGTGATGCCCGTCCGCGTGCCCGTCCCCAGATCTTGCGAGGCCAACTTGATCTCCACCGAGCCATCCGGGTGGATGGTCAAATCGCAGTTGCTGGCATGGCCGCGCCCGCCCCAGGTGTGGATGGCCAGGCCCAGCCCCCGCTTCATCGGTCCATGGCTCTGGTCGCCGCGAGGATGCCAATGTGTCTTCCAGCCGATGAGATCGGCGGCGATCTGGAGTTCCTGGCGATAAATCTCGGCGCGCCGTCCCGTGAGTTCGATATTCTTGAGAAAGAGGTCCAGCGGATCCATCTCCAGTTCGGCGGCGAGATCCTCCAGAGCCGCCATGGTCAGGAGGCAGGCCTGGGGGTGATTGGGCGCCCGCCAGGCGCGAGCGCTGCCCATATGGTTCATGATCGCCGTGTGCTGTTTCCGCTGGTTGGGGATCTCGAAGATGTAAGGAAGAGGCGGTCGTCCTCCGCCGCCCATGCCTCCCGTTCCCCAGGAAGTGGATTCCCAAGCCAGCAAGGTTCCGTCTTTCTTGGCGCCCACCTTGATGCGGCCGTACGCGGATGGTCGCGCTCCGGCGACCATGAGCTCAGCGTCTCGCTCCAGCATGATCTTGACCGGTCGACCACCAGCCAGCTTGGACAGTCGCGCGGCGACGATGCCCCATCGATCGGGACTGAACTTGCTGCCGAAGCCCCCGCCGATGTGGTCCATCTTCACTCGGATGTTGCCCGCCGGAATGCCCAGAGGCCGGGCCATCTGATTGGGAATGCTGCTCACCGCCTGAGTGGAGATGTGGACGAGCAGATTCTCTTCATCTTCCCACTCGGCCACCAGTCCATGCGATTCCAGGCAGCAATGGGTGATGACCGGCAATCCGTACACCCCTTCCACGACGACCTCGGCTTGTCGAAACGCGGCATCAGGGTCACCGACGATCTCTTCGGCCGTCGGTTTCGCCATGTCACCAGCGCGCTGAGGGTCTGTATCGATGACGAGATGAGGGAGAATCTCGTACTCCACGCGAATAGACCGGATGGCATCCTCGGCCGTCGGCTCGTCAACGGCGGCCACGGCCACGATTTCGTCCCCCGCCCAGAAAATCTCCGTGCCCGGTCCTTGAATGATGTGCACCGCCTTGACGCCGGGCATCCTCTCCGCCCGGCTCGTATCGATGCTTTTGATGCGCGCATGAGCGTAGGGAGAGCGAAGAATCTTGCCATAGAGCATACCAGGCCGATGCACGTCATAAGTGTAGGTGGCCTTTCCTGAAACTTTCGCCGGTCCATCGACGCGGGAGAGGCGTTTGCCGATCAGTCGGCGGTGACCTCGTTCCGGCCAGGTGTATTCGGCGGGCGATGAAGAACGTGACTCAGTCATGGCTGGCTCCTCCTTTCTGCATGTGAGCCGCTTGCAGCACGGCAGCTCGTATCCCCATGTAGGTTCCGCAGCGGCAGAAGTTGCCGCCCAGCCCTTTGCGAACATCCTCGGGGGTGGGATGGGGATTTTTGTCTAAGAAAGCCTTGCAGGCGACGACAAACCCTGGTGTGCAGAAGCCGCACTGCTGGGCATCATTGTCGATGAAGGCTTGCTGGATGGGATGGAGGCGACCATCCTTCATAAGCCCTTCCACAGTTGTGATCGATCGACCTTGCGCGTCAATGGCCAGCACGGAACAGGAATACACCGGTTTGCCATCCATGAGAACCGTACACGCTCCGCACGTCCCCCGGTCACAGACCCGCTTGGCGCCGGTCAGATGGAATTCCTCTCGTAGCGCTTCGAGCAAGGTGACGCGGGGTTCGAGGTGAGCGGTATAGGCCTTCCCATTGATATTCAACGTCACCGGAACCTTGCCCGGGCCGAATATTTTCACCTCCGCTCCGGCCACGCGCATGACGCGAAAGTCCGTCACCACGGGGAGCGAAAGAGAAAGGCCCGATATCTTCAGGAACTCCCGGCGGGAAAGGCTCGCGGCGCGCTCATCTGATGGTCGACGATCTCGCATCTCTCACCTCCCAGGGATCAATGACTCGGGTACGCATCATAGACTCGCCCCTCAACATATCGGTGAATCTCGCAGGTGTGAGGAGCGTTCATCATCTTGCTCCGGAAAATGATCTTCACGCACCTGTGGGTCACTATTATCTCCCATGTCGCCGAGGAAGGCAACCGACGGCCGGTAAAAAACTGTAAAACGCCATCGCCGCGCCGAGGTCGAACTTATACCAAGCAACGTTCATCTTGGTCATCTGTGCGCGGCCTCTCAGCCTCGATGTGAGTTGAGCTTATGCCAGGGCATATTTGCGGGAGCGCGATGGCCTGAGAGGGCGAGTTCGTGGTCGGAGGGGAGCGGTAATGGAGAACAGACCTTCCACCTATATCGAGCCGCCGTCCATTGGCCCTCGGAGGCCGACGCCGAGCAACCACGCCGACTCACTGACCGGGAATAAAAAATTCTCCTCGCGTGAATGGTTTTTCGGAAAAAATACGTCTGTATATTATGGGGCCGGGATGAAAAGGCTCGCCACGATGGCTGAAAAGAGATGCTGATGGGCGGAGGAGGGAGATCACTTATGAGTCGCTGAATCGGTGCGAATCTCATCAAGGAGGGAGCCATGAACACATGGAAGCACTGGCCCGTTGTCCTGGTGGTGGCCTTAGCGTTGAGCCTATTGATATGGCCAACGTCCGGGGATGCTGTCATAGGGCGGGTCATGACGCAGGATCAACCCATCCCGTTGATCATCAACGAAGTGTTGGCGCGCGTCCCCATCGATGATCCGGAGACGGAGGAGATCGAAGGCGATGCCAATGGCGATGGTCTCCGACAGGCGAACTTGGATGAATTCGTGGAGTTGATCAATGGGGGAACTGAACCTTTGGACGTGAGTGGGTTCGAAGTGGATGATGGCGGTTCGGCGGGGAGTTTCTTCTTCCCCATGGGGACGGTCATTCCTCCGGGGGAGGCAGTGGTCATCTTCGGAGGAGGTGATCTCGATCTCTCGCCTCTGGAATTTGGGAATGCCCGAGCGCTGGGACTCCTGTTCGTGGCCGGTGGAGCTCGAGGTTTGGCCTTTAATAATGGCGGCGACTCGGTCATTGTCCGAGATCCCATGGGGCGGGAGATCGTTCGATTCGATTATGACGGCCAGCATCCCGTCCCTCAGCCGGTATTCCAATCGTTCAACCGGAATCCTGATCTGGTTGGCCCTTTCGATAACCACTCCCAGGTCATGGGCGCTGGTCAGGCGCTGTTTTCGCCGGGGACCAGAGTGGATGGCCGGGCGTTCAGGCGGTTCATCGGCCAGCTCGTTCCCAATCAGGGCCCGCTGTCCGGAGGAAATCAAGTGATGATCGAGGGCGCCGGATTCGGTCGGGAGATCGCTTCGGTGACCATCGGTGGCCGCCCGGCCACTGACGTCGAGCGAGTGGACTCGCTCCAACTGATCGTCACCGTGCCGCCCGGTGATATGGCTGGCGCCGTCGATGTCATCATCACCGATCAGTTCGGTGATATCATCGCCGAGCAAGCCTACACTTATGAGTCATCGGCTCGACGGGGAGATCATTAGCCGCCGAGAGGAGGATGGAGGGGATTCCACCATGGAGGGGGGCGCTTCATCGGAACGAGCCGGTGAGGCGCCCTCCTCAACCGCCCGAGAGCGCGGTCGCTCGAGTTCGTCCTCCGCCGCGGGGGTCCGACGAATTTCACAACGCACTCGAAGCGCGCCGGGCTTCCACTCGGTATTTCTATCCCCGAGCAGTCTGTCTGCTCGATTCAAGACGGGCGGTGAAGGTGGACCGCGGAAAGTCCGATGGACGGAGGCGGCATCCGCGAAGTCATCTATAATGCGGCCCATGATCCATCCCGTGTGCCGCATCAAATGGCGTCTCGAAAAAGCCCTGGACGAACCGGATGCCCCTTTACAGAAGTGCGCGCCGGTATGTCGTCAGAAGGCATCCGGGGGCGATTCATCCTGGCTGGCGGCGGTCACACATCGGCGGGCGAATGAGGTTCACACCAGCGTCAGACAAATGGCCAGCGCCAGGTTGATCGAATGAGCCGCATAACAGAGGACGCAGTGAACCCGCACGCGCTCAATGAGCGCGTAGGTCAAATAGAGACCCAATACCACCGTAGCCCAGGCAAGGCCCCGAAGACCGACAAGCAACACCGATGACGATGTGAGCAATCCACCGACCGCCAATATGAGGATGAGAGCATAATAGAGGAGGCCGAGCACGAAATTGGGAGCCCCGAATACACGAGCGTAGGGGGTGGAGAGCACGCTCCGGCACGCCCGCTCGTCCAGACGGCAGACCGAAGGCACCAGGCGCGTCGCCGGATTCACGACGCCATAAGCGACGAGCGTGAAATAGGCTGAGATATAGAGTCCTATCCCCGCCAGGATAGCGATGATCCCTCTCATGCATTCCCTCCTTCCCCTCATCATAGGGGATCTCGCCTTCCCGAGCAATGTTTTCCTCAAGGAGCTGACGCGTTCGGGACAACACCCCATTGCATGCCGGGATGACTCATCTCATCGAGGAACGAGCATTCGATCACCATCGGCGAGAGCAAACAGGTCCGGGCCGGCTCAATCATTGGTTGTCCTGTGCCCTTTTCTGAGCGCGCATCGGGTGGGCGAATGATCTCACCATACGTTGACAGGCGCGCGGAGGTCAACATATCCTTACAACGGTTGTCCGATGGTGGGAGATGTCAGAGTGGGTGTGGTTGACTTCGCCGAAAGGAGCAACCATGGAAACGCGTCCACAGGTTTCACTGATCATTCTGGCGCTGGGGGTCTCTCTGGCACTAGCGCCCCTCCATGCGGCCGCTCAAACCACCGAGGAGTTGATCGCCAATCTGCATAGTCCTCTGGTGAAATCTCGCCGCGAAGCGGCCGAGAAGCTCGGTCATCGACGCGAACGGATTGCCGTGCAGCCGCTCATAGAGGCATTGCGCCATGACGATGATGCCCAAGTTCGACGGCTGGCCGCGCGGTCGTTGGGATTGATCAAAGATGAGGCGGCGATTCCGGCGCTGATTGCCGCTCTCGATGATGGAGAGGGCAGCGTCCGGCAGGCGGCCATCGTGGGGCTGGTGATGTATTACATCGAGCGCAATATCGATTTCATCACCGCGCGTCGGCAAGGGCTCCAATGGCTCAATCCGTTCCTGAGCACTTATGAGGCCACGATTGTCGAGCCGTATACGCGGGTGCATCCCAGCATCATCGATGCTCTCGTCAACGTCGCCCTGCGGGATCGCGACCGGGAGGTGAAGACATCGGCTATTCGCGCTCTGGGCGTGCTTCGAGCGACGAGCGCCATTCCCAGACTGGGGAATCTCATGTTCGCCAACAGTTTCCTCCGCGTCGAGATCCTGCGGACGTTCATCAAACTGGAGGATCCGGCGGCCGCTTCATTCATCATCCCATTCCTCGATGATGATGATGCCGATGTGCGCTATCAGGCGTTGATGGCCATAGGGATTCTCAGATCCGAGGCTGCCGTCGCCAAGCTGATGGACGTGTATCGATCGAGTCCGGATCTGAAAACGAGGAAGCTGGCCTTGCAAGCTCTGGCGTTGATTGGCGATCCTGCCGCCGTGGATATCTTCGTGGCCAACCTTTCTTCGGCCGTAGTGGATCACCGGCGGTACGCGTACGAGGGGCTGGCTCGGGTGGGCGATCCCCAATTTGTCGAGCGCATTTCGCGGAGCCGGCTGCGTGAGCGGAACGATGGGGTGAAACTGGCGCAGGCCTTCGCCCTCTATAAATTGGGGCGACGGGAGTACATCGAGGCGATCGTTTTGGACTTGGACACCGGTCGGCGGCAGCAGGCCTATGAGTATCTGTTGGAAGTCGATCCGAGGGATCTGTATCCTTATCTTCGTCAATCCTCGCTTCCCGGGTTGAAGTGGATCGTGGAAGCGCTCGGGCGAGTGGGCCCTCGAGAGGCCATTGACCGGTTGCAACCCTTGCTTCGAGCTCAAGATGCCGAACTGGTTCGCGCGACCACACTGGCCATTGAGCGTCTCAAGCGGCGCACAGGGCAACAAAAGCGGCCCAAGCGCATTGGGCGACAGCCCGGCCGGTGACCGCGGGGCGGACGTCGCCAGTGGCGCAGTGGAGGGGAGCATCCGGAAGCGCGAAAGGGCGCTCGGAATCCCTAACCTCGGTGGAGTGACTGGTGGAGAAGATCGTCGAATGCGTCCCCAATTTCAGTGAGGGAAGGCGACCGGCGATCGTCGAGCAGATTGTTTCGGCGATTGAATCGGTCTCCGATGTCATCGTCATCGATCGACAGATGGACCCGGACCATAATCGGTCGGTCATTACATTTGTCGGCGAACCCGATGCAGTGGCCGAAGCCGCTTTCCGGGCCGCTCGGAAGGCGGCTGAACTGATTGACCTGAACGAGCACCAGGGCGTTCATCCTCGCATTGGGGCCACTGATGTCATCCCCTTTGTGCCCATCCGCAACGTGACGATGGATGAGTGCATCGAGCTGGCTCGACGTGTCGGTCGGCGCATCGCCGAAGAATTGAATATCCCCGTATACCTTTATGAACGAGCGGCCACCAGACCGGAGCGGGAAGATCTGGCCTATATCCGTCGTGGGGAATTCGAAGGTCTTCGCCAGGCCATTCAAACGGACGCCGATCGTGCGCCCGATTTCGGTCCACGTCGCTTGCATCCGACGGCGGGCGCGACGGTCGTGGGAGCCCGCGCGCCGCTCATCGCCTTCAACGTGAACCTGCGCACGACCGATGTGACCATAGCTCAGGCCATCGCCCAGGCCGTGCGGGGCCGTGATGGAGGCCTGCGATACGTCAAGGCCTTGGGATTCGAGTTGAAAGAACGCGGTCTCGTGCAGGTCTCCATGAACCTCGTCAATTATGAAGCCACGCCGCTCTTTCAGGCGTTCGAGTTCGTCAAACGCGAGGCTGACTACTATGGAGTGACCGTCCAGGAGAGTGAAATTGTGGGGCTCGTGCCTCAAGCGGCATTGGACGCTTGTGCCGCGCGTCATTTGCAGTTGCGTGGAGTCCACCGCGATCAGGTGCTCGAGAATCGGCTTCACGCCGCGCTCTCCCAACGGCAGAGAACCTCCCAGCGTGGGTCGAATATCTCCGCCTCGTTGAGGCGGTTCATCGATCACCTCGGAGCGGGAACATCAGCGCCCGACTGGTCGGGCGCCGCCACCATCAGCGGGATGCTCGCCGCCAGCATGGGACGACTCGTCGCTCGCTTGACGTCTGGCGACCGCCAGGCGGACGCGGAGAGAGAAAAGCTCCAGTCCCTCATTGATCAACTGGATGGACTCGAGAGGGCGCTCGGCGCCAAGATCAGCGACGAAGCGCGTTATGGTCATGATCGGACGTCGATTGATCAACCTGACCTCGACCGAAGAGAAAGCGCCGGTGACCGAGCAGAGCCGCCCGCCGTGGCCCGATCGTTGGAGATGGCCGACGAGATGGTCCGAATCCTTCGCCGGCTCAGGAGCATGATGGAGACGAGCGCCGGGGACCTGGCGGTGGGAATCGCTCTGGCCGCTCAATTGGCTATGGCTGGAGTGAAGGGGGCGTGCTTCGATCTCATTGCTCGTTCCGAGCAGATCACCGATGAGGCGCTCGGGCAGCAGATTTACGCCAAGGCCGTGGCGTTGATTGAGCAGGCCGAAGATATGGCTGGGGAGATCGAGAGTCGTTTCTTCGAGCCGCGAGCCGATCGGTGAGTTCGCTTCGTAGACCTCATCTCAATACCGGACCCTCACCCGATACACGAGCGTCGCCTCACCTTGAGCGGCGACGGGCACGGTGAATTGAACGGATCCCGCCGACGTTTTCTCGTAAGGGTAATTGGCGCGGATGATCTCCCAATCGCCGCCGATGGGCTCGTTGACGAGCACGGTGACGTTCTGCTGTTTCCGATTCCGGATGGTGAGCTCGAACGCCGATTCGAACAGGCGGTCAGCCATTTTCTGATATTCGGTTTGTTTTCGCTCGGCGACGATGTCAAAGGTCGTGCCCACCTGGACGCGAATGGGTTCTCCCTCGGGCGTATGTGAAATCTGATCCTCTCCGATGAACCGCTCATGCTCTTCGGCGTCCGCCTGGTACACGCGCACGACGCCGGCGGGAAGAGCCACCCCCAGGTGATTCTCCGCTGTGTTATCGAATCTGACGGTGACTTCTACGTCCTCTCTGAGCGGTTGGCCTGGGCGTAACCGCTGGCGATAGTAGGTGCGTTGCCCGTTAATCACATACTCTTTGGTCAACCGCACGTCCGAAGCACTGATCAACTCCAGCTGCTTGGAGTGCTGATCGGGGAGGCTCGTTCGTCGACTCAGACGATAGAGGTGATATTCGAAGAAGCGCCGTTCGGCGAATTGTTCTTCTACCGGAGGCTTGGCGGCCATCGCGTGTATGGCTCCCGGATAACGTGGAGATGGCCGTTCGCTCACCCGTCGCGGTTGGCCGGCGATGAGACTGAGGTCGGCGTTCTCGTAGGTGGTTCCGCTCTGATTCGTGATGGTCACCCATCCGTTCAAGTCGGCCTGCGTTCCCTCCGGTCGGAGGTGGAGAATGTAATGCGCGTGCCAGTTGAGACCCTCGGTCAAATAACTCACCTCGATCGTCTGTCGGCCCGAATGGCCATTGTTCAGGAGCCACACGAGGGTTGGTCGCGGCATCACTCCATCAGGGAGTGTGGGGAAGTGGATTTCGCGATACGAGGGATTGATCACGATCTCGCTGCCGATCTTCCACACTGCCTGATTCTGCTCGTAAGAGAGCAAGGTGGCCCGCTGGGATTGAAGCGTCTCCGTGTTCTCCTCCAGGCGGGTGCCCACCAGGATGACCTCCTTCCCCACGTAGTGTTTCAGGAGCGTCTCGGGAGTGAGGGGATCGAAGTGATATTGTTGTTCGATGAGAGAGAGACCATCCCGATCGGTGAGCGATGTCACTTGCACCGAAGTGACATCAATGGCCCTGGGAATGTCGGTGAATCGGAGTTCCACCTGGCCCTTGGGGAGTTCGATCACTCGTCGCTCGGTCACCAGGCCGAGGTTGATGTTATATATCGTCAGGCCGAGAGATTCCCGGCTCTCCCTGGTGCTCCAGCGTTCCTTCACCTGACCCTTTGCATAGAGAGGTGGGCCGAGCAGTATGATCATACCGAGTCCCTCCACCAGATATCGTTGCCATCTCTGCATACCACAAGCCTCCTCCTCGAGCGTTCGTTATTGGGCCGGGAAAACGACGTCGATCGCCCTCGAGTCGTGGGCGGAAGAGCAGCTCGATCATGGAGCGGTGGGTCGAGCCGTAGCATAATAACCCGATCGCGTACGAGCGATGCGTCGGCCCCCTTTCTGATCCGGTTTGACCACCACGCGCACGGATCGCCAGGTTCCATCCCGCTCCGAACGGGTTGGATAGTAGCCGATGATATACTGCGTGCGCAGCTCATGCGCGATGGCGTGGGCGATAGACTCCAGGTCGCTCAGGCGCTCGGGATAAAAGGCTCGCCCGCCAGTGACTTTGGCCAGTGTGTCTAACAACTTTCGCGCCCGCCGCTCACGTCGCCCCATCTTTCGACGTCCCGTCCCGCGAAAGATATTATAGCGATCCATATCGAGTCCCTGGGGGAAGCCGATCACGTACACCTGGACGTCCGATTCCCGCAGCAGTTCGAGGACCTGTTCCCGCGTGTAGTAGCTGTCTCGCTCCTCGCCATCAGTGATCACGATGATAGCTTTTCGCCGATAGCGCCCGTGTTTTTGGGCATGCTCGACAGAGAGGTAGACGGCATCCAGCAAAGCCGTCTGGCCATGAGCAACCAGATCGCTGAGCGCGTCCTCGATCTCGTCGATGTTATTGGTGAAATCGTGGAGGAGTTCGGCCTCCGCTTTGAATTGGACGACGAAGATCTCGTCATCCTCGTGACTCTCGCGAACGAGCTTCAAAGCGGCGGCGATGACCCTATTCAACTTCCGCGCCATGCTCCGGCTGGTATCAATGACCAATCCCAGGCTGGCCGGCACCTCCTCCTGGCTGAAAAAAGCGATCTCTTGTCGCACATTGTCTTCGTAGACGACGAAGTCATCCTTGGTCAAGTCGGTGATCGGCTGATTGGCCTGGTTGACCACCGTCACGTTCAGGACGACCAGCTCCGAGGAGAGTTCGACCGCCCCGGAAGGTTGCTGTGTCGAGCTGCTCGGCTTTCCGTTCCGCTGTACGGGCGAGAAGGTGGCGGCATCGCTCCCCCCGATGAGGCCGACGATGATCATCAACAGGAAGATGAAACGTTCACCCCTTCTTGAGAGGGAGGGCTTACAGACGGCGGCCGTTCTCGCTTCGGCGCGCGGCGGGCGATCACTTGGCATAATATCCCTCCCTGGCGCGGACGTGCAGGCGCGGCAGACCGCGCGGCGGCTTAACCCTCACGCGCAGCTTGTGCCAATCACCATCGAGCGCCACATTGGTGGGATAGAATCCCAGGTTATATTGATGACGGAGTTCCAGGGCGATACGAGTGATCACGTCATCCAGCTCGATTGGACTATTGGGGAAGAACGCCCGTCCACCGGTCATCGAGGTGATCTCCTCGAGAACGGCGCGACCGAAGGCGACCTCAGTGACCGATTGGTTGTACAGTCGGAATATGCCGATGGCATAGATCTGAACGCCCGTCTCCTTGATCAGATCACGAAGCTGACGATACGTGTACCGTGAGGAATTGTCCTGACCATCGCTGATGATCAAGATCGCATGACGCTGGTGATGACCGTGCGCCACCTTCTCGATGGCCAAGTAAGTGGCGTCGTAAAGAGCCGTGCGGCCACCCGGCTCGACCAGAACCAACCGCGAGGTGATTTGATCGCCGCTCTTGGTGAAATCCTGCAGCAATTCCGCACGATGGTTGAAGCCGATGAGGAAGAATTCATCATCGGGATGGGAGTGATCGATGAATCGCTTGAGCGCGATACGGGCGCGGTTGATTTTCTCTTTCATGCTTCCGGATACATCGAAGACGATGCCGATGGTCACCGGAGCATCTTCTTCGGCGAAGAAGACGATCTCCTGTTTCACTTTCTCGTCATAGATCTCGAAATGTTCTTTGCGCAATCCGGTCACGAACCGTTCGTACGGATCCATGACGGTCACCGGGACGGTGACCAGGTTCACGTCCAATCTCACCGGAGGGGCCTGCTGCGAGGAGGGGGGATTCCCCTGAGCCCAAGCGCTCGCGCCGAGCAATGCGAGACTGAGAAAGCCAAAGACGACCGTGATGGTGATGCTTCGCTCCATGTCCATCGTTCGTTGCCTGGCCATCATCATGATCCCCCATCAGATGTTCCCATTATAAACCAAAAAGCTGGCGCTCGCCACAGCGAGCAATGAGGATCCTGAGCGCGTGCCAATGAACGCAGAACCCCCGGCGTCTATCGGTGAGCGATGAAACGATTCAGATTGTGTGGAGTGATGATCACCTTCTCAGTCGCCGACGTCTGTGGGGGGAGCCGGATCTGGTGTCCATTGATGGTGATACTCAACTGTGACGGCGTATCGGTGGAGATGATCAGGCGGTCATTGGCCGTGAAGATCCGCGTGTGGCCTCGGGGCAAGGTCACCGTTTGTGGGTCTGATTCGTCAGTTTGAATTGAGATCTGAGAGTCTCCCCGGGCGACGACGCTCATCCGAAGCTGGGGGCGCGACTGAGACGGCGTCGAGCGGGAGATGGTAGGCAGAACTCGAGGAGGCGTGAGGGACGTCGATGGCCGTGAGTGCGGAGGACGAGCATCCGATGGGGGCTCCGCGGGTTGTTTTTTCTTCTTGTTTTCCGGTGAGCTGGAAGGCGATCGCTTTTTCGTCACCTTCGGGATCTCACCGGCGCGCCGTCGCGGCGAGCGCGCTTCGCCCTCTTCGGGGGTGGGCCGGGGCGAAGCGACGGTGGCCTCGCCCGTCGGTGGAGCAGGACCCGGTTCCCGGGTCAGCCCCGCGCGGCGAAGGTAATGCCAGCCGGCGATGCCGCCAATCACCAGGACAACCAAGACGGCTGAGGCGATGGTGACATTGGCCCAACTCGATGAGCGTCCACGATGGGGGAGAGCCGTGCTCGGGAGATCATACGATTTCTGCACCTCAGGTCCGATTTGCTGGTAGTAGAGCTCTATGGCCGTGGTTTCGTCCATGCCGACATAGCGCGCGTAGGCGCGGATGAATGAGCGGGTGAATAATCCTCCGGGGAGCGATTGGAAGTCGTCCTCTTCGATGGCGCGGAGGAAGCGAAGGCCGATGCACGTGGCCTGAGAAATCTCGCTCAATTCGATGCCGCGTTCCTCGCGCTTCCGCTTGAGTTGCTCACCCAGCGTGGGCATTGACCCCCTGTCGTTGGAGATGTCTCGGTCGTCTCTGCGCATATCCAACTCTCACGCCGAGACTAATATGGCGTGAAACCTCCCGCCTGTCAAGGCTGGAGCAAACGGGCGAATGAGGCGGGCAGCGAGCGCGGTCGGCCGTCCCGGTTCACGACGATGTGAACCGTCTCTCCTTCGGCCAACACCGCTCGGTCGGTCATTCGGAGGACGCGATAGGAAAACGTCAGCGACCGCCGGCGCAGGCGCTTCAACGAAGTCTGTACGATGATCTCCTCGTCGAATCGAGCTGGACGAATATAGCGACAGCGCGCCTCACAAACGGCCAGATGAAGACCTTGCTGCTGCTCTAATTCGTGATAATCGAGACCGCGACGACGGCAGTAATCGACGCGACCGACCTCGAACCAAACGAAGAAGTTGGCGTGGTAGACGATGCCCATCTGGTCAGTTTCTGCATAGCGCACGCGCAGCGGCGTTTCTGTGACCGATTCTGAGGTCATGAATTCTTTCCCTGACGCGCCTCTCTCGTCGCCAATACCCGTCTCTTCCCGGGCCGGAAGTACTTTATTATCGAGCGTCAGGTCGTGTCAAATGATGCCCGCCGACAGGGGGAGGCGAGTCAATTTCCTGACTCTCTGAGAGCATCCCTGGCAATAAGAGACAGGGGAAGGCCGGTCAATGCCGAGTGGATGGGGAGGGGGCTGTCGCTGGTCGTTGTCGGATTCGAAGGGGATAGACCTCCAGAAGTACCAACCGGGAGCCTCGCTTTCCGTAAATCTTGAGCGTGTAATGATCGCCGGGGAGCAGGTCTCGCGTCAACGCGAGCGTGAAGGCATTCAATGCATTTCTCTGCAGACCGCTCCCTTGCCAGATGATCGTATTCTCGGCATCGACGATTTCCAATCGATATTCCGGATAGCGAGTTTGATTCTCAACATTGAGAATGAGACTGAACCCGTCCACCGATGAAGCGAGCGTCACCTCGTTCATCGAGCTTCCCAATCGAGAGAGGACCTCTCGAGGATAGATTTCAAAAACGGGCCAATTCAGGTGGGGGCCGGTCAACCGTTTCACTCGCTCGTTGAGGGCCGCCAGTTGCTCGGCATGGGAAGCCTTCAACATCTGGTGCTCGCGCTCCAATGACTGAAGATCGTTCCACAATCGGGACACGCGCTCCTCGGCAGCATCGAGATCCTGTCGGGCCAGGCGCGCTTGCCACCAGTCGTAGAGGGCGAATCCGGTCGAGATGATGACCAAGAGGGTGAGCGAAGTCGCCACCTTGATGAGCGTTCGCCGGGAGACGAATCCTTTCGGCGCCCGGCGCCAGCGCGGGGCCTCCTCTTCCACGTCGCTCTCTGCGGCTGGAGGTGTGGGGCGAGGTAGAGAAGGTGACAGGGTCGCCTGAAAGTGTTGCCAGCGCTCGATGATCTCTTCGGGGGAGGCATCAGGGGGCATCTGGCCAAAGAAGTCCTCCAGCTTAGCGAGTCGGTCGGCGCAGTCCGAGCATTGTGCCAGATGGCTCCGGAGTCGCTCGCTCTCTTGCTCGGAGAGGCGCTGGCGGTGATAGTCCCTGAGCTGCTCCAGATCGGCATGGGGCACCTTCTCCCCATCTTTGGGCGACGGACGGGGGAGCGGGTCAGCGAAGAGATTGAGTGGCCGGAGTTCATTGGGCATGTGAGGACCTCCCCTCCGACGATCTGAGGAACGGGAGCGTTTTCCGTCTTGGTTCCCAAATTTCGCTCATCATTTCGCCCGCGCCTCCACCCATTTTAATGAACGGACTCTCGCTGTGCAACATCCCCGCCCGATTGGCGGCGAGCTCATCGGACGCGGCGAGTCCGAGGGACGCCATCGAAGAGCCGGGGAGGGGACATCTCAACTGCGCCTTTTGAACCATCCGGTGATGCTCATTCGCTCGCGCCGCGTGGGCAGCACCTCGTGAGGCATGGCGCTGAGGAAGATGACCAGCGTCCCCGCGCGAGGCCAAATCTCGACTGCCGCTCCGGTTTCTCGTTCCGTCGGATATAGCCTGAGCTGTCCCCCATCGCTGGCTCGCCACTGCTCGTTCAAGTAGAGAACGCCGGTGACGATTCGTTGTCGGTTATCGTGGAATTGATCGCGATGCCGCCGATAGAAGGCGCCTTTCGGATACACGGTCAAGTGTGCTTCCAGGCTGAACAATCCCAGAAACAGTGTGCGGTTGATGGCTAATCTGAGACGTTCCAGTTCATCGAGATAATGGCGCTCGGCCGCCGTCAGTTGGGCCTCGTCGAGCCAGAGAATATGGTCGCCGCGAATATCCGGTCGGAGCTGAAGCGTCTTTCCCGTCCCGATGCGGGCTGGCCGGAAGGCTCCCGCTCGCCATCGCTGGCGGCATTCGGCGGCCAGGGCGCGCACGACGGTGGGATGGAGGAAGTCCTCACAGAGAGCCCATCCGCGCTGACCAAGCCCCTGAGCGAGTTGGAGATGTCTGGTCGGTGATCGATCCTGGACGACCTTCATAGGAGCGCCAGCATCGCCGGATTCGTTATTGGTCGATCGCCGAACGGATACGGCTTCCTCCCCGTGACGGCCCTCATTCGGTCACCGATGGATCATCATTCGTTCGCAGTGGCCCCTTGACGACGAGCGAATCTCTCAGTATTCCCCCACAGACACTCGGGACGGGGTAGCCGGAGACCCATGGTCTCGGCGACCGTTCCCGCTCGTTCACGTTCGCCTGGGATCCGGAACGCCCAGCCCATGGTCGGGCGGGGCCAAAGTCATTGCTTCTCCCAAGTGAGCTGTCGAACAACATTGGCCAGAAGCAGCAACGCGATGAGATTGGGCACAGCCATGAACGCGTTGCCGATGTCGCCGATTTTGACGATCACTTGGATTCCCTCTTGCGAGGGGAGCGAACCGAGAAACATGAGGAGGATGAACGTGACTCTGTAGACCGTGGTGATGCGTAATCCGAACAGGTATTCCAGGCACTGCTCTCCGTAGTAACACCATCCGAGCAACGTCGAGAATCCGAACAGCAGCGAGGCCAGGGCCACCACAATTCCCCCGAAGGGAAGAACTTGATTGAACGCCCAGGTGGTCATGTCAATGCTGTTGAGGGCGACCTCCGGCGGCCGGAAGAGCGGTCCCTGCTGGTAGGCCCCGGTGAGCGTGATGACCAGACCGGTGAGCGTACAGACGACGATGGTGTCGATGAACGTCTCCATGATGGCGATCTGACCCTGGCGAAGAGGACTCGTCTTGGCCGCGCCGTGAACGATGGGCGCACTGCCCAAGCCCGATTCATTGCTCAAGATGCCGCGGGCCACGCCAAATCGAATGGCTTCTCGGATGCCGATGCCGATGGCGCCCCCCAGGACGGCCCGAGGAGAGAACGCCGACTCCACGATGAGGGCCAGCGCGGCGGGAACCTCAGCGATCTTCCACAGAATGATGATGAGGGCGCCGGCAAAGTAAAAGATGATCATCGTCGGCACCAGGCGCTCGGCCACCTGCGCGATGCGCTTGATGCCACCGATGATCACCGAGCCAGCCAGGAAAGTCACGATGGCGCCGGTCACCCACTGGGGGACGCCGAATTGAGCGTGGAGGGCGACGGCCATGGAGTTGGTCTGGAACATATTTCCCGTGCCGATCAAGCAGGCCAGCGTCCCATTGATGGCGAAGAAGACGCCCAGAACGCGACCCAGCCGCCCACCAATGCCGTACTCGCAGTAATACATCGGGCCGGCGGCCATCGATCCATCCTCGGCGACTCTCCGGAATCTCACCCCCAACAGCGCTTCAGAATATTTGGTGGCCATGCCGAAGACGGCGGTGATCCACATCCAGAACACGGCTCCTGGCCCACCGGTGGCGATCGCCGTCGCGACGCCGGCGATGTTGCCGTTGCCCACCGTCGATGAGAGCGCCGTCATCAAGGCTTGAAACGGAGTGATGTCACCCTGGATGTCCTCAGTCTGGTCTTTTTTGAACGCACCAGCCATGACCAGCGAGGCCGCTCGCCGGAATCGTCGCAGTTGAACGAATCCGGTAACCAGCGAGAGCACAATGCCCGTCCCGAGCAGGAGCACAACCATCAAAGGGATGCCGAAGAACACATCCGGGCCCCACCCCCAGACGTAATCGTCAGCGACCGTCGGAATCCATCGTTTGAGCGTTTCCCAGAAGCTGTCCATGCGATTGCGTCCTCCAGTAGGATCAGATCGTCTCCAGAATCAAATTCACCAGAATCGCCCCGATGGCCAGGGGACACAGGAAGCGAATCAGGAGTGCCCAGAGACGGCCAAACCACGTTTCCGGGTTGCTGAGTCGGATCTCTTCCAGTGCGCGGCCGGTCCCCCACCGCCACCCGACGAACAGGGAGAGCAAGAGAGCCCCAATGGTCAGCGAGAAGTTCCCAAACAGCATATCCATGAAATCGAGGAACGATTGATTCACCACCGGGAGGCGAGAGAGCGCCGCCACCGCTCCATTGCCCAGCGCCGAAGGGACGCCGAGAAGGAAGGCGACGCTTCCCAGCACGATGACCGCTCTTCTCCGCGTCCAGCCTTTCTCATCGATGAAGTAGGCGACGACGACTTCCAGCAGTGAGATCGAAGACGTCAAAGCGGCGATGGCCAGAAGGAGGAAGAAGCCCGCTCCGAAGAAGAGCCCTCCGGGGATTTTGTCGAAGATGTTGGGCAAGACCAGGAAGACCAACCCCGCCCCTTCGGTGGGCTCAAGACCGGGGATGGTGAACAGAGCGGGGAAGATGGCGAACCCGGCCAGGACGGCGATGAGGGTATCGGCCAGGCTCACCCACACAGCCGAAGAGACCAGATCATCCCGACGGGAGAGGTAACTGCCATACGTGATCATCGCTCCCATTCCCAAACTCAATGAGAAGAACGCCTGCCCCATGGCATTGAGAAAGGTCGTTCCCGTCACCTGTGAGAAGTCTGGTTTGAGATAGAACGAGAGGCCCTTTTCGGCTCCGTCGAGAGTGACCGATCGAATGACGAGCAGGATGAGGATGAGGAATAGGACGGGCATGAGGATCTTCGTCCACCGTTCGATCCCTCCTTGAACGCCTCCCAGCACCACGAACATGGTCAGGGCCATGAACAGGGCGTGCAGGGCGAGGGCCACCACCGGATTGCCGATCAACCCGGTGAACGCCCGAGTGACGGCATCGGGGCTCTGGATATTGTTGAACGTGCCGGATAAGGTTTCGACAATGTATCCAATCGTCCACCCGGCGACCACGCTGTAGTAGGAGAGGATGACCACCCCGGTCAACACGCCCAGCGCGCCCACCCACCTCCAACCCGTCTCCGGCGCTAATCGTTCGAAGGCGCCGACGGGATTCTTCTGCGTGCGCCGGCCAACGGTCAATTCCGCCAGGAGCACCGGGAGTCCGATGAATAACACACAGAGAAGATAGATCAACACGAATGCCGCTCCCCCGCTTTTGCCCGCCATAGTGGGGAACCGCCACACGTTCCCCAGACCAATGGCCGAGCCGGCAGCCGCGAGGACGAAACCCAATCTCGATCCCCAGGCTCCACGTCCAGATGAGGGTGTCGTCATCTGTGCCTCCTTACGTATCTTGGACGGTCGGCGCTCAGCGAGTATTGCTGGATCACCGGAATCCGCGCCGTTGAACCATATCGCCTGTGCGGGTGTGAACGCTCCGCTCCACTCATCAGCACTCGGGATTATTGATGGGTCACCAGTACGGGACAGGGGGCGTGGCGAACCACGCGTTCGGTCGTGCTGCCCAGCAAATAATCGCCAATCTCCTCGTACCCATGTGTCCCCATGACGATCACGTCGATGGCTTCCTTTCGAGCATACCGATCGATTTCCGCGTGGGCCTTGCCTTCCAGAATCACATACTCCACGGATTGATGTTCGGCGATGATCTCCCGGGCGAAATCGCGGAGTTTGTGTTCCAGGCGATCTCTCATCTCGGGGTTGATCTGGAAAATGGAATCCACGCCGGTGGCATAATAGCTCGGATTGATACGAACATCCAGGACATGGACGAGCCGTAACTGGGCGCCGAATTGTTCGGCCAAGGATGCTCCGTAGTGCAGAGCCCGCTCTGAGGCCGCGGAGAAATCGATGGGAACCAGAATCGTCCGCAGTTTGAGAAGGCCCGTCTGGGGATCGACGAATTCATGTTCGTGCTGCTTCACCACCAGCACCGGACAGCGGGCGAACCGAATAATCTTTTCGGTCACGCTCCCCAGCAGAAATCGAGCCAGACCGGAGCGACCGTGCGTGGCGAGCACGATGAGGTCGACGGCCTCGCGCTCGGCGACATCCAGAATGATCTCGTACGGTGCGACACCTCGTTCGACGATCTTTTCGACCTGGAGTTGACCGGGTCCCTGGCTGATACGAGCGGCCATTTCTCCCGTCTTGGCCTCCGCCGCGGCTTGGATCTGCTTGCGATAGCCGTTGATGTCGGGGAACGTATGATGGGGCTCGTAGGGATCGTGTTCGAACAGCGTAATGACATGGAGCACGTAGAGCTTCGCCCCATACGTGGCGGCGAGCGCCACCGCGTAGGGAAGAGCGTGGTTAGACGGCTCGGAAAAATCCGTCGGAAAGAGGATCTTCTCTATTCGTACCATGATCTCGGCTCCTCCTCGTCAAACGCCGAGATATACTAATGGGAAATGAAAGAGACGACAAGGGGAGGTGGACGGAAAAAGTGGCCGGGTCGTTCACTGGAAGGCGCGGGGACGGCCCTCCACGACGAGTGTCAAAAGCCGCTCCCAGGCTCGATGTTGTTGACTATTGGGAAGATAACTGTTCAGAGGGGCATCGCCGAGGGATGTCCGGCGAACGAGTCTCCGCCGTCCCGGTACCTCTCTACTATGGGTGAGGTGTCCGCCCTGAACCCCGGCGGGCCTTGCTTCCTCCGTCATTGAGGGACTAAAATCGCTGAGCATGCCGACCTGAGGAACGTGAGGAAGGAGGAGACTATGATCGAAAAAGGCGTTCAGATCAAAGAGCCGAAGGGGAAGCTGGGGGTACTCCTGGTTGGTCAGGGAGCGGTCAGCACAACGTTCATCGCCGGTGTGGAGGCGGTTCGGCGGGGACTCGGTCAACCTATTGGCAGTTTGACGCAAATGGGCACCATCCGACTGGGAAAGCGAACTGAGGGGCGAGTCCCCAGGATCAAAGATTTTGTCCCTCTGGCCGAATTGGACGATCTGGTGTTCGGAACATGGGATATCTTCCCCGACGATGCCTATGAGGCGGCCCTGAAAGCCGGCGTATTAGAGCGGGAGCTCATCGAGAAGCTCAAAGGCCCGCTGCGGAAGACGAAACCGATGAAAGCCGTGTTCGATCGCCAGTACGTGAAAAAGCTCTCCGGCCCCAATGTCAAAACGGGCGTCAATAAGTACGAGCTGGCTCAGCAGTTGATGGAAGAGATCAGCGAGTTCAAGACCAAAAACGGATGTACGCGGTTAGTGATGATCTGGTGTGCCTCGACCGAGGTCTACATGAAGCCGGATGCCGCACATCGATCGATCGACGCCTTCGAGCGGGCGATGAAGGAGAATGCCCCTTCCATCTCGCCCTCGATGATCTACGCGTATGCGGCGCTCCAGTTGGGCATTCCCTTCGCCAATGGGGCGCCCAATCTGACGGTGGATATTCCGGCGTTAATCGATCTGGCGCACGAGCGCGGAGTCCCTATTGCGGGGAAGGATTTTAAAACCGGTCAGACGCTGATGAAGACGATCATCGCGCCGGGCCTCAAAGCGCGCCTTCTGGGGCTTCGTGGCTGGTACTCGACCAATATCCTGGGCAATCGCGATGGCGAGGTGCTGGATGATCCCGAGAGTTTCAAGACCAAGGAAGAGTCGAAACTCTCCGTGCTGGAGTATATTCTTCAACCGCAGGTCTATCCTCAACTCTATCAGGATTTCACTCACGTCGTCCGCATCAACTACTATCCGCCTCGCGGGGACAACAAAGAGGGATGGGATAACATCGACATCTTCGGATGGCTCGGTTATCCCATGCAAATCAAGATCAATTTCCTCTGCCGCGATTCCATTCTGGCGGCGCCCATCGTCCTCGATCTGGTATTATTCCTGGATCTCGCCCAGCGATGTGGCATGCGAGGGATCCAGGAGTGGTTGAGTTTTTACTTCAAAAGCCCGATGACCGCTCCGGGACTCTATCCGGAGCATGATCTGTTCATTCAGTTAATGAAATTGAAAAACACACTGCGTCACTTGCGGGGCGAGGAGCTCATCACTCACTTGGGATTGGAGTATTACGATTGATGGCCGTGGCCTCCGGCTCTCGGTGGCTCCCCGATCCGGGAATCCGAACGGCGCGGCACCCCAGGGGCTGGGGGCCAGGCGTACGAACTAGCCGATGAACTTATAGCCGAGGCGATGGACGGTGATGATATAGCGAGGAGCACCGGGGTTGTCCTCGATCTTCTTTCGCAGCTTGGCAATATGCATGTCCACGGTTCGGGTGAAAGGAAAGTCCTCATATCCCCATACGGCGTTCAATAACTGATCCCGGGTGACCACGTCGCCCCGGTGCTCGATGAGATATTTCAGGATCTCGAATTCACGGTGGGATAACTCCAGCGGCTGTCCTCCTTTGGTGGCCTCCAGTTTCTCGAAGTCCAGCGTAATATCGCCAAATGCGTAAGTCCGCACCGATTCTGCTCGTCTGGTCGCTCGACGCAGAACGGCCTCCACGCGAGCCATTAATTCCACGAAGCTGAACGGCTTGGTCACATAGTCATCGGCTCCCAGTTTCAATCCCAGCACTTTGTCCATTTCCTGACCGCGAGCGGTCAACATGATGATCGGGACCTCATTCCCACGGGCTCTGAGCTGCTTGCACAGGTCGAGACCGCTCAGCGCCGGGAGCATCACATCGAGGATGATGAGATCCCATGCCTGCTCTGAAGCTAATCGCAGCCCCGTGACCCCGTCTTCGGCGACGTCGACGCTATAGCCCTCATACTCGAACCCATCGCGGAGGGCCACGGCCATGGACGGATCGTCTTCGATGATCAAAACTCTCGGCATGTCCTGTTCCCCTTCAGGCGATCAGTGGATCTCGGCAATCCATCACTCATCACCGCTCGCCGAATGTGAACCGTCGCTGATGGGGAGATGGATGGTGAACGTGCTTCCTCGGCCCGGCTCGCTCTGAACGGTGACCCGCCCCCCATGAGCCTGGACGATATGCTTGACGATGGACAGTCCCAGGCCGCTCCCTTTCACGTCATGGACCAGGCCCGTGGTCACGCGGTGGAACTTTTCGAAGATCTTCTCTTGCTCCTCTCGCGGGATTCCGATTCCGTAATCGGTCACTGAGATGGTCACATGGCGCTTGTCTCGTCCCAACCGAACGAGCACTTCTTTCGCCGAACCGGAATACTTGATAGCGTTGTCCAGAAGATTGATGAACGCTCGAGCAATAGCGTCGGGATCAATGACCACGGGGGGCAGCGGTTCGGCCGAGGGGCGGAAGTGAACCTGAAAGCCATCTTGCCGGAAGCGCACCTGGAGCAGGTTCAACGTTTCGGTCACGATGTCGGTCACGTCGACTCGCTCGAAGCGATACGTTTTCTGGCCCGACTCGATGCGAGAAAAATCGAGAATATTGTTGATGAGTTGCGTCAACCGTTGACTCTCGGTCTCAATGTACTGTCCATATTGACGAACCTTTTCCGGTTCAGCGACCCGGCCCAGTCTCAGGAATTCGCCGAACACACGAATGGACGCCAGCGGCGTGCGAAGTTCATGAGAGACGTTGGAGACGAAATCAGTCTTCATCTTGGAGAGTTTCATCTCGCGAGAAGCCGTCCGTAGAGCCAGGACAATCCCGCCGATCAACACCATCGTCATCAAGATGGACAGCGACAGATTGATGAAAAAGTGTCGTCGCGCCAACTCCTCAGTGGTCATGAAGCGCCCTCGAATACCCAATCGCCAGTCTTTGAATATGAATTGTAGGGGGACCGTCACCTCGTCACCTTCTCCCTCAACCGGATGGGGGATCGCATAGATCAAGCGACCGTTCCCATCGCGGACGGTGACGACCACTTCCTCTTGTTCGTGGTCGGAGAAGAACTTGGGCAAGGTCTTCTTGATCAGGCGGGGGAGATAGACATCCTTGAAATAACCGGCATCGACGATCATCCCGGCCACGCCGACGACGCGAGAGGCTTCGTCAGTGATCGGATTGAGAATGATTCGGTTCTGCGTATCCCGTTCATTCACTTCTAAGGTCGCCGAGTCCAGCGCCGTCTTCTTCCAACTGAGCAAATACCAGGGAGCGCAGGCGACTTTGACGGCGCGCTCGACCGAAGGCTCGCGGCAATGAGGCTCCATGACGTGGAGACGGGGATTGTAAAACTGCACCGAAGGATCCCCTCGTCTGGTGAAGTCGGCCAGGAAGAATTGCTTCTCGGCCCGGCATCCCCTCTTTTTGAAATAATGGGCCATCTTCTGAAGCCGACCCTCGGTGAACACGGTGGGTGAAATATTCAGGATGCGCTCGGCATCCGTCCGGTAGAAGTACTCCGCTTCAGTGGCCACCGCTTCCAGGAAATTCTTCAGCATGGCTCGTCGCGCCGCCGCCGACGTCCTCTCCAGCTTGGCCAGCGACTTATACTGCAGTCCGAGGATGATGAGCAGAGGACCGAGTACGGCCAGAAATCCAACCCAGAGCATATGCTGTTTGAGAAGTTCCTTCAGCCTCGTCATCATTCCCGATGCATGACACGATGCTCTATCAGTATACATCAGACGGCGTCTGCCGTGAATACACATCCCTTCTCTCGACGGCGGGCGGGGACTTTTTACTGCTTTTTACAACCTGTTGTGTTCATGGTTCTTCGCCGCTGAAGCCTCTCGCTGGCTGGGGCGCAGTGACGAAACCGACGGCGTCGAGTGGCGCTGTTCCCACCTGGCGGGCTGAATCGCCCTCCATCCAGACGTTCCCGAACGTTGGTGGGCCTGGTACGAAGAAGTGGAGGGAGATGGGAAGCGGGGTGTCCACAATGTGGACAACGTGTTCGCATTGCTGACACGATGACGCCTCGTCCACGGGCGGGAGGAATCCCCACTTCTCGGGCAGTAATCCCTGGAGGGAGAGTCGGTTAACCGGATGAGGGTGATTCTACGAATACGGTGGCACGAAGTTTGCAAAGAGATCGGAGAGGCTGAGAGCGAGGCCGAACGAGGATGGATGGAAGGTTGAGGCCGATACGCATCCTCTTCTGAAATTGGGCCTTCAGCGGTTCGTACCGGTCTCGGGCTTGCGACTCGCCGCTCGGAGATCGGGCATCTCTTCAGGCCCGGATGAGTGGGCGAGGACGCCACCTCGAAAGAGAGGGCATGGAGGAGAGGATATGGGAGAATTCGCTTCTTTCTGGACACCAGGATGGCATTTTCGCAAACGTCACCTGATGGTCGTCTCTTTGCTCGTGCTCGTTCTGGTGACAGCGAAAGCCCGCGGCGCGGTATCCCACCGGAGGATAGAGGGAGTCTTTCGTGGAATTGCCTCACTGATCGGTACCCCGGCTCATGCGGATACCGGCCGAGATGACGTTCCCGCGCTCTCCGTCTGTGCGGATGAGATGAGTCCGCTCATCGAGAGGAAAGCTCGGAGCGAGGTGACCTCTCGACGAGCGGAGGGGTTGCGGTGCGAGCCGAGAATCATCACTGTAGAATGGATTCCTTATGCGAATTCGTTGGACGAGAATCCCGCGCAATTCGGAGGGGGCAAGCGCATCTTCCCGGGGGCACGACAGCCTGGGCTCAAAGCGCATGAGTTCCGGCAAGTCCTCGTTCGGGTGCGCGTTCGCCCTCCCACCGCCGGGGTCACCATCTTCTTACGATCATTCGATGTCGATGATTCCAGTGGATTGTTCGCCACTGGACGGGGGGGTGATAATCAACATACGTTGGCCCGTCCGACTGACCCGATCCTGAATATCGGAATGCTGGAAGGATTCATCCCCAATCAGTCTGTCGCTATGGAGACAGATGCTCGAGGCTCGGTCACCGCCGTTTTCATCGTCACCATGCAGCCTGGAGATAACTTCAAAGTCGTGGCCAGCGTCGACCGGGCGTTGATCCAGCGGTTGGTCGTCAAGGGACAGGAGATCAGGGATTCGCTGACGGAAAACGTTCTGGCTGGGGCTCGAGCGCGACATCTGGAAGGAGATGAGGCTGTGACCACCGAACTATTGACCGTGTGGAGGCGGCTGCACGTGGAAGTCGATTCCATGCCAGGTCAGTCCACAATGAAGATGCGGAGGCGCAGCGAACGTCTGGAACACGTTGATATGGAAGATGCCATGACGGACGGCGAGAGTGCTGAAAGGTCAGAAGGCCCCTCCGGTGGGGATAGAGAGACAACGGGCGACGCCGTTCTCCCTCATGCAGACCAGCGACGATGAGCGTAAGAATCTCTATGCTCCCGCCTATATTCGACCGGTGTACGACTTGCCGTCGAGCCGAGCCGAGTTTGATGAGCATGTCGAGCGACGGGAGCATCCTCATCAGATCTTTTGCGATCAGGATTATGAGAGTACGCCGGATTTCTGGGTGGTTTATCTGCAAGGAGCGTATCAAGGAGTCACCTTCGAGCGAGTCGCTCAGGGAGCGGCGATATGGGCCATGGGCGGTGCCCGTTCTCGCCGTGACGCCGTATTGGCTGGGGGAATGATGTGGATGGCCGAGTTAGGTCGCACCGTGGGAGCCATCACGTTCGATCATTCCCTCATCCGGATTGGTGGATCGACCATTTATGTCAGGACGATTCGGGAGATCGAGCGAATGCTGGGGCTGGTCTGTCTGAATGCCACCGTTGTCCACGAGCGCGGCCATCAGTTCGGACTCCTGGATGGGACGGGAGGAATCATGGAGCGCTGCTCGGCCAAAATGGAGAAGCGGTTCACTGCCACACACCTGAAGATGATTCGATCCCGTCCCCATCCGCAGGACAACTGAGAGTGGTGAATGCAGGGTGATGGCGAGTGTTAGCGTGATTACAGATTCCGGAAGAAGACTCGTGATAGGGTCCTTGACCTGGAGGGGGTTATGAAGAGAGCAATTTCACCCGTAGTGAAGTTCCTGATGTTCGCCATCTCGGCGCTCTGGTTCGCTATGATGGGACCGACCGAGGCGATCACGCAAATGCCGCCCGTGGCTCGCTTCCTGTTCGCGCCTTCGTTCGTGCCACTGGGCGATGGAAATCAGACGCCCGTCGTACTGGACGCCACCAGTTCGATGGGAGAGAATATCCGTTTGGTCTGGAGGGTCGACGAGGGCACGTTCGTCAGTGGGACGACACCCCTGAGCGCGCATCCCCGAGTGACGTTCCCCGGCACAGCGGCTTACACGGTCATCTTGCAGGTCACCGATGAACAAGGGCAAATCGCGACCATGGCGGGCGTCATCCCTTCGGCCACCGGACCGCCCACGGCCAGTTTTATGTTCTCCCCGGCGAGAATTCCACCGATGGATGGGAACCAGACCGTCGTGCGGTTCAGCAGTGCCCCTTCGGTCGGCGAGGGCTTGACCTTCTTCTGGGATGTTCCCGCCGGGACATTCGTTAACGGCACCGGGCCCAATAGCCCCAATCCTGAGGTCACCTTCCCCGGGCTGGCCAATTACGATGTGACATTGACAGTGGTCGATCAACAGGGACGTCGAGCCACGGCCAGTAGTCGCGTAGAGTTGGAGATGGGGGAGCCGGTAGCGAGTTTCGATTTCCATCCGGCATTCATCCCTCCTGGCGATGACCATCAGACGGTGGTCACCTTCGATGCCCGTTCCTCACAAGGATCGGGATTGATGTTCGATTGGGATATTCCGAACGGGACATTTGTCAATGGGACCGATGCTCAGGATGCCACCCCGCAAGTGACATTTCCGGGTCTGGCCGACTATTCGGTGACTTTGACGGTCACCGATGATCAAGGGCGAACGGCGACCGTTCGCGGCACGGTGCCCGTAGATCCCGGACCGCCGACGGCCGCCTTCACCTTCTCGCCCCCGTCTGTGCCTCGAGGAGACGGTTTTCGCACCATCGTCAGTTTCGATTCCAGTGGCTCAACCGGTATCCGACTCCGCTACTCCTGGAGGATACAAAGCGCGCGTTTTGAGAACGGAACGAGTTCCACCTCAGCTTTGCCTCAGGTGACCTTTCCGGGAGTGAGACCGTACTCGGTCCGACTCACGGTCACCGATGCCGCCGGACGGGAAGCGATGGCTGCTGGAAGAGTTCCGTTGCGGTGAGCGCGCTCGTCGGGGGGGCACGCCCGGAGATGCTCATCGCCTCGCCGGCATCTGGCGAACGAGCACCGGTGGCCGCGGGCTCTCTCCCGGACGTCTCGTTCACTCCTTGGCAATCTCGGCCAACTTGTCGCGGTGGAGCAGCTTGATCCGCTTGCGATGAATCTCGACCAGACCCATCGCTTTCAATTGATCGAGCGCATGAGTGACCGTCTCGCGATACACGCCGAGCATTTCTCCCAACTCCTGGTGGCTGTAGCCTGATACCTGGTCACTCTCGCCGGCCAACCGGAGCAACAATCCGGCAAGTCGCGGCAATACGCCCTTGAAGACGACTTCCTCCAATTGACGCTCTCTCTCCATCAGCCGGGCGGCCATCTCCTCGCAGATGCGCATGGCCACAGTGGGTTTGCTCAGCAGGAGATGCTGAACATCTCGGCGACTCATCACACAGATGAGGCAATCGTCCATTGCTTCGGCGAAGGTATCATGCATGCCTTGTCCCAGAATGCCCATCTCGCCGAAAAAGGTCATGGGCTCCAGGATCTTCACGGTGAGCTTTCGCCCATCGGGCGAGAGACGATACAGTTGCACGCGGCCTTTCTTGAGCAAGAACAATACCTCGCCCGTCTCACCGGGGACGTAGAATACGCGGCCGGCCGGACAACTCACCATGGAGATGGAGCGTTCCAGTTCCTTCAGTTCCTCCTGGCTCAGGTCTTGGAAAATTTTCATCGCAGAGAGATAGGCGATTTTTTCGCTCAGCCGTTGTGTGGCCAGGAGGGCATCAGCTGGAACATCAGAAGGGGGAGCTTCCCGCGTTCGCGTCGCACCCCGTTTGGTGAACCTCGAGAATGGATTTGGCATCTCCGGGTTCTCCTCCTCTCCTCAGTTTAACTGACCCACACCGTACCACACGTTCCCTCCTTTGTCCATGAGCATGACCATCTCATGGCTCGTCGTCGAGCAGGTTCCGTAAGAGAGCACAAAGCTCCTCGGGCTCCGGATTTCCCAAGAAACAGACGCGTCGATTGAGTACATAGGTTGGAACGGCGAAAATCTCCGAAGGGGGCGTGACTGCCCGATCTAAGTCGATGACTTCAACAATCAATTGAGGGAATTGGCCGGCCACAGTTCGAGCCAACCGTTCCGCTTCATCGCACATCGGGCAGTGGCTGGCCACATAGACTTGAAGCACCGGAGCGGCGTGTTGTTCTTCCTGGAATGGTTCCCTAGACGTCATCATCTTGGCTGTAGAGGTACTGGATTGGATTTGAGTCGCTTTCTTCTGTGCACGATGCGCGTTGAGACCCATCATGTCCTGGCCAACAGCAGGACGACCAGGCGGAGCCAGACTTCAGTATCGCTCGTGACCGATGTCCAACAGGCACACATTCAAAGCTCCACGAAATCTCAAAAGAGTGGGCGAGCCCCTCCCTTCGCACGTACCCAGATATGCGGCTCATTGAATGATTATGGCTCTCGAGTTCGCTCCCATTCAGTAAGCTAGATACCAGTTCCTGTTCGTGCTGGGGGAGGCCTGAGGATAAAAAATTGGGAATGTGATTCGCGTCACAGCTCATCACCCCGCTTCGACATAAAATGCCGTCTAACATGCATGAAAACACCGGAGATGGAACCCGGATCAATGGTGCCGATATCCATAGGAATCGCTCATGAATCGTCAACCCACTACGAACAATGAACAATGCCGTAGCACAAGATGCCATCTTGCGCTACTGATTTGGAGGTGACAAGAAGGTGAAAAGAAAGCATGTATTCCGACGAAATGTCATCATTTTTGTTCCCGGATTGTTACTCGGTCTCATCGCTGGATTGGTGCTGTCGGCTGGCAGAGAAGCTCCAGCGGTAACCCGGCAAGCCTCTGGAAACATGGCCGCGATAAAAATGCTCCAGGCGTTAGCTCCGGCCCGTGGTTATCTTCAAGCGCATCGAGGCGTTCAAGATCCACTCGGTCTGCTCGGTGGACCGGTGAAGGTCCGCATCCGACAATCCGAGGGCGGCGTCTTCGTGGCCCTGCCTGACCATCGACGACTCGACAAGGATGTATTCGGCACGCCTCGGCTTCCTCGCGCTTATGGGGGGACTCCAGGCATCAACGGCGTTCCACCCATACTTCGCGACGTCCAAGAAAGCAGATACACGGTGATGAAGAAGAAGTCACCGTTCGGCGATAAGTACATCGTCATGGCCGATGGGAAGCTTCGCCTCGAGGCCGTTGACGCCACGGCTACCGATGCCGCTCAGAGTCACGACTCGGTGCGTATGGAGGCGAGTTGGAGAGACAAGAAAGGGAATACCTATACGGTGCAGTGCTGCCAGATGTTGGCCACCCATGGCGTGGAGTTCCCCACCTTTGGCGGCGTGGTGACCAACCATCTGTTGCATGGTTTCACCCGATTGGGGACCGCGCTCATGCCCACCGAGTTCACCTATTTTGCGTTCTGGGGGATGGGATCGGTGAGCAAAAACGGGAAGGTACTGGATCACCCCCGCTTAGTGCATGGCATGTTGACCGAGTACGTCCGAACTCAGGGGTACCGACTAGCCTTTGATCGTGAAGTGACGCCGACGCGTCAGCAGTTTCATCTCATGGTGGCGCCGTTCAAGCCTGTGATGAAAGAAGGACGATTCATCCCCAGCCCGGTCAAAACCGGCTTCACCTTGCCCAACGGCGTGGAATTGCCTTTCTGGCATGTGATGTTCGAGAACCTGGAGGTCAAAGGGCGGCGTGGTTGAGCGCGCGTGGCTCATCATCATCCGGTTCGGCGAGTATCTCTTGAAGCAACAATGGGTGGGGCTGACCATCATCTGGGTGCTTCTGCTGGCCGCTGGAGCCGAGGGGATAGGTCGCCGAGTCGGGGAGGCCACTCCCAAAAAACCGGCCGCGGTCGTCAAAATGACTGATCAGCTCACCTTCGAGCCGGCCCGCGTCACGATCAAAGCGGGCGAGACGGTCCGGTGGAAAAGCGCCTCCCTTCTCGTCCATACGGTGACCGGCGATCCAGCTCTGGCGGCTAAACCCGAAGACGCCGCTCTGCCTCCCGGCGCCAAGCCGTTCAATTCCGGCAATATTAAACCTGGGGGGCAATTCCAGCATACCTTCAAGGTGCCCGGTACGTACCGCTACTTCTGTATTCCCCATGAGGGAGCGGGGATGATCGGCGTCGTTGTCGTCCAGCCGGCGACCACATGAAACGGGCGCGTTCATCCATCCTCATGAGCTGATCCATGCGCCTGGGGAGCAGGGGAGGAAAAGGACATGTCCGTGCCAATGATCAAGCCCAACTCTGGCGGCCATCCCGCTGACTCTGGAGACCGTGATCAGAGTGACATCGTTTGTCTCATCAAGGAGAGATTAATCGGCCTTGGTCAGTGGGCCGACCGAGCGCGCAAAGCCGTCGCCGCCCATGCCGCTCATGACGCCGCTGTGATGATCGAGGGAGAACCGGGTGTCGGGAAGGAGTTTTTGGCCCGGTTGATCCATCAATGTAGCGCTCGTTGTCGGAGACCCTTTGTGACCTTCGCCTGTGACCCTATCTCGGAGGCGGCGGCTGAAGCTGCTTTATTTGGTTCGATTCGGGCGCTCTCTTCCGGCGGCAATCGTATCCAACGGGGATTGGTGGAAGCGGCTCGAGGGGGGACCCTGTATATCAGCAGTATCGCTGTGGCATCGACGTTGATCAAGACCGAGCTGGCTCGATTGATTCGCTATCAGGAGTTTCGTCGCTCGGGAGATCCCCTCCTGGAGGAAGCTGATGTGCGGGTGATTCTCGGAGTGACGCCTCACATTCGGCTGAAGTCCAAGGAGACGTGGACGGTGAATCGGTCTTCCTTGGCTCTCGCCGATGTGATCTCCATTCCCCCGTTGCGCCAGCGACGGGTTGATATTGAGCCGCTCTGCCGATACTTCATCGATGAGGCGTGCCGGGCATCGGGGAGAGAGATGAGGGAACTCGGCGGCGAAACGCTCGACGTGTTGCAACGGTACCCGTGGCCGGGCAACGTTGGAGAGTTGAAGCGGGTTATCAACGGCATGGTGATGCGCTCGACGCCTCCCCAGCTCACTCCTGAACTCTTACCGGCTCATCTGAAGACGTCAGCCAGCTTGGACGAGCCGCTCCTCTCTCCGACGGGCATCGACCTCGGTCAGGAACTCGATCGCGTGGAGAAAGCATTTCTCTGCGCTGCCCTGAAGCGATGTCATGGTCACCAGTCGAAAGCAGCCCGTCTCCTCGGCCTCAAACGAACCACCCTCAATACGAAACTCAAACGATACGGAATCGACGTCAACATATTCAAGTAGACTCATCGCTTGGCGGATCAGCATTGTTTCTCCTGGTCACTCATCCGGCCAGTTAGCCTCGTTCTCACCCCCATCCAAAATTTTGAATGTCTCCCCGAAGTTTCGGAGGTCTCGGCCGCCCCTCTATCCTCCGTGCCAGTTGGAAGGGGGGCTACATTCATCAGCTAACTGAAGAGAGGCGGGCGGGAAAGCCAGCGCGCATCGAGCCGAAAGTTCGTCAAAGCTCGTCGGATTTTCGGCCGGGGAGAACGGCACGGCATTTGCACATTTGTTTCTTTCAAAGAGGCCGGCGAGTCATCCCAGCTGAGGAACTCACGATGGTAAATATCTGCAGGAGGAGAAAACACTATGACAGGCTGTTCGACGTCAAGGTGGTTGGTCGTCGCTGTCGCATTACTGGTGGCGGCCATCTTTGCTATGCCGGAGGGTACAAATGCTCAAGTGTCAACAGGGAGCATTGAAGGAATCGTCACCGACCCCGTTGGGGCCGTCATCCCTGGTGCGACCGTCTCCATCACCGAAGGGCGAACCGGTCGGGTGTTGATGACCACGACGGGCGGGGGCGGCAAGTACTTCTTTTCGGCGCTTCAGCCGGGGCGATTTGAAGTCAAAGTCGAAGCGCCCGGGTTCAAAGCGGCGGTGCGCCAGGTCGTGGTCAAAGTCGGCGAAGTCGTTCCCGGAGATGTCAGTCTGGAGGTGGGCTCCCCGACTGAAGTGGTCACTGTGGAGGCCGAAGCTGAAGTGCAGGTTAACACCACGACGGCCACCGTCGAGGGCGTCGTGGTTGCCCGGCAGATCGATGAGCTTCCATTGAACGGTCGCAACTTCTTGGATCTGGCGCAACTGGAACCGGGCGTCCAGATCGTCGACGGCGGGACGTTCGATCCCACCAAAAATCAATTCACGGGAATTTCTATCGGGGGGCGAACTGGTCGCGTCACCCGCATCCAGATCGATGGGCTGGATATCTCGGACGAGACGGTGGGAACGACCACCCAGAACATCTCGCAAGATGCGCTTCAGGAGTTCCAGCTCAGTCAGTCCACGCTCGATCTCTCGACCAGTTTGACGTCATCGGGGTCGGTGAACATCATCACCAGAAGCGGTTCGAACGAGTTTCACGGGCGTGGTTTCGTCTTCTACCGGGACGAGGAGATTGCGGCCAACCCATCCACGCTGACCGGCGACCCCACCATCGATGCCCAACTGAAGGGGGCGGAATTCGATCGTGAGCAGGCGGGATTTCGCTTCGGCGGTCCATTCATACCCGATCGCTTGTTCTTCTTCGCCAACTTCGAGAAGACCAATCAGGATGGAACCACGTTCACCCGACCGACCAACTTCCCCAACTTCTCGCGAGCGGTCTCCACTCCGTTTAATGAGAATGAGGGGCTTTTTCGGCTCGACTGGCAAGTGACCGATCGTCTACGACTGTTTGGCCGTTTCACTCATGACTCCAACGATGCGGCCACCGGTTTCGGTGGAGCGGCCACCTGCTGCGCGCCATTCGTGAACGATAACAACACCAACGTCATCGCCATCGGCGCCGACGCCACCACCGGTCAGATGACGCATTCTTTCCGTTATGGGCGCACCAGTTTCGACAATCAGATCGTTCCCGCTACGCTCGGTCTTCCGGAATTCTTCGCCTCTAATGGTGTCCCCGTGTCCATCGCCCTCAATGGCCGACGGGAGTTGTTCACCGGGCCCAATCGTCTGGCGCCGCAAATGACCTTCCAGACCGATGATCAGTGGAAATACGACCTCACCTACACGCGAGGGAGTCATACAATCCGGAGTGGAGCTGAGGTCAAGTACACCCGGGTCAATCTCTTTGCCAGTTTCTTCGGAGTTGGTCCGGAAGTGCGGGGAAGTTTCAGCCAGGATATTCGCGAGCAGATCATCGCCCGGGGCGATGATCCCCTGGATCCCCTCCAGTATCCGATCAGTTTCATCATTTTCGGCAATGGGCAGGGCTCATTCACCGAGATCGCCAATAACGAGCGCTCCATGGGAGGGATCAACAATACGCGGTATGCCTGGTATGTAGGCGATAGCTGGCGCGCGCGTCCCAATCTCACCATCAATTATGGCGTGCGCTACGAGCTGGATACCGGTCAGGTCAACGACGATTTGCCCGGGGCGCGGGATCTGGAGTTCCTCGTCGGGCGCGGGCAGTCTCGTCCCACCCGCAGCGATCATAATAACTTCGGGCCTCAGTTGGGCATTGCCTGGGACCCGTTCGGCACGGGTAAGACGGTCATTCGTGGTGGAGCGGGCATTTTCTATGAGACGCAGATCTTCAACAATGCCATCTTCGATCGCACCGATCGGCTGCCGGTGGGCTTGGGATTTGCCGTGGCCGTGCCCCCATTCGATAGCCTCGATGAGCAAGGTCGACTGCTCGCCGCCAATGGACAGCCGGTCTCCACGATCAACGTCAATGATCTGCTGGGTCGGCCGCTCGGCGAGGTCATCGATGAGATTGGCTTGCTTCAGCAGTTGTTCCAGCAGGTATCGCGGAGCATACCACTTGATCCCAGCGCCCCTTCATTGTTGGAAGCGTCCAAGACGACGGCGGCGGGACCGATTTTCAATCAGGAGTTCTCTACACCCTACGCCTTCCAGGTCAATGTGGGCGTTCAACAGGAAATTCGCCCTGGAGTGGTCGTTTCGGTCGATTACATCCGCAACCGCGCCGTCCACACCAACGTGGTTCGCGATTTCAACCGAACATTCGCCGCCGATACCCTCAATGCGGCCACGGCCGCTGCTCTTCGAGATGCGCAACTGATGGCCGCGGGATTCGCGCCCGGCCTGGCCGGCGTTGATCAAGCCATTGCGGCCGGGGAATCGTTCGGTCTGTTCAGCGGGTTGGGGAACGCCTTCGCCGGAGAATTCCCCGATTACAGTGACATCGATGTCATTCTGACCTCGGGGATCTCCGAGTATAACGCCCTTCAATTTCAACTCACCGGCAATTTCACCAATCCCGCTCCCTACGTGAAGAGTCTGTTCCTGCAGGTGTCCTATGCGCTGTCCCGATTCAACGCCATCGTCGGCGATCAGGATTTCATCACCGGGACGGCGTTCAACGATGACTTCCTCAATCCACGAGCCAAAGGGCCATCGGCATTGGATCGAACCCATCAGTTGACCATCAACTCCATCATCGAGTTACCGCATGGTTTCACGTTGGCCAGTATCTGGCGGGTGAACACGGCGCGGCCCACGACGCCGCTGCTTCCTCAATTCGGACGCGCCGGATCAGCTAATGAGATCTTCTTCACCGATCTGGATGGTGACGGAACGACGAGTGACATCCTGCCCGGCGCCGAACGTGGTTCATTCGGGCGCGATATTCAAGATGGCGGTGAGCTGAACGAGCGCCTCACGGTTTTCAATAGTAGCTTTGCCGGCACGCTGACGCCAGCGGCTCGAGCGCTCGTTCAGGCTGGCGTGTTCACCGCCGACCAGTTGCGGGCACTGGGGTTCGTCATCCAACCGATTCCCCTGGCACCATCGAATCAGGTGGAGAATGATTCGTTCATCACCACCGACCTGCGCATCTCCAAGAAAACGTTCCTGTACGGAGAGCGCATCGATATTGAGCCGTTCGTCGAAGTCTTCAACGTGTTCAACGTGGCCAATTTCGGACAGCTCAGCGGGATACTCGGTGGCTCGCCTGGACAGATCAACGGAACCGTGCGCGGGACGCGAAGCAACAAGCTCGGGTTGGGCTCGGGCAGTTTTTCCCAAGGACTCTCGCGGGCAGTCCAGGTTGGATTGAGCATCTCATTCTGACGCCCGATGGGCATCGGCGCTGGGTGAGAGAGATGTCCGACGCGCATCGCTCCCGCCCGGCGCTTCGCTTCTCAGGTGTCGAGACGAACGACTGGCGACACAATAGAGCCGTTGGATGGACTGTGGGCAAAATTATCACATGCGATGGTCAACCGATGGCGGGGAAGCCATAACAGCCTCACGCGGGTTTGGGACGGGGTGGCTTCCTTGGCAGCGCACCCTGAGCAGGGGAACTTTCGCCGAGTTCGATACCACTGTGCAGAGCATCGGGCCCGATGTAGGCATTGGCGTCGTCCCAATGAAGACGACCCGCTTTCCGACCTCCCGGAGGGGGACTCCATGTCGTCGGCCTTGCGGTTGAAAAAGGGGAGTGATATAGTACGGCCACCACTCGATGGGAGGAGACCGAATGAAAGTACTGTTGATCAATCCCAGCAACGTGTTTAACGGTTACCATGTTCCCAAGATCCTCGGGCGGTTCCCATTCATGAGGAAGCACCTGAATTTCGAGGCCACTAGTCTGTTCCCGCCTCTGAATCTCGCGCTATTGGCCGCTTACACGCCATCGGATGTGGAAGTGAAGATCATGGATGGATGCGTCGAGCCCATCGACGACACTGTGGAGGCGGACCTGGTCGGGATCACCAGCCTCACCGGAAATGCCAATGTCGCCTATCAGATCGCCGATCGCTTTCGCGCGCGAGGAAGTACCGTCGTCATGGGGGGGAACCATCCCACCGTGTTGCCCGAGGAAGCGCTCCACCATTGCGATGCCGTGGCCATCGGAGAAGCGGACGAGACGTGGCCGGAGATCATCGACGATTTTCGTCGAGGGCGTCTCCAGCGCCTCTATCGCCCTCGACGCCTGCCACCGATGGAACATCACCCACTGCCGCGCTGGGATTTGATTCGACGGGAGAAATATCTCGTCCCCTATACTATTCAAACCTCGCGAGGGTGCCCGTTCGATTGCAACTTTTGTTCGGTGACGGCGATCAACGGGCAGAAATTCCGCGTCCGTCCCATCGAGGATGTCGTCGCCGAGATTGAAGCCACGGGAGCCAAGAAGCTTTTCTTCGTCGATGATATCATCAATGGCCATCCTAAACATGCTCGCGCGTTGATGAAGGCGCTCATCCCCTTGAAAATCAAGTGGGGTTCACAGGCGACGATCAACATCGCTCGCGACGAAGAGATGCTTCGGTTGGCCGAAGAGAGCGGATGTAAGTTTCTGTTCATTGGGTTGGAGAGCTTCTTGAGTCCGGAATTCCGGAAACTGGGCGGGTGTAATGCGGCGCCCGAGAAGATGCTCGCCGCCATTCGTCGTATCCGCGAACATGGAATCGCCGTCTGGGGATCGTTCATCGTCGGTTTGGAGACCGATACGGTGGAAACTATCGAGAAAACGGTCGAGTTGGCCATCGAAGCTCAACTGGAATTCGCCCAATTCAGTATCATGACTCCATTGCCCGGAACACGATTGCGAGAAGAGTTGCTGGCTCAGGATCGCATCTTCAATCACGATTGGACCGATTATACCTATGGGAATCTGGTCTTCGAACCCGCACGCCTCGCCCGGCACGAAGTTGAGCAGGTCTACCGTCGCGCCTGGAAGATGTTCTATCGTCCTCGTTCGATTTATCGGCGGTTGGGAGGGTGGCCCCTCAACAAGCGCCGTCTCGTTCTCTGGACGATCAACTTGGGCATCAATTGGGCGCTATCATACGGCCTCAATAATGGCTTGAATCATCGGGTGATGACCACTGAGGCCTCCCTGCAGCCCGATCACTCAGCTTCTGCTATGACTCTCGCCACCACGAGGGGGAACGCCATCACTGAGCAGTTGAGGGAAGGGGTCAACTCCTAATGCCATGTGCCCAGGAATGGTCGGAGAATTCGCTCTCGAGAGAATTTTTATGCGACATGATCATCGAACTTGAGGTCGCGAGTTCACCTCATTTATCCCCTGTTAAACAGGCAGGGGAGTGAGTCGAGGCACTGGTCACATCTGCTCGATAAGGCCCCCTCGAGTTCGCGGAATTGGCTTGCTAGGATTTCCCTCGCTCTCTTGTGAAGGGTGTATTTGCTCCCGTCTCGACGGGGGAGACCAATCACCATTGAGGTGCACAGGTCAATACCAAAACCAACTCTCATCATGCAACTTGGCCGGTCCTGTCTCAAGATATATGGGGACGGTTGGCCGAGTCGCGTACGATGCAGGTGCTTCCACTCCATTGTTAAAAATTATGATAAATCGAAGCCATCTCAACAGGAGAACGAGTATGATCATCGGCTGTTTGGTGCTCTCGGGTTTCTTGCTCATCAATCTGACAGCAGGAGCTCAACAGCGATGATCCGGGGCCAATTCGGCCTGGTCTCTGACTGTCACAAATGTGTTCACCAAATTGGCGCCGAGTTTGACCTCCCCACTCTGTGATGTTGGTTGCTGGATAGAGGATCTCGATGCCCAGGATGCGCTTGGGGGATGAAGGGCTGCGGGGATGACGCCCATGATCGCCCACACCGTAGTTACTCGTGTCAGTCGTCTCGTCCTGATCATATCAACTATTCTCCCTTGGCGCCTTCATTAAGATATCGCATGAATGAGGTTAAGACTGTTATCGTGACTACCGAAGACACGAGGTCGAGGAGCTGATGAGAAGCTCGCCGAGAGATGGAGATTCTTCGCCCTCGGTTGTCTTCAGAGAGGGATCATACATTGAGCGAGCCTGAACGCTCACTTCTTTTTCGGGAACGTGATCAACTTAACAGGAGGTGCGTCGATGTGACCATTACAATGGAGGGGAGGATTTGAGATGCCAAGGGTGAAGAGCGACTCAACCGAAGGGATGACCTGTCTCGGCCTCTGGCTCCTGTTCGCGTTGCTCCCTATTCTTCTTCAGCAGCCCGATATGAGCCGACATAGCGTTCCGCTCGACGAGGTGTTCCTGGACACGTTCATTCCCGGACGCCCGCCGGTTCCTCTCAGCAAAGCCAGTCCTCAGCTCATTCATCGGGTGCGCGATGGCATTCCCCCGCTCGATCATCCTCGATTCATTCCGGTGAAAGAAGCCCGATTTTTGCGCCATGACGATTGGGTGCTCAGCGTCCAGATAGGACGAGAAGCCAAAGCCTATCCGATCCGCATCCTGAATCTTCATGAGGTCATCAATGATATCGTTGGCGGTGAACCCATTCTGGTGACCTATTGTCCCCTGTGTCGGAGCGGCATCGTATTCAGTCGTCGAGTGGGCCATCGGGTGTTGACGTTCGGCAATACCAGCGCCCTCTACCAGTCCAATTTGGTGCTGTACGATCGTCAGACCTATTCGTGGTGGTATCAAGTGTCCGGTCGAGCCATCATTGGTGCCCTCACCGGAGAGCGGTTGCGCCCACTCGCCTCCATGATGCTCACCTGGGAGGAGTGGCGGAAGCTCTATCCGGATGGCTTCGTTCTCTCTCCGGAAACGGGGTACTCCATCGATTATGATCGAGATGCTTATGGTGACCGCTATCGGTTTTTGCTCAATCGACAGCGAAGAGCACCTTATCCGGTAGCGCAACGGGTATTTCTTGATTCGCGGCTCCGACCGGCGACGAGAATTCTCGGGTTGGAAGTGAATGGGAGAGCTTATGCCTATTCTCTGGAGAGTCGGCGCCTGCGCGTCATCAACGACGCGATTGGCGATCTCGCTATAGTGATATTCGCTCATCATGGGGCTGGAGCGGCCTATCGCCGCCAAATCGGTGGGCGTCTGTTGCGATTCAAGCTTCGAATGGGAAGGATCATCGATGAGCAAACCGGGAGCGTGTGGAATCTGGGCGGTCGGGCCATCGATGGTCCGTTGGCCGGTGAGCGATTAGAGCCTTTACCGGTACGATCGGCCTACTGGTTTGCTTGGATTGCCGCGTTCCCCAACACGCATCTCCATCGGTGAAGGACGATGAAAGACGGAACATGCCTTCTCCTCAAAGGATGAGATGGGGGTGGTCTTCGAATAGTGCATCAATGTCAGTCATGTTCAGTATAGTAGCCTGGCGGCCCCGAAATGTGATCGGGGGAAGCTCCGAATTCACCTCACTGTGGAAGAGTTCATATTCTTTATCAGCCCATCGAGGATATGCTGGTGGTGATGGGAACGAGGCATCAACCAACCACGGGCGGATTCACAGCGGGAGCAATCAATTATTTTGACGATTTCCCTGGAAAGGGGCTGTGCTGATCACCGGAGACTTCCCTGCTGCATCCTGCATTCATTGGTGGGAGAGGTTAATGGCTTGGGTCCATTCACTCAGTCAGGGAGGAAACATTAATGACACTCGAGGATATACAACGCGTGCTTCTGACGGCAGAATGTCCATTCTGCTCGGCGAAGAATTTCGATCTCAAGCTGCGGTGTGACTTAGACGCCAGTCGCTGTTTGCCCACCGCTCGATGTCGCCAGTGTGGGTATGAATTTGATGCTGAGCAACTCATTCACTCCTTCATTCATGATTCTGGGCGGCGTTTAACTGATGGAGAGTCTCTTCGATGATCAGGCTTTGAATTCCTCATCGGAAGAATGCCACTCTATGGTGGCTCTGGGACTTCGAAAATGCTCGTAGAGAGGATCTGTAATCATTAACGGGCAGGGGGGACGACCGAGGGCGACGGTGCGCTATCTTGGTCCGCTTTCATCGGAGCCAATTCGCAAGGTGCCGATATGGCGGTGTCAGCCGCTCAAACGGAGGCGCTCGCTGAGACTCATCTGATCTCGGACGAACACTCGCCCAGCATCGTCATTCCCCGGACATCACGGGGGAGATTCATCGAACACGAGTCAGCCGGTTGGTTACGCGAAGGCAGATTTCCATGCCGTGAGCAAGCGGCCTCCCGAGAATCGGATTAATACTGAAAGCGGCCGAGGAACTCCTGAAGCTGATTCCGATTGACGGTGACGTATCCGTAGTGAGATTGAACGAGTCCCTCGCGTTTGAATTCCTGCACCAAGGCATTGACCCGCTCACGGGTGAGGCCCAACAAATGGGCTAATTCATCTTGAGAGAACCGCACCACGCAGGTGTGCGGATCGCGCTCTTTAGTCGTCTCGTATTCGTCGCACAATTTACCCAGAAGCTTGATGAACCGCTCTCGAGCCGTAGTGAAGGCAAAATCTTCCACCTCTTTCTGCAAGTCACGCAGTCGCTTCATGAACACGCTCATGAAATCCATGACCGCTTGTGGCTTTCGCCGACCGAGTTCCAGAAAGGCCCGCCGGGTCATGATGCAAAGAGTCACTTTGGTGACCGCCTTGGCCTGCCGATGACCGCGCTCCTCCTCGCCGAGGAACATCTCACCGAAGATATCTCCCTCGTGGAGGATCTCCAGAATCTTTTCCTTTCCTTCCAATGAGAAAGCCGACAGCGTGACTTGGCCTCGCTTAATGATGTACAGTGCGTCGGCGTGATCACCTCCATAATAGATGATCTCGCTGGCCTCATACTCTCGTTTCGGCGTGATGTCAGAGATCGCCCGGAGATCCTCATCGTCTCCCAAGCAGCCAGGCATGTTGATTTGCCGAACATACCATGAGCTCTTCATCGCTCCATCCTCCTATGCGCTCTAAAGTGCGCATCTCTGAGTATGCTCGGGACACCGGGCCGTTGTCTGTGACGCAGCGTACGCTGTGGGTGGGGAATCGAGCTTGGTGGTGGAGAGAGAGAATTCTCGCCAGTTCATTCAACGGGCTCCTTCAGGTCAAGGCGGTCACGGCTCAAGCCGGGCCCTGCCTCAGACAGCGTAAGCGGACGTGCGATTGTGTAATGGCGTTCACTGAAGCCGATGAAGGTCGTCGGTATGATGGTGCCTATATTATCTCAGATCACGACATTCACTAGAGGAGGGAAAAATATGGCGAGAGTGAAACTGCTTTCAGAAGAACACGTCACGGGTACAGTGAAAGAGATCTATGAGGATATCAAACGCACATTCGGACTTCCGTTTGTTTCCAACCTGTTCAAGGCTATGGCCGTCCATCCAGCTTATCTCCAGACGACCTGGGATCGTTTCAAGGTAATCATGGGACCGGGTAAATTAGACCCCAAGACGAAGGAATTCCTCGCCCTGGCCGTTTCCACGGTCAATAATTGTGAGTATTGCATAAATGCCCATACGGCGCAGTTGAGACGCATGGGCGTCTCTGAGAAAGAACTTGTGGAGGGCCTGGCGGTTGTCGATCTGTTCTGCGGTATCAATAAGTTCCTCGATGGTTTGCGCGTGGAGTCTGATTTGAAGTAAATATAGAAGTCTCAAAATGGGGGCTGAGCCCCCACTTCTTCGTGAGGAGCACGTCATCATGAATGAGAGAGTCGTGGATCGAGAAGCGGAATTAGATGCTAGTTTCGTGGAATTGGAGAAGCAGTTCGTTCGCCGAAAAGCCTATCCTCAGTTTGACTGGGTTCGCTTCGATCATCCTACTCGAGTGAATCCATTACGAAAACCCCTCTCCGAGTGCCGCATCGCTCTGGTCACCACTGCCGGTGTCCATGCGGCGGCAGATCCACCATTTAATTTGAGAAGCCCCATCGGAGATCCCTCCTATCGTCAGATTCCGGGCGATGCGAGTTTAGACGAATTGCGGTTATCCCATGTGGGGTATGACATCAAGCGGGTGAGTGAGGATAAGAATGCCGTGTTCCCTCTGGATCGGCTCCGCGAGCTGGTCACGGAGGGCATCATCGGATCGGCGGCTCCTCGGCATTTTTCCTTCATGGGCTATGTGGCGGAGACGGAACCGTTGATCCGCCAAACGGCCCCCGAAGTGGCCGAGAACCTCAAGGCGGATGGGGTGGATCTGGTCATTCTCAGCCCCGCCTGACCGGTATGCAATCAGTCCGTGGGACTGATCCAACGAGTCTTTGACGAGGCGGGGTTGACGACCATCTCCCTCACATTGGTGCGCAGCATCACCGAGTTAGTCAAGCCCTCGCGCGCCCTCTATATTCGCCATCCGTTCGGGTATACGTTTGGCGATCTCCATGATCGTCAGGTGCAGCGAGCTATCTTGGTCGATTGTTTGAGGGCGGCCGAGCGCGTCACCGAGCCCGGTACCATCGTGGAGTTACCCTACCGGTGGACCAAAGATGACTTGAGGGAAAGGCAACTCCTCAAACAAGCTCACTAGGGAGCACGGTGTCGCTCACCGGGCGACGCGCATCGCACGAACGGGACTCGTTTTTCTTCTCCTCGGGGATCGCGAACGACGAGCATCGGGGAGCGGGAGGCGCTCATCCTCGTTGCTGCTTTGGCGAGCAGCGGGACGGTGTTCGTCGGCGAGGGACCCGGGGGAGCGGGAGGCGCTCATCCTCGTTGTTACTGTAGACGCGACTTGGATTTCAGGCGAGTGTAAGGATTGAGGCGTTGGACCGACAACTACTCGAACTTTGATGCGAAGAGAGTTGATCTTTCGGGAGGAACGAAATGAATATGAGAGCAACCGTATGGTCATTGGGTTTTTCGCTCTTGATGATAGCGCTCATGAGCATGGGTGGATTAGACTATGCCCAGTCCGGGAGCCAGAGCAAGGGAAGCGCGGGTAAGACGTCCATGGGCACGGAGACCGTGAAGATCGAAGGAGAGCTTCATGCTCTTCCGGAGATGGGGTCGGCAACGAAAGGCCATCCGACCTATGCCATTAAGGTCATCAGGGCGACGAGCACGGGAGGACGTGAATTGAGGGGCCTCCAGGGCGCGATGCTCCGTCTCAGGGATTCGGAACAGAGCGAGAAACTCGTTCGGCGCGTTCGCCCGGGCGAGAAGATCATCGTGAAGGGCCACCTCCGCCAGGGAGATAAGACCCTGGAAGTGATTTCTTTCAAGAAGGCCAAACAACCAGAATCGAGAGGCTCGGGCACCAGGGTCCGAGGTTCTGGAACCAAATAGTCGGCGGCGGTTCTCAAGGATTCCAGGAGGAGAGCAATGGAGGCACACGCTTCTCAGGTGCCTCGATTAACGCCTTGGTATTGGCGCTGGGGGCTGGCGGGCGCCGGACTCGTCGGCCTCCATTTCTTTCTTCTCTGGCTCTCTCCGCAATTTGCCTACGAACGCGATATCGCTTCCTATCCCATCATCGCTCTGGTGGGTATAGAGATGATGGCGGGCGTCCTCTATCTGTTGGCCGTATGGGAGATCGCCCGTGCTCCCCAGAGTAAGGGATTATTGATATGGATGTTCCTCGTCGGAGTGCTGCTGCGCGTGGCTTTCTTGGCGTCCACTCCCATGTTAGAAGACGACTATTATCGCTATCTCTGGGATGGAGGCGTGACGGCGAGTGGATCGAATCCTTATGCCTACGCGCCGGAGCAATTCCTCACCGATGGCGAGGTGCTCCATGTGGTTCCTCCCTCACTCGCCCGCCTCGCTCGGCAATCTGGCGAGGTCATTGATCGAGTGAATCATCCACACCTGCGAACGGTTTACCCGCCCGTGAGCCAGGCGGCCTTCGCCTTGGCTCACTGGATTCGCCCGTGGAGCCTTCTCTCCTGGCGAGTCGTCCTCCTGGGATTCGATGTGGCGACTTTGGGATTGCTGGCCATGGTGGTGCACGAGTTGCGTCTGCCGCTGCTCTGGCTGGCGGTGTACTGGTGGAATCCGATTTTGGTCAAAGAGATTTTCAACTCCGGCCACATGGATATAGTCGTGCTCCCGTTCGTTCTGGGGGCGTTATGGCTCATGATGCGCCGTCGCCCTCTCTGGGCCACCGGCTGTTTGGGGATAGCGATGGCAACCAAGATCTGGCCGCTCGTCCTGGGGCCGGTGATCTGGCGGTCTCTGGTGAGGCAGTGGCGACGTCTCATCCTGGCCGTGAGCCTTCTCGCCCTGCTCGGTGGCGTCATGCTCGCTCCCATTTACGGTGCCGGTCTCGACCGACAGTCGGGATTTCTCGTCTACGGTCAGTATTGGGAAATGAACGATGCGTTCTTCATGCTCGTCCTTTGGGGGATGGAAGCGCTGGCCAGACTGATGGGATACGCGGCTTCTTATGGAGGGTGGGGAGCGCGCATGGTGGTCGCCATGGTGCTGGTCGGTTGGATTGGTTGGCTCGTTCGCCGCGACCACCGTACATCGATAGAGCTCTGGGAGCGATCCCTTCTCATTGTCGCTGCCGTTTTCCTCCTCAGCCCGGCACAATTCCCCTGGTACTACGTCTGGATCATTCCATTTTTGGCGATTCGCCCTCGACGGTCTCTGCTCCTGCTGACCGCCTTGCTGCCGCTTTACTATTTGAGATTTCACTTCAACCTCCACGAGCGTGTGGGGATTTTCGACTACGGCATTGTCTGGTTCGAGTATGTACCCGTCTGGTATCTTTTGATTCGAGAGTGGCGCGCTGGCCGCCGGGCGTTGAAGGTGATGAGGGTCGCTTGAGATGAGAAAAGGCCACAAAATTGCCGTGATCATTCCCGCGCTCAACGAGGAATCAGCCATTGGTCGGGTTCTCTCGGCGATACCGGATTGGGTGGATGATGTCATCGTCGCCGATAACGGTTCGACGGACCGAACTGCCGAATTAGCCCGAGCACAGGGTGCTCAAGTGGTGTGTGAGCCTCGCCGAGGATATGGAGCCGCCTGCCTGGCGGGTCTGGCCAGGCTCGACGATCAGGACATCATCGTCTTTTTGGATGGGGATTACAGCGATTATCCCGAGGACATGGATCGACTGGTCGATCCCATCATCGATGATCGAGCTGATTTTGTGATTGGATCGCGCGCGCGAGGGGAGCGGGAACCTGGCGCACTGACAGTGCAAGCGCGCTTTGGCAATTGGCTTGCCTGTACGCTCATTGGTTGGTTGTGGAAAGTTCGATATACCGATCTCGGTCCGTTTCGCGCCATCCGCCACTCGACGCTGCGCGCTCTCGGGATGCGCGATCGTGATTATGGCTGGACGGTGGAGATGCAGATCAAAGCGGCGCGGAAGGGAATTCGCATTCTGGAAGTGCCCGTGCGGTATCGGCGTCGCATTGGACGGTCAAAAGTTTCCGGCACGCTCAAGGGCATCGTCGGAGCCGGCGTGAAGATCATCTCCACCATTCTCGTTGCGGCTCTCGATTCGTGGTTCCGCGAGATGCCCGTCCATGAGCAGATCATCGTATTCACCCGTTATCCCGAGCCGGGAAGGACGAAGACGCGACTCATCCCGGCGGTGGGGCCTCAAGGAGCCGCTGAGCTGCAACGCCAGATGACCGAGCATACGCTTCGTCGTGTGCGCGCGCTGGCCCGTCAACGCCCGCTCGCCGTTGAGATTCGCTACGAGGGTGGCCGCGATGGGCTCATGAGCCGGTGGCTGGGAGTGGGCCTCTCCTATCGTCGGCAGGGAGAGGGCGATTTGGGTGTGCGGCTCAAGCGCGCTTTCGAAGAGGCCTTTCGGGCGGGGCGGCATCGCGTGATCGCCATCGGAGCGGATTGTCCTGGTCTCACCGCGGAGTTGATGGCCGAGGCTTTTGACCATCTCCGCCGGAGCGATGTGGTGTTAGGCCCGGCGCGCGACGGGGGCTACTACCTCATGGGATTACGGCGGCCCATTCCTCAATTATTCGACGGCATCTCGTGGGGAACTGCGCGTGTGTTGGAAGAGACTCAAGAGGTGATTCGCCGACTCGGCCTCTCCTTCCACCGCCTGACGGTGCTCGATGATGTCGATCGTCCCCAGGATCTCGCCATCTGGGATCGTGAGCGAGAGAGCGCTGCAAAACCTCCTCCGTTGTCACGAATCTCCGTCATCATTCCCACCCTGAACGAAGCCGCCAATGTGAAGGCCACATTAGGCAGTCTGGAGGGAGCGGCCGGTGTAGACGTCATCATCGTCGACGGGGGCAGCAATGACGAGACGGTGGCCCTCGCTCGATCATGGGGCGCCAAAGTGGTCACCTCGACGCCTGGTCGAGGGCGGCAGATGAATGTGGGCGCGGCGATGGCCGATGGTGAGATCCTACTGTTCCTGCATGCCGATACGCGTCTGCCTCATCGTTTTGAACATCACGTCCGCGAGATCCTGAGTCGTCCAGGCGTCGTGGCCGGAGCTTTCCGCCTGGGTATCGATGCTCCAGGTCTGGGTTTGCGCATCATCGAAAAAGTGGCCAATTGGCGAGCCCAGGTGTTGCAGGCTCCCTATGGGGATCAGACCATCTTTCTGAAGGCGGAGATGTTTCGCCATGTGGGGGGGTATCCCGACAGTCCCATCATGGAGGATGTCGAACTCATTCGACGTCTACGGCGACGGGGACGCATCGTCATTGCGCCATCGGCCGTTCAGACGTCGGCTCGTCGTTGGCAGAGAATGGGCATTTGGAAAACGTGGTTCGTGAATCAAGCCCTGATTCTCTCCTATTGGGTGGGAGTGGCTCCGGAGCGGCTCGCTCGTTGGTATTACAAGGAGCGTTTTCCTTCGCGGGCAATTCACCGTTCAGCTCAGACTGGGAATAACCAGGAGGACAAGCATCCCCAGCCCCTGAGTGGATGACTTTCGTCAATTCCCCGACAACAATGGTTCTTCGAGGAGGGCGCTGGTCAATGGCGTATGCTTGTACTATGATTACCCGCTCTGTCGTTCACTTCGATGGGAAAGGTCGATCGAGGGTAAAGTGAGTGACTGGTGCGCTCGCTCATCGAGCGCAAGATTTCGAGTATTCCAGCGGGATGATGGCGGATTGGAGGGATAGAGACATTCGACTCGATGTTGAAAGGCGAGGTTCCTCCCAAGCTTCTGATCCTGAAACGTGGGTGGATCAGCATGGCGATTACTTATATCGATATGCGCTGTTCAGAATCCGCGATCCGCATGTGGCCGAGGACCTCGTCCAGGAGACGTTACTGGCGGCCTTAGAAGCGCGGAGTAAGTTTGCCGGCCATTCCTCAGAAAGGACCTGGTTGGTGGGCATCCTGAAGCATAAGATCATCGATTATTTGCGTCAGAGGCATCGCGAGCCCTCCTTTGACACCAGCGATTCTGCTGACGTGCTGACCGAAGAATTTTTCACCAGAATGGGCATGTGGAAGTTGAAGCCCGACGAGTGGATTCTCGATCCGGAAGCCGCCCTGAATCGTAAGGAGTTCTGGGACGTGTTTGCTCGCTGTCTCTCGCAGCTCCCGACGCGCCAGGCCGATGCCTTCGTGTTGCGCGAGATCGAGGGATTAGACAATAAAGAAATCAGTAAGGTTTTGAATGTTTCGGCGACCAACCTTTGGGTGATGCTTCATCGCGCGCGTATGCGGTTGAGGCGTTGCCTGGAAATTCACTGGTTTGGTGGAAAAACCAAGGAGAATTAGGCGTGTTCCTCTCATGTAAAGAGGCGGCTCGACTCATCTCCCAGTCGCTGGATCAGCCCCTTCCCACTCGCTGGCGGGTGGCTTTGAAATTTCACCTGTTCATCTGCCGCTTCTGCACCCGATATCAGCGACAATTGCTCTTCATGAGAGACCTGCTTCGCCGTCACGCCCACCAAGATGATGAGGAGAGCTCGCCTTCGGCTTCCCTCCCTCCTGAGATTCGCCAACGCCTCAAAGAAGCTCTCCGACACCGGAAGTGAGTCTCTGAAACCCGAGAAGAGCGCCGCGGACGAATGTCCAGAGAGGATGAATGGCCACCCGAGGGCTCTCTCTTCGCCAGGAGGAGTGATACAGACGCTCTGCTATGTGATCCTAACGGCCAAATCGACCAGAGAGGGTGTAAGCTTCTGTCGCGTGAAGCTGCTTCTCGCTGGGCGGTTGCGTTCGCTCCGAGTGCGAACTCGTATCGTTGCCCGGAAACGTAAAATTTGTTACACTCCGGCCTGGGGTGGGCGTGGAGGGGAAGCGTGTGGTTCTGCTTTTCGGTGGGATGGTGGCCCCTCGATCTTTAAGGAAGAATGGTACCAGCCGATGAGAAGATGCAGAGCGAGCACCTGTGATGTCTGCCCACCTCACCAAAAAGCGGGGGGGATTCGAGCCGTTGGATGATGAGGAGTGCTCCGTAATGAGCCACATAGACAACTGGGCGGGAAAGCCCTCGCCGGAGAGCGAGGAGAGGTTCAGGGATCTCTATGAGAATGCCCCTCTCGCCTATTTTTCCCTGGGCCTTGATGGGGGCATTCATATGGTCAACCGGCGAGTTGTCGAATTGCTTGGATATGATTGGGAAGAGTTGATCGGTCGTTCGATTCTGGACCTGTGTGCCGATACGCCAGCGGGGAAAGAAAAGGCCCGGCAACTCCAACGGCGAATAGAGGCGGGAGAGCAGATCTGCGATGAGGAATTGGAGATGCGTCGGGCGGATGGGCGTACGGTCTGGATCAGCTTAACGGGTCGGCTCATCAAGGATGCTCAGGGGCGAGCACGAGAATGGCGAGCGATGATGGTCGATATCATCGAGCGCAAACGGGCCGAGGCAGCGTTGCGAGAGAGCGAGGAGACGTTCCATAAGATTTTCGATTTTTCCAACGACGCGATCTTTCTCATCGATCCCGAGCGGGACGAAATTCTTGATGTGAATCCACAAGCCTGTCGATTGCTCGGGTATTCTCGGGCGGAGTTGCTGTCCTTGCCCGTGTCGGCTATTCATCCCCATGAGATGCCGCAATTCTTGAGATTTTCACAGCGTGTTTGGGGATCGGGACATGGCTGGACCAACGAACTCACGTGCATGACCAAAACGCGGCGCTCGCTTCCAGCGGAGATTTCAGCTTCTTCGGTGAACATACGGGGACGGCGGTGTCTCATCGCCATGGTTCGCGATATCACCAAACGGAAACAAGCCGAAGAAGCGCTCAACAGGGCACGGGAGGAACTGGAACACCGGGTCCGGGAACGCACGGCCGAGCTTTCATACGCTAACCGCCGATTGAAACAACAGATCGCTGAACGCCAACGAGCCGAGGCGGCGTTACGGCAACAGGCTCAGCGATTGGAGATATTGCGAGAGATCGATCGGGCCATCCTCGCCGCTCGATCGTCCGAGGCAATTGCCGAAGCCGCATTGCGCCATATCCAGCAACTGGTGCCTTGCCTTCGCGCCAGTGTGTCCGTCTTCGATTTTGGCGCCAAAGAGGGCATCATCATCGCCACGCACACCCGGGGAACAACGCAAGTGGGAGCGGGAATTCGTCTTCCCATGGATGTCTTCGGCATTACCGATGAATTGCAACGAGGGAAAGTGCGTCTCGTTGATGATATTCACGCCCAGCCTCAACCGCCGGTCATCAGTATGTTACGGGTTGAAGGTCTTCGTTCCTTCGTTAATGTGCCACTCATCGCGCAGGGGGAGTTGATCGGCACGCTCAATCTGGGGTCGGATCGTCCGAACGCCTTCTCGCCGCAGCATATCACTATTGCTGAGGAAATCGCCGATATCCTGGCCATCGCCATTCAGCAAGCTCATTTGTTCCAGGAAGTCAGACGGCAGCAGGAGGAGTGGGAAGTCACATTTGAAGCTCTGGCCGATGGGATCTTCGTCTTCGATCGAGAATTGACAATCAGGCGGGCGAACCCGGCCTTGGCCACGATGTTCGATATGACTCCTGAGCGCATCGAGGGCGAGAAAGTTTTTCATCTGTTGTATGGGAAGGAAGTTCCTCCGGCCGACTGCATATTCCAGGAAGCGATGGCCCGTCAAAGGGTGATTTACCGGGAGACGGATCGCCTGGCTATTCCAGGCACGTTCTCTTTGTCGGCATCGCCAACCATCGATGAGGCCGGGAGGTCCACTGGTGGCGTCGGGACCATCCGCGACATCACCACCGAGAAGAGGCTCCGCGGCGAATTGGCCCGTTCGGCCCAATTGGCGGCCATCGGGCGCATGACGGCGCAGATCGCTCATGAGATCAAGAATCCCCTGACTAGCCTGAACCTTTATGTTCGCTACCTTCAGTCCATGAAAGGGGTCCCACGGGAAACCAACGAGGTGATATCGAAAATCGTCAACACAGTTGATGAGCTCAAGTCGACAGTTGATGAGATCGTTAACGTCGCCCGTCCAGTGACGCTCAACCGGGAGCCGACATCCATCAATGAACTATTACGTCAGGTGATAGAACTGGTGAGTGAGCACGTTCAACATCAGAGCATCACCATCGAAGCGACATTAGCCAGCGATGTTCCTGTGGGGGATTTTGATCCTCGACAGCTCAAGAAGGTATTCCTGAATCTTTTGTTGAATGCGCTGGAGGCATCGTCGGCGGGGGATACAATCCACGTCACGACGTCCTATCGTGCACACTGTTTAATACAGGACGTGGTCGAAGAATTAACGCGTCAGGGCGGCGTCTTTTCTCACATTCCCCAGTACCGCCCGGGTGAGCGAGCCGACGTCGTTCACGTGAGTATCCGGGATCGCGGTCAGGGAATGGACCGCACCACCTTGGAACGCATCTTCGATCCTTTCTTTACGACGAAGCCGCATGGGATGGGATTGGGGTTGGTCAACGCCAGCATGATCGTCAATCAACATGGAGGGTGGATCCATGTCCAGAGTGAACCAGGAGTGGGAACAGTAGTCCGCGTCTCTCTGACGTTGTGATCGGAGAGGCGCCGCCTCTGGAGGGAATCATGGGATACGCCATTCTCTCGTTCACCGTGCGAGACTCCTGGCGTGATTGAGGGAGGACCGGTCAATGACGGCACAAGCAAGTATCCTCATCGTCGACGATGAGCCTTCACTCGTGGACAGCCTGAAACTCGTGTTGTCCAGCTTCGGGTATCGGGTCGCGTCGGCTATGAGTGCGAGTGCGGCTTTGAAACAGTTCGATGTGACAGAGTATGACCTGGCGATCGTCGACGTCCAGTTGCCCGATGGGAGTGGGATCGATCTCCTCGGCAAAATTCATCATCGATCCCCACTGACGGAAGTCATCGTCATCACGGCCTATGGCACAATCCAATTGGCAGTTGACGCTATGCGAGCGGGGGCATTCTATTTCATCACCAAGCCTTTTGAGCCCGATGAGATTCATCTGCTGGTGCAGAAGGCTCTGGAACATCAACGGTTGCGAACGCGCTATGAGCGATTGCGCCACGTGCTCAGCGAACGCCACGAGTACGCCAACATCATTGGACGGAGCAAGGCCATGCAAGATGTGTTCGATACTATTGAGAGCGTGGCCCGAACCGAAGTGAATGTCATGATCGCTGGCGAGAGTGGGACGGGGAAAGAGCTGGTGGCCCAGGCGCTTCACTTGAAGAGTCTGCGCGCCGAGGGCCCGTTCATTGCGATCAACTGTGCGGCTGTGCCCAAAGATTTGATGGAGAGCGAACTCTTCGGCCATACCAAAGGCGCATTCACCGGAGCGACGGTGGAACGGCGAGGGCTCATTGCGGCGGCTCATGGCGGAACTCTCTTACTGGACGAGGTGACCGAGATGCCTGTGGAACTCCAGGCCAAGCTCCTGCGCGTGATCGAAGAGCGTCATTACCGGCCAGTGGGAAGCGATACGTTACGGGAGGCCGATTTTCGGCTCATCTCGACAACCAATCGGAATCCCCGGAAGGCGATGGAAGAAAAGCTCCTCCGTCAGGATCTTTTCTACCGGTTGAGTACAGTCATCATCGAACTTCCTCCGCTCAGAAGGAGAGCGGAAGATCTCCCCTATTTATGCGAGCACTTCTTTAAGGAATATGTGGCCAAATACAATCGGCCTCTCCGGGGGTTCTCGGACGAGGCGTATGATCTCATCTTGAACTACTCCTGGCCCGGAAATGTCCGCGAACTCCAACACGTGATCGAGCGCGCCGTCCTTTGTGCCCGCGGGGATCGCATCCAGGCTCGTGACCTTGGCCTGAGACCGACCTCAAAAGCCGAGACCGGTGAGGGATGGGATTCAGAGTCGCTCACTGATCTGAGCCTGGAGAATATGGAAAAGCTGATGATTCGCCGCGCGTTGGCTCGCACCGGCGGTAACAAGCAAGCGGCAGCCGCGCTGCTGGGCATCTCCCGCACGGCGTTTTATAATAAGTTGAAGAAATATGGGTTGGCCTCCGAAGTTCATCGATGAGTATCCGGGATTCATACCACCACGTCAATGCCATCGACGGGAATACATAAATGAGTATAGCCTCTGATGGGTCCGGGCGGGGACGAGGGTTCCGCCGATTCTCGGGATCGGCGTGTGTTCTTCGCCCCAACTCGAAACATTGAACGCCTCAAGTGTCGGCGTCTCATCGTATTTGGTCAGGAGCGGTTACCGTGATGTTCTCCCGGTAGTATCCCGTGTTCGCAATCTGAACAGGCTGTTCACATTCCTGACATGTTTTGACGGGATCATCCTCGGGCGGTCGAGCCTCGCTTGGCGCTAACGTGCAGAAGAATAACGGTTTACTCGGATTGGGTTTTCTTCATCGTCGTCTGGCATGACATTTGCCATTCCGTTCATGTTCGCTCTGCATGGAATGCCGCCGCCGTCGAAAATGCAACAAGCGTGCCGGAGAGCATGGGATATGTGATATCGAGTTATGAAACAGACACTCCTCCTCATCGAAGATGACAAGACGCTCAGCGAGGCTCTGGCTATGGTCTTGAGGGCTGAAGGATATGAAGTTCTTGCCGCTCAATCTGGTGAGGCCGGACTGAGCCTTCTGGCTGCCGCGGACGTCGATCTCGTCTTGTTGGATCTGCGACTGCCTGGCATTCAAGGTCATGACGTTTTGCGTATCATCCGACGACAGACTCCCCATCTGCCGGTGATCGTCATGACGGCGCACTGTCAACAAGATGTTCGTCGAGAGCTCGAGGAACTCGAAATTGTGGCGCTGATATGTAAGCCTTTTGAGGCTGAGACGATTGTGGCATTGATATCGAGTGTGTTAACTGGGGGGACGTGATTCCCCTATCGGGAGGGAAAAGGAATCATGCGGGCGACGAGACGGATATCCAGAAGAGCCGACGGAGAGCGGCATTCCCACTCATGGGCGACGTTATTCGGTCAATCGCTCCAGAGGCATTATGGTAAAAATCAACCGATTTATACCATCGGCGCTCGAGCGGCTGAGTTATATATGATCATCAGCGGCAGGGTGAAAATCAGCCTTTTATCGAGGCAGGGGAGAGAGAAGATTCTCTATCTCCTCGGGGAGGGCGACGTGTTCGGAGAGCTCTCTCTGATCGGGGAGGAGCGCGCCGAGATGGCCATAACCTGCGAGCCGACCACGGTCGGCGTCATCGCGATCGATCGCGTCCGCACACTGATTTGGCGCGACGGCCAGTGGGCACATTCGTTCCTCCAACTGCTTTGTCACCGGATCAGACTCCTCGAGGAGGAAATCGAAAGTCAGGCCTTTCATTCCGTCGAGCAGCGATTGAGAGTGGTCATCCTCAAGTTAGCCGAGAAGTTCGGGATCCGGAGGAACGGGCGTATTTACATTGCCAGGGTGACACATGAAACACTGGCTCAACTTCTGGGGGTCTATCGGGAAACGGTCTCGCACTGGATGCCGTCATTGGCCCGTGAGCGTTGGGTTGCATATCGACGCGGTCAAATCTCTATAAGAGAGGACCTACTCTGGAGCGAAGGGCGGTCGAAGCTGAGCGGGATGACACGATATCACCTCAGGCCATCTCTGGAGATGGTTCGATGGACTGGAGCGACGATCCGAGCACGGTGTAGCTCCCACGCCGAGGGATCATCCACACGTCACCGGCCTATTACGGAGGACGATCATCGAGGGCTTGTGGCACCATGTCCGACGCGTGGTGGCCGTGATGAGTGACCTCGGGACATCTCCATTCTCCCGGGGAGAGGAAAGTAGCATGAGAGTCGCTGACACTATACCGGGCACCGATCTTGAGCTCGCCCAAGCCTCAGCGGCGGGCAATGAGTGGGCATTTGAAACGATCTATCGATCCCACGTCCGAAAGGTCTATTCCATCTGTTTGCGCATGCTGGGGGATCCCCTGGACGCCGAAGAGGTCACCCAGGACGTATTTATTCGTCTCTTTCAGAAGATTGGGACCTTTCGGGGAGATTCAGCGCTATCTACATGGCTTTATCGATTGGCAGTCAACACGGCCCTCATGTTTCTGCGGCACAAGCAACGCCAGCTCAAATACGAAGCGAATGGTGGGCTCAGCCCCATGCCGGGGAGCGCGCCACCTGGATCGCGCAGAGACGGGCTGTGGTTAGATCGTATTGCGCTGGAGAGGGCCATTGCTCGGCTCCCTCCGGGATACCGCACCGTGTTTGTGTTGCATGATATCGAAGGATACCAACATGAGGAGATCGCCCAGATGTTGGGCATTGCTGTGGGGACGGCCAAATCGCAGCTCCATAAGGCGAGATTGAAGATGAGGCAATTGCTGCGAGGGATGGGCCCCGATCGAGGGACCAGCCCGACCCGGACATCGAGCGGACCCTCTTCGCCAAGCTCTGGTGAACCACTCCGGTCATAATTTCGTGTAAGGTTCTCGCCGGTGACGCCGACAAAGGGTGTAAGCTCATCAACGAACGAACAGGAAGGGAGATTGGTGAAACATTAGCCAGAAAGGAGCACGTACTATGGTCAAGCCCATAACGGGGAATGGTGGTCGTTCCGTGCCCGTAGGGACGTCCCTTCACAACGTTGAGCGCGAAGTCCTGCGCCGTTATGGCGAGGGCGCGCGCCAGGCCCAACCGGCGTTATGCTGTCCCACTCAATATGATGATCGCTTCCTGAAGTTATTGCCGCAGGAAATTGTAGAGAAAGATTATGGCTGCGGCGATCCCTCTGTATACGTGTCCACTGGTGAGACGGTCGTCGATTTGGGATCGGGAGCGGGCAAGATTTGTTATATTCTGGCTCAGAAGGTGGGGCCGGAAGGGGCCGTCATCGGTGTCGACTTCAACGACGAAATGCTCGCTTTGGCCAGGAAATACCTTCCCGAGATGGCCGAGAAACTCGGTTACGCGAACGTGCGTTTCGTCAAAGGAAAGATCCAGGATCTGGCTCTTGATCTGGAGCGGGCCGAGGCCTGGCTGCGGCGACATCCGGTTCAATCCATGGAGCAGCTCAGCGACTTCGAGGCCGAATGCGAACGACTGCGGCGAGAGGAACCGCTCATCCCCGATGCCAGCGTGGATGTCGTCGTCTCCAATTGTGTCTTGAACCTCGTCCGTCCTCAGGATAAGCAGAAGTTGTTTTCTGAGATCTTCCGGGTTCTGAAGCGAGGAGGGCGAGCCGTGATCTCTGATATCGTGTGTGACGAGGATCCGACGCCGAACATTCTGGCCGATCCCGAATTGTGGAGTGGATGCATTGCCGGGGCGTTTCGCGAAGATCAGTTTTTGGAGATGTTCGAGCAAGCCGGATTCTACGGCATTGAAATCCTCACCCGCCAGGAGGAACCCTGGCAAGTCATTGATGGGATTGAATTCCGCTCCATGACCGTTCGGGCCTTCAAAGGGAAGGAGGGCCCTTGCTTGGAGCGCAACCAGGCCGTCATCTACAAGGGGCCATGGAAATTCGTCCGCGATGACGATGGACACACTTACTATCGGGGTCAGCGGATGGCGGTGTGCGACAAGACGTTCAACATTCTGACCAACCCGGATGGCCCCTACAGCCGGGACATCATTCCCGTCCCTCCATATGAAGACATTCCCCTCGAGGAGGCGGGGCCTTTCGAGTGTAAGCGAACGGGAACGCGACACCCGCGCGAGACGAAAGGATTGGAATATCGGGAGACGATCCTCAGCGAAGGGCCGGCATGCGATTGCGGACCTGAAGGATGTTAATGCGCTGTGTCGATGTTCCCTTTCTGTTCACCTAGACCGTGGGCGGGAGAGCCCGCTTGATGGGGAAGCCTATGACGACATTCATTCTCATTCTCGCCGTCTTGTGGTTGGCCTATAGTAATGGAGCGAATGATAACTTCAAAGGAGTGGCCACGCTCTACGGGAGCGCCACGACGAGTTATAAAAAAGCCTTGCTCTGGGCCACGGTGACGACGGCCGCTGGAAGTCTCGTCTCTGTATTTGCCGCCAGTAAGCTGCTGGTCGTCTTCAGCGGGAAAGGATTGGTTCCCGCATCGCTCGTCGGCACCTCACACTTGCTCATCGCCGTGGGAATGGCCGCTGCGTTCACCATCTTCTTGGCCACTCGGCTCGGACTACCGACGTCGACGACGCATGCATTGACCGGCGCGCTGATCGGCGTGGCTCTGGTCGCTTCTGGGCAAGGCGTCAGTTGGGGAACAGTAACGCATACCTTTGCCGGACCATTGTTGCTCAGTCCAGCCATCGCCATTGGGATGGCCGCGGCTCTCTACATACCGCTCCGGAAGCTGCGACGCGCGCTGGGGGTGACCAAACACACCTGCGTGTGTTTGGCCGATCAGGCGCCACAACCGATTGCTCTTCAACCCGATGGATCGGCCGTGTTCGCCGCCTCAGGATTGCGCTTGACCGTGGGCGAGAGAGAGCAATGCGTCGAGCGGTATCAGGGTCAATTCGTCGGCGTGGATGCGCAGACCTGTGTGGATACCGTTCATTACCTCAGCGCCGGCGCCGTGTGTTTCAGTCGGGCGGTGAACGATACGCCAAAAATCGCCGCCTTGCTATTGGCAGCTCCCGCCTGGAACTCCGCGTGGGGACTCAGCCTGGTGGCCGCGGCGATGGTCTTGGGAGGCGTGCTCAACGCGCGTCGCGTGGCCGAGACGATGAGCAAGCGCATCACCGATCTGAACACGGGTCAGGGATTGACGGCCAATCTGGTCACCGCACTGCTCGTGCTGTTCGCCTCGCCATTGGGATTTCCCGTGTCAACGACGCACGTCTCTTGTGGGTCCATCTTCGGGATCGGTTTGGTCAATCGCGCGTTTCGGTGGAAGACCGTCGCGGAAATCCTGGCCGCTTGGATCACCACGCTCCCATTAGCAGCTCTCCTGGGCGGATGGCTTTTCTGGTTGACTCAAGGAGTCTTATGAGATATCACGCGGCACATTTCGCGCCACATGTTATACGACATCCGTCTCGTGCTTCCCGTTCCTCAGGAAGCCACGGAGGTGTGAGCCATGAATGAATTTGAGAAGAAAATCACAGAACTCACCGGTCAGGGATTATACAGCATCGACATTGAAACCATACAGGTGAACGTGGGACTGAAGTGTAATCAGGCCTGCGTACATTGTCACGTCCAATCCTCTCCCCAACGCACGGAGATGATGGATTGGCCGACGATGGAATCGATCATCGACATCGCCCACAAACTGGGAGCGCAATTGATCGATATCACCGGTGGCGCGCCGGAACTCAACCCTCATCTCCGCCGGTTCATTGTGGCCCTTCGGGAGCGCGGACATACGGTGCAGGTGCGGACCAATTTGACGGTCCTGTTGCTGCCCGAGATGGAGGCGATGCCTGAATTCTTCCGCGATCACCGGGTTCACCTCACTGCTTCGCTCCCGTGCTATTTGGAGGAAAACGTTCGCCGCCAGCGCGGAAAGGGCGTATACGAGAAGAGCATCGAGGCCATCCGGTTATTGAACGACCTCGGCTATGGGCGCGATCCCGAACTCCCGTTGAATCTGGTTTACAACCCGGTGGGACCTTTTCTGCCACCGGATCAGGCCAAGTTGGAAGAGGACTACCGGCGTGAGCTGTGGGCTCGGTTCGGCATCGTTTTCACCCGACTGTTGACTATCACCAACATGCCGATTGGGCGGTTCCAAGTTGATCTGGTGCGACAGGGCAAGGACCAGGAGTACCTGAACCTGTTGCAGCGGTCGTTCAATCCGGAGACGGTGGAGGGATTGATGTGCCGGCATCAGATCAACGTCGATTGGGACGGGCGCATTTATGATTGTGATTTCAATCTGGCTCTGAACCTGCCCGTTGATCATGGGGCCCCCAAGCGCGTCCAGGATGGTGATCCCGAGGCGTTGATTCGACGAAAGATCGTCACTGGCCTGCACTGCTTCGGTTGTACGGCCGGGCGCGGTTCGTCCTGTCGTGGGGCATTAGTGTGAGATTTTTGCCAAATGAACGATCGATTTGAGGGTATGACGTGCAGGAGGAGGACCTGATGCATAAAAAGATCCTCGTGAGTGCAGCTTTGGTGGTGCTCGGATTCGCTTGGGGAGGGTGTTCGTCGGGGAGCGATCCGCTTCCGCGGGCGACGAAGGCGACCCGAGCGATGAGCGATCGATTCTCTTACACCCCCTATGCTGTCGTTCTCAAAGCCTATGTCGATGACCGGGGATTGGTCGAGTATCGCCGATTGAAAGCTGATCACCAACGATTGGATGCCTTCGTTCAAGCGGTGGCCGCTCTCGATCCTCATACCTACGAGCAGTGGGGCAATGCGGAGAAGATCGCTTTTTGGATCAATGCCTACAACGCCTTGACGGTGAAAGCGATCGTCAGCCATTATCCCATCAAGCCGCGATTCGGCTTTTCGCTCATCTATCCGAAGAACAGCATTCGGCAGATTCCCGGCGTGTGGGATGAGCTCACATTTGAAGTGATGGGTCGGGCCATGACGCTGGACGAGATTGAGCATGACGTGCTCCGCGCGAAGTTCCATGAGCCGCGCATCCATATGGCCCTCGTTTGTGCAGCGATGGGGTGTCCGCCGCTCAGGAATGAACCGTATGTCGGAGATCGCCTCGATGAGCAGCTCGACGATCAAGCGCGTCGATTCCTCTCAAACCCGGAGAAATTCCACATCGCTCGCCGCAGAGGCATCGTCTCTCTGTCATCCATCTTCAAGTGGTTCGGGAGCGATTTCGTTAACCAGTATGGCACCGACGAGCGGTTCCCGGGACATCGTCGAGAAGAACGAGCCGTGCTTCATTTCATCAGTCGGTATCTCGATCCTGCTGACCGGGAGTATCTGGAAAAAGGAGCATACAAGATCGAGTATCTCGATTATGACTGGTCGCTCAATGAGCAAAGGAGACAGTAAGTGATGAAATCCCAACCTCAGGTGTCGCCTCAAACGGGAGAGGCCAACCCGGCAGGCCGAACGCGAGGGTGGTGGAGGCCACTCGCCCTCCTCACCGTGCTCATCATTGTATTCGTTCTGGCCAAAATATTCGGCGTGGGCGAGCGATTAGGCGAGCTGCGCCAATGGATCGAATCATTGGGCGCGTGGGGGCCGGTGGTCTTCGTCTTCCTCTATACTGTAGCTGTGGTGGCCGCCCTTCCGGGATCGGCCTTGACCGTTGCTGCCGGGGCTCTGTTCGGCTCTCTGCTCGGCGTGATCGTCGTCAGCTTCGGGTCGACGCTGGGGGCGAGTTTGGCCTTTCTCGTCGCCCGGTATTTTGCCCGCGATGCCGTCGCCCGTTGGCTTTCCACCAACGAAAAGTTTCGCCGGCTGGACGAACTGACCGAACGACATGGCGCGATCATCGTGGCCTTGACGCGGTTAGTTCCCCTGTTCCCCTTCAACCTGTTGAATTATGGCTTTGGGCTCACGCGCGTCCGATTCTGGACGTATGTGTTCTGGTCCTGGCTCTGCATGCTGCCGGGCACGGTGCTCTATGTCGTGGGAGCGGATGCCATATTCAGCGGCATAGCTCGGGGAGAGATACCTTGGACGCTGATTGGAGCATTGGTCGGGGCTGGCGTCATCCTGGTGGTGCTGGTGAGATACGCTCGAACGAAACTGAAAGAGAAGGAGACCAGTGTGGAGGCTTGACATGACGAAGACGGAATCCCTAACGGTCAGCAGTGACATTCCCGACGTGCGACCTCGGGACGAACATAATGTCCGCCTCGTGGCCAACGTACATCCACCCCATTGGGTGAATCCAGAACCCGCCAAGCGATACAACCTGGTCGTCATTGGCGCCGGGACGGCCGGATTGGTGACGGCCGCTGCCGCGGCCAGCCTGGGGGCGAAGGTCGCTCTCATTGAAAAGAATTTGATGGGAGGCGATTGCCTCAACGTGGGCTGCGTTCCCTCAAAATCGATCATCCGTTCGTCGCGCGCCGTCGCCGACGTTCGCCGCGCTCATGAGTTCGGAGTGCGGGTCTCCTGGGGAGTGGAGGTCGACTTTTCGGCCGTCATGGAGCGGATGCGGCGGATCCGCGCGCGCATCAGTCATCATGATTCGGCGGCGCGCTTCCAGGAGCTGGGCGTGGATGTGTTCTTAGGAGAGGGTCGATTCTCCGGGGCAGACACCATTGACGTCGCCGGCAAAAGGCTGCGGTTTAAGAAAGCCGTCATTGCCACCGGCGCGCGCGCTGTCGAACCACAAATCCCTGGGTTGGCCGAGGCGGGATACTTGACCAATGAGACCGTCTTTTCATTAACCGAGCGGCCTCGGCGGTTGGCCGTCATCGGCGGTGGGCCCATCGGCTGTGAGATGGCCCAGACGTTCTGTCGACTCGGTTCGGAAGTCACCTTGGTCGAGATGTCCTCCCAACTGCTCATTCGCGAGGATCCCGATGCGGCACATATGCTCACCGAGGTGTTCCGGCGAGAGGGAGTAGATGTTCGATTGCGTACCAGGCTCACTCGGGTCACGTTGACTGGTGGAGGGAAAGAATTGCACCTGGAAACCGAGGGCAAGCATGATCGCATCGTAGTCGATGAGATTCTCATCGGCGTTGGTCGCGCGCCGAACGTCGAAGGACTCAATCTGGAGGCGGTGGGAGTGAAGTATGATCGACGAAAAGGTGTCCTGGTCAATGATCGCCTTCAAACCACGAACCCGCGCATCTACGCCGCTGGCGATATTTGCCTCCCTTACAAATTCACCCATACGGCTGACGCCACAGCGCGAATCGTCATTCAAAATGCCCTCTTCATGGGCCGGAAGAAACTGAGCGCTTTGACCATCCCCTGGTGCACCTATACGGATCCGGAAATCGCTCATGTGGGATTATCGGAGAAAGATGCTCGGCAACGAGGGCTGTCCGTGGACACGTTCATGATGCCCATGAGCGAAGTGGATCGAGCCATAACTGATGGGGAGGAAGAAGGATTCGTCAAGATCACGGTGAAGAAGGGAACCGACAAGATCCTCGGCGCCATCATCGTTGCTCGCCATGCTGGCGAGATGATCAATGAACTTACGCTGGCCATGGTCAAAGGCATCGGTTTGGGAAGTCTCTCCTCGGTCATTCATCCCTATCCGACGCAGGCGGAAGCCATTCGAAAGGCGGCTGATGCTTACAACCGGACGCGGTTGACCCCGTTCGTCAAGAAGCTCTTCGCTCATTGGCTGGCGCTGATCCGATAAGAGAGCTATCGAGACGCGATTCTCTGGGTCGGTGGGTGATGGGGCGAGTATCGCGCCGGCTGGAGCCCGGATGGCGTTTCGCATGGGCTCGCGTTCCCTCAGGCGCGTACTCCACCTCGCTCCAAGTGGGAGTGATTCGCTCTCGACGCGCTCGATGCCGTTTCCAAATGAATTCACGTTTTGTAAAATTGCCGCTTGAGCATCATTGAGCCTGTCAATCGAGCCATGAGAGTAAATCTTCATCCGGCGCTGCGGCGATTACTTCGTTATCATCGACGGCATCGACGAGCCGTGATTCTCGGTATCTTTTGCGTCTTCATCGGAAATGCTGTGGGCATCACTGCTCCCATTGCCGTCCGCTATGCCATCAACGGGTTGATCGAGAATTTCAGCCGTCAGAAGCTCCTGGCGTATGCGCTGCTCGTCGTCGGGATTGCTCTCATTCACGGCATTTTCCTTTACCTCCAACGGTGGATTCTGGTCGGCATGTCGCGGGATATCGAGTATGAACTGCGTAATGATCTCTTCGCCCATTTACTCCGACTCGATCTACACTTTTACCAGAATTACCGCACCGGCGATTTGATGGCTCGGGCCACCAATGATCTCAATGCCGTGCGCATGATGGCCGGCCCGGCGCTCATGTATGCCATGCAAACATTGGCCATTTTCATCTTTGCCTTGCCGCTGATGATCATGGTCAGCGGCAAGTTGACCCTTCTCGCGCTGGCTCCATTACCATTGGTCTCTGTCGCAACCAAGTATTTCGGTCAGCGCATTCATGAGCGCTTCGAGAAGATTCAGGAATTCTTCGCCACGCTGAGCGCCCGAGCGCAGGAGAACTTCGCCGGCGTTCGTGTGGTGCGCGCTTACGCTCAGGAGGAGGCGGAAGTGCGAACGTTTCGCCAACTCAATCGAGAGTATGTACGACGCAATATATCGCTTATCAAACTGAGCGGCCTGTTCTACCCCTCACTCCATACGCTCATTGGACTGGGTTTTGTCATCGTCCTCTGGTATGGCGGATATCTCACGCTCAATGGCGAGATTAACGTTGGCCAATTTGTGGAGTTCAATCTTTATATGGGACGGTTGATCTGGCCGATGATCGCCCTGGGATTCGTCGTGAACCTCATTCAACGCGGGATGGCCAGCATGAAGCGCATTCATCACATCTTTGAACGCGAGCCTCTCATCAGAGATGCCCCTGATGCTGTTGATCTCCCGCTGGAAGGCCAAATCGAATTCCGCAACTTAACGTTCCATTACAATGGCCGGCCCGTGTTGAAAAATATTAATCTCTTCATCGCACCTGGAGAGACAGTGGCCGTTGTTGGTCGGACGGGAGCCGGTAAGACGACGCTCGTACATCTCATCCCGCGACTGATCGACCCACCCGAAGGCCGGTTGTTCATTGACGGCATCGACGTGCGCAAGATCAAACTCCGGCGATTACGCACCTCCATTGGGCTCGTCCCCCAAGAGCCATTTCTCTTCGGTGTGACGGTGCGGGAGAACATCGCCTTCGGGGCGCGCGGCGCATTGATGTCGGACGTTGAGCGGGCCGCTCGCATTGCTGGTCTTGACGGGGATCTGGCCGAATTTCCGCAGGGTTACGATACACTGGTGGGCGAGCGCGGCATCGCCCTCTCCGGAGGACAAAAACAGCGGACAGCCATCGCTCGCGCCGTGATCCGCCGACCGGAGATCCTGATCCTGGATGATGCGCTCTCATCGGTCGATACGCAAACTGAGGGGCGCATCCTCCATCATCTGCGCGATATCATGCGTGACCGCACCTCGATCATCATTTCCCATCGCATTTCTACGGTCAAAGACGCCGATCAAATCGTCGTTCTGGAAGATGGGGAAATCGTAGAGCGGGGGACCCACGAAGAGTTGCTGGCCCGGAGGGGAATTTACGCCGATCTCTATGAGAGGCAGTTACTGGAAGAGGAACTGGCGGCCAGCGATTGAGCGCCGGAGCGCTCCGCTGGGCGGGCGCCGATCTGGGGATGCTCTTCAGATTGAAAGGCGGCGAGAGGATCCGTCAGAGACGGGGATGTCGAGCCTCGACGGGCAGTCCCACTGGATCGTGCACCATCTGCCCACGACGTGCATCTAAACGGGCGACATGAAGCAACATGGCATTCGGATTCGAGTCGACGTTCGCGGCCGGCGCCTGTTCTTTTCACTCTCCTCTCCGGGGCCGACGGCACTCCCGGTACCCGATCTGGAGCCCCGGCACCGGTTTTTGAGGAGACTGAAATCAGCCTATGAGGCTACTCGGGGGGCCATTGACCGAGCTCATGGGGGATTGCTGCTTCCCGTGCAGCGCCTCATCAGGTATCTGGAATCGAAGATCGATCCTCACGAGACATTGCTCATCGAAGTGCGTAAGGCCCAGGCCGTCGAGATCGTCTATCCGCCCCCTTTGGGGGAGAAGCGCGTCCGTCGGTTCTTCCGCCGATTCATCAACTGCCAGGTTCGCTATCATGGGCGGTGGATGATCATTAATTTTCTCCTGCTCCCATTGACCGGGGCCCTGACCGTCCTGCCGGGACCCAACGTTTTCTTTGGCTGGAATGCTTTCCGACTCGTCTGTCATTACTTGGCTTATGATGGGGGACGGCGGGTCCAACGCGGACAGTGTCAGGTGCGATTTGTCCCCGACCAGACGCTGATCGATGCCGTTGATGAACAGCGATTGTTTGCTTGAGATGGTGAGCCGTTTTCCTCGACTCTACGCCATCACGGATCGGGAGCTGACCGGACTCTCCCACACCGAGCAGGTTCGCCGGTTGGCGGCGGCGGGGGTTCGCCTCATTCAGTTGCGGGATAAGACGGCGCCGCCACGCCAGTTCTACGAGGACGCACAGGCGGCGATGCGTGTGGCTCGCCAGTCGGGAGTGACCCTCATCATCAACGATCGCGTCGATATTGCCTTGGCCGTGGCCGCTGATGGCGTCCATGTGGGGCAGGATGATCTGCCGCCGGACAAAGCGCGCGCCTTACTGGGCCCGCGAAGGATCATTGGATGCTCCACTCATAATTTGTCGCAAGCTCGGGCGGCTGATCGTTATCCGATCGATTACATCGCCATCGGTCCCGTCTTTCCCACCTCAACGAAGTCCGATCACCAACCGGCTGTGGGATTAGAGTTGGTGCGGCAGGTCCGGCAGGCAGTGACGAAACCACTGGTGGCCATTGGGGGTATCACATTAGAGACCGCTCCCGAAGTCATTCGAGCGGGTGCCGATGCCGTTGCCGTCATCTCTGGGCTCCTGCGGGCGCCGGATATTACTCGGCGAGCGCGAGAGTTCCGTCTCGCCCTCGGCGAAGAATGAACGGCTGCAACCGCGAGAGGTGAAGCAGTGGCTCGATCGTTCTTATCGCCCCCAAACTTTGAGATGCGGGGCCGCTGGCCGGAAGTGAAATTGGGGCTCGATCCTTGTGTGTCACTCCCCTCTGGATGTTCATCATTTGTGAGCCATGAGGTTCATGAGCCGTGCTCTCTGAGGAGGTCCCTCCGTCGAAGGCGTGAGGGGAGCATCAGGGGATGCGGAAGGCGCAGTGTACATCGCCGCATCGGCGGGACGAGGCGACATCAGGTCTCCTCCCGGCGAGAGCGCCGGCCCGATGGCGCGATTCCAGCCAACCCCGTATTCGATGGATGACGCGAGGTTTCGAGTTGCGGGGAAGCGGGGATCACCCGGCGTTGGTGAGTTGGCGCAGTATTTCTTCGGTGGCTTCCTGGAAGGCCCCCATGCGTCGAAACTTCTCATAGCGGCGCTGGAGAAGCTCATCGATGGGAAGCTCGCTAACCCGAGCCAGTGCTTCGACAAGATAAGTGTCCAGGAGCCGCGCGGCTTCATCGTAGTCGAGATGGGCACCCCCTCGCGGTTCGGGAACAATGCGGTCAATGAGACCGAGGGAGAGCAAGTCCTGCGCCGTCAACTTCAATCCCTCAGCGGCCTTATCAGCCTGCCCGGCATCCTTCCATAAAATGGCTGCGCAGCCTTCGGGCGAGATCACCGAGTAGATGGCATTCTCCAACATATTGATGATGTCGCCGACGCCGATCCCCAGAGCGCCGCCAGAGCCCCCTTCGCCGGTGATGGTGACGATGATGGGTGTCCGGAGTCGAGCCATTTCCCGCAGATTGTAGGCGATCGCTTCAGCCTGTCCGCGTTCTTCGGCATCGATACCCGGGTAAGCGCCTGGGGTGTCGATCAGAGTGAATACGGGGCGATTGAATTTCTCGGCCAGTTTCATCGCTCGTAACGCCTTGCGATATCCCTCGGGCTTGGCCATCCCGAAATTGCGATACTGGCGTTCTTTCAGATCACGCCCCTTCTGTTGACCGATGACGACGACCGGTTCGCCGTGAAAACGCGCCATGCCACACACCATGGCTGGATCATCGGCGAATCGGCGATCACCGTGAATTTCGGAAAAATCCGTGAAAAGGCGTTCGATGAAATCGAGGGTATACGGTCGATCGGGGTGGCGCGCCAGTTTGACGCGGCCCATCGCCGGCATGTGAGCCAGGATGCGCTCTTCCAGGCGTTGCAGGCGAGTCCGCAGCCGCTGGAGTTCCCTTCGAGCTTCCTCCGTTGAGGCCACAGGAAGAAGCTCGGCGATCTTCTGCTCGAGCTGGCGACGTTCGCCGTCCAGTTGTTCAAATTCCTCTTCCATGCACGTGTCGAAGTCAGAACCTCACGGGCCCATCCATTGTACACGATGACGCTATGAAAAAGCGAGAAGATTGGGTGGTGACCGACCACTCCTCGTCGAAGGCGTCAAAGGAGAGGTGGAACTCTCTGAGGGTGAGTCGGAGACGGGGGCAGTGAGGGCATCGCCCGGGAGCTTCCGCTCGCACGAGTGGTGAAGATGATGTGGCGCCCATTGCCAGCGGGCGTTACATCTCTTTTCATCCGAAAAACCGAGCGCGCCGAATCCGGTCCGGAAGGAGACTCCCTAGCACAAAGAAGGCCCCCTTGACATGCTTTCCTCTTTCCCTTGTTGGTATAATATCGTTTTGCCTATTGGAGGTAAGCGCAGACATCGCACTGATGTTTGAAAACTAGATAGAGCGTGGCCCAGTTTGTCTGGCGAGTTTCAGCCGACGACTTTCCGAGGTTTTTTCGGAGAGTTTGATCCTGGCTCAGGACGAACGCTGGCGGCGCGCCTAACACATGCAAGTCGAACGCGAAAGGGGGCTTCGGCCCCTGAGTAGAGTGGCGAACGGGTGAGTAACACGTGGGTAACCTACCTCCGGGTGGGGGATAACCCGGGGAAACCCGGGCTAATACCGCATAATGCAGCGGCACCGCATGGTGGCAGTTGTTAAAGCGGGGGATCGTCTGCGGACGACCTCGCGCCTGGAGAGGGGCCCGCGCCCGATTAGCTAGTTGGTGAGGTAATGGCTCACCAAGGCGATGATCGGTAGCCGGTCTGAGAGGATGATCGGCCACACTGGCACTGAGACACGGGCCAGACTCCTACGAATTTCTCGGCTTTGTCGGAGTCCAATGAATTCTTAGTTGCACTTAGGGGGCAAACTATGAGTCAGGAAACGCAGGAGGCAATTCTGGACCTCTTGAACCAGTTAGACACAAATCTTGAGGCTTTGAAAAATCAAATGATCGAGGAAATAAACGGTGGGATTATGCAATCAGGCGATCCCAACATCGTTGAGCGCTTAGAAAGCATGACCGAGAATTATCGCCACCAACTTGAGCAACTTCGTGCTCGGTTTCTTCAGACTCAGGACACGGATAGCGTTTGTCGAGAAGTGAGAGATGTGATGCAGGAGTACGGGAGTCAATTAGAGGTGCTCGACCTCCAGATTGAGTCAAGTGTTATGGAGCAAAGTCTCGATCTCATAGAAAGCTGGACAAGGGAAGATCCAGAGGCCGAGGTCATTTTCCGGCCTTTTCTTCAAAGGTATGGGCGGTAAACAGCTTGGGTGGAGGAAATGATGAAGTTTACCAGAAGACGATTCTTAAAGGCGGCTGTGATCAGTGTGGCTGTCACGCCACATTTCGGAGTGCAAGGATCAGCCTTGGCTCAGTGTAGGAATCCCGTAGCTTTCGTGTGGTGTACAAGGGTCTATGGTAGCCGAGTGATGGGTTCACCCCTCCCTCCAAGGATTAAGGCTGCACTCTTGGTTGCTATTGTCGTGGGATGTTACGAACGGTGGTGTTAAGAGAGGAATCCTCATTCCAAGTGCCATGAACTTTTGGATGATGACATATAGACATTGCTCATCCCTAAAGTGGATCCCGATGTTGGGATAAAAAATGGGCTGATCTGGGGTGGAACTCGGTGGGCGTGACCAAAGTGACTTGGACCCTGGTCCGAGCGCCAAAACCTAACTGTCCAGAGGACGATCATTCAGTGCCTGATGCAACCGCTCGTGATTGTCGAACAAAATACCGATCCAGCTTCTGCCAGGCTGCCTACCTTATACTCTTGCAGAGAGGTCTCCTCATACTTGACCGTCCGCTATAACCATTCCACAGGGAGATTACTGAACGCGTGGCCCCGACCGACCTTCTGATGCCCACCTCCGGCCAGGGGAAAATCTACAGGGGATCCATAACCGGGGGAAATTCATATGCGTCGATATATTATTCCCATCGTCAGCCAACAGGCGCAGGGGGATCGGCGGTCTCCCCGGTATGGCGCCCCGAGCAGGCATGGGCATCAGCATCGGGAACGGGCCATGGTCGATACGCGGGTGGAGGCGAGTCAAGAGAGGGCGAATGGAATGTGGGCGGTGTGGGACGACGTGGACCGGCCAACCGGAGGGGATGAAGTCCTCCTATCAGTGGACTCAGCGGGTGCGGCGGCTCGATGTGCGGCTGTATGCGCTGGGCTCAGTTATGAGGAGACGGCCGCCGTGGTGACCCGTGTGGGGGCGCCCGAGGTCGTCGGTCTCCCGCGATGGACAAGCGGCAGGGACGGCGACGCAGCGATTGCCTCAGCGGGGACGACGGTCGGTGTGGGTGGCGGGCATTGACGGCACCGGCCAACGACTGGCGACCCCGAGCCATCCCCACAGTGAGGACGTGGTGATGGTGGTGGATGTGGGCACGGGACACTGGCTGGAGGTCCGGTTGCTGGAGGAAGACGATGCCGAGGCGGCCAAGCCGTTGATCCGGGAGTTGGAATAGCGGTATGGGATTCAGGAATGGGTCAGCGACGAGAAGAGCAGTGACCAGTAGGCCATCGCCCCATCTCGCCATTGGCTGTGTACGGCTCATCTTAAGAAGGCCAAGCTCAAGCGCATCAAGAAGCGGCCACAGGAGGTCACGTCTGAGGCAATGCCGCCACATCTGGA
>JALSQX010000080.1:0-27500 GCA_026985075.1 Blastocatellia bacterium | reverse complement strand
CTGCTTCCATGTGAGTCTTCAGAAGCACCCTGAAATGACGGTGGGATATCAGGTCTTGCCTGAGTTCGTCGTCGTTCAGCATGAGCGCGATATGCCAGTCTTGTACGCGTTGAAGCGCTTCTTCAGGTGTGGAGTCGTGCGACGAAACCATGGTGATCGATATGCGTTCCGAATTCGAAAGCTGGAGGATCTGAAGCGAGTGTGCGAGTTCTTCACAACACACCCGTTGAAGACGAAGAAGAACGTGGATTTTCAGAAGTTCCGACGAGTCCTCCATTTGATGGGCGAGAAGCGCCATCTGGAGCGGGAAGGACTGGTGCAGATCATCGATATCGCGATGACGATGAATACGGCCAGTCGTCCCATGCTCGAGAAGATCCGGCGCGAATTGGAGGTCGGATAAAGAGATGGTCCACCCCTGCTGGAAACAGTGGGATGAAGGTGAGCGAAATTCCTTGTCGGGTAAGTTCCGACCTGCACGAATGGCGTAACGACTAGGCGACTGTCTTAACGAGCTGCACAGCGAACTTGTGGTCCCGGTGAAGACGCCGGGTGCCCGCACCAAGACGGAAAGACCCCGTGAACCTTAACTACAGCCTGTCAGTGAAGCTGGGTGTTGCCTGCGTAGGATAGGTGGGAGGCTATGAAGCCTGGCTTGCGGGCTGGGTGGAGCCGCCGGTGAAATACCACCCTGGTTTCACTTGGCTTCTAACCTGCGGCCCTGAAGCGGGTCGAGGGACCCTGGCAGGTGGGTAGTTTGACTGGGGCGGTCGCCTCCTAAAAGGTAACGGAGGCGCGCAAAGGTTGGCTCAAGGCGTTTGGAAATCGCCTGTAGAGTGCAAGGGCATAAGCCAGCCTGACTGCGAGACAGACACGTCGAGCAGAGACGAAAGTCGGCCCTAGTGATCCGGTGGTCCCGCGTGGAAGGGCCATCGCTCAACGGATAAAAGGTACTCCGGGGATAACAGGCTTATCGGAGCCAAGAGTTCACATCGACGCTCCGGTTTGGCACCTCGATGTCGGCTCATCGCATCCTGGGGCTGAAGAAGGTCCCAAGGGTTGGTCTGTTCGCCCATTAAAGCGGTACGTGAGCTGGGTTTAGAACGTCGCGAGACAGTTCGGTCCCTATCTGGTGTGGGCGCAGGAGGTTTGAGGGGGGCTGGCCTTAGTACGAGAGGACCAGGCTGGACTGACCTCTGGTGTACCGGTTGTCGCGCCAGCGGCAGCGCCGGGTAGCTAAGTCAGGCAGGGATAACCGCTGAAGGCATCTAAGCGGGAAGCCCGACCCAAGATGAGACCTCCTCGCTGGTTAACAGGTTAGGCCCCTGGAAGACGACCAGGTTGATAGGCCGGGTGTGTAAGCGCGGTAACGCGTTGAGCTAACCGGTACTAATCGGCCGAGCGCTTGACCACAACATCTGTCGGACAGTGACCGTGGCTCGAGTGGATGCAGCGTCGCGTTCTTCTTCAATTGTGAGACATCAGGCCCTGAGGCCGATGTCTTGGGTTTCTCCGGCGATCATACCGGCGGGGCCACACCCGTTCCCATCCCGAACACGGCAGTTAAGCCCGCCAGGGCCGATGATACTGCGCTGGAAACGGCGTGGGAAAGTAGGTCGTCGCCGGGGAGCTCCATGATATTACCGCCATCCACATCGGGTGGCGGGTTTTTCTTATCCTCCGAAATCCTCAATCAATGGGCTCCGCTCTCCGACCCCGCCTATCTTGGCCAGCACACCATAAGAGAACTGCGTCAGCACGTAGCACTCCACGGCGAAGGGGGGGAAGCCCAAATAGCCAGGGAGGGGCATCTGAAAAATCTTGTAGTTCTGGGCGATGGGAAAGGTATAGATCCACCCTGCCCGCGCCCAATAATTCCAAAACTCCCACAGAAGCCCGCAGAGGATTCCCGCCAATAAGAGGTTCCAGAGTTTCTGCCATTGACCGCGCTCCATCTCTCTGAGCAGACTCGGTCGGTTCCATTTGTAGTTGAGAGGTTCTAGAGCAAAGATGAACCCCAGCCAGACGAGGCCAAACAGGTATTGGGCCACTCCCGTCGGAACGAGCCAGGGGATGATGAGCATGATGAAGCCCATCGAGGCCATCCATTTCAGCGTGGCGTCGGAAAGCTTCCATCGGCGGTGGAGGCGGTTCCGAAAGACGCCCAGGGCCTGGAAGAGAGACGTCGTTTCCAAAATGGCCGGGAAGATGGTGGCAAAGGACCACACATAGCCGACGTAGCGGGCCCAGGGATTCTCGGGCAGTCCCACATACACCCAGTTTTGTAAATGGAGATTGTAGAGCTCAAACAGCAACCACCATCCCAGAGAGAGGAGGGCGAGCGTGACCAGATCTTTCCTTCTCTCGTGAAGCAGTGATGAGCCTCGCAGGCTGAATGTGAGGCCGTCCGTGAGCAGAATATACCCGGTCCATATGAGGGGAGTCAGATATATGCCGATCATCTTCACGCCCAGAATGAGGAGAAGCACACTCCCCAGAATGATCACCAGCCCGGTCCATCCCATCCACGCCCACCCCTCCTTTGGTTCAACTTGCCGATACCGGTAGCCGAGAAAGATGACCAGAAGAAGCAACAGGCCGATGCCCGTAGCATTCAACAGGACTCTTAACATGCGAGGGGATTATAGTGGATGTGCTCCCGTCGAGAAAAGTCGGCGCCGGGGTCTCTCCGGGCGAGCCGTTGAACGCGTTGCAAAACGACGAACATCGGGCTATAGTAACTCCTGATGGACCAAAAGGCAAAAACGAGCCTGTTGGACCAGGCCCCATCGCTTCCCGTGGACGCCGTGGCGGCGTTGGAGACGTCTATCGCCCGTCGCGTGGGAAGGGCGATCAAGGATTTCAAAATGATCGACGATGGCGATCGGGTCATGGTCGCCGTCTCTGGTGGAAAAGATAGCTGGACATTGCTCCACATTCTCCGTAAGCTCCAGAAGCGCGCCCCGGTGAAGTTCGAGTTGATCGCGGTGAACATCGATCAAGGTTACCCTGGGTACCGTCGCGATCTCATCGAGGCCTACCTCGCCCGTGAAGGGTATACCTACTCCATGGCTCACAATCCGACGTATGAGATCATGCAGGAGAAGCTGGAGCCGGGATCGACCGGATGCAGTTTATGTTCTCGGCTGCGTCGTGGGACGCTCTATCGGCTGGCCGATGAACTCGGCGCCAGTAAAATTGCTCTCGGCCATCATGCCGATGATCTGCTGGTGACGCTGCTCCTGTCGATTTTCTTCCGTGGCGAGATCCGGACCATGCCTCCTCGCCTCGTCTCTGATGATCGGCGTCACGTGGTGATCCGCCCGCTCTGCTATGTCTACGAGGATGAAATTCGGCGGTATGCTCAAGCGATGAGATTCCCCATCGTCTCATGCGCATCGCCTTTTTGCGAGGATGAGAGCAACATGCGGCCGCAGATGAAGCGACTATTGGATCAATTAGAACGACAGTACCCGCGCTTGAAAAATTCGATGTTGGCGGCATTGGGGAAAGTGAACGTGACGCATCTTCTCGATCGCCGTTATCTGCCGTTGAATGGAGCTGGACGGCATGAACCCAAATCCTCATGATGAGAGGTCGTATCCGGGGGTTGAAAGATTCGATCCTCCAAAGGTAACATTAACCAGTTGAGCGATCAGAAAGACCATGTCGACGTACGGGGGCAAGACGAGAACCTATCGGAAGGAGGAACTCAGCCTCGAGTTTCCCCAATTGCTCGAATATGTTCGGTATGAGCTGTCACGTCATCACCACATCCAACTGAAAATGTCCGGGAGTAGTATGCGCCCGACCATCGAGGATGGCGACGTGGTGACCATCGTTCCCGTCGAAGCCACGACGATTCGTCCTCAAGATATTGTCCTCCTGGCGACGTCCAGCGGAACGGCATTGATTCGACGCGTCCTTTCGGTGGAGACTCGCGATGGGACGCTTTACGCCATCACCCAAGGAGATCATGCCAAGCGCCCTGATACTCCCATCCCCCTCACGCGCATTATCGGGCGAGTGGTCTCCCTCCAACGGAAAGGGCGAGGGAAGGCCATCCCTCTTGGATCGAGCCTCCCTCTCCGAACCAGGCTATGGATGTGGTTGAAGCGGTGGTGGCGTCAGAAGGAACGTCGCTAATCTAAAAGAACCACCGAAACAGCCAACCGTGGCGCACGATGGTGAGACCGTTATCGGCCAGCGTGGTCCACAACCGAAGCACCCAGAATGCCGTAATCATCCCTAAACATACCCAACCGAAGCCGGATCGCCGGCACCGATCAACCCATTGATCGAGAGATCTCATCAGCCGATGCCAGCCCATCACCGCGCTGAGCGAGCGTATCCACCAAACGATGGAGATGAAGCAGACGATGGGGGCAAAGGGGTTGAAATGCACGGCCAGCCTCCAGTCACCTTTGAGGAGAGCGGAAATTCCCCGGGTCATCCCGCATCCGGGACAAGGCAGTCCGGTGAGGCGGCGAAATCCGCAGACGATGAAATTGGGCTCTGAAGGCGGAGTCCAGATAGCCAGAGCGATGAGAAGGATGGGCACGGCTAAGGTTCCCATGAGACTCAACCAGCGGTCTTGGCGCTGTTCTGCCTCGAGAAACCGGTGGCGCCCAGTGACGGGATAATAGGGAGGTCGATACTCGTCGTTCATCATCAAGGCCGGTTCAGATGCCGCCAGATCTTATTGAGCTCATTTTGCAGGAGAGCGAGGTTGATGAGGCCAAGCCCATATACCTTCCAGAGGCCGAAAAGCGCGAGAACCACGCACACGGTGGAGAGGTGGCTCTCGGGTAATCCCACTCGCCGCTCGATGTCGTCAATGAGTTGGGGATAGCGGTAGGCGATGTATACATCCCACACTTTGCAGGTGACGAGCGTCAGGAAAACGTCCAGGCCGGCATGCGGCTCGTCCTTTCCAGAGAGCATGCGCAGATCGTCGCCGATCTTATATAACCAGACGAACCCATAAATACCGCAGGTCAACAGGGTCAAGATGACCGACCAGGCGAGACTCCGTTCCTTATCTGGGAAGAGGGCGCGATCGCGGATATGATTCTCGGGGTATTTCTCCCGGGCGATCTCGGTTGCTTCCTCATAGCGGAGTCGATGAACGGACTGAAAGACGCTCGGATAGGGACCCAGATCGACGGACTCTTCGGGTGATTCGTCGGCTAATCCCCACCCACACTGGGTACAGAATCTGGCACCCTCGCGGTTCTCAGCGTTGCAATGTGGGCACAACATGTCGCGCTTGGCTCATCCGGCGATCGATGGAACTCGCCATCTTCAACAGAACGGTTCATGTTGGCATAAAGAGCGGCATTGTGCAAACCCCAATCGTTGACAAAGATGGGTTCTCGGCATAATCTTTAGCCTGTGAAGGATCAGATGACGTTCGATTCGTACCATCGAGTACCAGGAGATGAAAAAGCAACGTTCTCGCAACCGAGAGAGCCGGAACAGCTCCCTCTTTTCGACTTCGCTCTGGACATTCCTGATGATGACTCGGAGGAATTCATATCCTCTCAGGAATTGGCAGTGACGACGCGTCGGGTCGAGGGGAAGACCGTCTGGGAAGAAACCAAATCCTTCGTTCGCGATCTCTTGTTTTCCGTCGTGATCGCCATTCTGGTGATCGTTTTTGTCGTTCAGCCGGTTCGCGTTGAAGGGACGAGCATGCTCCCCCACCTCCACAATGGCGAGCGCATCTTCATCAATAAGTTCATCTACCGATTCGATCGTATTGAACGGGGGGACATCGTCGTCTTCTGGTATCCCAACGATCCCGACAAGTCGTTCATCAAACGAGTGATCGGACTCCCCGGCGAAACGGTGGCGATCCGTAATGGCGTTGTGTATATTAACGGACAGCCCCTCGATGAACCTTACCTTGATCCTCGCTATCACCGTCGCCACGAGAACATGCCCAGCACGTTCATTCGCAACCACTATTACTTCGTGATGGGCGACAATCGCGATGCCAGTAATGACAGTCGCCAGTGGGGGCCGGTTCCAGAAAAGTATATTTACGGAAAGGCGATCTTCCGCTATTGGCCGCCGGGCAATGTGGGAACAATCAAGTGATGGGACGCGGGATGAGAAGTCTGAAGGTCTTCTTGCAAATGGTCTACGCCCCGGCACGAGCCCTCGACGCCATTCGAACGGATCCCCGCATCATAGCGCCCGGTCTGCTGGCGCTCATCGCCGCGTGGCTTGCCAGCCAGGTCGATCATCCATCACCATGGCTCCTGCCAGCGACGATGAGCCAGGCGGTGATGCTCCTGCTGGAGCAGATCCCGCCGTTTCTCTTCTTGGCCCTCGTCTTCGTCCCGGTGGTCATTTTGATCGCCCAGATGGTGGGGAAGCGTGGTCAGTATATGTGGGCCGTGCGGGTGAATTATCGCCCGGTGCTCTCGATGGCCTTGTTTGCCTGGGCCGTGTCTCACCTCGTACCGCTGCCGTTTCTCTGGCTGTGGAGGAGCTTCACTCACCAGGGGGCGTGGATTAGTCTGCTCATCACTCTGGCCTATTTTGGCATCTTGATGATGGTGGGAGTGAGTCGGTGGTTCGAGCTGAACACCGTTCGCGCCTTGGGGGCGCTGGCATTATCTACCCTCGTCCTTCTGCTGCTCCCCGTTGTGGGGGGGCTGCTGCGGATTGCCCTGGCCTCGCCGCTTCTGCTGCTCATCCTGTTTTTCATGCTCAGGGGATATCTTCAAGACGTCATGGCGGCACAACGGGCTCGCCGCCGGCTGGAAACGCATCTCAAAGTGGCGGTGAGGAACCCGGCTGATGCTTCTGCTCATTACAATCTCGCCCTCCTCTACGAGCAACGAGGTCAGCTTCATGATGCGATCAAGCATTTCACCCGAGCGGTCGAGATCGATCCCGAGGAGATCGATGCTCACTATCATTTGGGGCGCATCGCTCTGCTTCAGGGACGTCTGAGCGATGCCATCCTCCATTTCGATGCCACCGTTCGCCGCGATCCCGGACACGCCCACTATGAGGTATGGCGCGATGTTGGCCAAACCTATCTGGCGGCCGGGCAACTGGACGATGCTCGATTCGCGTTCGAGAAGTTTCTGGCCCATCGACCTCACGATGCCCAGGGATTGTATTACTACGGGTTGGTCTTGGACAGGTTGGGGCAGCCGCAACAGGCCGTCGAACAGATGCATCGGGTGGTTGAAACGGTGAGAACCTCTCCTCGGTACAAGTACCGATTGGAGAAACGGTGGATGGATCGAGCCAAAGAATACCTGAAGAGTTCGGGAGCAATGTGACGGAGCGACCATGCCAGTCGATTGACCACCATTCGCGAGGTGGACGTCTTCTGACCGAGTCGAGGAACACAATGGAAGCCATTCTGGCCTTGGAAGATGGACGGATTTTTCGTGGTCAGTCCTTTGGAGCGACTGGCGAGCGCACGGGAGAACTCGTCTTCAATACGAGTATTACCGGCTATCAGGAGATTCTCACCGACCCCTCATACGCGGGGCAGATCGTCGTCATGACCTATCCGGAGATCGGGAATTATGGCGTCAATCCCGAAGATGTCGAATCGCGCCGCCCCTTCGTCGAGGGATTCGTGGTTCGGGAGGTCGCCCCGCGATATAGCAACTGGCGGGCGACAGAAAGCCTGGGAGCCTACCTGGAGGCGCATGGGGTGATCGGCCTCGCCGGAGTCGATACCCGTGCGATCGTTCGTCACATTCGCCAGCGAGGAGCTATGAGGGCGTGCATTTCGACTGAGACGCTCGATGCTGCCACCGCCGTCGCCCGTGCGCGCGAGGCGCCTTCGATGGTGGGACGAGACCTGGCCAGCCGGGTGACCTGTCCCGAACCGTATGAGTGGACGGAAGGATCAGATGATCCCGCACCGTCGCTCCACGTCGTGGCGTACGATTTTGGCATTAAATACAATATCCTTCGCCTGTTGAAGCGGGCCGGATGTCGAATCACCGTCGTTCCTGCACACACGGCGGCCGAGACGGTTCTGGCCATGGACCCTGATGGGATTTTCTTGTCCAACGGTCCCGGAGATCCCGAACCCCTGACGAGCGTGGTGGAAAACGTACGACAGTTGATCGGCCGCCGACCGATCTTTGGTATCTGCTTGGGGCATCAACTCCTCGGTCTGGCTTTTGGCGGCCGCACGTATAAGTTGAAGTTCGGTCACCGGGGAGGGAACCATCCGGTCAAGAACGTGATCACCGGTCGGGTTGAAATCACGACCCAGAATCACGGATTCGCCGTCGATGCCGATAGTTTGCCCGACCGGGAGATCGAGATCACCCACGTGAACTTGAATGACGGAACGCTGGAAGGCATGCGCCATCGCTCGCTTCCCATCTTCTCGGTTCAATACCACCCCGAGGCCTCTCCCGGGCCCCATGATGCCAGCTATCTGTTCGATAAGTTCGTGAGAGCCATGCAGACTCGTCGGGAGGGCGGAGAAACGCCCTGATCACGAGCGGTGTCACACCAAGGGCCGCGCCAGAGCCATCCTTCGGGACATCGAATTTGACAACATCCCATTCGGTCGATAATCTGTCTGATTTCATCTCCGTTCGGTAGAAGAAGCAGAACCATGAGGCGACCGTTCATTGGCCTTCCGACAACGACCGATCCGACGAGGGGCGATTTTTACCTCCGGCGCGAGTATGCCGAGGCTCTTCACAAGGTGGGCGCCACGCCGGTGTATCTCCCTTTGATTCCAGACATCGACTATATTCGCCACGTCATCGCCGGATGCGATGCCCTCATGCTCACCGGTAGTCGCAGTGACGTCGATCCGCGACGCTATGGGACGCCCCGTCACCCTCGGCTCCGGACCGTCGATCCTCGACGCGATGAAATGGACGCTCTTCTCCTCCAGGCCAGCGAGGAGCGCCGAATACCCGTCCTGGCGATCTGTTATGGGATTCAATCGCTGAACGTCTATCGAGGAGGGACGCTCATTCAGGATATCCCCTCGCAGGTAGAGAATCCCGTGCCGCACGAGGCGCCTCAGGGCTCTGCTATCGCCCATCATGATATTGAGATCAAGCCCGATTCGATCCTGATGGAGCTGGCGGGGAGCTGTCGGGCTCGCGTCAACAGTCGTCATCATCAAGCCGTCGATCGTCCCGGTCATGACCTGGAACCCATCGCCTGGGCTCCCGATGGAGTGATCGAAGCCGTGCTCAATACGGCCGGGGCACAATTAATTCTCGGAGTGCAATGGCATCCCGAGTTGAGTTATGATGAAGATCCCTTTTCGCGTCGGCTGTTCGCATGGTTTGTCGCCGAAGCAAAGAGAGGGCGCCAATCCGCCGGTCAGCGATGAACAGGACAAAACAGAGCCAATCCGTGAGGCGAGCCAATAAACCAGCCATTGCGGCCTTGAGCCTCGGGCATTTCGTCAACGATACCTATACGAGCAACATCTATCCGCTCCTCCCGCTTCTGGCGCTGAAACTGCATCTGACGGAGCTGGAGGTCTTTTCGCTCGTGCCCACCTTGGCCATCACGGCGGCAGTGATGCAACCGGTGTTCGGATTCATCATCGAGCGAGTGAGCCAGCGGTTGTTCGCCATCATCGGTCCGGCGGTGACCGGATGCTGCATTTCCCTGATCGGCGTCGCACCGAGCTACGGGATACTCTTGGCCCTCTTGTTCATCGGGGGAATGGGTGCGGGGACGTTTCATCCCCAGGCTGTCTCTCTGGTGGCCCGTGCCAGTGGCCTCAAGCGGCGCGTGGGCGTCTCTTTGTTCACCGCCGCGGGGACGTTCGGATTCGCTCTCGGACCGTTCATCGCCGCTTCTGTGATCGGAACGGGGGATATCTCGCGGACCACCTACCTCATGGGGGGCGGCGTCGTGGCGGCCATCTTCGTCTATTGTTACTGTCCAGTTGGCGATCACCTGGGAACTGATGCTCGCCCGAAAGCGGGATTGCGGGGGTTGCTTCGAGCACTCGGCGCCGTTCGAGGGCCTCTGTTCATTCTTTACCTCATCTCGCTGAGCCGTGCCATGGTCCATATGCTCGTCAACAATTATGTGCCGTTCATTCTGAGCAATGAAGGCTATACGATCGAGGCCATTGGGACCATTCTCACGGCATTTCTGCTGGCCGGCGCTATGGGGAGTCTGGCCGGAGGGACTCTCTCGGAGAAACTCGGCGGTCATCTTCTCAGTGTGATCTCAGGGGGCGCTGCGGCCCTTCTCCTCGGGCTGTCCTTCCTCAGTCATGGACCGTTGGGCATCCTGCTCATGACGCTGGGCTCATTCGCCTTGATGACGATGATGCCGGTCAACATTGCCTGGGCTCAGGAACTCGTGCCCAGGGAAACCTCCACGGTGTCCGCCCTTCTGATGGGATTGGTGTGGGGCATTGCCTCGGTCGCCGTTCCCGCGGCCGGTCCCCTCGTCACCTCTTGGGGATTTCGCCCGATCCTGGTAGTGGCTTCCCTCCTTCCATTTGCGACCGGAATTTTGGCTCTGCGGTTGCCCCGAGCGGATGATGCCACCTCGCTGGAGGAACGACCTGTTGAGTTCGTTCAAAGCACCGAATCCATTTGTGCCGATGATGAAACGGTGGAGATCAACGCTTGAGACCCTGGTGACGACGCGGGCGAAGCGCATCGTGCCGCAGCGCGCGAGCCGAGAGTGAGAAGTCGCTCCGAGACCACACCACGGGGATGAGCATGGCAGCACACAGATTGGCAGCATGCCCCACACCCCTTTTCGAGCGAATCGCCCGTGGGCGCAAGCGCCCACCACGAAGAATGAAAAAGCGCAGATGAACAGATTCACTGATGGATAAAAAATATTTCTCGGTTGATCAGCGAATCTGCGTAAGATGTATTTTCACAGGAGTGAATCGTGGTCTGGTGAGCCAGGAGAGATGAAAGTGGACTCTCGGGGGAGGTAGCGCCAGATGCCATCTTGCGCCACGTCCCTTTCAGGAGAGTCACCAGGAGATGCCACGGTGTGCGTATGATGAGCTTCCGGGTTACGGGAGAGTACAATCGGAGAGGGAGGTGACGGCATGATTTCACTCAAAGGCCAAACGGCGGTCATCACCGGGGCCTCGCGAGGGATTGGAGCCGCGACGGCGCTGATGCTCGCTCGCGCGGGCGCCAACGTCGTAGTGAATTATGTTCAGAACCGAGCCGCCGCCCAACGGGTCGTGGCTGGAGCGACAGCCCTGGGAGTGAGCGCTGTCGCAGTGAAAGCCGACGTGTCGTTGATGAGCGGAGCCCGGCGGGTCGTCGAGAAGGCCCTCTCTCAATTCGGTCGACTGGATATGCTCGTCGCCAATGCGGGCATCTGGGAAGGCGCTCCTATTGATCAGTTGAACGAAAAACTGTGGGATCGCGTCATCAAGATGAACCTCAAGAGCGTCTATACCTGCTGCCATCTGGCGGCTCAGGTCATGAAGCGCCAGCGCGAGGGGAGGATGGTCCTCGTCTCATCCACGGCCGGGCAGCGTGGAGAGGCCAATTACTCTTGTTATGCCGCAGCCAAAGGGGCCATCATCAGTTTCACCAAATCGATCTCGGTGGAGCTGGCCCCATTTGGCATTCGCGTCAACTGCGTTGCTCCTGGTTGGGTGGAAACCGACATGGCGGCCGAGCCGCTCAACGATCCCCGGCAGCGGCGAGAGATTCTCTCTCAAATTCCCATTGGGCGCGTCGCTGCGCCCGAAGATGTCGCTGGAGTGATTCTCTTTCTGGTCTCTGACCTGGCTCGACACATCATCGGAGAAGTGGTCAATGTAAACGGAGGTTCCGTCCTCTGTGGGTGAGGTGTTCCTCGTTGAGCGTGTCGCACGTTAACCGCGCGTGCCTTCGAGGCCGAGCCGAGGCCGGGACTTCGCGCCCCCGATGCATGCTCATATCACTCATTGGGTAAAATGGCCGCGACGAACTTCAGCGATGACTCACCTCGATGAAGTGGTCGGGAGCGCGTCTCATCTCAGTTCGGCCACCGGTGTGGCTCACCATCAATTGTTCACCTTCGCATCGGACCAGCGTCACTCATAGCAGCAGGGGAAGGCCTATTGTCCCCGGACCTCCACCAGGATTGCCTAGGATGAGAATCGCCAGCCCGAGGAGAAAGAATACCCCGGCCACGATGACGGCGGTGGGGAAGAAAATGGAGATCAAGAGAGCCAGATCAGGTAGTTGGATCATCATGGTGAATAATACTGGGGTTACCAGCATGGCTGTGAGTGCGCATAGCTTTTTCATAGATCCCTCCCGAGTTCGTGGTGGTGTTTTATACCTGGTCGACATAGTGGGGCTCAACGTGTGTTCCGCGAACGCCGGAGACGAGCGACCGGGACGTCGGAGGATCGCATGGGTCCACTGGTCGTGCCGCCAGTCGCTTGAAGAACACATTTTCACCCCGCACCTTCATAGACTCTCACTCACAGTGACCCCCCGCTCCTCATCAAGAGCAGATGAACGGTTTCTTTCATCACCCTCTGATTCTAACTTATCATCACCCTCTGATTCTCAGGCTTCAACCAAAGTCCCGGTTATTGTATTGGTCATCTGGAGGCTTGTCAAGCCACATTTCTCACAACATGTTGTGCTCATTACGGTCTTCAGGACCAAGATAAAGTAGCTCGCCGACGAGGAACCCCTTGTCGGCGATTCATCGGACCTGCAGGGGGGCATCAGCCCTCCTGATACGATGTGGCGGCGCCTATGGACGAAGCGGTGGTGGATGAGGACGGTGCGCTGATTGCTCCGGACTCGATTCGTCTGGTATACTGAGAGCGGCTGTCGTTGGATGCACTTATGTCGACCCGAGAGAAGACGCTCGATCAGTTGAACGATCGCTTATCGCACCACATGAACCTCATCATGAGGTGCACCGTCCCTTCCCAGAGATATGGACGGTTACTGCTCGCTTCGCCCCCGACATCCCGATACCCCTACATCTATCCACGAGACACGAGCGCTGCCGTTCAATTATTCCGTCGGTTGGCGGGATCGCGGCGCGGGTATGACGTGGGCCAGCAAGCTTTCGAATTGATGCGCTCCATGGCGCATTTCATCAGGGACGTGCAGGCCGAAGATGGCAGTTGGGGACAACGATATAGTTTGGATGGCGAGGACAAGAGCATTTATAAACAGGAGGACAACGTCGCCCATGGCATTGCCATTCTCTGTAACTATCTGCTCACGGCTTGTCGGCTGGAGAAGGAGGTGAACGAGAGGGAATCCTTTCTCGTCAGTATTGATAAGGCCCTGGATTACAGTCTCGCCCATCTCTATCAGAAGGAACTCAATCTCTTCCATTCGACCACCTCGATTCATGAATCGGCGATGGAGGAGGGCTATACCTGTTGGGTGAATTTCTCCTTCCTGTACGCTTTTTCGCTGGCCCATGAGGTGGCGACGTTACTGGACGAGACGCGGATCATTCGTCCCGCCCATTTGAATTTTCGTCGCCATTTCCTCTACAGCATCGGCGAGTTGTTCGTGGCCGGGCATCGGTACGTTCGTCGTATTGATGCTCAGGGAAATATCGACTTGCGACCCGATTTCACGCTGCTCAGCCCGTTCTACTACGGATTCCTGCACTATCGGGATGAGATGGAAGCGAGCGTTCAATTCCTGGAGAAGCAACTCTGGGACCCCGAATTGGGCCTGATCATGCGCTACCTCCCCTTCTACAAAGATTTTGCCACTCACGTCCACGCCGGGAATGGCCCCTGGCTACAGTATACGGCCATCCTGGCGCAGTTTCATTACTGGAATGGAAACGTGAAGCGGGGAGATGAGCTGTTGCAGAAGATCGATGCCTACGCCACCGAAGAAGGAGAGATTCCCGAACACCTTTCGACCTGCAAGCGATTCGAAAACTTCATGGAGGCGGAGTGGAGGACGGGCATCGACTTCGCCAAGGAATTCCACAAACCCATCCTGCTCGAAGGGGTCGACTTCGACAAGATTCTCGAAGAGGCCAACAATATGGCACGCTCGTATGAGGAGACGGGTCGGCGATGCGTCATCGACCGGACGAGCGAGGAGGGCGGGTTCATCCGGTTCACTACGCCGTTAATGTGGTCGCACGTCGAGTATGCTCGCGCCCTGCTCGTGCGGGCCGGCGATTGGTGGAAGATGAGAAGACGGGAGCCCCCCAACGCTCCGTCCTGAGTCGATCAGGAGTCGTGAGCCGTTCTGAGGAGACCGAGGCATTGACGTCCAGTCGGGCTGTGGGGCAGGCACGAGAAGGCGAGCGGGCGCGGGAGAGCTTCTTTCTCGACGAACCGCTAACATTCCACGTTCTGAAGCGGGCTGCGATTCTCAGTGAGGTTCGGGCCCTTTCGAGACGGGGAGGTGATCGATCTCCGACGCACAGCGTGTCGTGGGACGCGGCGGCGGGAGGCTCTCAGAGAGTGATCCACCGGGAGGAACAGTCGTTCCAACTGATGCTCATTCGAGCCAGCGGTGGTGTTTGCTCCCCGCAGGGCGGCAAACACCCACCGCCGGGACGAGTAAAGAGAATGAGTGCGGCTTCCATCTCCCCGATGGGGGTGGGATCATTGATTCTTTTTGTTGTACTCCTCTAACCAGGAGACATCGATGTCTTTCGCCTTGCGCTTCTTTTTCTGTTCCAGGAGCCACTTCCCGCGCTCATTCAGTTCATGGTCGTCCTTCTTGGGAAGCATCTTGACGTGGCAGTACTTGCAGTTCTTGACCACTGTCTTGCCGAATTTGGCGCGAGCGGCTTTGAAATACTTGACGTTCGCAAAGGCTCCACCCGCTGTGAAACCACCTAGAAGAAGTCCGGCAAAGATGAGGAGGGTGATGAGCTTGAGGGTCCTTCTCGATTTGTTTTTCATCGTCTGTTCCTCCTGAGTGAAATAAAATCAGTATACTGCTCCAGGAGGAAATCCACAAGCTCTGCGAAGGCGATGGTCCTCGGAGACGAGTCCATGGAGGTCATAGAGTGGCGGTGAGGCGATCAAGGAGCTGATGGAGTCAGGGACCCCGGAGGCAAGCTCTGGAGTGTGAGAAGCCCCGTCGCTGGTCGGCAGGGAACACTCACATTGCCAGCTACCCCAGAGGGTTCCTTCTCCCCACCTCAGAAGCCCCGCGGCTGGACGGCGGGGAGCCGTCAGTTGTTAGCTAGTGGGGAGGCTCATCCCTCCCCGGGGAAACTCCGCCACTCGCCCAGAGGCCCGGGGAGAATCATCAGACGCCTCCCCGCTTGGGGGAATATGGCGCCTCTTTGGGGTGAGCCGCGGTTCAGGATTGTCGCAGTGCTTCGCCCTTGACTCTCTCACCACGCTTCCCACGTCTAGTCTAGTTGGCACACCCGAAAGCGAAATCATCTCGCCCCGGATCGGTCCCCCCAAGGGTTGGGCGGGTGAATCGTTGATGAGCTCTACACCGGGTGAACGCCATTATTCGGCAGAGTGTTCGGTCGCCGTCAGTTGACGGAATGGCCACCCAGTCATAGAATTGGCGGCCGATCATGGCATCGATGTTCGCTGACCAAGGAGAAGGTCCATGTTACTCTTTTTCATTTGTCTCCTGCTGTTATGTCCACAAGACCGCGGCGCGCATGCGGATGAGCTCATCCTGTCAGATGGTACCGTATTGGTCGGGACGATCATCTCGTGGGATCGGGAGCAGGTGATCATCCGCACGCCGGATGACCGCCAGCACCGGGTGTCGGCGAAAAACATTCTCCACATGAGCCTGACAGCCACCAGTATCCAGGCAGTGAGCGCCAGGTTGCCCGCCCCTCCGCCACCCTCGACCTCCCGCGGGGATGATCGCCGACCGGAGAAGGTGTGGAAAGGGACCCTTGATTTCAGTTATGCGGGCAACCGGGGGACGTCCGATTCGGACAGCCTGGTATTGGATTTCAAAGGGGAACGAAAGACGACGCTCTATCGACTCCAACTCAACGCGCGATACTTCTATGCGGTGAAGAACAGCGAATTAGCCGGCAATCAGGTCCTCGCCAGCGGGCGCCTCGATCGGTTTTTCTCTCCCCGGTCCTTCGTCTTCGGATCAGTTGATTTCACTTTCGACGAAGTAGAAAAAATCGATTCCCGCATCACTTATGCGGGCGGCTTTGGCTACCAGTTCGTATCGACGGAAGACCGCCAGCTCTCCATTAACGGTGGCGGTGGATATACGCTGGAAAACTTCAGCGATGGAACTCGTCGCGATACGGCCTCGGCCGTGTTCAATCAGGAATATCAACAGAGACTCTTCGCGCGCAGTCGGTTCGAGCAGCAGTTCTATTACCTTCAGGACCTCCAGAATCTCCCTCGCTTCAAATTTCGACTGAACCTGGGCCTCCGCACCCAGTTGAACAGCTTCCTGTCCATGCGCCTGGGCATCGTCGATTCCTTCGATCATCGTCCGCAGAGGAACGTGAAAAGAAATAACGTCTCGTTCACCACCGGCCTCGGCGTCGCCTTTTAGTATATCGCCCATCTCGCCGCCGGCGTCACGCCGGGGGAGACGAGGGGGTCGCTCATGGCGCACTGTCGCCACACCGAAAGAATGACAATGGGTGGGCGCAAGCTGACAACTCACGCCACACGCTGCTTTCGAAGGATGGAAGGAAAGCGCCGGGGGGATTGGCGTCATTGGAGGACCGGCAGCGAGGGCATCCGTTGAGACCGTCGATGGGCTTGACTCGGAGACTCGCCGATCGGCCATGGGAGCTCATCGCTCACGTCGGTCAGGCTCCTCTTTCACGAGGGATGAGCGCTCAGCAGAGGCGTTCGACGAAAGCCCGCAGTCGCTCCACGCCCTTTTCCAGGGCATCCAGCGAATTCGCGTAGGAGATGCGCAGGTGCCCATCTGATCCGAAGGCCGCGCCGGCGGTCACCGCGACGTGATACTCCTCCAGCAGGCGATGCTGCACCTCGACCGAGGAGTTCAGCGATGAGCGTTCCAGGAGGCCTCGAATATTCGGGAAGGCATAGAAGGCGCCTTCCGGCCAGGTGCATGAGACGCCGGGAATCTCATTGAGAGCGGGGATGAGAAAATCGCGCCGTCGCTCGTATTCCTCCAGCATGCGCATGAGCGGCTCCTGGGGACCGCGAAGAGCGGCGATGGCCGCTTTCTGCGTGATGGAGTTGGGGTTGGATGTCGAGTGGCTCTGCACTTTGATCATCTCTGTGATCCAGGGTTCGGGGCCCAGCGCATAGCCGAGCCGCCAGCCGGTCATGGCATACGTTTTGGAGAGGGTGCCCACAATCAGGACGCGGGATCTCAACTCGGGCGAGAGTTGACCGGCGCAGAATGGTCTCATCGGCGGATAGACGAACTCCCGATAGCACTCGTCGGAAATCACGTAGAGGCCGTGCTCGACCGCTTTTTCGACCAGTTGTCGGAATCGCTCGGGGGGAATGGCCCGGCCGGTTGGATTGCAGGGGGAATTCAGAATGAGCAGCTTGGCCCGAGGCGTGAGGTGGGCTTCCAGCGCATCGACGGTGAGCTGAAAGTCGGTCGGTTCCGTATCGATGAACACGCTCTGACCGCCGGCGAAAGCGACGATTTCAGGAAACGTCACCCAATAGGGCGATGGGATGAGCACCTCATCCCCGGGATTGATGAGCGCCACAATGGCATTGAAGATGGCCTGCTTCCCGCCGGCCGTGGCCATCACCTGCGCCGGCGAGTAATCGATGCCGTAGTCCTCGGCCAGACGCTCGACGATGGCTTCTTTCAGCTCCTTGATGCCCGATGCCGGCGTATACCGCGTGAAGTTCTCTCGCAGGGCCGCCTGGGCCGCTTGCTTGATGTGATCGGGCGTGGGAAAATCGGGCTCGCCCGCGCCCAGATCGACGATCTCGACGCCGGCGGCCCGGAGGCGAAGAGCCGCCTGGACGACGGCCAGCGTCAACGAGGGTCGCATCTGACTCACTCGGGTGGAACGAGGAAAGGACGACATCTCATTCATTGGGGTTCAAACCTCCAACGACGTGTGGTGCGTGCGATTTGAATTTTTCGCGCATCCGCTGCTCGACGAATCGGGGGACCAACCCGCTGACCGATCCGCCCAATGAGAAGACCTCTTTGACCAGTTTGGAGCTGATGTAGGAGTAGTCTTCTCCCGGGAGCATGAAAATCGTTTCCGCTTCGGGGTAGAGCCGACGATTCATCAGCGCCATCTGCAGCTCATATTCATAATCGGAGACGGCGCGAATCCCGCGGATGATGACCGTGGCTTGTTTTCTCTTGGCATACTCGACGAGCAACCCTTCGAACGCATCGACGGAAACATTGGGCCAGGTCACGGCGCGGCGCAGCATGTCTATGCGCTCTTCCACCGTGAACAGCGGCGACTTCCCCGGATTTTTGAGGATCGCCACGATGACCTCATCGAACAGTTTCGCCGCTCGACCGATGACGTCCAGATGACCATAGGTCACCGGATCGAATGATCCCGGATAAATGGCGCGCCGTATCATAAGCCTTTCGATTGGGGAGTCACAAGAGAACCGCTCGGGAGCGAGGAGCATCTCGGCCGTCGTTCCCTCGCCGGGCCGGCGCTCTCGGTCGAATCCAACCCTTCGGGGCTCTCTCGCCTCTCCCATCTCCTTGTCAGCGTCAAGTATTGCATCGCCGTCCATTTTAAGATAATCTATTGATGACAGCAACTTTTGGGGAGATTTGGAGGACCATGATCGAAGAATTACGCCGAAGATATGAGCAACTGAAACCGAGAGTGGACGAACTCAGGAGGTATCTTTGACGTCGAAGCCAAACGCGCTGAGCGAGATCGACTCGAGCAACTCATCGCTCAGCCGGACTTCTGGAACGATCGGGCCCGCGCGCGCCAGGTCCTTCGCGCGCGAAGTCAAGCCGACGCCGACATTCAGATGGTCGAGCGGTTCGAGCGCGCGACCGAGGAGATCGACGTCATGTTCGAACTCGCCGAGGAAGATTCGTCCATGCTTCCCGAGCTGCAGGAGGCGCTGGAACGATTGGAAAAGGAGCTCGCCGAAGCCGAAATTCGCATGATGCTCGCGGGCGAACACGATGCCGGCAATGCCATCGTCACCATCAAGCCGGGCGCCGGCGGGACCGATGCCCAGGACTGGGCGGAGATGCTCCTCAGGATGTATCTCCGCTGGGCGGAGAAGCGAGGCTATAAGACGGAGATCCTCGATGTGCAGCCGGGGCAAGAAGCGGGCATCAAATCGGCGATCTTTCGCGTGGAGGGCGAGTATGCCTATGGGTATTTGAAGGCCGAGGCGGGCGTTCATCGGCTGGTGCGACTGTCGCCATTCAATATCGCCCAGAGCCGGGAGACGAGTTTCGCCTCCGTGTTCGTCTCGCCGGAGATCGAGGATGATATTCAGATCGAGATCAACGAAGCCGATCTGCGCATCGAGACCTTCCGCGCCTCGGGCGCCGGCGGGCAGCACGTCAATAAGACGGAATCGGCCGTGCGCATCACCCACATTCCCACGGGCATCGTCGTCTCTTGTCAGAATCAGCGATCGCAGCATCAGAATCGAGAGATGGCCATGCGCGTTCTCCGCTCTCGCCTCTACGAATTGGAGCTCCAGCGGCGAGCGGCGGAGAAGCAGAAGTTGGAGGCCATGAAACGGGATATCAGCTTCGGATCGCAGATTCGGAGCTACGTCTTGCATCCGTACAAGCTGGTGAAGGACCTTCGGACGAAGTATGAAACGAGCGATGTGGAAGGCGTCCTGGATGGGAACCTGGATGAGTTCATTCGCGAGTATCTTCTTTCGCAACGGGACGCGACCGCTCCACTCCGTCGCGAGGTGAGCGAAGTCAAGGCATCATAACATGGCCAAATCGTCTGCCCATTCGTCGACGAGGGACGTGAGCGCGACGACCTCCCACAGCCGGGCCGATGAGATGATCGGCGTCTTGGTTCTCTCGTTTTCCCTGGGACTGCTGCTGAGTCTCATCAGCTACGATCCCGGTGATCCCGCCTGGAACGTGGAGTCGCCACGAGATCAGGTGGCCAACTGGATTGGTCCGGTGGGCGCCTACGTCGCCGATCTCCTGTTGCAATCCCTGGGGCTGGTGGCCATCGTCTTACCGTTGATTCTGATGTCCCTGGCCTGGATGAAACTGCGGCATCGACCGATTCGCGCCGCTCTTCCTCAGTGCCTGGGGTGGTTGGCCTTGTGCTTGACGCTGGCGGCGCTCCTGGGGCTCGGCTTCTCCGAGACGTTGATCTGGGGGAACGTTCGACCGGGTGGCTTCATCGGTCTCCTCATCGCCGCCGGCCTGGCTTCCATCCTCAACACCGTCGGCGCCGCTCTGGTATTGCTCACCGCACTGGTGCTCACTCTGCTCGTCGTGGTGAACTTCTCTTTCGTGCGAGAGATAGAGAATCTCAAACGGCGACTCCAGTCATGGGCGCCGGGCTTGCGCCTCATGGAATGGAGAGCGCGCCGGGCCCGCTCGGCGGAGATGGCTGAGGATGCTCATCGCGCGATGGAGGCGGCCGAGAGCGCGCCGACGCCCCTCATTCAAGGGGCGGCGGAGAAGGCCGCGCCGGCGGCCTCTCGGCCCGAGTCCGAGCCCGTATTGGCCGCTTCCGCCGCTCCGGCGCCGACGAGTCGTCCCCCCGAGAGAGCGGCGGGAACAGCGGCCGAGCGGTCTGAGCAGGAGCGAGGTCGCGCGGCGAGCGCCGCAGCGGGCGAGAAGAGCACGCGCCGGGAGGTGGCGGAGATGCTCTCGACCGCCGTGGTCAAGGAAGTGACGCCCGACGAGAGAGCGGGAGCGGGACGGAAGGAAGGGGCGCGTCGGGCGAAAGTCGCGTTCACGCTCCCCCCCATTCATTTGCTCAACGCTCCGCCTCCGGTTCAGGACATCCCCGAGAAGAGAAAAGAGGCGTTAATGAAGCGCGCTCAGCAACTGGCCGAGCGATGCGCCGAGTTCGCCGTCACCGGGCACGTCCATCAGATCAGTCCCGGGCCGGTGGTCACGACATTCGAATTCAAGCCGGATCCGGGCATCAAGTACAGTCGCATCACCAGTCTGGCCGACGATCTCTGCCTGGCTCTGGAAGCGGAATCGATTCGGATCGACCGCATTCCCGGCAAATCGACCGTGGGGATCGAAGTCCCCAACCGGGAACCCGAACTCATCTATCTGCGCGAGATCATCGAGTCGCGGAAATTCCAGAATGCCCGTTCCAAGCTCACCATCGCTCTGGGCAAAACGATCGATGGGAGCATCTACGTCACCGATCTGGCCAAGATGCCTCACCTCCTCATCGCCGGAGCGACGGGCAGCGGGAAATCGATGACCATCAACGTCATCATCGTCTCTCTGCTCTATCGGGTGACGCCCGAGGAGGTGCGGTTCATCCTGGTCGATCCCAAGCGATTGGAGCTGGGATTGTATGACGGGCTGCCTCACCTACTCACACCCATCGTCATGGAGCCCAAACGGGCCGCCTATGCCCTCAAATGGGCGGTCAGCGAAATGGAGGATCGATACCGGCTGTTGGCCAGTGCCGGGGTCCGCAATATCGAACAATACAATCGTCTCGTTCGCCAGGGCGGGCAACAGATGTTCATGGACGAGATCGAAGTGGGCGAGCTCAAGCCGCTCCCCTATCTGGTCATCATCATCGACGAATTGGCCGACCTCATGATGGTGGCCTCGGGCGATGTGGAGACGTCGATCACCCGACTGGCCCAGATGGCTCGCGCCGTGGGCATTCACTTGATTCTCGCCACTCAACGGCCCTCGGTGGACGTCATCACCGGACTCATCAAGGCCAATTTCCCCTGTCGGATCGCCATGCGCGTCTCGTCCAAAGTCGATTCGCGGACCATCATCGATACCAACGGTGCCGAGCGGCTCCTCGGACGCGGAGATATGTTGTTCCTCCCGCCGGGGACGGCCCGGCTGGTGCGCGTTCACGGCGCATATGTGGAAGAGAAAGAGATCAACGCCGTGGTCAATTACCTCAAAGCTCAGGCCGAGCCGGAGTACGATGAGACCGTCTTGATGTCGGATAAAGAGCGCGAGATTCAAGCGCAGCAGGAGGGCGAAGGGCCGCGCGACGAACTCTATGAAGAAGCGGTCAAGATCGTCGTTCAGATGGGACGGGCGTCAACCTCGGTTCTTCAACGCCGACTGCGCATCGGCTATGGGCGCGCGGCGTCCATCATCGATATGATGGAGCGGGATGGATTGGTCGAACCGCCCAACGGCACCCGCCCGCGAGCCATCACCCCTCAGGCGAGAGAATTCTACGAACGATTGATGCAGATGGAGGAGGAGAAAGGGAGGTGAGTCGAAGGAGTCACCCTTGACTCTGAGGCCACACGATAAAGGAGATGGGGCGCAAGCTGACCGCTTGCGCCGCGTATTGTCGAAGGAATCGCTCCGCGCCCGCCACGACGGATGAAACAGCACGATTTATCAGTTCATCGGTGAATCTGTGCAAGATTTATTTCACAGGAGAGGGGCCTTCAGTCTCCCGGTCGGTCTTCGCCCCTCAGTCTAACCTCCCAATCTGGCCAACAGCTGGCGATGCTCCTCCCAAAGCTCCGCCGGGAGTCGATCCTCGAACCGGTTGAAGAATTCGGCCACACTGCGCGCTTCTTCGCGCCAGGCCTCTCGATCGATGAAGAGCAGCTTGTTCATCGTCTCTGTGGAGATATTCAGTCCGGTGAGATCCAGGCTATCCGGCGCAGGGACGAATCCGATGGGAGTCTCGACGGCGGCGGCGCGGCCATTGACGCGGTCGATGATCCAGCGGAGAACGCGCAAATTCTCGCCGAAGCCCGGCCAGAGGAAGTTTCCATCTTCATCGGTGCGGAACCAGTTGACGTGAAAGATCATGGGCATCTTGTCGCGGCCGGCGCCCATTTCCAGCCAGTGGCGGAAATAATCGGCCATGTTGTAGCCGCAGAAGGGAATCATGGCCATGGGATCGCGGCGAACGACGCCCACTTTGCCAGTCGCCGCCGCGGTGGTCTCTGAAGCCATGCTGGCGCCGATGAACACGCCATGTTGCCAGTTGAAGGATTGGTAGACCAGAGGCGCCAATCGAGCGCGTCGGCCACCGAAGATGATGGCCGAGATGGGGACGCCTTGGGGATCTTCCCAGTGAGGCGAGATCGAAGGACATTGACGCGCCGGCGCGGTGTATCGAGCGTTGGGGTGGGCCGCTTTTCGTCCGCTGGATGGCGTCCACGGTTGGCCTTGCCAGTCGGTGGCCGTGGGCGGCGGCGGGCTCATGCCTTCCCACCAGGGCGTTCCCTCCGGCGTCAGCGCCACGTTGGTGAAGATGGAATTCCGGGAGAGGGCGGCCATGGCGTTGGGATTCGTCTTCTCGCTGGTGCCGGGCGCCACGCCGAAGAAGCCCGTCTCGGGATTGACCGCCCAGAGCCGTCCATCGGGACCGAAGCGTAACCAGGCGATATCGTCGCCCACCGTCCACACTTTAAATCCCTTTTGCGAGGGCGGTGGGACGAGCATGGCCAGATTCGTCTTGCCGCAGGCGCTGGGGAAAGCGCCGGCAATGTAAGTGACATTCCCCGATGGATCTTCGATCCCGACGATCATCATGTGTTCGGCCATCCAGCCCTCATCGCGAGCCTGGGCGCTGGCGATGCGCAGAGCGTGGCATTTCTTGCCCAGCAGGGCGTTCCCTCCATATCCGGAATTGATGCTCCAGATCAATCGTTCTTCGGGAAAATGGCAGATATACCGGCGCGCCGGATCGAGATCGCCCAGAGCGTGGAGTCCCTTCACGAATTCGCCGGACGCCCCCAGGTGTTCCAGGGCCACGGTGCCCATGCGGGTCATGATGCGCATGTTGGCCACGACATAAGGACTATCGGTGACCTCGACGCCCACGCTGCTGAACGGCGATCCGGGCGGTCCCATGAGATACGGTACGACGTACATCGTCCGACCCCGCATGATACCGTCAAACAGCGGACCCACCTTGCGTCGGGTTTCCTCGGGCGACATCCAGTTGTTGGTGGGACCGGCGTCTTCTCGTTTGGGGGTGCAGATGAATGTGGACTGTTCGGTCCGGGCCACATCGCGCGGGTCGCTGCGATGGAGGTAGCAATTGGGATAGCGTTGAGGATTGAGTTCGATCAGCGTCCCGTCGGCGATCATCTGCTCGATGAGCGTTCGGTTCTCGTTCTCCGATCCATCGCACCAGACGACGCGATCGGGTTTAGTGAGACGGGCGATTTCATCGATCCAGTCATTGAGCGCTCGATTCGTTGTCATCCAAGCCTCCTTTCACCGTTCTCGTCAGGCCATGAACCCGGTTCGCGTTGAAGCGCGGTTCATGAAACTCTTCTCTTGGGCCTGTTACATTCTCCTCGTGAGTTTAAGAGATAGTGTCTGACATCCGGCGCGCGATTGTCAATCCTGAAAGCGTGCGCGAGAAGAACCAATCCGACCCGGTAAGATGCCTCCCTCGAAAACAGCGTGTAACGCAAGATGCCATCTTGCGCTCCATTCCCCGAGGGTCCCTTTTCATTCCCTCGGTATGGCCTGCAGGGTCATGGATGCCTCCCTCGAAAATGGCTCATTTTCATCCTTGCGGTGTGGCCAGGAGGCCATGAGTGACTCCTTCGAAAACAGCGTGTGGCGTAAGCTGTTAGCTTGCGCTCCCCCATTTTCATTCTTTCAGTGTGGCGACAGTGCGCCATGAGCGATTCCTGTGAAGAAGACCGGAACCCGACGAGCCGAGCGGTTGGATAAGCCCTCGGGATAGTATATAATAGGCCCATCTTGGAAGGTGAGTGATGGATCTGACCGATGAACAGTGGGCCGTCATTAAGTCGCTCCTATCGAAGCGAGCGCTGAGCTCCCGGACCGAGCACGCTGTTCCCCGGCTGACGTACAAGCCCGTGGCGCTTCACATCATCTCCGCGCTCTCGATCCATCGGCTGGCGATGAGAGGCTTCTACGCGCCTCTGGGTGCCACGGCCGAGGAGCTGCACGATTGTCTTCACGGGGAATTATTCCTTAGCACTGCTACTGAACCGGTGCTCTATGTGTTGCAGAACCCGGCGGTACCCCGACCCGAAGAAGTAGTTGATATCACGCGGTATGTGGTGAGGGTGTGGAAAAGTGCCACTGAGGCGAGCTGAGTGGAGGGAAATGAGAGAATGACTCCAGAACGGCTCCAGCAACTGATCGCTCAGGGCGAGAGCCTCACTGTGGAGTTCAAGGGGGAGGAACGAGGTGCAATATCGGACAGCGAACTCGTGGAGGCAGTGGTTTGCATGGCCAATCAGCCGGGTCAGGAGGTGGGCTACATCCTGGTCGGCGTTGAGGACGACGGCCGAGTGACGGGGGCCCGTCCCAGACATGCGGGAACCATCGATCCCCTCCGGATCAGAGCCCTGATCGCCAACCGGACGCGGCCATCCTTGAGCTGTCGGGTGGAGGTCGTCCAAGTGGAAGGGAATCCCGTGCTCGTGATCGAAGTCCCGCCAGCGACGATGCCCGTCGGTACGGCGGACGGCATCTACAAGCGACGAGCCATTGGCGGAACTGGGAAACCGGAATGCCTCCCCTATCACTTTTATGAGATGCAGACGGCCCTGGCCCATCGCGGGGCGTTGGACTACTCTATGTTGCCGGTGCCGGAGGCCTCCTGGGATGATTTAGACCCATTGGAGTTTGAGCGTTTTCGGCGCTTCATCCGGGAAAGTCGCGGTCAGGGCGATACGAACTTGCTCGGCCTCCCCGATCAAGAACTGGTCAGGGCTCTGGGGGCCGTAGAGGCGAATCACGAGGTCACGACGATTCGCGTACTGGGCCTGTTGCTCTTTGGCCGGGAAGAGGCCTTGCAACGATATCTCCCTACACATGAGGTGGCGTTCCAGGTGCTCAGGGGAACCCGGGTTGAAGCCAATGAGTTTTTCCGTTGGCCGCTCCTGCGGGTCATGGAAGAGATCCTCATCCGGTTCCGGACCAGGAACCGCGAAGAGGAAGTGACATTCGGGATGCTGCGGATCGGTGTGCCCCACTATTCGGAGCGGGCCTTCCGGGAAGGGGTGGCAAACGCTCTCGTCCACCGCGACTATACACGCCTGGGCGCGGTGCACGTCCAGTGGCATGAGGACTCCATCGAGATCTCAAATCCCGGCGGGTTCCCTGAGGGTATCCGCCTGGACAACTTGTTGGTGGCCCCGCCGCGCCCGCGGAATCCTCAGCTCGCCGATGCCTTCAAGCGGGCAGGGGTTGTGGAGCGGACCGGGCGCGGTATCGACATCATCTACGAGGAGCAACTGCGTAATGGGCGCCCGGCACCGTCCTACGAGCGGAGCACTTCGGAGAGCGTGGTGCTCGTCCTCCCCGGCGGAGAAGCCAACCTCCAGTTCGTTCGTCTGATCGTTGAGGAGAACCAGGCGGGGCACCCTCTGAAGCTCGACGACTTACTCATTCTCAATGCCCTCTGGCAGGAGCGGCGGCTGACTGTAAAAGAAGCAGCACGAACAATCCAAAAGCCGGAAAGTGACGCTCGGGCCGTGTTGGAACGCTTGGTCGAGGCGGGGCTGGTCGAAGCACGAGGCGAGAAACGAGCGCGGGTATATCACCTCTCCGGCTCGACCTATCGTCGGCTTGGAGAGAAGGCTGCCTACGTGCGCCAACGGGGTTTTGAACCTCTTCAGCAGGAGCACATGATCTTGCAGTACGTGGAGAAACATGGCCGGATCACTCGACGGGAAACCGCGGAGTTGTGCCGGATTTCACAGGATCAGGCCTATCGGCGACTCAAGCGCCTGGTCGAGGAGGGCAAGCTCACGCGGCATGGTACGAAGAAAGGAGCGTGGTATGCGCGCCGCGCATAAATAACCGCGCGCGGTAATCTCGTAACCGCGCGCGCAAATATAACCGCGATCTCATGGTTCCCCAGAGCGCATTCCAAGTTCACTGCCCACAAAAGGAGCAGCGCGCCGTGGCGAGGGATGGGTAGCGCGCCATCGGAATAGGGAACGCGACGAGACAGGAAGGGGCTCGCCGATCGGATGAAATGATCTGGCGGGATCCGGTGTGCTGGGGCATGGCCGCAGGCTGTGATGGGGGGCTATGGCGCGCCCGAGCCACATTGAGGGGATGAAAAGGGCCTGTTGGAGGATCTTTGCGTTCTCTGCGCCTTTGCGGTGATTTTCGAAGGAGTCCTCCATGGCCTTGGGGGCCACACCGAGGGAATGAAAAGGGAACGTCGTCCGTCATCGGTCGTCCGTCGTCTATTTTCGAAGGAGATTTTCTTAGAAACGACGCCCATCGTTATTCGTAGGGAGGCGAGGTATGGTGAAATAACGTGGTTCGCTCTTTCAGATAGGTGAGGCGGGCCTCACGGCGATGAGTGATGCTGGCATTGGACGTCGCGGGTGAAATTGACAGTTGCTGCGGCGTTTGGTATGGTTGTGGAGATTTCACACGGATGAGAAGCCAGGATCACGCGGCTGAGGCCGTGGAGTCGGCGATGGAGGAGGCGTCGGCACAGGCGATGAC
>JALSQX010000079.1 GCA_026985075.1 Blastocatellia bacterium | reverse complement strand
CCATCGGCATCCCGCCGTTGCGCCAGCGGCCCGAGGATATCGGACCACTGGTCAAGCATTTTGTCCCCGTCTATGCGCGGAAGTATCGCAAGAGCGTCTCCCGCATCTCGGAGGAGGCGCTGGAGCGCCTGCTGGCCTACGACTGGCCCGGCAATGTGCGCCAACTGCTCACCGTCCTGGAACGCGCCGTACTCTTTGCCAGAGACGATCAAACGACGTTGAGGATCGAGGATGTGGGTGAGCTTCCAGGTCCGGGTACAGACGATGCGCAGACGGTCGGTCTCACTCATCCGAGCACGGCCATGGCGTCACACCGAGTGCCTATCGAACGGCTCCATGAACTCACTCTGGAGGAGATCGAGGCCTGGGTCATCCGGGAGCGGCTGAACCGGTTCCGCGGCAACAAGGCCCGAGCCGCTCGAAGTCTGGGCATGAGCCGCGACCGATTATATGCCCGGATCAGGAAGTATGGCCTGGACTCCGCCCGGTGACGTTCCGTCAAGATGAGAGAAGTGTGTCGGAAAATCCGACAGCCTGTCGGAAATCGCGACAGGACCGTCAAATTTCCCGACACTCACTGATCCTGTCGTCGTCTTCCGGATTCCGGAGGAGGAACTTTACAACCATTTCTGACACAAGAGGTTAGCAGTTCGAAAAGAACTTTTCCTTTGCTTTGGCACGAGGATTGCAAAATAATCTGTGGAAGACATGTCATCGATGAATTCCCGTGGGAGGAGGTCGTCGCGATGAGCGAGGTGATCCTGAATGGGGACATGACCAGGCGATATCCGGCATTGAGACAGGCGGGGCGCTATGCTCTGAAACGCCTGGGGGAATCGCGCTCCCCGGCCGAGATCGCCCAAGCGGCCAGCGTCAGCCGGCGATCCTTGTGCACCCTGGCCCGGGAATCATTGGGCATGGAACTGATGGAAGCCATCGGGCAGGACCAGGCAGCTCAAGCCAAACGTCTGAGCGAGATCACCGAACAACCAATCGCTGGGATCTGTCATGATCCGGCCGTTCAATTCCGCAACCTCTGGCAGTTTCGCCGGGCCTTCCATCGCTCTTATGGTCGCTCGCCCACACACTATCGCCAGGAAGTCGCAAAGCGGCGGCCGCCCACCCATTGCGACCGGCATGAGGAAAACCCAAGTAACGGAACCTCACCTAGTCGCGAATCACAATCAGTCCCGGCATTAGCCGAGGAGATTGGAAGGAATCAGTCACGGGCTGATGCCCATTGCAAGAGGTGAACAAGATGTATCTTGACGTTCCTTCGCGGGATGAATGGAAACATCGAGTTTTGGAAGGACAAACATTCTGCAAGTAAGGAGGATGAACATCATGAGAAAGTTTCGATTTTATCTATTGATTTCAAGCATCCTGTTGATGAATGTGAACGCGCAGTCACCACAGGTGGTGATCTTAGAGTCATCCACCTCAGTGTTCGATGCCGCTCCCTGGACGCAGGCCGTGTCCATCCCGACCGACTCCGGCCAGCGATTCTATCTGCTGAGCCACCCCCTCTCCACTCTGGCCGTCTACGACCATCCCAACCACCCTGCCCGCTTCCGTCGCGCCT
>JALSQX010000078.1 GCA_026985075.1 Blastocatellia bacterium | reverse complement strand
GTTGCGGCACGTCAACGAAGTTGGCGCCTCTGGTGAGCTAGCCAAAGGCTCTAAGGTCTTTAGCGGCGTCAAAGCCACAAAGGCCGATGGCACCCGGCGCCTGTTTGATCTCGGAGACGGTGTCGTTGTCAATATTCACCCACTCTCGGAAGCGGATGCGCTCTATCGCGCAGGCGGCAAGGTCCACATCGACGAGGTCAAACGCACGGCCTCCGCTCTCGCTAACAAACTGCGCAAGAAGCCAGGACAACTCAATAATCTCAAAGAGTGGCGGTCGCTGGGGCCCGATCGCGAAGTGATGATCGTCGTCGAAAGCGAGTTCAAATGGACCAACCTCCTTGGAGATCCCGATGTTTTTGAAGTATTGTTGTTGAAGCATGAGATTCCGCTCAAAATCGGCGGAACCGTGTTCGACGTAAGCGAGATGGCAGCCTTTCACTCGAAGATCGTAGCCAAGCACCGAGAGCGTGTCGTTTTGGGCGGAATGACCCATCGTGCCTTTATGGAGCTGCCGCAGATGGCAACGATCGAGAGTGCAGCGAAGTTTGTGGGGTACCCATAATGGCTGAGTTAGTGCCACGATTGCTCCTGGGATTGCCGTCTCCTTGGGATCGCCTCAACCTGGATACTGAAAGTGTAGCGAATTCCGCGTCGGCAAGGGCCACAGCGGTTGCAGTGCTCGATCGAGCCCTGGATGGGTTGGCAGAGTTGCCTCCGGGATCGCGCGATGACCTTCCCGAAGAAATGACGATCGCATGGGGCCTTCACAATTTCAACTTGAGAATCCATCATATGCCACGTTTCGACGACATTCGTCTCGAGACGATTCGTAACTCGTTCAAGAACCTCGAGCCAGCGCCGAGTGCTTCCGAGGTTTGGCTGTACGGGATCGAGTTCGTGCGTCAACAAGCGGACAGGCTCAGAAGCAGGGTTAAAGACTGGCTGTTCAAAGCGCTGCGCAGCGATCCTGATGAAGAAGTTTTTGAGGCGCTTTGTCGCCTGGTTGAGCGGCAGTGGCGTGTACACCCTGAATTTGCCAGGTCGCAGATCTTCTACCTCTCAGTCCTCGACCGCGACAAAGCGCTCGAGTTGGCACAACACATCCTCGGCAGCCCCGACATCCAGCCCGAGTTGGCTGCGAGTCTGAAAGGGCGGATTGAACGATTGAACGCTAGGAGCACGAGCTAGGGATCAGCGCTTACCCAGTTGGGGTGTCGGCTTCGGGCACCGTTGATATTCACCCACTCTCCAAAGCAGATGCTCTCTATCGCGCAGGCAGCAAGGTCCACATCGACGAGGTCAAACGAACCGCCTCCGCGCTCGCTAACACAAACTGCGCAAGAAGCCAAAGCAGCTTGAGAATATGGTGACATGGCGCGATAAAGCCATAGACCGCGAGGTTATGATCGTCGTCGAAAGCGAGTTCAAATGGACAAACCTCCTTGGAGATCCCGATGTTTTTGAAGTATTGTTGAAGCCTAAGATTCCGCTCAAAATCGGCGGAACCGTGTTCGACGTAAGCGAGATGGCAGCCTTTCACTCGAAGATCGTAGCCAAGCACCGAGAGCGTGTCGTTTTGGGCGGAATGACCC
>JALSQX010000077.1 GCA_026985075.1 Blastocatellia bacterium | reverse complement strand
GCGAATGTGTTCAGTGCGTCCAATCATGATTCCGACGTCCATGGAAGGATAGCGGCCTCCGATGATTCGGAGGATATCCCATCTCAGGGCTCACCAGCGGTTCTCTGCTGATGTTCCAGGACCACTGATGTTGCTCATGTCTTGCCTGAGATCTCCCGCAGGCGTTTCCGGGCTTCATCGTAGGCGCCATGAGGGATGTCACCGAGATTGACCGCCTTCTCGTATTCGCTTCGCGCTGCTCCTTCCTGACCGACGAACTCCAGGATCTTGCCGATGGCCACGTGAGCTCGCGAAACGAGCCATTTCTCCTCCGGAGAGGCGGCGGCAATCGCCCGGCGATAGAGTTGAACGGCCTGCTTCAACTCGGTCATCAACCGTTCCCAGGCGGCGTCTTCGTCCCGGCTCTCGGCGGGATTGATCCGACTGGCCATTCGGCTGGTGACCTCGGCCAGTCCATAGAGGGCGCGCGCATGGTGCGGATGCGCTTTCACGAGTTCCTGAAGGAGCGCCCGGGCGCGTTGGAACTCGCCATTTCGGATCAGGGTGTCGGCGCGGCGAAGCTGTTGTCCCAGGGAGGCGTCAGCGCCCGACGGACGAGAGGCGCGATGACGGGCTTCCCGGCGGGCGCGCGCTTCCCGAACGGTCCGACGTCGGGCGGCCTCGCGCTCCACATCGATGGTGCGCAACAGGTGTTCGTAATAATCGGCGATGTCGATGCCCGCGCGCTCCCAGGGGATGAGTTGCTCGTAGAAGTGGAACGCCAGCACCGCTCCTCGTTCATAGGCCTCGCTCAGTTCATAGATGGCCTCGTCGTCGGCAGTGACGTCTTTGACTTTCCCTCGCGCCCGGCGTTGCAATCGCGCGTGCACCGCCTGGATCAGCGATTCGTTGACGATGGAGAACGCCGTCTCTTCGGCGGCCTTCTCTCCGATGATCTGCTCGGCCAGATGATGAATAGCGTCGGCGCGCTCTCGGATGGTGCGAGCGAACCGTTCTCCCAGCGGTTCCAGTACGAACCGCAGGAACCCCATTTGGACGGCATCACGATCGGCTGGCGAGCCGATGATGACGAAATAATCGTCGCCCAATGCTCGAACCGTCTCGGTGTCGGCGGCATTCAAAATATCATTGCGAACGTAAGCGGCATGGGGCCGATCCAGAGGATTCAACACGACGAACAACCGGCGGGTGCGCTGTTGCCTTGGCGGAGCGGCGAGCCTTTTTTCGCCTCTCTTGTCACGCCCGGCTCGCCCCCGTTTTTTCTCCTTCGGCTTTCTCGATCCTGCCTCCCCGGTGCGCTCACCGGCCTCATCGACGCGCCCGGTGAGCCGCGTGATGGGCAGCGTGTGGAGATAACTGAGCATCTCGAAAATGAGTGATCCCACGTGTTGTCGGAGCCTGTGAACGTGAGGCTGGTACTGGCGAAGATAGGAACGAATCAAGTGGGCCACCCCGGACTGAGCGTAGAACTCCCGCACCAGAGGAGCGAAGTCGGCGGCTCGACGAATATCTTCGGGTAATGCCTCCCGCGAAGGAACCACGACGAGATCGGGCGGCGGCGAGAGAACCAGGCTCAGCCCCACATAGCCGCTGATGCTCGGGGAGGCCTGGTCCGGCGCTTCCAGATGAACCTTATAGTAATCGGCCAATCGCGCCCGCAGGGACTGATCGATTCCGGCCAGATCGCGTCGTATGCGTGCAAGGAGCGCTGATTCTCCTTGATGGTCGGAAGTCGCTCCGTATCCGGCAACGAGGAGCGCCGCCATGACGGTGAACAGGCGGGGGTCCGTTTGCACGAACACATTGACCTCTTCGGGCCGAACCGCGGATGGCGTTTGCCGGGAGGCTCGTTCAACAGAAATCTCCCCCGGCACTCTCGATGAGCGATCCGGTGCGCCGGGAAACGCCCAGAGAGAGAGCCCGAGGCCGATCCAGATGAGCGCGATGATTCTGTTCATCATTCACGGTGATGGTCACTGAAAGCTCCGGAGAGCGGCCGCCTCGTCGTCGAATGTCTCGAACACGGTGAGCAGCTTGGTGATGCGCAGAAGGTCCTTGATGCGCTTGGGCAGATTGAGCAATTTCAGTTGTCCACCTTGATTATTGAGCGTCGTATAGGCACTGACCAACTCGCCGATCCCCGAGCTATCGACATAAGAGACGTCGGCGAAATTCAACAACAGGCGATTTCGCCCTTGTTCCATCAATTGACGGATCGTCTCGCGAAACTGCGCGCTCCCCTGGCCGATGGTGATCCTCCCACTCAAATCCAGGATGGTGATGCCCTCAGCGTCCCGTTGCTTAATGGTCAGCATCTTTCTTCTCGCCCTCCTTTCGACTTTTCCGTCTCACCATGCTGACGATCGTCCCCCCGCCGGGGCGAGACGAAAAGTGAACTTCATCCATGAACGACCGGATATAGAAGATTCCGCGTCCACTGGGCTTCAACAGGTTCTCCGGATCGAGGGGATCGGGGACGTCTGCCAGATCGAAGCCCTCTCCCCGATCCATGACCTGGATGGTGATAGTATCCGCATTGAAGGAGAACTCGATCTCCACGGGTTTATTGCGATCCTGTTTGTTCCCATGCTTAATGGCATTAATCACTGCCTCGCGCACAGCCATGCTGATCCACCCGGCGGCATCTTCATCGAATCCGACCAGCTCGGCGACATGTTTGGTGACGATCTCGGCGAGTTCAACGAAATGAAAGTCACTGGCGATTGTTAAACCCACCGTGGGTTTACGCTGCTGCATTCCAGGTCGGATACCTCACCATCTGTATTCCACTCGCGTCTTCCAGATGGTTGGTGTAACATAGCTCCTGGATGATGTCAAGCAAGACGGTCTATCGGGCGCGCTGCCTCAGAGGCAGCGTCGCGTTGCCCGGGGACAAATCGATCTCGCACCGCGCCGCCCTGATCGCCGCGATCGCCAGCGGCGATTCTCAACTGGTCAACTACTCGCCGAGCGCCGATTGCCAGAGCACGCTCCGCTGCTTGCGCGCACTGGGCGTCTCGGTCGCCTCCTGGCCGGGGCGCGTTCACATTCGTGGGTGCGGTCTCCACGGATGGCGCGCGCCGACGGCGACGTTGGACGCCGGCAATTCGGGAACGACGATGCGACTGCTGGCGGGACTGCTGGCGGGCCAACCGTTCGAGAGCGTCCTCACCGGCGATGCCTCGTTGCGACGCCGTCCGATGCGACGCATCATCGACCCCCTCTCGAAGATGGGCGCCGAGATTTCGGCTCGGGAGGATGGCCGCGCCCCGCTCCGCATTCGTGGAACCCGGTTGCGACCGATCGCCTACCAGTTACCCATAGCGAGCGCGCAGGTCAAATCGTGCATCCTGCTGGCCGGCCTGTTGGCGCATGGGACGACGCAGGTGACGGAACCGGCGGTCACGCGAAATCATACCGAGATCATGCTCGGTCAATTCGGCGCCCGCGTGGAGATAGGGGACCGGACGGTTGCCGTGACCGGACCTGCCGAACTCACCGGGCGCGAGTATCGCATCCCCGGAGATCTCTCATCGGCCGCTTTCCTCATCGCCGCGGCTCTCGCCCTCCCTGGGTCGCTCATCCGACTGACGGGAGTCGGCGTGAATCCAACGCGCACGGGATTCATCGAGCTGCTCCAGTCGCTGGGCGCGCCCATCCAGTGGCACAACCGACGCTCCTGGCAGGATGAACCGGTGGCCGATCTCGTCGTTCGTTCGGCCCCATTGCGCGCTCGGCGTCCGTTGACGATTGGAGGAGAAATGATCCCTCGCCTGATTGATGAGATACCCATTCTCGCCGTCCTGGCCACGCGCATCGAGGGCGGCGTGACCATCCACGATGCCCAGGAACTGCGCGTCAAGGAGAGCGACCGCATTCGGACGGTGGCGGAGAATCTGCGCCGAATGGGCGCTCGCGTCCAGGAGTTCCCCGACGGTTTACACGTTCCTGGACCGCAATCGCTGCGGGGCGCGCTGGTGAACGCTCGCGGAGATCATCGCATCGCCATGGCGTTCGCCATCGCCGGATTGATGGCCGAGGGAGAGACGGTGATTGACTCGAGCGAGGTCGTCGACATTTCCTTCCCGGGATTTTTCCGTACTCTGGACGACCTCGTCGTGCGATGACGACCCCGATAACCCCGTAAGGATGGAGAGGTCAAGGCACATGTCACGCGCGCTCAACGCTCAGAAACAGTCGGTGCCCGCGTCCTCCATCCCTCCCCGCATCTTCCTCGTGGGATTCATGGGGAGTGGAAAGACGACCATTGGGCGCCTCCTGGCTCGCCGGCTCGGCCGCCCATTCATCGACCTCGATGAGCGCATCGTCGAGCGCACGGGACGATCCATCTCTCGTCTCTTCGCCGAGAGAGGCGAAGCGGCGTTCCGACAACTGGAGACGGAGCTCATCGGCGAGGTGATCGATGAACCCGAGGCGGTCATCAGCCTCGGCGGCGGCGCATTCGTCAGCGAGGTGAATCGACGAATGATTCAGGCCAGCGGCGTGTCCATCTGGTTGGACTGCGCATTCGAGATCATTGTGAAGCGACTGGAGGGAACCAACGATCGTCCGTTGAACTCATCGCCCGAGCAGTTACGCCGGCTGCTGGAGAGTCGCCTGTCCAGTTATGCCCAGGCGGATCTGAGAATCGATGCCAGTCGATCCCAACCCGCGGAACTGGTGGAAGAGATCATCGGACGATTGCGCGACCGGAGCACTCGTCGATCATCATCGACATGAGATCAAGGGGGAGGCTGACATGACCTGGAGAACGAAACTGCTCATCGGCATCGTCTTCATCGGCGGCTGTCTCTTGCCGAGTGCGCTCTCGGCGCTCGGCCAGGAGACGCTGCGCTATGTGGCGCTGATTGCCGCTTCCGGCAACCGGACGGCTCCGGGCACGGGCGATGTGACCATGTTGACGGTGACGCCTGACGAAGGAACCGTTCTCGGCTCCATTCCCACCACCGGGCGCACCGTCGAGCTGGCCGTCGCCCCCGATGGCCGATATGCTCTGGCCATCAATCAGAGTGGCACCGCATCTCTCCTCACCGGGCTGGATACGCTTCAACCGGTGGAAGAGCGCCTGCTGCCCGCGGGTCTCGGCACCAGTGGCGTGGCCATCACCCCTGATGGATCGACGGCGCTCATCCTCAGCAGCGGCCAGAACCCACCCCTGCTCACCATCATTGACGGACTTCCCGATGCGCCGACGGTGCGCACGACGCTCCCCATTCCCGGAGCCCTTCCAGGGAGCGAACTGGATATCGCCATGTTTCCTTCGGGCGAGACGGCGGCCATCGGCGCCGGCTGCGGTGGTCTCAGCCTGCTCGATGGCCTTCTGAGTGGGACCGCGGCGTTCCGGCCCGGCTCTCCATTTGACTTCGTCGGATGCGTGCAAGGTCTGGCCGTCGCCCCCGATGAGACGAGAATCTACACGGCTTCGCTCCTGTCGGGCGAGGGATTCGCCGTGTTGACCATCGAGGGCGTGCAGCCCGGTGAACACCCATTCCTGGCGGGAATGAGCGCCATCGCATCGTCGACCTTCTCCAATCTGAGACGGACGCCGGATGGCTCGCGACTGCTCGTGCCCGGATTCCAGGGCTTGTTCATCTACCAAGAGACGGACATGGGGCCCGCTCTTCTGAAACTTCTCCGGGTCGGCCCACGATCGCGCGCCGCGCGACAAGGCGGCGTGGCCCTCTCGCCCGATGGCCAACTGGCGCTTCTGGCCAATATCGATACGGGAGGACGGACGACGCTCTCCATCATCTCCGATGTGCTGACGGAAGATCCCCGAGAGACGGCCCGCATCGGTTCCTCCGAGATGGTGAACACCCTGGAAGGAGCGCAGCAAAGCATCGCTTTCGTTCCCCACTTGACGCCGCCAGCATTCTTCCGCGAACAGGAACCGAACGACGATCTCCAGCAGGCCAACGCCATCGTCCCCGATGTGACGGTGATCGGCGTCTTCGATCCCGCCGGGGATGAGGATTATTTCCGTTTCGACGCCCAGGGCGGAGAGCAAGTGATCGTCGAGACGCGGGCTCAACGGCTCGATCCGCCGTCGGCGGCGGATACGGTCGTCGCGCTGTTGGATGGCCAGGGTCACGTCCTGGCCGAAAACGATGATGTGGGCGCGACGTTCGATTCGCGAGTGGAGGTCGTGTTGCCGGCTCCAGGGCGCTATTTCATTCGCCTTCGCGAGAGCCGCAACAAGGGAGGATCGCAGTTCAACTATGAGGCCACGATCTCGCTCTCCCCTCCGCGCCAGTGACACACCGCCTCAATCATGACGGCCCCTGGCATTCTGCCCCTGGAACCGGATTCGTCGTCTCCCGGCCAATGGCGCTCCGCCTCTACAGGGATGATTGGGAGACGAGGCACCACGCGCCTCAAGCCGCTCGCCAATGACGCTCCGCCTCTGTAAGATGACCATCCCGACGAGAGGAGGGGATCTACCGACTGCCACGCCCTTTCGATCCGTTCAGGACCGATGAGGATGAGCGACGATTTCCCGAAGCCCGGGCTCCGGCCATCCGGCATCTCCGAACGCCATATCGGCGCACGATGACGAGCGTTCGTGCTACCTCCACTGCTGTGAATGTGATAAACTTTAGGACCAATGATCATCACTCGTATCGAGGTGCGCGGCTTCAGAAACATCCACCACGGTCAGTTCGAGCCTCAGGGTCAATTGAATGTTCTCTATGGAGCCAATGCGCAAGGGAAGACAAACTGGCTCGAGGTCATCTATCTGCTGGCCACGGCCGGCTCTTTCCGCACCTCCCGGTTGAGCGAAGCGCTGACCTATGGTGGACGCGAAGCCATTCTGCGCGCTCTGGTAGAGTGCCACGGGTTGAGAAAGGAATTGGCCATCCAATTGACCTCACGATCAAAACGGCTGTTCGTCAACGGGAAACGAGAACCGTCCATCCGGTATCTGGGACAACTCGCCGCTTTCATTTGCTCTCTGGAACAGATGAACGTCGTTCGCGGTGAACCGGAGTACCGCCGTCAGTTTCTGGATCAGGGAGCGGCGAGCATCGATCCCAAGTACGCCAAAGTGCTGGAGACATATAACCGCATCCTGAAACAAAAGAACCGCCTGCTGCGCCAGGTGGCCGACCACCCCCATCCCAACACCCTGATCGACCAGATTGAGACCTGGAATCAGCAACTCATCGAATACGGCACGATCGTCCATCGGGTCCGCTCCCAATATGTTGAGAAATTACAAGAGGTCTTAGAGGGTAATCTTTTCGGAAAAGAAGAGATACAGATTCGCTATGCTTCCTCGTTGGAGGCTCATGGGGAGTTGGATGATTACGCGGCGCTGCTGGCCGAACGCCTGCGAGTCAGATTAAATGCTGAAATTGCAGTAGGTTACTCCCTTGTCGGACCCCACCGGGACGATCTCGAGATCCGATTCGATGGGCGAGAACTGAGGCGGTTCGCCAGCGCCGGGCAACAGCGTAGCGCATTGCTAATGCTTGATTTAGCGCGAATCTCCGTGTATAATAGAGAGTTAGATGCGTATCCGATCTTCTTGATTGATGACATCGATGCGGAATTGGATCGAGAGCGGATTGACATTCTCCTTGGGTATCTCCAAGGTAAGGCTCAAACGTTCATGACCACGTCGAAGCCGGATGTGGCGGCCGCCTTTGCCGACCGCGCGGCGCTGTTTCGGATTGAGGATGGACAGGTGAGAACCGAAGCGAGCCGTTAGCCGAGGCAGCGGGGAGATGGCTGCCCGCACATCACCAAGCTGGAGAGAGGAGAGCAGGCACACTATGAGCGAAGCAAAGAAAGTGCTCGACGAACAACTGGACCAGCAACAAGGACGAGCGGCCATGCCGCCCGGGGAAGCGACCGACGTTGAACCGATCGAGGGCAGCGAGTACACGGCCAAGTCCATCACCATGCTCGGGGGTCGGGAGGCCGTTCGCAAGCGCCCTCATATGTATATTGGCCCGACCAACGAAGTGGGATTGCATCACCTCGTCCAGGAAGTGGTCGATAACTCCATCGATGAAGCGCTCATCGGGTATTGCGATCGCATCGACGTCACCATCCACATTGATAATTCCATCACCATCGAGGATAACGGGCGCGGCATCCCCGTGGATAAGCACCCGACCGACAAGAAAGGTCGTTCGGCCGCCGAGGTAGTGATGACGGAACTGCATGCCGGCGGGAAGTTCGATGATAATGCCTACAAGGTGTCGGGCGGCGTCCACGGCGTGGGCGTCAGTTGCGTGAACTTCCTCTCGGAGTGGTTACGGTTGGAAATCCGGCGAGGCGGTAAGGTCTATGAGCAGGAGTACGCACGGGGAGTTCCGACCACACCGCTGCGCCAGGTGGGCATCTCAAAGAAGCGCGGCACCAAGATCACCTTCAAACCCGATCCGGAGATCTTCCAGGAGACGGAATTCAGTTTCGAGTTGTTGGCTCAGCGGCTCAGAGAGAAAGCGTTCCTGAATCGCGGCGTCCTCATCACGCTCACCGACGAGCGCGCCACGCCGGAACGGAAGAGCGAATTCCGCTACCAGGGCGGCATCACCGAATTTGTGCGCGATCTGAACAAGAACAAGAACGTGCTCCACAAGGAAGTCTTCTACTGCCAGATGGCCGATGATGGTCTGACGGTGGAGGTCGCCCTGCAATATAACGACACCTACGCAGAGAAAGTCTTCTCGTTCGCCAACAACATCAACACCATCGACGGAGGCACTCACCTGACCGGTTTTCGCACCGCGCTGACGCGCACGCTCAATCACTATGCCCAGTCGATGGGGTTGCTGAAGAATATGAAGGGCAATCTGACCGGCGACGACGTCCGCGAAGGACTGGTGGCCGTGGTCAGCGTCAAGATTCCGCAGCCACAATTCAAGGGGAACGAAAAGCGCGAACTGCTCAACCCGATTTCCGGGACCGTGCAGTCCTTCGTCTCCGAGCAATTGAGTCTGTGGTTGGAACGCAATCCCCATATCGCCAAGAGAATCATCCATAAAGCCATCGACGCCGCCCGGGCGCGCGAAGCGGCGCGAAAGGCTCGCGACCTGACCCGGCGCAAAAGCGCGCTGGATGCCGGCAGTGGTCTGCCCGGGAAACTGGCCGATTGCCAGGAGAAAGATCCCGCGCTCTGCGAACTCTTCGTCGTGGAAGGTGACAGCGCCGGTGGGAGCGCCAAGATGGGGCGCGACCGCCGATTCCAGGCCATTCTGCCGCTCAAAGGGAAGATCCTCAACGTGGAGAAGGCGCGCTACGACAAGATGCTCGGCCACAACGAAATTCGCGCCCTCATCACCGCTCTGGGAACGGGCATTGGGAAGGATGACTTCGATATCTCCAAGCTTCGTTATCACCGTATCATCCTCACCACTGACGCCGACGTGGATGGGAGCCACATCCGGACGTTGCTACTCACGTTCTTCTACCGCCAGATGCCGGAGCTCATCGAGCGCGGGCATCTCTACATCGCCCAACCACCGCTTTATAAGGTCAAAAAGGGCAAGTCCGAGCGCTACATTCGAGACGAGAAAGAGATGACCCGCTACCTCATGCGCAAGGCGGCCGACGAGATCGAATTGACCGTGCCCCAAACCGGGTCCACGATCAAAGGGCGCGAACTGGCGCGGTTATTAGAGAAGCTCGTCTCATTGAATGCTTACCTGGAGAAACTGGATCGTCGCCTCCACGATCGCAAGTTGGTGAATCTGTTGCTCGAGGCGATGGTCGGCCAGGAGGGCGTCTTTCGACCTGGAGAGACGCTACACGCGCTGTTTGAGAATCGAGACGTGCTCTGCCAGATCGAGGCTCGGCTGGCGGATGCCGGATATCGCACCGATCTCTTCGAGGACGAAGAGCACGGGGCCTTCGGACTGGAAGTGAGCACGGGATTGAATGGGAGCGTTCGCATCGACTGGGAGTTGGCCACGCACGTGGAATTTCAGCACGCCCTCAGTCTCTATCGCGAACTCTCCGAGCTGATGCAACCACCCTATCAACTCAAACAGAATGGGACTGAGATCACCGTGGAATCCCGCGACGAGTTGTTGGATCGCGTGCTGGCTATTGCCAAGAAAGATCTCACCATCCAGCGGTACAAGGGCCTGGGCGAAATGAACCCGGAGCAACTCTGGGAGACGACCATGGATCCCGAGCGGCGAACGCTGGTGCAGGTACGCATCGAAGACGCGGTGGAGACGGACGAGATCTTCACCATCCTCATGGGCGATGCCGTCGAGCCTCGCCGTGAGTTCATCGAGCACAATGCTCTGGAGGTGCGGAACCTGGATATCTGAGGTCCCCACCGACGCCCATCTGCCCGAACCCTCCCCACCCCCAGCCGAGCGTCGGTCAGTCACGATCTCTTTTGACTTCTCGACGGCAATTGGCTATGGTCTCCTCTGTCATCGAGCAGAGGAGCCGGATGCATGAGAGTGATTCATACGGGACAGCGATCGTGGTTCGCTCTTCACATTCTCGTCGGAACGTTGATGATTCTCTCGGCCAGCGCCGTCCTCGCCCAGGAGGCCACCGAGCCGATCGTCATCGAGGTCGAACTCCCTGAGCTGGCGCTCACCGGCGTGGAGTTCGCCGCGACGGTGAGAATCTCCCGCCCTCCGGATCAGCCGGCGGAGATCCCTTATCGGGTGATCGATAGAAACACCGGTCGCGCCATTCCTGGCGGCATGGGACGCCTCACATTCTTCGATGAGACGGGGCGACCGAAACCAACCGCTCAGATGGGCAATCTTCGACTGCCTCATGCCGGGACGATCCCTTTGCAATTCGAGATCGGTCAGTGGCGCCCGATCGAACGGACGATCCGCGTGGTGCCGGGATGGCTGTCAGTGGCGCCGCCGATTCTGGCCATCGGATTAGCCATGATCTTCCGCCAGGTGATCGTGGCGCTCCTGGCCGGGGTCTGGTTGGGCGCGCTCATCAGATTCGACTACGCTCCCCTCATCGCTCTACTTCGGGCGGCAGACACCTACGTCATCGATGCGCTCACCGATCACGGTCACGCTTCGATCATCGTGTTCAGTCTTCTCCTCGGCGGGATGATCGGCGTCCTCGCCAAGTCGGGTGGCGCATTGGGCATGGCGACTCTGGTCACGCGATTCGCCACGTCCAGCAAGCGGGGCCAATTGAGCGCCTGGCTCATGGGCATTCTCATCTTCTTCGATGATTATTCGAACACGCTGATTGTCGGTTCGACCATGCGACCGATCACCGACCGGTTGCGCATCAGTCGAGAGAAGCTCGCTTTCATCGTAGATGCCACGGCGGCCCCGGTGGCCAGCATGGCGCTCATCTCCTCCTGGATCGGCGTGGAGATCGGTTATATTGCCGATCAGTATCGAGCGTTGGGCATCGAGGGGGATGCCTATGTCATCTTTCTGCGGACGATTCCCCATCTGTTTTATCCGATCCTGATGCTCATCTTCGGGTTCATCGTCATCTTCACTCGACGCGACTTCGGTCCCATGTGGCGGGCCGAGCGGCGCGCTCGCCGGACGGGAAAGCTGATGGCCGATGAAGCGCGGCCGGCCTCCGATTTCGAGGATCCGACCATTGCCCCCAAACCGGATGCCCCGCGCCGATGGATCAATGCCGCCGTCCCGGTGGTGGTCGTCATCACGACCATTCTGGTGGGCATGTATCTGGATGGGCGCGCTCAACTCCTGCGATCTGGTGGAGCGCTCACGCTGCAAAACATCTTCGCCAAGGCCGATTCGTTCAAGGCTCTCGTCTGGGCGTCATTGCTCGGCTGCACGGTGGCCATCCTGATGGTCGTCGGACAACGCATCCTCAGCTTGATGGAAGCGATGGACGCCTGGCTGACCGGCGTGAAATCGCTCGTATTGGCCGTCCTCATCCTCGTGCTCGCCTGGTCGTTGGGCGCCGTCTGTGGCGACCTTCACACGGCCAATTACATCATCAGCGCCATTGGCGGGTGGCTCAATCCGGCGTTCCTGCCCGCGCTCGTGTTCCTCATCTCGGCCACGGTGAGCTTCGCCACCGGCACATCGTGGGGTACGATGGGCATCCTCTTCCCGCTGGTCATTCCCCTGGCTCATCAGATGGCGCCTGGCCAGGAGACGATCATGCTGGGGACGATCTCGTCGGTGCTGGCCGGCTCGGTTTGGGGCGACCACTGCTCGCCCATCTCGGATACGACGATCATGAGTTCCATGGCCTCCTCCTGCGATCACATCGATCACGTGCGCACCCAGTTGCCGTATGCCCTCACAGTAGGGTTGATCGGCGTCCTGGTGGGAGATTTGCCTACCGGCCTCGGCTGGTGGAGCCCGTGGGTGGGATTGTTGCTGGGGGCGATACTGCTCATCGCCGTCATTGTGATGGTGGGGAAACCGGTCGAGGATTACGTCCCGGCGGAGATCTCGAAACGCTCCGAGCGCGGTCCCGTGGCCGTGGAAGCGGCCGATTGAAGCGTTCTCATTTGAGCCAGGCTTCGGCGACGCTCACATCCACGTTCACCGGCACAATGCGAATGAATTCCTGCGCTGCCGCTACCATGCGCTGGCTGACGATCTCGGCGACCTCGTCGGCGATGGCTTCGTCGACCTCCACGACGAGCTCATCATGAATGGAATTGACGATCTGAGCGTCGCGCCCCCGAAGCGCTTCGTAAACGAGGCGCATCGCCCGCTTGAGAATATCGGCGCTCGTGCCCTGAATGGGCGCATTCTTTCCCAGTCGCCGCACCGCATCCACCTGCCTGCGGTCAGTCGGATCGAAGCGGAACTTCCACACCCGTCCCCAATGCGTGCGACTATGACCGATCGATACGGCCGTATCGGCGGCGGCGCGGAGCCAGCGGGCGACGCCTTGATAGATGCTGAAATATCGCTTCATGAGCGCCTCGGCCTCGCTGAGCGTCGTCCCCGTGCGCGCCGCCAGCGCCTGCGTCCCCATGCCGTAGAGAAGGCCGTAGTTGAGCGTTTTGGCCACCGCTCGTTGCTCCTTGGTGACGCTGTCGATGGGCACATTGAACATCAAACTGGCCGTGGAGCGGTGCAGATCGACGCCGCTCAAGAACGCTTCCACCATCCTCGCATCGTGAGAGAACTCGGCCAGGATGCACAACTCAATCTGGGAATAATCGGCCACCACCAGTTTCTTGCCCGGTGAAGCCTTGAAACACGCGCGCACCTCTGGAATATTGGGCACCTGTTGAACATTAGGGCCACTGCACGAAAAGCGACCGGTTGGCGTACCGATCTGACGAAAATCGGCGTGAATGCGCCCGGTGACCGGATGAACGTGCTCCAGGAGACTTCGCCCGTAAGCGCTCAACAGCTTCTGAACGTGTCGATACCTGATCAATTGACCCACGATGGGATATCGATCGGCGAACGAGCCGAGCTCGAGCTCTCGCGTATTGGCCACGGGGATGCCCAATCGCGACAGGGCTTCGCGCACCTGTTGAGGGCTGTTCAGATTGATGCTCGCTTCACCGAACAGATCTCTGTCTTGCTCGGGAGAAACCAATGCCCGCTTGAGCTCGCCTTCCAGACGATCCCGCTCCCCCTCCAGATGTTCGATGAGTCGCTGCCAACAGTCCCGGTCCAGATAGAGGCCGGCCAGTTCCATGGCCGCCGTGGGCAGCACACAATCAAATTCCAGCTTGGCGACGCGAACGAGTTGCCAGCTTTTGATCTCCTCGATCAACCGCTCGCGCAGAGGGAGGAGAATGGCCGCATCCTCGGCCGCATAAGTCAACATGGCCGGCGTCAGCGATCCCGCCCATTGGCTCTGGTGGAGGCTCTTATCCAACCGCCGCCCGAGATATCGTTCGGCGAGATCCGCCAATCCTTGTCGCTGATTGAGATCGCCGGCGCTGATCAACTGTGACGCCAGCATGGTATCGAATAACGGATCGATCTCTATGCCGAAATGGTGGCGTAACATCTTGATGTCGAACTTGGCGTGATGGAGGACCTTGACCGGGCGCTCCGTTTCCAGTATCCGTTTGATCGGGGCGAGCGCCGCCGCCGGAAGGTGAAACAGATCGAGGATGAAGACCTCCTCTGGACTGGCCAGTTGCAGGAGTCGCACCCGGGAGGTAAACGGATCTAACCCCGTCGTCTCCGTATCCACGCCAATGGCGCGCTGATCACTGAGACGCTGAGCGATCTCGCCGAGCGGTTCGGGCGTTTCAATGAGTTGGTAATGACGCATCTATGATTACCGGAAGATCCAGTAAGCGTTATTCTCTATGACGACGATGACCGGGCCATCCAGGTGGGCGTAAGTTCGCAGTTGGGGAACGCGCTTGAGCAGATCCTGACCAGATGCTTGCGTCAACGAGCAAGGGATCACGCGAGGATAGGTTTGGGCGTCAAAGGCACTGTCGATCCATATTCCTCGAACGAGGTAGAACGTTTTCGCTCCCACCCGTCGGGTGGGGACGGTGGTCGTCACCGAACGCCCGGACTGTTCCATTGGCCTGATCTGTCGATGCCCAGATGTACGTTGGTCCACCCGCAAGGTCATGTAGAGAATGGGAGTCGAGATGCCCGCCATCATGGCCAGTACGACCAGGCCGGCCAGGAATCGTCGGACATTCAGCCACTCCTGGATCACATGGACGAAGAACGGGCGGTCCTCCACCGACACCTGAGGCGAAAACCCCAATCGGAGGGCCACCCGGGTTCGGCAAAAGTCACAACCTTTCAAATGCCGTTGAATCTGCCTTCGCTCGTTGTCCGTGAGCTCGTCACGAGCGAGCGCCGTCAACGTGGACTCATCAATATGGAGTGTCAACGATTTCTCCTCCACATCGTTCTCGGCCGTCGGCGATCCGATAGGAGGCATCGATTCTGACCGAGCCTGGAGGATGGCGCTCCCCATCAGTCGTCCACCTCCGGCTCATCGATCATCGCCGATCGCTGACAGCCGATCGCTCACTAACTCTTCTTGGATGTGACGGCGTAAAAAGCCGCCACTTGCTGCTCGACGCTTCGACTCCCGCATTTCGGGCACTTCACTCTCTTGGTATCATGCTCTGTGATGCTCATGGTGATAGAGAATTTCTTCCCGCACTTCTTGCAACGATAATCATAGACCGGCATAGCTCCCCTCCTCACCAGGATTATGCCTTTCTGCTGCCAGATCGGCTGACGTCCGGTCGCCGACCGGTTCGTCGCCACCAGCAGACATATGTAATCATAGCAGATTTTTTCTCTCATGGCATCGTTGACTGTACCAAAGATAGCGAGAAGCGTCGCGATCCCCGGAGCCGAGTTCCGGCGTCTTCGGGAGAAGAGTCGATGCGACAAAGGAACGGATGAGGGGCAACAACCTCAAAGCCGACTTTGGGCCCGGGCGGGGAGACGTTGCATTGTATCTCAGCATGACGAAACATGACCATCGTCGCCACTCGATGGCGAGAAATCTCCTTTATCATCTCCACGGTGTGTCGATCGGGAATAGGGACTTCGAAGGAGTCGCTCATGGTGTTGGAACTCCACACCGAGGAGATGAGAATGCGTCGCGCAAGTTGGCAACGTACGCCACACTTATTTTCGAAAGGAGCATCATGCAAGAGTCACCTCAGGAACTGTTCCCCGCCGACCGTGGGCGGGGCGAGGAGGGGTTGTCTCGCCATCTTCGATTATTGCCCTCCTCGTTGACATGACCAACCCGGCTGTGCTTTGATAGCCGGGAGATGGTCGGTCAAGATGAATACGATCGAACGATGGCCCGCGCCCTCAAATTGCTCTCGACCAAATCGCGAACCGTCGCCGAACTTCGCGAACAATTGCGGGAGAAGGTTCCAGCCAGCGAGGCGATCATCGAGCGCGTCATCGCTCGACTCCAGGATTGGGGATATCTCAATGATGCTCGGTTCGCCGCCGACTATAGTGCCTCTCGGCTCCGCCTCAAGCCTCTGGGGCGACGACGATTGGCTCGCGAACTCGCCGAGAGGAAAGTCCCCGAAGCCATCATCGCCACCACCTTGGATCGCCTTTACGAGGTCGTCACTGAAGAGACCCTCATCGATCGGGCCATTCAGAAACGACTGAGAACTCGCGGCCGCCCCCGCACCCGTCAGCAAGCCAAGAAACTCTTCGATCACCTCATTCGCCTGGGCTTCGATCATGAGCTGGTGCGGCGCAAGATCGACGAACTCGCTCAGTCGTCGATGGATGAAGGGTGACCGTCCGCGCCACTCATTGAGATGCGGGCGCGCCCCGATCAAAACGCCACTCCGGGCTCCGTTCGATCAACAGCGGCTTTTCGATGACGTCGCCTCGGTCCCGATCAAAACTCCACTTTGGGCGCCTCGCGGGCACCCTCTGCCGCTTTGAAATAATTTTGCTCCCGCTCGAAGCCCATGAGTCGAGCGATCAACACGGTGGGGAATCGTGACGTGGCCACATTATATTGTTGCACGGCGCGAATGTAGTCCCGACGGGCTACGGCAATGCGGTTCTCCGTTCCCGCCAACTCGTCCATCAACCGCTGGAACGTCTCATTGGAGCGCAATTCCGGATACCGCTCGGCCAACGAGAGCATCTGGACGCGAAACTGAGCGATCTGCTCACTGGCCCGGATGCGCTCTTCGGGCGTTGCCGTGGGGCTGAGGAGTTTGGATCGCGCCTCGGCGATCCGCGAGAAAACGGCCAATTCCTGTTTGGTGACCCCTTTGACCGTATTCACCAGATTGGGGATGAGATCGGCGCGCCGTTGCATGACATTCTCCACCTGCGACCACGCCGTGCGGACGCGCTCCCGCTGCTCGACCAGACTATTGTAGCTGGACATCATCCACAAGCCGAGCACGACGAGCACGACGGCAACGACGATCCAGGTCACGCGCTTTCGCGATTTCTCTCGAGCCAATGCTTGTTGCTGACGATAATACTCCTCGCGAAATTGCTCGCGCCCCGGAGTTTGTTGTTCAAGGAAATCACTCATAAGCCTTCTCCTCTCCCGTTCTCCAGAGTCCGATGAACAAGATCTCTCTTCCGACTGAAGAACGATCGCCCCAGCTTCTGATGATGCTCTCCAGCGGGGACGTCATCCTCCTTCCAATTCATCGATCCGACGAATGACCGCTTCCAGCCCTGCCAGGTAAGCCGTGAAACGTTCCGTCATCTGCTCCAGCGAGAGCTTCTTGCCGTCCTCGGCCAGCGCCAGGACATCCAAAAACGGCTTCACCTCCACGCCTGACACCTCTCCCAGGCGGAGCACAGCCGCCCGCTTGTTCAGCGGAGGTTCGGCCCCCAACAATCTCACGGTGTGGCGGAAAAGAACGATGAAATTCCTCAGCGAATCGACCATCAGCGCGCGGAGGCGCTTGGCATCCTCACTGACCGGAATGTACAACGCGCGCAACCGAATGAGCTTACTGCGGAGTTCGTATTCGAGCTGATGGCGGAGATTGTGCTCTCGAATCTCCAGCCCGTGGAACGGATCTGATCCGTACATCACCCGGTGAACGCGACTCATGTCGGAGAATTCGATGGGAAAGACATCCGAGGCTCTGGTCATCTCCTCTTCGGTGAAGTACACCGGCGGTGGATTGCCTCGTTTTTGCCAGCGTTCGACCACCGGGCGGGATGCCCGAAGATCCTCGGGTCCGATATGCCTCAAGACGACCAGCACATTGAGATCCGATTGTCCCTGCACATACTCGCCAGCAGCGGCCGATCCGTAGAGCACAATCGAGACTAAATTGTCGGCGTGCGCCTTCTTGAGATCTTCAACCAGCGCGGTCAATTCTTTTTCCATGTTCCATCTCCTTGACGCTTTCCCGGTCGATGGGACAGAGTGATCTCGTGCCAATTTCGCTCACCAACTCCCGCTGGCCCCACCGCCGCCAGAAGAGCCGCCACCGAACCCACCGAAGCCACCGCCGAAACCGCCGCCGAAACCGCCACCGAAACCGCCCCAATCGGATCCACGACCTCGATAGCCGCCACCGGACCATCCACTGAGCAAAATAGCGGCCCATAACCAATCGGCCCCTCCGTAGAACCGGCGACGTCCGCCTCCTCGTGGTCCTCCGCGCCGCCCAGCATCAGCCGCGGCGATGATCATCACGATGATGAAGATGAGCATGATGAACAGAAAACCGATCCCCACCATCCCCGTTCCTCGGCTTCGCCGAACTGGACCACGATAGGCCAATCGCGGATCAGCCCCTTCGATGCGAATGCCGCGCTTTTCGGCTAACGTGGCAACGATCGATTCGACGGCGACCATAATCCCTTGGCTGTACTCTTGTTGTCGGAAATAGGGAACCATCCGCCGCCCGATCTCACCGGCCAGTCCATCCGGAATATCGCCTTCCAGTCCATATCCCACCTCGATGCGATATCGCCGCTCGCGAGGAGCGATGAGGAGCAGGAGTCCCGTATCCTCTTGCTTGCTACCGATGCCCCACTGACGGAAGAGTTCGTTGGCGTAGTCTTCGATGGGGCGATCATTCAAGGAGGGGACGGTCACCACGGCGATCTCAATGCCCGATTGATCGCGCAATTGCCGGAGCAGGGCTTCCATTTCGACTGCCACCTGAGGCTCAATGATGCCGGCAAAATCATTGACGAATCCGCGAGGAGCAGGATATTCGTCGGCAAAGGCCCCGGTCGTAAACAAGAGAGCTATGAGGAGCGCCAACGCCATGAACCAACGCTCAGCCCTCATCGTCCGTTGTATGGACATCCATATTTTCATCTTCATCTCCTCACCGGCCTCCACATGCGGGGACGGAGTCTGGTATCAAAATCACGTCATAATTATACATCATGAAAGGCCAAAAAGATCACCCCCGGCCGCCGAATCGGTATCTCGGCCTTGGTGCTCGGAAACAGGGATTCCCCTGGCTGAGGTTAACGCGATCGAAAGCGACGGCCAGCAAAGATACCTTGAACGTATATTATCCCCATTCGGAGAGCGACCGCGCAAGGCGCTCGGTAAGGCAGCGCTCATCAGATACTGAGGAAGATCCACAGCCATCGCCGATCTCTCACCCGCTGGATGAGCTAGGGCATTCGTCTCATGGAGCGTGGACCTTCGAAGCACCGGCCTTCTGGCTGCCCACTGCCGGAAGAGACCGACTCTTGCCAATCGGATCATCCTGCGCTATTATTAAGCTGTAAATTCACTCTCCCCGAAAGTGAATTTCAATGAACGAAATCAGGAGGTTGCTTCTGTGAACAAACGAACCTTGAGATCGACATACACGGATTATCCGACGAGAACAGGCTACGATCAAATGAATGTGTCACGCCCGGCCCCCCAACGGCCGCGCAAGCGCGTTCCGCCGGAACAGACGCACGCCGAAAACTACTACTATCGGAAGCAAATGGAAAATCGGACGCCGATGGCCGTCGTGCTCAACGATGGGGAGACGGTGTTTGGAACGATCGAGTGGTACGATAAGAATTGCATAAAGATCCACCGCACCGATGAACCGAACCTTCTCATTTTCAAGCACAGCATCAAATACCTCTATAAGCAGGAGCAAAAGGTCGAAGCGCTGCCCGTTGAGGAAGAGGAAGTGGAAGAGATAGACGTGGAAGAGGCGCTCGATGAAGAAGGCGTCGAAGAAGACGTTGAAGTCGAAGACGAGACAGAAGAAGAGGAGGAAGAGGAGGAAGAATCCTGATGGAGAGCCGTTTTCGATTGACGTTCGCGGAGGAATGAGAGCCGACCTTTGATCAGCGCCTGATCGGCGTTCACCGCCGGTCCTCTTCATCAACGACGGCCAGAGAAAGGGATGTCTCATTCACCAGATGTCTGGGACGCCTCCCCCGCGATGGCTCTCCATGGTGGTCACGACCGCCGTACATCGGCCAGTGCGTTTGACCCCCTCCTCGGTATCGCCTTCAGATCCCTACGGCAGACAATCAGCGCTTCGCTCCCCGGCGTCCATGAAACACGGCGGCCGCGGGCGGATAGCCTCAACCATTGGCGGCCTCATTGACGTCACCTCGGCCGGAGTGATTCCGGCCTCATGACTGAGGATTGATCATCCGATGCACAGCTTGCGGCTCACTGACGAGGCGACTCGCCGAGATTCGTCGCGTTCAAGATAGAGCGTCAGGCGAAGAGATCGGGACCCACTCCGCGAAAACTGAGACGATGAATGGCCGAGGGACCGAGCCGAGCGAGCGCACGACGGTGCTCCCGCGTGCCATATCCGACATTCCGAGCAAATCCATATCCAGGATAGGTTTGATCGTAAGCGCGCATGAGGCGATCTCTGGTGACCTTGGCGATGATGGAAGCGGCGGCGATAGACACACACAGGCAATCACCATGAATGATTCCCTGTTGAGGGATCGCCAAACCATCCAGCTCCATGGCATCGATGAGGAGGTAATCCGGAGGCGGGCGCAATTGCTCGATAGCCCGGCGCATGGCCAGGCGCGTGGCCCGGCCGACATTGAGCCGGTCAATCTCTCGTGGTTCGACCGATGCCACGCCAATGGCCAGAGCGGTGTCTCGAATCGCAGCCGCCAATCGCTCTCGCTTGCTGGCCGTCAGCTTCTTGGAATCATCAATGCCCTGAGGAATGCAGCCGGGGTCCAGGATGACCGCTGCCGCCACCAGTGGACCGGCCAGCGCGCCACGTCCGACTTCATCCACACCAGCGATGCGCCGATAACCGGACGCCCACAGCCGATGCTCCCGATCGGCCGTACATCTCTCGGGCCGGGCTCCATCCCCACGACGGTTCATGCTGAGAGAACGATGCGAAGCGCGAGCGACTTGTCTCTTTCCTTCCCGCTGTCTCCTAAAGTTTATACTGCTTGCGTTTCTCGCAAAGATGCACTTTAGAGATACTCAAGATCTTGGCCGCCCGCGTATTATTGTCTTCGGCCTGCTCCAGCGCATGTTTGATGAGGAACGACTCGACGGCCTCCTTCGCCTCGCTCCACCCGGGCAGGAAGGATTTACTGATGATCAGATCGCCCTCCTGAGTGATGCGAATGCGCGAGTGCTTGGCCTTGGTACGGATGCGCTCCAGCTCCCGCTTCAACTTGGGATCGGCGAGTTCCCGAAGCATGCTTTCTGCGCGCTCCAGGAAGCTCTGAGCTTCGGGCGCTCGTCTGGGCAGACAGGATTCGGCCAGGTACATCAAGCACTGCGCCTTCAACGAAGGGAAAGAGAGCTGTTCGGTTCGCTCTGACGCCGCCAACAGCATCTCTTGAGCTTCCTCTTTTTGGTTCCGCAGGATACAGATCCGCGCCAGCATGATCTGAGCCAGGATGATATGGTAATCATCCGCGATCGTCTCGGCCTGAGTCAGCGCTTGCCGCGTGCATTGCTCGGCTTTATCGATGGCGTTTTGCTCGAAATACAACTCGGCGAGCAATTCCAATGTAGCGCAGATGCCCGGGATGTTCTTCACCTGCTCGTTCAGCTCCCGGGCTTGCCAGAGCACGACCTCGGCTAATTCCGGTCTATTGGCTCGCAACAAACACTGGCCCAAATTCCACCGCACGATGGCCGCGTCCTCATCGGTTCCCTGCTCCTCGGCGATGACCGCCGCTTCCTCCAAGGCCTTCAACGCCAGGTCATACTGGCCCTGATCCTCCAACAAGGTGCCATAGCTATTGAGCGCCAGTCCATAGAAACGCCCATTCTCCGTCTTGCGGAGGAGCGAGAGACTCGTCTCATAGCACTGTTGCGCCTCGTCGAGGAGGCCTCGTTGCTGCCGGCAAATGCCGAGGTTGAAATTGATCAATCCCCCGAGGAATTCTCCGCGGCGTCCTTTCCCATCAAGGCGCGCCCCCGCTTGGCACAATAGGGCTTCCGCCCGCTCATATTGACCGATGCGTCGCTCCAGTTGTCCGAGATCGTAAAGAGCGAGGGCCGTACCGTGACCATCATCCAGATATTGATAGTTCCGCAGCGCGGCTTGAATCAGCTCACGGGCGGCATCATACTCGCGCCGCCAGTAGTGGAGCTGACCGCGGGCGCGCGTCCATCGGGTCACCGATCGCACGCCGGATAACTGCGGCGTCGCTTCGCGAAGGAGGTCATCCGCTTCATCATACTGCCCGTAATAGAGGGCGACTTCCGCGCGCAGTGTCTCGCGATAAGGATCTTTTCGCCCCTCCATGTGCTCCGTTTCCAGGAGCCGTTTGGCGCTGGCAAACTCTCCGGAATCGATGAGCAACATGGCCCGCAAGGAACCCCGCCGGGGCGTACGTGAAGCCGTCTTAGGGGAAGAGGCCTTTTTGACGGAGGCTTGTTCTACCATACGCACCACCCGAGTTCAGAGATTTCGCCGACGTTGCCATTGTACTTAAAATTTGAGCGAAGTCAAGGTAAAAATGAACCGGGACCTGAAAGCTCGGCCTCGCTCGCCTCACCCCCTACACATGGCAACGACGCTGGGCGGTGACTGATGGGGATTGTTCCATCGCCGCCTGAATGGCGTCTTCCAGAATATGAACCAGCATGTCGGCCTCGCGCTGCCGCTGGTCCACGGTGCCGAAGATCCGAATGGATCGCTCTCCCGTTCCCAGAAGATGGAGGCCATGAAGGAACGCCTGATGGACGATCTCCGATTGCAGTTCTTTCGTGGGCACATCGAAAGCGTTCATCTGACCGACGCCCCGAATATGACTCACCAGATGCGCGTCCCGATATTGATGCGCCAGACGATCGGCCATATCGGCCAATCGTTGACGCAGGTAGGCTCCGCTCGACTTGGCGTGGTCCGGATACGGCTGCTGCGTGATGGGATGCCGCTGCTTCAACTCCTCCAGGCTGTAGTATGCGATGGCGATGCCCAGCAAGTTCCCTTCGGACCAGGTTCCGGAGAACTTCCCCGTGGGCCAATCCTCCAGCCACCGCTTCTCGGCGACCGCCGCTCCCACATGGAGGGGCTTGGCCAACGTCAGGATATCCGGTCTCAAATTGGGATACCGCTGATACCAATTCTGCATGCCGGTGAACTCCCCGGTGCGGAAGAGTCCGGCCTGCACCTCATCGGAAATGAAACATATGCCTCGATCCCGGTAGGCCCCCAGGAAGTCGCTCAGCTTCTGCAAGAATCCATCCTCGGGAATGACGTATCCCCCCTCGCCCTGGATGGGTTCCATGATCACCGCGCTGAGGAGATCGATGGGGATCTTGCGCTCTTCGACCACGCGCCGTAATTGTCGTTCGGCAATGAGCGTCTCCAATGGCGTGAACTCGATATGGCGCTGGAAATCGACGGTGGCATCATAGGGGAGATGGAGAACGTATGGAATAGCCTGGTAGCCCTCCTTCTGCGCCAGCTTGCTCATGGACAGCGTGTTGCTCGACCCGGTGCGCCCATGGAATGCACCGTGGAACGAGATGACGAAGAAGGGATAGTTGGACCACAACTCGTCAACCTCCGGGCGAAGGGGCACGATGCTGAGCTGGGCGCACATCTCGGCGTAAAGGCGCTCGCCGAGGCGCTGCCGAACCTGTCGGAATTTGTTGAACATGGCGATCTTCAACGCATTCTCGTTCGCTTCGGTTCCCGAATTGGAGAAGTTGGTGATGAACTGAACGCCATACGCCTCACGAGCCAGTTCATTGAGCACCGCGGCCAGATCCTGAGCCGTAGGCCCACCGTACCGAGAATGAAAGTAAAAGTCCGTCCCCGCCCCCATGAAACCGGGGATGATCTGGGCCAATCGCTGGACCTTCTGGAAAATGTGAGGATGATTATATCCGAATATGGCATGGGTCCCGACGCCGAGCACCGCATCGAAGAAGAGGTTTTCTCCCACCCCACTGATGAACGGGCCAATGGCAATATGAGTGGGATCGAGGATGGCCGGAAAATCGGGATGCGTCGTCGGAGTGATGTGCGTCTTCTGTTTGTTGACCACCTCCTCGGCCAATTGACCGAGGAGCTCGTCTCGATTCACCCGAACGTTGAGCTGGCCTCGGTAATACTGCTGTTGAGTTAACGGATGTGTGAAGCAGGCTCGATCCTTCTCATCTTCCTTGATATGAGTGATGTACACGCTCATCTCACGCCTCCCACGGTTGAGCAGAGACTTTAGCCGATTCCCCATCATTTTGCAAGAGAATCAACTGCACGCCAGGAACTCCCCAGGTGGAGAAGTGGAATGAGCGATTGTGTCGTGACAATGGCTCGATTTCATCGCATTGTGAAGAAAACCAATGAGCGTTCGAGCTTCCCGGCTGTCCGGGTGGGAGGACGGGAACCGATCAGTCTGTCAGTGACACTATTGAGCATTGGTTCCCAACCCCTCAAGTGGGAGAGCGGGGGCCCATCGAGGATATCCCGTATGGGCAGCTCGCGCCCGGCGTCGGCGCAAGGAGGCGTTCTCAACTCAGGCCAGGTTAGAGATGAGGATATGGTCCATTCACCTGGCAAACCTCAATGAATGCCCCTGGAACTCACCTCTGGGGCCCCTGACGCTCGCTCCTCATTGGATGCTTCCGCACTTACTCCACGTCGTGGAGCCCGGCTCCGAGGATGGTGACGCCCATCACCTCTCCAAGCTCGGCGCTTCTTACACGAATGCCCTGGAGCCCGCCTCCGGGGATCGTGACGCTCCCACCTAATGGCTCGGAGCGTGACCCCTCCTCGCCGACCAGCGGCGAGGTGTCCCTGTGTCCACCCCGCTTTTCGCTGCGCCAATCCGTATTCTATTCGGCGTTGTTCTGCATGTTCCGGGCGCTCTCGAACCAGCTCGTGGAGAAGCAAAAAAGCCCGACCATCCGGTCGGGCTTTCGAACGAAGATGCGGCTTGTGAGCGGCGAAACCGCTACCTATCCGGATGGGGACAACATCCCGTCAGCAATCGAAGTCGAATGAGCGGATTGGAGATATTGGAACATTCTTGTTGCCGCAGGACATCGGGGTTATCGGCGAAAAAACCACTCGGCGTCATGAGACTGCCAGCCGTCCCATCGGCTCGGGGAGGCACGCACCCCGTACCCGGGTGACACAGTCCCATAGCGTGTCCCAGTTCATGAGCGAGATGTCGTTGATTGATGGGTGGATTATTCGCCGCCGAGATGATTTTCGTGTCCGCCGTTCCTCCACCCCAGGTTGCGCCGCCGCCATGAGAGGACTGTGGAGCGAACGATTCGATGATGTACACCTCCACGCAGTCATCATCATCAACTTCATTCAGCAGATCGGCCTCCTCTTCCGACGTGATACCGTCGTTCGTGGTGAGGACCTGGAGATCGGCGCGATTGACGAAGGTGCCGCTGCTCTCTACAAACCGCACGCAGCATCGAGCCCAGATGGCATTGGCGTTGGCCAATTGTTCGGCAAAATACATCTCCTGAGCGGTAGTGGAATCGCCCGGGCCGGCGCGCACAAAGACGGGCTTCACGCACAATGTACGCGTTCGAGAGACGGTACCATCGGGACAGGTCAGTGGAAAGATGTGGATCCTCAAAGGGAGTTCAAAAATGAATCGTCGAATCGCCGCCAGGACGATATGTTGTCCGAGAACGAACTCGCCCGTGAGGGTCAGCGAGCCCTCTTCGTCTTCGCGCTCTCCCTTGGGCAAGGTGAGCTCACCTTTGAGCCTTCCCACGAACTCCTCGGTGAGTGCCGGGTAATTATCCACCTGCTCGGGATCAGCACGACCATATCCTTTCAACGCATTGATGAGTGGGTAATGACCGGTCATCTGCAACTCCAACTCGAAGGTCTCGCCAGCTTTACTGGCTCGTGGGAAAGTCCGGACGGGATTGGTCAGGCTGAGCGAGATTTGACCGGATTCTCCCCTCCCCTGCCGAGTTTTCACCCCGGCGATGAGCAGATTGAGCGTTTGCAGTTGCAAGACGACCTGCCCCTGTTTATCGATGGAGCGTTGCAACACAATCTGCCCCCTCATAGACGACTCTTGGCGCCCCGCATCCGTCTCCAAGAGGACGGGAGCCTTCTCTATATCGGCCATGAGCGTCCGGTCCGGAGACGACTGAGAGATAGCCGCTGGAGCCGGATCAAAGCCCAGAAAGACGACAGGAATTAACAACCAGATCATAGACTTCATCACACCCCTCCTTGAAAAAGCTTTAAGCAGCCAACCGGGCTGATGGCCACGAGACATTCCAATGGACAGGTTTGCTCGGTGAAAGACTTTACAGTCACAACGCTGTGGCGTCAACTGAGCTGGTCGTCTCGGAGGGAGAGGATGAAATGCCGAGGATCTGCGCTCCAGACAACCGGTCTCTCTCCACGAGCCTCGAACGAGTGACATATTCGTGGATATATCCACCACCTCAATCGCACGATCACGATGACTTTCCACGAGCCGTGAGAGAGTGACATATTCGTGGGAACCGATCTGGGCGGACGAACTTTGGATGACTGCCCGTGAGCAACGAGTCCATGAGCGATGTTTCTGTTCGAGCCGGTGTTGGTTCCTCCTGGATCGCTCTATGAGCTTTCGGATTGATGGGCTCAATGGTGCAGCGAAGTCATCCGCAATGCGAGTGACCGATGGTGAGCATGTCGGGCGAGCGTCGCCTGCCGGGGGGAATCGTGAGGGAAGAGATCCTGGTGAGCGAGAGGGAGTGGGCACGGTGTCCCACCCCCATGAGTTCGGCGTGTCACGCGATGCTCTCGTGAACCGAACGTCTGCCCTCAGAGTCTGTCATCCACGGCAGAGCCGCCCCAGACGCTTCTGGCATCAGTCCTTAGTCCAGGAGATGCACGCATGAATGCATACGAGCACACCGTGCCAGCTCCCGCAGAGTGTTCTTTTCTTACCATTTTTTTCGAAGCTGATATCAATGCCTATGCGCTGGAACGGAGGACTCGTGGAGTCAAAAAAGTTCGCGCCGACGGGTGTACCCTCCTCATCTATGAAGATGAGGCTCCATTCCCCGGTTCGCGGCGACACTTGGGCCTGGACCTGATAGACTTGCCCTGAGAGAAGTCCACCCGCTCCCGCGGGTTCGAGTATGCGCGAGCGTGGGGGCAGCGAGATGTACAGGAAGCCAATGGTGACGCCTCGCTGGAAGTCCATGTCATCGTAGTGCTCCATTTCGGGAACAACGCCGTTGACAAAGAGCGCGCCATCGTCGGTGGCGAGAATGGAAAAATCGGCGATGGAAAATCCGGCCACGCCGGCCGCTCGGCGCATTCGGTCTTCGGCGGCCTCGATCAGGTCTTGTTTCGCCCTCTCGATGCTCGTCGGCCGGTCCTGGCCCGGCTGAGGAGCAGCGTAAACTGATGGGATGGACATTATATATGCTCCACAGAGGAGCAGTCCGAGGATGGATAGGTTCATCAAGTTGAACGTCGTTCTCATCACTGTGATATCCCCTCCTGGGTCGAATATTGGTTCTCCTCAGGTGTGGTCATGATGAGCGAATGTCATGGCCAGCGAGGCAGAAGAACCATGGATGGGCTTCCCGTGGAAGCACCTCGCTCGCACAGCTAATGACATAAGCAATGGCTCCTATGAGCATCTTTGTGCTGCACTCCAGACAAAACAAGAGGCGATTGTGAAATTCCGGGCGCTTATTTTGGTCGCGGTTGCCGAGGTGGAATTCTTATTGCTCTCTTCCCTGGCTCCGCCCTAGATCCTTCCCATAATCTACCACAACCTCCTCGCGCGAACGGGGAGGTTCATCACACATGAATATCCAAAATATTCCCGCCCAGTATACCAGAAAGATCGCGATGGGGCAATACGGTGCGCTACACGAATTCGGTCGTTGAGAAATTCCAGGCGCTTGGCTGGGCAGCGGTGACGAGGATGTAATTTCTATCAATCTCTTTCATTGCAGAGGCAGCTCAGAATTGTCAGGCGGTTGATCTTGCAGTAGCTGCCGAGACGCTCCCTAGGCTCCTCAATCTCTTTGCCAAGGCCTACCTGTCCCTCAGACATTTCCCAAGGCCTCTTTGTGCGGTTTAATGCAGTGCTCGCAGAGCCAGGAACCTTCTTGCCCTGTCAGAAATTCCCCAAGACCCCTGTGCAGCTTAATGATCAGGCACCAAATCCAACAAAGAGGGCCGATGAAAAAGATCGTCCATTCAGCATACCAGAAACTCTCTGTGAGGCACTCACCCACCGGCAACGCAAGACACGGCAGTTGGAGTGGAAAACACCACCGCGCTACCCTGCTACTCCGGATCAACCTCGATTCTGTGTGACCGCTGTTGCAATAGCGCTATTCCCCCTCGCCGCGAGGTCGCCCTCTCATTGATCTGGTCTGGCTGCGGCGCGTCCTGCTCCCTCCAATGCGGCCGCAATACTCATCTATTCAGTGCCCAATGATCTGGTCTGGCTGCGGCGCGTCCTGCTCCCGATGCTGATCCTTGCGGTATGAGAGTCTCTCTCAGTGTGTCCACAACCCGGCCCTGGGCTGACCATCCCGGCTGGCTTTGCGTTTTACCATGGCTTCACGCCGTTCTACCCCGACAGCGCATCGAAGCTGGCCATCTCGGCCCGCTTTGCTCGCCATCATACCGGCGGCTAGGGTGGCGAAGGGATTGGGAATGTCAGCATCCCGGCCCGGTTTGCTCCCATCATACCTCGGCCATGGAGACCTTCTCTCTCTTCATCGACCAGCTTGAAGACAACCCGTTCACGCCGGCTTGCCCTCATCACTTCAAGCCGTCGGTCCAGTGTAAGGGACGCCATCGGCGGAACCTCAACCGGGAGAAGGTCGACAAAGAAGCTCGCTGCCAGCAGATCCTCGATCAGGCGCTCACCATCTCCAGCGGGAACTTCTCCGGAAGGCCGATCAGCTCCGGCGTGAAGACTTCCCCAAACAGCTCGAAGATCTGCTCTTCACCATGGCCGTCCTCCCTCCAGCCCAACACGGCTTGCTCGGCAATCTGAATCACCCCACTGACGACTCGACCCTGCCCCTGGAGCCCGGCCGGAAAGCCGGTTTGCGACGGACGCAACCACTACACCTACCACTGTGACTGCTTCCACCTCTACTCCGATCCCTCCGCCGATGGGGCTTTGACTTTCACCGCGACTGTTTCTTCTTCGGCCACACCTTCTCCCAGCACGTCGTCTCTGCTGCGGGCTCAAGTTGAGCGACCATAGACAGTGGCTTGAATCGTCGCGCGAGGCCAAATGCCGGAGGGAACGACAGGTCAAAGAGGAGAGAAGGGTGGTGGTCGGCGTCAGTCTGGATATAGGCAATGCCATACTCCCGATCTTCTGTTTTGCTCTCTCCAGTGCACTGGTCCTCTTTCACCTTGAGGGTAAACCAGCGTTCCCATCCATGTTGATCCCTCACATGGCCATGTCGCTCATCATGGCCAGTCTTGGGTGTGTTCATCCGGTGCGTGACGACTTCTTCAAAAAGGAGCGCCAAGGGCGCTACGCGGAGGCTCTCGTTGAATTGGAGGAGCACAAGGCCTTGGAGGGGTCTAGGAGTGGCTGTTGAAATAAAATCTCCCCCGAGCCAATGAGTGGTGACTGAGGCCACGACGCGGAAGCTCGAGGATAACGAGCTGAAGATGGATCACGAATGGCCTTAAGACCCAGAGGGTCATATTGGACTCGCTCTACCCGACGAGCGAGTCCTTGATCACGAACGGCCTTAAGATCCAGAGTGCGCTGCGTTTCGGCTGCCCTCCTGGGAGCGGTTCTCATTGCGGTCGTGATAGGTCTATCGCTGGCAATCTGCCGATGGTGGGTCCTCTGGTGCGGTATGGTGCTGTCGGACTGTTCTACGGGGGTATCGCTGGTCCGAACTCTCCTGGTGCTGGGGTCCATGAATCGCAGTTGACATCCTCATGATTACCGCGGTGTTCGCTGTCAGCCTTCTCTTCCGGGAAGGCCTGCTTCAGAGTCTGACCCTGGCTCGGCGTTGATGGCCTCACCAAGGGTTTATGCCGAATCCGAGAAGGCTTGCAGGGTCTGACCTCGGCTCTCCTGTCTAGCGTCTTCGCTTTTGACGTATCATGGTTCTGTTCGGTGAAATCCCCGGCTTTCCCGGCAGTTGCGGGGGCACGTACGGCTGCTCATGGTGGGCCCGGCGTGCGAACACCTGATGCCGGCCACCCACCGAGTGAACGGATTTGACGGCGCGGCGAGTTCCTCCAGGTGGTGGGTTAGTCCATGTGGCGAGTCGCAGCCGAGCTGAGGAGTTCCCGTGGCTGCGCCTCAGGTCATTCACGAAGCCGTTAGAGTGAACCGCCGGTTGCAGGTCTGGCACTGCTCTGAGAGGCCCGCACAGTCTGACTCCCTCTTCCAAGTTTGCGAACTCGCAGCCATCTTTGCGGGCCTCACGGCGACGGTATCTACGCTCGACGATCGGTCGATGTCGCCGCTGCGTCGCAGCCTGGATCCGGCGGGGCGGCGTCAGATGTTCGAGCTCAGTTTGCTTGCGATTGCTGCTGGCCTCTTTCCAGAGCTCCTACGGCGACCGGGAGTGCCTGCGCGTGTCCGCGGCTGTCCTGGCGGTCATCTTCGCCGTTCTGGCGCCCCCTCCCCCTGGATCTTAGGGCGCGCATACTGGTGCGGGAGCACTCGAAGGATCTTCCACGGAGCCTGAAGCGGTGAGGCTTCATCGGTCATCCCGCGAGCGCGTCGCGGGTTGTGTCCTGGCCATCGTCCTGCCCGAAGCGTCCCGGGTGGACGGGTTCGGGTTTTACACCTCAGCATGATCGGCTTTTTTGTAAAGATTCGGCCGCCGCGCTGGTGAGTCCCTGACAGGCATAGACATAGTCGATTCCGCCGCACGTCATCAGGCTGAGGTGATCCCCGGAGGTACCGGAAGGCATACGCGCCAAGATAAGCCGTCAGTCAAGGGGCCCTGAAAGACGGCAACTGCTGCCGGGAGCGCTGCACATGCCGACGTGCCAGGATAAGCCGTCAGTCATGGGTCCTGAAGGGGCCCCACTCCATATCCGGGGGTCAGGGCGCGAGCTCGCCACCCCCGGTCTCAGGAGCACCCTTTCAGGGTGCCCATCGGGTGAGGGGGCTAGCGGTCGGGGTGACGCCCTTTGGGCTCCTCCCGGCTATTGGAGCCCCTTCAGGGCAGCATGGAATCGTCTCCATGCACTCATGGACATGACCGACCGGAATCTGGCACCTATGGCCCCGGAAAGCGGGGGCCACGCTCCGCGGGACCGGGGCGCTAAAAAAAGGCGCAAGAGCGACCGCCCGTTACGTCGGTAGTCTGATCAATGTCAAGTTCAGACGACCGAGATCGCGGGCGGTAACCACCATGTATTCAAGCTCTCAGGGCTTGAACGTCTCCAGGGCCGCGCGAATCTCATCTCGGAGCAACTCGGATGCAGCATCGCGGACATTGATGTTGATCGTGGTCGCCCGGTCGATGAAGATGCCGAAGACGTACTGGCGGTGACTCAAGCTCCCGTTGCTGATGAACGGAAGCTGCACCCAGCCTGCTACCGACCGGTAGCTCTTGCCGTTCGGCAATCCGTAGCTGCCGCCTTTATACGCTATGTCCACCTCGCTCCTGAAAGCATCCTCGTCTTCCTTTGACAGGCCCAGCGCCACGGCCTCCTCAGCGATGATATCATCCATCTTTGGGAACAGGCCATTGAGCATCAAATCATAGAAGGTCTCCCGGTTGGTCGGCGTCAGCAGGCCCGTGGCCACCTTCTCGTGCAGGCGCCCAACGTCAACCAGTGTCAGCCGATTGGGGTTGTTCACCGCCTCTTGACCGCATCCGATCGAATGTCGCAGACGAGTATTCGTCATGCCGAGCATCTGGCGGGTAGCGTTGATGTGAGCATCGCCGAAAAAGTCCCGCAGGGCTTGCGTCAGGGCGTTGTCCGAACACTCCATCATCAACCGCAAGGCATCTTCGAGCGCATCGGACTCATCGACTGTATTGTCACTGTAACAATCATTGCCCCCGCACATATAGTTGCCTAGCGCATTGTACTTGCTTGGGTCTCCCTTCCACGGAACTTGAGTCTGGAGGGTGACGTTGCCGTTCTGGACTTGAAGCATCGCATGCACGTGAATGAGCACCTTAATCGCGCTGGCCGGCTCGAAGGCCCTCGTCGCCTGGAGCGAGGCGAGGACAGGACCGTTGATGCGCTTCAGATAGAGTCCAGAGGCTCCATCGGTGCCCGCTCGCAACATCTGACCGACTCGGGTAGTCAGCGCATTCGAGTTGTTGAGCATGAGCACGGCGAAGCGCTTCTGACCATTGACCCGGTAAGACTCGATGTCAATGAGGCGCGCGCCGTTCTGCGCCAATAGCTCGTTGACCTGCTGCCCGCTGACACCGTAGTACCACCACCAGGGCTCGCCCTGCGACCGCTCCATGATGACCGTGAACGTGCTGGACGTGTGTCGCTCAATATCGACCAGTCGTGCTCGATGCTGCTGGAGCTTCGAAGCAATGAAGCTGGGCGAGACATTGAAATACCACCACCACGCCTTAGCATCGGCGCCCGCGTTGCGGATCATCACAGCGCTGTAGCGGCGCTGGCCACCGATGAAATATGTGTCGATATCAATGAGGCGCGCGCCATTTTGACTGAGCTTCGAGGTGATGAAGCTGGTGGTACTCACGCCCCAATACCACCACCACGCTTTGGCTTGGGACCCGGTGTTGCGGACGAGCACGGCCGCGAACCGCGTTTGACCGTTCACTTCGTACGGTTCCAGATCGAGAAGGCGAGCCCGGTGCTGTTGCAGCTTACTGGCCAGGAAGTCTCTGGTAGCACCGAAATACCACCACCACGTTTTCTGGTGCACCCCCTGGTTCTTGACAAACACTGCGCTGAATCGAAGCGGCGAGGTCTGCTCGACCTCCAGGTCGATGAGGCGGAAGCCCTGGTCGATTCTCTCTTTGATCTGATCCGCAGAAACGCCGTGGAGCCACCACCAACCGGTGGGAGTGGTCGAGCCTCGCTCATCATCAGCGCGAGCGGGCGTGATCAAGGTGAGTGCGAGCAAGAGCGCGATGACTCCTCTGAGAAGAAGTCGGCGCTTGCGCCCTTGCCGAGATGGCAAACATTTCATGATCAGAGTCCTCCTTTTCGAATCTCGGTTCTTCCCAGAAATCAGGCCAGACGTGGGTCGCCTTCCATCATTCCACTGGCAACTGGCTGCTGATTCCCACAATTTCATCAACCGCGTCCCCAGCCGTCCAGAGCGAAGCGGAAGAACCATGGGCTGGCTCCCTCAGGGAGCACCTCGCTCGCACCGCCGGCGACATGAAAAGTTGGTACACTCCTCCGGGCCCTCTGACTACCATCCAGGCCCTTTTTGAACGAAAATGTTCAGAACTTCTCCCAAAAGGTGGGACAGACTTGATTCTGTCCAGTTCTCTCCTCCCTTCTTCGTCCGAATTTAGGACAGGCTCTTAGTCCGGGCTTTGAGGTCCGAGTGCCGAAGCCGTCTGAAGTGTATCACATGAGCCCTGAAAGGGCTGAATGCCATAGCCAGGGACATCGCCCCTGGAAAGCAGCCGGACCCGATCCTGGAAGGATCACTCCAGGGGAGTGGATTTTACCACATCGGCGGCAGCCCGGCAAAACGCTTCCCGGCGGAAGATTTGCGCACCGGCCAACGCACCGCAGAGATGCTAAAGATGCAAAAACATTGGTGG
>JALSQX010000076.1 GCA_026985075.1 Blastocatellia bacterium | reverse complement strand
AATAGGGCGCTCCTAAACGAGCTGTAGCTGAGCCGATCCCAAGAAATCACTCGTAGCGCCTGAAGACTGCAGCGTAGCGTCGATTCGCGGCATCGCAAAGAGCGCTCGACGTTCGCACAAGTCTTCCCCCCAGAATTTCGAATGTCGGTCGGCTCTCCTGCTCCGTCAGCCTCAGCGTCGGTCGCACAAAGGCAAGCCGACGCTGAGGCTGACGGAGCAGGAGAGTTGACGGGCGCCCTTCCAGCTTCGAAAGCCCAAGGCAGAGGGAGCTTGCGCCGACGGGGTCGTGTTGGAAAAGTGCGCACCGATTTGCGTCGAGCATGGTGTGTAGCCACTCGGCGCGTGGACCACAGTGCGAGATCCATCGGTGCGCATCACAACGCTATTCGGAAAGCTTCTCGGCCTCCAGGGCCTTTGGGTTCGGTCTGTTCGTTTCGGCGATGGCGAGCTGCGCATCAACGTGAAGAAGCGTGCGAAGCTCTTGACCTGTCCGCACTGCGGCAAACGTAAGCGTGGACGCATGTCCAGCAGCGTTCGGAGCTGGAGGCATCTGGGGCTCTGGGGCAGCAAGACTCGGCTAGAAGCCACGATTCACCGCATGCGCTGCCCTTCCTGTAGCAAGGTCGTCACCGAGCAAGTGCCGTGGGCGCGGCATGACAGCGACTTCACTCGGCCCTTTGAGGATGCTGTTGGGCTGATGGCGCAGAAGACGGACCATACTGCCATCGCAGCCTTGTTCGGCATCTCATGGGTGACGGTTGGGTCGATCGCAAGACGCCTCGTCAAGGAGCTTCTGGACCCAGGCCGCTTCGACGGCCTGCGTCGCATAAGTGTCGATGAGATAAGCTTTAGGAAGCACCATCGCTACCTGACCGTGGTGACCGACCACGATCGTCGTCGTGTGATCTGGGTCGGCGAAGGCAAGAGCAGCGAGACGCTTGGAGCGTGCTTCGAGGAGCTTGGTCCTGAGCGCTGTGCGCTCATCGAGATCATCACGATGGACATGTCGGCGGCCTTCAAGAAGGCAGCCAGGGAGTACCTACCGAATGCCCAGGTCGCCTTCGACCACTTTCACATCGCTCAGATGGCAAACGCGGCTCTCGATGAGGTGCGCCGCAGCGAGGTTCGTGGACTCAAGGCCGACGAGCCTGCCAAGGCCAAGGCGATCAAAGGCATGCTCGCTCCCACGCGCTACCGACTCGACAATCTCCCGGAAAAGCATCAGGCGGCGATCTCGCAGTTGCGCCCAACACAGCCCCTCGGACGCGCATACTTGCTCAAGGAGAACCTGCTCGACGTACTGAGTTGCCACACCAATCCAATCGTGGGGCTGAAGCAATGGATGGCGTGGGCATCTCGTTCACGCCTCGAGCCGTTTGTGAAACTCAGCCGCACGATTCGCGACCATTTTCAGGGCATTCGCTGCTTCCTTGAGCACCGCGTGACCAATGGTATTGCTGAGGGAATGAACAGCAAGATTCGCATGCTCAGCCACCGCGCTTTCGGCTTTCATTCCGCAGAGCCTTTGATCGCGACCATCTATCTGTGTTGTGGGAAATTGTTGCTCCCTGAGCTACAGCTGCTTTAGGAGAACCCTCAATAG
>JALSQX010000075.1 GCA_026985075.1 Blastocatellia bacterium | reverse complement strand
ACCGATCCAGGGCACTAGCAGGCTGTTGAAAAAGTCCTGCTCTGGTCCAGCGAAGGGATCGCGGTGGCGGGGGAGTTTCGCTAGCAGGCTGTTGAAAAAGTCCTGCTCTGGCCCAGCGAAGGGATCGCGGTGGCGGGGGAGTTTCGCTAGGATCTAAGAGATGTCGATGGGCAAGAAGGGGGCGGACCAGGTGGACCTGTTCGTGCCGCACGAGACCGTGCGGAAGGCAGCAGGGCATCCCTTCTACGAGGCGCTGGAGAAGGTACTTCGAGGAGTCGACTTCGACCGGCGGGTCGAGGAACTGTGCAGGAAGTTCTACGCCGAGAGGCGAGGCCGGCCGAGTATTCCTCCGGGGGTGTACTTCCGGTGCCTGATGGTGGGCTTCTTCGAGGGGATAGACAGCGAACGCGGGATTGCGTGGCGGGTGGCGGACTCGCTGAGCATTCGTGGCTTTCTGGGGATCTCGTTCGGGAAGTCGACGCCCGACCACTCGAGCTTGTCGAACATCCGGCGCCGTTTGGACGTCGAGACCCACCAAGAGGTCTTCACGATGATCCTGGGCAAGCTCGCAGAGCACGGGCTGGTGAAGGGGAAGTCGGTCGGCGTCGACGCAACGACGCTCGAGGCGAACGCAGCGCTGCGGTCGCTCGTGCGGCGCGAGGATGGCCAGTCCTACAACGAGTTCCTCGTCGAGCTGGCCAAGAAGTCTGGGATCGAGACGCCGACGCGTGAAGACCTCGCGAGGCTTGACCGCAAGCGCAAGAAGAAGGGGTCCAACAAGGACTGGGTGAACCCGCACGAGCCGGACGCGGAGATCATGAAGATGAAGAAGGGCGGCACAAGGATGGCCCACAAGCACGAGCACGCGGTCGATCTCGAGACGGGAGCGATTCTGGGTTCGTCGCTCAATGGAGGAGCACGCGGAGACACGGAGACGCTCGAAGAGACGTTGGCCGACGCGGACGAGAACCTTCAGAAGGTCCGGGAGGAGGGCGACGACGAGCTCAAGAAGAAGGTCAACGAGAGGATCGAGGAAGCGACCGCCGACAAGGGCTACCACTCAAACGAGACGCTGATGGGCCTCGAAGAAGCAGAGATCCGAAGCTACATATCGGAGCCGAACCGGGGGAGGCGGAACTGGAAGAACAAGAAGGCCGAGCGAGACGCAGTCTACCGAAACAGAAAGCGGCTCAAGCGGAGAAAGGGAAAGGGGCTCCTACGCAAGCGCGGAGAATTGCTGGAGCGCCCCATGGAGCACCTATTCAACAGCGGAGGGATGCGGCGGACTCACCTTCGACATCACGAGAACATCAAGAAGCGACTCCTCATACAAATGTCCGCCTTCAACCTGAGCATCCTGATGAGGCAGCTATTCGGAGTTGGGAAACCCAAGCGGCTTCAGGGAGCCCTGGGCCTCCTCAAGGCTCTTCTCGCCGCACTGGCCAGATTTGCGACCCTCTTCCGGCGCATAGGGGGCCGAAGTTTCAATGAGTCGGAGGAATCCGGTGAGATGTCGCCCCACCTTCTCCTCCGCCCTTCCATTCAGTTCGACGGACGAAAACTCGATTTCTCAACGGCCTGCTAGACCTAAAACAAGCGAAGTCGGAGC